>CAMARR010000005.1 GCA_945860915.1 Candidatus Kuenenia stuttgartensis
TACCGCATCGAAGGCGTGATGTGGCATCAGGGCGAAAACGATATGTTCGACAAGAACTACTTGGCGAACTACGGCAAGAACCTGAAGAATTTCATTGCGCGCTTGCGAAGCGACCTTGCCACACCAAAGCTCAAGTTCTACATCGGCGAGCTGTGCACGAAGACCGTCTGGGGCATGGATAACCGGACGGCAATGTACGGCATCAGCCTTGGACAACGTGAAGTTACTGACTCCGACCCACACACGGAGTTCATTCCGACGTCACATGTCGGTGTCGAAATTGGTGGCGACGCTGGCCTGCACTATCACTATGGGACCCTTGGGCAACTTGAGCACGGTGTGAACTATGCGGACGCCTACCTGCGGACCATCGGCAAGGACCAGAAGGTCGCCCGTCCGCTCAAGACTTGGCCGTATGCGCCAAGCAGCGCAGTCAAGCTCTTCGTGCTCGCCGGGCATCGCAACATGGAGGGAGAACGCGCCTTCGTTGGGAATCTCAAGGACTTAAAGGGCAAAGAAGGTCTACGCAGAGACAACGCAAATGTTGCTTTCAGGTATAGCCTTGGTGGCGGCTTTAAGGTTTCCGACGGATGGGAGCCGCTTGGTCCGGCAGGCTATTACGACACGTTCGGTCCGGAGCTTAGCTTTGGCGCTGCTCTAGCTCGCAAGACGCAAGGCGGATTCGCCATCGCCAAGTTCACCCACAGTGGCTCACAAATCATCGATTGGACCCCCGAAGGAAGCGAGGCGAAGTCGCGCAACCTCTACGCGCCATTCATCGACTTCATCCGGGCCTCCATGAAGGACATCACGGATCGCGGACACGCCGTGGAGTTAGCGGGGATTTGCTACCACCTCGGCGAAAACGACATGAGCTTTGGCTCGTACCGCAAGCACGCCGCCGAGCGACTGGCGTCGGTTATCGCGAAAAGCCGCCAGGATCTTGGGTTGCCTTCGCTGAAGTGGTTTGTGAGTCAGCAGCCGCCCACCGACGACAAGAGCGTCAACGCCATCGATGTAACGCGCGATTTCGAGAAGCTCGCCGCCGCCGACACGAAGGTGATTCACATCAAAGCGTTCAATCTCCCTCGGCAGGAGTCGAAGATCGTGATTACGACGGCTGGCATCATTGCGCTCGGTGAAGCGATTGCTGACGCGTACCTGAAACAGCGTTAGCCAGATCTTGATTCAGTCCGACCTTCGCAACAGCGACAGGATGCGCCTGCCCCATGGATGCGCGCTGAGGCTATCATGGAGTCCGTGCCCCATCGTCCTCACGTGGCGGCTCGTTGGTCCTTCACTCTAGGTGACCTATGCAGCACAGAACGCTCGTCTCATGCGCACTCTTAGCCATTGGCATACTCTTGGCAACGACGACCGCTGCGGCGCAAGGGAAGATCCCGCCGGTTCCGGATCTCACCAAGGGTGAGAAGCCGACGAAGGGAGCTGATTACACGCTGGGTTCGATTGGCGCGCGCGGCTGGATCTGGGGGCACAACGGCCAGACCACGAACGCACGCCAAATCTTAGTAACCGAGGTCGCGCAGGGGTCTCCTGCCGATTCGGTCCTTGAGAAAGGCGATGTGATTCTCGGCATCGGAAGCACACAGTTCGGAGACGACGCGCGCAGGGTGCTTGTACATGCGATCACGGAAGCGGAGAAACATCAAAACGAAGGTCGTTTGCGCTTGATGCGTCGACGCGGAAAGAAGACGGAAACCGTTGTGGTCAAACTGGCACCGCTCGGTTCGTTCGAGCCGACGGCTCCCTACGAATGCAAGAAGTCGAAGAAGATCCTGGATCTGGCATGTCGTTCGATCGTCGACACCGCCTTCAAAGGCGGACGCAAACAGCCTCCGATCTCGATCGAGAATGACCTGAACGCACTAACGCTGCTGGCATCCGGCAATCGCGAGTACGCAGCGGTCGTTGCAGAGTACGCGCGGGCCGTAGCTAACTCGCATCCCGGGGGTCACATCGCCTGGGGGTATGCCTACGAGACGCTTTTTCTCGCCGAGTACGCGCTTGCGACGCGGGATCCGCTCGTCATGCCCGGACTCCGACGACTTGCCACAGACATTGCCGAGGGTCAATGCGACGTCGGAACATGGGGACACGCATTCAAGAGGGTGGGCAACAACGATCTCGGTGGCTATGGCAACATGAATCAACCCGGCATCGTCCTCACTTTGGCGATGGCGATTGCGCGCGAAGCCGGCGTCAAAGGACGGGTCGTCGACACGGCGATTCAGAAGGGCGCGGCATTCCTCCGCTGGTACGTCGACAAGGGCGCCATACCCTACGGAGATCACGATCCGTGGCCATGGCATGAAGACAACGGCAAGTGTGCAAGCGCAGCGGTGCTATTCGACTTGCTCGGCGACCAGGAAGCGGCAACTTACTTCGCGCGCATGTCGGTCGCTGCCTACGCCGAACGCGAAAGCGGCCACACAGGCAATTTCTTCAACCATTTCTGGGCGATGCCTGCGGTTGCACGAGCAGGACCGGAGGCCGCAGCTGCCTACTTCGCTGAAGCCGGCTGGGAACTCGAACTCGCGCGCGGTTTCGACGGCTACATGCGCTATCAACATACGCCTGCCCAAGTCGCCGATGATTCCTACGACAAATGGAACTGCACCGGTGCCTACGCACTTGCCTACGCGCTGCCGTTGAAAAAGACGATCCTCACGGGGCGCAGGCCATCGGTAGTCACGCCGCTCACGGGCGAAGTCCTCAAGGAGACGATCGCCGCGGGCCGCGACTTCAGCTATTGGACCGAGAAGACCGCGTACAACCAACGAACGGTGGATGCCCTGATCGCGGGCCTGTCGTCATGGTCCCCCGCCGTGCGCAAGCGTTCAGCCGCGGCGTTGGCTACTAAGGAAGGCGACTTCACGGCGCAACTCATGGGAATGTTGGCAAGCGCCAACCGAATGACCCAGTACGGTGCGGCCGAAGCGCTTGCGCAACTTGGCAAGAAATCGGATCCCGCGGGCGACGCTCTGCGTGGCCTCCTCGACAATGCGGATCCATGGCTCCGTATTCTCGCAGCGCAGGCGCTCTCCGAACTTGGGCCTGAGGAACGAATGAAATCGGTCCCCCCTCTTCTTCAGGCGACACAGAAGCAAGATCCGCTCGACCCGCGCCGCCGCGTCGCGAGCGCGCTCGGCGAAGCGCTCTTCATGACTGGTCCAGGAAAGCCTGGCCCTGAAGCAATTTTGAAAAAGTCCATCAAGGACGTCGATCGTCCGGCGCTCTACGCAGCGATCCGCGCGTTGCTCACGAATCAAGACGGCCGAATCCGTTCTTACGTCAGCCCCATGCTTCCAATGCTCACCAAAGCGGACGTTGCCACGCTTCTCCCTGAGATTATTGAAGTCATCTCTCACCGTCCGCCAAGCGGACAGATGTTCGCCTACGACATCCGGATGGCCGGACTCAATCTGCTTGCGAAACACTCGATCAAGGAAGGGATGGGGCTCGCGGTCTCGATCCTCAACGAGAATGAGTGGGGCCGTGATTTCGACCGCGCCGGCGGTGCACTACTTCTGTATGGCGCCGCCGCCAAGTCCGTCGTGCCGCGACTTGAGCAGGAAACGCGTCCGATCGCCGAGAAGGACCAGGGAAAAATGAAGCAATCGCTTGCGACGCTTCTAGAAAAAATCGGCGCGGCGCGCGGCGACGCGCCGCTTCTGACAGTCCCTGAATTCCAAGCAAAGTTCGGCCAGAAGTAGGTGGGCCCCCGAAGCATGAGCACCTCGTAGCGTCCCATCTTGCCGCGATGGGTGAATTCGGGCTTCTCTCGACTCGCGGATGAGACTGCATTTGAGTACGCGACGACAACATTCCACGCCTAAACGGGGCGGGAGTGGAATCCGCGCTGCGAGTGAGTCGCGACATGATCGGGCGCGTCATGGTTCGCAAGGCTCGGCAAAAGTTGGGGTTGGGGACGTCGAGGACCTCAAAGGAGCCGCGGTTCGGCATGTGTCCAGATCTCCGCACGCTGATTCCCCAGAAAATAGTTGTGCTTCGTTGTGGACAAAAGCCTAGGCTCATAGTTGTGTGAGTCGTAAATGCCCGTGACTGATGGCCCTGAAACCGCCGACCATCAAAGTCGGCACAACAACTGGAGGAGTTGCCATGCGCATTCGAATCTTGGTTGCTTCGGCGCTCATCGCGATGTCGGCTTTCGCGCAGGTCCCCGCGCCTGACTTCGATGTCACATTGTTTTTGCCTGCCTTGTCGCCAAATGGGCTCGCTGTGGAGATGACGACTACGGGTCCACCGTTGACTCCATTCACGGTTTACTACCTCATCGGGGATTTCACGACGACCCGGATCGAGAACATGCCGTTTGGGGCGTTGTACTCGGGGCAGACTGGAGCGAATGGAACCCACACGGCCGTCCTTCCAATCCAAACGCCTCCGGGACAGGGATTCACCGTTCCCGAGTTCCGCATGGCTGCGGTCTTCACACCGCCGGCCGCACCCATCGTCGTGACTGAAATCGTCGCGCTATCCCTCACGGGCAATCCCCCGGCCAATCCACCTCCCCCGTGCAACACGCGCATCGCGTCGATGGCATTAGAACACAACCCCTGCATCACTACGCTTGAGGCGAAGGTGTGCCCTGGCGATGTGGTCGAGCTGAAGAAAAACGGCGTGGTCATCGGAACCGGAGTTGCAGGCGCGTCCGGGGTGGTCGTGATCTCCCAGGGAGGCTGCGTCACTGCCGCCGATATTATGACGGCTACCGTTAACGGTCAGCCGCTCGCAGGACCCATACACGGACCATGAAGGTTCGTGGCGATTCGCACCAGCCCGGTTCGGCCGCGTCCCCTGCCGTCCGAATCCGCTGGTGCGAATCGGCTTTTATGGACTAGGACGTGACGCCAGAATCGCGGTCAGAACCGTCGCGGCCGTCTCGACGCGAAGCACGTTGCGCCCAAGCGACACGGGATGCGCACCCCAAGCAAGCAGGGTCGACTCCTCGTCGGGCGTCCACCCGCCTTCGGGCCCGATCAACGCAATGGCAATTTCTGCGACTCCGTGGCGCGCAACGACCTCTGCGGCGTGATCAAGTCCAGTCTGGGTCGACCCAAAGAGCGCCAGAGCGCCCGCGCGTGGCGGCAGCGCGCTGACCGCAACAACCGGCTCCCATCGTGGGAGAAATGCCGCCCCGCACTGCTTGATCGCCGCAATGGCAATCTTGTTCCAACGATCATGGGTTTTGCTGTCACCGGACTCGCTCGGTCGCCACACGCCGCGTGCCGCGAGCACTGGCCGAATCACGGTCGCCCCTACCTCAATGGCGCGGCGAACGACGTCGTCAGCGCCGCCTGCTCGGGGGAAGGCGCACCAGAGTTCACACACGGGCGGTGGAGCAAGCCTGACGACCTGCCGGACGTCGCACACCAGTCCGGTGGCCGGAGCCGCTGTGACCACTCCATTTCCCACTCCCCCCCGACCGTCGATCAGGGTGATCTCGTCGCCCACACGCAGGCGGTAGACGGACGCCGCATGTCTCGACTCCTCGACGGAAAGGACGCAAGGACCCTCCGCGAGAGGTCGGTCGTAGAAAAAACGCAGCAGTGACATCAACGACTCTCTGGGGCTCGCAAGATCAACTCCATGGCCTTGATCTCCGCCGCAAGAAAACCATCCTCGTCCGGCATGCCTTTGACGAGACGAATGAAGGTCTCTGCCTCACGGCGAGCCGAACTGATGTCACCGCCGCGGGCGTAAAGCCGCGCCAACATATTGGCAGCCTGAAGGCTCTTGGCATCGACTTTCTTGAGACGCTCGAACTCGGCAATTGCGCCTCGGATGTCACCGGATTCCGCCCGGCATCGCCCCAAGAGGGCAAGCTCATCCGGTAGCAACGGGCCGATTTTCTCGGCTTGCAACACAAACTCGATGGCGGAAGCGAGGTCCTTCTTGGCGCGAGCCCTTCTGGAAAGATCGACTAATGGCTCGATCTTCTGTTCACGGTCGTACGCAGCCAGTCGCCTTCGCGCGAACTCAAGTTCCTCGGCGTCGGGCGCGAGCCTCGTGGCTTCACGAAGCAGTTCATACGCACGCGCCACGGCACCAGCACGCGCCACGGCATCCGCACCTCTGCTGCTCGGAGTCGCGAGCAAACCCAACGCCTCACGCTGAAGCGAGCGCGCGTGACCGAGGCGAGCTTCAATGTCTTGCGGGTTCCTCTCAAACGCACGAGCGAAGGCTTCACTCGCGGCGTTCCACTCAGATTGCTGCTCGTGCCAGTTCCCCAGAATCACCGCCACGCCAACAGAATCGGGTGCATATGAGCGAGCACGGTCGATCGCGATGCGCGCTTTCGCCAGGCGATCTGTCGCCCCGGACTCCAACAGTTTCCTCGCGACCGCAATATGAAAATCCGCAAGCCTCAATTTGACCTGCGCATTCGTCGGCTCCTTGGAAAGTGCGAGCTCCAATTGCTCTAAGCCCTCCTTGTTGCGCCCCATCGAAAGGAGCCACGAAGAGTAGCTGCCGAGGATATTCACGCTGTCGGGGTCGCACTCGAGCGCTCGCTTAATGAACTCGCCCTCCGTCTTTGAATCCACTGTGGCTACAACATTGGCCCGAGCCAGCCACGCGTCCGCGCTGCGAGGAAAATCTCGCGTGAGTTGATCGGCTTCAATATTGGCTTCAACCAATGCATCTAAGCGCCACGGGGTGCGCAACAAGAGTTCGACCAATGAGGTTCGGGCACGGAGGTTCAGCTCCCGTGCGGTCTGCTTTCTAAGAGCAGGTGTCGCCGACGAACGGATGGACTGCCCTGATTCACCAGATACCGCACGCAGCGCGACGACCGCGCGGTTGATCTGCTCGTGGAGTTCCTCGCGACGCTCGGATTTCTGAGGTGCGGTGCGAAGATCATCCAAGCCCGATCGTGCGTCGAGAAGGGCAAGGTCGATGCGCGCCTCGTGGTGGCTTGGTTCGGCGATAAGGACGCGCTCAAGCACTTGTCGTCCTCGATTCGTGTCACCGTGTGCGAAAAGCAATCGCGCGCAATCACAGAGGACCGAATGACTGTCGATAGACGCGCGTGAGAGGCGGATCGCCGCGGAAGCCACAAGGGACTCCAACTGTTCCACATGACGCTGGATTACTTCCAGCTGCCCGCGGGTACCGGCGAGCCTCGCTAGACCGAGCCTCGCGTCGAACTCAGTTTCGGCGGTCCTCGCATTAGAGAGCGCGGATTCAAGACTACGTTCGGCGTCATGGAGGTGCAGAGGATCTGACCAGATTGACTCTGCGTAATCGAGCTGCGCTACGGCGCTGCGCGGCAAAAGTCTCGCCGACTCTGTGATCGCGTTCCGAAACGGAATGAACGACCGCGCTCGGTCCATTGAGAGGAATAGCAGCGGGAGAAAGATTGCACCGATCAACCACGGAGCGACGCGAGCCCCCACGTTGCCCATGAGGGCGCTTAGGAGGATGGCTAAGCCTGGTACTCCGAGCCAAGCGGCTTCCAGAGGTCGTACGTCAGAGAACCCAGGAAAAGGGCATAACAACGCGATAAACGAAAGGACGATCCAGCTCGCGCCAAACCCCGCGTTGCGAGTCGCCGGACTGCGTCGAATCGCGAATGACCCTACGCCGATTGCCGCTAAGACCGCCACCGCAATGAAGTCCCTGACTGTCCCGCAGTCGGACACCCGCTCGTGAAGTGCAAAATTCGCAGGGAGTATCAGGTGCACGAAGCTGCGCCCGAACGCACCGAGTCGCTCGGCCCACGAGACATCGGCCTCCAAATGAGGCACATATTCACTGACCCCCGAAAGGGTGCTGAACACCACGACCATCGCGATGCCCACCGCCAAAAGCTTCGAGGTAAGGATGGCGTAATGCGCGGTCCTCCACCCGGAGACCTGAGGAGCCTCGATCTGATGCACCAAAATAAGCAGGGGCCCGACCCACGCACCTACGGGGTGACATGCGGGAGCCGCGAGTGCTGCAACACATGCAGCAAAGCACCCGAAGGACGTCCCGTGGTCACGCCATCGTGCAACGCCATATAGCCCCGCCGCGGTAATGAGCGCCAACACGTGTAGATGGCGGCCCTCCGCGAAAAGAACAGGCGGCAACGCAACTGGGTGAATCGCAAATAGAAGACCCGTCAGCACTCCAATTTGACGCGAGCGCATGGCGGCTGCCATGCCGCACGCCATAGCGATTGCCGCGGCCATATGAAATGCAATTGCCGTGCGACGGACAGCGAAGTGATCGTCAGTCGCAGCACTGAACTCTCCGAGATACCCAAGCTGCCCGAGTGGTCGAATCGACCCGCCTCTCTCTAAAAGAAGGTCGGATGTGCGCTCCCAAGAGACCTTCGAGTCGGAAAGGAAGTCCCAGGCGGACGCTCGACTCTGCTCATAGGCAGCATTGCGAAGCGGCAAAGTAGGCACCAGTGACACCACCGCGATCAAAACGAGCGCAAGCCAACTCAGTCGTTCCGCTCGAACTTTTCCCCCACCATCGGGAGAACTCACCACGCTCACGTGGGCTCCGGGACATCGACCCCATAACTATCTCGTACGATGTCGAGCAAATCCCAGAAGTTGTCAATAACGTGCTTCGGTGACGAAACGCCCTGTGCGTGAATGTGTCGTCCCTCACGACGATTCCAAACACTTATCAAACCCGCCGCATTGGCGCCGTCGACGTCATTGACCGGATGGTCACCGACGTGCATAGCTTCTCCGGGCGCGAGCCCAAGACGATCCACGGCGCGACGGTAGAGTTTCGGATTAGGCTTGCCGATACCGACGGCATCCGAGATAAAGACGGCCTTGGGATCGATAAATCGATGAACGCGCAAGCGGACAATCTTCTCTGCTTGCTTCACAGTCAGGCCACTCGTGATGACCCCAAGAGTGAGCCCAGAACGCCACAAGAGCCTCATGACTTCAGTCACATCGTCGTAGGCGACGAGCTCACGAAACTTCGTCTCGTGGTACGCGATGACTGCCGCTGCGACGACCAACGGCGCGCAGAGCCCTGCCGTCGCATCGACTGGAAGCCGCGAAAGGAGCTTGTCGAAATGGTGCTCATAATTAGACGAGAACTCGCGAACCACCTCGTTGAGCTCAGCCAAAACGGTTTCGCGGCTCGCCCGAACTCCCATCCCAAGCATGGCATCGACGGACGCCTCACGTGCGCGTTCGGCAAATGACGTCGTCGAGAACAGTGTGTCGTCGATGTCGAAGAAGATCGCCCTAAGCATGCCTTGCTTTCTACCATTCACGAGCGGACGAAGGGTCAAAAAAGAAGCGAGGGCCCCGAAGGACCCTCGCCACGTCACTCAGTAGAGAGCCCTCGGATCAGTTTCCGAGCGACTTCTCCTCTTCCGAGAGGTCCACGATCTTGACGTGGAGGATGATGGTGAGGTCTTGGATCTCGTCCGCGCGGCCCTTGCGCGAGAAGAGCATGCCAAGGAGCGGGATCTGCGACAGGATCGGTGTTTCCGAACGCTGGTCGATCGTGCTGACGCGGCGGAGTCCGCCGATCACGACCCAACCGTTGTCCGGCACCGTCACGGTCGAGGCAGCGCTTTGCACCTTGACTTCGGGCATCTCGATTTCGACCGGCTGCGAAAGACCACCGAGTGCCGTGGTGAACGTGCGCATCGGACGGGTCACCGTTGCCACGGTCGGCTGGAGGTCGATCGTCACGTACTTGCGGTCGTACGAAACCGTCGGGCGCACGTCGAGCGTCAGTCCGTCTTGAACAATGTCAATGAGCGGATCGGCGATGAACGCGGTTTGCGCGACTTCCGTGTCGTAGTCCTTCACGTACGCGATCTGGTTGATGATCGACAAGTTCGCGCGCTGCCGGTTGTAGATCGTGAGGCGCGGAGCGTTCACGATGGTGATGTTTTGGCTTCGCTCGACCGCACGGAGGAGCATGCCGATCTTCAGATCGTCATCCAAGATCGAGAAACCAACGGTCGCGCCACCTTCAGCTCCGATGATTCGCGAGAGCGAGCTATCGAAGATGTTTTCGGTGCGGCCACGATAGTCACCGTTCGTGCCGTCGTTGTAGAACAAACCCGAAGACGGCGACTGGCTAGCGCCCGCCGGCATTCCTGGCCCACCATTGTCGAGTCCAGCCGAGGCTGGCGACGCTGGGAACCCGGTGCCGTTGGTGTTGATGGCCGCTGGTCGATTGGTCACGTCATCAAGGTTGGCAATCTGCCCTGGGTTTTGGCCGCCGAGTCCGCGGAAGTCGATGCCGAAGTCCGACAGGAATCCACGGTCAACGTTGAGGAAGCGGGCTTCCACGTGAACCGTGAGCTTGTTGAATTTGCGGAGGTCGTCCAAGAACTTGGTGACTTGCGCGTGGATGCGAGGCGTCGTGCTGATCACGATCTGGCCGGATGAAGGCTGAATCGAATGGCCTTCGACTTCCCATGTCCCGACGCCAACATTCTCGCGAATGAGATCGACGAGGCGGGAAAGATCCGTGTCCGTCGTGCGCTCGAGTTCTTCACCAGCGCCGGCCTTGAGAGCCGTTTCGCCAGCCGGACCCGGGCGCAGTGTGAGGATAGGCGCTTTGAAGTGTGGCAAGCTCAGGGTGAGATCGCGAACTTCGTAAACGCGCGGGATCGCCTTGCCCATCGCCTTCTCGGCGGTGGTGATGTAGAGAACGTCGTCGCGCAACGCGAAGTCGAGCTTCATTCCCTCAAGGAGGATTTTAAGCGCGCCGCCGAGCTTGTAATCACGCAGGGTGACGGTGACTTGTTCTTCGTTCTTTTCGTTCGCGACTTCCGGATCGACCACGACATTGATGCCGTTGGCGGTGCGGAGGAGCTTGACGACTTCCTTGAAGGGCTGCGGTGCCTCACCGAAGTCCCAAGTCACGGTGTCGTTGTCGAGCTTGGCGCGGATGGCGCGAATGGCGTCCGAGTCATTGGCTTCAAGGGCGCGATCGACGAAGTCTCCGCGCTTGGTGCGACGCGAGATGCGTTCCCATTCGTCGTGCGATGCCCATGTGAGCACATCAGTTACTGGAATTTGGGCGGCGCGGATCTCAACGAGCCAACGATCCGTCTCTTCACGACGACGGCGGTAGTTGGTGTCGTTCCATTGGAGGTGGCGGGATTGGCGCGCCATCTCGATGAGCTCCTTGGCCTTGGTATTGCCCGGCTGAAGCTTGAGAACGCGGTTGGCCTGCGACTCGCAGTTATCGAATTGTCCACGCTGGAAGGACTCAACCGATGCAACCAAGAGGTTACGAACGGTCTCGTCTTCACGTGCGCGTTGTGCGGCTTCCTGCTCGCGGAGCTTGTCATATGCCGCGCGAAGATCGTCCGTTTCGGACGCCTTCTTCTTGGCATCGAGCTTCGCGCGGACATCCGCGAGAAGTCCGTCGACATCGGCCTTCAGGACGCCGAAGTCTGTTTCGTACGCATCGTAGCGAACCATGAGCTGAGCCTGCTCGAGTTCGATGCGTGCCGACTCGAGTTCACCTTGTGCCTCAGCGTGAGTGGCCTTGGTGTAGGCATCCTTCACGAGGAGTACTTGCTGCTGCCGCGCAAGTTGACGACGGTTTTGCACCATCGCCACGGTGTCTTCGAGGGAACCAAGGCCGATGCCCTGAAGTCCCATGACTTGCTTGAAGAGCTCGGTGCCATCCGGGTCTTGCGGCCGAAGCTGCAAAGCCTGAAGGACTGATTCTTCAGCCCGCTTGTAGTCCTGCGCCTGCATAGCGGCGCGGGCGTTGGCGAGGTACGCCTTGACAAGCGTGTCGTTCTTTTGGGTGGCAAGAGCGCGTTCATCCTGCACGACTTTGAAGCCAGCGTCCTGCGGAGCAGGGGCAGCGGGCGTCATGGTGGTCGACGGTTCAGCTGCCGCCACGGGGGCGGAACTGTCACCGGTCGAGCACGCCGGGAAGATGAATACGAACGCCGTGAGCGCGATTGCGCCCGTGCGCACTAGGCGCGAGTGCTTTGCGAGGTCCATCACGATGAGACGACTCCGATGGCTTGGTGCCATGCGATGCTCTAACACGACTAAAGCAACCCTTGGCAGGCTGCCCTCCCCGGCTTAGAGCGATTCCATCCGGATCGAAGGACGGGATGTTAGGGAGCCGCGCCTTGGGTGTCAACCGGTTCTAGGAAGTCCTTTTATGACTTCTCGATTTGGGCCTATTTGGCCGACGGAGTCTGGGGTGGCTTTTTCCCCCGAAGGACCCTTAGATCCTCGACGATCCTTGGGTCTTCCGGATCGATGGCGAGAGCGGCAATGAGGTCAGATTCTGCTCCAACCATGTCACCATTTTCTGACCGGGCATACGCCCGAAGCGCGAAAACTAGGGCCGTTCCACGCCCTACGGCTATCAGCCCGGTTGCCCGTTTTGACAGATCCTTCAACCCAGCGCGGTCCCCGGCAACACGAAAAACGTCGCGCGCAACGAGAAGTCGCGATTCCTCTCCTCTCGGATCGTGGAACCTCTCCCCTAATTCTGCAAAAAAACCATCAGCCTCCATGAGGCAATCGCGACGTTCCTGGACGGTCAACCCTTCGGCGGCCGCGGACTCCCGTGCAGCCCGGGCTGTCCAAAACAGCAAAGCAGGGTTGGTCGCACGTTCGTCCGCGTGGGCCTTAAGCAGTCGAAGTGCCTTCGGAGCATTCCCTGAGCGAAGCGCTCCGCGCGCCTCTTCGAGATCCTCGACCGTGTTCCAACGATCCGCAACACGTGGCAACGACCGATTCTGATCCTCGGTGGGTTCAACCGCCGACCCCACAGCACGGCTTCCGATGTAGGGGCCGAAGGACTCGGCTCCCGATGCCATCTCTTCGCCGCGCTCACTTCCTGGAGCGAGCAAGGCTCTCAAGAGTTCGCCCCGAAGTCGGTCACGCACCAAAGGACTATCGATCAGCGCATCAGGCTGCGCTGTTGAAGTACCCCGCCATTTTGTGAGATCCTCGCGTCCGCCTCCTTCAACCAACTTGTACTCGGAGTCACGAATGGCGCGCAGGCGAGCGTACCGAAACTGATGCCAACCGTAGAGCGTTTCTGCCCTGTCGACAAAAGTACTTTCGACTTCTCTGATGAGGCTCTTGCCATCCATGGCTGGTAACCCGACCTTTGCTGCATCGAGGATGGTCGGAGCAAGATCGGCGAGACGCGCTGGTCGAGGCACGGTCCTCGGTGTGCCGACGGGCGGGCGAATCACCAGAGGCACGCGCAGCGTCGAGTCGTGCAAGAGGAACCCGTGAGTAGCTTCGCCGCGATCGCCGAGGCCCTCTCCGTGATCACCCGTGACGATGACCCAGGCAGACGCCCCTTTGTCTGGCAACGAGGCAAGCAGCTCTCCAATCGCGCGATCGCAGTGCGCAACCTCCCCCATATAGGCCCCGCGTTCTCCCGGAGCGACCTTTGGGCCGCCTTCATGGAGCTCATACGGCCTATGAGGCTCGAAGAAATGAAGAAACAAGAACCGACGGGGTTCGGTCCCACCCTTAAGCCACTCGATAGCTCGGGCAGTTGTGATCAGCGCATCACGTTCTCGAAATCCTTGCCCACCGCCCCGTGCGGAAGCGCGATCCGGCTGATCGTAAACGCGAAATCCCGCGTCGAGCCCGTGCCTGCGTTCGAGCGGCTCTGCTGAAACAAACGCCGCCGTGTCGTAGCCCTGCCCGCGAAGAATCTCTGGCACGATGCGGAATGTGCGCTTGACCGCAGCCGGAAGCTTAAACGTGTCGTTATCTCGGACACCGTGTCGATCGGGATAGAGCCCCGACAACATCGTGACATGCGCTGGGAGTGTCAGCGGCACGGGGGAAAAGGCCTCTTCGTAGTACGTCCCATCGCGAGCAAGCGCGTCAATGACGGGCGTTGGGGAATTGCCGTCGGGCAATCGTGCGCCTGCGATTCCGAGTGCATCAGCACGGGTCGTATCCAAGCTCACCAAGATGATGAGCGTTTTCGACTCATTCCCGCATGCAGCGAGCATCAGCAACAGACAGCAAGCGAACGATTTCACTTCGGTACCTTTCCAGCTAGGACTGATGCGGCAAAACCTCGCGGCATTCCGCCGAAGGCAACGTCATGAAAGCCGCCCGCCGCAAGAGCGTCGAGGACGGCGACCGCGCATGCGTGAGGTGTGTCCGCATCCACGTCGAATCGAATGCGCACATCAGGGGCGCGCTGGCGAATGCGCTGGATCCACGAGATTAGATCGTCCAGCAAAGCTGCGGGCCGGCACTCGGCTGCAGCTTCATTCTCACCAGCCTGCAGTGTTCCGAGGGCTTCCGCCGGGCGTCCTCTCATCAGGGTGACCCTACGATCACTGGCCGCCTTCGGGCGTTCGTCCGCCGAGACCCGAAGCGCGATAACCAAATCTTCGGTGATAGCCGGCCCGCTGATCGAAAGACCGCGTTCGGGCGGCAATAGCGCACCAAGATGACCTTCTGGGGCGCGGAACCGCATGGTTAGTAGAAAGAAAATCAGCAAGAGGAATGTGATATCGATCAACGAGGTGACCGGCAGTGCCGTCCCGGGCTCGGCGAGCGCCTTTATGGCGCGGCCGGGTCTCATTTGGGAAGGGCCTCGTCCGCTGGGCGAGCAGAAACATCTATTTTAATCAACATTGGGCATTCGGCCGCCTCGCGATCCGGATTTGCCCCCGGAACGGGTCCGCAAATCGCGATTACGGCCTGAACCCATGCGAAGTCTTGGCGACGATCGCATCGAACGCGAAGTGTTCGGACGGAAGGTCGAAGCCCGCCCGCCGATTCAACCCGCGGCCTGCTCACATCCGGGTGACGGATAGGATCCGACGCTTCTCTAAGCCACGTTCGCAGCACTGCCATGCTTGAT
Source organism: Candidatus Kuenenia stuttgartensis (assembly GCA_945860915.1). Lineage (GTDB taxonomy): Bacteria > Planctomycetota > CAIWVZ01 > CAIWVZ01. Next base: position 14,854 of record CAMARR010000005.1, read on the forward strand.
GGCTGCCGTCCGCTCATGTAGATCGGTGGGCGACTGGCGTCGAATCCCGCGGGGGGATCCGATGGATCGACTATTGTCACGACCACGACTGAAGGGTCATCCGATCCACGCTCGGCGGTCACAGCCTTCGGAGCCAAGGGCAGCGCAACCTTGGCTAAATCGGATCCCGAAAATTCATTCACCAACGCAAAAAAGATCACAAGCTGAAACACGCAGTCGATCATCGGAGTGAGGTCGATTTCCGGCTCACCGCCACGTACGATGGCCCGCGGAAGTCGCATCGGCATGGTTAGGATCCCGCGCCGGCGCGGCCGAGAATAGTGGCTGCTTTGGCGGAAGCATCGAGCAGCGCGTTTGTGAGTCGCGCACGCAGCCAATACGCGGCAGCCGACATTGGAATGGCGACGGAAAGACCCTGGAACGTCGTCACCAACGCGATTTTTATGCCCTCGGCCAGCTCGCTCGGGCGCGGGGCGGCGAGGCGTTCGATGGTGGCGAACGCTTCCATCATGCCCCAAACCGTGCCGTACAGACCGAGAAGCGGACAGGTCGTCGCGAGCAGCGAAATCCAGCCGACCTTGCCCTGAAGACGAATGGCCGACTCGTCAGCGACAGCCGATGCTGCGTCTTCGGCAGCGGACAAGCCGCCCGGGAGCCGTTCGAGGCCTGCGGCGACCATTGGACCGAGGATCCCGGTTGTTTGCGAAGCAGCCTCTCGTGCGCCCGCCAAGTCGCGCCGAGCTATGCGCTCTTCGATCACCGCCGTTGCATCAGGAGGGATTAGTTTCGACTTGCGAAACGCGAGCCACGTGTCGATGACCAGACCCACCCCGATGATGGAACAGCCGATGATCACATAGCCGATCCTGCCACCGCCGTGAATGATCAAATCTGCTGACGATGCCGAAGCCCCGGATTCGACAGCAACGGCATTCGGTCCGGACGCCCATTCAATTGACATATCGTCCTTTCTATCAGATACGGCGCTAACGTAAGAACGCGGCCTCGGCCCATCGGAAACGCATCGCCATTTCCCGTCCGCCCAAGTCAGGATTGAGGCCTTCGAGGGTGCGAAAAGCGGAACGTGCGGCCGACGGATCACGCCCCGCGCTTCGATCATCGAATGCGCTAAGGACGATCAAGTGAAATCTCGCCTCCCAGAGCCAAGGCGCTTCCCCGTCGTTGCGAAGGCTCGCCCAAATTGCGATCGCATCCTTCGCACGGCCAACTCCCGCGATCCACGTCATTCCGCCGCGGCTTTCGACGACCTGCCCTCCGAGAAGGCGCGCTCGTAGCGCCCGAACGTCACGACGGTCCAATAGAGCGCGAGCTTCAGGCTCGCGAGCTAACAGGTCGAGGTGGACCCCTGCAGCTCTGAATGACCCCGATGGGTCCTTCCCCTCACGGACAGACCCAAGCGCCAGTTGCTCGCGCGCAAACGCAGCCCGTATGCGAACTCTAAAGCGCTCGTGGGTTGCACCCGGGAAGCGAGTCAGGGAGTCCTCGTCGATCGCCAAGGCCTGCGCAAACGCTCGAGCTTCGAACAATCGCCATGCCACGGCATCCGCAGCTGCGGGCGTGGCCTGCGTGCCGGGGTGCGCCAGCCAGCGACTCCATGCTTGCGCCGCAAGAAGCCGCTGAGCAAGCGAGTCCGCCGCCGTCACGACGGCCGCTTCCTCGCGCTCTGCGACTGCCCGCAGCAATGCCGAAACCTCGGATGACCCTGGTTCAAGACGCTCACATGTCGAGATGTCTTGCTCAGCGCTTGCCAGCGCCCCCAAGCCAAGGTGGACTCGTGCCCGCAGAGCTAAGGCCGCAAGTCTCAACGGCCTTTCTATGCCTTGCTCGGGGATAACCGCTAGGGCCACAAGCGCTTCTCTACGAATTTCGTCGTTGCCGGCAGTCGCCGTTGCATCGAACAAAGCCGCAGCTCCCACAAAACGAAGTTCGAGGACGCGCCCCGCGAGCATCTCGATCGTCTCGTTGGGGAACGGCCGACTCCGGACCATAGACAGCGCCCGCCGTCCCAAGTCAATCAACAGGTCGGTGCGCTCGCGACCATGCAGGGTCCGTGCGTGAGCTGCACGTAACTTCACCGCGTCGAATCTTGCGCGCTCCGCTTCGTCAACTGCGGCGAGTTCGGCAGCCTTCTCAAGGAAAGTCGCCGCCTCAAGGCGTTGACCCGCGGCCTCAAGGCGCTGAGCCTGCGCACGTGGGGAAATGGGCGGAGTCGGGATCGAGGGTCCGGAGGGTCTGCTGGAAACGGAACGGGGCATCTGAGGCAATCCGAGCGCCGTATTGACGTCATTCGCGCTCTCGAGCAACGCAGTGACGGCCGAATCAGCCTCATCAGTACGTTCGATTGCGCGGTGGAAGTCACCTATTGACGCGACCGCTGCGGGACGATCGCCTAATCTAAGAGACGCGCGAGCCGACCCGAGCGCCGCATGCGGAAGCCAGCCCGACAAGGCCGAATTCGAGTCCGCATCGACAGCGAGAGTATCGAAGATCTGGCGAGCCTCGCGGACGAGATCTCGGTCGCCAGTCGGGAATGCGAGTGGCGCCGCTGCGAGGCGCATTTCGGCGGCGCGAAGAGTGGAACGAGCCCACGAACCAAAACCGTCCGCGCGGGCGCGACCGCTGGCAGCAAGTGCCGCGCGAATTTCGTCAAACATGGCCATGGAAGATGTCGCGTACTCTCGCGACTCGGCACTGCCCGGCACACAGAGAAGGCAGGCGCGGCGCCACGACTCCGCGAGCTCGGGCAAAAGGAAGCGTAATCGAAGCGAATCCGACTCCGGCAGTCTCGCGATCGCGGCCGCCAGTTCCTTGGTTGCCGCGACAACGGCATCCGCGGTGATAGGAGTCGTCAAAACAGCTTCACGACAGCGTATCGCGGCTCGCGCCGCCCTCGCTCGCGGCGATGTGTCGGCGTTGGAACCGCTTAGGACAGAACGCGCGAGGTCGGGCATGCCGTTGACCGCGGCGAGATTCAGGGCCATGACGACAGGGTCCCGCGTCAACGCCTGCCCGCTCAGCGAAGCAGGCAACGCAAGGACACTGAGGGAGGCGAGGGTGAGCGACGGGAAACGCACGGGACCATCGTACCCGGAACATGCAGAAAGCCCGCTCCGCATTGCGGAACGGGCCTTCTCTCGAAACGACTAGTTCACTTGCCGACGTTGATTGCCGGCTCGAGCTCGTCCTTAATGAGGACCTTCACCTTGAGAAGGATGATGAGGTCCTTCATCGCGGTGTAATGGCCCTTGCGGGAGAAGAGGAACGAGAGGATCGGAAGATCCGAAAGAACCGGGATCCCCGACTCGAGATCCTGCTCTTCGAAGTACTTGAGCCCGCCAAGGAGGAGAGTCGCGCCGTCAGGCATGACCACCGTTGTCTTGACCGATTCCTTCTTGAGTTCAGGAAGTTCGAACGTGACCGTCGAACCAGAACCGAGGGATGTGGTCTTCGAACGGATTGGCCTCACCAACGTTGCGACGGTCGGGCGAAGCTCGAGCGTCACGAACCGACGGTCGTTCGAGACTGTCGGGCGAACGTCGAGAATGACGCCTTCCTTGATGACATCGACAACGGGGTCGGCGACAACCGATCCTTGAGCGATTTCAACGTCGAAGTCCTTGACGTAAGCGATCTCGGTGAGCACCTGGAGGTTGGCTCGCTGAGTATTCGCCACGACGAGGCGCGGCGCCGTCACGGTGTTTACGCGCTTGTACTTCTGCACCGCACGAAGGATCGCCTCGAGTTGGGTGTTGTCTAAGTACGTCGCCTGGAGCGAGAATCCGCCAGACGAAGTCAGGGTCTCGGGATTGCCAAGAGCGCGCGAGAAGATGTTCTCCGAGCGGGTTCGGATGTCGCCATCCGCGCCTCGCGAGTAGAACGCACCCGAGGTGTTGTCCGAGCCGAGCACCGTCGTCGCTCCGGGTTGACCGAAGTCGTCGAACGGGGCGCTCGTGCCTTGGCCAGGAACACCCGAACCACCCGAGTTGTCGCCCAATCCACGCCAATCGACGCCGACTTCTTGGAGGAAGTTGCTCTCGACCGCGATGAACCGCGATTCAATTTCGACCTGGATTCCGGTGCTCTTGCGCAAGCTTCCGAGGAGTTCAGAAATCTTCTGCTGATTCTCTGCTGTCTGCTTGACGACAAGCGTGCCGTTCTTGTCGATGATCGTGTTCGTCGGATCTTCATCCCACGACGGCTTGTCCACGGTCTCGCGGATCATTCCGATGAGGCGATCAGCCTCGATGGCCTTGTTGTCCTCGCCCGAGTCGGCTTCTTCATCCGGAGCCTTCGTGCCAGCGCCCGATGGGTTGAGGTTGATGTCGATGCCCGGGTAGGAAGCAAGCTTCGCCGTAAGATCGCGAACTTCGTAGAAGCTCGTCACCTTCGACTTGCGCATCTCTTCCGGCGTGGTGATGCGAATACGGCCATCCTCCACCATATAGCGGAGCTTGAGGCTCTCGACGGCAAGCTTGAGGGCTGCGGCCGCGGAGATCTCGCCGAACTGGAGGTTCAGATTGCGATCCGCCGCAGGAACCTTCTCGTCGACCGCGCGGTCGATCGTGACGTTCTTGCCAGTCGAATTGCGAATGAACTTGAGAGCCTCATCGAGCGGCTTCTCCTGCCAATCGACGTTCTTGAGCATCGTGGTGTCGAGGACGCGCTGGATTTCAGCGTCCACATCCGAAACTTCACCCTTGTCTGGCTGAAGCTCGATGGGCCCCTTGTTGGCGATGGCGCGCCACTTGTCGAGGTCCGGGTACATGACGGTGGTGTTCTGAGGAACACGGATGTCCTGCACTTCCTCGATCCAACGCTGCCACTGTTCACGGTGGCGTGCGATGTTGTCGGCGTGAGTCACGTCAAGTTCCGCACGGCGAGCAAATTCCTTCAGCTTGCGAGCGCGCTCGTTTGCGAAGTCGAGGCGGATCGCCTCGTCGCACAGGCGCTGGCATTCTGAGAACTTCTCGCGCTTGAAAGCGTCTTCCGCGAGATTGAGGCGCTCATCGATTGAACGTTGAACGCGTACGCGCTCTTCGTCCGCACGTTGGCGCTCGATCGACTTCGCGGCCTCAAGCTGATCCGCTGCAGAGGCGCGATCTGCGGCCTCCTTGGCGACCTTCGCCTTGTCGAGAGCCGCTTTGATCTGGTTCTCGTTGAAGTCAGCATCGGCGGCCGGGTTTGCACGGAGGAGGATGAGAGCCTTTTGGAGGTTCTCGATCTCCGCACCGTGGTTGCCCTCTGCGCTTGACTTCATCGCGAGGTTGAAGTGGTAGCGGGCCAAGGTGACCGCCTGATCGATGCGACTCACGGAATTCTTCCACGCGTCTCCGGCAGCAAGGTCCTTGCGGGCCGTCGGTGTGCCGAGGATGGCGTTCGCCTTCTCGAGCTCGGCCTGTGCGTCCTTATTGGACGGGTCGATCTCGGTCGCGAGCGTGAACTCGCGAGCGGCTTCTTCGAAGCGGCCTTCCTCCATCGCCTTACGTCCATTCGCGACGTGTGCTTTGCACACCTCGGCGCGTTTGGCGTCGATGGCCTTTTGTCTCTCCGCCACGTCCTGAATGGACGGCTGAGCTGACGTCACCGGCTCGGGAGCCGTGCCTGGTGAAATGAGCGGGGTGGCCGGAATCGAGTGAACCGGCTCATTCGCTTCGGTGGTCGAACCGTCTGAGGAACAACCGACTACGACAAAAGCCGTAGCGGCAAACAAGACTGGGAGTTGGAACCCAAGCGCGCGTCGCGACATGGCACCTCGTTTCGATCGCGCGGCCCAAAAAGGGACGCGCTACAAATTCCATCCGTTCGGTGGCCAAGTCTGCCCTGCCTAGACCGCGCGTTGCGGTCCGCCTGGCGACGGAACCTAAGCCACCGTTCTCCAATGGGAGCCGGGATTATAGGGAGGGGTACCGGGTGTGCAACCCGGGCTAACGTTTTTCCATGGTGAGGGTCTCGTCTGGAGCCCCTCCCCCGGACAGAACCACCGAGATGGTTCGCCAAACATCCCGCCGAATTGTCGAAACTCGTCGAGGAATACCTGCATCCACCACAACCCGGCCTTGCCGATCGAAAACCACCTCGTCCCGAGGTCGTTCCGACTCGGAAAGTGCCTCGGATATTTTTCCGACCACCCGATTTGTCGTCCAATCGAGCCCCGTGGAAGGGTCGACCCCGCCTATAACTTCGCCCTCTTTCAGCGTAACCAACCGAATCCGCCACTCAGAACCAGCCTGTTTCTTGATGCGAAGTTGGACAGCGCCGTCCGCCACATCGACCAATTCGATTTTCGAATCTGCCACCGCTCGCTGGGTGACCGGATCGGAATTGGGCGAGCGAGAGCGGCCAGAACCCACCAGAATCGGGTCGAGTGTCGTGGCATGGACCGTGTAGGTGTAGGTCACCCCTTGGACGACTTGCTCATCTCGGAAGGTCAACACATCCGCGGCGGTAGCCCCGATGGGATCGGCGGCGGTCAAATTTTCGGACCCTTTCATCCCGGGCACTCGAAGAATCTCAAATTTGGCGACGGCGACGGTCGAGTCCGGTGGTGCCCATGTCAGCACAATCGCACCCGGTTCGACTGCGGCCGCGAGTCTGAGCGGCGCACCGAATCGGACCAAGTTCGACTCCCCGGGCCTCGTCGTTGCGAGCCATGCCCCAGGATACGTCAACGCGGCAGGGAGGGGCCGTCCGACGTTCGGCACCACCGAGAGGCTCCGCAAGTCGGCGACGACCTTCTCCGCCCGAGCCACCGGCGTAGTCGTGTCGTAGTCGCCACGACGCGCCGCGCGTTTGACCGCATTTGACTTCTCTACCACCGCCTCCTGGATCGCTGCAGCACTTCGAATCGGCCGTGCAACCCACCATAGCGTGCCCGCCACAACAAAAGCCAGCAACGCGGCGATAATGTCCGGGGCCCGAGCGGCTCGCGAAAACCACGACCCATGGTGCTGTCGACGAGAGTCATGACGCTCCGAGGATGGACTGTTCAACGCGCCCCCTCTTCTGCGATCGGGAAGCGGACGGTGATGTTGATCGTGACATCAACCGGAGGGTCGATGCCAAACCCCTTGCGCAGGTTGTCTGGTGGGGTGAGTGAAAGGCCGCTGATCTCAGCCACGGCGCCGGCCGCCAGCATTGACGCAACGAGCTTCGAGGCAACTTGAGGGACGCTACGCGTTGGGATCGCGGCGCGCAGAGTTGCTGTCGCCGAGTTCCATCGATTCGCCACATCAAGCGTCCACTTGATTGACGTCGGGGCCAACGCAAGTCCACCAAGCGAGGCAACGTCCTCGGCAAAGCGAATATCCAAGCGCAAAGTCTCAAAATCGGTTTTAAGTGTCGCGAGATCGGGATCAGGTGCGGAAGGTTCGAACCAAGAGGGAGTGAAAAGTGGCCAACCAGGGACATCGGGCCCGCCCGAGGACTTGAGCGCAACGGTGGCGATGCGGCTGCCGTCCTGTCTTAGAACGGCTGCGACACGACGCCATTCAGAGATAGGCGTGCCCTCATAATTGAGGCCCCGAACGGGGTCACCAAGAAATGAAGCGGCTGCCTTAACTCGTTCTTCCTCGTAGGCCGAGCACACGAGGCTGCGGGCCTGGACGGCGTCCGTCGCACGAACGACGAGTTCCTTGCCGGCCGCGCGCGAGACCCTCGCATCGAGTTCCGTCATTGACGCGTCGAATTGTAAGGACGCCTGACTTGCGCGCGTGCCCGCAGGCGCCGCGAAAGCAAACCATGCGCCCACGGCGCAAAGACACAACAAAGCACCCGCGACCGCCATACGTGACGTCATGGCGCGCTCTCCATCGTCAGGTCGTAGCGACGGCAACGGAATCGAACGCGCAGATTAGTCGCGTCACCTCCCGCCCCCGGTTTGTCCGACACGGCACCCGAAGTCCATGACTCGACTGGAGTCAAACCACTGATTCCACCCTTGCCTTTGAAAGACTCTGCGACTCTGTCAAGCGATGCGTCCAGAGTCGATTCCGCCTCGACGGCAACAAGAGCCAACACGACGCGCCCTCTTCCGGGCTTGAGCCCAGGCGCGACTCCGATATCGAAGCCAAACAGAAGCGGAGCTTGATCCCCCGACGGCCGTCCCCCTGGAGGATTGGCTAGGGCTCCGAGGATCGCATCGAGAGCAGTAATGGCCGACACCGCGTTGGGTCGGGGAGTGAATCGCGCTGACAGCGCATCCTCTGGCCGATTGGAAAATTTCGCCATCACCGCGTCGAGGGTGTCATCGCCTAGGTCACGGACAACCTGCCCAATCGCCGCCGAGCCGAGTTCCGAGGCGCTCGCAGCGGTCGTGCGATCGTGCAACACGGCGACCACGCCAGCGACCATGATGAGCCCTGCGAGTAGCCAACCGACCGGTGTTCGCGTCTCCGGCCGCGGAATCGACTGGGGCGCAAGACGAGGAGACATCGCGGCCTTGTTGAGCGCCGGCAACGCGGCACCTACCGCGCGAGCGAGTCCGCCGTGGAAGTCCTGCAGGCCAGCCGTCACCACATCCGGATTGACATCGATGGACTTAAATCCCACTGGCTCTTCCACCGGGATCTTCAGAGTCTCGGTAAGCGCGGCGGCCAAAGGAGGCACCGTCGGATGGGATCTTCGCAGCACGACGCGCTTCAATGCAACAGCGGGCACGCAACGAATCATCCGAGTGATTTCGTCAACAATGGCGAGAGTCACTGTGTCGTTGACGCGAGCAAACAGCGCCATCGCGTCGGCCGATTTCGACTGCCTCGTCAAAGCTAGCCCATATGCGGCCGCCGGCTTGAGACCTGCCCCCTTGAGGAGTTCGACTGAGTCGCAGCCTCCCATCGGAAGTGTGCGAACTAACCAACGTCCCTCGTGAGCAATCACCGTGGTCAACGACGCATAGTCCACATCGATTACGAGCGTACCTTCGGCAAGTTGGCCTTCGGATGCGGCAAGGTTAAGCACCGCCAATGCCGAGGGCTCGACCCGATCAATTGGCACTGAGGCCGAATGTGCGGCATGGATCGCGTGATCCACCACACTTTTCGGAAGAGCAAAAAATGTCGCGACTACATCGCCATTCGATTCGACACGTTCGACTCTGTGATCCCAGTGCCTGTCCGCGAGGCCACCTGGAACCTGTTCACCTACCTCCACCTTGAGGAGAGCCGCGATGTCGACACCCGGGTGCTGCGGCACCGTTGTCGTTTGAAGAAACAGGGTTTCCGATCGCACCGTCATTGCCACAATGCAATCGTCCATTGTGTGCGAAGCAGCGAAACGCCGCAAAACCCTATGAATCATTTCAAATCGAGGTGGCCCGTGCGGGTCGGTGACTTCGTTCGCGAAATCCACCACTTCCCACGCCTCAAGCAACGGGCGTCCCCCATCCACGACGAGTTTTACGGCGCGGAGCGACGATCCAGTGAGGTCTATGCCCCAGACAGGTTGGTCAGACATTGGGGGAACGCCGAACGTTGATGATCGTAGTCGCCAGAGCCTCAAACCGTCAAGCGCGTGCCGGCGGAACTCTTCCAACGAGTGACAAAGCGAACTTTAGATCTTCCCACGCCTTGGATTTCTCTTGCGGGGCACGCAGCAGGTAAGCCGGGTGGTAGGTCACGACGCATGTCGCACCCGGCAAGGGGTGTCCGCGGCCACGAAGGCTTCCGACGGTGTCAGCCGTTCCAAGCAGGCCACGAGCAGCGTGCGCGCCAAGAGCGATTACGACTTTGGGCCGAAGCAGGTCGATTTGCCGACTGAGGAATGGCATGCAAGCGGCGACTTCATCGTGCTGAGGCTCACGATTGTTCGGCGGGCGGCACTTCACAACGTTGGCGATGAACACCGAATCGCGCGTGAGCCCCATGGCGATGATCATGCGGTCCAGCAACTGGCCCGCAGCTCCGACGAACGGCACTCCCTGGGCGTCCTCATCAGCTCCCGGGGCCTCACCAACAAACACGAACTCGGGTTCCGCGTTACCCAGTCCCGGCACGCACTTGGTTCGCCCAGATCCAAGAGCGCAATTGCGACAGGCGTCGGCCTCCGAGGCGATTCGGTTCAGCGAATCCGCTCCGGAGTCAGAGGGCGCCGGTGCACCGGCGCCTAAGTCCACAAGAGGCGCCGTCGGCGGGGAGTCGCGCATCGCGGGCGAACGCCTACCGAATCCCTCGACACCGAATACTTGGGCGTCAAGGAGCAACGCCTTGAAGTTGAGAAGCGCCTTGTCGGGATCCTGTTCGGCCATGCGGGGACGCTACCATCGACGCGACGTGCTTGTCTCTCTGCTTATACCGTGCCGCAACGCTACAGGATGGCTCCCGGGGTTCCTGCCCCGGCTCGCCGGGCTTCATCACACGATATTCCCTGCATTTCCCGAGATCGTCTTCATCGACGACGCGTCAACTGACGGCACTCCGCGCCTCCTCTTTCATTGGGCCGAGACGGCCTTCCTCCCGGTGAAAGTCCTCGGGTTGGACACGCACTCGGGACTCGGGGCGTGTCTGCGCGAGGGCGTCGCGTTGGCCTCTGGAGAGCTAGTCGCTGTGTGTTTGACCGCTGAATCCCCCCTCGAGTCAGGCCTGCTTCCGCTGATCGAGGCCGTTGCAGCAGGGGCCGATGTGGCTTCAGGGCGGGCAGAGGTACCCTTTCGCACGGCTGTCCTTTCCACTGCCATGCGGGTGCGCCATCGCATATCGCGCGATTCCGCCCTCGCGATGACTAGCCCATTTGCCGTTTGGCGCCGCGATGCGCTCATGGACTCGCTCCCGGCGCACGACGGATTGAGCGCCATGTTCGAAGCTGCGCTGCGATCAGAAGAAAACGGGCAGCGACGCGTCGCTATCGAACTGCCCACGAAGCCCGTGCTGTCGTGGAATGGCGGCGATTGGAAAGCCGCCCAGTGGATTGCGCGACGTCCTTGGGCTCCGATTCAAGGCAAATCTAAACGGCAGTGACGTCGAGTGCTTCGAGGGCCGCGCGGTGTGTCCTCGACAACTCGACTGTGGTGCCGTTACGCAACTGCACCTTCGCGTCGCCGTGGAGATGCGGGATAACTGCCATGACATGGTCGGCATTGACGATATGACAACGATGAACCCGGATGAACTGCTGTGGATCTAGCAACTTCTCCAATCGCACGAGGGTAATGCGAACCTTCCATGGTTCTAGATCGGCGGTGTGGAGGCGGACATAGTTCCCACATGATTCGATCCAGTTGACTGAGGAAAGCGGTATGAAACGAGGCCGAATCCCGAAGCGGACACAGATTTGGTCGATGCGTCCTTGTGCGTCGAGGCGAGCACGGGCAAGCGATCCAAGCGATGCGTGCGTGGCGGCCGAACGAATGAACTTCTTGGCACGTTCAATGGCGGCAACGATTTCGGACGCCTGTGCTGTGGGCGCGATTCTCCCCCAACCAGAGGCATCGATGTCCTTTGATGCGGGTCCATCTGGAGCAACAAAGACTGTCAGAGGAACCCGGCGCGGGGTGAATCCCTCGATGATCTGCCAGATCGAGGCGCCCTCGAGGTCGGCACTGACGAACAGAATGGCCGGGCGTCGCTCGTCGAGCAGTTTCGCCAACTCAAGGCCGCTTGTCGTCGTCACCACAGCGTCGCTCCCAAAGTCGTGACCCAATACGCCCAAGAGGCGATCGCGGGTGGCCGGATCACGGACGGCGACGATGACTTTTCTCGCGAGCACTCAAAGTCCTCAGACTGCCGTCCACTTCCCCCCAGGGCAGGAAGAGGGGAAGTGGGTGGCGAGCCGTTGGGGTCACTCACCGCTAAGTGGTGCCCATATGCAATCGACTCATACGCACGACCTCGTCGAATCATTCACCATTGCCCAAAAACCGTCTGCTTCTCGTGTAAAGTCCCCTTCAGCGTGTGATCTGCCCGGACAAAACGAGCGGCACAACGGCGAGGGAACCCGTTGCGCCTGAGGAAGGTGCAGCGCCTTGCAGCACGGTGAATGGCGACGGACCGACCGTGACTCGCGGCCACGGCTCGACTGTCACGCGCACCGTCCAAGTTGAGTCGAAGGTCAAGGGCGACACCGTGGCACCCGGGACGGCCACAACAGAGTCCTGCCCTGGCGTCGGGAACCCAGCACGGGCGAGACCCCGGCCTGGCCATGACGCCGCGTCATCGTCGGAGTTGGCCGCATAGCGGAACGTGCCCGTAGGGCGACGCTCGCTTGTCACGGTGTTGACCACCCAACCGGCGTAATGCCACCCAGGCGGAAGACTCGGCAGGGTCAGACCGGGCGTCCGACGATCAGGCTTGACGAACCAAACGCCGTTGGCGTCATTTGCAGCCACACCCGGGGCGTCATCGGTCGGCGTAGCAAGAATGCAGGATCCCGACGCCGTCGCGAATGATGCGACCGCCGCGATCGAGGGGCCCCCTGCCATCGTCAATGACGCCATGCCATTCCCGATATTGCCCGAAAGCACAATGGACCCGGCACCCCCGCGCGGCGACACCAGATCTTGGGGAACGACGCTGACTGTGCAGGCCAGTGCTGCTGCGAGGTCCGGGAACGCAACGCCAAGCCCGGTAGACACCGCATTCAACGAAAACGAACCCGTTGTGCCAAGCGCGGCGCCTTGCGGGGTGAACACGTTTCCCGTCGAGTCCACGACAAAGGAGCCGCACGGGACCAAAAGCCCTGCGATCAGCACGTGAACCGAATAAGCCCCGTCTCGCAACGATCCGAGAGGCGGAACGAACGTCGAAAGCGATGACGCTGATATGGTGATATTCGTTGGGGTAACCGACGCACTAGCGGCCCATGTGGGCGCGACGTTCGTGAGGGTGACGATCCCGGCGCTCACGCCCGAGCCGTTGACCGCCGCTCCCGGAATGTTGCCCGAAAGCACAGTTAGACCCAGTGGCAGCACACTATTGTCAGGATCGGGCTCAACCGAAACCTCGACCTTCCAGTCACCGGAATTGAAGGACGCCGGACCGATAGTTGGCGTGGTTACCGCGCTCACGAAATCCTGTCCGGGTGCAGCGAATCCCGTCGAAAGCGACCCACGCGTGACCGACTCCATGAAATCGTCATCAGCTCTGTCCACTTGAGTGAACGTGCCGAGCGGAAGCGTCAACGCACCCTGAGTCGCCCAAAGTCCGTATCGCCAAGTCCCAGGCAGAGTCGGAAGGCTAAATCCAGGCGGGGTGCCAGAGGATCCGCTGACAGCCCACAGCCCCGATGCGTCTGCGCCGGGCCCGTCCGTCGGTGAAACAGCCGTAATAACCCCCGTGATGGTGGAGAAAGACGGAAGTCCGATGAAAGTAGGCGGGATAGATGGCGCGAGCGCGACGACGTTGCCGAAGACTGCCGTGTCGCCGACGAAGAACGCACCCAAAACGAAGTTGCCAGTCGGTGCTGGATCGGAATCATCCGCCGGTTCAAGAGTCACGAACCAGGCATCGGCGTCTGCAATGAAGGGGAACGTGGTTCCAAGCTGAGTGATTGCCGGGCCGAAGGTTGCTTCGTTAACAGTGCCAAGAATGGTCCCGATGGGAATCGAAACGATGTTCGCGGGAGTGACCGAATCGTCGACAATGAACTTCCCGGTGGACACGCCAAGTCCGTTGATGAGAGCGAATCCCTCATAGGTTGGGCCCGGGTTGCCGATGGCAGGCAACCCCAGCAATGAAACCTTGAAAGCGGTGCGACCGCGACCGCCGCCACCGCATGAGCCAATTGTGAGCACCGTGCCGACAAGCAGAGCCACGCCAATCATCTGTGTACGAATCTTCATCGCGTCCCATCCCGGAGGAGGTTGCCAAGCACCGATCCTCGTTCAAAAGACTAGCAAGCCGAGCCGACGGGCGAGAGGCGCCCTTCGACGAGTTGCCATCCAGACCATCCTCGAGCGCTCACCAGCCCCTGATCGTGGGTGACAAGGAGGACAGAGCGCTCACCCTCGCTCGCCCAAACAACAAGGCCTTCGATGACCGCCTCCCGCAACGTCGCATCAAGACCCGTGAGCGCCTCGTCTACCAGCATGACGGATGGTTCGGCGGCATACCCGCGCGCGAGGAGAAGTCGCTGTCTTTCCCCGCCCGAAAGCGCGCCCGGGCGGCGGGCGAAAAGGTCGGTGGGAAACGACGCGCGTTCCGCAGCAGTCCGCCAACCCCCGGAACTCGCGGCTCCTGCCGCGTCCCGCAGGAGTGACTCCGCGGTCCGCCATGGGTCGAGTGCAAGCCGCGCGTCCTGACGGGTGTAATGGACGCGACGTCGTTCAGAACCACGTGGGAACTCCCCTGGAGCAACATGGAGTCGACCGGACAACGTCACGTTTCCGGTCAATGGCGCGAGCTCGCCACACAGAATGCGACAGAGTGTCGATTTGCCCGCGCCCGATGGTCCGGTCAGTGAAGCCACCCTTCCCTCGACAAGCGTCATGCTGGACTCAGACAGCACAGGGCGACCTCCACGCGCGAAGGAAACCGCCGACGCCACTAGCAAGGGACGTGCTGCCCCATTGTGGGTCAGAGTTCGGGGGTGTGGCGTCGCTCCACCCATTCCACCCGCATCCATAGAGACAACCCGAGCCCCAATGCGGCGAGCGAATGCAAGGTCATGAGTCGCGATCAACCACGACCCCCCTGACGCCTGGTGACGTCTAATAACCGCAGCCAGAGCCTCGATCCCGCTCTCCGAGAGTCCTGCGGTTGGCTCATCCAACAAGACACAGGGAGCGTTGGTGGCGATAACAGCCGCGATCCCGGCGCGCCGCGCTTCGCCTCCCGACAGGTCGCGGACCGTCGCATGATCGCGATGAAAAGGAAAGTCGACTGCGCGCAGAGCTGCGCTCGCGGAAGTCTCCGTTTGCCCCGCGTCGCGCGCCGCAGACCGAACCACATCGATGACCGACCATGACGGATCAAGGGCGGCGGCCGCCTCCTGCGGCCATCCGACCAAAACCCGCCCACGCACTTTCGCCGCCGCCGTCAACAAGTTGACTTTGATCACTCCATCTAGAACTTCACATGTTCCGGAAACGCGAAATGCTTCCGGCAAGAGTCCGAGGCACGCACGTAGGACGGACGACTTCCCGACTCCCGACGCCCCAACAAGCGCGACGACCTCACCCTGCATCATCGTGAGCGACAACTTGGGGCAAGTCTGCCCCTCTTTAGTCGTGAGCTGCAGGTCATTCAGGATGAGTCGCGGTGTCATGTACCATTCCCGCTGTCAGACTGAATCACTCCGCGAAATGCATCGCTCGACGCATGCGATGCCCACGAGACGCAAAGGAGCACGATTCCAGGGACAACCATGACGAGGGGATCGATCAATGCAAGATCGCGAACTTCTTCAAGGACGCCCCCAAGTGACGCGAAGTCCCGAGGGAGGCCGAGGCCGAGAAATCCCAGCCCGGCCTCAGCAAGAATCGCCCCCGAAATTCCGAAGCCCGCAAGGGCTATGGCGGGGCCGCTCGCGTGAGGCAAAAAAGTCGTCATCGCAATGTGAAATCGAGTGTGGCCGAGTCCTTGCGCTGCGCGGACAAACTCGGAATGAGCAAGCCCGCGGGCTGTCACCTCCGTCATTCGAGCAAGTGCAGGGATACGAAACAACACCAGAATCAGCACAAACGACTCGACCGATGGCGGCAGTACCGCGCGCGCCGCAAGCACTGCAAGTACTGAAGGGAACGCCTGCGTTGCATCCGTGAACACTCCAATGACCCGCCCGACAACTCGCGGACACGCGGCGACCAAGAGCCCAACCAAGATGCCTAAAACCGTCGCAGACACGGTCGTCACCAAGGCCACGAAGATACTCACACGAAGTCCGTGCAGGGTTCTGGAAGCAAGATCACGTCCGCTCGAATCCGTCCCCAAAGGATGACTCGTGTCCGAAAGGGACATGACTCGTGTGGCCTTGAAGTCGCGAGTTCCTGGGCCATGCGGAACCAGCGCACGGACGACGACATCTCCGCTCCCGTTGAACACACGCGGCTGATGCCAGATCATAGCGAGAACTAGGAACAATGCCGCGCCGAGGAACCAACGCCTGTGAGCACCGGACGCACAGCATCCGACTGCGGCCATCGCGACGGCGAGCGCGCCGAGATCGACCCATTCGAGTGCCGCAAACGCAGGAAACACCCAGCCACCTTCGGGTCCCGACGCGATCAACGGAGTTCCGCTCGCGAGGAACGGAGCCAGTGCGGCAAGGACAAGAAGCGCCGCGAACGCCCAAATAGGCCGTCTCATGGAGTCGCCTCGCGAGTCGACGGCTCGACCACGCCGACCACGGCGTGTGCAAGCAACATCACCAAGGCAGAAAGGGTGATCGCCGCGAGTCCAACAGGAAAATCGCCACGCATCGCCGCATCGGCAAGCAAGGCGCCAACTCCATCTAGACCAAAGAGCGTCTCAACAACGACCGATCCCGTGACGACCGTTGGAAGTGAAATGGCGAGCAGTGCGAGCACAACAGGACGCGTGTGAGGCCAAACATGACGCCGTGTGATGGCCGATTCTGGCGTACCTCGCGCCCTCGCGGCCTCGATCCAGGGTGCGCGGCGCGCAACACGCGCAGCGGATTCCGTTTGACGAGCAAACACCGACGAGGCCGGAATCGCCAAGGTCACGATGGCGCCGAGAAAGGTCAAGAGTCCGACGCCAGACGCTTCCGGCATCAATCGAGTCATCATGACGAGAACAAGGGTTCCAATCCACGCCTCGGGAAGACAGGCGAGCGATATCAACCACCAAGATCCTCCGGCCTTAAACTGAGAGCGTCGCAACCCTATGAGCCCTCCGAACGCTGCGGCGATAATTAGAGCACCACCGCACGTCACCAGTGTCGTTGGGAGTCGCCGAATGACCAAGGCCATCGCGGAAGAGGAAGGGTCGACCGCAAGAGAAGGCCCAAAATCACCTCGCAGCGCGTCCGAGCACCAATTAGCCCAACGCGTTTCAGTCACCACCGCGACAAGACGCGTCAGCGTTGTCGAGGGGACGAGAGCGAAGCTACGCCGACGCCATGTCGACTGCAGCTCACTCTCAGTCGTCGATCGAGAATTGTTGTTCGTGCTTCGGGGATCCGGCAGAGCCGTGTGGGAGACAACCCAGCCCATTGCCGAATCGAAGTGGGCGTCAGGCACCTGGCTCAGTCCCTCGACCAGTTCTTCCAAAGCCCACGGGGCCCACGTTGCCGACTCTTCAGGAGGTTCTCGCCCTACGGAAAGTGCTGCCAAAGCCGAGCGCGCCGACGTGACGATCGAGGTCGGCTGTGGAGCAAGGCTCACAACCCTGCTCCCACGAGCAGCCCACCCGCGCGTCAATCTATCCATCACCAATCCGAGGCTAGTCGCGGCGTGCTCGATTTGTCCGTTAACTTCGAGTGCATGACGCGCGAGCGATCCGTGGCGCACCAGCAGAACATAATCTCCTCGCGCGGTCACGAGCCTCTCGCGCGCAAGGCCTGCCGCTGAATTCGCCTCCGGAGAACTGGATGGCATCTCCGCATCTTCTCCTGCCAGCAGTGCAACCGAAGTTTCGTTGGAGACTCCGGCCAACTTCGCAACATCAAGTGACTTCTCGATATTTTCCCACGCCTCGCGACACCTTACTACTGCGTCTTTCGGACTTAAGTTGACAAATGTAGGCAGGTCGAATGCCCACCGCGCCAGCGAGCGCTTTTCTGCCTCTCGGTCACGACCACGATTCGCGCCATCGTTGCGCACGGCCGGGCCCAAGAATGAAAGTAGCCCGAACGCTAAGAGCAGAACGCAGAACCAGCGCACGATAAGCCGAGTTGCTTCACGCGTAGCGCGTCGAGCGAATGTCACGGGGGGAATTTCCGCAACAACTCGCGGTCGACGAGATCCCACCACCGAAGACCCAAGTCATGAATACGTACGTTTGCGATACGTCGCGAAATTGCAAGAGCCGTCGCGGGAGACCATAGAAAGAGGCTCGGTTGCAAATCGGCAACACGTCGGTGCAAGTCGCGTCGCAGTTGTTCTCGGCGCAACGGATCGAGTTCGCGATCAATCGCGTCTAATATCCGATCGACTTCTGCGTCCGCCAATCCGCTCCAGTTGTCGCCGTCGGTTCGAGACGTCGACGAATGCCATTGCGTGCGAACATCTGGCTCAATCGAATCCACCGTCCAGATGAGCATGGCGCCGTCGAAGCGTCCCGTTCGTCCAGCTTCGATAATCTGTCCCGCAGCGGCTGGCGTTACCGTGATTCGAACGCCGATCTTCGCCGCCTCCTCTGCGAGCACATCGCACGGAAGCGCGAACGCCGGGTTGCGCGAGATTGGGCGCAGAATAGTGAACGCGGCTTCGACATCACCCTTTCGCCGTTTGCCGTCGGGCTGACGTCGAAACCCTGCCTCATCGAGCAGTGATGCGGCCCTAGCCGGGTCGAAGGTCGGTGGCTTCGCAGCTGGATCCGCTGCCGCTAGGACAGGAGGAAATGGCCCTGTTGATCGCGTCGCAAGGCCTGCCAAGGGTCCGGCGATCAGCGCATCGATATCGAGGAGACACGACAACGCCTTGCGAACTCGCACGTCGCCCAATACAGGATGCGCGGCAGCCCTCCCCGAGTCATTCGGATCCTTTAGGTTCCACGCAATGAACTGATAGGCCGGCAAGGTGTAAGCCGTCCGCCATGCGACGGCGTTGAATTGGGCGTCGGACGCAGCGGCCACATAGGTGTCGGCCGACAACCCGGCGATTCCGATCTGCCCGGATCGCATCCGAAGCGAATCGGCGGTGGCATCCCCCGGTGCCTCAAAAAGAATGCGCTCGATGTAGTGCGGCCGCAGACGAAAGGGCCGCCCACCTGCATCGTCGCGAAGCCGAAGGTCCAGCCGACCTCCGTCGTGAGCCGCCACCCTGTAGGGCCCGGATGAAAGATGGCGGCGGGTCGCATTGAGTGCGACGGGATCTGTAGAGAGCGCATGAGACGGAAGCACCGGGAAATCGAGTCCGAACGCGACAATCCCCCTGATGGAGGGCCGCTTGAGGGTCACCCGCAGCGTAGACGCGTCCGTGGCGACAACGGCGTCGATGGCCTCCATTGCATCGCGGAGCGCTGTGTCGACGAGCGGCTTGCGCATCATCTCGAACGTCCACGCGAAGTCTTGGGCTGTGACGGGCTTGCCGTCCTCCCATGTCAGATCCGTCCGAAGCGTGAAGGTGCCGACAAGACCGTCTGAGGAGGTCACGGGGAGCTGCTTTGCCGCCCACGGACGGACGACGAAGCCAGAAGGAGACGCATCTGCGTCCTCCATCAAGAGCGGTGTCCCGAGGAGCCATTTATGGAGTCGCTCGACATCCGCAGATTCCCGTCGCAGCGCATTCAGCGACTGAAACGGCCCACGTAGCTGGACGAGCTGCCCGCCGACCCATTCGGGGCGAAAGGGGCGCTCCGCGAGATCGATCCACGATGCGCGATCGGGATTTTCCGATTCACGTGACGCAGGACCCTTGGCTGCCGACTGCGCCGCCAGGTCCCAACGCATGAGGACCAGCGTCACAAGAATGGCGAGAAAGAAAGTCGTGCGAGGCCGCAGGCCTGAGTCTCCAGTGACGGCGAAGGGACGACCCAAGTCTAGAGCCAAAAGGCAGAACGTGCAACGCTGCGCATAACGGAAGGCCCGGTTACAACAAGGCATGGCCGTGGGTGTCGTAACGCGGATCGCGGGTTGGGGAGCCCTCGCCGTCGTTATCCCCGTCTTGCTCCTCGCCTTGGCACTGCGTCATCCGCCGCGGGCTGACTTCGTCGTCGGCAACGGGAATGAGCCTAAGTCCCTTGACCCCGCCGAGGCCTCTGCCCTGCCCGAGGGCCGCGTGGTTCGATTCCTTTTCGAGCCACTCATTGTACTCGACAACTCAACCCTCGAACCGCTCCCCGGCGCGGCCGCGTCATGGGAATCGACCGCAGATGGTCTGGCATGGACTTTTCACCTTCGAAGCAACGGGTATTGGTCCGACGGCCATCCAGTCGTTGCCCGCGACTTTGTGAATGCGTTTCGTCGCCTCGTTGACCCAGCAACCGGATCTCGCGCGGCGGCTTACTTGCTAGACGTAACAAACGCGCGTGAGATTCGCAGCGGAAAACTCTCCGCAGACAAGCTCGGCATCGCAGCGCCGAGTCCATCCGTCCTCATGATGACCTTGGAGCGACGCCCCGCCGACTGGCTCCGCACGCTCGCCTTTCCCGCACTCGTCCCCGTCAGTATTCCCGCATCCGGGATCCCATTCGAGAATGGAAAACCGTTAATCAGCAACGGACCTTTTCGTGTGGCGTCGCGCACCCCCCGCGATCGAATTCGGCTCGAGCGCAATTCATTCCATCGTGATGCGTCGCGGTGGCCCGCGTCGGTCGACATCTTGGCTTGCGATTCGGCATCGACTCTCCTCAACATGTTTCTCACCGGTGATGTCGATTGGGTCACAGACATTCCTCCCGCGGTCATCGCCCCGCTTTCGCGCCGGAACGACGGCACCCTCCGCGCCGCACCTATGTCGGGAACCTATTTCATTCGAGTCAACACGCGCCGACGTGCGCTAGGCAACCGCCACATACGCGCCGCTCTGGATCTCAGCATTGATCGCCGCGCGATGGCTGCAGCCGCGCTGCCGGGTGGCGAACTTCCGGCGTCGGGACTTGTGGCGCCCCTCACCGATGGGTGGCGGTCACTCGCCCTACGAGACAACGTTGCGAGGGCGCGAGAGTTACTCAAGCAAGGCCTCAAGGAAGAAGGCCTTACCGAGCTTCCACCCCTCGAATACGCGTACAACACGCTCGATCTTCACCAGACAATCGCCGAAGTCCTCCAACGCCAGTGGCAGGAGGCCCTTGGCATCCGCGTCCGACTCTCGCGCATGGAAAATGCTTCGTTGCTCGCAGCGGTGAGATCAGGAGACTTCGACCTTGCGCGTGGTTCTTGGATCGCCGACCACCTAGACCCGACAACGTTTCTTGATGTCTTTCTTTCGGATGCTCCAAACAACCAAACCGGCTTCGCAGATCAGGACTACGACCGAGCTGTCAAAGCTGCCGCGGCGCTCCCGCCCGGCGCTCAACGGCTCGCCGCTCTCGCTTTAGCAGAGGATCGCCTCATTGCTGCATCGGCCGTGATCCCGCTTTATCACTATGCGTCCTACAACCTTGTGTCGCCTCGGGTCGATGGCTTCGGAAGCAACCCGCTCGACCTGCATTTTCCGCAGGGGATTACAAAGGGACGCTGATGCACCTTTCATTCCCCAATTCAGTCACGCTGCTGATAACGTCCTTAGTAGTTGTCGCTTTGAGTCGAACTGGATCTCGACTCAAGCACTCGAGACCTCTTACCGCGTTTCTCGCGCGCAGACTCGCCGCGACCTTCATCACGGTCATCGTTGTGCACGCGTGTGCCTTCGCATTGATGCGTGCCGTCCCAGGCGGTCCGTTCGATACGGATCCACGCATGGATCCGATTGTGCGCGCGAATCTCGTCGCCCGCTACGGGCTAGACCGTCCGTGGATCGAGTCTTGGCTTTCAAGTCTAGGTGGAGTCTTTCGCGCGGACTTCGGTCCTTCAATGGCCTGGCGCGACAACTCGGCCACGGAAATACTCGGCGCTGGGTTTCCCGTCTCAGCGGCCCTCGGCGCACTTGCTCTTTTCTTCGCCATCGTGATCGGCGTTCCATCAGGGATCGTTGCCGCCACACAACGTGGCAAGTGGATCGATCCGGTGATTCGATCCGTGTCGAGCGTCGGACTCGCGGTCCCTAACTTCCTCGTCGCGACAGTGCTTATCTCCGTTTTCGGCTTTGGACTGCGCTGGCTCCCTGTGGCAGGGTTCGGGACCTGGCGCCATGCCATCCTTCCAGCTTTCGCCCTCTCACTTCCGGTTGCCGCCGCGCTTGCGCGTCTAGTTCGGACCGGACTCCTAATCGAGTTGCCAAAGGACCACGTCAGGACGGCGCGCGCCAAGGGGTTGAGCCCCCTACGTGTTCTTTGGGTACACGCGCTACCTGGCGCCCTCGGTCCAGCAGTGGCCTACATCGGACCGGCTGCCGCAACGATCCTGACCGGTTCCCTCGTCATCGAATCGATGGCCGCAATCCCTGGGATGGGCACGCATTTTGTTTCCGCAGCAATGAACCGCGACTACCCGCTCGCTCTTGGCGCGGTGGTCATTTACACAACGCTCGTCTCATTGTTCAACGTCTTCGCGGATCTTGCACACGCGCGACTTGACCCCAGGATTCGGCTATGAGCGCGCCCATGTCTCCTTGGGCAATCTTGAGGCGCGATCGAACCGCCCGGGCGTGTGGCATCGTTCTGACCGCCATCGCGCTGCTGGCGATTCTAGCGGACGCCCTTCCCTTTTCTGACCCTGGATTCGTCAGCACATCGAGACGATATCAGGCTCCATCGTTCTCGTCCGTCTGGGAGCCAGCGCCTCGCGCTGCGAGCGATGTCGTCGGCGTGTGGAGCGTTGCGTCACGCGCCATCCGCCTTGCGGTGTTCGGCGACTATCAGATCGGACCGATTCTTGGCACGGACGAACTGGGACGATGCATCCTGAGTCGAACCGTCTTCGGTTCGCGCCTATCACTCCTCGCCGCCCTTGCTGCCGCGTGCGTGACACTTCTTGTCGGCACCGCCGTCGGAACCTGGGCCGGTTGGAAGGGTGGACGGATTGAGACGACAATCATGCGATGTGTCGACCTCGCCGATTCAGTTCCCGTGGTCTTCGTCGTGATTTTCGCAGTCTCATTCCTGCGAGCGTCTGGGATCACGAACCCGTCTGCAAAAGTTGCCGTCTTTTTCTTGACGCTCGGCGCCGTGACGTGGATCACCATGGCGCGCCTCGTTCGAGCTCATGCGCGTTCGCTCAGAGAGCAGGGATTTATCGAGTCCTCTGTCGCTCTTGGACTGACGGAGCGACGACTCGTGTGGAAGCACTTGCTCCCCAATCTCGTTCCTACAATGCTCGTCGGAATGAGCTTGACTATCCCGCGCATCCTTTTGTTCGAGTCATTCCTTTCGTTTCTCGGCATGGGCGTTGAATCCCCCGATCTCTCGCTCGGCACATTGGCGCGGTCCGGATTCGGCGCATTCAATCCAATCGAACCACGCGCCTGGTTGCTTGCGGTGCCCGGGATCTCGCTTGCAGCACTGCTTCTGGCCTTGAACCTCCTCGGCGATTCCATTCGCGACGCATTTGACCCTAGGCTTCCCCGATGACCCTGCTTCAGGTTCAAAATCTCTCCGTGTCGTATGGAAATCAGCGCGTTCTGAGCGACTTTTCACTCACATTAAATCAAGGCGAGACCGTCGCCCTGATCGGATCGTCCGGTTCTGGAAAAACTACCGCCGCGCTTGCGCTCTTAGGGCTCCTTTCTCCGTCGGCCCGCGTGGACGTTCGCCATGCGACCTTCGAAGGAATCGACCTTTTCCCTCGACATGCGAGTCCGCTCTTGGGTCACAGAATCGGATGTGTATTCCAAGATCCCCGAGCGTCCTTGACACCACACATTCGTGTCGGCGATCAAATAGACGAAGCGTTCGAAGTCTCCGGAGTACCGCCCGCCGATCGTCGCCAGAAGACGGTTCTGTTGCTCGACGAGCTTGGCGTTCCAGACGCGCGGGCGAGATCTGACGCCTATCCTCACGAGCTTTCTGGAGGACTCTGTCAACGTGTTGCCATTGCGATGGCCCTTGCCGGAATGCCGGCGTGTCTCGTTGCTGACGAACCCACGACGGCACTTGATGTGACGGTTCAGATTCAAGTTCTAAAAATCCTCCGACGGATGACCGAGCAACGACGAGTAGCGACGCTGCTTATTTCGCATGACATGGGCGTCGTCGCCGCGCTCGCAGATCGAGTCATCGTCCTAGATCACGGGAGCGTCGTCGAGGAAGGCACTGTCTCGAACGTGCTTGAATCTCCACGTCATCCGGCCACTCAGGCACTCTTGGCACATGCCTCGATTGGAGGCCGCCAATGACGTCCATCCTTGAAGTGAAGGACGTTGACGTGACATTCCGTCCGTCGGGTCTCCCAGCAACGCGGGCCGTAATCGGCGCCTCATTGGCCCTCCGCCAAGGAACGTCTCTCGCGCTTGTCGGCGAATCTGGCTCTGGAAAAACCACGCTTGCGCGTGCAGTCCTCGGGCTTATCCCGAGGGACTCAGGCGAAATCAAAGTATTTGGCGACGCGCTTCCCAAGAATCCACGCGAAGTCCCCCTTGCGATGCGTCGGCGCATGCAGCCTTTGTTTCAGGACCCAGGCGCATCGCTCGACCCAATGTGGCGGGTCGGTGATCTTCTGATGGAGGCCATGGAAGTGACGGGTTCGGTGGAGCAAGCGCAATACGATGCCGAAATCTCAATATGGATGAACGCGCTTGGCCTCGATCGCGACCTTTTAACCCGCAGGGCCCATGAACTCTCGGGCGGGCAGAAGCAACGCATGGCGCTAGCCCGGGCGTTAGTCACAGGGGCCAAGTTGCTCGTCTTGGACGAGCCGCTAACAGCACTCGACCCACCGGCTCAGCGCGCAGCATCCGAGCTTTTGCTCAACTTGAAACGGGCCCATGGAATCTCGTCGCTTCTTGTTTCACACGATATCGGCCTTGTCCGGTTCCTCGCTGATGACGTCGCCGTCATGTATCGCGGGCGTATCGTCGAGTCAGGCTGCACGGAAGACGTCCTTGCTAAACCAAAGCACCCGTACACATCGCTTTTGCTCGCGAGTGTCCTACCCACGCAGCCTCTGGCTGCGCGGGGTCGTCTTGCGAGCCTTCCCGAAGACCACGTCACCGAGCAACCTTTGGCCGGCTGTGCCTTCGCACCACGTTGTCTACACGCCATCGCGAAATGCCACATCGACACCCCTTCGCTTTCAGCGGTTCCGTCAGGAGCTGGGCACGCCGTTGCGTGTCCCGTTGTGGTCTAACGTCGACGGCTCAAATCCAGCCACGTCGTACGCCAGTATCCGTCGAGTCCCGTCAGGTTTGCATTCACGAGGCGGACTCGGTTGAGCTCTCTCAGGGCATCGTCGAATCTCGACGCAAGCAAGAGCGCTTCGATAAGTGCCTTCCCCGCTTCAAGATCTCGAGGCGACTCTGCCGCTGACTCCGTAAGTCGACTTACTGCGACGTCCAAGCGCGATCCTGCGCCTCGAATCGTCCCATCGTGGCCAAGCGCCGCGATCACCCCCGCGAGAAACTTGGCGCGCGCGCGGCCGGCCCCTGGCGGGAGTTGCGCACACGCGGCTTCGGCGCGTCGTTCGGCCTCGCGAATTCGCCCACAGCCGAGCAATGCGCCGGCGATGAGGTCTTGCGCCTCAGGATCAACGGCAAGCGGCTCTAACATCTCAATCACTCGGCGAAATTTCCCGAATCCAAGATAGGCCCGTGCGATTCCTAGTGCTTTAGTGCGAGCATCAGCGCGGACCTCCGCCGCTCGTTCGAACAGGTCAGGAGCGTCCGGCTCGGGGCCTTCAATGACGTAGCGCGCGACTGTCAGATCGTGGCGACGTACATAGAGGCCCAAGGTCGTTGGCTCCGGATCAGCGTCCAGCGAGTCTGAGCCAGGCCAGACTTGGATCCCCAAAAATCGCATCGCATCCATCCGACGCGTTGCTTCATCGGGTCCCGCGGCAACGTAGACCCTCACCAAATCGGCAGGGACCTTCGCGGGCGGCGCAGTTGATTTGCGGCTCCGTTCGTCAATGGGGCGTTCAAGAATGGCGGCGACCATGACGCTCCTCGTAGTCGGGACTAAGGCGAGGCGGCATTTGCTGCACCTTTTTGATTCTCCGACATGCTCGGCAAGACACCGTGGACAAATGCGGACCACGTCGTCGTGTTCAAATAGATCCAAAAGCGGGTCGATGAGTGGATCACCCTCCTCGGGCTTCCCCGGCTTGAATCCGTCAAGTTGCAAGGGGGTCGCGCAAATCGGACAGCGCCGCGCGCCCGCTTGGACGTCGGTCTCGCACTTCGGACATCGAATCGGTAATCCCACGACCCTAAAACATACCAACCTAGTAGGATTTTGACTGAATCAAGCCACGCCACACCTCACGTCGAACGTGGGGATATCCCATGTCAAAGCCTCAAGCCGAATCAAATGACGGGCTCGTCCAGATTGCGACGCCTCTTCAAGGCGCCCGTTCGGCGGTGGCGTCGATCGCCTTCGGCATTTTCTTAATCCTGATCGCCGGGACTCCGATATTAGATGCGTTCCGTCAAGGGCCTCCGCCCAAACTCACCGGTGCAGAGAAACTCACTGCAGAGACTATGCGCGCTAAGGCGAAGTGGATGAACGGCACGCGAGCGGCGATCATCGCTGCGGATCTCAAGGACAACTCGGAAGTCAGACGCCTTGCGCTTCCCTACTGGGCGACCACCCTATGGCGGGTATTCGGCGAAGTCAATCGTGCGTTGGTCGGCGGTAGCGAAGATTGGATCTTCCTGCGCGAACGGGCGAAGACGAATCCACTTTCTGATGCGCGTCTCATCGGCCTCGTGGCCGCAACCGTTGCATGTGCCGACCGCCGAATTGCCGCGCAAGGCATCGACCCCATTGTTCTCCTTATTCCACGCAAGGAAACAGTCGCGAACGACCATCTTCCGAAAGTAATCATGGCGCGTCCGCACCTCGACGCCGCGGTTCTCCGCGCCACGCGCGCCCATGGAGTGCGAGTGCCGGATCTTGAGGTTCGATTCAGTGGGCACAAGCCTGACGCGATCTATCACAAGTCTGATTCCCATTGGAACGATTCCGGTTCGCTCATTGCGGCTCAAGCAGTGGCATCGATGCTCGGCATTGCGAACGCCGATGAACGCGGGGCAGAGCTCAAGCGCGAGCCGCTTTGGTATGAAACAGGTGATGCGCTGCGAATGAGCGCCGTCACACGTGTCGATCGCACAAACCCCCTCGGTGCAGGCGAATGGGATGTGCGAATTCGCCCTCCCAAGTCGCCCGACATCCCTTGGGACGAGAAGGCGACTCCCCCGATGACCGATCTCGCATTGCTCGGGACCAGTTTCTCCGCGCACTCACGCCTCCGTGCCAATCTTTCCTGGCTCACCAAGCAGCCGATCTGGTCAGGAGCGCGGCCAGGAATGGGTCCGATGGTTCCTCTGGAGGACCTGATCAAGAAGCGGCCTGGTGGAGTCCTCCCGAAGCGTCTGGTCTGGGAAATCCCCCTCAATTACCTGATTTGCCTCTCAGTCCCCCTTGACCGGCTCGCCAATTTCATCGCAATCGCGCCTGCTCCCAATGTGGATCAGCTTGCTTCAACGGGATCCCTGAATGGCCTGATGAGCCAGAAGAGCACCCTAGTACCCGGCAATCACACATTGAACGGCGAGCTCATCGCGAAAACCAACAATGAGGCGATCCTCCACCCAGGAACTGGAGTCCTCGCGTACCGAATTCGAGGTCTCGCTAGCGCCGATGCGCAGATCATGACCGTTTCAGAGGGAACTCGCATCATCGCTCCGTGGCGCGCGGGTGTCGTTGAAATCGTCGTACCCGTCATCGCATGGAAGAGAACGTCGGAGTGCTCCGTCCACCTGCGAGCCCCAAAGGGGACCGTCGTACGTGTTGACTCAGTCGAACTCGTCACGGACTGCAGACGCGATACAGCTGAACTTTCCGCACCGTGGTTGCCCCACCGACTCGATCATGTCGTAGTGGACGTGGATGCCACGAACAAACAAACGTGCGCGTTCACCGTGACCGCATTCTGCTCTAGCGGCAAAACGGTGACGATAGGAACGGCGGCTGGCGCGAGGCCCGACTCCAAGCACTACTTCGCCGTGGCAAGCTGTGTCGATGAGTCGATCGTGAAGCTCGACGTGGTGTCGGACAACCCGAAGGCCCTCGTTACGGTGAAGCGCGCGCCTTGGATCGCCCCCGTCGCGCCCACCGATTCCAGGCCAAAATAGAGCCGAGCGTTGCTGCCGTCGTTAAGACGGCGAGCCCGAACCAGGCTGGCCAATCGCATTTACCTTGAAGCGGACTGAGGAACGGAATCCCAAAGAGACCAAAAATCAGGCACAGGTGGATGCAGTACGCGGCGAGGGATTCGGATCCGGCGAGTTTGAGTAGTCGGAATATCGGCGAAAGGCGCGTCACCAACCCCTGAGCACCCGATTCAATCGCATCCAACGCCAAGAGGATCGCTGCGATCTTCCACATTCGTTGGCAAGCATTGGGGAAAATCCACGTATTGGGCCCCGGCATGAATTCGAGAATTCCGCTGGTCTGAGACGCAAGTACGCCAAACAACAGCGCCATAGCCACGAGGCTTAGGCGGAGCCCGCGTCGTCCGAAAACGGTAAGCGCCGCCCCGCAACTCATCCCAATGAGGACGATTCCGCCCCAAGGGAACACCGGAAACATGGATCCAGACCGCGTCGAGGTGAAGTACGACAATGCTGTCGTTGTGTGCCCTTCTGCAAGCGGTGCGGCAACAAGCAGTCCAACGCCGGCGAGGGCCGTCAGGCTTAAGAGAATCTTCGGGTACCTCCCCACGACATGAAGCACGAGCATTCCGATCAACATGGATCCGAGGATGCAGCCTAATATGTCTACTTTAAGCCAGTGTTCCCACTTGGGATCTCGGAAGACGGGCTGCCCAAGCACTCGCATCAGGATGGTCGCAGATGCGAGAGTCCGAACGCGGCCCCAGGCAGCAACTCTGCGATCCTGCAACCCATCAGTGCTCCCGATCAGAACGGAATATCCTAGGGAAACCCCGGCGAGAAGAAGAAACGATGGTGCCCCAAGCCCATTAACCACATCAAGGAACGAACGAAGCCAGTCGCCGTTGTGACTTGGATGCAAAAGAACGAGCGAATGGCCCTCGATCATCACCAGAACCGACAGACCTCGATGCCAGTCGATAGCCTGAATCCTTATTGGGCGCACAGGGACGAGCTGATGTGATTCGGTCACGCGGTACGCACCCCATAATGTGTCGCGACAGTCATTCTGGGCTTCGCGGTGTTGGAAGGAGCGACTCCTTGAGCGCACCAAATGTCGGGATAAGGACGATCATTGCAGCAATGGCTAAAGACGTGGCCAAAAGCGAGGCCCCCATCGGAAGCCCGAACGCAAAGTCCATCACAGCGACGTTGACCATCAGTGGAAATGCGAAGAGCGCACCGAGCCGGTGCGTTCTCGGAATCAGACATAACACTCCGGCGACGAGCTCGGTCATGCCCAGGAATCTGCCGTAGGAGGGTGCGTAGCCAAAGAACAGCCAAACTAAGGTGGCCGGATTTCCCGATTTGGCTTCGAAAGTCCAGTCACGGTTGTAGATGAATTGACCATCTTCGGCCGGGAGCTTGATAGCTCCGTAGAGCACCAGCGCGACACCGAGTCCATGGCGAAGAAGCGCCAGAAGGACAGGGTGGGTCAGGATGCGCATGAGGTGGGGCACAGAGCGTGAGTCTATCCAAAGGAACTTGCCGTGGTGGCACTCCTCACCCAAGATCCACGCATGTCCGAACGCTCGCCATCGCACACCCTGATAGCTCTCATACCCGCCCTCCTTGCGGTTGCAATCGGCTGGGGTGGGCTGCACGGTGCGTTCGTACGTGATGATCTCGATTATGTCTCGGGCAACCCGCATGTAGTCTGCGGAGTGTCGCCATGGGTCGCGTGGAACTCTCCCTTCCAGCCGCTGAAATCGCTTGGCCTTTGGCGACCGCTAGCCACGGTGTCCCTCGCCCTCGATGCGAAAATCGCGCACAGCACCGGCGATCCCTCGACGACGTGGCCCTTCCACCTCACGAACTTGCTGCTTGCCGGTATCGCAGCCGGCGCGACTGCGCTTCTCGCTTTGCGACTAGGTGTCAGTTCGGTTGGGAGCGTTATCGCCGGCGCCGCCGTCGCGCTTCACCCCGCGCGAACCGAAGCGGTGCTTTGGATCTCCGGGCGCGCAGAGTGCCTCATGACGGCGGCGGTGCTTGCAACCCTTCTCTTGGCATTTCGCCCTTCAAACTTAAGACGCGATCTCACTCTCGCGGTGTTGACGTTTTTAGCGTGTAGTTCCAAGGAGCAAGCGTTCGTGTTGCCGATGCTTGTGGCGTTGCTCCCTTTCGACTCCTCTCGAGAGCGCATCCGCGCCATGGCCCCTGTTGTCCTCGCGACCAGCGTGACGTTTACATGGCGCACCTTGGTCGTCGGCGGACCTGGACTCGCCGACGGGATGAGCGTCCTGCCTGGTGTCGGCTTCGTCGAACGCATCCCTTACGGCTTGGCGTTTCTAGGTGACTATCTCCTCTCGGCGTTCGGATCGACCCTCATATCTGAATATGACGAACCAAGATCGGCCCCCTCGGGCTCGAGTTTCTTGTCACAAGTTGGAATCCTGTCCCTATTCCTTGCCATCGCTGTACTCGTAGCGGGTAAGGCACGCGGGTATTGGAAAAAGGGTCTAAGCGCATCTGATGACACAGCGCCCAACAGAGCTGCCGAGTTTGGGGTTTGGTTGTTCATTGTTCCGCTACTTCCCGTCCTCAATGTGTTGATGCGGACCGGTGAGCATTTTGCCGAGCGCTTCTTGGCCTTGCCGCTTTGTGGGTTCGCAATCCACTACTGCGGGCTCCTCTTCCGCGAGACCAGGTCACAGCCCACAAGCGTAATCCGTCGTTACGCGATTCCGTTCGCGGCCACGATCTTGCTCATCGCGTGTGGCTCCGCATTTCAACGTCGTATCGATGATTGGGCGTCACCCGACGCCGTCGTCGCCGCGCTCATGCGTGATACCCCGAACTCAGCCTCGGCAACATTCCTTGCTTCAGCGCAAGCACTCGAGCCAGCCGAATCCGGCCGAAATCGGAATCCGGCGGCGGGACGCGAGTACCTTCGACTGACACTCGAGCGCCATCCACAGCACATTGGAGCACGCACGGCGCTCGCGCTTCTCGACGCCCAAGAGGCCGAGCGTACGGGCGACCAACTGAAACTTCGTCAGACCCGGCTGTTTCTCGAAGAGACGCTCGCCATGGCTCCGGCATGCGACCAGATTCGCGGCGCACTGGGGCTCGTCGCAAAGGCGCAAGGCGACAACAAGACTGCTATCGCAATGCTTGAGGCTGAACTCACGCGAATGCCTGCGCACCTCGCATGGGCGCTTCCTTTGGCAGAGCTACTCGATGGCCAAGGCGACCGACTCGGTGCCGCTTCGGTTCGCCAACGGGTGGAACGAGCCATGCGCAACCAGTGGCGCATCGAACCCGGATTTGCTCCGGTAGCCGCATCCTACGTCTGGGCACTTGCTGAGCCGCTAGGGCAACCCTTGGAGGCGCTAGATGTACTCAACGCCTCGCTCAAGGCCGCCGAGGTCCCGAACATGAGGACTCAGCTCGAAGGGCTACGCACCGCGCTTCGAGACCGCGGTTCGTTGCCGAGGTAGCTCTTAGCGGTGAGATAGGCGCCGAGCGTGGCCGATCAGCGCAACGCAGTCGATCTCGACCAACGCGTCCTTTGGAAGCCGCGATGCCTCAACGGTGGCCCGGGCGGGCGGGTCTTGGGTGAACATCTTCGCGTACTCTGCGTTCATCGCAGCAAAATCATCCATGGACCGCAGATAGACCGTGCATTTCACGACATCGCGCGCGTCACATCCGGCCGCAGCGAGCACCGCCGCAAGATTCGCAAGGACTTGAATCGTCTGATCCGTGACGTCGCCCGGCACGAGCGTGCCAGTCGAAGGATTAATCGCCACCTGACCGGAGCACCACACCATGCCATTTGCGATGACGGCTTGGCTATAGGGTCCGATCGCAGCTGGCGCGGCAGTCGTACGAACGATGGATGTCATGTGGTCGGTCATGGTCGATTCTCAGGCTTAAGGCGTGTTCGGAGCATTGCAGAGACGTGCGGTGGGACAAACGCGTCAACGGAACCACCCACTGAAACAATCTCTTTGATGAGTCGGCTCGACGTGAAGGACCATCGCTCCCCCGGCATCACGAAGACGCTCTCGATCTCGGGAGCGAAGGAGCGATTGGTCAGCGCCATGGCGTATTCGGACTCGAAGTCGGACACAGTCCGGAGCCCGCGAAGGATGACGCTGAGGCCACGGGCACGAGCAAAGTCCACGGCAAGGCCATGAAAAATCTCGATTTCAACGTTCGGCAGGTCGGAGACCTCCGACCGAATCATGTCGGCCCGCTCCTCAGCCGTAAATAGTGGCCGCTTCTCCGAGTTTCTGCCGACAGCAATCACGAGGCAGTCAAAGAGCGCGGCGGCACGACGAATCAAGTCGAGGTGGCCGTAGGTCACCGGGTCAAAGCTCCCCGGATATATCGCTCGATTCTTCATGGCGAGGTCCCTCGGTCAACCACCAAACAGGGTGGATAGTTCCGGATGCTATCAGCAAAGGCGAATCGTCGAGGACGCGCTAACATCCTCCCATGCGCTTTTATCTAACCACCGCGATTGACTACTGCAATGGCAAGCCCCACTTGGGAACCGCCTACGAGAAAGTCACCGCAGACGTTCTTGCTCGGGCTCACCGCGCGAGAGGCCGCGATGTGCGGTTCCTCATGGGCAACGACGAGCACGCCATCAAGATCGAACAGGCGGCGCGCGACCGAGGGCTTGAGCCCATCGCGTGGTGCGACCAGATGGAAGCTCTGTTTCGGGAAACATGGGACGCCCTCGGCTGCTCCTACGACGTCTTCATTCGTACCACCGAGCCACGCCACCATCGGGCGGTGCAAGAATTTCTCCGTCGCATTAAGGATGGCGGCGATCTCTACCTCGGCTCCTACGAAGGTTGGTTCTGCACCGGTTGCGAGGCCTTTAAGAAGCCTGAGGAGCTCACCGACGAACGCTGTCCTGACCACGTGTCATTGGTCCCGAAGTGGCTGAAGGAAGAGAACTGGTTCTTCCGTCTTTCCAAGTACCGCGACCCGCTTCTGGCGCATTTCAAAGACAACCCCACCTTCGTTCAACCCGACTTCCGTCGCAACGAGCTCGTGGCCTTTCTTGAGCGCGGCCTAGAAGACGTCTCGATTTCTCGCCGCACGACGTGGGGCGTCCCATTCCCCTTCGACTCGGAAGCCAAGGTCTACGTCTGGTTCGACGCGCTGATCAACTACGCAACCGGCGCGGGATTCGCGACCGACGATAAGGAGTTCGCGACTTGGTGGCCAGCGGATCTCCACATCGTTGGAAAGGACATCACTCGATTCCATGGCATCCAGTGGCCAGCGATGCTTCTCGCGGCGGGCCTTCCCCTTCCACGTCGGATCTTCGGACACGGCTACGTGAATGCGCTCGGAAGTCGATTGAGCAAGTCGGCCGGATCGAAAGTGGACCCCAAGGACCTTGCGGATCACGTCACAGCTGACGCGCTTAGGTACTACCTCTGCCGCGAGGCTGCCTACGGGGCGGACCTCGAGTGGTCCGACGAACGACTCTATGCCCGGGCGAATTCGGATCTCGCGAACTCGCTCGGCAATCTACTTTCGCGAGCCACCGCGATGGTGCACAAGTGGTTCGGGGGAACTGTCTCCGCGGACATCTCCAACTCGCCCTTAGTCGAAGAAGCGCGCGTGGCGATTGCACGCGTCGAAGCCGCCGTCGATCTTTGTGCCTTGCAGGAAGTGGCTTCGATCCCTATGGAATTGGTGGCAAAAGCGAACCTCCACGTCGATCAGAAGGCTCCGTGGGCCTTGGCGAAAGACCCGGCGCGCCGCGAAGAGCTCGCCTATGTCCTGACGGAGATTATTCACCTGACTTTCATCGCCGGGTCTCTCCTTTTACCCATCATGCCGACCAAGATGGGCGAGCTCATTCGTCGCCTGACTGGCTCTGCTCCTTTGGGCCATGGCGACTGGGTCAATCTGGGAACTCGTTTTATCGCGAAGGATCGCGTGCTTGAACAGGGGACGCCGCTGTTCCCGCGCATCGAGCCGCCCACCTCCGAAACATGATCCGACTCAGGAGCATTCGTGCGCAGTTAGTCCTTTGGGTTGCCCTCCTCGCCCTCATTCCTGCGACTTTAATCGGCGCTGCAGTGTGGTTTGAGTATCGCTCCGCGATGACCGATGCCGTCGTGGAAGCGTGGCTTACCCGGCTTGCCAGAGAAACTGCCGTTGGCATCGAGCGCGAACTGATTTACACCGGAACGACGCTTGCCGATTGGGCGGCCGACACCTCGGTGCAACACGGTCTCCTCGCGGCTCGGTTCGCGCCGACTGCTCCCGCAAACCTAGGTTCCGTTCTCGGTGCGAAGGCGGCTCGCCAAGGAGACATTGAGCTCGTGCTTGCAGTCAACCTAATTGGCGACATCGTGGCCGCAGGAACGGCTGATAGAGCTCTGTTGCCTGACCCACTCGTTGGGAAACGCCTCGCGGAATCCGATGCTCAGTGGCCGTCCGACTTCCCCTCGATGACGCCTCCCGAAGACCGCGCAATCTGTATCGGCCGCTTTCGTCCTCGGGTCATGCCAGAGATCGGTCGATCACCGTCGACCCGCGCAGATGGCTGGATGCTTGGATTCGTAGCTGGGGTCTACTTTGAAGGGGCCCCTGTCGGGTCCATCGTTGCATTCCGCAAGATGACGGCCTTTCAACGGATTCTCGATGGTGTCGAGGCCCGGTTCAGCGAGCCTGTGGGCGGAGATCTGCGCTACGGGACCGGGTATCCGTTCCTGTTCGACTCTGACGCAAACACGACGATCGCTCATGCGAATCGCGATTTGATTGGCACGCGACTCATCGAGGATCACGGACTTGGGATCCTCCGAGACGAAGTGATGAAGCGTCCGAACGGTGTGTTCCGATACGAATTCCCCCAGGGGAATCCGAAGACGGCCGGATTCGCTTCGACAAATCCCGACCTCATGAACGGCCGACGATGGTATGTCGGCGTCGGTATCGACGACCACGACATCTATCGGGGTGTACGCGGTGTAGCTCCCGTCCTCATCGCCGTCGGAATGGGCTCCGCATTGTTGACTTTTGTCCTTTCATATCTCGCTGCGCGAAAAATGACGCGCCCACTCCGTGCTTTCTCGGTTGAAGCGCGACGCATCGCATCAGGCGACGGCAGCGGACGACTCGCCGCGATTGGAGACCCCGAGATCGACGAGTTGGCAGACGCGCTCAACGCGATCGCCCGCCGAGTCGGCGAGCTCCACGAAGAGATGGACCGCGCGCGAGCAGATGCTGCTTTCAAGGGTATGGCGCGGCAAGTTGCGCACGAGATCAAGAATGCAATTGCACCCATTGCGATGATGGCCCAACAGGTTGCGAGGTTCACGCACCAGGAGGACTCGAGCAGTGCAAAGAAAATCGCTGAGTATGCTCAGCATATCGGCGATCACTGCAAGTCGTTAAAGCGATTAGCCGAGACGTTCGCCCAAGTCGGAGCTCCTCCCGCACTCCGGCTTGAGTCCTTGGAAGTCTTGCCATTCCTTGAGCACTGCATCGAATCACAAGTCCGACATCGCGAGGGTATCTCGATCATAGAGCATCACGACCTACCCATCGGCACGAGGATCCGTGGTGACAGAGACTCGCTCTCGCGCGTCATCCTCAATGTGATCAACAACGCCGTCGAAGCAATGAACGACCAGGGGACGCTGACATTCGCTTCCAATCTCGCCCGGGAAGGCCATGAACACGTCGTCGTGATTGCTATCTCGGATTCCGGGCGTGGCATTCCCGCCGAAGATCTTCCAAAGCTATTCTCCCCCAACTTCTCGACACGCACCTCGGGGACCGGCCTCGGATTGTTCCAATGTCGCAGCACCGTCGAGGAGCATGGTGGGCGCATCACTGTGGAATCAGTTCTTGGGCAAGGCGCGACGTTCACTATCTTCCTGCCGCTCGACACCGGTTCCGTCTCATCACACCCAGACGAACTCAGAACCGAGACCATCAACATTCAACGCTGACCTCGAAGGGCGACGATGCCGTAAAACCCGGCGTCTTGCGGGTTGATGGTCACATTCAGCTTGGCGTTCCTGCTGCAACAGGCGGCGGCGCTCTCATTTAGTCCAGTTCAACTTGCGACCCTCATCGCTGGGTCACTGGCCATCGTCGCTGCCTGGTGGTGCGAGAGCCGCGAGCTTCGTCCCCACCTTGGCCCTGCGACAATCGGGGTAGCGCTGGGTCTTCTACTCCCTTGTCCCAGTCCACGCGTTGTCGTGCCTATAGACGGCGCTCGCGGCCCCTTCACGTTGATAGGTTCGGTCGCGAGCGGCGCATGTGAAGTCGATGACGGAATTCAGTTCGGCCTCGACGGTGGGGTCTCGGTCCTGATCCCGAATTCGAATGCCGCGCCCTTCCCAGGCGACGTCATTCAACTGGTCGGAAGTTGGTCGGATGAGCGAACGAGGTTCATTGCCGCAAGCTCTGAAGCAGTTTCCTTGGTTTCACCCTCACATTGGTTGCATCCTCTGCGCATGCTGGAAGTGCTTCGTCGATCGCTGCGCGATCGGTTGACCCACCGACTGCCGCCTGATGTTGCAGGATTCATGCGTGCCGTCGCCCTCGGCGACCGCGCGCTGCCAAAAGACGCACGAAAATGGTGCGCAACCGCCGGAGTCCTCCATCTCATCGCGGTCAGCGGGTCGCACTTAAGTCTCGTCCTAGCTGGCCTCGGCTTCGTCACACGTCGTGCCGGAGTCCTCGCGATCGCCATCGGGCTCTACGCCATGCTGACCGGACTCGAATCTCCGGTGCTTCGCAGCCTTATTCCCGCGCTAGCCACGTTGGTCGGACGCGCGTGGGCCCGACAGGTCGCACCCCTACCATGGCTCTTCCTCTCAGCGGTCGTCGTTGTCGCACTCGATCGTTCAGCCCTTGTCAGCCCGGGTTTCCAGCTTTCGTGGTGCGCGTTCGCAGCCCTTCCCTCGTCCGGCGCGGATGGATGGCGAGGTCAGATCGTTGCTGGAATGCGCGCCGCCGTCGCGACGATTCCCATCATTGCATGGCATTTTTTGCGCATCCCGCTGGTGGGGATCCCCGCCACCATGCTCCTAGCACCGCTCATCCCATGCCTGCTGCTGCTCGCCGCCGGACTCATGGCATTCCCAGGAAATCCGTTGCTAGTCGCATTGGCGACATCGTCCGTCCGACTGCTCATAGACACCACCGAGTGGTTTGCGTCGCTTCCCTTTGCGACCCTCGAGATCTCGCGATGCCATCCCATTTGGCCAGGCATGTTCCTCGCATCTCTCGCTGCGCTTGCTTGGGTGCCTACCTTGCGAAGCCCACGTGCGCTGTTGTTCATCGCGATCGTGTCGGGGTTAGGAAACATCGTATCGAGCCCTCCACATGACGGGATCCACCCAATTCCGGCTGGGCGTGGATCATCAACACTCTTCATCAGCAACGGCGTCAAGGTCCTCGTCGACACAGGCCCTCCCGAAGGGCGCGTAGTTGAGTCACTCCGACGCCGCGGCGTTGACCGACTTGACGCTGTGATCATCACCCACGCCGACATCGATCACTCGGGGGGACTCAATGCGCTGATGAGGTCATTTGGAACCTGTCCCGTTTATGGGCCACCCGCTGCCCGGGACGTGGTGAAAGGATACGAATGGCACCCACTTGTCAGAGGACATTCACTCAGCTTCGACTCGTTGACTTTCGATATCCTAGGGCCTGTACATCAATCAAAGGCCCATGGCACGAACGAGACAGGACTCATCACGCTCGTCAACTGTAAGGGGCTTACTGCACTGGCTACGGGCGACGCCGAGGACGCAGGACTCGGAGAATCACTGCGCTTCATGCCTCGACAGGTCAACCTGCTGTGGCTTCCGCACCACGGGTCCGAGTCAAAGCAACTCCCTGCACTCCTAGCACGCGTAAAACCAGACATCGCCATCGCAGCAGGTCGCGATGTCGCGCTCGCAGCCTCCACTCGGTCTCTGCTCGCTGGCCTCACGATCCCGCTCGTGCACGTGACACCAGGAAGCCATCCGCCCTCGTTCCCATAAGGGCAGCCGGACATGAACAAAGCCGCCACCCTTTCGGGTTGCGGCCTTGATCTGCCTTTGCAGGGCGTGCGTCGCTTAGCGCTTCGAGAACTGGAAGGAGCGGCGAGCGCCGGCCTTGCCGTACTTCTTACGTTCCTTCATGCGCGAGTCGCGCGTGAGGAAGCCATGTTCGCGCATGGCAGCTTCAAGCGTCGCATCGAGAGTCATGAGTGCGCGCGCGAGGCCCATCGTGATCGCCGAGGCTTGACCATTGAGGCCGCCACCGAGCGAAGAAACGAGAACGTCGTACTTGGTCAGACCTTCGATGGCTCGCAGCGGGGCGGTTGCCGCGTTGCGCATCTCAACGTCTGGGAAGTAGACATCGAGCTCGCGCTCGTTGACGCGGAAAGTGCCCGTGCCCGGGCGAACGCGGACGCGCGCCGTCGCCGACTTGCGACGACCGGTGCCCCACGTGTACTTGTTTGCTGTTGCAGTGACCAAGGTTCAGGCTCCGATCAAGTCTTGTAGGGTTCGGGCTTCTGCGCTGCGTGCGTATGTGCAGGACCGCGGAAGACCTTGAGTTTGGTGAACATCTGTTTCCCAAGTTTGGACTTGGGGAGCATGCGGCGAACCGCGAGTTCGATGATTTCCTCGGGATGCGTCTCGATCATCTCGTAATAGGGACGCGTCTTGAGGCTACCGATGAAGCCGGTGTGGTGGCGGTAGACCTTTTGTTGAGCCTTGCGGCCAGTCACTGCGACCTTCTCAGCATTGATCACGACGACGAAGTCGCCAGTATCGGTATGAGGAGTGTAAGTGGGCTTGTGTTTGCCCATAAGCATTGTCGCGATGCGTGTCGCGATGCGCCCAAGGATCTCTCCTTGCACGTCCACGAGCACCCATTTGGCACCAACGTGCCCGGGCTTCGCGAGAGTCGTCGTCGTCATGGCGGTGTGATCCGTACCCCGGCGGCTTTTCCCAACGTGGGAAGATGCCTCGATCGAGGGCAGGAAACCTATCAGGCCCCAAGCTTGGGTTCAATGTCCCTATGGAAGGGGCGCCAAAACGATGGCCCCCCGGTCCTGAACTTCGAAGAACTCGCCGATCGGATCGGGGCGGGTCGTCCCCACTAGCCGGATCAAAATTGCGCCCTTTTCGGGGGCAATTGGGAGCGCGAACCGACCAAGTAACGCCCGGGTTGCCGCGTCGATCGTGAATCCCTCAGCAGCCACCGCGGGTGCCAGTTCCCTGCCCTGTACATGCAGGGGCACCAGTCCCCCGTCCGGCAGGACCAAGGCCGCCTCGATAGGGACCGCCCCGCGAAGCCCGAACGGGTCGTCCACCCCGTCCACTAGGCGTATTCTGAAACGGTTCGCTCCCTCGGCTTCGATGCGTAGAGGCGATCGCCCCGCTCGGTCGTCGCGAAGAAGTACCTTTCCGTCAACTCGGTCAAGAGCCACGTCGACGAATCCATCGACTTCAGGAGACCTTCGGCGCAGCGGCGCGGGCCGTCCCAGAGACCTATAGCACACGACATTCCCACCAGCCGGCACACGCAAATCCCTCACCTCGCCGCTCATGGATGCGTACGAGCGAATCTGACGCATCGCGCAATCGCCGGCTTCGGAGACCGTGACCAGAGTCAGCGACTGTGTATAGACCTGGGTGTCCGTGAGAAAAAACGTCTTGAGCGTGGCTCTTCCACCTAGTGCCGTTGCCACAACAATAAAACCGACTGAAATCAAATAGACTTTCGGTGACTTCTTGGAGTCAAGCGAAACCGGCAGCATGAACGCGAGTCCGAACGCGATGTGATACGCAACGAGAAAAACAAGCAGACGCGTAAGATCGATGGCCTGCCAGTCCGGCGCAGCGAACAAGGTTCGAATCGTTCCGTCATCGACGCTTGCATGCACGCGTATGAATTCGGATGCCGGCGACGTCACCGGCATGACGCGCGCAGAAATTCCCTCGATAGCCGGGCCGCCCCAGACAACGACCTTAACCCCCAATGCGGCCGCGGCGTGAATGACCTCGGCCTCTTTTGGGGTCAGATTGTCCGACGGACCGAGAACGATGGCATCAAGATGGGAAGGGACGAGCCCTCGCGACGAGAACTCAAGGAGGTCGATTTCAGAGGCTGAGCTCGGCCGACTTTCAGGAACGAGTGTGGATCCACGTAGACATGCAACGACGGCCGCTCCGACGGGTGGCGCGGCAAACGGTAAGGCCAAGCTCTTCGCTGCACTGCCCTTTCGTTCGATGGTCGCTGCGGTTTCGCCGCCCTCCGCTGCCAACCAAAGCACGTTGGACGACTGTGGAGCAAGCGCGTGGGATTCTCCACGCAACCTAAGCAGCGCCTGATCTCCGGGATTGGTGACAAGGACGGGAGTGGGCACCTGCGGCCATGACCAAGGCCCGCCGAGTGACGCAAAAGTCACGTCCGTCTCTACATTCCTTACGCCCAATGCCAGAGGCGATCCAAGCGCAAGGGGAAGCATCAGCACGGCAGCGACTCGGCGTTGGACGAGCAGCGGGATCCAAATGACGACTGCGGCGAGAACGTACCACCCCGCCCCATCGACAGCATGGGTCACGGAAGCTCCAAGACAGAGAGTGGGCGGCGAGATCCATCCCCACCAGTTCGGAACGGACTTCCCTAGGCTGGCCAGAAGCACACTAAGCGCGGGTAGCGCAATGACTGTGAACGCTCCGATGGCGCCAGCCGGCACTGCAGCGCGAACGCCCATCCAACGGCGCATGTGAAGCAAGACACCACCTAGGGCCAATGCAGACGCACCAACACCGGCAACCCCCGTCCAGTCCACACCGGAGATCCACGCGGCAACCACCATGGGAAGGGAAGCAAAAGTCAATGCGAGTGCAAACAACGGCGCCAGTGGAGTAAGTGTCTTGCCGGGCGAAACGGCGAACCCAACCGGTAGCACCAACACAGGCAACGCGGCAATCAGGAGGCCATAGACCACAAAGGCGTCAGCGCGCGCGAGTCCCTGAATGAGTGGCTCGCCGCTTGCGGACTTAAGCAGCGGCAGGCAGGACGCTGCCAATGAAGCAGCGGCGAAGCCCAACACGAATCGCGTAATCGTCCGATTGGATCCAGAAGACGCGCCCGAGATAGCCACGATCAACTATCCTTCTGAAAGGCGCAGGGATCCGTGGTTACATCGATCCACTTCACGCCCCGAAGCCCTGGATACTTGTCATCGACGTTGCGAAGCGAATCGAGCTTGCCGCGCACCGGAATCTCAATTGGGCCTAGCTCTGAGCCCGGGGCACTCCCCCATCGGACGTCGGTGCCTGACGCGAGTCGAATCGTGATCTCGGGGACGTCCCGTCGTCCAACGTTGGACACGTCGATTTCACACCCACGCAGAAGGGGAGCGATGCCATGATCGGGATGCGCGGAGAGTTCGCGAGCAACGGTTACTCCATGGAGGATCGGAGCAGCCGTGAATTTTGATCCCGGCTTGGGAATCAGCCCCGCCGCTGCCGGCGTGGCCCGGAGCACGTAGACAATTCCAGGCGGAACGCCGGCAGGCGTGTCTTCAAGCACAGTTCCTTCGCGATCAACGGTCAAAGTCCGTGAACGAACGTCCACACGTGCCAATGGCCGGCGCAAGACGAGATCAGCCTCGATGAAGTTGGGATAGCGCCTGCGAATGGCGGAGACGGATTCAACCCACGGATGACCGGAGAGGACGTCTCGTAGTTCCGCCTCAAGTAGCGGATCGAGAATCGGCCGCGCCGGAAGGCCCTTACATCGTTGGCGGAGCTCTGACGCAATCCGCTCGGGAGCCCACGTGGGCAGATCGCCAAAGCGAACCGCCGAAGGATCGACACGAAAGTGCTCAGAGAGAAGGAGGCGCGCCTTGACCAGATGGATCACGACGCCAGTCAAAGCCACGATGAGAACAAGCAACAGGATTCCGGTCGCCTTCCCCTGGAAGAGGAAATCCGAGGTTCTGCGCCCCGCCTCACGGAGGGACGACCATGTGTCGTTGCTCTCCTTAGCCATTTCGCGTCAACTGCGATGTTGAATCGAGGACACCGGCCCTAGATTCCGGGACAACCCGAGTGCCCAACATGTGTCCGCGCGTCATGCGGGGACTCTATCCCCCACGCGACGACATCGAAAGTCGCGGCTCAGGCCAAATTACGACTTCCCGTTCGAGTTCGATACCGTGCTCGGCAAAGATCATCGCTTCTGCCCGCGCAATGAGTTGCCGGACGTCCTCGGCGGTCGCGCCACCATCGTTGTCAATGAAATTGCCATGGGTCGCCGTGATGCGCGCTTTGCCTACCGCGAGACCCTTGCAGCCGGCGTCCTCCGCGAGCTTGCCGGCCGAAACGCCGCTTTGCCCGTCAGGGTTCTTCCAAGTGCAACCGAAGTTCTTTTCCCGAGTCGGCTGCTTCTTGCTCTTATCCTTCGTGATCTCTCCAGCAGTCTTCTTCAGCTCAGCTGCATTGCCGGCGGCCAAATCGAAGGTCGCCGAAACGATGACCGCCCCTTTCGGCAGGTGTGCTTCGCGGTAACCCATCTTCAAGTCACTCGCGAGAATCGTATGCAACTTCCCATCGGGCATGGCCACCACAACACTCTCAAGAACATCCGAAATCCAACCGTGACGCCCACCAGCATTCATCGCAACGGCGCCGCCGATCTGCGCCGGGATGCCCCCGAGTCCCTGCAGGCCAGCCAGTCCTTCACCCGTGGTCAATGCCACGGCTCTTTGAAGCGCGAAGCCTGCTCCAAGGGTCACCCGGGTATCTTTGATCCGGAACTCGTTCAGCTTCGATGGATGTATCACGACCTCGTCGCGAACCCCTCCGTCTGGAGCCACAAGATTGGACCCACCGCCAAGGACCTTCCAACCAACGCCTGCGGTCGAAAGCGCGAGAAGCAATTTGGCGGTGCCTTCGGCCGTCGCAGGCTCCGCGAACCATCGCGCGTCTCCCCCGATATCGATAGTCGTGTGCGGGGCGAGTCGCTCGTCAAACTTGAGCTCGAGCTCGAACCCCTGTGCCCAGGCGGGCAACTCCGTCACGAACGGGGACCTGCCGTCGATGAGGACTTCTTCTGAGCCGTCTTCTTGACGGGGGGCGGCGGTGTTGACTTCTGTTTCGCCGCAGGAACGACCAGTTTCATTCCGATCCTAAGAGCACGATCATTTACATCGGGGTTGAGCGCTGCAATCTTGCCCGCCTGTGCCGACGACCCGAGCAAGCGCTTTGCGATGCGGGCGTATGTGTCACCCGAGCGCACCTCATATATGGAGGTCTTGGGTAACACGACTGGCCGCGACTCCGCTTCGCGTAGCGCGGGCGGTTGCCGGGTACGGTAGCTTCCGCGCGCAATCTCATCGTAGTTCACCACTACAGGTTGAGGTGGATTAGCTGGAAAAGGTGGTGGAGTATCAAGGACAGGTGCTGCGGTCGCGCCCTTGGAGCCCGGCGCGGCAAGCGTGTCTTCCGAACGAAAGATCGCAACACCGATCAATACGACGATTAGCGTCAGCACGACTCCAACTGCGATTCTCTCAGGATTCATGACGGCACTCCGGGGCTCACTGGCGTGAATGGCCCGACACGGTGTAAGATGAGCGGCCCGGCCGGTACTGCCGAGTCGGGAATTGCCAGGAAGGCGCCGCAGCAAGGGTCGCGATGCCGGAGGCTCGAACCTCCGCTGATGGTTTGCGCGATATGCCAGGTGTCGTACAGAGAGTCACGACCCTTCACTGCGACGGCTTCCGGTGTTTGGTTCAACGTCAGCTCATACAGAGCGACGATTGGATTTGTTTCTGATTGGATCCTCACAGGAGCGACTCTCCGAGTGGTCCAAGCTGTTCAATCTCGCGAGACGGTTCTGGATCAACCTTGGCGCTTTCGCCCGATGAAGCGATTGCGCACTGTTCACCTTCGTGCGCGACTCTGAGCAGCAGCCCAATCGCCCCACCAAGAACAAGCAGCGACGACCCACCATACGAGACGAATGGAAGGTTGATGCCCTTGGGTGGAACGAGTCCAGTCGCGACCATCAGATTGAAGATCGCCTGCATCGCGATGCACAACGTGACTCCGAAGGCGATACCGAACCCGACACGATTCTTCGCACGTTGAGCGATGCGCCATCCTGCATGAAACAGCACGATGTAGGCGACGACGAGCATGAGAACACCAATCAGGCCCAACTGTTCACCGATTGCAGCGACAATGAAGTCATTGTGGATCTTGGGGACGAAACCCAATTGTGACTGACCTTCCCCAAGACCGGTGCCGAAGAGCCCACCGGTTCGCATTGCATCGAGCCCGGCCCTCACTTGATCGTGTGCACTTCCGCTAGCAGACGCATATCCCTGAAGCCGACGGCTTACATAGTCGAAGCTGCCCATCTGCCAAGCAACGACACCAACGACGCCCAGACCGACGATTGAGGTCAAAGCTAGGTACCAGAACCGTGCGCCGCATGCCCAGAGAAGGCCTACACCGAGCGCAAAGAGGAAGGCCGTCGTCCCCATGTCCTTTTCTAGGATCACGAGAACGCAGGTTCCAAGGACTAGTCCCATACCGGGTAGAAAGCCGTTGCGGAAGTCGGAAAGAGTACGAGCGCGCGTGGCGGCCCATGCTGAACAGGCGATAACCAGAGTGATCTTCGCGACCTCCGACGGTTGAAAGTGGAATCCGCCGGGCAACGCGATCCAGCGCTTGGCGCCAAGCTGAACGCTGCCGACGACGAGCACCAAGGCAAGCAACCCCCACGTCACGAAGATCCAGGCTTTCCATCGCTCCGCAATCCAATCGATTGGAACACGCGCGGCAATGAATGCGATCAAGATCCCGACCGAAGCGTACTTAACCTGCTTGTATGCAAATGCGTAGGGATCCGCAGCTGTGGTCTCGGGTCCTGTAGACACTGACCCGATCATGATGATTCCAAGCAACGTCAAGATCGTCGAGATGAGGATCACGGAGGTTGCCGGTCGCAGCACTCCATCGC
The DNA here is from genome assembly GCA_945860915.1 of Candidatus Kuenenia stuttgartensis. GTDB lineage: Bacteria > Planctomycetota > CAIWVZ01 > CAIWVZ01. The sequence continues at coordinate 59,834 of CAMARR010000005.1, forward strand.
GCTCGAGGTATTGTCTGATATCAGGCATGGGTGCTGCACTCCAAGAGAGTCTCGAGGGCGATCCCACGGGACGCCTTTATCAATACCGTTCCACCACTGCGGAGCAGTTCGGAGAAGCTCGTTTGGGCTTCAGATGTCGTCGCAAACGCCTTGACCGGCCGGCCGTATCCGCGAGCAAAATCCTCCGCGAATCTCCCGACCCAGATCACGTCTGAGATACCGCAGTTCCTCGCCTCGCGACCAAGCTCCTCGTGGGCGGCGGATGATGCGTCTCCGAGCTCGCGCATTTCCCCGAGGACTGCGGCCTTACGGCCGGATCGGGTAGCTAGGTCAGCCAAGGACGCCTGCGCTGACAGCGGGTTTGAGTTATAGCAGTCAACAAGGACGGTAGAGGTTCCAATCGTCCGCTGCTCGCCTCGAAGTGGTGCTGGAGTCAACGCGGATGCCGCTTGAATCAACTCGTTATTGGACACGCCCTCAAGATGCGCGACGGTTGCCGCAAGCAAGAGGTTAGATCGCTGCCAATCGAAGGCTAGCGAGCTCTCCACAGTCGATCCCGAAGGCAATCTGACTCCAACTCCACGTGGAGAATCCAAGATCTGTCCACGATAGTCTGCGCCTTCTCGGAAACCGATGCGAATCACCTCGACGTGGCTCGGAAAGCGGACGTGTCGCAGTGGCTCGCTGTCGAAGTTCACATACGCGCAACCTCCGGGTGGGAGCGCGCGAACGGCTTCCATTTCCTCGTCGAGGACTCCACAAAGATCGCCGAATCCTTCGAGATGCTCAGCGCCGATCGAAGTGACGACGACGGCATGGGGGCGGACAAGTCGCGCAAGTGGCGCCAACTCGCCTGGGTGATTCGTGCCGATCTCAGCAACCACGCGCCGTGTTCCACTCTCGATACAAGCCAAAGTAGCTGGCACACCGATATTGTTGTTGAAAGATGCCTTCGACGCGACGAGTGGGCCGAGTGGCGCGAGGAGTTTAGCGAGCATCTCTTTGCATGTAGTCTTGCCGGCACTACCCGCGATGGCAATGACTCGGGCCTGGGTTCTTGATCGAACGGCCCGCGCAATATGAGCCAGTACTTCATACGGATCCGCAACCCGGAGCGTCTCCGCCGGAAGATTGGGACCTGCTTGCGAAAATGCCGCGAGAGCACCTCGCTCCAGCGCTTCCGCGACGAACTTGCGACCGTCGAAGCGGTCGCCCTGAATCGCAACGAAGACATCGCCGGCCAAAAGCGTTCGCGAGTCCGTCGACATTCCGGTGACTTGCGCTCGGGCGAGTGCGGGAGGGCACGAAACTCCAGCGCGGAGGCAAACTTCGGCGAATGGAATCGGGATCACGCGAGGACCCCCGCACCCAACATATCGCGAATGATCGCACGATCATCGCAGGGGACGAGCCGATCTCCGACTTCCAACACGTCTGCGTGAACACCGAGGCCGACGATCAGGACAGCATCGCCGGCCCTCGCTGCAGACAAAGCCATGCGCAGCGCACGTGCTCGATCGAACTCGATTTCGCAATGCACGACGTCGGCTAGACCATCGACCATTTCGAGTGCAAGGCGACCAGGGTCTTCCGATCGTGAATGAGACACCGTGAGCCACGTCATGTCGCAATTCGCTGTCGCGATGGATGCGAGCTTCGAGCGCGATGCGCCATCTCGATCACCCTCGACGCCGAGGACCGCAAATACACGACGCGCACCGCATTCTCTAAGGTCGTTAATCGCAGACTTGAGCGCGGCGGGCGAGCGTGCGTCGTCAATGAAAGCCGCGACCGGCCCTTCGACAACCTGCTCCATTGCGCCGTGAATTCCTCGCACGCGCGCGAGCGCATCGAGCGCAGCGACCAGCGGTATACCCGTTGCGAGCGCGAATGCCAACGCGCCGAGTGACTCGCGCACTGCTCTGAGGCCGGGTCGCCGAATAGTCAACGTGCCGTCCCCAAGAGGAGTCGTCACTTCAAGTTCCATTCCGTCAAATCCGCGACGACGAACGACCGCGCGCACGTCGGCTGCGGCATTAAGACCATAGGTCACAACTCGCGCGCGAAGCGCTGATGCGACGGTCCGAGGCAACCGTGCTTCGGACGGAAGCACCACCACGCCCGTGCCGCGAACTCGCCGAGCGAGCGCTGCGAGAGGTGCAGCATCAAGTGAACAATCGGCGGATCCGACGACGAGCGCCCCGAAATCCAAGATGCCCGCGCCCGAACGCGCCCACGAGGGCGTCGCGTCGATGATTGCAACCTGCCGACCCTCTACGTACGCAGCCGCGAGGGCGCGTTGCGTACGCAACGCGTCATGCGAATGACGCGGAGCCTCGCCTGCCACGCCTTCTCGCGCCGCGAAGTGGATCGTAGGCGTGTCACACGCATCCAGCACGGACTTCGCAAGCCAGCTTAGTCCACGGCCTCCCCCATTGGACCACACTGCCGCAATCTGCGGATGGGGACGATCGATTGGACTGAGGATGCGGGACTTGGGCATGATTCAGCGTGGCCTTGCGCTCGCGTTGATGGCTCTGTTCTCACGATCCGGTGGGACGCCCAGAATCTCGAGAGTCCGTTCGATGACGTTGCGGGCGACCGGTGCCGACACGACACCACCTGTGTATCCCTTGCCGGTGCGAATGACTCGATGGAACACAGTGCACACGACAATGCGGGGATTAGAGGCGGGAGCGACACCGCAGAACCATGTGTTGTAGGCAGAACCACGGGGCGTGTCCTTGTCCGCGTACTGTGCTGTGCCGGTCTTCCCGAGCATCGTGTACTTCTGCGAGAATCCCGTCCTGTGGGCGGTGCCCCGCGGATTCTCGATGACCTGCCGCATACCTTCGACAACATAGTCAAGAGTCGTCTTCGAAACGACATCTCGATCGACTCTGAGAGGCGGAGTCACGACATTGTTGTCGTACTTGATGTTCTTGATGATCGTCGGAGAGACGCGGTCGCCACCCGTGGCAAAGACCGTGTAAGTCGTCGCGAGATGGAGCGGCGAGAGTCGAAGCTCATAGCCTCGCGGAAATGAAACGCCTGCGCCTGACTGGGTGGCCGCTGAAACACCACTGCCGCGCTGCGATGTCTGCGGCGTGTACCAGCCGGCGGTCTCCTGCGGGAGGCCCGAGCCAGGACGGCCACGAATCTTGAAACGACCGAAGGCGTCAAAGAGCCCAGGGAGGCCGAGCCTTTGGAGCCCAATGCGGGTCGCTCCGACATTCGACGAACGCCAGATGATCTCCTGCGCAGTGAGCGGAGACGGGTTCGGAGAATACTCCGTTACCGTTCGACCAAGAAAGAACTCGGTGCCGTCGGCACCGCCACATTCGAAGCGTTCCGTTTCGGAGATCACACCACGCTCTAAAGCGGTCGAAATCACGACCGGCTTGATTGTCGAGCCGGGCTCATACGAATCGGATGCGGCACCGAGCTGAAGTCGATCAGCGCGGAAATCTTTGGCGTACGGTGTCGTGGAAGGCCAAGTTGCAATTCCAAGGATCTCGCCGGTGTGGGCGTCGAGAACTACGGTCGAGGCCTTCGCGCAGGGGAATTCTTTCGCCTGCTTCTCCATCTCGTCGAGCAAAGCGCGTTGGATTTCGGCATCGATGGTCAGAGTAACGTCACCACCTTGAATCGGCTCTGTCGCAAAGGCGAGTTCGCTACGAAACGGAGTGTTAAGGCCGTCTCGCTCTTCGAGAATTTGGCCAGGCTTGCCTTCGAGAACGCGATCGAGCTGCCACTCCATGCCCGATCGTCCTGCCACGCGTCCACCGTCGCGAGGGTTGGGCGATTCGGCAACGATGCCGAGGACCTGCGCGGTCGCGGCGCCCCACGTATACTCCCGGAACACGACGTCATCAAACATGAAGCCGCGCCATTCCAACTGGGCATCAAGTTCTTCGCGTGCGCGGAACGCCTCAAGAAGGTGGCGACGGGCAGTCGGGCTGACATCACGCGCGAGGACAACTTCGCGAAGCAACTTCCCCGTTGCCGCATCGTGCGTTGTTTGCAAACGCTTCTGGAGGTCGGCCTGATTGAATTTGATTCCCTCAGCGCGAAGGAGTGATGGCAGGACGGCCATGATGTCTGCCTTGACCTTTTCCATCTTGGCGATGGCCTTGCGTTCCGAGCGAGTGGGCTCGGTGTCCCCGCGTTCACGAATGGCGGCGAGAATAGGAGTCGGGTCGTATCGCGACGGATCAAAAAGAATGCGATGCTTCCATGCGGAAACGGCGATCTCGCGACCGCTACGGTCGTAGATCGTGCCCCGGTGGGGTCTTGCCTCCATCGGAACTGCCACGCGCATCGGTCGGCTCTCGGCGGCGAGGAGGCGAGACTGCGGTGGGTTGGCCTTGGGCTCGTGTCGCGCAATAGCGCAAGCCTTTGCCTCAATTCCAAAGACATGAAGCCATGTCGCGCGCACCCCGACCAGCCCGAAAAGGCTGAGCACGATGAAGCTGAGCCACATTGACCCCCGCTGCGGGATTCCGGACACGTCGTGGTCGAGGCCCTCGCTCATTGCCCCGCCCCAGGAATGGAAACACGGTTGCGCGGAAACGCATAGGTAACCGGCATTCGGACTGACGGGACTTTGAGCGCGATGGCCGACGCCTTGAGTGCCGGTGCTGCAGTCAGGACCGCGACCTTCGCCGCCAACGCACGGTTCTCGTTGCCGAGATGGGCAACTTCGTCCGCTAGCAGTGCAACGCGATAGCGAATTCGCTGAGCCTCACACTGCCGATGGACCGCGAGCGCAGCCATACCGGCAACCATGATGCACGCGATCAACGTAAGTTGGAGTTTCATGCGTCCTCATCCTCCTCGCGGTCCCGTTCCCAATGGCGCCGCCGATCAGGCGGAGGCGACTTCAGAGCGGCTCGCAAACACGCGCTTCGGGAGCGAGGATTCCGAGCGACCTCCTCGTCTCCGGCTTTGATTGGCTTCTTGACCAGACGTGTTCCGGTCGCTTCTTGTTGGAGTCCCCGCATGAACTCCTTCACAATTCGATCCTCCCCTGAGTGAAACGAAATCACGACGAGTCGCCCGCCGGGTGCAAGTGCTTCCCATGCTTGGGGAAGAGTGCGCTCAAGTAGTCCCAACTCATCATTCACAGCGATTCGGATCGCTTGAAAAACACGGGTCGCGGGGTGGATCGGCGAGCGCCCTCGAAGACGATGCGGTACGAGTTCTGCGATGAAGGTCGCAAGTTCAGAGGTGGTCGAAAATCGGCGTTTTTCAGCGCGTTCAGAGACCTCGGCCGCAATGCGGCGCGCGAACGGCTCGTCGCCGTAAGTGCGAAACGCACGCTCCATTTCGGCGCATGGAGTGGTAGCTAGCCACTCCGACGCTGTGACACCTTTTCGTCCCATCCGCATGTCGAGCGGACCATCCTTTGAAAAAGAGAAACCACGACGCGAGTCATCGAGCTGCAGTGACGACACACCGAGATCCATGAAGAGGATCTGCGCGGGACCCCACTGAGAGCGACCGAGGGCGTCGCGGAGAGCACCTGACTCCGCTTCAACGAGCTTTACTCGCTCGCCGAAAGGCTCCAGTGCCCCCCGCGCCACCTCGAGGATGGCCGGGTCGCGATCCAAACCCAGCAATCGTCCCTGCGGACCAGTCCGGCGAAGAAACTCCGCCGAGTGCCCCCCTGCACCCACCATCGTCTCGACGGTGAGGTCATTGGTTGTTGGATTTGCGAGGCTCATCACCTCGCTCACCAGCACTGGTTCGTGGACCCGACCGCTTGTCACGCGACGCGCCACCAAATCCCATCCCCAAACATCCGCGAGCAGGGATCAGATCCCGCGGACACGCCCTCTCGATGCTGACGAAAAAACGTCAGCTCCAGAGTGTCTGTTCTTAGCCACCCTCGCCCGCCAACAGGCGTTCGAGGTCAGCTCGCACTTCAGTCGAACGGGTCTCTTCGATCCGTCCAATCACTTCCGTTGCCCAGATCTCAACCCTGTCCTTCATGCCAATCAGCGTCACCGTGCGCTTGACATCGGCCCGTGACAGGAGCTTCTCGGGAATGGTGATGCGGCCCTGGGCATCGACGCCCACGTGGCTGAAGTTCCGCATCGTGAGGGTCTTGACTTCACGACCAGCCGCAGAGTCCCTAGCGAGCGCGCCGAGTCGCTGCCCAAAGAGCTCGAACTGGGCGTTTGACATGAGCCAAAGACAGTCCGGCTTCGAGTCAGCACCCTTCGGAAGAACGCCGATGACCGCTTCCCACGCCTCGCCCACCTTGGGCAGACCCTCCCTCACCGGGGAAGGCAGCTGGAGCCGATTACGGGCATCCAGCGTGAGATCGTGAGGCCAAGCGGACGTGAGCATGAGACCACCAACATCGGGAGACGAACAAAGGGAGCACCTGCATCGATGCCACCAAGATAGGGAATTTCTCCCACTTCCCCCCCATTCTCTACCAGAGCGGGGCGCTGTCAAGGGCAGCAAAAAAAATTGGCGCTGCCATAGCTCTTTTCCCCACCAGCACTTGCGGAGATGCGTCGGCGGGACCAACAACCACCAGCGGTTGTGGGGCCACTCAAGATCTACACAAGATTCGGTGGGTAACGAAACTCAGCCGCGACTCGACGCCGAGGTTTCGGTTGCCCCCACCTAGCGGCATCCGGAGCGGGGACCCACCCACCGGGCATCTCTCGGATCAGGGTAAGCCCACCCCGCGGAGGTGTCAGCGCATCGCCGAGAGCGCACAATCGGCAGATGCCTCGAATTCTCGACACCGAGTCCAACCCAATTCTCGGAACCCACCTCCGCACCATTCGATCGGTTCACCTTCAAAAGGACCCTCATCGCTTCCGTGAAGCCCTGCACGAAATCGGCAGGTTCATGGCATATGAAATCGCCAAGGGCCTTTGCATTGACATGGAGCAAGTACCTACCCCGCTCGGAACCAAGCCGGAACCGGTGCTTGCTGAAACGCCGGTTCTCGTAACTGTTCTTCGAGCAAGCCTCCCAATGTGGGAAGGCATGCTGAGCGTATTCCGAGATTCCCCGACAATCTTCCTTGGCGCAGCCAGACGCGAGGGCCTCCCAAAGAACGGGCGCATGGAAATCGACATGGGTTACGCGGCGCTCGCGGATGTCGAAGGACGTACTTTAATCTACATCGATCCAATGATTGCTACGGGTTCAACGATCGAGATCGCGCACGCTGACATCACCAAAAAAGCGGGCTGTCCATCGCGCGTGATCGTCGCGGGCGCAATCGGATATCTCCGCTCTGTTGAACGACTCGAGTCAACCATCCCGCGTTGCACGGCGATTGTCGCCTCGGCGGACCCGGAGCTGAATGAAAAAGGCTACATCGTCCCCGGCCTTGGAGATGCGGGAGATTTGGCATTCGGACCAAAGCTCACGTCCTAAAGAAAGTCGGCGGTCACTTCCAGACTCAGCTCGATGCAGCGAACGCGGCCTTCAAGTCATGGGGCGAAGGAACGGATCCAGGAGAGATCCGAAGCGAGAGAGTTCCACCCGACATCACAACGCTCGCGGCGCACCCTCTCTGCGAAGGCAAAATCACGATGCGGCGAAGTCGCTCACGCACAGTGTCACGCCACCCACGCTCCGCGCAGATATCTCGCAATGCGGAACCGAGCTGCGGCAGCGCGCGGCTCTCGAGAGACGAGGGCGAAAACGGAGCGCGCTCGAATGAATCCCAGTCGACCTCAACAGCCAAGGTTGTCCCGGACGCTTCTGCGAGCCGGCGTTCAGCTTCGCATTCGAACTCGATGCGGTCCCTCGTGATCATCAAAGATCTCCGTACTCAGGACTGTCGGCACCAACGGCCTAAAATCTTGAATCGGAGGAGGAGATCTCGCGCGGCGGGGAGCTAGACAGTCCGGCGATCGAGATCGAAAATCCGCGAAAGATCGTCCCGGAGAGACTCAGCGGCGTCGTCATCGAGGCCAGGATCTTTCACATCGTAGGTCTTCTCTTCTCCCCGGGGCTTAAGCACCAAGATCTCCCGGCCGTCTTCGACCCGCCGCCCAGTCACGCTGAGGAGTCGCCTTCGCATGAGCAGAAGCCCGACGATCCATCGCAGACGCAACGACGCGTCATCGGAACGCCCTTCCATGCGGACAAAAAGTTCTAGAAGCGAATCAAAATCGAGTCGACGTGGTCCCTTGGCGTCGGCCGGCCGACGACTCGTCCACTGGGATACGGAATCGACAGGCACGGTCGAGGAACACGCCGCACACCGATCCTCGCGCAGAAAGCGCTCATCGCGGATCACGATGGCCGAAATCGTCACGGCGCCTGCAATGAGCGGCGCGTGGCACGCGACGCACACATTCGCTGCGCGAATGCCCGAACGATCCCAATCCTCCACCGTCATCGTGCAACTCCGTCGATCTTGATTTCACCCGCGCGAACAAGCGTACGCCAGCGCGCCGGGTCGCCCGGCAACTTGCGCCCGGCGAGCACATTAAGCGATCGGAGTGCCGTTGCACTCAACTCGTCGTTGCGTTCACGCACGGCACGGTCGAGAGTTTCAATCAGGGCAGGAATTGCAGCGCGATTGCGAAATGCGCTGATGTAGTGGCACGCGAATTTTGCGACCGACGGATCGGCGTCCCCTACGCATGTAAGGAGCGTCTCGTATCCGCGTGGATCAGCGATTTCCCCTAAGCCCTCAACGGCTTCAAGGCGTGTGGCAAATGGCTCGTTGGATCGAGCAACTGCAATTAAAGTGTCGATGCCAGCCTTGGATCGAGACTTCTTAAGAACGCGCGCCATGGAGCGGCGCCCACGCTCCGTGGTTACGGTTGGATACGCATCAACACACGCCACCGAAGCGACGTCCCCCATCAGCGCAAGAAGATCCTCGCTCAAGTTGCGCACGGTCGTATCGCCTTGCCCCGACGCAAGTCCCGCGACGAGCAACGGAATGGCATCGGCTCGACGTTCGATGAGTTCCACACGGGAGCGCACGAATAGCCGGCGGTCTTCGCCATCAAATGCAAGCACATGCGCACGCAGCAGGTTCTCAGCCAAGAGAAGCGGCCCCGGAGGACCAAGCGCAATCCACGATGCGCGCGAGGCTGGCCACTCCGGGTCATCCTTCAGGAACTTCGCCCAAGCCGCGTCGATCGTGGGCTTAAACCCCGCTGGGAGGGCCAAGGCGCCGGCTGCGGGGTCATCCGGCAGAGTCGAGGCCGGGGCATCGCGACGGGCGGCCCTTGCGGCGGCGATCTTGTCCCAAAGCGAATTCCCTTCGGTGGTAGCCGACGGCTTGTCGGGGCGGTGAGACGACGAGGTCGTTTCGCACGCGGTGAGCACAACAAGGAGAAGGACACAGAGTCGGTGGTTCATGGCGGCCCTACGCAGGGATTGGATTGTCCGCCACGGGGCCTTCCGGTCAAGCAAAGAAATTGGGTTTGACGTTGTCCCCCCTTTCTGTCAATCTCGCCCCCCTGATGTGTTGCGGGTCCCCACGACCCACTTTTTGCGCCACCGGTGTCCCGTGTCGAAGGAGTGCCCAATTCAATGAAGCCGTCGGACTTCGTCCATCTGCATGTTCATTCGGACTACTCGCTACTCGATGGTACCTGCCAGCTCGACCCACTGCTCGACAAGGTCAAGGCGGCCGGACAGGATGCAATTGCGCTCACCGACCACGGGAATCTCTTCGGCGCGGTCCACTTTGCTAAGGCCGCGAAGGACAGGGGCATCAAACCGATATTCGGGATGGAGGCGTACATAGCCGCCGGTAGTCGACTCGACCGCACCCGCCGGGACCCTTCACCTGACGGCCGCCGACGCCGCGACTACCACCACTTGACTCTCCTCGCTGCCGACAACGAGGGCTTCGCCAACCTCATGAAGCTGGCGTCAATCGCGTACCTAGAGGGCTTCTATCGCAAGCCTCGCATAGACAAAGCGGCGCTCAAGGAACACTCGCGTGGGCTGATCGCGCTTTCGGGGTGCTTGGCCGGTGAGCTCAATTCGGTTCTTCTCGCTGGCCAACCGGAGCACGCAGAAAGACTCGTGAAGGAGTACCAGGATCTTTTTGGATCCGACCACTTCTTTCTCGAAGTCATGAATCACGGCATTCCTGAGGAAGACCGCGCTCGCGAGCTGATGAAAGAACTGGCGCGGATCACGAAGGTGCCGTTGGTCGCGACCCAAGATATTCATTACCTCGAGCAATCAGACTGGGAAGTGCAAGATGCGGCCCTCTGCATAGGGACCGGGTCCCGCGTGAGCGACGAAGATCGCTATCGCATGTCCGCCCGCACGCTCCATTTCCGCGACACGGAGGAAATGCTAAAGGAATTCGCGGACATGCCCGAGTCCGTGTCGAACACCCGCATCGTCGCTGATCTGTGCAAGGCGGAAATGAAGCTAGGTGGTCGTTTCCTTCCCGCGTTCCCCGTCGGCGAAGAAACCCCTGAGCTGCGCTTCCGGAGACTCTGCCGCGAAGGAATCGACCGTCTCTATCCAACCTCGACACCGGATGTCGAGGCTCGCCTCACCTACGAGCTCGACACCATCGCCAAGATGGGATTTGTCGATTACTTCCTGATTGTTCAGGACTTCATCGCGTACGCGCGCTCGAAGGGCATCCCCGTCGGACCAGGTCGCGGCTCCGCCGCAGGATCGATCGTCGCCTATGCACTCGGCATCACCAAACTTGATCCCCTGAAATACGACCTCCTGTTCGAGCGCTTCCTCAACGCCGAGCGCATTTCGATGCCTGATATCGACATCGATTTCTGTATTGAACGCCGAAAAGACGTGATCGAATACGTCAACACGAAGTACGGCAAGGACCGTGTCGCACAGATTGTGACATTCGGCACACTCAAGGCTCGCGCCGCAATTCGAGATGTTGGTCGCGTCCTCGATATGCCTCTTTCCGAAGTGGATCGCATCGCAAAGAAGATCCCCAACGGGCCCGGTGACTCGCTGTCCGAATCTGTCGAAAAAGACGACGAAGTTAAGCGCATGCGAGACGAAAGTGACGCTACGCGCAAAGTCTTCGACATCGGACTTCGACTCGAAGGTTGCCGACGCAACATGTCGACCCATGCGGCAGGAGTTGTCATCTCGGATGCGCCTCTCGTCGAACGAGTTCCGCTGTGCACAACCGGCGACGACGTCGTCACGCAGTGGACCATGGATGCGCTCGAGGACGTCGGCCTGCTCAAGATGGACTTCCTCGGGCTCCGCACGTTGACCATCATCGACTACGCGATCCGAAACATATCGGCGACTTCCGGCCAGACCATCGACATCGACAAGATCCCCCTCAACGATTCGAAGACATATCGGATGCTCCAAGAGGGCAAGGCGTCCGGCGTGTTCCAGCTCGAATCATCTGGGATGATCGATCTTCTCAAGCGAATGCGACCAGACAGGTTCGAGGACCTCATCGCAATTCTTGCGCTATATCGACCGGGTCCTCTCGGATCGGGCATGGTCGACTCTTATGTCAGCCGCAAGCACGGTCGTGAACCCATCACCTACAAGCACGCCATGCTCGAGCCCATTCTCAGGGAAACACTTGGCGGCATCCTCTATCAGGAACAGGTCATGCGGATCGCGAACGTCCTCTCGAATTTCTCGCTAAACGAAGCCGATTCCCTGCGCAAGGCAATGGGAAAGAAGAAACCCGAGATCTTGGCCAAGTTCAAGCAAAAGTTCGCCGACGGCGCTGCAAGCAACGGCGTTCCGAAGCAAGCGGCAGAGGAGATCTTCGAGCAGATCGAGTACTTCGCGGGATACGGTTTCAACAAGTCGCACTCAGCGGCGTATGCACTCGTCACATATCAAACCGCATGGCTCAAGTCGAATTGGCCTAAAGAATACATGGCCGCGCTATTGACATGTGAAATGATTTCGATCGACAAGACGGTCGAGTATGTCGAAGAGACGCGCGCGATGGGCATCAACGTTCTGCCTCCAGACATCAACAGATCGCGCGCTGGATTTACCGTTGAAGGGACAGCTGTCCGCTACGGACTTGCCGGGATTCGAGGAGTGGGTGAACACGCCATCAATACGCTTTGCCTCGTTCGTGACTCCGACGGAGCATTCAAGGACATTTACGATATTGCAGCCCGTGTCGACCCTGGCTCGCTGAACAAGGGTGTCATCAGCGCGTTGATTCACGCAGGAGCTCTCGACGGATTGCCTGCGAATCGAGCCCAAAAGGTCTTGGCGCTCGACGACGCGATTGCGGCCGGTTCAGCAGCTGCTCAAGATCGTGCCCAGGGCCAGGCGTCGCTCTTTGGCGATCCAGAACCGGATGCCAACAACGGGACATCGACCTACGCGAATGTGCCGGAATTCGACGAGCAGGAGCGCCTCCAGAAGGAAAAGGACGCGCTTGGCTTCTACCTCACCGGCCACCCGCTCAATCGACACCGCAAGATGCTGCAGCGTTTCTCCAACTCCAATCTGAAGGCCGTAGGTGGGCTCGAAGATCGCACCGAAATCACTGTAGGTGGCCTGATTCGAAAGGTCCGTCAGGTCGTCATCAAGAACGGTCCAAGCGCGGGCCAAAAGATGGGCATCATCGAAATCGAAGACCTCGCATTCGCCATGGAAGCTGTTGTCTCTCCCAAGCTCTGGGTGACACTGTCAGACACGCTTAAGGCGGATGCCATCGTTTTCATCAAAGCATCCGTCGATCGGCGCCGGGATCCACCCTCTTTGCGCATCGTTGAGGTGATTCCTATCGAACAGGCCGTGATGAAGCTCGCGCGACGGGTCGTCATCACTCTCGAGAGTGGGGAGACCCTCGAGACCGAATTGAAAGAGATGACGACGATGTTGCGACGATTCCCGGGATCATGTCCGGTCATCTTCGAATTGCGCACGCCAGAGTTCGGAATGGTGCAGATTCAAGCCGGGGATCACTACCGAGTGCTGATTGGAGAAGCACTCACGTGCGCACTTGAGTCAACTGTAGGAACCGACCGATTCCGCCTAGCCTAAGGACTAACTTGGGACGAAGCGATTGTTGTCTATCCCGAGCGGATCTGACTCAGGGCTTGCCTTGGTCGTTGGGCGGGCGATCGCACGGACCCGAAAGGCGCCAAGCGATAATTGTGATGCCAAGCAAGATCACCCCATAAATGGCGAACCCGACCCACTGCTGCCATTGCCATGGCGCAGCACGGGTCGGGTCGTCGAACACCATCAGAGGTAGCGGCAAGGTCACCGCAGTCTCAACTTCAGGCGCTCTCGGTCTTCACGCGCGCGAGACCAACAAACTCAAGGATCGCCTGCTCGCCGTTGTCACCGAGGCGGTTCTTCGCAAGACGGAGCACGCGGGTGTACCCCCCCTTGCGTTCCTTGAAGTGCTTTGCGACCTCTCCGAAGAGATGCTCGACCAACGTGCGATCGGGCACGATCGCCATCGCGCGTACGCGATTAGCAGGCGTGTCGGTCTTGCCGATGGTCACGAGCTTGTCCGCCATCGGCCGGTATTCCTTGGCCTTGGCGAGCGTGGTCGTGATGCGGTGATTGATAAGGAGGGCTCGCAGCAGATTCCTGCCGAGGGCCTTCCGGTGAGCGGTGGTACGGCCGAGACGACGGCCACTTACGCGATGACGCATGACTGGTATTCCGTATCTAAAATCAGAGGGCTTCTGGGTCCTTGCCGATCTCGTCCGCGGTTGGCATCGAATCGCCGCGGAGAGTTAGGCCGAGTTCCGCAAGCTTGATGCGGATCTCAGTAAGTGTGGTCTTCCCAAAGTTTCGCAGCGCGAGGAGGTCTTCCGTCGAGCGCGAAGCTAAGTCACCGACCGAAAAGATACGTTCCGACTCAAGGCAATTGTTGGCTCGAACAGAGAGCGCGAGCTCCTGTACCGCCTTGGCCATGAGTGGATCTGCCGAGCCAGTCGATGCGCCTGACTCAGGCGCCGGCGCTGCGTCCGAGACCGGGATCTCCCCGCCGGCCATGCCATACGAGACGAGCGCGTTGAGGCACTTGCGGTAGATCTTCGAAGCCTCGGAGAGAGCTTCTTCAGGTCGGATCGAACCGTCGGTCCAAATTTCGAGGACCAGACGATCGTAGTCCGTCACCTTGCCTACGCGAGTGTCTTCCGTCGCGTACTTCACGCGAAGCACCGGCGAGTAGCACGAGTCGAGCCAAATACGACCGACTTGCTGGTCGGTCTCCTTCGGTGAACGACGCGCACGCGGATCCGCGAATCGGCTGGATCCAAACTCATTTTCTTCCGCCGTCCAATATCCACGGCCTCGGGTGACTTCGAGATCCATCTCGAAATCGACCTTCTTGTTGAGGCTGCAGATGACGACTTCCGGATTAACGACAGTCGCGTCGCCCTCGGCGACGATGTCCGCGCCGGTGACCGGTCCCTTCTCGGACTTTCGGATGCGCAGCGTGACGGGACCATCCCCGTTCATGCGCACCTTGATGTTCTTGACATTGAGCACGATGTCGGTCATGTCTTCGGTGACACCGTCTACAGGCTGGAACTCGTGCTCCGCGCCCTTGACGCTGATCCACCGAACGGCAACGCCTTCAATCGATGAAAGCAACACACGGCGAAGACCGTTGCCAATCGTGTGACCAAAACCACGCTCGAACGGCTCCACGGTAAATTGTCCGTAAGAGTCGGTGAGCGAGTCGCGGTCGACCGTGACACGGGTCGGTAGTTCTAGATTCCTCCAGCGCATGCGCATGGTGGGGGTTCCTTTCTCAGTTGGCCTAAGCCGGGATCACTTCGAAGCGCCTTCAACGATCAACTGCTCGCGCAGGATGAACGGGAACTCGTCACGGGCGGGCAAACGCAGAACCTTGATGGTCATTGCTTGCTCGTCACGCTCGAGCCACGCCGGACAAACCTGGAATGGCTTCGAACCTTCCAGGATCTCGGTTAGACGCTTGCGCGGACGCTCCTTCGATGTGAAACCAATCACATCGCCCGCCTTCATGGCGAACGACGGACGGTCAACCTTCTTACCGTTGACGGTGACAAGGCCGTGCGCCACGATCTGACGCGCGCTCGCCGGGCCGAGGCTGAAACCAGCCTGACGGACCACGTTGTCGAGGCGGCGTTCGATGAGGGACAACAGCGCTGTGCCCGTGTTTCCACGGTCCTTAACTGCGCGTTCGAACACGCCGCGGAACTGGCGGTCGAGAAGGCCGAAGAAACGCTTGAGGCGTTGCTTCTCGCGCAACTGATTGCCGTATTCCGAGACGCGACCGCGCTTCAAAGCACGGCCTCCCGGCGGGAACGCGTCACCGCGCTTGGCGATGGCGCACTTGGCAGTGTGGCAACGCTCCCCCTTCAGGAAGAGCTTCATGCCTTCCCGGCGGCAGAGGCGGCACTTGGGTCCGATGTAACGAGCCATGGTGTTTCCTTGAGTGTGATTTAGACGCGGCGACGCTTCTTAGGGCGGCAACCGTTGTGGGGGACCGGCGTGACGTCTTCAATGGACTTGACTTCAAGTCCTGATTGACGCAGTGCACGAACGGCCGACTCGCGACCCGAGCCTGGTCCGGTGATCTTGACGTCAACTTCCTTGACGCCGAACTTGTTGGCAGCCTCGCCTGCGCGCTCGGCCGCGCGCTGGGCAGCGAATGGCGTGGACTTGCGGGAGCCCTTGTACCCGATCGAGCCGGCACTCGACCAACAGAGCGTGTTGCCCTGAGGATCGGTCACCGTGACGATCGTGTTGTTGAAGGAGGCCTTGACGTGAATGACCGCCTTGGCGACGACCTTCTTGACCTTCTTGCCTTTGGGCGCAGTAGCTGCCGCGGGTGCGGCTGCGTCTGCGGAGGCTTTGTTTTCGTTCGAGGACATGCTGTTTTCTCGGGACCCCGCTTCCGGGAGTCTCATTCCGCCGCGACAGGCGCGGCGGATTGGGTCACTTCATTGCCTTGACGGACTTCTTGCCCGCGACGGTCTTACGCGGTCCCTTGCGGGTGCGCGCGTTGCTCTGCGTATGCTGACCGCGCACCGGCAAATTGCGAATGTGCCGAATTCCGCGATAGCAACGGATGTTCTTGAGGCGTGCGATCGCCTGGCCGATCTGACGGCGAAGCTGTCCCTCGACGGGGTACTTGCGCTCGATCAGCTGAGCGATCTTGGCGACTTGCTCGTCAGAGATGTCGCGCGCCTTCATTTCGGGATCAAGCCCAAGCTCCTTGCAAATCTCAATGGCAAGGTAAGGACCAATGCCATAGAGGTAACGAAGGGAGATCTTGAGGGCTTTATCGTTTGGGATATCGACGCCGGTGATGCGTGGCATAGGTTTCTCGCTCAGCCTTGGCGCTGTTTGTGACGCTTATCGAGCTTGCAAATGATCCGGACGACGCCTTGACGGCGGATCACCCGGCAACCCTCGCAGATGCGCTTCACGGATGCACGAACCTTCATGACAGACTCCGGTCAGCTCCGGTAGACAATGCGCCCTTTTGACAAATCATAGGGCGACATCTCCACCTCAACCTTGTCTCCGGACAGGATGCGGATGTAGTTCATCCGCATCTTCCCGGAAACGTGTGCGATAACTTCATGCCCGTTTTCGAGGACAACCAGAAACGCCGCATTAGGCAATGGCAACTTGACCGTAGCCGTTACCCGGATGGGCTCTTCCTTTGCCATCGATTAGGGCACCTCCGATGTGCCGAAGCACACCACGCCGCTGACGACTTCATTCAACGCCAACGCGGCGTCAAACCCGACTCTTCCCGACAGGCAGCGGAGCCCCGACGGGTCAGAACTTTCGGCAAAAAAGGGTCGAGATCCTAGCCAGTTCGTGGCTCGGTGTCAACCCCCAACGACACGATCAAGTGCCGCCGTAACATTCGTAACCGTCCCTGAGGCAACAACCTCACGGAGCAAGCCCCGCTCCCGATACCAAGCCTCAAGTGGAGCAGTTTTGCGGTCATACTCCTCTAGGCGGCGAGCTACGGTCTCAGGACGGTCGTCCTCACGAACATAGGTCTCTCCCCCGCAGGAATCGCAGCAACCTGCGACCTTCGGAGGGTTCGACTCCAAATTGAACACCGTGCCGCAAGACCTGCAGGTCACTCGGGATGAGAGCCGAGCAACCAACTCGTTGCGATCAATGGTGAAGTTGACGACAGCCTTGAGAGGCAGTCCCAACTCGACCAATGAGACCGACAAAGACTCGGCTTGCGGAACAGTCCGGGGAAATCCATCAAGGATAAACCCCTTCCGACAATCTGCCTCGGCGAGCCTCTCGCGAACGATTCGGCACACCACGGCATCTGGTACGAGCTCGCCACGATCAAGGAATCCCTTGGCTTCTACGCCGACGGGAGTTCCGTTCTTGATCGCAGCCCGAAAGATGTCTCCGGTTGAGACGTGCGGCACCAGAATCCGGGACGCAAGCACCTTAGCCTGCGTACCCTTTCCAGCGCCGGGCGCCCCGAGGAAGACCAAGTGCATCTTCAGTTCGACTTCTTCTTCGCACCACCCATGAAGCCCTCATAGTTGCGTTGCATGAGGCTTGCATTGAGCTTGTCCACGATGTCGAGGGCAACGCCGACGACGATCAAAATACCGGTGCCACCCAAGAAGCCTGCAGTGAAGTAGTCCACCGACATGATCTTGCTGGCCACTTCCGGGATCACTGCGACTACTGCAAGGAAGAATGCGCCGAGCAGAGTCACCTTGGACAGAACAGACTCGAGATACGACGCGGTGTCCTTGCCTGGCCTGATGCCAGGGATGAACGCGCCGTTTTCCTTAAGGTTATTCGCAATCTCGGTCGGCTGGAACATGAGCGATGTCCAGAAGAACGAGAAGAAGATGATCAGCGTGACGTAGAGCGTCACGTGGACAAAAGTACCCGATGACATCCAGCTCGGGAGGTTTTGCACCCCACGAATTGTCTGAATGAGCGTCATCGGAAGCATGATCAACGACGAAGCAAAAATGACAGGCATGACGCTCGGCATGTTCAACTTCACCGGAAGGTAGTGCTTCTGGCCACCCATCATCCGACCGCCTCGAACCATCTTTGCGCTTTGCATCGGAATACGGCGCTGTCCACGTTGTGTGTAGACGACACCGATCACGATGAGGAAGTAGGTCGACGCGAGAATCGCACCCATAAGGAAAGTGGTGGGATTCTTAGGGTCGATCAGGCGATAGAACGCTGAGGGCACATCCGAGACAATGCCTGTGACGATCAGAAGAGAAGAGCCGTTGCCGATTCCGTACTCGGTGATCTGCTCGCCGATCCACATGAGGAACACGGTTCCCGCGGTGATGGCGAGAGCTCCTTGAATGACAAATCCCCAGCCGAACGTCCCGATAACCGGTACGCCACCGACAGTCAAAGTGTCAAAGTTCTTGCAAAGAATGACGCCCTGGATGAACGCCAATGGAACCGTGGTCAACCGGGAATACTGGTTGATCTTCCGTTGACCGGCCGCGCCCTCCTTCGCCAACGCCTCAAGCGATGGAAGCACCTTCGAGAGCAGTGAGAAGATGATGGAGGACGAGATGTAGGGCAGAATGCCTAGCGCAAATATCACCGGCATCTTGAGATTGCCGGCCGCCAGCTTATTCATGAACCCGATGAGTTCACCGAGGCCCGAGTTCGTTCCCTCGATCATGAACTGGGCAAATGCTTCGCCGTCAACTCCAGGCAGTGGGATGTAAAAACCAAGGCGAAAGACGAGAAGTAGGCCGAGTGTCCAGAAAAGCCGAGTGCGCAGATCTGGGACCTTGAAGATGTTTTGCAACTGGCCGAGCATCTCAGCCAATCTCCTCTGCCTTGCCGCCCGCCGACTCGATGGCCCCCTTCGCCTTTGCCGAGTAGGCATTGGCGCGGACCGTCAACTTCTTCGAGAGCGTGCCACGTGCAAGCACCTTGAGCAGCTTTGCTCCACCTGGGATCAAGCCGATCTTCTTAAGTGCCGCCATGTCCACAGTCGAGCCCGCGTCGAACCGCTCGAGGTCGCAGACGTTGATGACGTCATATTCAACCTTAAACGGATGATTGGAGAATCCCCGCTTCGGCAAGCGGCGGAAGAGTGGCATCTGACCACCCATAAATCCAGGACGAACGCTCGAGCCAGACCGCGACATCTGACCTTTGACACCGCGTCCCGCGGTCTTGCCGCGCCCCGAGCCAATACCGCGTCCTACGCGGAGACGGTATTCACGCGGCGATGCGTTCTTCTTAATGTCGTCAAGGTTCATTGAACCGCTTCCTCACTAGCTGATGGAGACGCCGCGGAGGCTCTCCACTTGATCCTTCGTCCGGAGGCCCTCGAGTGCGATCATGGTCGCCTTCGCGAGGTTCACCGGATTGGTGCTGCCGATCGCCTTTGTGACGATGTCACCGATTCCAGCCGCCGTGACAAGTGCGCGGATCGTCGCGCCCGCGATAACGCCCGTACCCGGAGCAGCCGGGAGGAGCACCACCTTGGACGCACCGAAACAGCCCACCACACGATGCGGAATACTGGTTCCCTTGGTCGAGATAGGACGAAGCGCCTTGCGGGCTTCCTTGTTCCCCTTCTCAACAGATTGCGGAACCTCGTTTGCCTTGCCGAACCCGAGGCCCAAGCGACCGCGACGGTCGCCGACCACAACCAAGGCAGAGAACGAGAAGCGCTTGCCGCCCTTCACAACCTTGCAAGAGCGGTTGATCTTAATCACCGTTTCCTGCATATCGTCGCGTGACCCCTGGTCATGCTGCGGACGACGGTTGCGCGGACCCCCGCGATGACCCTGATGATTTTCCATCGTGTTCCTTAGAACTCGAGGCCAGCCTTGCGAGCTGCCTCCGCGAGCGCTTGTACGCGCCCGTGGTAAACGAATCCATTGCGGTCAAAGACAACCTTCTTGATGCCAGCCTTGATCGCACGCTCGGCCAAAGCAACGCCGACTGCTTCAGCAGCAGCCTTGTTGCCAGTGGCCTTGAGCGAACCCGCGATGGCCTTTTCGACGGTAGCGGCCGACGCAAGCGTCGTCCCGTTCTCGTCGTTGATGACCTGCGCGTAGATGTGCTCTAGGCTGCGGAAGATCGAGAGACGCGGGCGATCGGCAATTCCGAACGCCTTCTTGCGAATGTGGTACTTGCGGCGCGTACGACGCAGTGCCTTCTTTTGTGTCTGGGAGGCCATAGATCAACCCTTCCCGCCAACAGACTTGCCCTGCTTCCGCTGTATGACCTCTTTGTCATAGCGGATGCCCTTGCCCTTGTAAGGCTCAGGCGGGCGAACTTTGCGAACGACGGCCGCAAACTGGCCGACCTTCTGACGGTCAGAACCCTTGATGAAAATCTGTGTGGGCTTGGGTGTTTCCACTACGAGGCCATCGGGGATCTTGATGTCGACGGTATGACAGAAGCCGATATTGAGAATCAGCTTGTCCTTCCCTTCAACGCGAGCGTTGAAACCGACGCCTTCGATCTCCAAGTTCTTCTGGAACCCCTTCGACACCCCCGTGATCATGTTGTTCAGGAGGGCACGGTAGAGTCCATGGAACGCCCGGTCTCTGCGCTCGTCGCCCTGACGGGTAACGGAAGCAGAGGTGCCTTCGACTTTCACTGCAAAGCCCGTGACTAGCTCTTGTTTGAGCTCGCCCTTGGGGCCCTTCACTGCAACTGTCGAGCCTGCCACCGCGATGGTGACGCCGGACGGAATTGCAATGGCTTTTACTCCGATGCGGGACATTCGGTGACTCCTGTGCTCACCAGACCTCGCAGAGGATCTCGCCGCCCACGTTGCGCGTACGCGCCTCGTTGTCGGACAAGATTCCGCAATTCGTGCTCACAATGGCTACCCCAAGTCCGTCCAAGACTTTTGGCAAGTCCTGAGCGTTTCTGTAGACACGACGTCCGGGACGGCTCACTCGCTGGATGTGCGAGATCACCTTCTCCCCGTCGGGTCCGTACTTGAGGAAAACGCGAATAATTCCACGGTGTCCGTCTTCCACGACCCGAAAGTCGCGAACGAAACCGTGGCGCTTGAGTGCCTCCACAATTTCCCGTTTCAGATTCGATGCGGGTGCATCTACTGAATCCTCGCCGTTGGTAACGGCGTTGCGGATACGGGTGAGAAGGTCTGCAATAGGATCGGTCATGCTCATGATGCGCCTCTTTGGCTCACCAGCTTGCCTTGCGGACCCCGGGAATCTCGCCGTTGTGGGCGAGCTTCCGGAAACAGCAACGGCAGATGCCGAACTTTTGGTAAACCCCACGTGGACGGCCGCACAGCGTGCAGCGACTGCGATGCCTCGTAGGGAACTTAGGCTTACGATTTGATTTGTTTACTTGCGCTTTGGTGGCCACGATGGTCCTCAGTTGCGCTTGAATGGCATGCCGAGCAAGGTCAGGAGTTCAAGCGACATGGCGTCGCTGCCACCTGACATGCAGATCGTAACGTCCATACCCTGGTGGAACTCGGCCTTGTCCATCAGGATTTCCGGGAACACTGATTGGTCTTGAAGACCCATCGAGTAATTCCCGCGACCATCGAACGAATCCGACTTCACTCCACGGAAGTCGCGAATACGGGGAATCGCCAGAGTGACCAGGCGATCAAGGAATTCCCACATGCGGGCACCACGCAGATCGACTTTGACGCCGATCGGCAAACCCTCACGAAGGCGGAAACCTGCGACAGCGAGCTTCGAGATGCACGTAACAGGCTTTTGGCCTGTGATCTGCCCAAGATGGGAGACGGCTTCTTCGATGCGCTTTTTGTTGTCGATGGCCTTACCAACGCCCATGTTGATAACGATCTTCTTCAGGCGCGGGACTTGGTTGACATTCTTCAAACCGAACTTAGTCGCAAGGGCTTTAACGATTTCATCGTTGTAGCGCTGCGCAAGTCGCGGCTTGGAAGAGGCTAGTGCTGTAGCCATGAATTACTTTCCCTTTCCTGACGCGACACCGACAGGCTTGCCGGAACGCGCCGAGACGCGGGTCTTCTTCCCATCAGCACCGGTCTGCATGCGAATCCTGACTCCGCGGCCGTCGGCCTCAGACCAGAGTGCAACGCTTGAAGCCGCCATGGGGGCCGGACGCTGAACGCGTCCTCCCGCCTGCGGGTTCTGCGGATTGCGCTTCAAATGCTTGGTGATGATGTTGATACCCTCGACGACGACCTTCCCGTGCTTCGGGAGGACGCTGAGGACACGGCCGCGCTTGCCACGGTCTTTACCGCGGAGCACCACGACCTCGTCATTTGTTCGAATTTTCATCGTTCGCTCGCAGGTCTCAGACAACTTCCGAGGCCAGGGAGATAATCTTCATGAAGTTCTTGGCGCGAAGTTCGCGGGCCACCGCACCGAAGATGCGGGTTCCGCGAGGCTCGTTGGCTGCGTCGAGGAGCACGATTGCGTTTTTGTCAAAACGCACGTAGCTGCCATCTTCGCGGCGTACCGCCCGCTTGGTGCGCACCACGACGCCGCGGACGACGTCGCCTTGCTTCACCGTTCCACCCGGGTTTGCCGACTTCACGGAAGCAATGATGACATCACCAATGCTCGCGTAACGACGACGGGTTCCCCCGAGTACTTTGATGCACATGACCGTCTTGGCGCCGGTGTTATCGGCGACGTCGAGGTATGTTTGCGGTTGAATCACGGATCAACCCCCTTGCGACGCGCTGATGCGCGCCTTCTCGACGATGCGGACGAGGCGAAAACGCTTCGTGCGCGAAAGCGGACGGCACTCAACGATCTCTACGCGATCGCCGATACCTGCCTGCTCTTGCTCGTCGTGGGCCTTGAACTGTTGCTTACGACGGACGTACTTGCCGAACACCGGGTGCTTGACCAGGCGATCTACACGCACGGTAATCGTGCGGTCCATCTTGTCGCTGACGACGGTGCCGATGTAGGAGCGGCGACCGGTTCGTGTTTCGGTTTCGGGATTCACTTGGCGGCTCCCTTGTTCCTGCGCACTGAGATCTCAGTGTTGAGACGTGCGATGTTCTTGCGGATCGCACGCAACTGGGAAGGCTGCGCGATCGTTTCGACGCTGGAGCGGAACTTCGCCTTAAACCCCTCCTCACGGAGGTCGCGAATTTGCTTCGCGATGTCGGCGTCGCTCAGAGCCCGAATCTCACCGATCTTCATAATCGACCTCAGACGTGGTGCCGGCGTTTCAAGAACCGGCAACGGATGGGAAGCTTGTGCGCCGCGCGAAGCAACGCTTGACGGGCAGTCTCGATGGAGACGCCGCCGATCTCGAACAGCACGGTGCCCGGTTTAACGACCGCGCACCAGTATTCGATGTCGCCTTTGCCCATGCCCATTCGGACTTCGAGCGGTTTGGCGGTCACCGATTTCTGTGGAAACACGCGGATGAAGATTCGACCTTCACCGCCTAGGAAGTGGCTCGCGGCGATACGCGCAGCTTCAAGCTGCTTCGCATCGATCCAACCCGGATCCATGGACTGAAGTCCAAATTCACCGAAGCTGACTTCGTTTCCGCGCGTGGCATCGCCTTTGATACGGCCACGTTGCATCTTGCGATGCTTAACACGCTTGGGCATGAGCGGCATTGGTCGCTCTCCTCAGCTCAGTTCCCAGCCTCACGGGGACCAGAACCCTCGCGCACGGGTGCGCGTCGCGGCCCGGGGGCCGCTTGGGGTTTGGAATCCCGGTGAAGACCGAGGAAAATCCAACACTTAATGCCGATGTGACCGTAAGCGGTGTTCGCCTCCGTAAAACCCCACGAGATATTCGCGTCGAGGTTTTGCAGAGGAAGCCGACCCTGTTGGGACTGCTCACACTTAGCGATCTCAGCGCCACCTAGGCGACCCGAGAGCATGACCTTCACGCCCTTCGCACCTGCATTCATGGTGGTCTGAATTGTCTTCTTGATCACGCGCCGGAACGGCTGGCGCTTCTCAACTTGCTCGCGCATCGACTCGGCCACGAGTTGAGCATTCAACTCCGGACGGTTGACTTCCGAGAGGGTGAGACGGACCTTGCGGCCCTTGTCGGCGACGATCTTCTCGATCTCCGCCTGAATCTCGTTGAGCTTCGCGCCCTTCTTACCGATGAGAATTCCCGGGCGCGCCGAGTGCACGATCACGGTCGTGGTGTCCCCGTTGCGCTCGATCTCAATCATCGAGATGCCCGCGAAGGAGTACTGCTTCTTCAGGTGGGCTCTAATAACTTGGTCTTCCTTCAGGATGCGCGGGAAGTCCTTTTTAGTGGCATTCCAACGGGAGCGCCAGCGCTCCGTCACACCGATGCGGAAACCGAGTGGGTGTACTTTTTGTCCCATAGAATCAATCCCCCTTCGGCGCCTTGGACGCCGACTCGCTGCTCTTGGCTACGCGACGGCCGCGCGGCTTGCGGGCGGTCTCGCTGACACCGAGAACGACGATGAGGTGGCTGGTGCGCTTGCGAATCGGCCGAGCGCGTCCCTGAGGACCAGGGCGGAAACGCATCCGGCGTTGCTTGAGCGGACCTTCATTCGCCTGAACCGACTTAACGAAGAGGCCATTCAGATCAGCGAGGCCGCCCTGACGGGCGTTGGCAACCGCGGACTCAATGACTTTCGCGAAGAGAACCGACGCACGACGGTTCACAAAGCGGAGTTGTTCGAGCGCAGCGTTCACGGACTTGCCGCGAACGAGCGTTGCGATGAGCTTGGCCTTGCGAGCGGTCACCGGCGCGTAGTTGTGGGACGCGCGGTAGGGCTCATTTCCGATGCCGTGACAATTACTTGGCATTGGTTTCCCCCTTCTTGTTGTCGCCGTGACCGCGGAATGTGCGGGTCGGGGCGAACTCGCCGAGCTTGTGCCCTACCATCTCTTCCGTCACGTAGACCTTTTGAAAGGTTCTGCCGTTGTGGACGAGATAGGTGGTGCCGATGAACTCGGGAGTAATCGTGCAAGCACGATTCCATGTCTTGATGCCTTCGGCGGCGCGCTTGGGATTGTCCTTGAACGCACGCGTGCGTGCGAGGATGCGCTCGTCGACGTACGGGCCCTTCTTTGTGGAACGGCTCATGGATTACCTTGCCTTCTTGCGGCCGCGCACGATGAAGCGGTTCGAGGCCGCCTTCTTCTTGCGTGTGTTTCCGCCCTTGGCCAACTTGCCCCACGGCGAGACTGGATGACGACCACCATTTCGGCGACCTTCACCACCACCCATCGGGTGGGCGACCGGGTTCTGTGCCGAACCACGGCTCCAAGGACGGATGCCGAGCCATCGGCTACGACCGGCCTTGCCGATGCGAACGTTGATGTGATCCGTGTTTCCGATGGTGCCCAGCGTCGCGCGGCACTTAAGCGGAACCATGCGCATTTCTGTGGATGGAAGGAGGACCGTTGCATAGTCGCCTTCCTTTGCCACGAGTCGGGCAACCATGCCCGCACTGCGAACGAGCTGACCACCGCGGCCGGGACGAAGCTCGATGTTGTGGATTTCCACACCGACAGGGATGTCGGCGAGTGGCATGCAATTCCCAACGCGGGGATCGACGCCAGGTCCGGACTGAACCTTTTGCCCTGCAGTTAGGCCGAGGGGCGCGAGGATGTACCGCTTCTCACCGTCTGCATAATGCAACAGCGCGATATTCGCCGAGCGGTTCGGGTCGTATTCGACGGTCGCAACGACGGCAGGAACGCCATCCTTATTGCGACGGAAGTCGATGAGGCGGTACGCCTGCTTGTGGCCACCGCCACGGTGACGCGACGTAACGTGACCGTGCGCGTTTCGTCCACCAGAGCCCTTTTGGGGCTGCATGAGGGACTTTTCCGGCTCCACGCGCATGACTTCGGCCTTGAAGTCAATGACCGAGCCGAGTCGGCGCGCGGGGGATGTTGGCTTAAACCTGCGAAGTGCCATGGTGTTTCCTCAGTGATCCGTGGGGATCAAAGGATGTCGATCTTCTCGCCTTCCTTGAGCTGCACAATCGCCTTCTTCACGTTCGCTCGTTGGACTTGTCGCAAGCCAACTCGCTTGCGCGCGCCCTTTTTCACGAGCGTACGGACGTCGAGAACCTTCACACTGAAGAGCTTCTCGATCGCCTGGCGAATCTCGACCTTGTTCGCGTCCTCAACTACTTCGAAGGAGTACACCGACCGCTTTTGCACGCGGTCCATGTTCTTCTCCGTCATGAGAGGACGAACGATGATGCCTTGGGGATCACGCATTGTCGTGAATCTCCTTAATTGCGGCCAAGCCGTCCTCGGTGACGAGGATGTGGCGGTAAAGCGCAACGTCGTAGGCGTTCAGATCTCTAGCCGACATCACCTTCACGCGAGGAAGGTTGCGAACGGCCAAGAGCAAGTTGCGATCAGCAGCACGCACCACGATGAGGCACGACGCCAAACAACCCACCGTTCGAAGGAGCTTCGCGAGATCCTTGGTCTTCGGGGAGGTCAGCCCGAGGCTGTCCACGGCGGAAACCTGATTGTCGCGAAACTTCGCGAGGAGAGCGGAGCGCAGCGCAACGCGTAGAGCCTTGCGAGGAAGCGCGTAGCGATACTCGCGAGGGTGTGGTCCGTGAGCGACACCACCACCGCGGCACTGAGGCACCTGAGGGTGCTTCACGCGCGCGTTACCGGTGTGCTTCTGCTTGAAAAGAGGCTTCTTGGCGCGAGCAACTTCTGCTCGCGTCAGCGTGTCGTGAGTGCCCTGACGCTTGTTCGCTTCGTACATGACGACAGCGTTGAACAAGGTACGGGCAAGCACCCTCTCGCCTAGGAACGCGGTGTCGACGGGCAATTTGCCCGACTTTCCGCCCTTCATGCAAGGAATGTCCATGGTGCCCATTACTTCTTACCCTTGGCAGCGGAAGCCTTCTGCGGGTTCTTCTTCTTGAGGTCGACCGCGGCGACCTTCTTGATCTTCTTCACCCCGGTCTTGGCGGTTTGGACGTAAACCAGCCCACCCTGGGGACCTGGGACGGCGCCCTTCACGAGCAGGATGTGATTCTCTTCATCAACCACGATGACCTCAAGGTTCTTCGTGGTTTGACGAGTCGTTCCGTAGTGCCCAGCCATCTTCTTGTTCTTGAAGACGCGGCCTGGATCGGAGTGCATTCCGATCGAACCAGGTCGGCGATGGCACATGTGGCCGTGCGACGCTGGACGACCGTGGAAGCCGTGGCGTTTCATAACGCCCGCCGTGCCGCGACCCTTGAGCCAGCCGATGGCATCGACAAGGTCGCCTGCCTTGAAGACGGTGCAGTTGATCACCTCACCGGCCTTCTGGGAGGGCTCGGCGTCGAGACGCCATTCGCGGATAACGCGATGGGCTGCTACGCCGTGCTTCTTTAGATGTCCGAGCTCGGGCTTCGAGACGGACTTCTCTTTGATGGGGTCGAACGCGAGCTGGATGGCGTTGTAGCCGTCAGTGCCCTTGGCCGACTTGACTTGAGTGACTGTGCATGGCCCCGCCTCGACGATCGTGACCGGCACAGCCTGGCCCGACTCGTTGAAGACTTGAATCATGCGGCCTTTTCGGCCAAGGATGAAGTGTCCCATGACAACCTCTGAAATCCGTTCGTTGCGTTCCAATTCGTGCTGCCGGTCTCTGCGGGAGCATTGCCGCAGGATTCCGGCCCGGGGCTACCCCCGGTCCCGGTACGACCTCACGCCTTGATGGCGATATTCACACCCGCCGGCAGGTTGAGCTGCGAGAGCAGGTCGACCGTACGCTTGGTGGGCTGACTGAGGAAGATGATCCGCTTGTGAGTGCGGACCTCGAACTGCTCGCGGGATTTCTTATCCCCGTGAGGGCTTCGCAAAACCGTGAACCGCTCGATACGAGTGGGTAACGGCACTGGCCCTGTCACCTTGGCCTCCGTCCGCTTGGCCACTTCGACAATCTCCTTCGCGGAGCTGTCTAGGGCCTCGTGGTCGTAGGACTCGAGGCGAATCTTGATCGGTTTATCCGACATTTCCATCTCCGAGAGCCAGACACTCGTCTGACTCCATCACGGTTTTGCCGTGAAATAACCCAACGGGAGACGGCACGATCGCCGAGGCACAGAGGCGACATCCGCAAGCGGATTGCCCATGCTTTGCCGGTGTCTTTGGCGCAGTCTCCCCCAGGCACGAGGCCTTCCGGAGACCGCCTGGCGATCGCAAGGATCACCGCACCCAAAGGCCAACAGTAAACTGCCAGCACCGGACTGCCACAGGGGAACGATCAGCTCGTCACCCCCATTGAGGGACGGGCAATATGGCACAGGCCGGTCCCCCTTCAAGCCCAACCACAAAAAAAACTCCAGTTACTTGACAAACACGCTGCGAGGACGATAAAGCGCCTGCTTCGGGGCCCCCTATAAAGTGCGACACCCCCCGGCCTGCGCCAGAGGGTGTTGCCATTTCGCCCGGGGTCACCCCTTGGGGCGCGCATCGATCACTTCTGGTCGACTTTGATGTTCCCAGGGACAGCCAGATACTCGAACGGCTCCATCTCGCAGGAAGCACGGCCCTGCGAAAGCGAGCGCAGCACCGTGGAGTAGCCGAACAACTCGGCCAGAGGCGTTGAGGCGTGAACCTCATTCGGCTCTTTCGACGTGTTCAGTTCTCCGATCGAGGCGCGGCGCTTGTTCAGGTCGCCGATGATCGGCGACAGGAACTCGGACGGAACGTAGACGACCACCTTCATGATCGGCTCGAGCATCTGAAGGCCAGCGGCCTTCGCCGCGTCCTGGAACGCCATAGATCCTGCGATTTGGAAGGCCATTTCACTCGAGTCGACGTCGTGGTACTTACCGTCGGTCAGGCGCACCTTGGTGTCGATGACCGGGTAACCCGACCCGCAGCCGCTTTCGGCGGCTTGGCGAGCACCGGCTTCGATCGGCGAAATGAATTCCTTCGGAATCGATCCGCCGGTGATCTCGTTCACGAACTCGAAGCCCTTGCCAGGATTCGGCTCGATCTCGATTCGGACCTGCGCGAATTGACCGCGACCACCCGACTGCTTCGCGTACTTGAGGTCGATGCGTCCGGACGGCTTCTGGATGGTTTGACGATAGGCAACACGCGGCTTGCCGGTGTTCGCCGGCACGCCGTGATCGCGCGTGATACGCGTCGTCAGGATTTCGAGGTGAAGTTCGCCCATTCCGTAGATGATGAGCTGCCCGGTTTCCGCATCAACCGAGTACTTGAACGTCGGATCTTCGCGCATGAACCGCGCAAGGATTTCGCCAAGCTTCTCTTTGTCATCCGAGTTCTTGCACTCAATCGCCATCGAGATAACGGTCGGCGGGAACGTCGGCGCAGGAAGTTGCATGAGCGACTCCCTCAAGCACACGGTGTCACCCGTGAAGGTAGTGCGGATGCCGACGGCCGCGCAGATTTGGCCGGCCTTCGCCTCTTCCATGGCCTGACGCGAGTTGGCATGCATCAGGTAGAGGTGAGCGATGCGCTCGACCTTGCCCGTACGCGGGTTGACCATCTGCATGCCGGGCTGAATCGTTCCCTGGTAGACACGAAGGAACGTCAAATCGCCGTGCTTGTCTCCAACGGTCTTGAAGACTAGCGCGCATGGCGGCTTGTTGGGGTCGGTGCTGAGCTCAATCACCTCGTCCGTCTTGGGATTGATCGCGGTGACGATCGGCTTATCCAACGGCGACGGGAGGAAGGCCCGGACACCGTCCAACAGTCGCTGAACACCCTTGTTGCGCAACGCTGTCCCACAGAACACCGGGGTGATCTTGGAAGCGCAGGTGGCCTCGCGGATGCCACGAACTAGATCATCGAACGTGATCTGCTCGCCGTTGAGGAATTTCTCAGTGAGAGAGTCCGAGGACTCGGCGACGCGCTCTTCGAGCTTCTCGCGCCACTCCTGAGCGAGTTCCTTGTACTTCTCGGGGATTTCCTCGAGGATGAAGCGTGCGCCCTGCGATTCTTCGTCGTAACGAATCGCCTGCATTTTCACGAGATCGACGACGCCTTCGAATTCCTTCTCAGCGCCCATGGGGACCATGACCGGAACCGGATTGGCTCCAAGCTTGTCCTTCATCGACTTGATGGCCTTGAAGAAGTCCGCGCCGGTGCGGTCCATCTTGTTGATAAAAGCCAAACGCGGGACGTTGTACTTATTCGCTTGGCGCCAAACCGTCATGGATTGAGGTTGAACACCGGCGACGGCACAGAACACACCGATGGCTCCATCAAGCACGCGAAGCGATCGCTCGACTTCGGCGGTGAAGTCCACGTGGCCGGGAGTATCGATCAAATTGATCGTGATGTCCCGCCATTGGCAGGTTGTCGCCGCCGACTGAATGGTGATTCCGCGCTCCTGTTCATCCTGAAGGAAGTCCATTGTGGCGGACCCTTCATGGACTTCACCGATGCGGTGTTCCTTGCCGGTATAGAAGAGGATACGCTCGGAGACGGTTGTCTTACCTGCGTCAATATGCGCGACGATTCCGATGTTACGGATCTTCGTGATGTCGTACTTGCTCACGGCATTCACCTCGGGCCCGAAATTGGGTCCTAATGATTAGCAAGGAGGCGCCGGAAGTCCACTCGGACGACCGACGCCGCTTGTCTCAACTACCGACGATCAACGTCGGCTTAACTCACTCACCACGCGAGGTGAGCATTCATTTTGTTCGCCTCTGCCATCTTGTGCGTGTTCTCGCGGATCGAGATCGCGGCGCCTTCGTTCTTGTAGGCGGCGAGGATCTCGTCGGCGAGACGCACGGACATCGGACGACCTGGACGATCGCGGCAAACGTCGAGAATCCAGCGGAATGCCAGCGATTGCTGACGGCTGCGCTTAACCTCGATCGGCACCTGATAGTTGGCACCACCAACACGCTTCGAGCGAACCTCGACAACGGGCTTCAGGTTGTTGACTGCTTGTGCGAAGACTTCGTCAGCCTTCTGATCAGGCAGCTTCTTGGTGACCGTCTCAAGCGCTGCGTACACGACGCGGCGCGCTGTGGTCTTCTTGCCCTGCTTCATCACGCTGTTGACGAACTTCGAGATGAGGCGCGATCCGAATTTCGGATCGGGCTTCAGGAATCGCTCGGTGGATGCGAACTTCTTTGCCATGTGCGTGCTCGATAACCGCCTCGAAGGCGGCCCTCTCCCCCGGCTATGCGCCAGGGGCGTGTATCACTTAGGACGCTTCGCGCCGTACTTAGACCGGCTGCGCTTGCGATCTTCCACGCCGCCCGAGTCAAGCGTGCCGCGGACGATGTGGTAACGGACACCAGGAAGGTCGCGGACGCGACCGCCGCGCACGAGCACGATCGAGTGCTCTTGCAGATTGTGGCCTTCGCCCGGGATATAGACCGTAGTCTCTTTCCCATTCGAAAGGCGCACTCGGGCGATCTTGCGAAGAGCCGAGTTTGGCTTCTTCGGGGTCATCGTCTTGACCTGCAGACAGACGCCGCGCTTCTGCGGGCATCCATCGAGCACGGGGCTCTTGCTCTTGGCCTTGACGCGTTCGCGGCCCTTGCGGACCAGTTGGTTGATCGTGGGCATGGATCTCGAATTCCGAATCACCCCCGCCTTGGACATCCAAGGACGGGGTAAGGGGAAAGATGGTACCCGCCTCTCGTCCCCCTTCAAGGAAGAGGTTCAAGGGGCGGAATCTCGTCAGGACGCCGAAGCGTCCGACGACTTGACAGGAGCGCCGGCGCCCCCCATTTCGAACTGATGCTTGATTACCGTGCGGTGGTAATCACTGAATCCGGTACCGGCCGGGATGAGGTGCCCAAGGATGACGTTCTCCTTGAGTCCCATGAGGTTATCGCGCTTACCAGCCATGGCCGCTTGCGTAAGCACCTTGGTGGTCTCCTGGAAGGAAGCCGCCGAGATGAACGAGTCGGACTGGAGAGCGGCCTTGGTGATTCCAAGAAGAAGCGGCTCAGAGACGGGCGGCTTGCCTTGGGCCTCGCGGATACGCAGTGCTTCGCGCTTGAAGAAAGCGCGATCAACCTGTGTCCCCGGGAGGAAGTCCGAGTCGCCCGACTCGATCAACTTCACCTTGCGCAACATCTGACTGACGATGATTTCGATGTGCTTGTCGTCGATTACAACGCCTTGGGCGCGGTAGACCTTCTGCACTTCGTCGAGCAGGTACTCCTGCACCTTCTCAACTCCCGAAATCCGCAGCACATCCTGTGGATACAGCGGGCCTTCAACCAACGCCTCACCGGCGCGGATCGTGTCCCCGACGTGAACCCTCAGATACTTGCTCTGCGGCACGAGATGCTCGCGAACTTCACCAGTCTGCTGATTCGTCACAATGATCGTGCGCTTGTTGCGCTTGCGATCAATCGCGGTGATGGTCCCGTCGATTTCAGCCAACACCGCAGGATCCTTCGGCAAACGGTTCTCGAAGAGTTCCGTCACGCGTGGGAGACCCGAGGTGATGTCCTGTGTACCGCCCGAAGAACGAGGACGCTTCGCCAACAACATACCGGCGCGCACCTGCTGACCATCCTTGACTTCGATTTCAGCCAATTCCGGCAAATGGAACTGACTGAGGGTCTTGCCGGACTTGTCACGCAAGAGAATTTGCGGATGCAAGGAGTCCTTCGACGCGCGCTGCTCCTTGATGAGCATCCGGCGCTTCTTGGAACCCGGGTCCTGCTCCGTCTTCATCGTCACACCTTCAACGATGTCCTCAAAGTGGACCATTCCGTCGAACGTGGCGATGATGGGGCTCGTGTGAGGATCCCATTCGCAAGCCTTACGGCCCTTCTTGGCGTCAACCGCGGAGAGCTCGTCGCCGTCCTTCACAAGCATCGTCGCACCAAGCGGCACCGAAAAGTTGTCAACTTCAAGGCCACGCGCGTCTACGACGGAAATGGTTCCGTTTCGCGACAACGCAGTGACCCGACCTTCGGAGTCCGCTGGCGAGGTGAGCAACTGAGCCGAGAAGCGAATGGTTCCAGGCTTCTTCAGAATAATCTCGCGCTCCTGTGCTGCACGAGTCGCCGTACCACCGATGTGGAACGTACGCATCGTGAGCTGGGTTCCAGGTTCGCCGATGGACTGCGCGGCAATGACGCCGACTGCAGTTCCGATTTCGACAAGCTTCTTGCGCGAAAGATCCATGCCGTAGCAACGAGCGCAAAGCCCCTGAGGGGCATCGCACGTCATGGGCGTACGCACCTTAATGGCCGGGAAGTCAAGCGACTCGAGGCGTGCCGCCGCTTCGTCGGTGATCATGTCATTCGCACGGACGATGACCTCGCCGCGCACAACATCTTCGACGGTTGAGACCGCAACACGGCCGCGAACCTGCTGCGACAGCGGGACCGCGACCTTGTCTTGGACGATGACCGCGGACTTGTTTAGTCCGTTCGTGGTGACGCAGTCCGACATCGTGATAACGACGTTCTGGGTCACGTCGGCCAATTTGCGGGTCAGATAACCCGAGTCGGCCGTCTTGAGGGCAGTATCCGCGAGACCCTTGCGCGCACCGTGGGTCGAGGAGAAGTACTCCAGAACATTAAGGCCTTCGCGGAAATTCGACTTGATAGGCGTCTCGATGATCTCGCCGTTTGGCTTGGCCATAAGGCCGCGCATACCGGCGAGCTGCAACACCTGAGTGACCGATCCACGAGCGCCCGATTCCGCCATTAGGTGGATCGGGTTCTTGTATGGGTCATTCGGGCGAATGTACATCTTGAGTTCGCTCATCATCACGTCGCCCAAGTCGTCCTTGGCCTTCGTGTAGGTGTCGACGACTCGGTCGTAGCGCTCCTTGTCAGAGATGGCGCCAGCCTCGCGCTGACGCTCGGCCTCTTCTACTTCGCGCTGCGCGCGAGCAAGAATATCCTTCTTCTGATGAGGAATCAGGATGTCGTCCTTGCCGAACGAGAGCCCGGCAGCCGTAGACGCCTTGAATCCAAGAGACTTCAGGTCATCTAGCAACTTGATTACAGCTTGGGTCCCGAGAATCCGGTCGCAGTCTGTGATAACGCGTTGAAGCGTCTTCTTGTC
This sequence comes from Candidatus Kuenenia stuttgartensis, assembly GCA_945860915.1. Taxonomy (GTDB): domain Bacteria; phylum Planctomycetota; family CAIWVZ01; genus CAIWVZ01. The sequence continues at coordinate 93,741 of CAMARR010000005.1, forward strand.
AAGAAGACGATTGTAATAGGGCATGCCCTTCGGAAGGATGTCATCGAAGATCACTCGACCAACGGTCGTCTCGATCCAACCGTTGCGTACGTGAGACTCGCCCTTCTCCCCATACACCGCACGCTCTCCGCGAACGCGGATGCGGATGCGTTGGTGTGTCTGGGCCTTGCGGCGTCCATCGCGACCCGAATCGCCGTGTGCACGGAACACTTCCATCGACGAGGCGTAGGACTTGAGGTATTCCTGGTCCTTGCCGTTGACAGACTTTCTCGTGACTTCGACGGTTCCCGGTCCGTTCGCCGTGAGATAGGCGCATCCAAGAACGACGTCCTGGGTCGGCGCCATGATCGGTCGGCCGTTCGCTGGCGAGAAGATGTTGTTGGTAGACAACATCAACGTGCGAGCCTCAACCTGCGCTTCAAGGGAAAGCGGAAGGTGGACCGCCATCTGGTCGCCGTCAAAGTCGGCGTTAAAGCCGGTGCAGACGAGCGGATGGATACGAATGGCGTTGCCTTCGATCAGAACTGGCTCAAACGCTTGGATTCCGATACGGTGAAGCGTCGGTGCGCGATTGAGCAGAACCGGGTGGTTCTGAATAACTTCTTCGAGGATGTCCCAGACCTGTTCGTCGCGACGCTCGAGCATCTTCTTGGCCGAGCGGATGGTGTCCGCCAACCCAAGTTCGCGCAGGCGACGGATGATGAACGGCTGGAAGAGTTCGAGCGCGATCTTCTTAGGAAGTCCGCACTGATGCAACTTCAAATCTGGTCCGACGACGATGACCGAACGGGCGGAATAGTCGACACGCTTTCCGAGAAGATTCTCGCGGAAGCGGCCCTGCTTGCCCTTGATCATGTCGGTCAGCGACTTGAGTGGGCGATTGCTTGATCCGAGCACCGGGCGCTTGCAGCGGCCGTTGTCGAAGAGCGCGTCCACCGACTGCTGCAACATGCGCTTTTCGTTCCGGATGATGACTTCCGGCGCGTTGAGGTCGAGGAACTTCTTTAGGCGATTGTTGCGGTTGATCAAACGACGGTAAAGGTCGTTGAGATCGGACGACGCAAAGTTACCCGACTCGAGAAGAACTAACGGCCGAAGCTCCGGTGGGATGACCGGCACGACGTCGAGAATCATCCACTCAGGACGATTACCCGACGACTCAAGATCGTTGACGGTCTTGAGACGCTTAATGAGGTCCTTCTGCTTCTGCTTTGAGCGGGTCTCGGTCAACTCCTCGCGGAGCTCGCCTTCGATACGCTTCAAATCCATGCTTGAGAGGAGGCGATGAATCGATTCGGCTCCCATGCCAGCTTCGAAGGTAAGGCCACGTTCGCGCAACGCGCGATACTGGTCTTCCGTCAGAATCTGTCGCACTTCGAGCTTGGTCTGATCGGAATTCCCGGCGTCGATGACGACGTAATCCTGGAAGTAGATCACCTTCTCGATGTCAGACGCCTTCATTCCAAGAAGCGCGCCGAGGCGTGACGGCATCGCCTTGAAGAACCAAATGTGAGCAACCTTCGCCGCGAGGGTGATGTGTCCCATGCGGGTGCGTCGTTCACGCGAGTGCGTGATTTTGACGCCGCAACGGTCGCAGACGATGCCCTTGTGCTTGATGCCCTTGTACTTACCGCAGAAGCACTCGTAGTCGTTCTTCGGTCCAAAGATCCGCTCGCAGAACAAGCCGTCCTTCTCAGGGCGGTAGGTGCGATAGTTAATGGTCTCCGGCTTGCGAACCTCGCCGTAGGACCAGTTGCGAATGTCGGTGGGAGACGCGAGGCGAATCGTCACCGCAATGATGTCGTTAACGCGCTCGTACCGGGCGTCGGGATCGATGTTCGTCATGACTTTGATCTCCTCAGCCGATCAGGGCCGCGGCTGCGGCGTCCTGGCGGACCAACTCAATATTCAAGCACAGGCCTTTGATCTCGTTGCAGAGAACATCGAACGACACCGGGGTGCCGGCTTCGAGAGTGTTCTCGCCCTTAACCATCGACTCGTAAATCTTGGTGCGACCGTCAACGTCGTCAGACTTGACAGTGAGCAACTCCTGCAGCACGTACGCAGCGCCGTAGGCCTCAAGAGCCCAAACTTCCATTTCGCCGAAACGCTGTCCGCCGTAGCGGGCTTTGCCGCCGAGGGGCTGCTGCGTAATGAGCGAGTAAGGACCCGTCGCGCGAGCGTGGATCTTCTCGTCGACGAGATGGTGCAACTTGAGGATATACATGTAGCCAACAGTGATCTTCTGCTCGTACGGTTCGCCCGTACGGCCGTCGAAGAGCATGACTTTGCCCTCTTCAGGGAGTCCCGCTTGACGGAGAGCAATGTTGATGTCGGCTTCTTTGGCACCCTCGAAAACCGGCGTGACCGCCTGAGCTCCGAGTGTGTGCATCGCCCAACCCAAGTGAACTTCCAGAATCTGGCCGACGTTCATACGCGACGGAACACCGAGCGGATTCAGCAGCATCTGCACCGGCGTACCGTCGGCGAGGTGCGGCATGTCTTCGATCGGAAGGATGCGTGCGATCACACCCTTGTTGCCGTGACGTCCTGCAATCTTGTCGCCGACCGAAAGGCGGCGCTTCGTCGCAAGATAAACCTTGACCATTTCCTGAACGCCCGTCGGGAGATCGTCACCGCGAGAGAGACGATTGATGCGCTTCTGCTTCTCCGCATCAAAGTCCTCGATACGGGTGACATACTTCTTCTGGATCTCAAGCGCGCGTCTGCGTTCCGCGGCGTCCTTCACGGCATCCAATGTCTGCTTAATCGCATCCTGAGTCATGCGCAACGAAGGAACGTCCGGGTTTGCCGGAAGCTCGATCAAACGCTTGGTGCCCTTGTGGCAGATCTCTTCGCCGCGAAGTTCCTTGAGACTTCCGAGCAAGAGCGTCAGCTGCTCGGACCACAGCGTGAGGTGCTGCTTGCCGAGGCGGACGATTTCCATCGACGCCTTCTGCCGCTCCTCTTCGTTCTGGTTGACCTTGCGCGACAGCCGCTCCGTCGAGATCACGACGCCTTCAGTTCCCGAGCCAAGCTCAAGCGAATCGTTCTTCACGTCTTCGCCGGCGCGACCGAAGATCGCGTGGAGGAGTTTCTCTTCCGGCGAAAGTTCGTTCTTTGATTTTGGCGCGATCTTGCCGACCAAGATGTCGCCGGGACCGACACGCGTTCCGACGCGCACGACACCGTCTTCGCCGAGGTTCTTAAGGATGCGCTCCGAAACATTCGGAATGTCCCGCGTGAACTCTTCCTTGCCGACCTTCGGCTCCTTAATCGTCGCTTCGTAGTCCTCGATGTGGATCGACGTAAACACGTCGTTGCGAATCAACTCTTCCGACACCAAGACGGCGTCTTCGAAGTTGTATCCATCCCACGTCATGAAGGCGACGAAGATGTTCTTGCCGAGCGACAGCTCGCCTTGGTGCGTTGCGGCGCCGTCAGCGATGACCTGACCGCGAGCAACCTTGTCGCCTTCCTTGACGATCGGCCGTTGGTTCTGACATGTGCGCTCGTTGAGGCCAGTAAACTTCCTCAACTGATACATGTCGTCACCGACGACGATCTCGGTGGCGCTGACGGACTTGACGACACCCTCGTGCCGCGCAGTCACGACCAAGCCGGAATTCGAAGCGACGAAACGCTCCATACCCGTTGCAACGACCGGCGGTTCCGATCGAATCAGCGGAACAGCCTGACGCTGCATGTTCGAACCCATGAGCGCGCGGTTGGCGTCGTCGTGTTCAAGGAACGGAATGAGCGAAGCGGAAACACCGACGATCTGCATCGGCGAGACGTCAAGCAGCGTCACCTCGTCACGCGGGACGAGCTTAAAATCGCCGTAACGACGGGCCATGCAACGCTCCTGATCGAGGCGCGCGGACTTGTCGCGCGGCGTATCGGCCGGAGCGATGATCTCGCGGGTTTCCTCGTCGGCGCGAAGCCACTTCACTTCGTCGGTGACCTTGCCCTTGCGAACAATGCGGTACGGAGTCGTGAGGAATCCGTAGCGATCGACACCAGCAAAGATCCCGAGGCTTGCGATAAGACCGATGTTGGCGCCTTCAGGCGTTTCGATCGGACAAATGCGGCCGTAGTGCGAAATGTGAACGTCGCGAACTTCGAAGGAAGCTCGCTTGCGATTGAGGCCGGACGGGCCAAGTGCCGACAGGCGACGTTCGTGCGTCAACTGCGAAAGCGGATTGGTCTGATCGACAACCTGGGAGAGTTCGCCGCGTCCAAAGAAGTAATCAATCGACGACGAAATCGTCTTCGCGTTGATGATCTGGCGGGGCGACAACCCCTCCTTCTCCATGTTGAGCTTCTCTTGCGCCGTTTTCCGCAGCTTGAGGAATCCCTTGCGAATCTCCTCTGCCGCCAATTCGGCGATCGTGCGAACACGACGGTTGCCCAAGTGATCGATATCGTCAATCTCGAAGCCCGGTTCGCCACCGCGCAGTGCAAGCATGTACTTGATCACGTTGACGAAATCGTCAGACGTGAGCGTCATCTCGTCATCTGCCACCGCCTTGCCGAACCGGGACTTGCCCGCCCCGGAGGCCTGGGTATCGACGAACTTTCGGTTCAGTCGGAAGCGGCCGACCTTGCCGAGCCTGTAGCGCGACTTGTCACGGAACTTCTCGTCGAATAGTTGGCGGGCCTTGTCCAGCGATGGCGGGTTGCCAGGTCGGAACTTCTGATAGATGCGGATCAGGGCGTCGTCGTAGGTCTTCGCCGTGTCCTCGCGCAACGTGTTGAAGAGCAGCATGTCCTTCGGCTGCCCCTCAATGATTTCAATTTCCTTGAACCCGTGGTGGGCCAAGAGTGTGAGGTACTCGTCCGTGAGCTGATCACCCGCGTGGATGATAGTCTCGTCGGTCTCGAAGTCCTTGATCGGCGTTGCGACGTAGGCGTTACGGACACGCTCCAACGCAGCTTTGCCGACGAGTTTGATCTTCTCTGTCTTGTAGAAGAGCTTGATGATGTCCGTGTCACTCGACCGAGCCGGGTCGAAGGCACGAATGATGGTCGTCGCGAGGAACTTCCCGCTCTGGTCGATTTTGACCTGCAGCAGATCCTTCTTAGTTACATTGACTTCAATCCAAGAGCCGCGCTCCGGAATGATCCAAGCTTGGTGGAGCTTCTTCTCGCCAGGCTGAACATCGACTTTGAAGTCGACGCCAGGCGAACGGTGGAGCTGCGAGACGATCACGCGCTCCGAACCATTTACGATGAACTCTCCGCCGCCGAGCATGACGGGAATGTCCCCGAGATAGACGTCCTCTTCGATGGGCTCGTCTTTCTCAAGACGCACACGGACCTTGAGTCCCATGGCATAGGTGCGCTTGAGAAGTCGGCTTTCGGCTTCAGTGAACTTCGGCTTGGTGAGCTCATAGCCGAGGTAAACGAGCTTCGCCGTCTTATCGAAAGCTTCGATCGGGAACGCTTCACGGACTACCGCCTCAAGCCCAGAGTCTGCACGTTCCGACGAGGGCACGTCGGCCTGCAAAAACTCCTCGTACGACTTGATCTGCAGCTGCGTCAGGTCCGGAATAGCAACCAACTCTTCGTTCCGGCCGTACTTGCGGATCTCCATCGTCTCGTCACTCCCGGTCACGGCCGCAGCCGCAACTACACTTCAAATGGGACGGGGAGCCTCCGCCCGGTACCCACTACGGGCACTGGTCGGCTGGGCTCCTCGGGCGCTAGGCCTCGTTACGTTTCGGTCCACGCGTCAGGTACCTCAGGGCGAACCCTGAGGATGCCGTCCGAACGCGCCGCCCTGTGAGGGAGCGGCGCGCCGGAGAGTCGGTCACTTCACCTCGACGGTAGCGCCGGCCTCAACGAGCTTCTTCTTCATATCCTCAGCGTCGTCCTTCGACACGCCGGTCTTCACGGGCTTCGGTGCGCCGTCAACCAAGTCCTTCGCCTCCTTGAGGCCAAGTCCTGTGATCTCGCGGACAACCTTAATCACCCCGATCTTGTTCTGGCCAGCGCCGGCAAGGATGACGTCGAAGGTCGACTTCTCAGCCGCCGCTTCGCCCGCACCCGCACCTGCCGCAGGAGCGCCAGCCATCATGACCGGTGCAGCTGCTTCGACCTTGAACTCGGTCTTGAATGCTTCCTTGAGCTCGACGAGCTCGCGAACCGTCATTCCGCCGATTGAGTCCAGGATGTTCTTTACTTTGTCTGAGTACGACATTGTTTCTCTCCAACTGCAGGATTCCCCCGCAGCCATTCTGTTGTTGGTATCAGGCCCCGCCTTCGGCGGATTCCTTTTGTTTCACGAGCGCCTCAAGGAGCCCGTGCATTTCGGTAAGCGGTCCATCGAGATTTGCTGACATGCCGCTTACCGCGCCAAACATGCCGTGCAACGTCATGCCGAGGAGTTCCACGCGTCCAGGCACCTTGGAAAGGGCCGTGACACCAGCATTGTCGAGGACTTCGCCCTCGCTGTAGCCGCCGTGGATCTTCAGCTTCTTGTTGGCCTTGAGCGACGCGACGAGATGCTTCGCAATTGCGATCGCACCTTCGCCTCCGTACACAACAGCGCTTGGCCCACTGAGCCGCGCCCCAAGACCGACCATTTTTCTACGATCGAAGGCAACGCCCGCGAGAGTGTTTTTCACTACTCGCATGCGGAAACCCTTCTCACGCAACTTCGCTCGGATCGTTACGGTCTCCGATGAGGTCCAACCCTCGCATCCAATTACGATGCAAGAATCACACCCATCGAGGTCCTTCACGACTACGTCGAGCATCGCAGCATTCATGCTTTTTGACATGGCGGGATCTCCTCGTCAGACCTTCAAAGGGATCCCGGGGCTATGCGTCGAGCAAATGGATGCCTTCATGACAAAGGTTCCTTTCGCCGTAGCAGGCCGCAGGGTCGAGATGTGATCAATGAACGCCGTGATGTTCTGGCCAAGCTTGTCCTTAGCAAAGGAGCGCTTGCCCATCGGTGCAGCGATGTTGCCGCCGTCGTCGTTGCGGAATTCAATCTTTCCAGCCTTGAATTCCCTGACTGCGGTAGCCACATCGGCTGTAACCGTACCAGCCTTCGGGGTGGGCATTTTGCCCTGCGGACCGAGGACCTTACCGAGCTTACCGACGTGCTTCATCATGTCAGGTGCCGCGATTGCGATGTCGAAGTCAAACCACCCGCCAAGCACCTTCTCGGCCAGATCCGCAGATCCGACTTCGGCAGCACCAGCAGCGCGGGCCTCTTCGGCTTTCGCACCTTCCGCGAACACAACGACACGACGCTCCTTGCCGATCCCGTTAGGGAGGCTGAGGGAGCCACGTACGATCTGGTCAGCTTTCTTGGGATCAATCCCAAGACGAACAACCAGCTCGACAGTCTCGTCCGACTTCCCCTTGGGGAAGCCTGACAGGATCGCAACAGCCTCCTCAACGGAGTACTGGCGAGTCCGGTCGACCTTCCCGGCGGCTTCGCGATAACGCTTGCCGAATTGGGGCATAAAAAGTCGTGAGCCCTTCTGCAGACGCAATTCCAAACCAGTGGTGCGGCTACGTCTGCCAACGCCTTCCACCGGGGGCCCGCAACCCGACAAGGGCTGCGGGATTATGTTCTATTCAGTCAACAACCGTGATGCCCATCGAGCGGGCCGAGCCCTCAATGATGCGCATCGCTGCTTCGATGGAGCCCGATGTGAGCTCCTTCTTCTTGACTTCCGCGATTTCGCGGACCTGCTTGCGGGTCACCTTGCCGACCTTCGTGGTCTTGGGGTTCGCCGCGCCCTTGTCAGCACCTGCCGCCTTACGGAGGAGTACCGACGCGGGTGGAGACTTGAATTCGAGTTCGAAGGTACGATCTTCGAACACGGTGATGACGACCGGAATGATCGTGCCCATTTGCGAACGCGTTCCTTCATTGAAACGCTTCACGAATTCGCCGATGTTCACGCCGTGCTGTCCGAGTGCCGGACCGACGGGAGGAGCCGGGGTGGCTTGTCCTGCCGGGCACTGGAGCTTGACTCTTGATTTGACCGCTTTCGCCATGATTCGTTACCTTGCAGCGAGGTCGTCACCGACCGCGCCGCCAATTTTTACGTGGTTTCCACTTGCCAATACTGGAGTTCAACCGGCGTCGCGCGACCAAAAATGGTCACGATGACGCGCACAAGGCCCTTCTCGTCATTGATCGATTCGACGACGCCGTCGAAGTTCTCAAAGGGGCCTTCCTTGATCTTGACCTTGTCGTTGACGCCAAAGTTGATCTTGATCTTGGCCGGCGCCGAATCGCTGCCGGCTGAGCCGAAGATCTTCGTCACTTCTTCGGGAGAAAGCGGGAACGGCTTGGGGATCTTTCCCAACGTCGAGCGAACGTTGCCGCCGCCTCCGACGAAGTCGCCGGCACCTACCGTCTCACGAACGAATGCCCAAGTCTCGTCGTCCATGAGCATGCTGACGAGAACGTAACCTGGGTAAGTCTTCTGAGTGCGAGTGCGCTTCTTGCCGTCCTTGATTTCCGCGATCCGTTCGGTCGGAACTTTGACCTCGACGATGCGGTCGCCGAGTCCGCGGATCTGGATCTTGCGCTCCAGATTGCGACGAACGGAGTCTTCCTTGTTGGCAGACACTCGAATGAGGTACCAAGCCGGAGCATTCGACGGATCGAGGACAGTTGAGTTCACTTGGCGCCTCCTGCCAACACCAGGCGAACGACTGCACTCACAGCCGCGTCGAAGGCGACGATGGTTCCTGTCAATGTCACCACGAAGATGATAACCACCGTCGATGACTTGTAGGCATCATCCCAAGTGGGCCATGTCACCTTCTTCAATTCCGAGTCGGTGTCAATGAGGAAATCAGCGGTCTTGGGAGAGTTGAGCCACCCGAGAATCAGCCGCGAAACCAACACCGTGAGACTCCAGCAGAGAAAGAATGCGGGGTCGATGTACTGCTCGATAACGGGGATCTGGTACCCCCCAAGCAGGCGATGATCCTTGAACCATGGGAGCTCGTACAACCAGTCGTACAACTGGAAGCCAAAGCCCCAAATGGTGAGAACAGCGAGGGTCACGAACGCCGCGCGGCGCACCGTCGTGCCGTGACCATCCTTATGGACTGCAGTTCCCAATGTTCTTTTCCTTAGGCTTGCGCGAGGGCTTGGACCCCCGCGCTAGCTACGCCTACCCCGAATTGACGAGGTAGGCGATTGCCAATGTTGATCAGGTCAAGATCTTCGACACCACGCCGGCGCCGACGGTTCGGCCACCTTCGCGAATGGCGAAGCGGAGTCCCTGCTCCATCGCGATGGGCGCAATGAGTTCTGCGCTCATCTTGATGCGATCACCAGGCATAACGACTTCAGCGTTGGTGCCGTCGTCAGCCGTGAACGCACTGATGGTGCCAGTTACGTCCGTCGTGCGGAAGTAGAACTGAGGCTTGTATCCCGCCTTGAACGGGGTCGAGCGTCCGCCCTCTTCCTTTTTGAGGATGTAGACCTCGCCGTCGAACTTCGTGTGGGGCAGGATGGAACCCGGCTTCGCGAGGACTTGTCCACGCTCGACCTCTTCCTTCTTCAAACCACGGAGAAGAACGCCGACGTTGTCGCCAGCCTGACCTTCATCGAGGAGCTTGCGGAACATTTCGACGCCCGTGCACACCGTCTTCTTGGTGGGAACGAGACCGATAAGTTCGAGCTCTTCGTTGACCTTGACGCGGCCACGCTCGACACGACCGGTGGCCACGGTGCCACGGCCTTCGATCGAGAAGACGTCTTCGACCGGCATGAGGAACGGCTTATCCGTCTCACGAATCGGCGTCGGGATCCAAGAGTCCACGGCGTCCATGAGCGCGTGGATGGGCTTGCACTCTTCGCCGTCGGCATTGCCGTTGGCCTCGAGTGACTGGAACGCCTTCAGGGCCGAGCCCTTGATGACCGGCGTCTTCTCGCCGTCAAATCCGTGCTTCGTGAGAAGCAAACGAATCTCTTCCTCGACGAGCTCGAGCATGTCGGGATCGTCGACTTGGTCGACCTTGTTCATGAAGACGACGATCTTCGGAACGCCGACCTGCTTCGCGAGCAGAATGTGCTCGTGAGTTTGCGGCATCGGGCCGTCGGTCGACGCAACGACGAGAATCGCTCCGTCCATCTGCGCGGCACCCGTGATCATGTTCTTCACATAGTCAGCGTGGCCTGGGCAGTCGACGTGAGCGTAGTGACGCGCGAGCGTCTCATATTCGACGTGAGCCGTATTGATGGTGATACCACGGGCACGCTCTTCTGGAGCGTTGTCGATCTGGTCATACGCCTTCTTCTCCGCGAGGCCTTTGGTGGCCAACGCGAATGTGATGGTCGCAGTGAGCGTGGTCTTGCCGTGATCGACGTGACCGATGGTGCCGATGTTGACGTGCGGCTTCGTCCGTTTGAATGCTTCCTTTGCCATGATCCTCGAGACTCCTTGCTAAACTTTTCTAACTTGGGCCACGCCACCTCACCGATTGTCCGGCGAGGCATTGAGACCGACCTTTATGGAGCTGCTGATGGGACTTGAACCCATGACCTCCTCCTTACCAAGGAGGTGCTCTACCAACTGAGCTACAGCAGCCTTGACACTTCTGTTGGTCCGGCGCGCGCCGGACCTGTCCTAGACGTCGAACCCCCGCACGAGGCGTGGGCCGAGAGCGGGTGAAGGGAATCGAACCCTCGTAACCAGCTTGGAAGGCTGGCGCTCTACCACTGAGCTACACCCGCGTTGCACCCGGGACATCAATGGCGAGGGACGGATTCGAACCTTCGAAGACATAAGTCAACAGATTTACAGTCTGTCCCGTTTGACCGCTTCGGTACCTCGCCGACGTTCGGGAGATTCGTATTGTCAACCCATCTCTACTCCCGTTAGATAGAGCCAGCGAACGGACTTGAACCGTCAACCTGCGGTTTACAAAACCGCTGCTCTACCGATTGAGCTACGCTGGCGCAGCAACCCGGGATCGGAGTTGGGGCGGGAATGGTACGGAACCGCGGCTCTATGTCAAGCCCGGGACGCGCCTTCAGGAAGAGTCAGGCCATTCGCACGCATTCGGAGGGCCGTGACGCCGGAGACAAATTGCTCCACATTGTCTCCCGCGACGACTTCAAGAAGCGCGTCGAGAAGTACGAGAGCGGTCATCGCTTCAGCAACCACGGAAGCCGACGGTACCGAGCACACGTCGGAACGCTCCCAGACCGCATCTTCGGCCAATCCAGTAGTTAAGTTGATACTGGCCAAGGGCTTACGGACAGTTGGAATGGGCTTCATAGCCGCCCTGACCACGATCGGCATGCCGTTGGAAATTCCGCCTTCTATCCCGCCGGCACGATTGGAGGGGCGGGCAACCCCGCCGAACCCGTCCGGAAGTATCGGATCGTGATACGTAAGTCCTTGTGCTGATGCACTTTGGGATCCAAATCCGATTTCGACTGACTTGATGGCCGGGATGGACATCACCGCTTGGGCAATGCGGCCGTCAAGGCGCGAATCCCATTGAGCGTGGCTCCCCAAACCAACAGGAACCCCGCATGCGACAACCGAGAACTCGCCCCCCACCGTGTCCCCCGCATCGCGAAGTGATTCAATCAACTTCACAATCTCTGGGTCAGCCTTGGGATCCAAACTTCCGATCACCGAAGCCTCGCGGACGGTTTCAGCATCCCGGTGGAGCGGATCTCCCCCGCAGCGAACCCCACCAATTTGGGTCACATAGCCAAACACCGAAATACCGATGGAACGAAGTACGGAAGCCGCCAATCCGCCAGCGGCCACCCGCGCCGCAGTCTCGCGGGCCGAGGCGCGTTCCATGATATTCGCAACGTCGTGAGTCCCATATTTGATGGCGCCGGCTAGGTCGGCATGTCCAGGCCTCGGGCGATGAAGCTCACGATAGTCGTCGATGCGTTGGTCCTTGTTTCGCACCCAAAGCGTAATGGGCGCACCGATCGACTTCCCCCGCTTTGCCCCCGTCAGAATCTCGACCGAATCCTGTTCCAAGTTCTGGCGCGCGCTTCGCCCGAAGCCACGCTGTCGGCGGCGCAGCATTTTGTCGACAGCCTCGATGTCGAGAGTGATCCCTGCCGGGAGGTTCTCCAAGATGGCGAGAAGCCCTTTCCCGTGAGACTCGCCCGCGGTGCGAAATCCGAGTCGTTTCATCGATAATCAGATTACCGCACTTTGACCCAAACGTCACCAACGAAGTCTTTGAGCTCCGGATCCCCCGCGTCCCCGTCGGGCGCAGGCGTCCAATCGCCGACCACCGCCTCCCGCGCAAGCCGAACGAAGCCACACGTTTCGAGACAACTATCGACATCGCCACGGGAGATTCGCCCGTAGCGCGTGGCGAACTTGGACTCGACCATGGCGACCGAACCGGTTGGCGCAAGTTCGAGCGCGGCTCCACTAAAATTGTGCGCATCGAGATTCGGGTCGCGATCCAGCGCGAATGCCGCCCATGGATGATCTGCGATCAACCATGCCCCCGGCGACGCCGAGAGCTTTGATCTGACGACCGGGACGGCCCGATCGATCCACGACTGATCCGTCGCAACGGCCGTCGCTCCGCGCTGCGGCATGACGAGCGGAATGACAACTATCACCCAAGGCAACATGACTCGAGCATGACGCCACGATTGGGAGTTCGACGCGCGGGTGACGAGAGCGATCACGTGGGCAAGCCCGATCGCGCAGGCGCCTCCGATCAATGGCGCGAGTGTGACGAGGTAGCGCGGGTACCCAGCGGAACCCATCGACCCCAACGCGTAGAGAACGCCGTGCAAGACGGTCACAAAAACAATGACCATGATCTCCATTCGATGCCGTGCGCGCCACGCGATTCCAAGCCCCGCGACGAAGAATGGCCACAACCATGGCGTGACGACCGATACTAAAAATGCGGCGAAAAGCAGCGGATGCCCATGGCCGTAGATGCTCGACGCTGCCCAGTTTCGAGGCCACCATGTGATGAACCAATCGGGCTCCGCGTAAGCGGCAACACCCAACCACCACCACGCCGCTATCGGAATTGCAAGCAACCCGACGAGCGACCATCTCGACCCCGAGAAAGGAGGAACCGTCGCAATCGACTTTGACTGAAGCAGCCAGCACGCCACGAGAGGGCCGATCCAGAATCCCTCTGGTCTCGCAAGCGGTAGAAAACCGAACGAGAGCGCTGCCAGCCGAAGCCGTCCTTCTCGTGCAAAGACAAATGCCCACCCAAGCAACGACGCAAAGACAATTTCGGTAAGGAGTGACGCCGCCTGTTCGGACACCAAAGGCAAGCCCAACGTACACGCGACCGCCAAGTCGGCGGAATCTAAGTGTCGGACAGCCCTGACGGATTGAACGAGTCGACGCGCTGCAAACGCCGCACTGACTGCCACAAGCACCGTCGTGAGGCGTGCAAAGAATGGGCCGAACTGGGCACCGATCCACCACAACAGCGTGACGAGCGGACGGCCCCATATATCAACTACATACCGAAGATCCTGATGGGCCCATTTTGCATAACCCAAGTGCGAAACTTCGTCTGCTTCCCGAAATCCTTTGGAATTCCACGCGATCCACACAAAAACCATCGCGATGACACCCGTCAGCACATTTGCGCGGTGTCGAACCGAGGGCGATTCGGAAGTTCTCAGGTCAGGCACACCGGGAGTCTAGCGGGACGCGGCGGGCGGCGTCGCCCAGATTCTCTGCAGCCCGAGTTCTCGGTAACGCGCCTCAAGGCGTTCTGCGTAGTGGGAACGAATCTCCCCAAAGCAAGGCCACAGGAGCTTCGCATTCCCCACCCACGTGTTGGTGCCCATCCGTTGGACGTAAAGCAATTCCGGTATGTGATGAATACGACATTCGAGAAACATGCGGATCATCACGTCGTAGTCGTCGGCCCAAACGAGGTCCCTGTAGCCCCCGATTTTGCGAAGGGTCTCGGCGCGAAATGCGCGCACGTGATTGGGGCACACATTCATCGCGTCCATCACGGGGACCGTGTTGCCGTCGAAGGAGTACATGCCCATCGCATCGTGCTGCAAGGACTCCTTGGCGATGAGACCATTCCACGGCGTATCGCGATAGGTCCAATACGGGACATTGTAGACGTTGAATTCGGTCGTACCCGCGTACCACTCGGCGCAGTTCGAATACACCATGCCGGCGTCGGGGCTCGTTTGGAACGCCTTGACGATCGTCTCGAGCGCATGTGGCAGGAGAAAATCGTCGTGATCGAGCTCGACTAAGTAATCACCTCTAGCGAGCGAACACGCGAGATTCTTCAGATAGCCGATGCGCCCGATCGGCTGCATTTTGAAGATGCGAATGCGCGGGTCGCGAAGGGCCTCGAGCATCGCAACGCTCGCGTCCGAGGAGCCGTCGTCGACAACAACCCACTCGAAGTTCGTCCACGTCTGAGCCTGGACGGTCCGCGCGGTTTCCAAAATGAATGCGGCCGCATTGTGAACGGGCGTCGTGATGCTGACAAACGGAATCTTGTAGGTCCCCGGACGCGTATAGCCCCAATAGCAGTTCTTGCAGGTTTCGATGAGCGCCGCGTCGTCCGGCTTCGAAGGCAGATGCACCCAGCGTCGCCTGGTGAAATAGGGCTGCGCATTGAGGGTGCTCCAATTCCCCTCACCAAACGTAACGATGGCGTCCCATTCGCGAAGACAAAGCGCCGAAATGAGCGCGTGGTCGTCGCGAGTGATGGTGACCTTAATGCTGCCGAGGTTGGCAGTCGAAATCTCATTTCGAGGGTCGTGAATTAGGAGCTGGTACATCGTTCAGTTCGCGCTGCTCGCACATTCAGCGTCACGTTCCATGGGGATCGACTCGGACCGAGGCGGCCATTGAGTCTATCGAGACTATGGCCAATTCGACTCATTGAGTCATCTTTATTGGAGCGAACCCTACCTGCGAATATATGCGCTTGGAGTGAAGCCGGCGAGATACGGATAGCCCGTTGTGTCTCCGAGCGACATATCAATACCCAATGCCACAAGATCAAGCCGCTCGAACCCGAGTTGCGTCAATCTCTCGGGCCGGACGTTGCGCGTTGATGGCAGGTAAAGGCGATCCTCCACCAAAACGATCGCCCCAATCGGCAGGCCCGTGATCGTCGCCTCGCTGAAGTCGCCCATGTCCTCAAATCGCGATCCGGGCGTCGTTTCCCAACCAAGGTAGAAGAACGGGTGCGCGGCGTGAGCCTCGCTTTTGGGGAATGCCCGTTGCAGTGACTCACCTACCCGGGTCAAGACCCGCGCGTCAGGAGGGGGTGCCTTGCGGGTCCAAGTATTGCGTTCGGTCCACGCTGACAGGACCCAGATCACAAGTAGGGCCAAGACCGGATGCCGCCTGATCCCCGACTTCGGCAGCCAGTCCCCGATTCGTTCCCATCCCTGCGCCATGAGGATCGCCAACAACGGGCACAACGTGAGGAAGTAACGCGCATATCCAGCACTTCCGAAGGAGCCAGTTGCCCAGAGCGCCGTGTGAACCGCGAAGACAGCGAGCGTCACCGCAACGATGGGTGCGATCGTGCGTGAGCGCGGGCGAAGCACCCCGGCCATGAGCAACGGGATCAAACTCCACGGAAGCAGATCGCGAACGACCGTGAGAATCCACGAGACGGCTCCCTGCCCGTAAGACGACCCGGGAGCCCAGTCGTGGGGCCAATGATGAACAAGCCACCACGGATCTCCCGATGACAGCGCCGCAACAACAGCCCACACGAGGGTGCCAACCGGAATGCCAAGGAGCGAGGCAAAACGAGAGATCTTGCCCTCACGGCTTCGCCAGCACCCCAGAAGCGCGCAACACCCGTCAACGAATCCGACGATGAATCCCTCGGGTCGCATCAGCGGCAGAAGCCCGGTGATCCAGCCTGCTGCAACGTGACGATGGGTCAATCGAAGCCATAGCCACACGCCGAGCATCGCGGCGAACGGCCATTCGGTCCAGACTCCACCTAAAAGCGCAATGACCATCGTCTGCATAAGAACCAGCAGAACAGCGGTCGATGGTGCCCTCAAACCGAGCTCACGCGCACACTTCCATACGGTCCATCCGATGACGATGAGCGACAAAGCCGAAGTCCATCGCACGGCGTCGATCGAGAATGCAGCCAGCGGCCACCACAACAGCGTGCAGAGCGGTCGGGCCCAAACATGCAGGAGATTCATGGGCACGGAACCCACCTCTCGTGCATAGAGATAGTGCAATACCTCGTCTGCTTCCCGCAGATGATCCGTCTTGATACTGAAAATCGTCAGGGCGACGGCCACGATGCAAAGCAGCATGAGTGCCCATCGGCCCTGCACCTCTGGGCGAACGTCGTCGACCTTCATCCTCTCGCCTTCGGCGGCGTAACGAACGATATGTCGTCAGCCGGGAGTTCCATTGCCATGACACCAATCAACACGGTGACGCGCCCCTCGGTTCGGTGGACTTTTTTCACTCGCGCGAGCTGGCCTAGACGGGGCACCCACACTTCGTCGTCCTTTTTGAGCGTCGCGAGAAACGCTCGACGGCGCTCGGCGAGCGAAGGCAACGCCGCTCGATCCCGGACTAAGCGAGTCAATGCTTCTACGTCGGAAACCAGAGCCTTCGGGACATTCTTAAGCGCATTGAGATGGGGCGCGGCGGCGCGTTCGAGTTCGTCGAGCACGCGACGCGTTTCCGATTCGGCTTCGCTTTCTAGGCGACCGCGCTCCTTGCCCGCTTCCTCGAGGCGCACACGAGCCTCGACATCGGCTTGCCTGGACGCCTCGAGGATGTCCTCCGAGTGCCGGCGATCTCGTTCAGCAGCTTCACGTGACATCCGAAGAGCATCGATAAGGTCGTGCGTCGGATCTCGCCCCTCCGCCAAGAGGGCGTCGGCTGCCGCAACGACGTCGCCCGGCATCCCGTGACGTGATGCGATGAGCAGAGCCATCGAGCGGCCCGGAGTGCCAGTTATCAATCGGTAGGTCGGAGCAAGCGTGGCCTCGTCAAACTCCATGCTGGCGTTCTCGACTTCGGGACGAGAGAACGCATACGTCTTCAGACTGCCGAGGTGCGTCGTCACGGCTGCGAGGGTACCGCTCGCACGGAGTCGCTCGAGAATAGCCTGTCCCAAGGCTGCGCCTTCGGTTGGATCCGTGCCCGCGCCAAGCTCATCGAGCAACACCAAGGTGTGAGGTCCCGCTCGCCCCAATATCGCGGCGATTTGCCGCACGTGCCCCGAAAACGTCGACAGGTTCTGTTGGAGACTCTGCTCATCGCCGATATCGGCGAGAATCTCATTCATGATCGGCATCTCCGTGCCGACGGCAACGGGCACGTGCAATCCCGCCTGGAACATCATCTGAATGAGTCCGAGCGTCTTAAGCACCACCGTTTTCCCGCCCGTGTTCGGGCCCGTCACCACCAAGAGGCGCCTTCTCGGGCCAAGTTCAATCGTGAGCGGCTCGACAACGGGGCCCGACCGCTCGATCGATTGCAGAACGAGGAGCGGGTGGCGTGCTTTGCGAAGAAGAAGATGCCCATCGTCGGCGACCCGCGGAGCCATCGCGTCCATTTCACGACTAAGGGAGGCTCGCGCTTCCGTGAAAGCCAGCCACGCAATGATCGACGAAGCATCAGCAATCATCTGGCTTGCGGTGAGAATTGACCGCGTCAACTCCCAAAGGACGCGGGTTTCTTCTCGTGTCGCATCGAGGCGCGCCTCACTCACCTCATTCGAAATTGCAACAACTTCGCGGGGCTCGACGAAGGCCGTTGACCCACTTGCGCTTTTGTCATGCAAGATGCCTGGAACGTGCCCCTTCATTTCCAAGCGGACCGGAAGCACATAGCGACCATTACGCACCGACCAAGATCGCTCCTGCAGCCAAGGGCGGAATCGCGGTGAATCAAGTAGTCCGTCCATCACGGCGCGCGCGCGGTGTTCGTGGCGGATGATGTCCTGACGCAGCCGCTGCAACTCATCTGACGCGCGATCGGCAACGACACCAGGTGATTCAATGCAACGCTCAAGCATCGCGACAACGGTGTTTGGGACCTCGATCCGCTCAGAGATCTCGGCCAACGTCGGGGCGCGACTCGACCTTTCACGCATCCAGACGCGCACTTGGGCGGCAGTCCGAAGAAAAGTCGCAATATCGTACGCCTCGTAAGCCTCGAAGGGGCGACTGCGTTCGCGAACACGGGCGATCAGCGCTACGACATCTCGAACGCCTCGAAGGGGCATCGCCTCGCCGCCGTCGATGAAGCCGCGCGCTTCATCAACCTGTCGGAGCGAAGCCTCGACGCCCTTTCGGTCGGTTGACGGAGCCATCCGCTCGATGACGGCGCGTGCAATTTCCGACGGCGCGTGACGCGTGAGGGCGGCACGGACGCGATCGAATTCGAGGACCGCTGCGGCGTGAGCATCCATCAGGGGGCGACGGCCCCCTCATGGCGGGAGCGGTCGGGGGCGAACCTAGCACGCCCCCGATGCCGCCACCTTTCTCGGTCACTCACTCACTGATCATCGTCGTGACTGATGCTCAGCGGTTCGTCGATAGGAACGCTGCCGTTTTCCTCAAGGCCGTCGACAGCCGCTTTCATGCTGCGTCCGACCTTGAACTTCACCACCTGCTTCGAAGGAACTTCGACCTTTTGAAGGGTTCGAGGGTTCTGGGCCTTGCGGGCTGCCCGCTGCTTGATTTCGAAGACACCAAACTCTCGGAATTCGAGGCGATTGCCTCGACCGAGTTCTCGCACGATTTCATCAAGGAACATCTGAATCACATCCTTGGTGACCAGCTTGGTTTGCTTGGTCATGTCTGAGATGCGATTGACCAGCTCCTTTTTGGTGATGGTCGTCACTTGGGAGACTCCATGCAGCCCCGTCGGGCGAAAGGCCCAAAGGCGGGAACTGCTCACTTGCCAACGATCGGGAGCCGTTTCCCTGCGCCACACACAACGCTTGGAACTGACGGCGACGAAGACTACCCCGCGTTAAGGCACGGTGCGGACTCGAATTGTGACCAAATTTGCCGCCTTCGCGGCCCATCGCAGAATGGCCGCAATCCCTTGAGATGGCGACGGTTGGCGCGAAAACGGTGTCCATCAAGGCGAAGTGGATGACCCCCAAGCACCCAACTCCCTCAGACGAAAGGGGCAACACCGATTCCAGTCGCTCCTCGGCGCCACGGCCTTCGCGACAATCCTCCTCTTGCTGGCGTACGTGGCCTCAAAACGGGGGGTCGCTCCAGAAGTCGAACGAACCTATGTCCATCCATCGTTCGCGCCTTGGTACACCATGGCGCCCCTCGAAGGTCTCGGACCGGTCGCTGCGCGCCGGATTGTGGCCGGTCGTCCTCCTGAGTTGGCGGACGCATCTGCTTCGTTCGGACTCGTGCGCGGGATTGGCTCGAAGGCTCTCGATCGATGGACACCATGGCTCACACTCCCTCAATCTCACTCCGCGACGACTTCCTCACTGACTCTGGATTCAGCACCCTCATCCGACTTGCCCTCACCGAAGACGGAGTGTGGCACGACCTCACGGCCCAGGGACTCGTTCCGCAGTCTGCGACTGGACGCGCCGAAGTGAGGATCAAAGCCGAAGGAGTCATCGCCGGACTGCCCCTGCTTGCGCCGAGAAGCCCACTCATGTCGGCCTTCCCTCGCGTGACTACAACGTGCGCGACCGTCGACGGCGCGAAGGTAGCGAAGGGCGACATCGCGGCTCGTCTCGTTGGCCCGGCGCGTGATCTTCTGGCCCTCGAACGAACGCTTCTCAATTTCCTGCAGCGCATGTCAGGCATCGCCACTGAAACCGCTCGTTACGTGACCGCGGTTTCTGGAACACGCGCGAGGATTCAAGAGACGCGCAAGACAGCCCCGGGACATCGACTCAGTGACAAATACGCCGTGGCCGTCGGAGGCGGGCTCAACCACAGAATGGGGCTTCATGACGCCGTGTTGGTAAAAGAAAACCATCTCGCTTTCGCTGGGGTCCTGCGAAGCCCAGAAGCCGTAAGAAACGCCATTTCCATATTGCGCGGTCGAATCCCTCGCGGCCGGATCATCGAGGTCGAAGTCGAAACCATGGATCAGTTCGAGGCCGCGCTCGAATCGGGCGCAGACATCGTCATGCTAGACGACATGGACCCCCGCGACCACATCGAAGCCGTGCGCCTTCGGGACGCACGAAAAAGCTCGACTCTCGTCGAAGTCTCAGGTGGAGTGACCCTCGATCAGGTCGCCGCGATCGCAGCACGGGGCGTCGATCGAATCTCGGTTGGAGCGCTAACCCACTCAGTTAAGGCTCTCGACATCTCACTCGACATGTTCCCCACGCCATGACCCAACATTTCGTTACCACGCCGCTGCGCTTCTCGGTCCTGCAATCAACGCTTGCCGGCTTGCGTTTCGGTCGTCATATCCACCGCTTCGGCATCGTCGACTCCACACAACGCTATGCCGTGCGGCTCGCCAACGAAATCGATGTCGACGGAACTCTCGTGATTGCCGATGCTCAGTCACAGGGCCGCGGGCAACGCGACAATCAGTGGTCTTCGCCTTCGGAAACAGGAGTGTATCTTTCCGTCATCGTTGACCATCGGACAAGCCCAGCGCTACTCGCAGCAGCTACAGGTCTCGCCCTTGTCGACGCCGCATTAACGGTGGGCGTGCCCGCAGGAATCAAGTGGCCGAACGACTTGGTCGTAGCAAACGGCAAGGCAGGCGGAGTCCTTGCCGAAGCACTCACAGCAACCCGAGCTATCATTGGGATCGGCGTCAATCTCATTCCGCCTGCGAAAGATCAACTCGACGGAAGACTTCCCGTCATGGAGCCGGTAGGACTGTGGTTGCCGGGGGCGACTTGGGGGCGAGAAGACCTTGTAGTCGCCATCCTCCGATCCTTGGAACGACGGCTCGCCATGGCCGAAGCCGACTCGGCCGCGCTTTGCGAGGAGTTCGCTCAAGCTGACGCACTGAAGGGCCGCATGGTGATTCTCGAAACCAATGGAGGTCGTCGATCCGGAACGCTCGTTCGATCTCACCCGCTCGAGGGCGTAACCCTCAAGGACGAAGCAGGACGTTGCGAGACATACCGCGCCGAATGGACACGCATCGTTGCAGTTGCCGAACCGGCATGTGAGTCGTAGCGTCGGTTTGGCTGATTCATGGCGACACTCCATCACGCAACTGCGGATCCGAAGGCCGGGACCCGGACCCTTCACGACAAGCTGGGCCTCACAACCCGGCTTTTGGCCTACACGCTGCGTCGGCGCGGCATGGTCGCGCTCGCCCTAGCCACAATGCTCGTCGCGGGAGCAACCGAGACGGGGCCGATTTTCTTGGCGAAGGCCTTCGTTGAGCAGATACTTTTCACCTCGAAGTCTCTTGAAACGGGATCCCTCCCGACCGGAGGCCGAGCCGTGCTCGTCACGGTGGAAGAAGGCCCTCGACTTTTCGAGGAAGTGCATTCAAAGGGCGTATTTGTCGAAGCCTCGCCTCTGCGAGCTCAAGCTGCCAAGGAATCGGGCCTCAACTCGGACGACGTGACACGCGGCCTCGGCGAGGCCATTTCTCGCACGCTTGGCTTTCGCGCGGATGGTCGGCTCGCAAGCCTTTTGGCAATCGCCATTCTCATACTCGTTGTTTCACTCGTGGCTGCCGCTGCGTCTTACGCCAATAGTTACATCGCGGTCTTACTCGCATCTATCACCGTCAATGATCTTCGACTCGATATGTTCGAAGGGCTCATGCGCGCGCCGCTCGCGCGTTTCACTAAGGAGAAGTCGGGTGACCTCGTGTCACGATTCGCGACCGACGCGGAGCAGACGCGACTCGCGGTGAGCGTAGTCATCTCTGAACTATTCTTGCAGCCGATCCTAGTTGTGGCCGGCGTTGCAGCTGGATTTTGGATCAGCCCTCGCCTCGCTTTGGGCGCCTTCATCGTCGTACCTCTTCTCGCCATCCCTCTCGCCATTCTCGGCAAGAAGATGAAGAAGCGCACGCGATCGGGCCTTATCGCACGCGCGGACGCAAGCGAAGTCTTTGGTCAGACCATCGACGGCATCGTTACGGTCAAGACTCAGGGAATCGAAAGCCATCGCATGGATGCGCTGCGGGTGGCGTCCGACCAAATCCAACGCGCAGAAGTTCGTATTGCGCGAACGCGATCCGAAGGCAAGGCGCTCGCCGACATTTCATACGGAATCTCGCTCGCGGTGGTTCTCGGGTTCGGAGGCTGGCTTGTAATGGGTGGGCAATGGGCCACGACTCCAGGTGAGTTCATCGGGGTCCTCGTTGCGGTCGCGACGGTCTTTCGGCCCATGAAGCGCATCGGTGACGCGTGGCAGAGCTGGAGCCAAGCATTGGCCGGGGCCGAACGCCTCTTCGAGATCGTCGATTCGCCAAGTGACCCTGCTCTAAAGGGCGATCAGACTCCTGTCGCTCCGCTCCGCGATAAGTTGGTGTTCCACAATGTCGGATTTTCATACCCCACTGCGCAGAACGAGCAGGTCCTAAAGGGCCTCGACCTCGAGATTCCGGCGGGTAAGACAGTTGCCATCGTTGGGGCCTCGGGCGCCGGCAAGAGCACGATTATCCAACTGCTCATGCGGCTTTACGATCCGACGCACGGTGAAGTCACCTACGACGGCAAAGTTCTCACATCGATCGCTCGCCCCGCGCTCCTCACGCAGGTCGCCGTGGTCTCACAGCAACCATTTCTTTTCAACGACACGGTCGAATCGAACATCAGAGTTGGTCGCCCGGACGCGACGGATGCAGACATCAAGCACGCAGCGAAGCTCGCGCGTGTCGACGAGTTCATCTCGAGGCTCCCGCAAGGGTATGCCACCGTCGTCGGCAATCGCGGTGCTTCGATTTCAGGTGGGCAAGCGCAGCGCATCACGATCGCACGAGCCATCCTTCGCAATGCGTCGGTCCTGTTACTCGATGAGGCCACGTCCAACCTCGATCCAGAATCTGAATCACTCGTGCAAGAAGCGCTTGCCAACGCACAGGCAGGACGCACTACGATTGTGGTTGCACATCGACTCACCACCATCGAGCGTGCCGACAAGATTGCGGTCGTGGATTCGGGTCGTGTCGTCGAAGAAGGCACGCATGCGGAGCTCCTTTCCCGCAATGGCGCTTACGCTCGGATGCACCGGCGCGGAGACGATTCGGGGCTAGGCTTGGCCTGAATTCTCCGTGTGGCTAGCGTCGAGGCTGCGGAGGAACGACTGTGCAAAGAACTGACCGAAGCCACGATGCGTTGCGCCCCCTGACGTTCGACACGTCCTTTCTCAAGAGCGCTGCGGGTGCATGCCTCGTGAGTTTTGGCAACACGCGCGTGCTCTGCGCAGTCACCGTCGAGGAGTCCGTCCCGAATTGGATGTCGGGCAAAGGTCGTGGTTGGGTGACTGCGGAATACAACATGCTCCCGGCGTCCACCGGACGGCGAAAAGCTCGCGATGGCCGCAAAGGCGGGGGCATCGACGGACGCACGGCCGAGATCCAACGGCTCGTAGGGCGTGCCCTGCGCCCGGTTGTCGACTTGGCCGCGCTCGGCGAGCGCACGTTGTGGATCGACTGCGATGTTATTGAGGCCGACGGCGGGACGCGATGCGCCAGTGTCTGTGGCGCCTACGTCGCGCTCGCGATTGCGATACGCCGTTTGCTCAAGGCCGGAACGATCAAGAAGAACCCGCTGGTCAACAGCGTCGCAGCGGTTTCGGTCAGCGTGCACGATGGACAAGCGCTTCTAGATCCCAACTACCTCGAAGATGTAGGAGGCGATGCCGACATGAACGTCGTGATGGACGGAACCGACCGCCTCATAGAGCTTCAGGCCACTGCAGAAGGCACGCCTGTTGAGGAATCGACCGTCATCGAAGCCCTTGCGTTGGCAAGGCGCGGACTAGCGCAAATCCGCGTCTTCCAGGAAGCAGCGATCAGCGGAGCCCTCACGTGACACGTGTTCTTTTGGTCGGCTCGGGCAACCGAAAGAAGCTCGAGGAACTGCAACGGCGCCTGACCGACGTCGATTTGCGGCTCATTACGCCATCCGACCTCGACCCGTCACCGCCTCCGCCCGACGAGACCACCGGAACCTTCGTCGGAAATGCGACCGAGAAGGCCCTCTACTACGCAATGGCAAGCGGTTATCTGACCCTTGCTGACGATTCGGGCCTCGAGGTAGATGCCTTAGAGGGACGCCCAGGGGTTGACAGTGCCTACTTCGCTGGCCACCCTTCGGACGATCAGGCCAACAATCGAAAGCTCCTCGACGAGCTCCGGAACATCCCCCTCGAAAAACGAACGGCCCGCTATCGCTGCGTCCTTGTCCTAGCGAGCCACGAGGGGGTAATTTGGACCGGAAACGGCACTTGTGAAGGCCGGATCGGACTTGAGGCGAGAGGTTCGGCCGGATTCGGCTACGATCCTCTGTTTCTAGTAGGGGACGGAACCCGGACGTTCGGTGAACTGCCGCCTACTGAAAAAGACCTGATCTCACACCGAGGCAAGGCCCTAGCGTCCCTCCGCGAGGCGCTTCCGACCCTGCTTCGAGAACACTGACTCATGACCACGGACCGCCCGCAGGACCGCATTCGCAATTTCAGCATCATTGCGCATATTGACCATGGTAAGAGCACCTTGGCTGATCGGCTGCTGCAGATCACCAAGACGGTCGCCGACCGTGAAATGAAGGCGCAACTTCTTGATGACATGGATCTCGAGCGCGAGCGCGGCATCACGATCAAGGCCCGCGCCGTCCGGATGCGCTACAAACTCGACGGAACCGATTATCAGATCAACCTGATCGACACGCCTGGACACGTTGACTTCACATACGAGGTCTCTCGCTCCCTCGCTGCGTGCGAAGGAGCGTTGCTTGTCGTCGACGCTGCACAGGGGATCGAAGCCCAAACCGTCGCGAACACCGACCTCGCGTTGCAGGGCAATCTCGAGATCATTCCTGTACTCAACAAAATCGATCTACCCACGGCCCGCCCGCTCGAGGTGGCCGAGGAAATTGAGAATGTTCTCGCCATCCCCGCCCTCGACGCGAATCAAGTCTCGGCGAAGACGGGAATGGGCATCGAAGCGCTGATGGCCACCATCATCCGTCGCGTGCCTGCGCCGAAGGGCGATCCGAACGCGCCTCTCCGCGCGCTGGTCTTCGACGCCGTATTCGACGACTACCGAGGCGTCATCATTTACATCCGAGTCGTTGATGGCCGCGTCCAACTTCGCGATCGCATCGAGCTCGCGTCAACCGGTGGTCGTTACGAAGTACTTGAAGTCGGCGCGATGACGCCAAATCAGCTGCCGACAAAATCGCTCGAAACAGGCGAGGTCGGTTATCTCATCTGCAACATCAAGACGCTGTCGGATGTCCGCATCGGTGACACGGTCCGACCGATCGGTGTCGAAGTGGTACCGCTCGCAGGATACCGCGAGCCCCAACACGTCGTGTTCTGCGGCCTCTTCCCTACACAACACAACGATTTCGAGAACCTGCGAAAGGCACTCGAGAAACTGCACCTCAACGACTGCTCGTTCCGCTTCGAACCGGAAACCTCCGAAGCACTGGGATTCGGATTCCGCTGCGGCTTCCTCGGCCTTCTTCACATGGAGATCGTCCAGGAGCGCCTTGAACGCGAGTCGGGCCTGTCCTTGGTCCAGACGGCGCCGAACGTCACCTTCGAGGTCGTTGACCGCGCGGGCCGCGTGGTTCAAATCAACAATCCTGCCGAGCTCCCTCCGGAAAGCGACATCGAGGAAATCCGGGAGCCCATGGTCTCCCTCAATGTTCTCGTGCCGGCGACCTGCATCGGGTCGGTGATGACGATCTGCATCGAGCGCCACGGCGAGTTCAAGAAAACCGAGTGGCTCTCGCCCGAGCGTGTTCTTCTGACATTCGAAATGCCGCTTGCCCAAATCATCTTCGATTTCTATGACAAGTTGAAGTCGTCAACCAAGGGTTACGGAACGATGAACTACCAGATCCTCGGCTATCGGGCCGCCGATCTGGTCAAACTTCGCATCCTCGTGAACGCGGGCGAGATCGATGCGCTCTCGTCCATCATTCGCCGATCCGACGCCGATGCCTTCGGTCGAAGACTCCTCGCCAAACTTCGCGAGGAAATTCCGCGGCATATGTTCGAAGTTCCACTGCAAGCAGCCATCGGCGGACGCATCATTGCTCGCGAGACAATCAAAGCCTTCCGAAAGAACGTCACCGCGAAGTGCTACGGCGGCGACATCTCCCGAAAACGCAAACTCCTCGAGAAGCAAAAAGACGGCAAGCGTCGCATGAAGTCCGTGGGCAATGTGGAGATCCCACAGGCCGCATTCTTCGCTGCACTGAGACTCGACCAGGACGACTGATGCCTCCTAGGCCCCCCCGATCGCGCATCGTGGCAATTGCCCTTCGAGTGTTGGTCGTGCTCGTCCTCATCAAGTTCTTTGTCGTTGACTCGGTAGCTGTACGAACCCGCAGCATGGATCCAACCCTGCCGGCGCGTGCAAATTCACCCGAATCCGTCCTCATTGATCGAACCGCCGCGTGGCGCGATCCCGGCCGCTTCGACGTGGTGGTGTTTCGCTACCCAAACCACCAGTCCATTTCGTACGTGAAGCGAGTCATAGGCCTACCCGGAGAACAGATTGCGCTCCGTTGTGGCTTTGCATGGATGCTGCCTCCATCTGAAGTCGGCGACCTTGAGTCGGCTTGGCGCGCGGGCACCGTGAAGCTGCTACGCAAGCCACGCCCTCTCTGCGACGCATTCCTATCTCGACTCCCGGTGGTAGATCCGTTGGATTTGCGCGGATTTACGCCATCAGCGTTCGATCGTCTGTGCGTAGTGGCACCTGAGGCTCGGGGGCGACTCAAATTCACAGACGACTATGCGCTCGAAATCTCAGGACAACAGGCCACGCTCATCGAATGGAGAAAGTCTCCGGTCGATTCACTTCCCGATGTCGCCGCGCTCCTCGAGAGACGTGAGCCCTCTGCGCAGGAAACCGGCGGAGAGAATTTCGTATTCGGAGTCGCTGTCGGCGGTGTCGTCACTGCCTCAACTGATGCTCAAGCAGTGCTCGAGATCCGATTGCCGGATGCAATCCACCGGGTCCGCGCCCGTATCCCCGTCGAGGGGGCAATGACCATCGAGATCGACGGCGCGGTTGTCGCAACGGCGCCGACATTGTTGATGGCCGGTGTGCCTACTCTGGTGAGACTCGACACGTGTGATGCAACCGCGACCCTTCGTGTTGGTGACGCCGATGTCCTAAGTGCAGACTTGACCATCGTGCCGAGGGAATCGCCCCGACGTGTGGGTGCTGCAGCTGCCTTTGGATCCGCGGGGGGCACCTGTCGGTTCACCCGTCCGATCTTCGCGCGCGACCTCTATTGGCGAGACGATGGCCTCTCGCGATTCGAGATTCCCAGAGACCAAATCATGGTGCTCGGCGATCACCCCGCAGCCAGCGCAGACAGCCGACATTGGAAACGGCTCTACGTTAGAGACCTGCGCGATGGGAGCATCTTTGCGGGCGACGTGCGGACCCGCCATGTAGGGTCAGACGCCGAGGGACCCAATCCAGCCTCCAACGAGGATGGCACGATGGAATTCACAGATATCACGGGTGATGTCCATAAAGCTCCCATGGGGACATTCGAGGTGGTCGGCAGCGAGATCACCCCCTTCGTGCCGTTGAAGGCGCTTCGCGGGCGGGCGTTTGCTATCGCCTGGCCACTGAGCCACACGAGTTGGATCGAATAGCCCCTTCCCGCCGCGCTCCCGAAGGCGCATCCTGTGGACGTTCCTGAGCCGCCCAATGTCCCAACACGCATCTGCATCACCGTCAAAGACCTCGCTTTTCCGAGCCTTCATCGAGGGGCTCATGTTCAGGAAGGTAGCGGCGCCCGAGCGAGCCGAGATGGGCGTCGTGCGATCGAACCTCGAAGGCTTCGCGGTCGCGATCGCGATGGCGCTGCTTCTTAAGCAGTTCTACTTCGACACGTTCACCGTTCCGACAGGTTCGATGGAGCCCACCATCATTGGACGCCCCGGTTTCTTCGAGGGCGATCGGCTCCTTGTCGATCGGGCTTCCATCCCTCCCGATCGCTATTCCGTCACGGTCTTCCGATACCCGCTCTCGCGCCTTATGAACTACGTCAAGCGTGCAGTCGGCACGCCCGGGGAATCCATCAAGATTTGGAAGGGTCAAGTTTTCGCAAAGACGGGCGATGGTCCGTATCTCATTACGCGCAAGCCTGAAGGCATTCAGGAAGCGATCTTCCGCAACAATCCCGTCGCCCCGCCGGAAGCTCGTGAGTCGTTCCGTGCAGTGACTTTCTTCAACTACTGGGAAGTGAAGACCGGTAACCCGCAATTCCCGGGTGACGGCACGATCACAATCGAGTCCAATAAAGGCGACGATCGCTGGATCGCTTCGAAATTCCGAGTTGACGATCGTCGCCGTGACATTTGGGCACCATCTGAGCACGAGCAACTCATGGCCGGGCCGTTCGACGACACCGCCGATCTCCGTCTCTCGACCGTGGTTACCCCATCGGCTGGCAGCGATCTCATCATTCTCGACATCGTGGATCCCGTCATCCCCGACCGTGCGATTCGAGCAGAAGTTGCCGTTGAAGGCTCTTCATCGTCCACGCGGCTTATTCTCGGATTCGAAGACATCGCCAAGGGCTCTTGTGCACTGGTCCGAATCCCCGCAGGCAAAGCGTCGCGCGTCTCATTCGACCACGTCGATGCGATCATGACCCTGCGTATTAATGGCAACATCGTCGGTCGCGCGACCTACGAGGTTACCCCCATCGATCCGCAACGACTCGGCGCGGCGGCCCGAGCGCGTTTCGGAGTTCGGAGTGGCAAGGTCATCGTTTCCGAACTCAACGTACAACGCGACACCTACTATCGCGCCCTCGACAATGGCATCACCGAATTCACTGTCCCGGACGGGCATTGGTTCATGATGGGCGACAATCCACGAGGTTCTCTAGACTCCCGTGGGTGGCGCAAATCTCGAATCCGATTAACGGATGGGCGCATTTTGGAAGGCGACGCCGAGGCCGTCTCGGATCGGCCGGACGTTCCGCGGTCACGGTCCAACCCATTCCCTGTGAAAGAAGCGGGTGAATTCCGCTTCGTCGATACAGAAGGCAACCTTTGGCACCTCAAGCCGGGTGAGTGGGATCTCCTCGATGCGACGTCGGGAGAAGTCAAGCTGGCAAAGGTGACCGAATTGACCGACATCCCAGACTACGCGTCGGCATGTGCGTATGCGCCATTTGTTCCGACGGATCATCTCGTGGGACAACCGGCATTGACGTTCTGGCCCCCGGCTCGATGGGGCTTCGTCCGATGAACCAGGTGGTGCTTTCTGCCGATGGACTGCGCAAGCGCTACGGGTCGCGCACCGTGGTGGACGGCGTGAATTTCAACGTATCGCGCGGCGAGATCGTCGGACTCCTCGGCCCGAATGGAGCGGGAAAGACGACTACTTTCAAAATGCTGATGGGGCTCGTCCGCCCCGATTCAGGCGAGGTCGTTCTTGATGGCCGCCAGATAACCCGAGAGCCGGTTCATGTTCGCGCTCGACTAGGCCTCGGCTACCTCGCTCAAGAACCGAGCATCTTTCGAAGCCTAAGCGTCGCCGAAAACGTCGTGTCTGTTCTAGAGTGGATCCCAGGGATACCGAGCTCGGGGAGGCTAACCCGAGCGCACGAGCTTCTTGAAGAGCTCGGGATTTCACACCTTGCAGGGCAATTGGCCGGCACGCTTTCCGGTGGAGAGCGCCGGCGACTTGAGCTGTGTCGCGTCCTTGCCCTGACCCCGAAAGTGATCCTTCTGGACGAGCCGTTCAGCGGTGTCGATCCGAAGGCCGTCGAGGAAATCCAAGCCCTCATGCACCAGATGAAAAACCGGGGCATCGGGATCGTCCTTACGGATCACAACGCCCACGAAACGCTAGCGATTACAAACCGAAGCTATGTCATTGCTGCGGGTACGATCGTAGCTCAGGGTACCCCTTCGACCCTGGCCGCCGACCCAATGGTCCGGCACGTCTACCTCGGCGACACCTTTAGTTTGAAGAGGGTCAGCGCTCCCGAAATGCCACGCACCGACTGAGGTCGCCGCCGACATCCGCGTCGCAAGTTGAGTTGCGAACGCGCGGACGATCGCTCGCGAATTCCCGTTTGTGAAGATACCTTGGCGTTCCCCGGTTTGGGCGTGACAAGTGGCCCGTCATCCCCTATGATGACCGCGCAACTTGATCGGTCACCACCCGGTTTAGCTGCGTGCTTACGCGTCCGACACTCTCCTCGCCCAACGGATCGAATCAGACGCATCGGAGTTCGACCCCACATGTCGGCAACCCCAAAGTCCACCGTGACCGATCGCTCGCGCGCTGCGCGCGCCGTCGTCACGCCATCCCGGGTCCTGATCGTTGATGACGAACCCGGCATTCGTCGGCCGCTCGCAATGTACTTGGAGGCACAGGGTTACGAAGTGCGTGACGCCGACAACGTGGCGTCGGCGCTCGCGATGTTCGAGAGCGAGCAGTTCAGCGTGGTGATCTCTGACATTGCCATGCCGGGCAAGGATGGCATCGAGTTTCTTGAGTGGATCAAGTCGCGCGACCCGGACATCGAAGTGATCATGATCACGGGCTACCTCGACATTCAGTACGCGATCAAGGCGCTGAAGCGCGGTGCGTTCGATTTCTTCATGAAGCCTTTTGACTACGATCGACTGATCGTTGCTATTCAACGGGCGGAAGAACGACGCGCACTTAAGCGGAGCGCTCGCGAAACTGAGCATCTTCGCATCGAACAAGCTGCCATGGCGAAGGCCGTGCTCGAGACGACGCTCGGATTCGCTCGTGCCGTCGAGGAACGCGATCGCTGCAATATCGGACATGGCCAGCGCACTGCGACACTCGCCGCGATGCTCGGAGGGGCAATCGGTCTTGACGAACCGCACCTACAGCGCCTTCGCAACGCCGCACTGCTACATGACGTGGGCAAGATCGCCATCGACGACGCCATCTTGAACAAGCCAGGTCGCCTCACTCCAGAGGAGTTCGCGATGATTCGTCGCCATGCCGAGATTGGCGACTACATGCTGTCGCCGATCTCGTTCTTAGGTGAAATCCGCAAGGCCGTCCGTCACCACCATGAGCGCTATGACGGGACGGGATACCCCGACGGTCTGAAGGGCGAAGACATCCCGCTCGACGCACGCATCCTCAATATCGCGGACTACTTCGATTCGATAACTTCGACTCGTCCATACCGCGAACCAATGACCGTCGACGAGGCGGAATCGACGATGCGCGCCGATGCGGTGGCATTCGATCCCAAGCTGCTTGAGCTCTTTCTCGAGAGGGTCCGAACAGCCCTCGCGGAGACGTAGTTTCTGGCGTAGTTGCCTCCGAGGGGTCTCCCTCCTATCGTGCGGGGCTGCTTTCCGGTCATTGGACGGCAGCATGGCCATTCAGACTGGCCGCCTCACCTACCGATGAAGATCATAGTTTGCCTCTGCCGGGTGCCCGATACGGCCACCCGCATCGTTATTGGCGCGTCCCAAACGACCATCGAGACTCAGGGCGTGCAGTACATCATCAATCCATTCGATGAGTTTGCCCTCGAGGAAGCCATTCGACTTAAGGAGAAGATCCCGGGCTCCACCGTGATGGTATTAACCGTCGGTAAGGAGGACGCGCAGAAAGACCTAAAGACTGCGCTCGCGAAGGGCGCGGATGAAGCCATCATCATTAAGGCGGATGGCCCACTCGACTCACTCGCCATCGCTCGGCTCCTCGCGGACACGATCACTGCCGCAGGCGGTGCCGATGCGGTGTGGTGTGGCAAGCAATCTGTCGAGGACGATGCGGCAGCCGTCGGCCCTATGTTGGCCGCCATGCTTGACATCCCATGTGTTACCCGCCTCATTGGATTCGAAGGCGATGCCGCAGGATTCACCGCGACTCGCGAAGTCGAAGGTGGTCGTGAGTCCGCCAAGGGATCTTTTCCTTGCGTGTTCACCGCGGACAAGGGTTTGAACAAACCCCGCCAGGCGGGGCTCAAAGAGATCATGGCCGCCGGCAAGAAGCCACTCAGAACTCAGGCGGGATCGGCCCAACCAGGATCGAACGTTCTGCAAATGGTGTTGCCGGCAGATCGGGCCGCCGGGCGCATCGTCGGAGAGGGCGTCGCAGCGGTTGCGCCTGTCGTAGACCTGCTCCGCAATGAAGCGAAGGTAATCTGAGAACGTCATGAATCACGGAATTTTGGTGTGGCTTGAAGTGCGAGACGGTGTGTTCCGCAAGGCTTCGATTGAGGCTCTCGCGGCGGCGCGTAGCCTCGCGACAACCTTGGGCGGCGACGTCATCGGGGCGGTCACCGGGTCCGGGGTCTCGGACCTCGCCGCGACAGCCGGGACGTTCGGCGCTGACCGCGTCCTAGTAATGGATCAGGGGTTCCTAGCAAAGCCCACCATCGAGGGTCACGGGCGGGCTCTGGCGCAACTTTCGACGCATTCGAACGCTTCCGTCATTATCGCCGCCGGAACTCTGAACGGCCGTGACGTCGCGGCCTATGCCGCCGCCCGACTCGGAGCGGGCTATATTGCGGACTGCACGGCGCTACGCCACGAAGGGGCTCGTCTCCTCGCAACACGTCCCGTTTTCGCCGGGAAAGCCATCACAACGGTCACCACCACCACTTCGATCTCCGTGGTGACGGTTCGTCCCAAGTCCTATGACGCAATGCCGCCAAGCCCAGGCAAGACGGTCTCGGTCGAGACGGTGTCGCCCGCATTCGACGCAGCCCTCGCTCGGGCGGTCGCAGAAGCCATCGTCGGTAATGCAACCGGCACTCTCGATGTATCGGAAGCCGATGTCGTGGTCAGCGGCGGACGCGGACTGGGCAGTCCTGAGGGCTTCAAGCCTCTCGAGGAACTTGCGGCGGTTTTGGGTGGCGCGGTAGGCGCCTCGCGCGCGGTCGTCGACGCCGGGTGGCGCGACCACGCGGCCCAAATCGGCCAAACAGGAAAGACCGTGGCGCCATCCCTGTACATCGCCTGTGGCATCTCCGGAGCCATCCAGCACCTCGCCGGGATGCGCACGAGCCGTGTGATCGTCGCTATCAATCGCGACCCGGAGGCCCCGATCTTCAAGGTAGCGACCTATGGAATCGTTGGGGACGTGACCGACGTGGTTCCCGCGCTGACCAAGGCCTTTAGGTCGGCCCTCGCGTCCCGGTAGTCCGGAAGTTTCCGCAACGCGCGCCGCCCGTCTCCACGACCGGCCGCGCGCGTGCTACGTTCCGGGTGCCATGACAGATCAGAACCGCCCTCGGATCAACCCCAAGCCGCAACAACCCCAAGACGACGCATTCGCGCCTTCAGACGCGCCAACATCCGCGCAGAAAGGGCGGTCCACCGCGCGCCCGGTTACGACCGTCGCGCGGGCTCCTCGCATCGAAGCGAAGAAGCCGCCTATGGCATTGTTTGTTGGTGGCGGAATCGCCGTTGTGGCAATCATCGCATTCGTGATGACTCGGGGCGGCAACGAGCCGAAGACGGTCGACGACTCGACGACCACGCCCGATTCGGCAGCGGTGAAAACACCCGATGCTCCTAAGGCTCCAACCTTTGATGCAAAAGCCCGGATCGCCGAGCTAAAGAAGGCCGGATCCACTACGTCGGCATCATCACTCGTCGCCCTCGCGAAGTCCTTGGCCTCAGAAGCGACGACGTGGAAGGACAAGTCGGCGCCGACTGAAGCCGTGAATGAACTCCGAACGGCTGAGGCCGACATCTACGATGACGTCATCAAACTCGACAAGGACAATGCAGAGGCTCGCGCCTACCGCGGTGAAGTCAAGTATGCGAATGAACTTGAGGAACTGACCAGCGCTCGCTTTATCGTAAGCAGCGAACGCGAAGCGATCCGCAAGACCCACCTCGGGCTGCTGGAACAGGCCGGCAAGACAGGTGGCTACGTCCGCAAAGGCGACTTCGAGCGCAAGGTCGCGCCCGTCATCGAGAAGCACGCCAAGGAGAAGGCCGCCTTCGACCAGATCGAAAAGTCGGCTTTTGGCAAAGCTCTCAAGGATATCGAAGCCAAGACTCAGTCAGATCTGACCAAGGCCTTCGAAGGCAAGGTCACATTCTTAGCGACCATTCAGCGCCCCTATGTGATTTTCGTCGAAGAAACACCCTCATGGGAGGCGCTCAACGTAGGGAAATCGGTGGCCGATCCACTCTTGCAGCTCAATCGCATGTTCATGGATGAGTACGCCAAGTCCTGCGAGCTCAAGGAAATCGACGACCCGATTCCGGTTGTCTACTTTGAGTCCGACACCAAGTACCGGACTTACAACAAGGCGACAGGCGGACCTCAAACACCGGGAGTCCTCGCCCACTTCGAACATGAGTCCGGCCGTCTCGTGGTCCATCGCCAGTGCGATTTCACAACAATCATGCACGAGGGCACGCACCAGCTCTTCGCCAAGCACACGCGATCCGCGCCATCCTTCATCCGACGTTCGTACTGGTTCCAAGAAGGTGTTGCCGAGTGGTTCGGCGGCTCTTCGCAAAAAGTCGACTCGCAAGGCAATTTCACTTATCAGGTGGGGCTGCTTCAAGTCGGCCGCCTCGAGGGCATGCGTTCAATTCCGGAAGCCGACTACTTCTCGGTGAGCGAACTCGTCCAACGCACGTATGGCGACCGCATGCTGTTCGAGTCTATGGGCGGCAAGGGACAGACCAAGATTCAACTCATCTATGCGCAGGGATGGTTGCTCATCTACTTCCTGAATCACTTCAATGCGGACAAAGACGGATACGTCGTCTTTGGCAAGCCTGGCAAGTACTCCGATGGCTGGAAGAAATACCTCAAGGCCGAACTCGATGGAAAAACTGGCAAGAAGCCGTTCATGGAGGCGTTCGGCGTCGACGACGACGGCATGAAGAAGATGAACGAAGAGTTTCAGGCCTACTACGACTTCATCATGCGCAAGCTTCAGCTCGACCAGGTGAAGGACAAGCAGCTCATCTCTTGGGACTCCTACGTCAATAGAGTTGGCGAGAAGACCGGAGAAAAGTCCGACGACTTGTTGGTCCAGCCGAAAAAAGGCAAGTAACCTCCTTCGCCTTTCCAGAGGCTGCCGGCGCGTATCCTCGCATCGGCAGCCATTCGCTTTTTACGGCAATCAACCGCCAGCGGCGTCGAGAAGCGTGCGACCAAGTTGCCCGCAGCCTGCGAACTGATCCTTGCCACCTGAATAACGCACCTTGACCGGAAAGCCGAGCCCCCTGAGCCTTCCTGTGAAATCACGCGCCTCTTCCATCGTCGGCGGCACTAGGTCGTTGCCGATCGGATTGAGCGGGATCACATTCAGAATCAGGTTGAATCCAGTGAGGTGGGTCCTCATGGCTTCGATATCGTCGTCGCCCATAGTCAGATTTTTGATGGCGACGTACTCAAGTGTGACGTGCTTACCACGACGATGCCGCTCGTAGCGCTTCACTGCATCTAGGAACGCATCGAATCCGAACCGCTCCTGAATCGGCATCAGTTTCAGACGCTTCTCAGGAACGACGGCGCCGAGCGAAAAGACCAGCTTCCATGGGTGGTTTGCCTCGATGAAACGGTGAATCGCGGGCACAACACCTGAAGTCGAGATGACAATACGCTTACGCGAGATCTGGAGACCGGGCGTCGCCATCATGATGGTCGCGGCTTGATACACCGCATCTTCATTGAGGAGAGGCTCTCCCATTCCCATGAAGACGATGTCCGAGACCCGAATGCCGGCATCGCGACCGACAGCCACCACCTGATCTACGATCTCCCAAGCTTCGAGGTTCCGCTTAAGGCCCATGAGCCCGGTCGCGCAAAACCGACATGCGAGCGGACAACCGGCCTGCGAGGACACGCACACTGTCCAAAGGCCGTGGTGGTGCAGAAGGACTGATTCGACGATGTTCCCATCTGCGAGGCGAAATGCGTACTTGGCGCTTTTGTCCCACGATCGATTGACAGAGACCATTTCGAGACTACCGGTAGAGAAGAGTCGCTCGGCCGTGGCGCGCCTATCCGGCGCGATGCCCGGGATGTCCGCAATCGCACGGTGTCCGTCCTGCAGAATGCCTCGGTAGATGCGCGAGGCCAAGGTAACGCCCGCATCCTCCCCTCCCAAAAGGGCGATGCGCGATGCGACCTCGTCGAATGTGAGGCCTTTGATGTTGGGAGGAATATCCACGGCGGCCACCATGCTAGGAACTTGGGCGACCACGTTCTACTGACGGTCGATTCAACGGGATGATCTGGTGCACAGAAACACTGAGAACGAGACCAACCGCCATCATCATGCTGACGAGGGCTGATCCCCCGCTCGACAGAAATGGCAACGCAATGCCGGTGGTCGGCACCATTCCGATGGCAACCCCCGCATTGACAAGGGCCTGCGCAGCAATCAGAGTCCCGACTCCTGTGCAGATAATGCGCCCAGCTGGATCCCGACAAACGAATCCGACTCGATAACATGCCAAAACGAGAAGCAGGACACCCAACAGCAGAAGGCCTGCCCCAACGAACCCATGTTCCTCAGCGATCGTGGCAAAAATGAAGTCGTTGTATGCATGGGGCATAGTCCCGGACTGAGTAACCAAGCCGAGGCGAAACCCCTGACCGGAAACTCCGCCACCTTCGATCGCACGCAATGATTGAAGTAATTGGAATCCCTCACGCGCCTGCTCGTAGTCTGCGAGGTTTTCCCGAAAGAAGGTACTAATGACTCGCTCGCGCTGGTAAGGGTGCAGAAGAAATCGGAATGCAGCCCAAGCAATCCCGGCCCCCGTCACCGCCATGGCGACGATGGCGCGCAACGGGAGGCCTCCAACGAACAGAACAGCCAGCGCAATTGGCACGTACATCAGCGCTGTGCCCAAATCCGGCTGACGGGCCACAAGAAAAAACGGCACAAGGGCTAGCGCAAGAAGAGGCAACCAATCCCGTACTCGCTTAAGCGGATCCCCGCGTTTGAAACACGCCGCGAGCATCAGGATGAGTCCTGTCTTCATGGGCTCCGAAGGTTGGAACTGGAAGAACCCAAGCATCAACCATCGTCGCGATCCGTTCACCGTCGTTCCCACGGTGGCGACTCCGATCAACAGCAGCAGAAGTCCAATGTACGCGGCAGGTCCCAATTGAATCCATCTCGAGTAGGGAACCAGCGCGACGACGACCATGCCGATGCAGCCGTAAACAAAGAACCGGGACTGAATCTCGGCCAACGGACGTTCAGATGGAATCGACGCCGATTGAATCAGGACGATCCCGACCGCAACAAGCGACAACGTCAAGACGAGAACTGCGGGATCAAATCGAGCAAACTTCGCGAGCCAAGGTCGGAAGTTCACGGTCGCCCCCCGAGGACGTCGTAACACGCATTAATGACCTGAATCGCTACGGGGGAACAGTCTGCGCCGTCTCCTTGGTAACGATCGAACATCACCGCAAAGGCATACTTGGGGCGATCATGGGGCGCGTATCCAACTAGCCACGACGCGTAGAGCGGATTCTCGCCCGAACTCAACTGTGCAGTCCCTGTCTTTCCGGCGACGTGAAGTGGCGTCAACTTTGATCGATACTGCTTGCCCGCCGTGCCGCTCGACGTCTCACAGACACGGCGCATGCCCTCGCGCACAATAACGAGATTGGATTCGCTGGCGAACGGTTTGCCGAGGGCGATGTGGCCTTCCGTCTTCGCAAACCACGGGTGTACGACGCGACCGGACGCGAGCGAGGCCGCAATGCCAGCCACGCGAATCGGAGCAAAGGTCAGACTCCCTTGCCCAATCGCATCGTTGCGGGGGTCGTCGGGACGTCGCTTGAGGAGCCGCTCGAACGCAGCACCCTCAGAATTTCCAATAAGCCCGGGCACCGCGTCGAAGAGGCCCATCTGTCGATAAAAAGCAACCAGCATCGCCGTCGATGCATCCTTCGTTGGCGACAACTTCAGCGCAGCTTCGTAGCAATAGTGATTGCAGGACTTTTCGATGGCACCCCACAGATCAAGCGGTCCGTGATGGTGACACCCAAAGCTTGAGCGCGGTCCAAGCTGGCAATCGAGAACATCTTCCGGCCTTGCGCCGCCTCGCTCCAACGCGAGCAGAAGCGTTAACACCTTGAATACCGAGCCGGGAGGGGTCTGGCCGGCGGAGGCCACTGCCCTATGCATGGCCGAGCTCGCGAGTATCTGTTCTCGCAACGCACGAGCCTCGGTCCTCATTTCGCGGTCACCATGGCGGGCTGCGGCGCGCGCCATGGAGAGTCTTCCCTCAAGCGATGCGAGTGCTGCCAGTTCGTCCACGGGGTCGTCGCCGCGAGGAGCGGGCGAGGTCGTCGCTGCAAGGATGCCTCCCGTTGCGATATCGACGACCGCGATGGCGCCGGGCCGAGGAAGGAGCCTCTCGATCTTGGTCTGAAGCGGAAGAGAAAGTGACAAGGTCACGTCGGACCCATGACTCACGGGACGTGCCACTTCGGCGCTTCCTTTGTGGTGAATCAAAATCGACCCCGGCGCGCCGGTGAGCATGTCGTTCGCGAATGTCTCGACCCCGCGACCAACCGGCGATCCCGATTCTGTCACAGCCCCAAGAAGCAGCATGAGGGAGTCGCCCTTCGCTGCCCGTGTGTGGTCTCGCAGAAACTCTGGCTCTACCCGGAACCCCAATGACCTGAGTCCGACGGGGCCCTCGATGAGATCGGCGAGGCCGAAATCCGGCGCGCGCCCGATGCGATGCGTGCGATCATTGCGAAGATCACCGACCGTTTGCTGCCGCTTGCGCGCGTCCTGATAAGCATCCCGTCGCGCTGTCTCGAAATCAGACTTACTCCGAATCGCCGAACAAAACGCCCCAATTGCAGCTGCAGGCATGGGGTCGACCAATTTCCATTCCGATGCAACCTCCAATGCGCTGACTTCATCGGACTCCTCGAGTTCGACCCCTGGGGCGAGTGCCCCATCATCGTCGGTGGAATCTGGAAGGATCCCCTGAAGAATGGCTGTTGTGTGCGCAACAGCTTTCCCCGCGGCGGCCGTCCGAGCGAATCCTGGCATTGCCGTGTGGACAAATGCCGCATAGGCCTCAGTTCCCATCGCTTTCGCTGACGGCGTGCGATGCCCCAACTCTTGTAGACAGATAGCATCATTCAATCGAGAGTCGAGTGCCAAACCTACGACTGTCTGCCACTGCGCATCGCATCGAGCCGTGATTCGATCCCGGAGCCCATGCGCATCAACGAGGCCCAACGCGGCGGCGAGTCGGTCAAGTAGCCGCTCCTCTGCATGGAGATCCTCGGCTAACGCCGCCGGTGTTAATTCTAATGCTTCCCCCAGCGTGGGCGAGACGAGGAGTCGTCTTCGCGTTGCCTTTGTTGTAAGAGGGCGACCCCGAGGCACAATCGACGTCGCAGCATCGACGATACGCGCTCGCCCGTCTGCCGTCGTGAGTATGAGCGTTCCCTCTGGTTCTACGAGGCACTCCATTGGTCCGGCCAGTGTGGCGGTCGAGACCGCCGGCTCGAGCCGAAGTACGTCGAGCCGTAATGCAAGTACAGCTTGCGCCGCGCGGTAGGGGTCGCGGAGGGCCTCGTCGAGACATCGCTTGCGCCAGGCGGCCCCTTCAGCACGACCAGGCGCATACGAGTCGAGCAACACTCTCAGATCCGCGATGCAGTCAGCAATCGAATGCTCTCGAAAACGAGAGGGCACGACGCCTATCATCACCGCGTCACGTGACGCACGAAGCACACGGCCGTCGCGATCGAAGATCGCGCCCCGAATCGCAGGAACCGAAGCTTTCTCTGACTGGAGTCGACCAATATCAGTCCGCACTCGATCTGGATCACCCTGTACCAGCTGGACATGAAACAACCTCGCAGTCAGCGCAATGAATGCGATGACGACTAGCGTTGCAAGGATTCCAAGTCGAGATGAGGACACGTAGGACTCGTGCGGACCCGTGAATCTAACGTCTTACGCGCGCGACATGGAT
This sequence comes from Candidatus Kuenenia stuttgartensis, assembly GCA_945860915.1. Classification (GTDB taxonomy): domain Bacteria; phylum Planctomycetota; family CAIWVZ01; genus CAIWVZ01. Next base: position 133,831 of record CAMARR010000005.1, read on the forward strand.
TCTCGAAAGGAACCTTGGCGCGAAGCTAGAAGGGAAAGGAGTCCGGTAAGGACGGACGTGGAAAGCACGGTGCCCCAAACCGGAGTCGCCGGTGCGCCCATGACCCTCAGTGCCCCTTCACCGAGCAACGTGGCCGGGATGGTCATCAACGCGGTCGAAACCGGGCCGCGTCCGGGAATGACGCTTCGGATGCCATACGCGAACCACGCTTCGACGAGCCCCGCCATAGGCAATGACAACCACGAGGTGCCGAGCGTGAGTCCTTCAACAAGACCGGTCAGTATCGAAACCCGCACAACGCGGAGGTGCGGGTCGAATCGTGAGGCGAGGACCACCGTGGCAAACGTCACGTCAGGTACGAATGGGACGCCGGCTAGTCGGAGCCAGACGGCGATGACGGCGAGTGGCATTCCAAGGATTGCGAGAGTCATCCGCGCCTTCCATCTGGATGCAGTTTCCTCCACGCCGGGATCTCGAGAAAGATCGGGATGACGGCATGTCGAGGGATGTGGGGTTGGGCGATCAATCGCCAGCGCCCCCCTTCTGGAACGAGTCTTCCGACCGCGAGCCCCTGCGGGATGAGCGCCTGCCCGCCCGCAGTCGAAGCCTGCATTGGGAAGCCGGGTGCCTGCCCAGCAATGACAGTCAGGTCATAGAGCCCGTCGAGCGTCGCGGTCAGCGTGCCGCTGCCGGTTTGACCCAGCTCGTCAACCCACCGCACGATCACCTCATGTCCAATGTCTGTAACAAGGGAAACACGTGCTGCAGAGTCGGATGTTTCAATGATCCGTCCTAGGAAACGCCCGCCGTGTGTCAACGCAAGCCCAGGACAAGCATCGCGAAGGCCAGACCCACGCACGAGTGCTTCGCCCACCCGCGTGAGTGGATAGGCGGAGATCGTGACGGCCTCATCGTGAAAGAGGGCCGACTGAGACTTCAGTTGTTGCCGTACAACGACCTGGCCGACCGCCGTCGGATCTGCTGCGAGCTTCACGCTCGGCACCGGGCCCGCCACGCTGATGTGGCCGACAAGGAGCCTCTCCGGAACTCGGCTGCCTTCCCCACCAACCGTGACCAAGGCATCGCCCACAACGAAGGCCTCAGGCATCGGCGATTTAACGAGACGCGGAGGATTCGCCCCCTTCAAGAGACCAATTCGACGAACGATGGCGCCCGACGACGCAGGTCGGGAGTCAGCCGCGATAACCGCAACCGACGCTTCGTCATCCGTGAGCAGTTGAACGCGAGCCACATGCAACTCAACTCGGTCGACGAATCCCACGAGCGCGTCCGCGAAAGTGACTGCTTCGCCGAGCTCGATCCCGGATTCGGATCCCGCGCCGATCACCAATGTCCCGAACTTCAAACGGACATCGAGAACTGGAACCCATGTCGATCCCGATGGGACGGCGGGAGCGATCAGTGCGGAGTCCACTCCCCCGGCAGGTGCTGCCTTATCCCGAGGAGCGAGCCACGCCTCAACAGGCGCGACAGTCCAACCAAGGACCGCCAATCGGTTTGATGCGACGAATTGGGGGGCGACATACATGACCACGCCCAACACGACGAGGGCCACTCCGACCCGCGCTGAAACACCCATGGGGCGACGAGTGCCCCTCGCGGTCATGGCTCCTCGGCGGTATCGAGAATCTGCTTGAGCATCTCTAGGTTGTCGAGGACATAGGCCGTTCCGCGCGCAACCGCCGTGAGGGGGTCTTCTGCGACGTAAACCGGCAATCCCACCGCGTCAGAAATGCGCTTGTCGATCCCGCGAAGAAGCGAGCCGCCACCGCACATATTGATGCCCTTTTCGACCAAGTCCGCGGCGAGTTCGGGCTTCGCCGCCTGCAAAGTGGCCTTTACGATGCCGACGATTTCGCTCACCGGCTTATCAAGCGCTTCGCGAACCTGAATGCTGGTGATCGTTGCAGCGCGCGGGAGCCCCGACTTGAGGTCCTGTCCGCGGACCGTCATTTCGAGTTCCTTCTCGAGTGGCCAAGCAGAACCGATTTCGAGTTTGATCTTCTCGGCCATGAGCGGACCGATCTGCAGGCCGAAGTTGGCCTTGACGTAAGCCACGATGGACTCGTCAAGTTCATCGCCCGCGACGCGTAGACTTTTCTTGACATCGATTCCGGCGAGTGCCAAGACCGCAACTTCGGTCGTGCCGCCGCCGATATCAACGATCATGTTGGCCGACGCGCCCGCAACGGGGAGTCCGATACCGATCGCACCTGCCATCGGCTCTTCGATCAAGTAGACCTTGCGTGCGCCGGCACGTTCCGCCGAACCTACGACGGCTTGCTTCTCGACCGGAGTAATGCCCGATGGAACCGCAATAACCACGCGTGGGTTGGCAAGGAACTTCCTATTGCCTTGCACCTTTTGAATGAAGTAGCGGAGCATCGCCTCACAGATTTCAAAATCTGCGATGACTCCATCTTTCATGGGGCGGATGGCTTCGATGCCGGCGGGAGTTCGCCCAAGCATTTCCTTCGCCCGAACGCCGACCGCCTGGCCATCAAGCAGCACGCGATTCGTTCCGCGGTGCACAGCGACCACCGAAGGTTCGGAGAGGATGACGCCCTTACCTGGCACGCAAACCAAGGTGTTGGCGGTGCCGAGGTCGATTCCCATGTCCACGGCGAATAGGCCGACCATCCTGTCGAGCAACCAAAACATCGTTTTCCCCCGGTAGCCGCGTACTCAGGCACCGTTCATGCCGCAATCGCGGCTCCGCACTCTAACCCGCTTCCCCCCTAAACGCGACAACCCGGGGAAACCCGGGTTGTCGAGAGAAGCGGAGGCCCGCACCCCTTCTGGGGTACGGGAGGGATCTCACTTCATCATGCCCATACCAAACCACTGTCCGAGCGCCTTCTGGCCAACGAAAATTGAGGCCGCGAGAAGCACGGTGGTGATGATCACCAGAATGGTGGTCATGCCCTTGGCGTTGTCAATCGGGGCGGGACCTGCGTCGTTGTCTTCAGCCATGGTAACTCCTTCCGGACTCAGTTGAGGGTGTTGGTTGCCTTGTCGCCAACCTGCACGGACTGGCCAGGAGCCACGACCGTGAGGGTGCCGGCACAGGACGATTCGAACACCTGATCAACCTTGATACGACCGATGTACGTGTTGCCACGAACGATGTCGAGAACGTATCCACGGGAGACCTTCGCGTTCTTGCCCGCATTGACCTGAACGAGCTTCATGCCCATGTCAACGTTGAGGACCGAGGCGTTGACCGGCTCCATCAAGATTCCGCCCTTAAGGTCGAAGCCTTGCTTTTGCGCGATCTCGATGAGAAGGCCCTGCTGATGCATTTTGTCATCAGCCGACTTCGCCATCTTTTCCATGTCCGCGATTTTGTTGTCGCGAGCCACGACGTCCGTGTGCTCTTTCTCGAACTTCGAGTTGGCCTCGCGCTCCTTCTGTTGAGCTTCGGCGGTCTCGGCGCGGAGCTTCGTGTTCTCGTCCACCTTCGCTTGGAGCCCGTCTTGCGTGCGCTTCAAGTTCTCGGTGACCGAGGCCACGTTCTTCTGCGCTTGGTCGAGCTGAGCATCCTTGGCCTTCTTGTCCGCTTCAGCGGCTTCGACCTGAGTCTTCAGCTGCTGGTTGGCGGCAGTGGCTTTGGCCTCTGCGTCACGCGCGGCGTTAAGGAGTGATTCCTTTTCGCCAAGTGCCTTGTCCTTCTCCGCGAGGGTGGCCTCGTGTCGAGTGACTAATGCCTTCAGCTCCTTAGCCTTGTTCTCGTGCTTGCCCTTCCAGTCGTTGTTTAGACCGAGGAAGGTGGCAGCCGTGAAGAGGAAGCCCGCTGCGAGCAGCAGGTTGAGTACGACAAAGATGCGGGCGATCTGGCTCATTTATGTCTCCTGGACGAGATTCTCGACCTGTCACGGATCCCTTCGCGACATCGAGTCGATCGAGAACTCCGACTCCGGGGCGTGGATTGTAGGTGGGGGGAAATGGTTGTCAACCGGCTACCCAGATTGAGGTTCTGCGTGGTCATCGACGACGGATACAAAGCAGCAGCGCCAAGCCGCCAAGAATGGCCCAAGGCCAATCCCCGAATCTTACGAAAGGCGTGATTTCCCGAGAAATCGGAAGCCGTTCCGCGAAGCCGCCGGCGACCTCCTTGCGGGCTCCGGCCCCATCTTCGACCACCGCAAGGCGACGGCCGTCGGGTCCAAAAATCGTCGAAATTCCTGAATTTGAAACACGGATCACGGTTCGACTGCACTCGACCGCGCGGAATTGGGTCGCAACATCCATTAGGTCCAGCTCTTCGGAATCGAAGAACCAAGCATCGTTCGAGATGTTCACGACGAAATCGGCACCCGCCACCACGCTTTCTCGGAAAAAGCGGGGAAAAATGGCCTCGAAGCAGATCGAAAGCGCCCCGCGCCGCTCACCCCCCGGGGATCGCACGTTAAAGAGCCCCATCGCCGTCCCGGGCTCCAGATCCGGGACATACCCACCTACCTCTGCGATCCACCGGGTCACCGTTTCCTTGCCCGGGAAACCCGCTGGCCATGGGACATACTCACCAAACGGACAGAGGATTCGCTTTCCGTACCGAACGTCGTGTGTTGTAGGCACCCCGCCATTAAGGACCCACGCAACGTTCTCGGAGAGATAGCCGTCGTGGTCTTCATCCCGAGCTTCTGCCTCAACATCGCCTTTCACAATCGCTTTTCCGACCGTGACACCTAAGACTGTGACTTGCCCAGGTCCCCGTAACACCGAGTCCCGGAAATGAACGACCGTATCGCCGGTTCTCGAGAATGCGGAGGGTCGGTCTAGGATGTACTCCAACGTGCGCTCGCTCGGTTCGCGAACTCCGGGAAAACAGGTCTCCGGCAGCACGAGCAGATCGGGGGCAGGGTCCAAGAATCGTTCAAGGATGCCCGCTTGGACTACCGCCTGACGCCCCGGCCCTTCGCGCAAGCGTTCCGCCTGGGGCACGTTTGGCTGAACCGCTACCGCGAGCGGCCCCGCGAGATCAACTTCCGGGCGCCACAACGTTCCTACCGCAAGGCCAACTCCAAGACAGATAAGAGAGGCATACACCCCGCGACGGGCCCGCGATTGATGCTCGCGGTCACGACGACGGACAAAGGCGTACGAGACGGCGGCGGCGAGCGAGAGCATCAGCCATGAAATCAGATGCACTCTTCCGATCGCCGCGAGTCGCATCAAAGAGGCGATGCTTGCCTGTGTGTACCCTGGATTCGCCCACGAAAGTCCGATCAACAGGTCGCGAAGGACCGCGCATGAAGTCACCACCGTCGGGTAGAGAAACCAAGGCGCGACTCCCCTCGCGCGTCCGATGTCAAGCCAGCGACCCGTCAACCAAGCCGTAGGCATTCCAAGAAGCGGAACAAGGAAAATGAGCGGCGGCGCGAGCGTGCGGAGCCAGGCGAGCGTACTCGCCACGATGAGAAACTCGCCAAGCATCCAGATGCGGCCTGAACGTGGATCTCCCGCGACGCGCGGATCCATGTGCCTGATCATCCACGGCAGCGGCGCGATCCACGCGAGCGGCCATGCGTTGATGGGATGGAAGGCAGCGGCGAGCAAAGCCCACGAAGCGACCATCGCGACCGCATCCCCCCGGTGCCGCGTCTTCATCATCATGAATCCAAATTCGGGAGCGGAACGCGTCGTGGGAGCATGATGACATCGACGACATCCCCATCCTGACCAACGGTCCCCATGGGGAGAACCGCGAGGGCGTTGGCCTGCGCCAACCCACGAAGATCACCCGATCCGTTCCATCGGACGGGCGAAACCGTTGCTCCATCGGCGCCCACGCGCAGCGTGGCGGGAACATGTTGTGTTCGGGGTATTGCCTTGATGGCCCGATCGACGCGCAGTCGCGCGCTGATGGTCGCGCCAAGAGGCGCCAACGAACCTAGTCGTGCGAGCAGCCATGGCCGCACGAAGAGCTCCATCGTCACACAGGAAGAAACCGGGTTGCCCGGCAATCCGAACACGGTGCACACGTGGCCGTCGGTCCGAACGACATCGCCAAACAGGAACGGCTTGCCCGGCTTGATGGAGACCTTTTCTATGGCCACGCGCAATCCGCGCTCCTTAAGCAACACGCCGACGAGGTCGAGGTCTCCCATCGACACACCGCCGGACAACACCAGAACGTCGTGATCGAGTCCCACATCGAAGAACGCGTTCAAACTGGCACGGTTGTCTCGCGCAATTCCGACCCGCGTGACGCGGAGTGAAGGCACGACCTCAAGTAATTGCGATTCGAGCAGCGTGCCGTTGCTTTCGTAGATGGCGCCCGGTTGCACAATCGCGTCACCCGGTGGCACAAGCTCATCTCCCGTCGGGACGACACATACCCTCGGCGCAGTGAACGACGGAACTGGGTCGCGCCCCAACATCGCCAAGAGTGCCAGCACTGGCGCGTCCATGATCGTTCCGCGCGCGACCACGACGTCTCCCTTGCGAAAGTCCTCACCGCGTCGGGCAACGTTCTGCCATGGCTTCACAGCGCGCCGCAGTTCGACATGCGATCCGCCATGCATCATCGCTGTGTCTTCCACCGGCAAGACTGCGTCGGCCCCCGGCGGCAGCGGCGCGCCGGTCATGATCTTGGCCGCGGTACCGCGTTGGAGTGGCGCACCCTCCATCCCCGCGACAATACGCCCAGAGACCGGCAGTATCGTCGGCGACGCTACGTCGAGCGCGGCCACGGCGTATCCGTCCATCGTCGACTTGTCGAACGGCGGAAAATCGGACCCCGCCGAGACATCTGCAGCGAGCGCGCGCCCACGAGCATCAGAAAGCGGGACCTCTGAGGCCCTCCTCCCGGCGACACCATGCGCCAGAATAATGGCGATTGCCTCCTCTTTGGTCATCATGACTAAAGAGGGACCGATCCGCGCTTCGCGTCAAGAACATCCATAAACGCCGAGACGCTGAAGACTGCATTGCCGATCCCAGGATCACCGTAGCCGGGCGGCGCCGCCAGACCGTGGCGTTCCAGAGCAGCCTTATAGAGGTCTAGAAGCCCTGCGTGATAAGCGAGCGGTGCCGGCGGGTTCGTCGCACCCAACTCCGAGAGTGGTTCCGGGCACCACGTCGTGAACCGGGGAATCACGCCGCGGGACATCATGTAATCAAGACCCTCGCCTGTAGACTTCAGTGCGTCCTCGATGCGGCTAAATCCAAATGGCTTCGACATCTCGACGCCACCCACGAAATTCGGAATGACCTTGCCTCGTCCGAAAACGTCCACCGAATCCAAAATCCTCCGAATCCACGTATCACGACCCACGTATCGCTCCTTGCCAGGGCAAATCAATTTGAACTTTTCTGCATCCCAGATCTCGTAGTTCGGATGGTAGATCCGAATGCCCGACGCGTGGATGCGCCGCACGGACTCCAACGGCAGCGCCTGCACGACCATCTTCCCGATCCACCGACCGGGAAACTCCGCCTCGATGGCCTCGGCGTAGCGCACATAGAAGGAAGCCTCATCGAGTCCATCGAGCTCGGACGTGATGCTGCCGCCCGTCAACGTGTATGCCCGCGCTTGCGCGCCCGACGCGACAACCCGACGTAACGCATCGAGCACGCGTTCGACCGGCTTGACCGGAAAGTAAGGCCGACCTGATGCCTTCTGTTGTCGGAAGTTCTCGTTGATATCGCAGAAGCGGCACTCTTCGTCGCGCCCGAAGTACTGGCACAGCCTGAATACCGTTAGGTAGAGCAGGTACCCCCACTCGATGGTCGGCGCCACTTCGATCACAGGCGTGCCATCGTTGGTCAGCTGGCCGTAGTACGGCGGTTTGGGAGCGAAGCCGACGTCGGCGATCGGCTCGCCACCATCGCATCGCAAAACCGCGCGTCCGTCGACGGCATCAACCTTCCACGAGCTCGACGGATTCAGCCGGACCGAAACAATGACCCTCCGAAATCCCCAAGTGCCTCCCGTGAGGCTGATCTCCTCCGGCGCCGCATCGCGTTCAGCGCCTTCCATTTCCGCCAACGGCCGGTGGTCGAACGAGAAGATGAAATAGGACTTCTCCGCGTACTCGCGATGAACCGCCAGGGCTTCCGCCGAGAACCACACCCCCTGACGCAGGAGGTCTTCTTTTACGAGCGCCTCGACGGGTAACTCTGGATACCGAGCATGAAGCGCGTCAATCTCTGCGAGTGAACCGGACCCATCGCGAGTAACGATCGAAGACATACGCCATGTTCGCAACGTCGGGGTACGCCGGGAAGCAGGAGCCAATCGGAAATTCGCATCTTGAACTTGCTCGAAACGACAAGACTCCGATCGTGCGAGAACCACGGCGTATTATGGGTCGCGACGCACTCGGGGCTCTTTGGCCTACGCAAACTTGCCTAATTGCCTAATAAGGCAGCGCCCGTCGTAGGCGTTTGCTGGGCACGACAGAACGAAGCGCTGCGGCTTGATAAAGCCCGGACTACCCAAGTCGCCGGTTCGCATTTGCCTCCTCGCGTGAAGGCCGCATTGAGGGCTCGCGTGAAGCCCTAGGGTCGAAGGTTGGCTTAGTCTAGTGGGATTTCCCCATAAATCTCACAGCAATGGCGGTGGCCCAAACCTTGCCCCATAAATCGTTGGAGGACCGGGGCTTAGATGGGCGATTTGGCCGAATCGCCCGCGCATTCCGTCTTTTTTTTGCACATCGGACGGTGCGTCCCTTATAATCCCTGCGTGTGCTAGGGGTCCGCCGAACGCGTGGGCCTCACTAACCTCCAAGGAGTTCAACATGAAGTTCCGTTCACTCGCCGCGGCGTTTGCCGCCCTCGCTTCGCTTGCTGCTGCCCAAGGCTCCGTCTGCGGCACGCCGTTCACCACATTGGCATCGGGTGGAAACGGTCAATCCGGCGTGATGTTTGATATCGAGAACATCTCCGCGAATCCCATCACGATTTGTGGCATGGATGTCAACCTCGATATGAGTGCGGTTCCCCAGGCAATTGGCGTCTGGACCGTTACTGCTGGCACGTCCCACGTGCCGGTTGCGACCACCGCTGCCTCGTGGACGCAGCAGGCGTTCGGAAGCACCTTGTCACTTGGAACCAATACCACCGGCGTCAACAATCCATTCACGCCGATCCCTAGCGCGCTCTCCATTGTCATCGCGCCAGGGCAAAAGCTCGGATTTGCAGTAGGGTGCACGACGAATACTTTCATCAACTACACCAGCGGGACCAATTTAGCGACCAGCGTAAACCAACCTCAATCGAACGACGGCGTCCTTCGGTGGTGGGCCGGCTACGGAAAGTCGAACGTCGCGGGCGTCGGTCCGTTCGGAACCAACTTTGGGTCGCTCACGACCGGCGGTCGGCTTGCAAACGTACGCGTCGGCTACTTCGGTGGTGTCACGACGCCAAACTGGGAACTCAACGACGCTGCATCATCGATGGATCTCGATGGCGTCGCGACGCAGTTTGCATCGGCGATAGCGCCTTCGGTTCGTAATCAGTGCGTCAACAACACGACCAACGTGAACCTCGCCTCCACTAATGTTGGATTGGGTTACGAAGTCGTGTACGGACTTGCACCGTTGGTCGCAGCTGGAGCTGGCGCCATCGCATCGACAGGTGGTCAGCTCTTAAACGTTGACTTGACCGATCCAACCGTCACGTTCCTCCACGGACTCAGCTTGGCGGTTCCATTCGCCAACCAATCGATTCCTTTTGCCGCGCCCATCCCACTAGGCGTATCGGCACAGATGGCGAATATTGATCCGGCCAACCCGGACCTCATCGCACTCTCCGCTGCTGTGCGATTCCAGTCCAATCCGACATCCTCAACAATCACGTACGGCCCCTCTGGCCTTTCGGATGACGGTTTCTACAACCTCACGGCCGGGGCACTTCCAACGTCACCGACATGCCTGACCGCGATCCCTGCATTCAGCTTCTACGGGACCACCTTCACGGAATACTCCGTGGCAATGAACGGACGCATCATGATTGGTGCGACGACGTTCGCGGGTGACTTCTCGGCAACGGTCGCTGAAGGGCTCTCGCAGACGCCATTCGCGGGATGCTGGACAGATATGAACCCTCTCGCAGGTGGCGCAACCGCTTCCGTCGCCGTGGACTGGACCTCGGGTACCAACCTGAATGTCGCCTACAACAACATCGTCTACTTCGGAACCACGTCACCTCAGTTCTCCTACTCGATCAATCTTGACTCGGCGACCGGCGCAATCTGGATCAGTGGGATCAACAACCTCCCGGCAGGCACCGCCTCCATGTTTCTTGGCATGACTCGTGGCAACACAGGTGCGACGGACCCGGGTGCGACTGCGTTCGCGGTTGGCAACGGATCTGCGGCCAATGCGAACGACATGCTCTACGCCTTCGGAACCAATGGTTCCTTAGCACCAGGCGTGGCGTCGATCGTCTTCACCCCCAACATGGGTGGCGGCTACGACTGGGTCGGCTTCTGATCGCCTAGTTCATTAGAGTCCATTTTCGGCTCTTGAAGGCGCCCTTCGACTTCTGTCGAGGGGCGTCTTCATTTCTAATCCGCCTGTCCAACTGAGAACGCGCTCCGCGATCTGTCTCGTACATCAGCGCTCCGGGCGCACACGCCCCGGAAACCGCAAGAACATCGAAAAATCTTGCTTGAGTAGCACGACAGTGGCTTGCGTGACTTACCGGACCAAAGTCGTTACCGGACAAGCTGTTAGCTAGGCAGATCGTTGGCGAGGGCTTGCGAACATTGGATTTGATTGTTTGCACAATTGCCAATGCGTCCCTTATGATCCCTGCGTGTGCTAGGGGTCCGCCGAACGCGCGGGCCTCACTAACCTCCAAGGAGTTCAACATGAAGTTCCGTTCACTCGCCGCGGCGTTTGCTGCGGTGGCATCTCTCGCAGCAGCCCAAGGCTCAGCCTGCGGCACGCCGTTTACAACCTGGAATATTACTGCCCAAAACGGCCAAAACGGTGTGATGTTCGACGTCGAGAACATTTCGTGCAATACAGTCACGATTTGCGGCATGGACATCAACCTTGACTCATCGGCAGCTCAGCAAACGATCGGCGTCTGGACCGTGACTGCGGGCACGTCCCATGTGCCGGTTGCGAGCACGGCTGCCGCATGGACTCAACAGGCCTTGGGGCCTACCACGTCACTCGGGATCAACACCACGGGAATAGGCAACACATTTACGCCGATCCCCAGCGCCCTCAGCATCACGATCGCGTCAGGACAACGGCTCGGATTTGCGGTGGCATGCTCGACTGGCACTTTGGTCAACTATCAAACCGGGACCGCCGCCACTCAGAGCGTAGGCATGCCCATGTCAAACGACGGCACGCTCAAGTGGTATGCCGGCTTCGGCAAGGCTTACTTAGCGGGTGTCGGACCGTTCGGAGGAAGCTTCGGTACAGCAACCACCGGCGGCCGCCTTGCGAGCGTCCGGCTCGGCTACACAAGCGGACCCCCGTCGTTTGCGCCGTCATGGGAACTCAACAGCGCGGCCTCTTCATTGGACATCAATGGGGTCTCGACGCAACTAGCATGTGGTCTCAACGCGGCCGTAAGCAACCAGTGCGTTGGCGTCTCGTCAAACGTTGCACTCAATTCGACCAACGTCGGCTTCCCATTCGACGTGGTGTATGGGTCGTTGCCCTTGGCGCCGGGTGGCTCCGCAGGTTCCTTCGCGACAGCCAACGGTCAGCTCGTAAACGTCGACGTCACGGATCCAAACCTTGGGTTCCTGCTTGGACTCGCGTTCACGTCTCCGTTTGCCAACGCGGTGATTCCGTTCTCGTCACCCGTCCCGCTCGCCATCTCGTCGCAGTTGCTGAACATCGACGTGTCCAATCCGGACGGATTCGCGCTCTCGGCCGCCGCACGCTTCCAGGTGAATCCAATAGCGACCAGCCTGACTTTAGGCCAAAGTGCACTTGCGGACGACGGATTCGTCTCATTGCCTAGCGGGCTCGCTCCGACTTTCCCCGCCTGCCTCGGCACTGGTCCAGTGATGCCGTTCTACGGAACGAACTACACGCAGACTTTCGTGGCGTCAAACGGCCGTGTTCTCTTTGGCGCCAGCGCAAACGCAGGCGACTTCAGCCCAACGGCCACCGAACCCGTTACGCAATCACCGTCCATGGGATTCTGGGTCGACCTTGAGCCGAACCTCTCCGTAGGTTGCTCGTTGGTCGTCGACTGGAGCACCTCCGTTGTGACCGTCGCCTACAACAACATGCGGTATTGGGGCAACGCGGCTTTGTTCCTGAATGGGTCGATGTCATTGGACACGGCAACCGGTGTCATCACGCTTTCGGGAATGAACACGTTCCCGGTATTCCCGGTGACGGCGGGATCCGACAACAACATGTTCCTCGGTATCTCACGCGGCGGTGGACTTGCGACGAATCCAGGCCCGACGGCGTTCGCCGCAGCCGGTTCAGGCAGCGCTGCCTTGGCAACCGACATGCTGTACGTCTTCGGCCAAGCCGGTACGCTCGCACCGGGCGTCGCATCGATCGCCTTCACCCCCAACATGGGCGGCGGCTATGACTGGGCCGGCTTCTGATAGCCTAGTTCACTAGAGTCGACTAACGGCTCTTGAAGGCGCCCTCCGGCACAGGTCGGAGGGCGCTTTTGTTTTCGACGGCGGCATCCTCTCGGACGACTTTCGCGGACAGTTATTCGCATCAATTCGATGCATAGTGATGGCAGCGATTCGGATCGCAACTGCAGATAGGCTAGGCGGTCCCGTGCGCAAGCTAGCCGCCCTCCCCCGCACATACGAGGCAATCCGACGCGCGTTATTTGCAGGAACCGCGTGGCGGCCCATATGATTGTCTCGTCTACATAGGCGTCAGCAATCCCGCGAGTCTCTCGATTCCTAAGGAGTTCGTCATGAGGTTTCGTCAAATCTCCGCGGCGTTTGCTGCGGTGGCATCTCTCGCAGCAGCCCAAGGCTCATCCTGCGGCACGCCCTTCACGACTTGGAACATCACGGCATCGAACGGCCAAAACGGTGTGATGTTCGACGTCGAGAACATTTCGATCAACCCGGTCACGATATGTGGAATGGATATCAATCTCGACAGTTCAGCTATCCCGCTAACGATCGGCGTCTGGACGGTCACCGCCGGTACATCGCATGTACCGGTGGCGTCCAACGCGGCGGCCTGGACTCAACAGGCCTTGGGGCCTACCACGTCACTCGGGATCAACACCACGGGAATAGGCAACACATTTACGCCGATCCCGGGCGCCCTTAGCATCACAATCACCCCCGGGCAAAAACTTGGAATTGCGGTCGGCTGTTCACAGTCGACATTCATCAATTATCAATCGGGAAGTGCGGCTCAAGGCGTCGGCACAGCCATCTCCAACGACGGCGTCCTCAACTGGTACGCGGGTTACGGCAAAGCTTATCTTGCGGGTATCGGCCCTTTCGGGAACAGCTTCGGTTCGGCCGCCGGTGGACGACTCGCCAGCGTCCGGCTGGGCTATACGCAAGGGACCGGATCGATTTATTGGGAATTGAACAGCGCCGCCTCATCAATGGATATTGACGGTGTCGCGACGCAATTCGCTTCCGCAGTGTCACCCTCGGTTCGAAACCAGTGCGCCAGCATCACGTCCTACCTCAACGTCGCGTCAACCAACGCTGGAAGTCCGTTCGAGATAATCTTCGGTACAGCGCCACTTGTTCGGGGGAGTTTTGGTGCGCTTGCCACTCCGGGCGGCCAATACGTGAATGTGGATCTCGCAGATCCGAACATCGGATTTGTACTCGGGCTCACCTTCAGCGTTCCATTCGCATCGGCGACCGTGCCGTTTGCCTCCCCTACGCCTATGAACATTTCAACGCAGCTCGTCAACATCGATCCAACGCATGTTGATGGACTTGCGTTATCCGCCGCTTGTCGCCTCGCAATCACGGGCCAGTCGACTTTAGTCACTTTGGCTGGGTCTCAATTGTCCGACGACGGTTTCTATACGCTCGGCTCGCCGCCGACCACCCCCACGTGCGTGGCATCGGTCCAACCATTTTCGTTCTATGGCATCAGCCATTCGCAGTTCTCCGTTGCAATGAACGGTCGCCTCTGCATCGGGCCCACGTCCTTCGCTGGAGAGTATTTACCCTCCGTGACCTCGGCAATGACACAAACACCGTTTGCTGGGTTCTGGGCTGATTTGCACCCCGGCATCGCAGCAACGCTTCCCTTGCCCGCGTCCATCGTCATTGACTGGACAACCGGAACGAACCTTCACGTCGCCTACAACAACATCGTTCTGTTTGGCACGGCAGCACCGCAGTTCTCGTTCTCGATCGACCTCGATTCCTCGAACGGTGCCATCACTCTCTCTGGCGTCAACCAGATTCCAAACCCGGGCACGGGAGGCGGAGGTGGCTCCATGTTCCTCGGCATGTCGCGCGCGGGCACAGGTGCAACGGACCCTGGAGCGACTGCATTCACCATCGGCAGTGGCTCGGCGCCCAATCCGAACGCCATGCTTTACGCCTTCGGACAACCTGGAACGCTCGCACCCGGGGTGACTTCGATTGTCTTCACCCCGAACCTCGGAGCGGGTTACAACTGGGCTGCATTCTGACGGCGAACTAACACATCATGGCGACGTGGTGCAACGGCGTAGCCTTGCTATCGTGCCAAGCCTCGTAGGAGGTTTGACATCATGCCGACCCCACTTACCGGATCTCCCGATGGCCGCGGACGCAAGGTCGCCATCGTGGTGGCGCGCTTCAACTCAGAGATCACGGACCGCCTTCTCGCAGGGGCACTCAGGGGTCTTGCGGCAGCTGGCGTCGATGACGCGAACATCACCGTAACCTCCGTCCCAGGAGCGGTGGAAATCCCCTTCGCAGCCCAGCGAATCGTGGGACGCAACGATGCGGTGATTGCCCTCGGGGCAGTGATTCGCGGCGAGACCAGCCACTATGACTACGTATGTGACATAGTCTCGAACGGCGTTATGCGGGTAATGCTCGACTCGGGCTGCCCAATCGCCTTCGGAGTGCTGACCTGCGACACCGACGCGCAGGCGCTTGCCCGCGCCGGCGACGGCGACGACAACAAGGGCTTCGAGGCAGCGCGAGTCGCCCTCGAGATGGCGGACCTCACCAAGAAGGTCTCCGCGCTTGGCGCCCCCCTATCGCTCGGCTTCGGAGGTCGCGCGTGACCGAAGTTCCCGCAGGCAATCCGTTCGGCACTCATATTCGCGCGCGTGAACTGACATTAAAGTTCCTTTACGCGTGCGACCTCGGGCAAGAAGGCGGCCCGGACGCCTTCGAGACGTTTGCCACTCACGAGGACATCGGCGGCGTCGTCCGCGAACACGCCCGCGAGCTCGTTCGCGGCGTCATGCGCGAACGCGAGGCCATCGATACCCGCCTGCGCGCGATTGCGAAGAACTGGACCCTTGAGCGCATGGCAGCCATCGACCGCAACGTGCTGCGCATTGGAGCCTATGAACTGATTCATGCGGAGGGCACCTCTCCCGCCCTGATCATCGACTCCGCCATCGAACTTTCGAAGCGCTATTCGACAGAACATTCGGGCAGATTCGTCAACGGGATACTTGATCGGGTCAAGGACGACCTCGCACGTGCGCGAGCTTCGGCCACGCCCGATTCGAGCGAAGGGTCGTAGCGTGTTCGGCAAGCTCACCGCCGCGCTCAAAGAGGGTCTCCGCAAGACCAAAGAGAAGATCTTGGGCGGCATTCGCGCGATCCTTCCGTTTGGGAGGGAACTCGACGCCGACTTGGTCGATCAACTTGAAGAGCATCTCTACACCGCAGACATCGGCCCTAAGACTGTCGCCAAGATGATGGCCGCCGTGCGCACCGAGTGGAAAGAACGACGGATCAAAACAACCGATGAGTGTTTCTTCTTTCTTAAGTCGCACGTAAAAGGGATTCTGGCGAGCGAAGGCTCGAACCTCCGCCGAGCCGCCTCCGGGCCGACCGTCATCCTCATTGCAGGAGTCAACGGCACAGGCAAGACAACATCGATCGCCAAGATCGCGCACCGCCTGAAGAAGGAAGGAACCGTCATCCTGGCCGCCGGCGACACGTTCCGCGCTGCTGCGTCTGAGCAACTTGGAATGTGGGCCGACCGGCTCGGCGTACGACTGATTCGCCACGACAACGGTGCCGATCCCGCAGCCGTCGCGTATGACGCCGTCGAGGCCGCCATAAGTTCGAAGGCTACATGGCTTATCATCGATACCGCCGGCCGCCTCCATACACAGGGCAACCTGATGGCTGAACTCGAGAAGGTCAAGCGCATCATTCGCAAGCGCATCCCCGAGGCGCCACACGAGACGCTTCTCGTCCTCGACGCAACGACAGGACAGAACGCCATCGTTCAGGCTGCGGAGTTCGGCAAGATACTCGACCTCACCGGGCTGGTACTCACCAAGCTCGATGGCACCGCGAAGGGTGGAGCCATCATCGGCATACGAGATCAGGTGAAGATCCCGGTGAAGTTTGTCGGCGTCGGAGAGAAGATCGAGGACCTTGAGGACTTTGATCCCGATTCGTTCGTTGAGGCTCTCTTCGAGCCTCCCGAGACGAAGGCCTAGCCGGCATGATCGAGCCCCTCCGGTTCCTGCTCCTTGTGCTCATCGCGGCGGTGCCACTCACCGCAATTCCCACTCTCTTCCTCGATGGATTCGTCACGCCGCGCCATGCACTCGTCGCGGCGGCGTTGTGCCCTCTTGCACTATTCCTCGCGATCCGAACGCCAGGGGCTATCGCGCGCGCGCGCGTCTTTCTTTTGGCAACGGCGGCTCTCTGGATCGCGGGAGTCCTGCCGCATGTCCTTCAGGGTCCTGACGCAAATGCTCTCGCGCTTCACTCGGTTCGCCTGGTGCTCCCCATGGCATTCGTCCTTGCGGGTGCGGCCCTGTCCGGCTCGCCGTGGCGGGCAAGGCTGGTCGCAACGATCGCCATCTCGTGCCTGCTGAGCCTCGCGATCACGATGGCTCGCCGCCATGCCGGGATCTTTGAGTGGATTCCAGACCGCAACGATGTCTCGCCCTCGGGGTTGATCGGAAACTCCAATGCGCTCGCGGAGGTCTTTGCGCCACTCGCGGCAGCTGCCATTGCGCGACTCGCCTGCGGCGCGAGCGTGCCGGTTTCGGCCGCCATCATTGGTGGCTGCGGCCTCGCGCTAGTTGGTATCTCGCGTTCGCGAGGTGGAGCGTTAGCCCTCGCAGTGGGGTTCATCGTTGCAGGGATTGCGTGGATCATGTCGGGAACAGCAAGCCTTCGATGGCGTCGCGCATCGACCCTCGGGGGCGCGCTCGCGTTCGTTGCATTGCTGGTGGTACTCCTGCCTCAGGCCGCTCCCATTCGCGATGCCGCGAAGTCCGTAGCCGACAGCACGTCGCCCACGAGTCGCGTTCGTCTTGGCCTCTGGGAAGGAACCGCCGACCTTATTCGAGACCACCTCCCGTTCGGAGTCGGCGGCGGTCGCTTTGAAGCCGCGTTCCTCCCTTACCGCCAGACCGAAGAGTGGGCCCTTTCGGGTGTCGACACCCGCGCTGACGATCCCCACCAGGAGTTCCTTCGAACCACAGCTGAGTGCGGCCTCATAGGCCTACTCGCGTTCGCGGCCATGATCGGCTTGGGGATCTTTCGCGGGCTGAAGGCTTGGCGTCAGGGCGATCCGGCGGGTGCTCCGCTCCTCGCGGCGACCGCCGCATTGATCGTCACGTCATGCCTTCGTGCGCCATTCGGCCACGCAGGAGGGACGCTCGCATTCGGCCTATTGCTCGGAGCGACCGGGATTGCGCCTGTCGATCGCGCTAACGGCGATCGTCTCGCAAGGCGCGCGGGGTGGGTTCTTGCCGTGCTCGGCGGTCTCGCATCGCTCTTGGTACTTGCGGACGACCGCACGGTCGGTGCGGCCGTCTCTGCGTTGAATCGCGGCAAGGGCGCGCTCGTTGACGGCAATGCCGAAGTTGCCCGCAACGAACTGCGTGAGGCGGGTCGACGGCTGAAGTTCCTCCCGGGCTCCCCGCTGAAGGACCCTGGACGCTCGTTCCGTGCCGCGTTGGCATCGGACGAGCTCGAACACGCGCGCTCCGCATTGGCCGCCGCTGGAGTCGGCGATGAAGTCCTTGCCGACTTCCCGGACGCGGCGGTGACGGATGCCCTTATCGCTGCGACGAATCGTGCAGTTCCGCACCATCCGGGGGCGGCCGTCCTTGGCGCACGCCGTGCCCGTGAGTCAGATCGCATCGCTGAAGCCGTTCAGACCCTTCGCGATGGAATCGACGCAATCCCCAACGCCCCACGCTTGCGTCGCAATCTCGCGGCGCTGCTTCTCGACGAGGACGCCGCTGGGGTTACCGCGTTGCGCCTCATCGTAGATGAAGAAATTCGCTTCGGCGCGTCACGCGACCTAAGTGTCCTGAAAGGACGCGCGACGCTCGAAGCCCAGCGCGAGCGTCGCTTGACTGAAGAACCGCTTCCGAAAGCGTCGACACCTGCCCCCAGCGTCCCCACGGGGTCGTCGGTCGAGGCACTTCACCGACTGCGTGAAGAACTCCTCGTCGGTCTCTGTCAGGATTCCAACCAACCGTCCTGGTGGGCCGCCCTAGCCGAGACCGACTTCTCGCTCGCGATTTCGCGAGCCACCGGAACCGATTCACGCCTCCAGCGCGAAGGCTCTCGAGCCTATGCGCGGGCGCGACTTGGCTTCGCCCTGGAAGCCGAGGCACAGAAGGACCGACCATCGGCCCTGAGGTTCCTGCGTTTGGCCCTCCGGAAGGACCCAGAGCTTCGCGCCGCCCGCGAACTTGCCCTGCGATGGGGCGAGCCTGTCGGCGATCCTGTACCGCCAAAGTGAGCCTGCCCGGGCCGTCGTAGGATGCACCTATGCGCCTTCTGCAGACGTTTCTGACCCTCGTGCATGCGGGAATGATGCTTGCCAGCTGCGGTTCGCCTGCCGCGAATCCCCGGGTCGTCGCAGCGTCATCCATCGCACGGCTCATGACCGAGTGCGGACTCGATCGCAACGTCACCGTCGTGCGCGGTGCATCCAAGACTCTTGAGAAGCAGCTTCTCGAAGGGCTCACTTGCGATGTCGTGATCCTCTTGAGTCCGATTGAGCCAATGGGCCTATTGGCCGCCCACAAGATCGCCCCGGATACCCTCCGCGAGCTCGGGACGTTGAGACTGTCACTCGCCTCAAGCCCGTCGTCTCCTATCCCAACATCAATCAATGACCTAAGGATTTTGCCGGGCCGCATTGCATTAGCCAACCCTGAGACCGCACCCTTTGGCATCGCGGCTAAGGAAGCACTGACACGGGCCGGGCTTTGGGAGTCCCTCCATTCACGCATCGTGATCACCGATGATGTCGGTCTCGCCGAAAAGCTCGTCGCCGAAGGTGAGGTGGCATTCGCAGTCGTCCCATTTTCCGAACGCGGGTCCGGACGCCACCTGCCGATTGCGGCCGAACTCCACCAGCCCTTGAGAGCATGGGGGGCACTTTCGACATCAGCCTCGCCCGAGGCCACGGCATGGTGGCAACGGCTTACCGCTCGTCAGCCGGGCGATGCGCTGGAACTGAATGGCCTTTCACAGCCAAGCCCGCGAGCAACATGGTCTACTCGGTAGTCGTCATTTCCCTCAAAGTCGCGATCGCCGCGTCCGCGCTGTGCCTGCTTATTGGCATCCCGCTGGCCCGGCTGATGGCACACCGCCGCGGATTCCCATTCCGCATTTTGCGGGTAATCACTTCACTCCCCCTCATTCTGCCTCCGACCGTTGTCGGGTGGTTCCTCCTCACGGTTTTCTCTTCCCGTCGACCCGTGGGACAGTGGCTGGAGTCCATCGGCTTTCCCTTGGTCTTCGATTGGAAAGGGGCGGCGCTCGCGGCATTCGCTGGTTCCCTTCCAATGTTTCTCGGACCCGTTGTCACTGCATTCGAATCCGTCGATCCAAACCTCCCGGCGTTCGCCCGAACCTTGGGGCTCTCCCGAATCCGCGTATTCCTCAAAGTGACTCTGCCGCTAGCAGCGCCAGGAATTTGGTCGGGCTTGGCACTCGCCTTCGCAAGGTCCTTGGGTGACTTCGGGGCGTCACTAGTTGTCGCAGGCAACATCCCGCAATCGACCCAGACGCTGTCGATGGCGATTTACGACGCGATCCACGACTCAAACGAATCTGCAGCATGGGGACTCATTGCGGTGTCAGTCGCAATTGCGGTTGCAGCACTCCTGATTGCGGATCGGCAAGGTCGGCGCACATGGTGATTTGGGACATCCAACTTCGACTGACCCACCCGACCCTTAAGGCCAATATCACGTTCGATCATCCCATCGTCGCGATCATGGGACCATCGGGATCAGGTAAGACCTCCCTAGCGCGCTGCCTAGTCGGTTTGCTCCGGGCAGAGTCCTCACGGATCGCCATCGGGGACACTATTCTTGAAGACACGGAACGCGGAATCCTCATCCCCCCGGATCAACGCGGGATCGGCTATGTCCCTCAAAATGACCTTCTCATGCCGCACCTGTCCGTGCGCGACAACCTGACTCTTTCCCCACACTCCATGGAGGGGGGAGGTGGTGTCACCCTAGAACAGGCGATTGAAGCACTTGAACTCGGGCCCCTGCTGTCTCGCCGACCATCAGTGCTCTCGGGAGGTGAACGACGCCGGGTAGCGATGGGTCGAGCCCTGCTTTCCGCCCGAAGAGCCCTCGTCCTCGACGAGCCCCTCACCGGTCTCGACGACCGACTTCGAAACGAAGTACTCCGATACTTGCAACGGCTTTTGCATGACTTTCCACGCCCAACGTTGCTGATCACTCATCGTGCGGACGAAGCAACGGCGCTTGCTACGCATGGAGCCCTCATGGAGGGAGGCGTGGTCCACGAGACGGGCGGTATTCCACACGTTCTCAACAATTTCCCCGGAAGCACGGACGGGACCATGTCGATCATGGAAGGGACCGTCATCGCAACACCTGGATCATGCGAGCGGGACACAACCACGATCTCGGTCGGCGTGACGCATTGGGTCGCAACGAGCTCAATTATTTTCCGCGAAGGGTCCACCGTCCGCATTTTTCTCGACGCCGACGACGTCATTCTCGCCACCTCACGACCGACCGGTGTCAGCGCAAGAAACGTTCTCTCGGTGCGCGTCGTTGGTCTGGAGTTGATCGGAGGCGCGGCGATCGTGCATCTCTCGCCCGACGATCCGCAGTGCGTCTTCAAGGCGCGGATCACAGCACAGTCGGCGGCGCGCTTCGCGCTCAAGATCGGTGACGAGGTCTTTGCGCTCGTCAAATCGCACGCACTCCGAATTCGCTGAAAACAAGCCTAGAAAAGCGAGAAGGCCGCGCTTGCAGCGCGGCCTTCCTTTGAGTTCGTCACCCGTGAAGGTGACGATCTCGTCACTTCTTCTTAGCAGTCTTCTTAGCTGCTTTTTTGGTCGCCTTTTTAGCGGCCTTCTTTGCTTTTTTAGCCAATGCACTACCTCCGTTGGAAGTACCTATAGAAGAAAAGGTCCCGTAAACCTTTTCGTGCACACCTTGTGCACACCATGAGATTAGGCGCGAGGTTTCGTACGCGCAAGTGGCAACAGGCGAGTCATGTCATTTTTTTTTCTGACGTCTTCTTCGCTACGTCGCACGCCATCAACGTGCGCGTCGATTTTTCCACGCATCATTGGGACGTAATCGCCGATCGAGATTCTGTAAAAAACGTGCGGCGAGATTGCCATCGCTCGACGTGGGTTTCCAATCCGCTACCGCACCCTCGAGTGGTGCTTTTTGATTGGTATTCGACTCAGTTTCCTGCGCGGCGGAGACCTCGAATCCCGCGTCTTCATCACCTTTGTAGGTCACGACGACACGGGTGCGCATTCCCATCTGATCGAATGGAGAAAGCCGCACCTGCCACGCCGAACTGATGGATCCGACCTCCGCATCTTCGGATTCGACGCCACCAATCGGCTTAAGCTCCTCTCGGATCGAATCGAGGAGATAAGCCCGCGTGTTCTTGTAGGTCGCCAAGCCGTTTTCGACGGTGGGTTGGGGGCTAGACGCACAGCCCAAGGCGACAAGCGACAGAATGATCACCGACCAGATGGGACGATTCATCGGAACTCCTACGGGGCGAAAGGGCCCCGTTACTCAAGTTCAATAGGCGATCGCGCGCGGAAGGAGATTCTCAATGGAATCTCCGAGAACCCGAATGCTTCGCGGAGCCTATTCTCAAGGAAACGACGGTAATCATCTCGGAATAGTTTTGGCTCGTTCACGAAGATGACGAACCACGGCGGATGAGTACCAACTTGGGTGCCATAGAACAGTTTTCCGGACTTGCCCTCGTAACGCGAAGGCTTCCGCATCTCGAAAGCCTTTCGGAGAACTTTGTTGACATCGGCCGTCGAAATTCTGGTCCCGGATTGACGATGCAAGTCGAAGCTAACCTCGAGAATCTCCTCGACGCGTGTGCGCTCCTTGGCCGAAAGAAACACCACCGGCGCATAGTGAAGGAGGGGCAGCCGCGTCTCGAGATATGTCAGATATTTCTCGGTCTCGATCCCAGTCGCCTCGGCAAGGTCCCACTTATTGATGGCGAGAACGCAGGCCCGGCGTCGTTCCAAGATCCAATCCGCAACTTCCTTGTCAACCTGTGAGACTTCCTTGGTCGCGTCGATGAGAAGGATCGCAACTTGGCATCGCTCGACCGCTTCGCGGGCACGAACCTGGCTGTAGAACTCAATCGAGTCCGAGAGTCGGTTGGCCTTGCGGACGCCTGCGGTGTCAATGACGACAAACGCTCGCCCGTCGCGTTCTACACGGACGTCCACCGAATCGCGCGTGGTTCCCGGGACGTCGCTCACGATGACCCGGTCCTCCCCTAGGACTGCGTTTAGCAGGGTGCTCTTGCCGGCGTTGCGTTGACCGACGATGGCAATCTTCAGATCGTCCGTTTGGTGAAGATCCTCGTCATCCCGGCGCTCAGGAAGCGCAGCGACGATGGCATCGAGAAGTTCGTCGAGGCCGATGGTGAACTTGGCCGACACGCAGATGGGGTCGCCCGCTCCGAGCTTATGGAATTCTCCTAGGAATCCTTCGAAGCGTTCGTCGTCGACCTTGTTGGCGACAAGCAGCACCGCCTTCTTAGAGCGACGCAGGGCTTCCGCTGCCTGCCGATCCAATGGGGTCAATCCGTCTTGGGCATCAACCGTGAACAACACGAGATCGGCGCCGGCCACCGCAGCGTTGATCTGCATTTCCACGTGCATCTCAAGCTCGTGGCGATCAACGATGCCAATACCGCCGGTATCGACGAGCTCGAAACATCGTTCCTTGTACCGGATGTCTGCGCCGATGCGGTCGCGCGTGACGCCAGGCGTCGGATCGACGATGGAGATACGAACACCCGCGAGGGCGTTGAGAAGCGATGACTTCCCCACATTGGGGCGGCCAACAATGGCGACAGATGGGCGGCTCATGGCGTCAGAGTTGTCCTGAAAGGCGGTGGACTTGTGGAATAACCCGCACATCCGCGTGGACTGCCATGGCGAGCTCCTGAACTTCGAGGACACGCGACGGGGTTGGCGTGTCCTTGAACGTCCCGAAGGCGCTCACTGGCTGCAGGATGAAGGGGATCTCAGGACGCACGCGCGCCACCGTGCGCGCAGCGTCGAGGATCTCATGGTCCGGGGTACTCCCCGCGAACACAGCTTTGACGTAGGTCTCGATCCCTCTCGCGTGGTCGAGGATGCGCACATGCGCGTCTTTGCGCACCTCTTCACCAGTCGCGGATGGGATCTTCCAGTCCATGCTGACGATGTCGATGCAATCTCGGACGGAGTCAAAGGCTCCATCAAGATTCGCATCCGTCTCTAGCAGGACTCGTGCGCCGGCTGCGCGAGCGACGGGTGCAAGGTCGCGAATCGCCCAAGGCTGAAGAAGCGGCTCGCCCCCCGTCAACGAAACCGCCGCATGTCGAACCGGCCCCCGCAACGCAAGATTCACGATGTCGCACAGGCTTGCGAGAGGTTCGGGATTGGATCGGCGTTCGAAATCACGGCGCCCGGGAGTACGCTCGAGCCGCCAAGAGTCCAGCGGCGTATGACACGCCGGAGTGTCGCAGTATGCACACTTCATGTCGCAGTGCAGGAAACGAACGAACAAGTGACGTTCACCCGTACGCGGACCCTCCCCCTGAATCGCAGAGAAAATCTCCACGAGGTCAGCCGAACGTTTCCGTTCGGCAGTTGCAAGGCGGGCGAGGTCAGCTGTCATTGAATGCGAACCCAAAAATAGCGAGACGCCCATCGCGGGCGTCTCCCGTGGTCAGGTGATTCACACCGTCGAACCCAGAGGGTTCGACAAAGATCACTTCTTCGCGGCAGGTGCGGCGGCCTTCTTCTCGTCAGCCGGGGCCGCTTCCTTCTTCTTCTCCTTGACCTTCTTCACAACTTTCTCAACTCGGGTCTTTGGAAGTCCGATAGCTCGGCCTTCCTGAATGCGACCCGACTTCTTGAGCAGTTCAATCCGCTCGGCGCGCGTGTAGACATTGCGTGCGCGAGCCATGGACACCTTCGACACTAGGGTGCGGTCAACGGTCATGGGATCACTTCTCTCCAGTTTCGATGCGACGAGCCGTCTCCTCGAAGGCTCGCCTACCATTCCAAACAAACTTCTTCACCCGCTCCTCAAGCTTCACGAGCTCGGGATCGGCGCGTGTCGGAGCTCTGCCCACTAACACGCGATAAAGTCGACGTTCGAGATCCGGCACAGCGCGCGGATCTGATCTTGCGAAGTCGGTGCGCTCAAGGAGCGCCCCGAGGAGTTTCTTGACATCGGCTTCGATGTCCTTGCGATCGGCTTCGTTGCGCCATGCACGGGTCGTCACCTCGACCGCGTAGACCGCGGGAGCGACGACCGGAGCTTCGTTCGCCCGATTGTTGAGCGGCGGAGGGTTGGTAGGCGTGTCGTTGCGCGTAAACCACCACGCGCCTCCGACGACTGCGAGCAATCCCAACACCATGACAATGCCCACCACGGTCGCGGGTGAAGCGGTTTCGATCCGCGGCGCTGGACTTGAGCCGTCCTTGCCGAGGATGTCAAAGAGTGTGTTGGAGTTGTTGGAACGCGACGCCATGAAGCCTACCGAGCGCCCCCTGAAACAGCCGCTCTGAAAGTAGCGGATGCGTGCTCTGGGGGGCCAAGACTTTACCCGTTTACAGCCGGGGGTTTCAACACGGTGAAAACCGGGGCAAATATGCCCCTAACGATCCCCTCAAGGAGCATTGAGGAGCCGTTGCGCAACGTCCATAGCCACGAGCATCGACGAGGCATCCGCGATCCCTCTGCCTGCGATATCGAAAGCTGTGCCATGGTCAACCGAGGTCCTAATGATCGGCAACCCCAACGTCACATTGACTGCCGTGCCAAAGGCTAGGCACTTCACGGGTAGGAGGCCTTGGTCGTGGTACATCGCCAAAGTGCAATCGGCGCGACTTTCGAATTCGGGCCTGAACCACGTGTCGGCCGGGAATGGGCCGCGAACATGAAGCCCCTCGGCCACGGCCTGCGCGATCGCCGGCGTGATCACGTCGATTTCCTCGCTCCCAAGCGAACCGCTCTCGCCTGCGTGCGGATTGAGGCCAAGGACCGCGATGCGCGGAGCAACCAGTCCAAACCTTGTGCGGAGATCCGCATCGATAACTCTCAGCGTCGCCAAGAGTCCGTCAAACGAGAGTCGCGAAGCGACCTTCGAATGAGGCACATGAACCGTCGCCAATGCAACCCGAAACTTCGGCGCCTCGAACAACATCACGACGTGCGTCGTGCCACATTCTCGAGCGATCCAACCGGTGTGGCCATCGAATGGCACCCCGGACCGTGTGACCGCAACCTTCGAAACGGGAGCCGTCACGAGCGCTCGCCCGCGCGGCGCGGCTCGCACTCGGCGCAATGCCACATCAAGCGCCGCAAGAGCCCGTCGGCCACCGTCGCCCGAAGGGGGTGGCTCTTCGATGCGTTGTGGCGACGCGGGCACAGGGAGCAGTGAGACCGCAGCAAGCGCATCCTCGTTCTCACGAATGCGCGGCCATGACGCCGAGGCACCGGCGTTCATGAGGTCGCTCTCCACACCGACGAGCACGACCCGGGCCGATCCTCGCAATGACATTTCGCGCGCCGCCTTCACGGAGACTTCGGGGCCGATCCCTTGAGGGTCACCCGTCGAAACACAACACTCGTGAATTGGGGTCATACGCGTCGCGGCGGCCAAAGCCGCCCCACCACGATGTCCGCCATGATGATCGGAAGCAAGGCCCACAGCCAACGACAAGGCACGGGCTCACGCCGACGGCGCGAGGGAGCTTCGGGGCCCGGGTCGATTGGAAACTGAGGTGACACTTTCGCGCCAATCGCCTCCGCAATCGCCGCGAGTCCCTCCGCGCTGCCGCCTCGACTTGCCACCTCGCGTGGCGGGGGGATCGCAATGGCGGCGAATCCCTTGCCCAATCCCGTCGGCGACGTCACATGAATTTCCATGAGCCCATTGGGATGGCTATCAGGAACCGTCAGCACAGCCGCCCCGCCCTGTGATTCGACTGTCCTCAACGCAACCTCGTGCCCCTCGGCGTCACGCGCGCTGATCGCAAGCCCCATCACCTGCGATGCATCGTTCTCAAGATCCGTGACCGACACCCGGAACGATCTTCCAAACGGTTCGACCCCGACGGCCCAACGCTCCGGTTTGACGGTTGGGGCGATGTAACGCACGACCTGAGCTAGGAACGCCGAGATGCCATCGAATCCCGAAACATCTCCTGACCCATCACCCTCAAACGCAAACGCCGACATCGCTACTAGACCAAATCCCTCGTGTCGGTGGGCGAACATCGGACTCCCGTCATCGGTGACTAAAGTGACCCATGCGCCGGGACGCGCCACGACGGGATGCACCACGTCAACACCGGCAGTCTTACTCCAATCAACATTCCGAAGGTAGGCCGCAGAGCCATCTGGACTTATCCCTACCTTGCGTTTTTTCGTTGCATCGGGGTTCGAGTTGACAGGGGCGCTTGGGGTATCGGTCTTGTTCGGCGGCGGCTTCGGCGAGACAGGATTCGGCGTGCTGCCAGGCGGCTTCGGCGGTTCACGTTTCCGCGCACCGGATGCAGCAACCACTCTCTCCGCCTCGACCACAAGCAGTTGCGGGATCTCTCGTTCATTGTCTGCGCGGAGGTACTTCGAGCCTCCGGCGACTGCAATGTCGGTGAGAGTGTTGGCGTCAGCCTCATACCCCACCCCAATGGTCGTTACGGTCGCGCCCATCGCGCGAAGCGCCTCGACTCGCGGTCGAAATCGACCGGGCTTGCTCTCACCATCGCTAATAAGCACGACGTGCTTGATTCCGAGGTTCTCGGCCTCGAGGATCTCGCTAGCCAAATCGAGTGCTGGGACGAAATCGGTACCACCCGCCGCCGTAATGCGAGAAATGCGATCCACAACTTCACTGCGGTCGCCAGCCCGTGTCATCGGCAACACTTCGAGTGGACGATCATTGAATGCAACGACGCCGATGCGATCCTCCTCGTGAAGGACCTCAGCCGCGGCAATCGCGGCTTCCTTTGCCAGTCTCAGTTTCTGCCCCTTCATCGACCCCGACGCATCGATCAGAATCAGAAGACCGAGGGTGGGGACGCGGCGGCGATCTGTCGTTCGATTCTCCGGCTCAGGAGGCTTCAACCCATCGCTTGGGTCCTGA
Organism: Candidatus Kuenenia stuttgartensis; assembly: GCA_945860915.1. Classification (GTDB taxonomy): domain Bacteria; phylum Planctomycetota; family CAIWVZ01; genus CAIWVZ01. The sequence continues at coordinate 161,600 of CAMARR010000005.1, forward strand.
GGCTTGGGCGGAGTCTCCGGAAGAGTAGGCGGTCGAGGGAGCTCGATTCCCGTCAATGGCAACCAAGAAGGCCCGGCACCGACGGAAGAAGGAGCCATCGCGCCCTTCGCTCCGACGGGAATGATGAAGAGCCCACCGCCTCGACGCGTGTAAGCGAGGAGGCGGGACGTCACGCCTTCCGAGGCAATCCAAGTGAGAGGCATGCGATCGATAACTACCGCACCCTGATGATCCATGACCTCAAGGGCCTGCTCTATTTGGGAACCATCGTCGCGCTTGACATCAAGCCCTTGAACTGCGAGCGCCGACGCCGATTGCGAAATTCCAGCAGGTGCAATGACAAGCACACGCGGTGGTCCCGTGACGTCAACCACACAGCCCGCATGATCATCGAGAGTTTCCGGATCGCCGGTGCGTGCAACAACGCCGATGACATGACGGCCGCGATCGAGCCCTGGCATTGGAACCTTAATCGCGAAGGAACCGGCGGGACCGCTCACGGGAGACTTTCCTATCTCGCGCCCATCGACGAAAACACCAAACTCGCCTTGTACTCCATCCGTGCACTCTCCCTTGACTTCTATTTCAAATGGCTGTTTCTCCGTTGGAGTCGACGTGAGTCTTGCTGACGAGAGTCGAATGCTGTTTCGTCGTTCAGAGGCGGAAGAAACCAGCCACGACTCTGCGACACCCTCGAGCTTTGAAGGCAGTCGATCGATCGCCCCATCCGTAACGACGACCAGCGAAACTGACTTGGAATCCGGAGCCGCCTGAAGGCTCTCGCCGAGCGCAGGAAGGAGATCCGATGCCATCGCGCCGGACGGCCAAGGGATTGCCTCGTCGAGTGGGCCGGGCCCATAGGAGCCGACAAATGTTGGCGTGTCTCCAAAAGTCCAGACGTCGACTTTGCACCCTGCTCGGGCCCACGCGGCGATGCTCTCACTGGCACGTTGACGTGCGGAACCATCCACACTTCGCGACGCATCGACCACAACGACCGTTCGCGTTGCGATCATCTCAACGATCTCGCGAGTGGGCTCGGCGGCGGCCCATGTCAACAACAAGAGCGCAGCGGAACGCAAGGCGAAAGACACGGTCCGCGCCAAAACCGGTTGTCGGCGCTTCATTACCCAAGCGCAGAGGAACATGACGGGGATCGCAGCCGCGATCCAGAATCGTTCTGGACACAGGAACGTCACGGCAGGAGCCAGGCGTTCCCCAAAACGGCGCGAAGCGCAGACCCTGCCGGCGAAGCGGGGATCACACGAATGGTGAGCTCTTTGGCTCCCTTCAAACCATCGATTTGCATCGACTGCGGTTCGTCGCCTGCACGCAACTCGCGCGATTCACCGACGACACGATCGGCGACAAGAAAGACGAACCGGACACTTCCGGCCATGGAACGCCCCGCGACGCCAGGGTCGACTCCCAGATCGCCACGAAACGAGGTTGCGCCATCCAAAGGAAACCGCACTTCGATGCCCGCCGGAATGAGCAGCCCCTTTGTGTAAACAACTCGACCGATCCGCAACCACGTCCCGAGTCCTTTGTCCTTTAGAACCTCTCTTGAAAGCAATGTCGGCAAGAATGGACGATCAGTTACCGCGAGCTGTAGATCGGAGATATGTTTGAATTTTCCGCCGGTGAACATCGCGACGCGAAGTCCCGATGGATCGACCATCGCCTCACCACCACCGACCAACTTCACATGCAGCGTAGGTCCCGACGAAGGGACGAGCTGCCCCATCAAGCGAGACCCGTCGCGCAGCTCGAGCGTCACCGTCGACGAACGGACCGGTCGGTCGGCTTCGGACGCCAAGCGGATCGCGGCAACGCGATCCTTGTTCCACGCGAATGCGCGTTTCGTTCCCGCAGCCGACGAGAACGTAGCTGCATCCGAAGCAAGGGACACGAGCGTGCCCGGAAGTGCATCAAGTCGGCCGTCACGGTCGACGTAGAGACCATCCTTCTTCGCGTCACCGCCGAGGTTAGTACCTGAGTGTGGCAATCCCAAATTCCACACGACGTCGATGTCCTCGATGGCAAAACGTAGGGCACCGGTACACAAGCCAACAACCTCGAGTGTCTCGTCGCCACCCTTTGTCAGCCTTCCAATGACACGGCTTCCGTCACGAAGGTCAAACCGCAGCATTCCGGGTGGTATGAGAGACGGCGAGGGATCACCTTCGAGCGCAACCAAGACAGCAGGGTCGACCCGAACGGACGCGTCTCCTACGCGAATCGAAAGGGCGCCATCGGGTCCAACCCCGACAAAGGCCCCCGAGACCCGTGTCCCGTCGGCACGCAGAACCGAGAACTGCGCCATTAAGGACGCAGCCACGACGAAGAACACGGCGATGGTACGGGGGTTCATGGGAGGATTGGCCACGTCCTACCACAAACGGCGAAGACCCTCGCGACCTCCGCCACAACCCGAGTTTCTTCTGCCAGCCTGTCAGCGCTCGGCGGAGGCCCGATCACCCCACGGCTGACACCTTGGCAGCATCAGTCGAGCTAATGCGCCCCGAACCCATGCGATGAGCCTTGGCCCGTCGATTGCTCACAGCCCCCCCACCCGGACCCGTCCGGGCCTGCCGCCCCGTTGGGGTGGCACCTTTCCCCACGAGGCCCCCGACGAGGGGCCGACCGGAGATTCGCACCCATGGCCAAGCAACTCTGCTTTGACAGCGAAGCCCGCGATGCCCTCAAGGCGGGCGTCTCGAAGCTCGCTCGCGCGGTGAAAAGCACCCTCGGCCCCCGCGGCCGCTGCGCAGTGATCGACAAGGGCTACGGTGGCCCCCAAATCACCAAGGACGGCTACACCGTCGCCGACGAGATCGACCTCGGCAACAAGTACGAGAACCTCGGCGCTCAGATCCTCAAGGAGGCGGCGAGCAAGACCAACGACATTGCAGGCGACGGCACCACCACGGCGACCGTCCTCGCAGAAGCCATCTTCCTTGAGGGACTCAAGCACCTCACGGCGGGCGCAAATGTCATGCAACTTTCGCGTGGCATCCGTGAAGCCTCCGAGCAGGTTCTCGCTGACCTCGGGAAGAAGGCTCAGAAAGTGTCGCTCGGCGACCATGTCCGCCTCGCTCAGGTTGCGACGATTGCCGCCAACGGCGATCGCTCGATTGGTGAGATCCTCTTCAAGGCGTTTAAGGACGTCGGAGAGAACGGCATCATCAACATCGAAGAGGGCAAAGGCACCGAAACCGAAGTGCGTGTCGTTGACGGCATGCAGTTCGACCGCGGGTACCTCTCTCCTCACTTCGCGACCGACTCGAAGTCCCTCGAGTGCGAGTACACGAACCCACTCATCTTGGTCCATGAGGACAAGATCTCGACCATCAAGAAGCTCATTCCCCTTCTTGAGGCCATTAGCAAGGCAAATCGCCCGCTGGTGATCATCGCAGAGGATATTGAGGGTGAAGCGCTCGCGACCCTCGTCGTCAACAAACTTCGAGGCGTGGTCAACTGCGTCGCCGTCAAGGCGCCCGCCTACGGTGATCGTCGCAAGTCCATGCTCGAGGACATCGCGGCATTGACCGGCGCAAACCCGATCATGAAGGACCGCGGCGTCGACCTCGAACAAGTCACCCTCAAGGACTTGGGCTCGGCGCGCAAAATCACGATCACGTCGGAAGACACGACGATCATCGAAGGCAAGGGCAAGGCTGCCGACGTCTCCGGACGAGTCAAGCAAATCCGCCGCGAAATCGAGACAACTGAGTCGTCCTACGACAAGGAAAAGCTCCAAGAGCGCCTCGCGAAGCTCTCCGGTGGAATCGCGTCGATCAATGTCGGCGCCGCCACCGAAACCGAGATGAAAGAGAAGAAGGCCCGCATCAAGGACGCGCACTCCGCCGTGAAGGCCGCTCTTGAGATGGGCATTGTTCCTGGCGGTGGCACCGCCCTCGCCCGCCTCGCCGTGGGCGTCAAGGCGCCCAAGGTCAGCGACCGCGAAGCGGATGTCGTCACCGGTTACGCAATTCTTCGCCAGGCCCTTGGCTCGCCCCTCCGTCAGATCGCGGAAAACGCCGGCTATCCTGGCGCCGTGATCGAACGCCGGGTCTTGGACGAAGCAAAGTTCTCGATCGGCCATGATGCCGATACCGGCGAGATCTGCGACCTTATCGAGAAGGGCATCGTTGACCCGGCCAAGGTCACCCGATCCGCGCTCGTGAACGCTGTGTCCGTGGCAACCACGCTTCTTTCCACGAATTGCCTCATCACCGAGGCGCCGAAGGCGAAGGAAGAAGACAACGCTGGAGCCGGACACGACGCCGGCCTCGACGACTACTAAGACAGAAAGAAACAACGACCATGACCACGAACACTAAGTCAAAAATCAACATCCGTCCTCTCGATGACCGCATCGTCGTAGAGAACACCGCAGCCGAGGATAAATCCGCGGGCGGCATCTTGCTCCCCGAGACTGCCAAGGAGAAGCCGCAGAATGGGAAGGTCATCGCGACCGGACCTGGACGTCTGTCGAAGGACGGCGCGCGTCTTCCCCTCGGTGTGAAGAAGGGCGACAAGGTGGTCTACGGCAAGTACGCCGGAACCGATATCAAGATCGAAGGCACCGAGTACAAGATCCTCCGCGAGTCCGAAATTCTCGCGAAGTTCGAGTGATTACGGGAGTCTGACATATGTCAAAACAAATGATGTTCGACGACGCCACGCGCAAGAAGATGCACGATGGTGTCACCAAGTTGGCCAAGGCAGTCAAAGTCACTCTCGGCCCGCGTGGCCGCCATGTGATTTTCGCTGGCGGCTCCGGCAACCCGACCGCCACCAAAGACGGCGTCACGGTGTCGAAGCAGGTTGAACTCCCGGACCCCTTCGAGAACATGGGCGCCAAGCTCGTGAACGAAGTGGCCTCGAAGATGGGCGACAAGGCAGGCGACGGCACCACTACCGCCATCGTCTTGGCTGAGGCCATTTTCTCGGCCGGTCTGCGCCACGTCAGCGCCGGGGCCTCTCCGGTCGCACTGAAGCGCGGAATCGACAAGGCTGTCGAAGCGGCGACGAGCGCTCTCAAGGCACTCGCGAAGCCGGTTCGTGGCCTTGATGATCTCACCAAGGTTGCCACGATCTCGGCCAATCAGGATGAGGAGACCGGCGCGACGATTGCCAAAGCAATCGAGGCCGTCGGCAAGGAAGGTGTCGTCACGGTCGAAGAAGCAAAAGGCCGCGAAACGACCTTTGAGATCGTTAAGGGCATGTCCTTCGACAAGGGCTACATCTCGCCCTACTTCGTGACCAACCCGGCGAAGATGTCGGCGGAACTTGAGGGCGCCTACATCCTGATCCATGAGAAGAAGGTCTCGAATGTCCGGGATCTTATTCCGGTTCTCGAGGCGGTTGCCCAACAGGGTGCACCACTCCTCATCGTGGCAGAGGATCTCGAGGGAGACGCGTTGTCTGCTCTCGTCATCAATAAGCTCCGTGGCGTCCTCAACGTGTGCGCCGTGAAGGCCCCGGGCTTCGGAGATCGTCGCAAGGCGATGCTCGAAGACCTCGCGATCCTCACGGGCGGCGTCGTAGTCGCCGAAGAGACCGGCAAGACCTTGGAATCGATCACACTCGCAGACCTCGGTCGCGCGAAGAAAATCGTTGTTCACAAGGACGACACCATCGTGATCGATGGCGAAGGCAAGAAGAAGTTGGTCGAGGACCGCGTTGAGCAGGTCCGCGCCAAGATTGCCGTCACCACGTCGGACTACGATCGCGAGAAGCTTCAGGAACGCCTGGCGAAGCTCACCGGCGGTGTCGCCGTGATTTCCGTCGGTGCGTCCACAGAGAAGGAACTTGCCGAGAAGAAATTCCGCGTCGAAGACGCCATGCACGCCACACGTGCAGCGCGCGAAGAAGGCATCGTAGCCGGTGGTGGCACAGCGCTCCTGCGCTGCATCCCCGCCGTCGAAGAGGCCTGCAAGAAGTCCCGTGGCGATGAGTTGCTCGGTGTCAGCATCGTCCTCAAGGCGATGCGGTCGCCCTGCGCGCAGATCGCTTCGAACGCAGGATTCGACGGTGAGGTCACGGTCGAGGGCGTCATTACGCTCCCGGCAGCCAAGGCCAATTGGGGCTTTGACGCTCGCGCCGGCGAAATGACGGACATGATCAAGGCCGGAATCGTCGATCCTGTGAAGGTGACGCGACTCGCCCTTGAGTATGCCGCCTCGGTGTGCGGACTCATGCTGATGGCGGATACGACCATCACGTCGGTCAAGGATGGCGTCGACCCGGTTTCGGGCGCCGTTTCTTAGCTGACGCCCAACAAGGTGATGCCGGGGTCGACTCGACCCCGGCACGTCTTCCTCGGTGAGGTCGACTTCGATGCCTGACAAACGCGACTATTACGAAGTGCTCGGCATCGAACGCACGGCGTCAGCTGACGAGATCAAGCGCGCCTATCGCAAGCTTGCGTTCAAGTACCACCCCGACCAGAACCCGGGCAACAAGGAAGCCGAGTCCAAATTCAAGGAGGCTTCCGAGGCGCACGAAGTCCTCGCGGACGCCGAGAAGAAGGGCCGTTACGACCAATTTGGCCATGCCGGGGTTGACCCTCAGGCGGGCGGCGGCGCGGGCGGCGGCTTTGGCAACTCCGGCAACGCGCAGGACATCTTCGACATGTTCAGTGACATGTTCGGTGGCGGCGGACGCTCAGCCGGCCCAGCCGCGGGCCAAAGCCTGCGCGCCAACATCGAAGTAACGCTCGACGAAGTCCGTGCCGGCGCCAAGCGCTCGCTTAAGGTGCGTCGACGGGAGCAATGCGAGACTTGCAGCGGAACCGGCGCAGCGGCGGGTTCACGGGCTACGGTATGCTCGGGCTGCGGTGGCGCAGGGCAGGTGATTCGGCAGAATGGGTTCTTCAGCCTTCGACAGCCCTGTCCGCGATGCAATGGCCGCGGCAAGACCATTCCAAGCCCCTGTCGCAGTTGCGATGGCGGTGGCTTGGCCATGAAGTCCATCGATGTTGAAGTCAAGATTCCCCCGGGTGTCGATGACGGCACACAGTTGAAACTGCGCGATCAGGGCGAGCCCTCGACAGAAGGCGGACCACGCGGCGATCTTTACTGCGTCATCTCAGTCAAAGAGCACAAGGTCTTCACCCGAAAGGGCCGTGATCTTCTCGTTGATTGCCATTTGACACCTGCGGAAGCGGCACTAGGCTGCGAAAAGCAGGTTCCCACTCTGGAGAAGCCCACTCGACTCGAGATCCCAAAGGGCGGACAACCTGGCGATGTTTTGAAGATTCGAGGCATGGGGGTCCCAGAGGTGGGTCGTACGACAACACCGGGTGACATCCTCGTGAAACTCGTCGTTGAGATTCCGAAGCGCGTTTCAGGCCGCGAAAAAGAGCTCTACGAAGAGTTGCTCAAAATCAAGATCGACAGCCAGTCGCGCGAAGATGCCGGTATTTTCACTAAAATCAAACAGTGGTTCGACTGAGGACCGCAATGAACTCCACCGACGACACTCCTTCTAGGCCGACAGATCCATCGACCAATGACGCTGCCGGCTCGCAGCCGGAAGTGGATGTGACTCAGGCCTCGGCGGACAATGATTCCCACGACACGTCCGCACGCGAGGCCTTCGCTCAGATCGCCGAATTGGCGAAAAAAGCCGAAGAGCGCGACCAGCTGTTCGATCAGCTTCAACGACTCAATGCCGACTTCCAGAACTTCAAATCACGGATGACGAAGGAGAAGGCTGACGACCGACGCTACGCGGTGCGCGATGCCGTCCGGTCCTTGCTCCCTGCACTCGACAACCTTGAGCGAGCTCTCTCCGTCGATGCAACGGCGGATCCGATGTCCGTCCTCGAAGGCGTCCGCATGACTGCCGACCAATTTCGGACCGGTCTCGAGAGCGTGGGCGTCAAGCGCATCTCGGCCGAAGGCACTCCGCTCGATCCGCGCTGCATGGATGCCGTGCATCGTGTCGAGACGACTGATCAGCCATCTAACACCGTAATCTCCGTGTTCGAACACGGCTACATGCTGAACGACCTCATCGTTCGTCCTGCCAAGGTCGCGGTTGCAGTCGCGCCCTCGTCCTCGTCGAACACCGCGTCCTAAAGTCAGCCATGCCGACCTACGACTACATCTGCGACGCCTGCGCACACCGATTCGAGATCTACCAGGGCATCAAGGACGACGCGCTCAAAGCGTGTCCTTCCTGCAAAGCCAAAAAGCTGCGTCGGCTCTTCGGCGCTGGCGGCGGAATCCTGTTTAAGGGCTCCGGCTTCTATCAGACCGACTATCGCTCCGATTCATACAAGTCCGGCGAGAAAACGGACTCGGGAGATGGCGGTGCCGGATGCGCGAAGCCCGATTGTGGCCCGACAGGATGCGGGACGTGACCGCGCCCGTTCGGCGGTGTCCGACCTGCCACGGTGCGCTCGTCGATGCGAGCCATGCCAGCGCTGAGGCGCTCCAATGCGCGCCCTTCTGCTCCAACCGGTGTCAGATGGCAGATCTCGGACGATGGCTTTCGGGCGCATACCGCGTCGCGGGCGACCCCCTTGACGTCACCGATCTCCCAGACGCTCCGCAAGGCGCGCCCCGCGAGTAGTCAAAGTCACGCTTAGAAATTCAGGCGCGTCGGAGCGTCAACGGTGACGTCGACTGAACGGCCCGCACTCGCATCATCGCTGCTAGCAACGAAGATGCCGTCGCGGCGCACCAGTTTCACCTTCCAGCGTCCTGATACGAGTCCACGAAACACATAGACGCCGTCAGCGTTCGATGTGGCCGATAGGATGCGTGGGTTCTCAACTCCGTCTTGCCATGCAATGACGGTTGCCATCGCATCAGCTCCACCCGTTGCCGACGCGACGGTACCGGAGATTGTCCCTGACTTATCGAGCAGAATGTCGGGAGCCGTTGCTTCCACCGAAATGGGAAGTGAAATCACAGGCGAGGTCGATTCGAGGTAATCCCGGTGCGTCGTCACGAGCCGAATCGGGCTAGGCACCACTCTGAGCCACCAGTTGCCTTCCGTGTCTGTCAGGCAAGACCCCGCCCATGATTTGCCAGGGAGTTGCGGAATGGGACGATCATCCTGACTCGCGACAACGGGTCGAGCGCGCACCTCCGCCCCTTCAATCGGTTTCCCCTGCCTGTCGCGCACCACGCCATGCAAAAGCAGGCCCGATGTCAATCGAATCGTGGTCGCAACGACGCCCGCAGCTCCGACCTCAAGCTGCCCTGACACGACGGGTGGCCCTGTTCCAGAACGAGCCACCACCCACCATCGGCCCGACGGCACGTTAGTAAAGGCTACGACCCCATCTGGAGTCCCAATCCATGTCACACGTTCTGGTCGACCCGTATGGGGATCAGGCTGCCCTTGGAGCCATGCCACGGCGTCTGCGCACGGACGGCCGTCAATGCCAGTTACCGTGAGATCGATCCGCGCAAGAGAAGGAAGAACCAGTCGGATTGGCTTTACAGTTTCGTCCAGCGGTAGTGTCGCGTTAATGGGCGCAGTTGAAGCTCCGTCGGGAGTTCGCGCCGTTAAGACATGAAGGCCAGGGGCTAATGCTTGGAAGCTAAAGCGCCCGCCGGAGATAGGTGTTGTCACCACCGATCGGGCATTACCGACACTACTAGCCTCGCAGGTGCCGCGGACAAGAGGACTCCCGTCTGCGACGACCACCTCGCCTGAGATGGGCGTTCCCCTCATGAGTTTCATCGTGACTTCAGCTGGCATGGAAGCCGCCGGCACCGAAATCGTGGCAGAAGCTGGCACCCATGCCGATGCAACGGCGGTCACCACTAGATTGCCCTGAGGCAAATGTCTGATTTCGGCTACACCAGTTGCCCCAGAGGTGCCAACCCAGCCGGGCTCAGCTTCTGTAGGTGCACCCTCGGCTCGAACTTCGACTCTGATTCCCACGAGCGGCGACGCTCTGTCGTCCACGATTCTGCATTTGAGGGTCCCCCCTGCGTCCATGATGATCCGCAGAGGCGTCGCCGTTCCGCGCAGAATCCCTAGCGGCACGCGCTGCGACGCCAAATCCGGATGCGCAACGTAAAGGACCCAAGCAAATCCTCGCGGAATCGATTCGAGTCGAAACCTTCCGTTGTCGTCGGTCACGCTTCGCGCGCGAATGGGCCCGTCATTCTTCACGAGAGGCGGGATGCTGAGATCAACGACAACCGTGACCACCGCGCCCACAACGGCCGCACCAGAGGCCTCGAGCACTTCTCCCTCGATGTTGCAGGGAGTCTCGTCTGTCGACTGAAACGCCGGACTTGAACTCACCGAGTTAGGCCCTCGAGAACTCGACTCTGGTGACGTTCGGACAGGTCCCATCGAGGGGATTACCCCTGTCGGTGTCGTTCCAGAATCATCCGGCGCGACGGGGCGGTCAGGAGTTGTCGGATCGATAAAGCCCTCGCGAACGAGAATGATGGCCACAAGCACCGTGGCCACCATCACAAGTCCAACGGTGACGATGCGACGCACCGCAGCCTCAGAGATCGAGTTCGACGACTTGGCCTTCGGCGAGCGTCACCACGGTTTGCCCCTCGGTCGTCTTGCGAGCAGCGCCTGAGAGGATTCCTGCCAAGTTGAACTGGCCATTTTGCATAGGCACTGACACGTAGTAAGTCCCAGAGGAAAGTCCGGTGGCCTCAAATTTCCCCTCCGAATCCGTGTAGGCTTGACGTTGTGCGAAGGTGCCGCCCGCAGCAGGCGTAATCTGCACCATTGCCTTCGGATCTCCTGTGCCGCTGGTGCCCTTCACGCGACCACGGATGATGCCACCGCGAATGAGCCGCGCATCCGGTCGCTGAATCTCGCCGGACCGTGGAACGGGGAACGGGTCCGATTTGTAGACCGCGAACTCCGGGTGTTTCGCTACGAAGACGAATGTTCCTTCAAGGAGGTTCGGCAGGATGTACTTACCATCCTTGTCCGTCCTTGCAGAACGAACTTCACGTCGCATTTCGCGTTGCAACAAATCAGTAAATGGATTGCGTGGCGCTGCATCGCTTGATTGCGGCTCCGCCTCGACCAAGGCATCCATGACTGCTTTGCCTGAGCTATCGACTAGCCGACCGGTGACGGTCGCACCCTTTGACATGCGGATGATGATCCCCTCGCGGCGCTCGCCTTGTGCGATTGTCACGGGTTCGCTTCGGCCGCCCGCGTACCCAGGCGCTTCCGCGACAAGCCACCAAGTTCCGGGTCGGACGTCGCGGTACTCAAAGTTGCCTTCCGCAGTTTGCGGTGGCCCGAAGGGCTTACGTGCGGCTGGCGGAATGAACGCTGCATCAGATGATGCCGAAACCGCGACCGTGAAGGACATCACGGGCTTGTTCGTCTCATCATCGACAACTTGCCCGATAATACGCGCGTTAGGAATGAGCGTAATGGCCAATCCGGTGGTTCCGGTATCGGCAGTCGGCTGCTGGGGAGGTGCATAGCCCGTGGCGATGACGGTGAGGACATATGCGCCTTCTTCAAGTCCCTTGACTTCAAAGCGCCCATCCTTGCCACTGCGCGCGGTATCCGCTGGGACCGAATTGGGAAGGCGGCTTGGCGCGAGTTGTTGCACGACTGCAGCAATTCCACCACCGCTCGCGCGTTCGGTGGGCCTGTCATCGCCGGTGTCGTCGGGGTCCTCGCCTCGCTCTGCGCGAGCGCGGCGATCACGGAGCATTTCCTCTTTGAGAGGGTCGATGCCTTCGCCATCAGACTTGCCCTTGAGGGATCCGATTCGAACCGCGCGCGCTGAGATCAAAGCGTTCGCGATCGGCTCATTCGTGTCCGATGCCGTAACGACGCCGGAGATCGACATGCCTCGCGCCATGACGATGTCCACATTGACAAGATCTTTACCTGACTCAACCACCAATGTGGCCCGTCCCGCGGTTGCAAATCCATCGAGACGCGCGCACACTTTCTTCATTCCTTGCGTGACTGCGACGGCTTTGAAGGCGCCTGCAGCATCGGTCGTGACCGTCTTTTCGACAGCACCATCAGGATCCCAAGCTTGGACACCTAGGTCATAGAAGGTGACTTTCGCGCTCGGCAGTGGTCGACCGTCCGTGTCCTTGACCACGCCAGAGATATTGGACCCGTCCTCGAGGATGACGTCGCGCGCCAACGATTCTGGCTTGCGAGGGTCGATGTCGGGAATACGCGCCGTCGCATAGGCAGGGTGTGACACGCGCAACAAAAAGCGCTCCGTCGTGGTCATCACCATCGGCTCGAAAACAAACGACCCGCGGTCGTCCGACTGGACGGCGACACGAGCGTCGCCTTCCTGAGTTCGGTTGATCATGGACGAGAGATCAGCAACAAGCTCGACGAGTGCGCCCTGAACGGCGGCACCCTTGCGATTTCGGACGGTACCCGCAACCTGAAGGTTGTTCGCAAAAATGTCACGAGCAGTCGGCTTGGTGAACGCGCTCGTCGATACAGAAGGGCTTGTTCCGATGTCTCCCGTTGGCTGGGGACGCCTCGCGCCGTCAATCGGCGGCGTGGGGCCGTCCCCGGCCACAACCGGAGCAACCGGTGATCCGGTGCCTGCGGCCCCAAAGACCAAGTAACCCACGGCGACGAGGCCGATGAGCAACGCGCCGATTACCGCGATGACCATTCCACTTGAACTGCGATCCTGACTCATGGTTGCCTCGTCATGTCTACCTAGAACCTGTCGGCGGCCTTGCGCAAAACCCTAGCAACGGCAAAGTCCCCTTGGACCTTCCCAAGCAGGCGATGGAATCCACGCCGTCAGGGTATCATCGGCTTCATGGCCCCTATTTGGTGGGTAATCCTGGTCTTCGCCGGGGGTCTTTGCGGCCAAACACCACAAGATCCCGGCTTCCGGGCGCATATTTGGACGCGAGAAGGCCGATTAGGCGACCTTCTGACTCCTGCGACCCTCGAGCGCTTGAGACTCGCCGGAGTGAGCGCAGAAGGTCCTTCTGGCATTGAAGCAGCGCGCGCTACAGGCGTTCCCTTCTACGTCGACTTCGCGATCCCAAAGGGATTGTTCCAACGACGCAAGGACGACTTCGACGCGGCGAGGCGCTCGTGGCTCGCTGGCTCCCCTGCCATTCGTTCGCCGTGCTTGCGCGACCCAAGCGCACTCGCGGGCGCGGGGCGCGACCTCGCACGAACCCTCGACGCGCTGGGCGATGCGCGGCCGTGGATCTTCTCACTTACGGACGAGCCTTCAGAGACCAGGGGGCTCAGTCCATTTGACGCATGTACGTGCCCGCACTGCATCGCCGCACTTCCCGCATTTCTGGCGACCCGGTGGGGCTCCGAGGCGCGCGCGAGAAAAGCGTGGGACTCGCTATGGCCCGCGCAGGGCGCGCCTGCCCCCCCATCTACTGCCGATGCGAGAAAAGCCCTGTTTCATGACATGGGCCCGACCGCGACCCTCACCGCATGGCACGACCATCGGGCTTTCGCGGATGAGTCGTTCGCCGATGCCGTCACTACGTTGGCGCAACGAACGCGAGTACGACGACCCGACCTCTCAATCGCCCTTCTTGGTCTCAATATTCCGTCGCTCTTCGGGGGGCTCTCGCCCGAGAGCCTTGGGCCGGCGCTGAGTGCGTATGAAGCCTATACCGACGCGGGGGCCGACGCATTGTGGCGCTCTATGGCCGATCCGAAGACGCGAAGAATTGCGACCGTGTGGGTTGATCGCCCGACCAATGAGTGCCGCGCGCGACTGTGGCACGCATTTCTCACCGGCGTGCACGACGTCATCCTCTATCAGGACGATGGACTCACGATGTTGCGGGACAAGGATGGGAACGTTGTCGCGAGTCAGCAAATCACCCCGTTGACAACCGACATCGCAACGGCCAAGAGCAGCGATTTGGCGCCTTGGCGGCGCGCTGCCGAATTCCCTGCTCAGGTCGGAATCATGTACTCAATGCCCTCGATTCGACTCAATGCGATCCTCGACACACGTTTCGACGGAGCAAGCTGGGTCAATCGTCTGTCATCGTACGAGGAAGTTCACGCAACCGATGCGCGTGCACGACGCGGGTGGATTGCGCTGTTGAACGATCTTGGTCTTTTGTCGACATTCGTCACTAGCGACAGACTTCGTCGCGGAACGCGCGCCCTCGCCGAACTCGATGGGCTTGTTCTGCCGCGTATGACTGCGCTATCCGATGGTGAATGCCGTCGTATTCGGGAGTTTGCAAGCGATCGTCTGGTCGTTGCCGACCTGACACCCGCCTGCTTTACCTCGCGATTAGAACGTCGTGCGCTTCCGGCGCTCGACGACCTGTTCGGTGTCACACGCGCGCCCCGATCGGCAACGTCGGGTGCCGTCACAACAGCAAGCAACCGCGCGCCGACCATCGACGAACTCACCATCCCTCCCTCGCCATACGACACGGCGCCGGCACTCGAAGCAATTGAGCGTGCGCTTTCGCCAACAGGAACTAATCCGGCGGACAGCGCAGGGGGTCGCAACATTGGAATCCAACGCATCCAAGGAATTGGGAGGGCGTTGCTGCTCAACCTGTCGATCGGCAACTACGCCGACGATCGCTTCCTTCACCCGCAACGGGCGGCACGTCTGCGGTCCTACCTACGAACGCAACTTCAGGGCCTTCGACTTCGGCCTATCGTCGAGTGCACAGTCCTTGAAACTGGCGCCCCTGTCACGGTCCATCTCCGCAAAGACGATGAGTGCATATTCGTTGCCGTCGAAGTTGATCTCCCACCCATCGGAGTGACACCCACGCTCTCCACATCGCCGACGACGGTGAAGCTCTCATTTCCAGGGATCTTCGATGTCGTGGATCTTCTTTCCCACGAGTCACTTGGTCCGACGAATCAGGTGACAGTCGAGGCACGACTCGGCGCGCCGCGCTTCTTGCAATTGAAACGGCACTAGAGCGCCTAAGGTGCCAGATGTGAAATTGAGTCGGTCTCGAGCCCTTCCAGACCAGGGCCAAGCATCATTTATTCCATAAACACTTTGTGGACAGCACCTTACATCAATCCTAAAAATCCTAATTCTTGACACCTAGGGAATAGAACCCTATTATGGCCACCCCTGTCCAGGAACATGCATGTGCATGAGCTCTTGGACATCACGACTCCCTCGCGGAGACGTGCTCTCAAAAAGAGGAACATCGGATTGGAACGCAGGAAACGGTCCCGTAAACCTTCCACGCCTTTTCCGAATTGAGACCCCCGGCCTCGCCAAAGCCCCGGGGGTCTCGTCTTTTGATGGACCCTAGCGCCTAGAATACAAACGGATGGCATCTCATCCGCTCTATGGCCCATCTTCTCCTTGATCATCCTGACTATGAACCGCTGCGCTTCGCGATCGAGGACGGCATCGTCCTCATCGGACGCGGAGCCGAGGCTGACATCCGCATCCCTGACAAGTCCATCTCGCGCCTTCACGCCCGCATGGAGCCGACTGCTCTGGGACTTCAGCTAGAGGATCTCGCAAGCGCAAACGGGACGTGGGTGAATGATGAGCCGGTCACCGCTCCGACGTTCGTGTCAGTCGGTGACTCGATACGAATCGGCAACGTCAACCTTCGCGTGGTGGCCGGCGATCGGCCTCAGCCAATCCAACTCGACCCATCACAAGGTGACACGCGCGGTGTGGCCTCCGACTCCGCCGTGAGCGCCGCGGCGACATCGGGGTCGCGATTCTCCGTCTGGGTGATTGTCTCCGTCGCCATCGCAGTCGTTGTTGTTCTCTTTGTGCTTTCGACACGCCGAGATGACAAGCCGAAGCCTGAAGGCGACCGCGCAGCCGGTGCAACCACTCCTCTGGTTCCCGAGCCGACCGCTGCGTCGAAGCGTCGAGATGAGTCAATGCCTCCCGCGATGCCAGTTGACACGCCGCCGTCGGAGTCAAGCGCAGTGCCCACACCCGTAATGGATGGGACCGAAATGACCGAGTCGGCACGACTTGCACTCGAGTCAATAGAGCGCAAGGAGGATTCGATGCCACAACCTGACTCACCGCTGAGTCGATTGGCTGAGAAAACTCCCGATTCTTCGGCAATAACTGAAGCTCCGGTCGCACCGCCGACGCGAACGCCTCCTCCCGATGAAGCGGCTCAGGCGCTCGTGGATGGTCCATCCACGCGCGCGGCGCCGCCGCCCTCCGCGAAGCCCGACCATCTTCGGTACAAAGGGACCGACTCGCCCATTGCGACGTTGATGGATCGGGGCATCGTCAACGAGACTGGAACGTTGATCGGAACGGATGACGACCGATTCCTGATCCGTCGTCTCTATCTCGACCTTCTGTGCCGAACTCCGTCGGCGGCGGAGTACAGCGCGGGTGCAGCACTGACTAACGAAGAGCTCATTGATCGAGTTCTGGC
>CAMARR010000006.1 GCA_945860915.1 Candidatus Kuenenia stuttgartensis
GTCCCGCCGACGTCGACTGCGAGTTTCCATTTCGGACCCATCATCGGCGGCGTTGGAGGGCTTCGGCGACGACTTCGTCGTAGATCTCATGCAATGTGACAACAGACGGTTCGACACGAGTCAATGGGCCCGCAACGCGACGAGACTCCTGTTGACGTCGAGCGCGTTCTTCCATCGGGTCGTCGAGTGTGGCAACGATTGCCGCCGCCAACGCCTCGGGATTGGATGCGGGCACAAGTCGGGCGCCCGAGCCGCGAAGTGCCGCCTCGACGCTTGGGTTCGAGGTTGCGACGGCCGGCACACCGGCCACCATCGCTTCCAAGAGCGCGACGGGAAGGCCGTCCTCGCGTGAGGGCTGCACATAGACGTCCATCGCCGAAAGGAGCGATCCGCGATCACCACGCTCACCGAGCAAATGGAATTCATTTTCCATCCCCGCACGCTGGACGCGCCGAAGAAATGGAACCGGATCCGACGACGTCCCCGCGACAAACCACTGAATCTCACGACCGGCGCGCTTTAAGACGAGCGCCGCTTCCAAAAGATCGTCGCCGCCCTTCGAAGCGTCCAGCCGCATCATCGATGCCACGCGGAAAACCGGTTCGTCGAAGCCAGCCGGTCGGTCCTTGCCAAAAAGTTCCGAGGGGTCAACGATCGGCGGCAGGAGTCTCAGTCGCGCCACGCCGACGCCGAGGAGATCTCGCGCGTCCGTAGCAAGTTCCGCAGATGGAACCAGAATTCTGTCCGTGCGATGCGCGGCGTACCGCTGCCAACGTGAGACCGAACTAACGTGCCGCCGCCAGGTCGCCAGAATTATGGGTACCCCCGCCGTTCGCGCAGCGAGGACCGCGGGGACAAGCCCTTCGTGCGATGCGACATGCACGATGTCGGCTTTGACATCTCGAAGCAGCTTCACAAGGCGAATGAACGCTGCGATGCGCCCGCCAAGGCCCGCGTTCTTTGGAAAGGAGGGTGTGAGGACGGGTGTCCCAGAATGCTGGATCTTGACCGATAGCTCGCCGGGCTCGGCTAGGGAGATCACGACGGGTTCATAGCGGTTCGGGTCGAGCCGTCGAAGGTGATGGAGGACCTGACGCTCGGCACCTGCAAGTTGCGTCCGGGCTAGCACGTACGCGAGTTTGATCTTGGGGCGTGGCGTCATGCGAAGGCCCCGCCAGACAGGCGGTAGCGAGCGAGGCTATCAGCGCCAACGCGAATCGGGAAGCAAGAACTCGGTTTTGTGGGGGCAAGTCGGTATCCTTCACCCATGTTTCGGATTGCCGCTATCGCGTTGTTGGTCGCCCAGCTCGCCTCCGCCCAATTTGCCGGCGGGAGCATCTTCGTTTCCCTCGATGCCACCCAGTACTCGGGCGTCAGCCAAATCGGGGTACCGGGCAACAGCTATCTCTCGACCGGCGAAATTCTTGCCTACTCAACGGGGATGACCACCGGCGCACGCTCGCTATGGAGCGCCGAGGCCTTGGGGGTCCTCCTTGGAGACCGTGACAGCGACTTTCTCCCCAACGATTGGCTCAACGTCGACGCGATTCACTTCACGACGTTGACGTCGGGGATTCAACCCCGCCCCTACGACGCGTTGATGTCCTTTGAGTACGACCTTCTGAATGTCAGTGGCACCACCCTGATCTCGGCCGGCGACATCTTCCGCCTGACCGGCATCAACACCTACTCTGTGTTCGTTTCCCGCGCGACGCTTGCGGCAGCGATGGGCACGACCGTCAGCGCGGCGAATCCATTGAACCTCGATGGCCTCGCCATGACGGCCGACGGCACGCTCATCGTTTCATTCAAGAACTCTCCTTCGTCAACTTTTGTCGCCACCTGCAACCATGTTCGCAACCCACTGAACGGAATTGTGGGTAACGCAATCACCATTTATGGTTCGGACATCATCGCGATTCCACCGCCATATGGAATTGCACCGGCGACCATTCTCTACCGCTCGGCGGATCTCCTCTCAGTCGCTAGCCAATATGGATTCCAGAGCGTTCAGGAAGTTCGCGACTTCGACCTTCAGCCAAACACGGCGAACATCTCGAACCCATATGACCCGGCTGGCGGCTTTGCCTCAGGCACTCGTCCCCATTTGATTTTTCTGCCTTGGGGTTCGGACGTGGCAATGTGCACCAACCCAGCAGCGAATCCCGCCGGATTCAACAACACGTGGTGGTCGGCGCCAACTACCTGCGTGACATGCGGATCATTCGCGACCAATGGGTCCACCAGCCGTGTCGCCTTCGACGCGCTTGCCATCTCTCCGTATGCCATGCCCGTGGGATCCGCAATCACCGTCGACGTGACCGACGTGAACAGCGTTCCCAATGGCCCTGTCTTCGTATCGGGCAACTCATTCCGTTTCACCGTTCGCAACCTCCCCACATCGCCTGTCGGCGCAACGGCGCGCATCTTCATGAGCACGACGTTGTGGACCGGGACGGGCTATCCCGTCACGACGGGAGGCTTCAATGCAACGGTCTTGAACCCCAACGACGCGTTTCTTCTGACAACCTCGGTCCCAGCCTACGACCCACTCCTCATCACGGGTACGACTCTGTTGTATGGAACGGTCCAAACGCCGATGATCACGGTGCCGCCTGGAGTCAACGGACTCTCGCTCTACGTGCAGCCCATGATGCTTGGACCCTCGATCTTCCCGATAGGCGCGCCCGGCTTCCTTCGCATTCAGTAGCCGCACCCGCAGATCAAGCCCACTTGGGTGCTATTCACGTGCGCAGTTTGGCGCGACCGAATTTGAGTCCGCATTACGCACCGAGCCTTGGTGGTCTACCAGTCTTTCTGACGACGGTCGGACTTCTTGGCGCTTTCTTTGCGCTTGCCGTCTAGGCGGCGCGTCTTCGAAGACCGCGTCGGCTTGGTCTTCTTGCGGCTCTTCGGTGGAATCTCTGCCTCTGCGAGCCACTCCGCGAGTCTCTCGACGGCGGCCTCTTCATTAGCTCGACGCGTGCGATGAACCGATGAGGTAAGCAAGAACTCGCCTTCAACCGTCACATTCCCGCGGTGCTCCGCAAGAAGTCGTTGAAGCACCTGCGGCGGGATCCAATCAGCCTCGTCGATCCGAAAACGAAGTTCGACTTTAGTCGCGACTTTGTTGACGTTTTGCCCGCCCGGTCCCCCCGACGTCACCGCGCGAATAGTGAGGCGGCTTCGCAGGACGACGATCATGGCGCCTCCGCAAGCACACGTGCTGCGTCCGCCAACGCGGCTGCATCGAGAGTCAACGTCGGCTGTGACAACGCGCCAAGAACCGCCTTAACGGTCGGCCATCCGGAAGCCGGCGCTGCGATATCGGTGACCCGCCAGCCTTTCGCGCCCGCGCGCCAGAGCCTTGCGGACACCGAGTACGAGCCAGCGGCAACACTTACTCCACCGAAATCGCGCGGATCAAGCCGGCTGCCGCCACTTGGCTGTCGTTCACCCTTACGCACAAGTTGTACTTCAATCAGGTTCGGCCACTTCGGCAGCGAATTTCCGCGCCCGGCTACTTTGACTTTGGGCATAACAAGAGCCTGCCCAAGCGGTGGCTCCGCCACAGGCTGAGCGGGCCCTTTCGCTGGCGCGACTGCCGTGACGCGATCAGGAGTTACCGCTGGCTTCGTGTCGACAACGAGCTTCGCTGTGACGATGTCCCCCTCGGATTTTGGCCCCACCACGAGTTTGGGCGCCACAGACCCACCAACGACCGAGGCCTCGATTGACAAAAGCGCGTCGGTCTCGACGTGAGCGAAACGAGCCTGCCCTGCGGCGAGGTCCCGTACTCCGACTGCCACCACATCCGTGTCAAATGAAGGATCACGATTGGCGACCAAGACCCGCACATCACCTGGACCTTGCCACACCAGACCATCCTCCGTCACGAGTTGGACGTCGAGGATCCCGAGCGGCGGCGTCTTCAAAACGGTCTCGTGCGAGACAAGCTGCATCGGCGAAGACAGGGCCTCTTCAAGAAGGACGAGCGGCACCGCGACCGCAGAACGATTGGGACGCGGCAGGCTCGCAAGCCCGTCGTTATCTGTCAGCACCACCAACGAGAGCCCACGCGATGGCCCCATGAGTGGATCCAAGTCGCGCCACATGACAGGAATGCCCGCCCTCGGAAGTCCACCCGCATCCACTACACGTATGAACGCGGCATCGCCGGCGGAAGGCGTCCGTGGCGACTCGCCGTCGTCGCTTGGAGTCCGCCGTGAATCACGCGAGGCCTCGTCTCTTCGGACTTGTGGAATCGGGCTTTCTTGTCTCGGCAATTCGGCGGGTCGAATGTTGGGACGCCAGGGACGCGCCGCATCCGGATCCCGGACGAACATGGCGATGACCAATGCCGCCATAACGACGGTGATCGCGATCATCAGTTTGCGTTCCGAATGCAGCACGCCGATTGCCCCCAACTGTGGCTGACGATACCCGAAACCGCGCGTGCCCTCCGGCGAACTAACGCTCTCCGGCGACCGAGTCCTCAATCTCTGACAGCGGTATCCCCGTTACCTTCTCGAATGCCGTCGCCACTCCCTTGCCGTCTTTTAACGCGACCAAAGTCGCCCTCACGGCTCCAAAGCCGACGCGTCGGACCATGGCATCGGTCATGACATGTGCGCCTGCGTAAAGGCGGCCGACCTCATCCGCATCAACAATGGACACCCAAGATGCCGGCATCGACTCCACGCGGCGCCATGGCTTTCCGGCGACGCGCAGGCGGCTATCCGAGACTTGGCGTCCCTCTAGAATCTGCGCTAGCCCCTCATTGAGCCAAACCGGGCATCGACGCGTGAGGTCCTGAATTGCCAGATGCGTGTATTCATGCCTGAGCGTCCGCGCAATCGCATCGCGATTGGCCGAAAACTCGGCGACAGGAAGGCGGATGCGGCCGTCGAACAGCCCACCGGTCCAACCATGCGCGCCGGTCGCATCCCGAAACGTCTCGCGACCGTAGACCACCACCACAACCCGGCGCCCAGCAACATGGCCGAGCGTCGCGCCGCAATGCTGCGCCGCGGCATCGAGCAAGTCGAGCACTGCCTCAGCGACACCGCCAAAGGCCTTGTCTTCGCCCTTCACGGTGAACGAGCCACGGGAGACGCGAAACCACGACTCTTCGAGGCCAATGTCCTTCCGAAGCTTCGCCTCCCACGATTCATGGACGGTCCGGCGCGCCGGATTCAACTTGCGCGCAGAAACCACGCATTCGAGGGCGCCAGGCAGATCGTCGTCGTCCTGCCGACAACGCGCGAGCTCCTCGAACGCTTCCCATGAGGAAGGCGCGCGCTCCAGAACGCGTTCGATCTCGCGCATGGCCCGAAAGGTCTCGCCATCCTCACGCCACCACGCGGCGGTCTGGACACGGACGATTACATCGGTCGGAGCAAGTGCCATGGACTCGGTCGCGTCGGCATAAGCCCCTCCATCATCGCCGGCTTGGCGCCTCGATTGAGCTCGTCGCAACAGGGTTCGGGCGAGATTGAGGTCTGCGAAGGAATCTCCCACCGGAGCCTTCGCTTTAATCTCGCGGAGGAACTCGACCGCCTCGTCAAATTTGCCGTCCTTAAGCAGCGCCTCCGCCCTCTCAACGGGTGTTGCCGGTCGAGACTCGGGTGTCTGCTGCAGAGAGCCCGCGGCTCCGACGATGGCCGCGATCAACACCAACGCGATGAGCACTTTCATCAACCCCTCCTCGTCGTCGGACGGCGGGACGTCGACGGGGGCAACATCCCCTCGATCCTCGCAATCAGGTCATTCCACGTCGCAAATCGCATGTCACGATTTCGAGCCATCATTTTGCGCACAAGAAAGTCCATTTGATGCGATACGGCGGCCGCCTTCAAATCCCCCGATCGCAGGTCGTGGGCGATTCTCGCGGCCAGCTGTTCATCGTCGCTAGTCGTGACATCGAAAGGCAACTTGCCGAAGAGCCATTGATACATGGTCGCACCGAGCGCGTACATGTCGGCCCGCGAGTCGAGGTGCGTACCTTCAGCCTGCTCAGGCGCGAGGTAACTGACGGTTCCGGCCGTGACATCACCTTCACCCGCTCCCACCCGAACGGCGAGGCCAAGATCAACCAGTTTGTACCTGCCAGACTTCAACTTGATGATGTTGGAAGGTTTCACGTCCCGGTGTACCCAACCTGCGTCGGACAGTGCCTTCAGCGCCCGGGCAGTCGAAAGGGCCATCTCAAGCACTTCGACTTCGTTGAAACACCCCCCAGCGTCAATTCGAGAGCGCGTACTTTCGCCGTCGAGTCGCTCCATGACGAGGTAATGCAGCCCATCGAATTCGAAGTCGTAATAGGTTTCGACGAGGTTTTCATGCACCACCGAACATGAGACCTCCACCTCTGCTCGATAGCGTTCCATCAAAGTCGCAGAGCGTCGCATCGACGCGTTCATCAGCTTCACCGCGACCGAACGGCCCGTCCGCAGGTCTGTGGCTGCATAGACGCGCGACATTCCTCCGCTGCCGAGCAGTTTCAGAAGGCGAATATCCGGCAGCAGATCAGCGGGTGGGTGGTTGGGATCATTGATCCAGCGAACCTCGGAAGGTGTGGCCCATTTCATTCGAATGACGATCTCTCCAACGCCCAGCGGGCGCCCTCGATCGGCCAGTTCCTTCGCCTTCTCTAGCGCTGCATTCGCCTGTTCCTTGGTAATCGCGAGCTCGACCGCGAGACGTGCCGCCAGCCATGTGTCTCCCTGTGGCGCGTGAACATCTGCATCGAATGGCATGCGTGCATCTTATCTCCGCGCGACGGCGCAGTGAATCACCTCTTGTTGGGCGCGTCTGCGCGTCTTTTGTTGTCCCCCGGAAACTGTCGAGAAGTCCGACATCGAGGCGGCGATGGGAGTCATCGCCTTGAGGATGTGGCCCACTCACCGGGCTGTTGGAGAGGCGTTCTGAACATGCGAGCCGATCATCACCTAGTCCTTAAGTATTGCGAAGCTCTTGACGAGTTCGTTCGAATCCGCGTCTTCGGTGACGAGGAGGGAAAACAGATCCTCGGAGCGGCTGCAAGTGCCAACAAGTCAGCGTTTCAACATGCGGTCGTGAAGGCTTGCATCCTTGACCACAATGTCGAGCTGACCACACGTCTCGAGCGGGCTCAACGCCACACGAGCCAAGACATCAACGAGATCCTCTACATCCTGTGTGTGGAGGTCAATCCCTCGTTCGAGATCCACCAAGTCTCCGTTCCGCTCGGCGACGCAGCGACGCCCGACTCCGCAAATGGCGGGCTCGAAGTCGCCCCGAGCCTCACCGAGGAGCAGCTGAATAAGCTGATGCGCCTCGATGTCGAACTGAAGAAGCGCGTCATCGGTCAGGAACACGCCGTGGATGTCGTCTCCCGCGCCATCAAGAAGGCCGGAGTAGGACTCCGCGATCCGCGACGTCCTGTCGGATCGTTCATGTTCGTCGGACACGTCGGCGTCGGAAAAACCGAACTAGCGAAGGCCATCGCCGATTGCATGTATGGCAGCCAGTCTCGCTTGATTCGCGTCGACTGCTCCGAATACGCCTTGCCGCATGAATACGCCAAATTGATCGGTGCCCCGCCTGGGTACATCGGCCACAACGAGGGCGGCTACCTCACCGAGGCAGCGAAAGAGATGGGCGATTTCGTCGTTCTGTTCGACGAGATCGAGAAAGCCCACTCGAAGATGCACAACATCTTGCTGCAGCTTTTGGACGAGGGCACCGTGACGGACTCGAAGGGATTTAAGGTCTCCTTCAAGAACGCGGTGGTGCTCATGACCAGCAATCTCGGTGTGCGCGAAATCAATCAATCGCGAACATCGATCGGCTTCGACGCCGAGCAACGGCTCGCGACGCCGTTTGAGTCGATGAAGCACGAAATCCACGAAGCGCTTAAGAAGTGCTTCCGCCCCGAGATGTTGAACCGGATCGACGACGTGGTGGTCTTCAACACGCTCAGCAAGGAAGACTCGTTGAAGATCGCGGACATCATGCTGAGCGATCTAGGTAAGATCGCGGCGCGCGCTGGCGTCGCCGTTCAATTTGACAGCTCAATCCGCCGTCACATTGTGGAAGTTGGCTGGCGTCGTGAATGGGGCGCGCGCGAACTCAAGCGCACCATCAAGCGCGAAATTGAAACACCTCTCACGGATCTGATTCTTGACCGCACCATCCGCCAAGGGATGTCGGTTGTGGTCACCGTGAGAAATGAAACTGTGGCATTCGACCCGCTCACCTCGGTCGCGAGCGCCACATAAGTCAAGCTCCGTCGTTGGATTAGACGGGACTTTGATCGTTACGAACCTAAGGGGCCGGGAGTCCTTGCAAAGGACTCTCGGCTCCTTCCTTACAATTAGAGGTCGTGAACCGCTTGCACGCGGAGGTCGGCGCCAACCGGATTAACCGCGAGTAGGCAGCCCGCGTCGTTTCCGCCGTAGACGCGAACGAGGTAGCCACCAACGGAGACGCCTAATGACCCGGCGACACGGGCGGCCTCGTCGCCCGTAAGCGTACGCTCGCGCGGCCATCGACCGGCTTCGAGGTCCGATCGCGAGAATGACTCTGCCTGCGTGTAGCGCTTGGCTAGTCTGGCGACGCGAGGACCTTGCACCTTAAGCAACGCTGCAATCTCTTCGTCTTTATCAACACGAGTAGATCGAAATTGAAGCGGAGCGGCAGCGAGGGATCCTGCCGCTGCAAGATCTTCTTGGCCCAATGCGATGACAAAGTCGAGGCCAATCTTGCGCGCTTCATCCGTGCGCGCCGCGATCGAAACATGATCGCTTGAACAGCCAATGACAAAGAGGAAGAGACAACCAAGCAACGTCGATCGCACGTAGGTGCTCCCTTACACCGCGTCCTTGGGCTCGAAGCGAAGGCCGCCGAGTCGCTCCGCAAGTCCCGAGTACCAACCGATGTGGTCCTCATCGTACCGCTCAGCGTGCAGAATCGATGCAACTTGTTCTGCCGCGTCGAGGAAACCGAGATCCCGCCCTTCAGCAAGCGGCAAAGAGCCACCAAAACCATGCTGCCTCACTCCGCACCAATCCCCTGGCCCGCGCATGAGTAGGTCGGCCTCTGCGAGACGAAAGCCGTCGTTTTCGCGTTCGAGGAGCTTAAGCCGGACAATGGCGGGATCGGTGTCTCCGCGAGGCGGCTGCCCCTTGGGTCGCGGGGTTGGAATGAGATGCACCGTGCCCGGCAAGGCGCCCCTCCCGACACGTCCGCGCAACTGGTGGAGCGATGCGAGACCAAATCGATCCGCGCCCTCAACGACCATCACCGTTGCTTGCGGAATGTCGACGCCCACTTCGATCATGGACGTGGCCACAAGAACATCGGTCTCGCCGCGACGGAACGCATCGAGCGCGGCAGCCTGTTCTTCGTAAGGGAGTTTTCCGTGGAGGTAGCCGACACGGACTCCATTCAACACAGACTTCGCCCGGAGTCGCCCTTCGCGCTCCACAGACGGAGTACTCTCGCTTGCGATGGTCGGAAACACCACAAAGGCCCGGTTTCCTTGCTTCACTGCGGCAAGCAACGCGTCGTAGGCGACAGTCAAACTTGAAACTATGGCCTTGGGAGTTTGCCGCCCGTGGGGCCGTGCTGCGATCCTCGTCATCGGAAGGTCACCAAACAGCGCGAGCGCGAGTGACCTTGGGATCGGAGTTGCGGACAGTGCGAGGACGTGGGGCCGAATCGCCTTGCCCCGTGCCGCGAGCCTTTGCAGCACTCCGAAACGATGTTGCTCGTCAACGACGACAAGACCGAGCTTCTGGAATGCCACCTCGGCTCCGAGCGCAACGTGGGTCCCGACGAGGATATCGATTTCGCCTTTCGCTAGCGCGACGGCGGTCGACCGACGTATCGCCCTGGGCTCGCGCGACGTCATCGTGCCCAGTCTCACGCGAGATCCTGCAAGCCAGGTGCGAAGAAGGGTTGCGTGTTGATTGGCAAGCACGTCAGTCGGCGCGATAAGCATCGCCTGTTGGCGGGTCGCGACGGCGGCCAAAATTGCGGCCACCGCGACCGCCGTCTTTCCTGATCCCACGTCGCCTAGGAGGAGCCGGCGCATCGCGAGGGGCTGCGCGAGATCTGAGAGAATCGTCGAAACTGCTTCGTTTTGTTCTTTCGTGAGTTTGAAGGGCAACCGGGCCAGAATTCGTTCCATCACCGCTTCTGACACGCTCATGGGTATCGCTGGCCCCTCGAGTTTGCTCGAGGCGGATCGTGCGCCGAGTGCCAACGACAAGAGACGATCGAAGAGGAGGCGCGCGCCACCGCGTTCGGCGTCTTCCCTCGAGCTCGGCTGGTGAACGAGTGCGAGGGCTTCGGTGAGAGTCGGTAGTCCAAGGCGAACACGATGGCATTCGGGAAGTGGGTCCGGCATGCCGGCGACGCGGGCAAGCGCCTCAGTCAGTAAACGCCTTAGGGTCCCCTCCGCGACTCCGGGGATCTTCGGGTGAATCGGTTCCAAACGGGACAACCATGACTCAAGGACTTCCGCCGATTCGCCGACGACTTCGATGGCCGATCCCGAGAATGCACTTCCATTCCCCGCCCAAGTCCCAGAAACTGCGACGCGATCGCCTTTCTGCACTCGATCCTTAAGCCAACCGCGATTCCAAAGGCAGACGCGGATTCGTTCCGCGCCCTCAGAGAGTGTCAGATCGAGGAAGGTCCCGCCACGGCGCTGCTTCACCTTGCGGGCGGAGATCACTTCGCCCACGAGTGTCGCGGGCACCTTCGGCGCAAGATCTACGATTGACCTCCGTGGCGGAGGCACGTCGTATCGAAGCGGTGCGAGGAGCAAGAGGTCGACTAGGGTTTCCAGACCACGTTCGGTGAGCGATGCGGACCGAGCCGGCCCTACACCGTGGAGTTCCACGAGGGGCGTGGAGAAAGGTCCCATCAGTGCGGTGCTGGGAGAGCGTTCAGGGCCGCGACGACCTCGGCGACGTCGACCCCAAGCGGCCGGCACCCCTCCGCAAGTGACTCGGTCGGTGCAACGATGCAGTCAACACACTTGAGACCAAACGTGGCTAGCACCCCGGCAACACGAGGATCACGTTCGAGGAGTTCCTCGATATTGTTGTCTGCGGCATAAGCGGCCGGCTCGTTCCTGTTCCCCGATCCCATGCCTTCACCCTATCGCCGGCGGCACGCTCCCAAAACCCGGCCGTGATACGATCTGTCTCGTGGCACCCCGATCATTCCACCCATGTTGGCGCACCGTCATTGGCCTCGCGATCATCGTGTCGAGCCTCGTTGCGCAGAAGCCCACCGACGCTGCCGTCAAGGACCTCGCCAAGAAGGAAGCAGCCTTCTCGGTGGCCGACCGCGAGTACACCGACGCGACCGCCGTGTTGCGCGCCTCCTATGAGGCCATCGAGGTTGCGGTCACCCGATCGCGCGGCACCGCCGGTGCTGCCTGGATCGCCGACGTCTCCCGCCTGATGGAGCCCATCTGCGCGACCGCTCGAGAGGTGGTTGGCAAGTCGGGAGCCAAGGAGCGACTCAGCAACCTATTCAAGCAACAGGCGGTAGCGGCCATTGAGCGCATCGAAGACGCTGACCTCAAGCTCCTGCTCCCTTGGCTTCGCAAGCGAATGGAGTCCTTCGCTGCCGCCCCTCCGATGGATGCGGCGACGTACGAGCCTCGATCGTTCGCTGCGCTGATCTTGAGCGCCCCGCTCGGCGACACGAAATTCCACGACCTCTGGAATCTCGAACTATCGCCAGCGCTGCCGGCCGCCGAGGCGTTCCGAAAAGCCTCCAACCAGCGCGAGGTCGCCGCATGGGATGTCGCCGTCGCTCGTGACCCCGTGATGGTGTATCAACGAGGGGCGCCACCTGGATTTGCTCGTGTCCCAGCTGGAAAATATGTGGCGCTCGGAAACTCAGGCTATGCGGCATCTCCGCCGCGTTCCGGCCGAAAGCCGGTCACGCTCGCTGCCGACATTTTCATCGGACTGCGCGAAGTGACGAATGAAGAATACCACACATGGTGGTTGACTCTCGATGAAGCCGGCCGCAAAAAGCACCTGCCGACGGACGAGAATCGGCAGATTGTTTGGAAGGGTCTAAGCAAAACGAACGAATACGAGCCGACCGACGAGCAACTCAAGCAGCCCGTCACAGGTATTCTGTTTAATTCAGCATTGACTTTTGCAAGTTCTAAAGGCGCTCGAATCCCGAACGAAGCCGAGTGGAGCGCTGCCGCAGGTGGCAAGGAGGGACGCCTTTTCCCTTGGGGGAACGACTTCGCCGAAGCCCGCTGCCGTTGCTCGGATGGCAAGGCCTCGGGGATGGCGAACGTCGGTTCGTATCCCGATGGGCGCGGGCCCTTTGGGCATTTCGACCTAGCGGGCAACGCGGCCGAGTGGACAGCGACTTATGAGTCCGGCAAAGACATCGCTGGATCGAAGATAGATGACGCGAACGCCGTCGTACGCGGCGGAAGTTGGCTCATGACAAAAGCCGACGTTGGCACGGGCTGGGTTTGGTATCGAAGGGCCCTGTACGAGCAGCGAGCCGATCTAGGATTCCGCCTTGCGATGGATGTCCCGAAGGCCGCGCCCCGGTAGGAAGTCGGCGTTCACCGACCAACCGGGTGTCAGGCTGCAGGATGCGTTACGAGGACGATGTCGCAGTCTTCGATCGCCTCGAGGCGATGCTGGAAGCCGGTCTCGAAATGGAGCGACTCTCCCGCTGGTACGCGAATGGTCTTCTCCCCCATTCGGATGTCCAAAATTCCGGAACGAACGAGAATTGAAGTCACGTTTGTCGAGCGCGCGTCGATGTCGGATGAAAGGGCGCCCTTGCGGCCGCCTCCAACCAGAATCTCAACGCCTTCAAAAGCCACGGCCTTAAAACTGAACGCGCCCAAACGTCGCTCGACGGCCTTTCCAGGCTGAGCTTCGCGCTTTTCGGCCAACGCCAAAAGCCGGTGCGTCGGAACGCCAAGACCCTCTGCAATCCTGTCAAGAGTATCTAAATTGGGTTTGATGAGATTCGTTTCAATGCGCGAGATCGGCGCGTACGAGATCCCACAGACTTTTGCGAACTTCTCGATCGTAAGACCCTTCTGATGGCGCAGGAGCCGAATGACAGAGAAGTCATATTTGCGACGGACCTCAGCGCTCGAACGGCGACGATCTTCTGCCCGGGCCTCGGCCTCGGAGTCAGCTCCGATTCCTGCCGCGTTGATATCGGGAGCAAGCTCGGGGCTTGTACCACCATCGTCGGTCTTGGGTCGTTTCATTTGAGGCTCCGGTTGGGACGGGCGCTACGTGGCCTGTTACAGCGCGGCTGGACTACCCGAGATGGGTATTCCTGCAGGCACGGGAACATATCGTCCAGTGAACGTTTTCGGCTTTACTAACTTTGGCCTTTTTCCCTCGACTCCGCAAGCGCAACCTGCCCATTTGGCCCTAGATAGCCATCGGGAGCCGTTCTCTGCCGCACTAATCTAGGGAGAAATGACCAACCGAATGCGGATAGTCGCTTCCGAAGGGCGGGTCTCTGGACCGACGGAACTTCGGCGGGGGGCCTCTCCCCCTGTCGGAAGACTCTCCCCCCCGCGACGAGACGGCGAAGCCCCCCCGACCATCCCACCCGGCGCCGCGACGGCTTTCGACTTCGCCGCCTCGGCACGCCCAAGCTCATCTTTCTTAGGCGGGTTACCGTCCCATGAAGAACCCGCGTCTGGGGTGGGAGCCTTCTTTGCCATCGCGGGTAGAGACGCAATCCCGAACCCTGCCAATCGGGGTCCATACGACTGCCGAAGGGACGCGACGACGCTCGCGGGAAGGTCCACGTCGACGATCCGAACTTGCGGCAAGGCTCTCGCGGGGACCTCCGCGGGACGCGATGGAATTGCGTCCCTGTTTTCCTTGGGTGCGGCTCCCCCCGAAAGTCGTGGGGTGAGCCCGTCTCTCTTGTCACCTGGCGCGGAAACCTCTGCGCGACGCGAGGTGACTCCATTCTTCTTCTCCGAAGGGGCGGCCGAACGCGATTTCGCGCCACCGCCGCCGCCACCAACTACGCCACGTCCACCGACTGCCCCCGAGGCCTTGTCTTCGTGCGCGGGTCGCGCCCCCTTGAATACGTCGTCACCGCCCTTTGAATCAGCCAGTTTTCTCGCTTCATCCGACTTGTTGAGTTCCTGGTCTACGCCCATAGGAACTGCAGCGAACTCCAATGAGACAACCGACCGATAGCCGGCCGTCTCGCACAATTCACGAAAACGGGCAACGTCCTCTTCTCCGACCAACTCGAGAGTGAGTAACTCCGGAATCCCCCCGGAGCTCGGGACATCCGCGTCCGCCAAGGTTGGGGTGTCAAGCGGACTTGCCCCGGAGCCGCTACCAGGGACCGCCCCGGCCAACCCCGCAAAAGTTGGCTCGTGTTCGTTGGGCTTTTGCTCCGTTTCCCCCTGTTTTGCGAGGCCTGAATCTTCGGCTTCCGTCGCCTCAACCCACTGGGAGTCCTTTGCAATCGGACTCTGCGGCTTCGTGAGTCCAGGTATTGCGCCGGGGGCTGACACCAAGAGCACGTCGGCGGTAGGTCGCTCTGTTAGATCGGAGGTCTTGGCGGGGGGCGGCCACCACGCAATGACACCAATCAGAATCAGCAAAGCTGCTGCGGCAGCCCACGCGGGTGGACGTGCGACAAACCAACGACGCGCCGGCGCCGAGTCCAAATCCGCGCGAACACGCTGCGAAATCCGATCGGCAAGTCCAACCGGAATCTCCGGTCGAGGTGTCGACAGCGCGAGCATACGAATTTCCTCGTAGATCTCGACCTCCGCGCGCAACTCCGGAGAAGCTGCCATGCGCTGTTCGAAAGCGACTCGCTCACTCGGCGACAATCGAGCGTCGAGGTAGTCGTGAATCAAACTGTCATCAGGCGGAAGGTTAGTCACGAGTCCGCTCCGGTAGGAGTTTGCAAAGAGCGTCACGGAGCAATCCACGCCCCCGATGAAGGCGCGACCGCACCGTGCCCAACGGAACGCCAACGATTTCGGCGATCTCCTCGTAAGGACGGTCATCGAAGTCGCGTAATAAAAGAATCTCGC
Source organism: Candidatus Kuenenia stuttgartensis (assembly GCA_945860915.1). GTDB lineage: Bacteria > Planctomycetota > CAIWVZ01 > CAIWVZ01. The sequence goes on from CAMARR010000006.1 coordinate 15,083, forward strand.
GAAACTCTGATGGCAACGACCTCATCGCGGTGAGAATTGCCTGCCGACTTTCCGCATCCAACAGGCGTTGCATCGGGCTCGCTCCATGGTCTGCGACCGCATGAGGATCTGACTGAATCGAAGAGCTCAAATCGTCGATCGACACCAGAGTCGGGCGTGCCGCCGCACTTCTTGCGCCCGATATCGCCACGTTGCGGGCGATGCGTAGGAGCCACGCTGCGAAAGGCGCGTCCCCCGCGTAGCCCTTGAGGCCGCGGAAGGCGCGAAGGAATGATTCTTGGGCAAAGTCCGAGGCCATTTCAGGATCGCCCGTAAACCTCGACAGAAACCCATGTACGACCCCCAAATGGCGCCGCACCAGTTCGTCAAAGGCAGAGGGATCCCCTGCGTCGACCGTGCGACGGACTAGATCAAGGTCAGTTACGGGTTCCGAATGGGTCACCGGACGAGAGCATAGACGCAAACGCCCTCCCGAAGTTCCCGTCGATCGGTGGTTTTCGAAATGAAACTCGCTAGCCTCGACCATGACTTTCCCGTCCCTCATCAGCCCGGTTGACGCCCACGCCGCACGGAATGCGGATCCTTCGATCGTTTATCTCGACGTAAGGACACCGGAGGAGTTTGCCGCGGGCCACGCGCCGTCCGCCATCAACATCCCCATTTTGTTCATGTCACCGGCAACGGGTCGTTCGGCCAATCCTCTCTTCCTAGAGGCCTGCCGAAAATTTGTGCCTCAGGATGTCCCGATCATCGTCGGGTGCCTGTCAGGTAATCGCTCCATGCAGGCTATCACGATCATGCGCGGTGAGGGTTGGACGCAACTTGCAAACTTGGTCGGCGGATTCCTTGGTGGCCCAGGCCTTGCCGGTTGGACCCAATGCAATCTTCCAGTTGCCAAGGACGGGACAACCTGGGACAGCGTTCGAACTCAAGCTGGACTATAGTCCAACTTCGCGCATAGCCGCTCGGCTGTATTCGAGTTACTTCGAAACGGGGGGCGTCCCGGGAGGTGCTTCGCCGGGCGACTTGAACGACAGCTTCGACGTATAGGACTGCGAGTAGACCCAGGACTCCGGCACACTCACCTTCGTAAGCGCGCTCCCTTTCATTCGACACGCCAAGACCCTGCGCGTCGCGTCGCCTTGCCAAGGGATGACGCCAATCTCGGCCCACTCGCATGGGCTCGTCAACCCTCGCATCTGGTCGACCACTACGAGGTCATCGGCGGAACCGGCGTCGGTGAGGTGACGCAGGCCGACGGATGCGAGCTTTTCGATGTAGACCTTTACATCCGCCGGATCCATGAATCCGACGCGCACGACTTCGCCATCGGCGCACAATGTGCGGTTGGGAATGTGCTGCGCGAAGTTCTCCAATCCGCCTGGAAACCGACCGGCAATCGAGCTCGCCTTGATGACGACGGATATCGCTTCGACCAACACGGCCATGGTGCGCCTCGCAGTTGCAAAAAATGGACTCAAAAAGACCGAACCGCCATTGCACATGAGCGGTACCCCAAGCGTGGCTCGGAAGCACTTTCTAGCACTCGCAACCCGTCCCCTGAAAGTCGCTTGCAGCGAGCTTGACGCGCCTCGTGATTCGATGGGTATCAGCTCGCGGAAGACCGCGCGCCCAGTTCGGCGAATGCCTTGAAGTCCAGCATGAATTTCATCGTTTGTTTCCGAAACATCCCGGGGAAGAAGAACCCAATGGCCTTCATGAAGAACGACTGCATCACGAACTCTTGGTCCGCGACCCAACGGGTCTTGTTCAGCCCGTCGACAATGAAACGGTTCGAAACGATGTTGTGGACCCCGTCAGCGTCGTAGGTCCCCGCGAATCGATCGGGCAACGCTCGTTCTGTGATCGTCTCGATCATGACGAGCTCGCGCTTCCCCATCTTGTAACGGAGTTTCGATTTCGCCCCGACCTGACCTGCAACACCAGAAAGCGCTTCAAACGAAATGAGCGAAGGCTGCCAGTGTTTCATGTTGTCGGGATTGTCGAACTTCGCAATCACAACGTCGCGAGGTAAGTCAATCACGATTTCACACGTGTACTTCATGCCGCGATAGTACTCGACGATCGTTGATTGCGCGCGCCGACTCCGCCGGTACCGGGTACCGCGAGGCCATGGACCCTATGGCAAGAACTCATTCCGGCTGCAGTCCGAAGCCGTGCACTGAACGTCGGATGCGCACGATGCGCACCCGCGTAACCAGCCTACTTCGCTCCGACTCGCTTGAGGTCGATACGAGTAGGCATCGTCTTCAGGACGTGGTAAAGCGTGGAGCTGCCGCCTTCAGAGGCATCCCATCGCAACGCAGTGAGACCCTTCTTAAACTTCGCGGCGCCAGGAAGCACCGAGATGGTGTCGCCTTCTTCGCGGATCACGGAGAAACGAAATCGCTCCATCGTGTCCGGCGGTCCGAACCACGTGACCGAGCCTACTGGCGCTGATGGCCGGATCGGCTCCTCCTTCTTCTGGGAGGACTGCGGCTGCTGATTAAAAATGTCATATCCGCGTGGCATACAATTGTCCGCCCGGAACGAGCGGTCCTGATTGGGATTTTAGAATACTAGATCACGGAATGGTGTTGACGGCTCCTGCAAGGAAGCAACCAATGCCGGGTCCGGGTTCGCCATGATACTCGTCGTGAGCAATGCACCACGCGATTGAGCGACGGCGGCACCCGATTCCACCGCGACAGTGACTTGGGAGACCTCGCCCGTTAGGACACAGAAGGCCTTGCCGCCAAGTCCCATGGCAAGCCGAATGTCGTGAAGACGCACGTCGCCACACTTCGCCGCAGCATCGGCAGCTGCGAAAAGTGAGCAAACTGTCAGGGTTTCTATCACCCCCAAGGCGCGAATCTGACGCTCCTTTGAGCGGGATCCAATCGCGGGGAACAACCCAGGGTGGGGCGACGCGAGCACCAATTGCTCGATGACCGAGTCGCCCCCTCGGAGGACTCCAGCGGCGACGGAAGCCCGAACGGCTTCGACGTCACCGCGGACGATTGTCAAGTACCGACCAGGAGTGATCGGTCGCATGACAACCGCATCGACCGCCGCCGCTTTGAGCATGGCATCCGAGGCTTCAAGGCCTCGAGCAACGCTGTCCCATTCGAGCATGCCGAGGGGACGGGTGGTGGCGGTCGCGGTCAATCACTTTCTCCTACGCACGGTGCGGCGCGTGTCACCAGGACGCGCATTGAGCGACGTCTGGCCAGCGATATCGATGCCATCGATTTTGGGAGATGCTCCATCCCAAACGAGGCCAAACCCACCATCGTCGGTTGCCCGCGTGACAGGACGCTCTTCGCGTACAGGACGCTCTTCGCGTACAGGACGCTCTTCGCGACGGGGGCGATCATCGAAACGCGGACGTTCCTCGCGTGCCGGACGATCGTCGCGCCGTGGGCCCCGCTCATCACGCTGCGGCGGACGCTCGTCACGCGGGGAGCGCTCCTCGGAGCGTTCTTCGCGGTTCGGACGTTCCTCGCGCATCGGACGCTCGTCACGCATCGGGCGATCTTCCCGACGTGGACGATCATCCCGTGGCCCCCGGTCATCGCGAACCGGACGGTCATCCCGACGAGGGCGATCATCGCGCGGGCCGCGATCATCGCGACGAGGACGTTCATCCCCTGCGACGGGCGCCGTATTGATGATCGCGCGCACGTGCTCGGGCACGGCGGGCTCATCACGGCGAGGACGCTCCTCGCGGCGGGGTCGATCTTCACGCGGGCCGCGATCCTCGCGAGGCGCACGCTCTTCGCGTGGGCCACGGTCTTCGCGTCCCGGTCGATCCTCACGAACCTGTGCCGACGGCGCGGCGGGAGCCGGCGTGTCGGTGCGCTGCGCGTGCAGCGACTTGACGACCGCGACAATCGCGGCCTCAACGGGCAGTCCGTCAGGGATGCCGAGCGCTTCGCCGAAAGGCGAGAGCGCCACCATCACCATGTCGCCCACGCGGGCGCGAACGGTGTCGACTGCGATGACGGGGCCATCCCAGTCGACCTTGTGCTCCGGCTCCACGAGCAGGAAGCGGAAATCGCGGAAGGCGTCATGCGCCCTCCCGATGTCGATCTCGCACCTTACAGTTCCTACGAACACTCTTGCCTACCTGTTCTCGCGCCCTTCGATTCCCTCGAGCGTTTTCAGCACGGCAGCAGCCGCTTCTTGTATCGAAGCTTCGTCTCCACCTAAGTAGAGGCGACCAAATGCCCCGAACATCTGCATCTCGATAAGGCTGACCGGCGCGGCCTTTTCAGCCTCATTCGCGGCGATCGTGGCGTATCCCGCGGGGTGAACTTCCAGGATGTAAAGCGTCTGACCCCCGAGCAGCATGTTCCCAAAGCGGGTCCGATTAATGAGCTGCGCCTGGTAGGGATCGACGTTGGTGATGATTTGTGACGACATCACCTTCGGCTTGAGACGACTCTTCTCCGTAAGTCCGAGGTAGGTGAGCACGTGCTCACCCGCCGCGCGAACTTCCGCTTGGTTGCCTGAGTGAACCTCAAGCAATCCAAAGGCGCGTTCGACGACCTGAACGCCCGGTCTGACATCCGTGTTCTTCAGCGCAATGTCGGTGACCTTGTTGATGGCGATGCCTGGGGCAATCTCCACGAACAAGGCCGCTTCTCGATCGATTGGCAGGTAGCCCCTCGCCGTCGTCGCCACGAACGAGGCGAACTGGGGCTGCATGCTGTCGATGAAAACGAAAGTGCGGAGCTCGATGTCAGACATGAATCACGTTTTTGTTGACCTCGGAATCAAGTTCCGAAGTCGGACACATATCACGCGTCGTCGTCAAGGGGCGCGGGCAGGATCGTCTCAACCTGCTCGTGCGGACGCGGAATCACATGGACGGAAACCAACTCACCAACTCGCTTGGCAGCCGCAGCGCCGGCATCCGTAGCTGCCTTTACGGCACCTACTTCACCTCGCACCATGACCGTCACGAAGCCGCCGCCGATCTTCTCTTTTCCGATCAGCGTGACCTGCGCAGCCTTCACCATGGCATCGGCGGCTTCAATAGCGCCAACGAGTCCACGGGTCTCGACCATTCCCAAGGCAATCTGGCTCATCCGTTATCCCTTCAAGTTTTGATAGGTCATGATCCCCGATTAGGGGCGTCCCGAAAAGGGAGCCCCGGCGGGTCTAAGCAATCGCGCAGGATTCGGGGGAATTCGTGAGGATTCCCGCTCCGATTTCTTGGCCGTGTCTCCCGCCAAAGGCGAGACAGCCGGTTTCCGGGAGGGCAAGCCCTCTGCCGCCACACCCGGACACGCGTCTGAATATCCGTTCGACGAGGTCATTCCCACGGGACTCGCCGCGTTAGCCACCACCGGTTCCCACGGGCGAGGAGGCGCGACGGTCGCCTCACGAGGCGGCAGCGAAGGCCACTCGGCGACGAGCGTCCCGTTGGTCCACTCTGGCCGTGCCCGAGCGAGTCGTTTGACGTTGATCAAATGCTGAGGCCCCACGTTGTCCGACGTGATGTTGCCACCGAAGGAACCGCAACCGAGGGTGAGTGACGGAAACAACCCGGTGGTGAATCCGACCGCGCCTTGCGAGGTCGGGCTGTTCACAACAATGCGATTGACCGGCTTCTCGATCCCGAAGGCGCGAATTATGGATTCATCGTGGCAATGGAGTCCAAGCGTATGCCCAAGTCCACCGCAACGCAGAAGATCAATGCAGAGCCTGCAGCCTGCTTCATGACCGTCGACTTCATACCACGCAAGCAGTGGACAGAGCTTCTCGTGCGAGAGCGGATGCCCCAATCCTGTGCCACTGCAAGGTGCGATGAGCACCGTCGTCGATGATGGCACGATAAAGCCGGCCAACTCGGCAACCCTCTCTGCGGATTGCCCGACGATGGCGGGATTCATGTCCTGCCCCTTGAGTGCGATCTTCTCCAATGCTTGCGTTTGTTCTGGCGTGCACCAGTGGACGCCATTGGTGATAAGTGCCGCCTTCAATGACTCCGCGATCGGACGGTCGGCAACGATGGCCTGTTCCGACGAACAAAGCGTTCCGTTGTCAAACAACTGCCCCGCGACGATGCAGCGTGCGGCTTCCTTCACATTCGCCGAACGATCAACGTAGACCGGCACGTTCCCGGGCCCCACGCCAAAGGCGGGTTTCCCGCTGGAATATGCCTCGCGGACAAGTCCCGAACCACCGGTCGCCAAGATGAGATCGGAGCCCTTGTGACGCATGAGTTCGCGGGTCCCCTCGAGGCTGACTTCTGTCATACACAAAAGAAGCTCGCTCGGGGCACCTTCGGCGATCGCCGCCTTCGCCACGATGCGAATCGCCTCGTCGACGCAGCGCGTGGCTCGCGGATGAGGAGAGGCGACCATCGCGTTGCGAGACTTAAGACAACAGATGGCCTTGAACATCGCCGTCGACGTTGGATTCGTGATAGGCATGACTGCCGCGACGACTCCAAACGGATCCGCAATTTCCATCACGCCCGTCGCCGCGTTCTCGCGGACAATGCCACAGGTTTTCATGTCGCGGATTGCAGCCCAAAGGCCCCGCGTAGCAAACCGGTTCTTGGCGATTTTCCCGTCGAGGCGTCCGAGCCCCGTTTCTTCGACGGCCAAAGCAGCAAGCCGAGATGCGGCCTCGTAGCCAGCCTCAACGGCTGCAAATGCAATCCGGTCGACCTTCGCCTGGTCCATGGACCGATACAGTTCGAATGCGATCCTCGCGCGTCGCAAGAGGTCGCGCGCCTGTGCAATTGATCGGAGGTCTTGGTCCATCGGAGGATGATCCTACCCTGCCCCCCCAATAGGGGTGCGAACTCGATCTAATTTCCGGACCGAGATCTTAGTGGCGGAAGTGGCGATAACCCGTCGTAACCAAGGCGAGATCACGCGCATCACACGCTGCAATCACGTCCATGTCACGAATCGACCCGCCGGGGTGAATGACGGCGGTAACTCCCGCATCCGCAGCCGCGAGAATCCCATCTGCAAATGGGAAAAAGGCATCCGACGCCATGACAGCGCCCCGGGCGCGATCCCCCGCCTTGCGTGCGGCAAGCATCACCGAGTCCACGCGACTCATTTGCCCAGCGCCGCATCCGACGAGGGTCGAATCCTTGGCGAAACAAATCGCGTTCGACGTCACATGGCGACAAATCTCCCATGCAAACCGGAGATCACGCCATTCATCCCGTGTGGGTTGACGCTTAGTCGTGACTGTGAACTCCGTTTCGATGGAGGCGTCGCGATCTTGGACCAATAGGCCGCCACTCACAGAACGCACGTCAAGAACGCCGCGCACAGGCTCACGGGCATCCATGGCGACATGCGTTTCCAGAATTCGAACGTTCTTTCCCCACTTGGTGCGCGACGTCAGGATGCCGAGCGCCTCTCCCTCAAAACCGGGGGCGATGATGACTTCAAAGAACTTGTCCGAAGTAGCGATGGCCTCTGCCACAGCTTCGGTCACCGGGCGATTGAATGCCACGATGCCGCCGTATGCCGAGAGGGGGTCGCCCGCGTGCGCTCGCTTAAAGGCGTCAAGGAGATCGCTCGGATGTGTGGCGGCGCCACACGGGTTCTTATGCTTGATCACAACTGCGCACGGGTACATGAGAAATCGCGCGGCTTCGAGCGCGGCACCCGCATCGAGGATGTTGTTGTAGGAAAGTTCCTTGCCGGAGTGCTGAGTCGCGTGCGCGATAGTCGCCTCGCCGACATCAGGCAGACGGTACAGTGCGCCCTTTTGATGCGGGTTCTCTCCGTAGCGGAGCAACTGCGAACGCTCGGCAGTCAATGTCAACTTTGAGGGGAACGTGTCGTTGTTCATCCATGTTGCGATCGCGGCGTCATAGGCCGCGGTTCGCATGAAAGCCCGGCCAGCCAAGTCGCGTCGAAACTTGAGCGACGTCGCGCCGCCCTTCGCTGACAGCTCATCCACAAGGGCCGTGACATCTTCGGCAGATGTCACGACCGCAACTGAGGCGAAATTCTTCGACGCAGCGCGGACCATCGCCGGCCCGCCGATGTCGATCATCTCGATGACATCGTCGGCCGGGGCGCCAGGTGTCGCCGCAGCCTTCTCGAATGGATAGAGATTAACCACGAGAAGATCGATCGGACTAATTCCCAGCGCGCGAGCGTTCTCAACGTGCGATGGCACCTCGCGACGGAATAGCAATCCGCCGTGAACCTTCGGGTGGAGAGTCTTCACTCGGCCATCAAAGACCTCGGGAAATCCCGTGACTTCGCTGACGTCAACCACGGCGATCCCTGCGTCTCGAAGCGCCTTCGCGGTGCCCCCCGTGGACAAAATCTCAACGCCTCGCTCTGCGAGGGCCTTGCCGAGATCGATAAGCCCCGTCTTGTCGAAGACCGTCAACAGCGCACGACGGACAGGGACAAGGTCCTGCACTGGGCCTGCGGAGGAACGGGTTACGCTCACGACTTCTCCTTCAGCTTCGCTCGATATCGGAGGTAAGCATCAATGAACGGCATCAGATCGCCATCGAGAACCGGCGTTGGGTTGCCGACATCGTGATCGGTTCGATGATCCTTGACGAGTTGATAAGGAGCCAACACGTAGGATCGCAGTTGGTTGCCCCATGCGATCTGCCCCTTGTTGTCGTACATCGACTTCACTTCCGCCATGCGCTCGATTTCCCGACGCTGGAGGATTTTCGCCTTCAACATCTTGAAGGCGGAATCACGATTCTTGTGCTGGCTGCGTTCGCTCTGGCACTGCACGACGATTCCAGTCGGAAGGTGCGTGATTCGCACGGCTGATTCCGTCTTGTTGACGTGCTGGCCGCCCTTGCCCCCTGCTCGATAGGTGTCGATGCGAATTTCCTTATCCTCGATGACAACCGTCGTGTCCTCTTCAATATCCGGAGACACGTCAAGCGCTGCAAACGACGTCTGTCTGCGGGCCTGGCCGTCGAATGGCGAAATTCGAACGAGCCGATGAATGCCCATCTCGCAAACGAGATATCCATAGGCATAGGCCCCGGTGATCCGAACGTCGGCATGTTTGATGCCCGCTTCTTCGGCCTCAACAATGTCGAGGATCTCGGTCTTCCATCCCATGCGCTCGGCGAACCGGAGCACCATGCGCATGAGCATTTGGCACCAATCAGATGCGTCAGTTCCGCCCGCACCGGCCTGGAAGGACACGAGCGCATTGCCGGAATCGTAGGGGCCTGAAAGGAACGCCTGCAATTCGAGCGCCTTAAATCGCTCGACCAACTGCTCGCCCAGTGTCACGGATTCGCGAGCGGAGTCCGCGTCCTTCATTTCGTCGGCGAGATCTGCCAACGTCTCCGCGTCATCGGCGTCACGCGAAAGACCGTCCAAAGAATCGCACGTCGCGCGCGCGTCCTTCAGTTTGCGAACGCGGTCGTTGGCGAGGTCCGGATTGTTCCAGAAGTCGCCTTCACCCATTTGGTGTTCAATCTCGCGCCAGAGAGCCTTCTTGCGATTGTATTCAAAGAGAGTCCCGCAGCTGCGCGATTCCCTGACGGATCTTAGTCAAATTCGAGGCAAGTTGGCTATCCATGTTGGGTCGGGGCGCCGGCGGGACGTCGGTGCCACGCCATTCAAGCAGCACCCGGGAGCCCGAACAAGTCCGACTAGAAAGAACGCGTTAGGCTCCATCCATGTCAGTAGGCGATCCTGAAATTGAAGACTTGGCTCCACCCGCATGGGTCCGCGCCCACGAGACGTTCTGGGCTTGTGAACTTTGCAATCTCGACCGCGACATGAGCGTCGGCGAAGTCGCATGCGGATCAGGCCAGAATATGCTCCGGGCCTCGTCGTTCGTTGGGAGCATCGTGGGCACTGAGTCCGATGTCGACCTTTGCGCGCGAGCGCAACGCGCGGTCTCCGGTCGACCCGCCTTGTCTGTGGTTGCGCACCAACCTCCGGGGCTCCCCTTCGCACCAAATTCGATCGATCTTCTGTTTGCGGACCTGACGCGGCCATGCACACTGGACCTAGCCTGGCTTGATGCGGCTCGAGGCCCCCTACGCGATGGCGGATCACTCCTTCTGCTGACCTACTCCGAGAATCCTGCAGCAAAGTCCGTGGCCGACGCGTGGCGTCTGCGAGCGCACGACGCCGGTTTCTCGACGTATGAGGGACTGCCACCTAGCGCGACAGCTCTAGAGGGAAAACTCACGGCCTTGGGATTCGATACTGCCATCGAAACCGTCGGCGAAATCCTCAATCTGATACGTGCAACGCCGAGCTTAGAGTCGCAGCAACGCGAGTGAACTAGAAGTCGCCGACCGGATAGCGCGCGGCGAAACCCATGACTTCGTCCGAATGGGTCGAAGACAGGAGCTTGCCTTTCTCGCTCTTCACGAACTTCATCACGGTGGACAGCAGTTTGAGATAACCGTCGTTGCCGGCGCTGGGTCCCGCGATCATGCACACAAGTTTCACCGGCTGATCGTCAATCTCGGACTCCCAGTTGACTCCGTCCGGCGCGATGCCGATCGCTAAAACGAACTGCTCGACCTCAGGAAGGCGTGCGTGAGGAATAGCGACGCCGTAGCCAACACCTGTCGACATCTTGACTTCGCGCTCGAAAATGGCGGTTTCAAGCGAAACCGCGTCTTTGACTGACTTCGAGGCCGAAACGCACGCGAGAAGGGACCTGATCGTCGATGGTTTGTCCGTGGTCGTGAGCCACGCGATCTGATTGGGGGCGAGGAAGTCAGCGAGGGTAGCCATGTGTTTTCAGAAGCGGATGCTAGACCATTGACGCCACCGCGCCAAGTACCGCATGACGCCCACACGCCGAATCGAAGGATCGTTTGATGTGACCCGCAGCGTCAAGTGGGCACTCGTCTTGCCTGATGGAGTGCCGACTAGCGCGGGCCTTCCCTTAGTTGTGTTTCTCCACGGCCAAGGTGAAACAGGCGAGCGACTTGAGGCGCTTCTTCCCGCGTTGAGCGGTGCGCCATTTGCACGGCTGTTCATCGACGGTCCGTGGCCCGTCGAAGTTCGTGGGGAAGCGCCCCCGCGAATCGGCGCATCTTGGTACTCGTACGTCGGTGACGATCCCGTGTTCCGCCAAGATCTGCTTCTTCGCGCGTCGTGGCTTGAAACACTGGTCCGTCACGCGGCGGCTGGCGCGCCCATCGACCTCGCCTCCGTAGGAGTCTTTGGATATTCGCAGGGCGGCTACCTCGCTAGCGTCGCCGCCCTCCGACATCGCGCGTTTTGGAAGGCCCTCTGCGTCACCTCGTCACGAATCAAGAGCGAGATGCTCGGCGATGAACTCCACAACTTGGCCCAGTACCCCGTACTCGTCATCCATGGCCGCGCCGACAAGGCCGTTTCATGCGAACGACAACTCGAATCAGCAGATCGGCTTCGTGCTCACGGGGCAAACGTTGCGTGCGAGATCCACGAGGGCGGGCACGGGATTAGACGAACGGCTGGGCCGCTAGTCGTTGACTTCTTCACACGATGGCTGACTCCGCGCGAGTAAACGCAAGAGGCCCACTCGTTGGTGCGCCTAACTTCTCGTGGAGCTTGACCTCCCTCAAACCAAGCAATCGACTGATTACACGCCAACGTCGTCGAGCGTCTCGTAAAGCAACCCGAGGTCATTGACGATCTGCCACATCGCAGCGAGTGCGGCTTTGGCATTCGCCTGAACACAGGGCGAGGTGTCCTTGGCTCCGGCCAACAACTTCAATTCGGCATAGATGGAAAGGACGTGCTGCTCGGTAGGCGTAAGTGCTCGTCCTAAAAGATCATGAGTGGGGTTCATCGTGGCCTCCGGTCTTCTGTCCGCTTCGCCTTTAGTTCAAATCGTGGAAGTGTCCCATGCGGTGCCCGATCCACGTTAATCCGTAGCCCTTCGTTCGCCGTAGAGAGGTCCTTCGCTAAATCGAACGAGAAGGCACTCCAATCGAGCACAGGGTCGTCGCGTACCTCAACGCATACCGTGATTTCATCCACGTTGTTGACGCGCTCTACCACGATGCGGAATTCCTCGATCATCGGTCTCTCGCGCACAATGCTCTCGATGGCTCGTGGATACACGTTCGTGCCACGAATGAGGAGCATGTCATCGACGCGCCCTAGGAACCCGCCCTCATAAATGTCATAGCTCCGACCGCACGAACACCGCGTGTGTGGGACCTTCATGACGAGATCGGAAGTTCGATAGCGGAAGATCGGCACCGCTCCACGACCGAATGAAGTCACCACCCGCTCGCCGCGTTCGCCGTATGGGACCGGTTCGAGTGTCTCGGGATCGAGCACTTCTTCGATGAAATGGTCCTCGATGATGTGGCAGCCTCCGGGTTGCTGCTCACACTCGAACATCATGATCGTGCCGAGTTCTGTCATTCCTGCAGTGTCGGCAGCTTTACCGCCCCAAAGTCCTTCGATAAGGCGCTTTGTCGCGGGGATGTTCCCGCCCGGCTCCCCGGAAATGATGAGACGTCGAACCTTCGCCTGACTCGGGAGGTCGATGCCCATGTCCTTCGCGGTTTGAGCCATGCGAATGGCATAGGTGGGAGTCGCGCAAACGACCGTCGCTTCCATGTCGACTATCTGCCTTACGCGCTGTTCTGTGGTCATATTGCCTGAAGGCAACACGAGCGACCCCATCTTCTCGCACGCGTAATGGGCGCCCCAGAACCCAATGAAGGACCCATAGGAAAAAGCGAAGAACACCGTATCGTGCGGACGGATCCCAAACCCCCAGAATCCGATTGCCCAGCACTCGGAGATCCACGCCCAATCGCGCATTCCGTCCAGCACGCGAAGCGGTGTGCGGCCGGTCGTTCCGGAGGTGTGGTGGTAGCGGATTGCGCTGCCTTTGGGCACAGCGAGGAGATCGCCGAACGGTGGGTTCTCCTGCTGCGCCTGCATCCACTCTGTGCGCGTCATGGGTGGGAGTCGGCGCAAGTCGTCGATCGATGTGACCATCGAAGGATCGAACCCGGCGGCATCGAATCGCTTTCGCCAGAACGGGCTCTGCGCGCGCGCGCGGACCGCGACGGCCTTAAGTTTCGCCGCCTGCAATCGGCGAAGGTCAACCCGCGACATCGTCTCGGCTTTCGGATTCCAATAAGGCGACACGCTCATCCAATGTCCTTTCCAAGCAGATCGCGCGCAATGATCAGGCGCTGAACGTGCGAAGTTCCTTCGTATATCTGCATTCCCTTCGCATCGCGAAGCATCCGACCCGATGGCGACAACGACGTGTAGCCCCGTGATCCGAGTAGGAGAATCGTTTCGTCCGCCGCCTTCACAGCGGCGTCAGTGGCGAAGAGCTTGGCAGTCGACACCTCACGTGAATTGGCAAGCCCCTCGTCCTTGAGCCAAGCCGCCTTTAATACAAGCAGTCGTGAGGCCTCGCAATTCGCGTGCATGTCGGCGATAACGCGCTGAATCATCTGAAAATCGCCGATGCGTTGACCAAACTGCCTGCGCGAACGAGCGAACGCGATGGACTCCTCTAGACACGCTCTCTGGATTCCCACCGCACCCGCTGCAACTCCGAGACGTCCGTGCTCTAGACCACCCATGGCGACCTTGAAACCGTTACCGATCCCCCCAACTACGTCGCCACGCTCGAGGCGCACTCCGTCAAAGACGAGTCGGGCGTGGTTGGACCCGCGGTGTCCGAGCTCTGCCCCCTCCATCCGGTATCGAGAGAGGCCGACTGCATCGGCGCGAACGAGGAACCCGGTGATGCCTTTGTGCTTGAGTGCGGGATCAACTGTAGCGAAGACCAGGATATGGTCGGCGGCACCACCATTCGTGATCCAGTGCTTCTCGCCGCTGAGACGCCAGCCGTCTCCGTCGGGTTTGGCGTGACACGACAACGCCGCGACATCAGTCCCTGCGGATGGTTCGGTAAGCGCGTAGGCGTAAATCCGCTCGCCACGAGCGAGTGGCGGGAGATGCTCGGTTTTCTGCGCTTCGCTCCCATTGTCCAACAAGCAAAGACCGACCAAAGATCCCTGCACCGTTACGAACCCGCGCCAAGAACTGTCGACTGCGCCAAGTTCCTCCATGGCGAGGGCGTAGGACACCTTCGACCATCCCTGCCCTGCGTAGGCCTTGGGGAGCGCGCCGCCCAATATTCCAGCGGCACCAAGTTCGCGCACAACACTCGCGTCGAAGCGCCCCTGCTCGTCGCGCTCGCGCGCGAAGGGCGCGAGACGCTCGACAGCAAAACGACGCACGAGTTCTTGGATACCGAGCTGATCCTTCCAGTTGATATTCATGGTTCAGCGCCCTGTGAACCGCGGTGAGCGCTTCTCAACGAAAGACCGGTGAAACTCCGTGTGGTCGGCACCAAGCATCATCAAAGCCTGAGCTTGTGCCTCTGCTTCGAGTGCCGGGCCGAGTTCCATCGTCCATTCGGCCTCGATCATCTTCTTGGTCATGCGCAGCGCCCCGAGCGGCCCCAGCGCGAGACGCTCGGCGAGCGCGCGAGCCCTCGGCATGACTTCGGTCACAGGAACGACCTCATTGGCGAGTCCAATGGATAGCGCCCGCTCCGCAGCAACGGGATCTCCGAGCATCAGGATCTCGGTAGCTCTCGCTGTCCCAACGACGCGCGGCAGAAGATAGCCGGCTCCCATGTCGGCACCTGTCAAACCCACTTTCGTAAACAGGAACGCGATGGTCGCCTCCTTGGAGAAGATGCGGAAGTCTGACGCCAATGCGATGACTGCGCCTGCGCCCGCCGCAGTTCCGTTGATGGCCGAGATAATCGGGCGGTCAAAGCGACGCATGTTGCCGATGAGTTCACCCGTCATGCGAGTGAAGGCCAGCACGTCGGCCATCGGCTTTCCCTGAAGTGCGCCGATGATCTCGTGAACGTCGCCGCCCGAGCAGAATCCGCGGCCCTCACCGGTGATCACAACAACCGAAGACGCGCCGCTCTTCTGTTCGTCAGCGAACCAATCGGTCAGTTGTCGGTAGAGCGCGAACGTCAGAGCATTGAGCCGGGACGGCCGGCAGAGGGTCAGCGTTGTCACACCCCCCTGACGATCGACGATGAGTTCTGGGTTGGCCATGTCAGCGGAATCGTACCCGAGCGCGGGGATCTTCGACGTCTTCGGGCCGTCTCAGCGCGGCTGGGTTCCGCCGTCGATCGGGATGCACGCGCCCGACACCGCTGCGCCCCCTTCGCCGACGAGCCACATCACGGCATCTGCAACCTCGTCCGCCGAGACCAAGCGCCCCAACGGGTTGTAGGCGGCGAGGATACCCCGAGCCTCGGCGACCGACCGGCCTGTCGCCTTCTGAATCGTTGCGGCGGCATCGGCGACCATGTCGGTATCGGCAAATCCCGGAGCGAGCGCATTCACCGTGACGCCATCCGCGAGGAGCTCGGCGGCGAGACTTCGGGTAAGGCCAGCAACCGCATGCTTGCTCGCGACGTAGAGCGTGTTGTAGCGGAAGCCTCGCAGAGCCGCGACACTCGCAATATGAACGATTCGGCCCCACTTCGCAGCCTGCATCGCAGGGGCGGTCGCCCGCGCGAGCAGCCACGCCGCATGGAGGTTGATCGCCATGACCGCGTCAAGGTCTTCATCGGTCATTGTCTCGCACTTGCCAGACCAAGCCTTGCCCGCAGCGTGCACAACGATCTCGGGCGTGCCGAGCGTGGCCTTCACGTGTCGGACGAGACGGACGACATCGGATTCCTGGGTGACGTCGCACGGGAACGCGGTCGCCTCGCCCCCCGATTCATCAATCTCCCGTACCACTCGATCCAATGGCTCCGGACGTCGGCCGGTTACGGCGACGCGAGCGCCAGACTCGGCCAACTTCAACGCGATCGCTCGCCCGATGCCGGTGCCGCCTCCCGTGACGAGTGCGACACGTCCAATGGGCTCTGTTCGAATCGTCATGGTGATCAGACTGGGTTTTCGATGTCGACAAAAGTCGCTTCGACACCGAGGTTGTTTGTAATCCACGTGGCGAGTGCCCGTGGTCCGACGCGCTCCGAGGCATGGTGACCCACCGAAAGAAAGTGAATCCCCTCCTCCTGCGCGAGATGAAACTGGGCTTCCGAAACCTCGCCGGTCACGAAGGCGTCGAGCTTGTCCTCAACCGCTATTGCCAAGTCACCTTGCGCCGCTCCCGACACCATTCCCACTGTCGAGATCTTGCGGGGGCCGTGCATGAACGAGACAGGCGGACGGCCGTAGTAAGCCGCGACGCGGTGTGCGAAGGCTTCGGAAGTCACCGGCACTTCGAAACGCCCCTTCCATCCGATGGGCGTTCCTTTGTGGGACGCAAACGGAGCGAGGTCAATCAGCCCCAGATCGCGCAGTGCCGGGGCGTTGTTTCCGACTTCTGGGTGTCGGTCGAGTGGAAGATGATATCCGAGCAGAGTTATGCCGTGGTCGAGCAATGCCTCAACCCGGCGTTTGTGACTTCCTCGGACGAGTGGGACCGTACCATTCCAGAAGATCCCATGGTGGACCACCAGAGCATCCGCACCTTTGGCGGCGGCTTCTAGGATGAGAGCCAAGGATGCTGTCACTCCCGTGACGACGACACGAATTTCGTCCTTACCTTCGACCTGAAGCCCATTCGGGCAATAGTCGGTGAAAAGCCGGGGCGTCAGGAGCTCGTCGAGGCGCGCAATGAAGACGTCACGGTGCATGGATGGATTGTCCGCCCCCATCGCCGCGCACGCAACCTACGCCGAGCAGCCAGTCTCCTTCGCGCATCGCGAACCGGCAGATCCGCACTCCTACCCCGCGAGGCCTACGGCAGCGTATGATGTGCCTCTACGAAAGGACCCTTATGAGGAAACTCATCGTGCTGGGGTTCCTGTTTCTGTTCGGAGTTGGGCCCGCGCTCTTTGCGCAAGACTCACCACTGGATCCTGCCGCGGAATACAAGTCCTTGTCGGACGCGTACCGCCAGGCCTCGGTTGAGTTCAGCAAAGTTGTGAGGACCGCACCTCCCGCAGAAATGGCAACTCTCTACAACGACCGGGAGAAAAATCCGGTCTACAAGTTCCTGCCGAAGTACGAAGCGCTCGCGGCCAAGTCCAAAGGGACAGAGGTCAGCTTCCGGTCATGGCAGTTCGTTTTTGGCAACCGCATGCGGTTCACAGCTGAGGAAGCGACCAGTTGGGAGAGGAAGTCCGTCGAAGGAATCCTCGAACACGTCGATCAGGACTACTTCGCTGAGTTCGTTGCACGTCTCGGCGGATCAGGTTTAGACCCCAAGGTCACGGACTCTATCATGGCGAAGGCCGACGTCTCGAAGAGCATCGCGGTTCGCACGGCGACTCTCTATTCGAGGGGCGCGCGCCTCTACGGTGGTTCTCGCGATGGATCCGATGCGGCGTCTAAGGCAAAGGGCCGGGCGATCCTCGAATCGATTCAGAAGGACCCCGCGATGTCCGCGGTCAAAGTTTCGAATACGACCTACGGCAAGCGGATCGAAGGCATGTTCTTCAAAGAGGACAACCTTTCGATCGGCAAGGTCGCTCCCGACTTCGAGGCCAAAGACCAGGATGACAAGCCTTGGAAGCTCTCCGACTACCGCGGCAACGTGGTGGTGGTGGACTTCTGGGGCTTCTGGTGAGGCCCTTGCGTCTCGATGCTCCCGCACGAGAAGGAAATGGTTGCTCGCAAGAAGAACCAACCCTTCGCACTGCTCGGGATCTCGAGTGATACGGACCGTGAGTCCGCAATCAAACGCATGAAGGCTGAGGGAATCACGTGGCGCCAAGCGATGGAAGGCTCGACCTCGGGCCCGCTCGCCACGAAATGGGATGTCCATGGATGGCCGACGATCTTCGTACTCGATCACAAGGGCGTGATCCGATTCCAGGACCTCCGCGGAGAAGAGCTCGAGAAAGCGGTGGATGAACTTCTGAAGGAAGTTCCCGCTCCGGCGAAGTAGCCGATCTCGATTTTCCCACCCGATGGGGTCGTTCGCCAACCGGTGAACGACCCCATCGGAGTTTCATGAGCGCCCCGACGTACAATGTCCCGAGACAGGAAATTCCCTGTCAGGAGATCGACATGACACCCAATTGGATGGGCGTCCTCGTCTTGACGCTCTGTGTTGCGCTTCCCGTCGCCGCTCAGGATTCACGTCCTGATTTCGCTGCGGAGTATCAGAGCCTTGAATCCGCATTCCGCAAGGAATCGCGCGACTTCCAGGCGTCGATCCAGAAGCTCTTCAAAGAGGCTCAGGCCAAGGGTGCCCAAGTTGACTACGAGAGCCTGCCGAAACCACCCGACGCCGACTTCGTTCCGAGATTCGAGGCCTTAGCGGAGCGATCCAAAGGCACAGACACGGAATTATCCTGCCTGCTGTGGGTCTTCCAATTTGGAGGCGAGGGTGTTTTCGCGATTCTGCCGCCGAGCGGTGAGGTCAAGCAGCCTCAAAAGCAGACCGCGGACATGAAAGCAGCAGCAGCCATCATGGAGCGCCACGCAAGCTCGCCAAAGCTCGGCGACTTCGCGCAGGGCCTGATGTACCGCGGGGGCCTGCCTGGTAATGGCGACATCGCGCGAGAGTACCTCGCGAAATTGGCGAAGGACTCACCCCATAAGGAAGTCCGAGCCTCAGCAATCACGGCCCAGCTTCTCCCAGCACACGAAGGCGGCGACAAGGCGAAGGCCGAGCCGTTGATCGCGCTGCTGAAGAAGGACTACTCCGAGACAAAAATCTACAAGGAGCAAGTCGAGGGCATCCTCTTCGAACGGGAGTTCCTTTCGATTGGAAAGGTCGCGCCAGATTTTGAACTAAGCGACATCGACGGCAAGTCGTTCAAACTCTCCGACTATCGTGGCAAGGTCGTTTACCTTGACTACTGGGGATTCTGGTGAGGCAGCTGTGTCACGATGCTTCCCGATGAAGTGAAGCTGGTTGAACGTCTTAAGGACCAACCTTTCGCTCTCATCGGGTTGAACAGTGACGAAGAGGACCGTGATGTCCTCAAAAAGAAGTTCGCCGAAAACAAGATTACGTGGCGCAATGGCATCCTAGGCAACCCGAGTCACCCGCTTCCAGCGAAGTGGAACGTCCGCGGTTGGCCTACCCTGTTTGTCTTGGACAAGGATGGAAAAATCCAGTACAAGGGACACAGCGGCGAAGAGGCCGAAGAGAAGATCTTCGAGCTTCTGAAGATGAAACCGTGACAGAGTTGCGGGGGGTGGGCACAAGCTCACCCCCGTCGTTTCGAATCCACCATTGACCCATCCCGTTTGTAATCAGTGCGCAGCGCACGCGCTCACCGGCGCGACGACTTGCGCAGCCCATCTGCAAGACGCTTCGGCATTCGCGGCGGGCGCGATTGCCGTGCTGCGCAAGGACGGGGGCCATCTTCATGTCTACTCGGGCGTCAACTGGCGTCAGGTTGATTTGTCCAACCTCAAGCTCGAGCACATCGACTTCTCGGGCGCCGACCTCTCCGGCGCCAATTTCGATGACGCGGATCTCTCACGTGCCAACTTCCGCCTGGCGAAGCTTGTTGGCACTTCTTTTGTCAACGCACAGCTTCAGGTTGCCAACCTTCAAGACGCCGACTTGACTTTGGCCAACATGAGAGGTGCAAGGCTCGAGGGCACTTACCTCTCAGGGTCAAAGCTCGTTGACGCCAATCTCGACGGTGCCCGCCTTGTCGGTGCCAACCTCCGCCGCACATTTCTCACACGGGCGAGCTTCCGTGGTGCCGAGCTCTTTCGTGCTTCGATCACCGGCGCACACGTCGAAGGAGCCGACTTCCGTGGCGCGCACCTGCGTGAACTCGGGGCGATGGACGTCCTCGGGCTTGAGTCCATCGTGGTCGACGCGACGACGACGTTTGTCGAATCGCTAACTGGGTCGTCGCCCAATCTCTCCCCGGGCAAAGTCCGCGGCCCCAAACCGTCGACTTTCGTTTGGAGGAAGGCTCCGATGGAAGGTGACCCGCCGCCCACGCCCCCTCCGATCGTTCCCTGATCCTCTCACTTTGCGCGTAACGCCACCGCTTTAGCGACGCTCTAGTGCTTGGTGCCAAACGTCGGCGATGATGCGAGCGACTTCGACAAGCGCCTGACGCGAGCGCGTGCTCGCGGGCTTGAGATCGTGGCCTGCACCTTCGATGACTCGGCGAGTCGGCTGCGATGGAAGTAACCCGAAGGCCACGTCGAACTCCCTCGGCGTCCCAAACGCATCACGAGCTCCGGAAACAAAAACGAGCGGGCACCTCAGACTCGGCCAGTGCGCCGTCCGCGGCTCATCGGCCCGCTTAGGTGGATGCAACGGATAGCCAAGCAGCAACAGGCCATCTGCCGCCTCGGATTCCGCCGAGACCAGCATGGACGCCATCCGACCTCCATACGAATGACCGCCAATCCACACGGCGCCGTCTTGCTCGCTCCGCAGGCGCTTCACTGCGTCGCGAAGGCACGCGCGATCGCGCTCTTGGTCACTCCTATTCGGCGGTCCCACCGGGCGCTCAACACGAAACGCAAGGTCGATGCGCTCGACTCGATGTCCGAGGTCAGTCAGCTGTTCGTCAAGCGCGACGAGGAGCTCCGCATCACGATTTGAGCCCGCTCCATGAGTCAGAACAAGTGCGGCCTTGCGCCGAGTCAGGAAATCACTCCCATTGCCTTGCCGACACGCGTGAACGCCGCAATTGCGCGGTCAATTTGGTCGAAGGTGTGCGCCGCGGAGATCTGGATGCGAATCCGCGCCAGTCCCTTCGGTACCACCGGGAACGAGAAACCGATCACGTAAATACCCTCGGCAAGCATCCGCTTCGCCATTTCCTGCGCGACCTTCGCATCGCCCAGCATCAGAGGCGCAATCGGATGAACACCCTTGCGGATATTGAATCCCGCCTCCGTCATGCCGCTGCGGAATCGCATCGTGTTCGCTTCGAGTCGGTCTCGCAGCTCCGTAGTCGATGCCAACAGATCGATGCACGCGATGGATGCCTCGACGATTGCCGGAGCAAGTGTGTTGGAAAAAAGATAGGGTCGACTTCGATTCCTGAGCAAGTCGATTACCTGCTTCGGTCCGCAAGTGAATCCACCAGACGCCCCTCCAAGTGCCTTACCTAGCGTCGATGTCAAGATCGGAACACGCCCGGAGACGCCGCAGTACTCCGCTGTGCCTCGGCCGGTCTTCCCGACAAAGCCCGTCGAGTGGCTGTCATCGACATGGAGAATGGCGTCGTATTTGTCGCACAACTCACAGATTGCCTTCAAATCCGCAATATCTCCGTCCATGGAAAACACGCCGTCCGTCGTCACAATCCTTGTGCGCTTGTCCTTTGACGCAATGAGATGTCGCTCGAGCTCGGCGAGATCGCCATGCGTAAATCGGTAGCGCTCTGCCTTTGAGAGCCGCACACCGTCGATGATCGAGGCGTGATTCAACGAATCCGAGATGATGGCATCCTGATCGCTCGTAATCGTCTCGAATAGCCCGCCGTTCGCATCGAAGCATGACGTGTAGAGGATGCAGTCCTCATAGCCTAGGAATTCCGAGATCTTCCTCTCGAGAACCTTATGTCGGTCCTGAGTTCCGCAGATGAAACGAACCGAAGCGAGTCCGAGTCCGCGCTCCTTCAACCCTTGGGCGGCCGCTGCAACAAGCCGCGAATCGTTCGCAAGCCCCAAGTAGTTGTTGGCGCAAAAACACAGGACATCTCCTTGGGGCACCTTCACTTGCGACCCCGCAGGTGACTGAATCACCCGCTCCTCTTTCCAGAGGCCGGCGTCGCGAATATCGTTTAGTTCTAAGGTCACGCGGTCGAGAAACTTCGAGTTCATGCCCCCATGGAACCTAAACCGCGCCGTGTGGTCAAGGTGCTACGATCCCGGCATGTCCCGAATGCCCGTCACGCTCGTCACTGGAGCCGGTGGCGAAATCGGCCACACCCTTGTCCCTCGTCTCGCGAAACAAGGCCAAGCCGTCGTCGCTCTTGATCTCAATCCCCTTCCACCTGACACGGCATCTCATTGCCATGCACAGTTGGTTGGCGACATCACCGATGAGGCCATCTGGAAGGGCATTTCGGATCGGTACGACGTCGTCGCCATCTACCACCTCGCCGCCCTCCTCTCGACGACATCGGAGAAGCACCCGGCTCTCGCCCACCGAGTCAACGTCGGCGGCACACTGAACGTTCTGACATTCGCTCAATCCCAGGCGACGGCGCGAGGTGAGCGTGTGCGCGTGCTGTTCCCGTCAACGATCGCGATTTACGGTCTGCCCGACGCCACGACGAAGGCAACATTCGCCCGCATCAAGGAACACCAGTGGCTGCAGCCCACGACGATGTACGGCTGCAACAAACTCTATTGCGAGCACCTCGGCAAGTACATGACGCGACACGCCGCGGCAAAGGGCGTCGACTTCCGTTGTGTTCGACTTCCAGGCCTTATCTCAGCCGAAACGCTTCCATCCGGCGGCACGTCGGACTTTGGGCCCGAAATGCTCCATGCGGCGGCCCAAGGCAAACCATACGAGTGCTTCGTACGTGAAGACACGCGCATTCCGTTCATGGTCATGCCCGATGCGGTTGATTCTATCCTTCGCCTCATGGCTACGGACGCATCCAAGCTCACTTTGACTGCCTACAACATCGGGGCATTCAATCCATCGGCAGGCGAATTCGCTGACCTTGTAAGGTCAGCGTTCCCGGGAGCGATGATCACCTTCAAGCCAAATCCGATGCGCCAAGCCATCTGCGACGGTTGGCCCGCTGACGTAGACGACGCCCCAGCGCGTGCAGACTTTGGTCATGCCCCCGCATACGATCTTCCCCGCGCCTTCAATGACTACTTGGTCCCTGCGGTACGCAGCCGTTACGGCCTCTCTAGCGCCAGCGTGACTCGCTAAAGCGTTGCTGAAAAGGCAGTGAGACCTGCGTCTTCAGTCGCGGGTCACGTGAACTGAAACCGCGTGCAAGACGCTCGCGACTAGCTTCTTACCGCACAACGCACATCGAACCTGAACCGCACTTCGAATCACACGCGGATGGTCGTCCTCTGCAGTTCAGTCTGCGGCTAGCGGTCGTCTAGATCGCGTCGAAGTCGGGCAAGTTCGGCCTTGAGCGTCGCCAGAAGGGACTCGGATGCCGGATCGGATACGAGATTCCGAAGTTCGTCGGGGTCGCGAACGAGATCAAAGAGCTCCCACTGGTCCTTCGTCGGGAAGTAGATCAGCTTGTGAGTCTCGGTACGCACGCCGTAGTGCGCGCGCGTATTGTGATCTCCGGGGTCGTGGTAATAGCGGTAGTAGAAACTCTGCCTCCAACTCGAAGGCACGGCGCCCGTGAATAGAGGTCTGAGGCTCGTGCCCTGTACATCAGATGGCACTTCGATTCCGGCAGCCTCCAAGAAAGTCGGTGCAAAGTCGGCGTTGATCGCCAAGGAGCCCGACGTTGTCCGGGGCTTGATGTGTTGGGGCCAACGCGCAATGAACGGCATTTTGATGGACGGATCGTACATGAACCGCTTGTCGTAGAGGCCGTGATCGCCAAGGAAAAAGCCCTGATCACTTGTATAGACAACCAGCGTGTTCTCGGCGAGACCTCGGGCCTGAAGTTCCCCCATCAACCGTCCGATGTTGTCATCAACAGACTGGACACAGGCAAGATAGTCTTGCATGTAGCGCTGGTACTTCCATGACTGAAGCTCCGCGCCTCGTAGGGTGATCGATTGCCCCTCCGAGATCACCGTCGCTTCCGTTGGAACCGTGTCAAGCCACGCATTTCGACTTTTGGCTGAGAGGCCAAGGGGGGCGGCGATCTTGAGATCGCGACGGGTGAGGTCGTCGAAAACTCGCTGTTTGTTCTCACGCAGCGCGTCGCCGCGCGTGTCGTAATTATCGCGAAGCGTGGGTGGCTCGGGGATCTGTCGACCAGCGAACAGGGCGCGGTGTTTTTCATCCGGCTCCCACGGACGATGTGGCGCCTTGTGGTGGCACATCAAGAAAAATGGCTGATCCTTCGGCCGCGTGTCCAGAAAGTCGATCGCCATGTCGGTAATCACATCGGTGACATAGCCTGGTTTGGTGACACGCCCTTTCGGCGTCAGGAAGACTGGATCCTGATAAATCCCCTGACCAGGCAGTACCGTCCATCGGTCGAAACCAGTTGGCTCCGATGTCAAATGCCACTTGCCAACCACACCGGTGTAGTAGCCAGCGCGCTGCAACATTCTCGCGACATGTGGTTGCGATCCGTCGAACTCGTTGAATACGGTCACTCCGTTCTTGTGCGAATACTTGCCGGTCAGAATGGTCGCGCGACTAGGTGTGCAAATGGAATTCGTCGCGAAACACCGATCGAGCCGGATACCTTCCGACGCCAGGCGATCCAAGTGGGGCGTCGAGTTCACGCGGCTGCCGTAGGCGCTAATTGCATGCGCCGCATGGTCGTCAGTCATGATGAATAGGATGTTGGGACGGTCATGCTTCGGCGATTCGGCGCACGCTGCGACCAGCACCATTAAGCACCCGACCAAAGCTCGCACGATTCGAAGGCTCTTGGACATTGGTTCCCTCACCTTGCCTCACGTTGTGGGAAGCCACGATCAATGAGATCGCCGCATCCTAAGCGCGCGGCACATGGCAGAAGGTCCGAACAGACCAGCAACATCAGTGAGCAAAAAGACAGAGGGCCCGGCGCGAATGGCACCGAGCCCTCGGAAGTACCCCTGACGGGATTTGAACCCGTGTTTCCAGGATGAGAACCTAGCGTCCTAGACCGGGCTAGACGACAGGGGCAGAAACACTCACCCGACCTACGTTTTGAGGCGCATCTCGGGTGGGAAAGTTAGGAACCACGGTAGTGACTTTCAACCCCCGCGCCCGGCGAACGGCTGACGTCGGCTTGCGGTATCAGCAATCCACCGAATTTTCGCAGGAAAATGACGCATTAGCTCGCAGCAGCTCCGGCTCCGCTTGAAAGCCGGGCCACGCAGGTTGCATGCCCGAGGATCAAGTGGACTTCAAAGAGGCCGGGGCCCTGAGCACGGCCGGTCAAGGCTGCTCGCACCGGGTGCACCAGATCGCCGAAACCGAGCCCCGATGCGGTGGCCCAATCTCGTGCCCACGCTTCGAGTGCCTTGCCGTCAGCAAACAACGGTTCTGGCAGCGCCGCTGCGTAACGGCGAAGCAAGTCGGCGGTATCCGGGCGCTTCTTGAGGTTGGCGGCGGCTTTGGCTTCATACGCGACGGTCTTCGCGAAAACCCAGCCAGCCAACTCGGTGATTTGGGAGAAGCACCGAAGTCGGCCCTGTTCCGCGACGGCAACCGCGTGGATTTTCGTTGCCTCGTCCGCCGTCGGCGGAGATGCAACGAAACCCGCTTCGACGAGATAAGGCGTGATCTCGCGCACAACGCGATCAAGCGGCATCCTTCGAATGTAGTCGCCCGACATCCAGTCGAGCTTCTCCAAATTCAACCGGGCTCCGCTTTTCACCACGCGGTCGATAGAGAACCGTTCGACCATCTCTTCGCGCGTCATGATCTCGGTCTTGTCGTCGAACGACCAACCGAGGAGACAGATCCAGTTGAGCAACGCTTCAGGCGGATAGCCTTTACGTTGATACCACTCGAGCGCGGCTTCTGGGTGCTTGCGCTTCGAGAGTTTGCCTTCGCCTGCCGGGGCCAGAATCAGCGGCAAATGCGCGAAAACAGGCCGAGTCCAGCCCATCGCGTCGTAGATGCAAAGCTGCTTGAACGTATTGGTGAGGTGGTCTTCGCCTCGAATGACGTGCGTAACGCCCATGTGGTGGTCGTCAAACACGACCGCGAGATTATAGACAACAGCGCCACCCGTGCGAACGAGGATGATGTCTTCAATGTCCTCGTTCTTCACCCGGACTTCACCCCGGATGAGATCGGGCAGGACGGTCTCGCCTTCGGGCACCTTAAGCCGCAAGGTGAAAGGCTCGCCGTTCTTGACACGGGCCTCGGCGTCTTCGCGGGAAACAGCGCGGCAAAGTCCGTCGTACCGTTGGGTCACGCGATCGGCGATCTGCTTTTCGCGCACCGATGCAAGCCGTTCCTTGGTGCAGAAACAGGGGTACACGCCCCCGCGAACGAGAAGTTCGTCGGCCAAGCCGCGGTAGAGCTCATCACGCTCGGACTGGCGGTAGGGCCCCTTGGGTCCGCCTTGCTCCGGCCCCTCATCGGGATCGAGGCCAAGCCAGCGGAGACCGTCATAAATGGTGCGGACCGAGGCATCGGTATTGCGCTCGGTGTCGGTGTCTTCGAGGCGAAGAACGTAGACACCGCCGAGACGGCGGGCCACGAGCCAATTGAACAGCGCCGTACGAGCGCCACCGACGTGGAGGTACCCCGTCGGGCTTGGTGCAAAGCGGACGCGGACGGGGGAAGTCACAGTGAGCTCCAAATCGGAGTAAGAGTAAGAGGCGGCACCCGGATTCGAACCGGGGGTGGTGGATTTGCAATCCACGGCCTTACCACTTGGCTATGCCGCCCTCGCGAAAGGTATGGACGCCCTTCGACGGACGGAGATACTACCCCTATTGCCCAACCGAACAACAGATCCCCCCTTCTACCCGAACACCGATACCGAGCGGTCGCCGAGGGCAGCATGTTCGATGTCTAATCCGTCAAAACTCACGCGGCTGGCGCTCGTTCTTGCGATTGCATGGGCCCTTGGCTGTGCGTCCGTTCCCGATGACATCGCGCCGGCCGCGGGCCTCGTCACGGCGATTCCGCTCGACCCTGTTCGGGTCGCCTCGTTGCAAGACGGCGAGGAACTCATCTACGACGTCCGCGTCGGGCCCCTACATGTTGCCGATATCCGCTACCGGGTGAGACGCTTTGAGTCGCGGGGCATTCCATGGGTGGCGATTGACGGCATCACACAGATGTCCGGAATTGCGGGCACCCTTTCAAACGCTGGGGGGACGGTGCGCGCAGTGATTTCGCCCGAGACATTTTTGCCCGTCACGTCCATCTGGACCACGACCGCAAAACGGCCCAAAAGCCGAGCGGTTGCTTTCTCACACGACGGGAACTCGGCGGACGCAGCGATGTGGAGTGAGACGTGGGTGGATACGGCTCATCTCAAGGGCGCTTCGCTCTTCGACCCAGTCTCTTCCGTCTACCTGCTTCGGGTCATCGATCCCCCACAACTTGGGGAGGAGATACGAACCCTCATGGTGGAGGGCACGGCGCTTCATCTCATGACGGTCAGGCGCGAGGTCATCGAGCCCCATGAACCCGACACCCCCAAGTTCATTCGGCTGAGCCTCCGAAGTGATGCGGTAGACCGGGATTCCGGCAATCTCTTGGGCGAAACTCCCAAGACCCGCCTGTTTGTCGACGTGGAGGCGGTGCCCCCCTATCGCATCCTTCGAATGGAAGGAAAGATCGCCTTCGGAAGCGTGATCGTGACCCTCGACCCCCACGCAAAGTCGCCGCCTTCTCGGTAGCATCCGACCTATGGAACGCGACCAAATGCCCGCTGATGTGCTCTTTGTCGGCGCGGGCCCGGCCAACCTCACAGCTGCCTACACCCTCGCCAAGCGTCTCGATGCCGCGGGCAAGTCATCGGACTTCACCATCATGGTGATCGAAAAGGGTAAGTCCGTCGGCGATCACATCCTGTCGGGTGCAGTGATGGATCCTCGAGCAATCGCCGAGGCTTGGGGCAAGGACTGGCGCACGCGCGGGTGCCCCGTCGAAGCCGATGTGACCGAAGAGAAGGTGTTCACTCTGACGCCTGCCGACGCGCGCCCCATGCCGTTCATCCCGCCAACACTCGACAACCACGGCAACGTCATCGTGGCCTTGTCCGAGGTCGTCACGTGGATGAAGACTGAAGTCGAATCGCTCGGCGTGATGGTCGCCGAAGGACAGCCAGCAGCGACTCCCGTCATCGAAGGCGGGGTCGTGACCGGCGTGCACCTTGTCGACACGAGCCGCAATCCGGACGGCAGTGAAGGTGACGGCTTTGCGCTTGGAGCCGAAATCGCGGCCAAGGTGACGGTCTTCGGAGAAGGCAGCCGCGGATCCTGCACCAAGATATTGGTCGATCGTCTAGGGCTTTCAGGGCCGAATCCGCAGGTGTACGGCACCGGCGTCAAGGAACTGTGGGAGATCCCCAAAGGCCGCATCCGCAAAGGCACCGTCTGGCATTCGGCGGGCTGGCCTCTTCCGTCAACGACCTACGGCGGATCTTGGTGCTATGCGCAATCTGATACACGCGTTTCCATTGGCTTCGTAACTGCACTCGATGGCGGCGACCCCGGACTTGATCCATTCGAGATCATGCAGACATGGAAGCGCCACCCGATGATGTCCGCGCTCCTTGCGGACGGCACGCTGATCAAAGGTGGTTCAAAGACCATTCCCGAAGGCGGATGGTGGTCGAGGCCCCAATCATTCGGCGAGGGATTCCTCATCCTCGGCGATGGCGGATCGCTCACCAACATTGCTCGACTGAAGGGCATTCACACTGCAATCAAGTCAGGGCAACTCGCGGGTGAAACACTCGCGGATGCGCTCCTGAAGGGCGACACGTCGGCCAAGGCACTGAAGAAGTACGAAGACAAACTTCAGGCATCATGGCTCAAGGATGAGCTCTGGCAGGCCCGCAACTGGCGCCAAGCATTCACGAAGGGCTTCACACTCGGATCACTCCACGCGGGCGCGATGTGGGTATTGGGCGGGAGCATCTTCACCGACCGCCTGCCGATCCACTCGGATGCGTCAGCCATGAGACATGGAGATGCGTCCGCCAACCGCCACTTCAAGGCCGACGGCAAGACGACTTTCGACAAACTGACCGGCGTATTCCAAGCCGGATCGGTTCACGACGAACATCAACCATCGCACCTCAAGATCGCCGACACCTCAATTTGCGCGGGAAAGTGCAAGTCCGAATACGGCAATCCATGCGAACGATTCTGCCCCGCATCCGTCTATGAAATGGTCGACGCGCCGGACGGAGGCAAGAAGATGCAGGTCAACTTTTCGAATTGCGTGCACTGCAAGACCTGCGACATCCTCGACCCATACCAGATCATCACATGGACGGTCCCACAAGATTCCGGTGGTCCAAAGTACCTCGGCCTCTAACTCCCAGGCGCATGCGGTGCAGAATCTCAACCGTGCCCTCGGTTTCCTGCAGAACTCGTGGGGTCCTCGCTTCTAGACGTCGGCCGACGAGTCCGGGACCTGCAAAGCCCGCGGTCTACACGAAGACGGGCGTCGCGTGCCAGCGTGGACACCGGCGGACGGGCGACTGAACGGCTGCGCGATCGCGATTGACCGAAGGTTGACCATTTGACACGACGACGGAAGCGCGAGGGAGAAAGTCTGTCCCCGAATGGAATCTCAGACGACTTCACGCCAACCGCGCGAGCGAATTCACAGCGCGAATGACCTTCAAGTCTGAGTTTCAGCGTGCGGATGAGCGAACGCAGCGCACGGCCTTCACCTCACACGCTCTTCAATCCCAATTCAGAATGAGTTTTGTTGAGCCCAACAATCTTCGCGAAGCGACTTCGCTCAAGGCGAAACGGTCATCGTGCGTAGAGCGAGCCCCAAGGTCTCGAGGTCTGCATCCGTGGTGAAGTAACCGGGGGCAAAGCGAACCGCGCCCCCCGCGGCTGACGTCTCAAGGTTGCGGTGCGCGAGCGGCGCACAGTGGAATCCCCCGCGAACCTTGATCTCGAACTGGCGGTCCAACTCTTGGGCTAATATCAACGAATCCACGCCGGCGAATTGCGCCGACATGATCGGAATCCGCTGCTCCATAGATGCCGGCCCCGGGACCAGTACTCGCGGCAACGACGTGAGGATGCCAAAAAGCAACTCTGATAGTCTGCGATGTCGCGCAAAAATCACTTCCGGTCCCATACTGAGGTGCCAGCTGACCGCGGCAAGAAGTCCCGCGAGCCCAGGGCCGTTGTGGGCTCCCGGTTCAAAACGGTCCGGGAGATCCGTCGGCTGAATCGGTTGGTCTGATCGGCTCCCGGTTCCACCCTCGCGCAACGGCGCCACGTCGACGCCGTCGCGAATCCACAAGACACCGGTCCCCTGTGGTCCCATCAGAGCCTTATGCCCTGGGAACGCCAAGAGATCCACATCGAGTGCGGTGACATCGACAGGAATGCGACCAACGCTTTGCGCAGCGTCGAGGAGGAACAGCGCCCCGCCCCGATGCGCGATCTGGGCCACTTCCTTGGCTGGCAGAATCGCTCCCGTCACATTGGAAGCATGCGTCATGACAACAAGTCGTGTCGTCGACTTCATGGCGGCCGCCACATCATCGGCATGAACCAAGCCGTCGACCCGCGCCGCAACATGTGTCACGTTGACTAGGCCATCCGACTCAAGCCGATGCAACGGACGTAGAACCGAATTGTGGTCATACGATGTCGTGACTACATGATCGCCTGCGCGCAAGGTTCCCTTGATCGCAAGGTTCAGCGCATCCGTGCCGTTCAGCGTGAATATCATGCGTTCGGGATGCGGCGCGTTGAGGTAGCGAGCCAACGACTCTCGCAGGCTCGCAAGCATCCGGCCGGCCTCCACCGCCTCGCGGTAGCCTCCACGACCAGCGCTTGCAGGCAGGTGCTTGTGGTAATGCACGACCGCATCCAAGACCGAGTCCGGCTTGGGGAACGACGTCGCGGCATTGTCGAAATAAAGGGTCATTGCAACTCAATCGAACACGTAGCCCGGCTTTAGACCATCGGCGATGCACGCGACATCGCGCATCGGCAGAAAGCCGGACCGCATCCTAGCAACAGGACCTCGCCCCATGGTCTCCGAAGGCGGCTTACTAGCGGCTGCGACTTGCACGCGCGCGAATGGCTGCTTCGAGCGGGCCGCGAGCAAGATCGGTGCGCGATCCGAGCCACTCGGTGAGGAATGTGCGCGTGCGGGGACCGAGTAAGTCATCGAAGGCGTCGTCCACAATCAATGAAACGTCCGTGACGACGCCAAAGCGCAGCAAGGCGAGCCTAGCCGCATTCCGTACGCTAGAGTCCTTGTCCTCAACGGCAGCGCGCCGCAGCGGTGGTGTAGCTTCACGCGATTGCTGAGCGGCCAACGCCGTCGCAGCCTCTTCGCGCACGGGTCCGAAGGAGTCACCAAGTAGAATCACGAGCGTCGCACGCGCAATCTGATCGACCACGGTGGCGAGTCCCCGTGCGGCCGCCCATCTAACCCACGGTGATTCATCCCGAGCTGCGGCCTCGAACAGCGCTAGGCGAGCGGGCGCATCGGAAACCGACGCCGTCGATTCAGTGGCAACGATGTCGAGCGCGACCATCCGGAGAGCGGGGTTCGGATGAAAGACCAAACTCTCGGCAAAGCCCCGAGCACGCCGCTGCCCCATACGAACGGCTTCACGAGCAACCCAAACCGGGTCACGGACGTCACCAACCGCCAGCGCATCAACCAAGAGGGCGGGCAAACGCTCGGCGTCGGCATGCCGCTTCATTGCGTCCATGAGGTCCTGATTGATGGGTGGTCGCACCAGCGCGAGCGCAGGAATACCCCGTTGCGGATCAATGGAGGCGCCGAGTGCCGCAATCACGGCAATTGCCCCCGAAACGCGAGCTTCGTCGTCCGCATCGAGGAAGCGCTCAGCTGCTTCGATCGCGCCCTTCGGGAGCGCAACGGCAATCGACTCGAGCGTAGTCCCTACGACCACGGGATCCTCGCTTGCCAGAAGCGTCGCCAAGATTCGAAACCCAGCGGGATGCTCAAGTCGCGCCATGGCGGCAGCGATCGGTGCGCGTACCTCAACCGCTGGATCGGTGACGTACGGAATAAGTGCGGCTATCCCAAACCAGTCGACGGTCGCAGCGAGACTACCCGCTTCCTGCGAATCACTTGGCACGACGCCACCGCGCAGAGCATCGTCGGCACGCAACGCGGCCTCGAAACCTGGCGCCTCCCAGAGCGCTCGCATCACGGCGTCTAGCCGATCGGTCGCGGGTCGCTGTGTCAATTTGAGGAGGATCGGCAAAAGCCCTGGATTGCGCTTAGCGCTGCGGAGAAGAGCGACGGTTCCTCGCATGCCGAAATCCGAGAGAAGCTGCGTCGATGCACTCTGCAACTCCTCTGACAGATCCGGCCGCTCGAGAAGCGCAACAAGTGGATAGGGATCGCGCCTCGCAAGCGCCTTAAGTGCGTCCGCCATCGAGTCGGCAGCTGTGACTTCAGGGCGAGTCGACTGACCCAATGCGATCGATCCACAGCACAGCATGATCAAAGTGATCCTCACTGCTGCGCTCCAAACGGACGTCGTGGGAGTCAAACGATTCATCTGCCATGACGCTACGCGCGCCGAGGGTGAAAGGTCAAGGGGCAACCTCACCAAGCCATCCGCAGGCATTATGTGTCGCCGAGACGAACTCGCTCATCGCAGTCTCACCGTGACGCGACCCATCAAAACAGCCTACTTGACGATTTCTGACAACGAGAACGACCGCCAGGGAGACCGCGCCAACGTCATCCCCGTCCACCAGTCAATTGACTCGACGCGCATGGCCGCGCGGACGCGTCCTGCACCACTTGCCGCCATCTTGCGCGCAAGCAATGGCACCAGCGCCGAAGCTCCGCCCTCTATTCCCTCGATCGCCGTATCGGTTGCCTTACTCGGGTCAAAGGTGAGCCAGCCCTCCCCAGCATCAAGCAGTCGCTCGGGTGTCGTCCTGAGGATCATGATCGGACGCATGAGATCGTCGTCAAGAATGACCTCGATCAGGAATCGATATCCAGTCGACTTCTCGCCTCCGCGAAACGTGATCGGTGCAAGAGGCCATGCCGGGCGAACATCACCCTCCTTGAGATCACGAATGCCCATCGTCGGATACAGTCCGAGCGAAACACCATCGAGAGAAGCTTGAGTGTCAATGTTGACTTCGGTCCACCTAGTGACCCAGTCGTGAGGAGCCGGAATCGCAACGGCCACTCTGCCCAGGCCCCCTAGGAATGCCGTCTCGGTGGTCGCCACTCCCTCCGGTCCGCGCCAATGGGCTTTGATGACTACTTTCTCTCGATGAGGCCATGAAGCCATGGCAAACACTCCATCGACTTCGCGCGAGCTCGCCGGTGCAGAGAACACCCAGCTTGACCCGCGGCTAGTGATCCCGGGGGGCGTGAGCGGACGGGGTGGAAGCGGCGCGCCGACGGGCACGTAGCCAATCCCGTCTGAGGCTGCTTCGACCACCATGACGGGACCGGCGTGTCCAAACCACGCGTCGAGGCGCGAAAGTGTGTCACGTGACGGCCACCAAACGGTGTCGATGCCGGGGCTCATGAAAGGGGGTCGGGAAGCAAACGCGATGGTGAAGTACAGCGTCGGAATCCCGCCCACATGCGCCTCGCGATCAATAACCGCAATGCGCGTTCCTGCTGGAGCGGCCGTCGAGATCCTCTTCAGGGTTTCAAGGCGGGCACTTACGTGAGATCCGGCGCGAAGTTCGGTTCGCGCGACATGAACTCCGAAGTCCACAACAAGCAATGCCAACGGCAGGAGTCGAATCAACCGCAACCCTGATTTCGATCCAGATCCACCCAGATGCAGGCCGACGGCAAGCCAGACCGCCATGATCGCACCCGCGGGTTCGTACACGCGCGAAATAGACTGAACACCGGAGTCCGTATAGACCAGAAGTGGAGGTATCAAGACGCAGGCGAGCGCCGCCGCGATTGAAGCGTGGAGCCTCCATCGGACGACCAGACTTCCCCAACATGCTGGAAGCAGCAGTGCGAAAGGTGCGAGATATACGAGCCAAATCCGCGCCGCGTCCAACGATCCGGTGATCGCGTTCAGGACTTGCCCAAGTACCGGAGCGACATCGCTAAACACCGCGGCCGAATTCCAATAGGCAAGTGCATGGCCAAAAAGCCGCGGTAGCTTCACGAGGTCGCCGAACGCGAACGTCACGGGTGAAAGATACCGCGGACTCCACGTACCGAGACACCAGGCTCTCGCAGAGAGCACAGCTAAGGTTCCGATAGCGACTGCGACAAGGAGCTTCCAAGGAATACGGCGCGGGAGTCCAGGAGTTACCCACCACGCGATGGCAACAGCAGGTAGGGTCGCGAGAGCCACGTCCTTCGATCCAACCGCAAGGGCCGTACCCAAGGCGACGGCGCCCACATGCCCCCAAGATTCACCTTCACTGCGTGTGGCAACAACGCGGTAGGTCACCCACGACATGAATAGCACCGCGAGCTGATCGCCCTGCGCAGAAATCCATGTCGTCGCTTGCGATGAACCGGGGAACGTAGCGAAGAGGAGAACTCCCACCATTGCGGCCGCGTGCGAGACACCGGTCCTCCGCAGTACCCGAAGCAGCAACACGGCGGAGACGGCCTTAAGCAAAACGGAAACGGCATGGAAAAGAACGGGATGGGCGATCCCGCCACCAATCCAAGTGAGCCCCGACCACAGGATCCACGTGACGGGTCGGAAAAGGTAGGTGTTGTCAAGCAGATCAGGGGCGACACCCGGCGGCGGAGAAGGTGGAGCCATAAGGCCGAGGGCGGACGGCGCGCCGCGCAGAAGGATGTAGTCGTCGGCTTGGAATGGCAGCGTCAAACACCACGCGTGGGCCAAGATGGCGGCTGCCGCGATGATGAGCATGGAGCGCCAATGGGGACTTATGTCCGACGTCATGGCCGTCATGCTACCTCGCCTGGCGCGTTAGGCTTGCCCCATGTCGATCGTCGATTCTCATGCACACCTCTACTTCGAACACTTCACCCCAGACCTGAAGGAAACACTTAATCGAGCGAGGGATGCGGGTGTCGTCGCTTTTGTCAATGTCGGCACAGATCCCACTACTACTCGTCTCTCGTTCGAACTCGCGGCGAAGGAGAAGGACATCTTTCCGACCGCCGGCATACACCCGAATGACGCGGCAACGACCACCGAAGAGGACTGGGCTGCGATCGAGGCATTCGCTCGTCATCCACGCTGTGTCGGAATTGGCGAGACCGGCCTCGATTGGTTTCGGAGTCCGAACCACCGCGGGGTTCAAATCAAGTTTTTTGAAAGGCAGATTGCGCTGGCCCACGAACTCGACCTCCCCGTGGTCATCCACTGCCGCGATGCTCATGCGGATACCTATGAAGTACTTGAGTCCCTCGGGCGACCCGTCCGTGGGGTCATGCACTGTTTCTCAGGAACGCCCGCCGATGCCGAGCGCGCCGTCGCACTCGGCCTCCACATCTCTTACGCCGGACCGGTCAGTTACAAGAAAAACGACATGCTCCGAGACTCCCTAAAGCTTGTGCCGCTCGATCGAATCCTCGTCGAAACCGACTGTCCGTTTCTCCCACCAGAGGGATTCCGGGGGAAACGCAATGAGCCGTCCTACCTAGGGGTCACCATCGGAGCCGTAGCGTCAACATTGGGAGCTTCTCCGCGGGACATCGCGAGCCAAACAGCTCGGAATGCAGTCGCGTTATTTAGGCTCCCCATCACGATCGCACCCAATCAGTGACAGATAATGACAAAAGGCTCGGTTCCCTTGAGGGGAGCCGAGCCCATGTCGTGAAGATCACTCCTTTGGAGCGATCAAGCAAGATCAGCCCAATGGCGTCCAGGTGTTGCCGTCGATGCCGACCGCCGAGATGGCCGGAGGATCCGACATCAGACCGGTTCCGGTGAACGCTGCGGTCTGAACTGGCATGACGGTCGAACCGTTGTACTTGGTGGTACCAGCCATGCGAGATTGAAGGATCTCGCCACGGTGGTTCACGAAGAATGCACGGTTGCCGGTCGATCCAAAGTCCACGGGCCACGCGTAAGCGCACCACATAACTTCAGCGTTGTTGGCGTGGACGCCAGCGCCAGGTCCGCCGGTTGTGGCCGCGTCCTGCACGCCGCCTGCAGCGTTATCTGGCAGAAAGAGACGGAACAGGTAGCCAGACTTGGTCGCATTGCCGTTGGCATCGATCGTCTGGAAAGTTGCGGGGAGGATTGCCGGATTGAGCGGCGTGGCCGAACCGATACCGGCGGCACGCAAGTTCATCGCAACCGCACCCGACAACTCACCGAACGAGCCGTATTCACCGGTGCCGTCCCGATCGTCGTCCATGTTGGCCGCCGATTGGAATTGCGCCTGCGAAGTGACGAGATTGCGCAACGTGGCAATCGCGTTCGACTCATTGGCGTTCAAGCGAGCGGCGAGCAGATTCGGAATCGCGATTGCCGCAATAATCGCGATGATGGCGATCACGATCATCAATTCGATGAGCGTGAAGCCGTTCTGGTTCATCTTCTTCACGAGATTCTCCTAGGATTTGACTAAGTTGACCGTTACTCGAACCACTTAAGACGAGCTGGTTACCGCGGCGTGCTCGCTGCAGCCTGATGGCCGCCACCTACTTGCACGTTCGCAGATAACCGTTGAATCTGCGCCTCAAGCCCACGGGAGATCCCGCGGCCTCCCTCCTCTTCGGCAAGGAGCCGCGTCTCACTCAAGGCTTCTTCGTATCGAATCAAATCAATTAGGGCCAAGGCCTTTGCATGACGCCAGCGCCCTGGAATCCTCAATATCACTGCATCTTTTATCAGTCTATCGAGTTGTTCGAGCGCGCCCGCCGCATCTCCCCCGCGCCGAACGAGGTCGCAAAGCGTGATGTCGATCTCAATGCCGAATGCGTCGTCGGACCGGATCAGAGAACGCGCCGAGCGGTAGCGCTGCGTCGCGAGTGCCACATTCCCACGGTGCTCACTCAAGAGAGCGCCGGCCAGCCAAATGCGGTGATTGGATGCGAACGACTGACTGGCATCGGCGAAGTCCGCCTCTGCGGCATCTAACTGTCCTTCGCCGTAGAGGCGCATGATCTTCTGAACTCGCTCCTCGGCAGCAACACCAGAATCGGGTATCGCCGCCAGAACGACGAGAACGAGCAGAGCACTCCCAAGGAGCGCAGTCGTCACGACCATCCTCCAAGAGATTGGAGCAACCTCGTGCGGTTTGGTCCTAGCCTCCACCGAGCGCCTCTTGGAGCTTGAAGATAGGAAGGAACACCGCCAACACGATTCCGCCGACGACAACGCCCATGACAACAATCAGGATCGGCTCGATCATGGCTGTAAGACCCTTGACTTCGGCTTCCACCTGTTGGTCGTAGAACTCACTGACTTTCTCAAGCAGCGTCTCGAGCGCGCCCGTGCGCTCCCCAATCGAGATCATGCGGGTTACCATCGGAGGAAACACCTTCTCCTTGGTGAGTGGCATCGCCAAAGTGTCACCGTTTTTGACCGAATCCGCAGCTCGCGTGACGGCTTCTTGGATCACGGTGTTTCCAGACGTTTCGCCGACGATCTCAAGCGCAGCGACGATGGGAACACCTGAGCGGATGAGCGTCGAGAACGTTCGCGCAAATCGCGATAGCGCTACCTTGCGAAACAACGATCCGAAGACTGGAGCCGTGAGGGAAAGTCGGTCCAACACGCGTGTCCCGTGCGGAGTTCGTTTCCATGCGATGAACGCAATCACCGCCGCCACGATGACGCCGCCCGACACAATGACGTTGTCGCGCAAGAGCATCGAGAAGCTCATAAGGCCTTGAGTGATTCCAGGCAAAGGGACTCCAAGGCCGTCGAAGATCTCCTTAAACTTGGGCACGATTCCAATCAAAAGGAATGCCGTGATGGCAAACACAAGGCAGAGCGAGATGACCGGGTAGGTCATGGCTGCCTTGATATCGCGCTTCAGTTTTTGCGATGCCTCGAGATACTCGGCCAGTCGCGTCAGAATTTCAGTCAACTGGCCCGAGGCCTCGCCCGCGCGAATCATCGAAACGTAGATCGTTGAGAAAACTCGCGAATATCGGCTCATTGATGCGGAAAGGTCAGTTCCGCTTCGAATGTCCTCGATCATGTCGTGGACGACTCGCTTGAATCCGGGCGACTCCGCCTGCTCCTCAAGTACTTCCAACGACTCGAGCAGCGGAACGCCCGCTCCGATCATCGTGGCCATCTGGCGAGTAAACAGTTCGAGCTCGCCCTTCTTGCACGAGTGGCGCACGCGACGCGGACCCTTGACGGTGATGGTTTCTGCGCGCAGGTCGGTCGCAAGAATGTTGCGCTTGCGCAATGCGGTTGCCGCATCCTGCTGATTCGGCGCCTCGATCACACCGGCAACGGCGCGACCCTTTTCATCACGAGCATTATAGCGAAAAGTCGTCATGGTTATCTGTTCCCCTGTTGCGGCCTAGTCTTCACTTCTTGAGTCATCGTCGGCCGCTTGCTTGCGGTCTAGAACACCCTTGTAGGGGTTCAACGGACGTTGTTCGTCCGCAGTCGAGATTCGCAGGACCTCTTCGATGCTCGTCAGGCCTCGTCGAGCGTTTGCAAGGCCTGCGCGTCGGAGCGTGATCATGCCGGTTTCGATTGCTGCACGACGCACGTCCATCTCGTTGCCACCCTTAACGATGATTTCCTTGACCTTGTCGGAAACCTCAAGGACTTCGAGAACCGCGAATCGTCCCTTGTATCCCTGATTGCATTTCGTGCATCCAACCGCGGAGTACACTCGGGCGTCTGCGGCTTCTGTAGCCGTCATTCCGATCTCGATCAGCCGAGCCTTCGGGACGTCTACAATCTTCTTGCAATGCGTGCAGAGCTTGCGAGCAAGGCGTTGAGCTGCGACCAACACAGTAGACGACGCAACCAAGAATGGGTCGATTCCCATCTGGATCATGCGTGTGATCGTCGATGGCGCGTCGTTGGTATGCAGCGTTGACAGCACCAAGTGCCCCGTCAATGCTGCCTTGATGGCGATATCGAGCGTTTCGGTATCGCGAATTTCGCCGATCATGATGACGTCAGGATCCTGACGCAAGATGGATCGGAGAGCAGTTGCGAATGTCAGGCCGCGCTTCACATTCACCGGGACCTGGTTGACACCGTCAAGCTGGTACTCAACGGGATCTTCGACCGTGACGAAGTTGTCGCCTTCGGTTTTTAGTTCACTCACGACCGAGTAGAGCGTCGTCGACTTACCCGACCCTGTCGGACCCGTCACCAGAATCATGCCGTACGGAGCCGCGATGGCTCGACGGAGTTGTTCTAGGCACTGCGTTTCAAACCCAAGGTCTTCCAGACTCAACACAAGATTCGATGAGTCGAGCAGACGCATAACGGCCTTTTCGCCGTGAACCGTCGGAAGGATAGACAGACGCAGGTCAATCTGCCTCCCGTTGACGCGAATCTGGAATTTCCCGTCCTGCGGACGTCGCTTCTCGGCGATGTCGAGCTGCCCCATGATCTTGAGGCGAGAGATGATGGCGTTGTGCGTGCCTTTGCCAAGTTCATGGACCTGGCTCAGCACGCCGTCTTTTCGGAACCGAACTCGAGTCGAGCGCTCGAACGGTTCAATGTGAATATCCGAAGCGCGGTCCGATGCCGCCTCGAAGAGAATCGTGTTGACCGCCTTGACGATCTTGGATTCCTCTTCACCGTCGCCTCCGTCCGCGAGATCGATGGACGCCAGATCGGTGTCGTGGCTAGAGACTTCGATGTCTCCTTCCTTGGCTCCGAGGAGCTCTTCCATCTTCTGCTCGTCACGGCGGTAGATCGCGATCACAACGCGGCGAATGGCGGCAGGCGCAGCGACAACCGGGCGAAGGTCGCAGCCTGTTTGCGTTCGCAAATGATCAAGCACAGGAAGCGAGAACGGATCTGAGAATGCGACCGTGAGCAATGAGCCGATCTTGGAGAGCGGAATCAGTCCGTTGGCCTCGGCGTCGGCGCGATCGACGAGGGCAATGGCTGCCGGATCGATCTCGATGGTGTCGAGCTCCACGGGAGGAAGATTCGCCTCTCGGGCGATGAGCCCTGCGAGATCACGTTCGCTGACGAGCCCGTTCTCCGTCAGCGTGACGGCGAGTTGGACACGATCGCGCAACGAAATTTCCGTTGCTTGGTCAAGTTGTTCGGGCCTGAGTCGACCTGAGCGATCCATGATCCCGCGAATCTTGCGATCATATGCTGCTGCACTCATCCTCTGCTCCCCACCATGCCGCCCGCTGTGGGGCTTGTTCCACGTCGGCTCCCAAGGCGCATGAGATCGTCCTTATCGGAAGAACGCTCCATCGCAGCCTCGAGCGTGATCTTTTTCTTCTCAACCAGCTCCCAAAGTGACTGGTTCATCGTGCGCATGCCGTCCTTGCCGCCTAGCTGGATCTGCGAGTAGCACTGGTGCGCTTTGTTGTCGCGTACGAGTGCGCGAACGGCTGAGTTGGCCAACATGACTTCGCACGCCATTGCACGGCCTTTTCCTGACGCATTCGGAATGAGCTGCTGGCAGAACACCGCTTCAAGCGCAAAGCTCAACTGCGTTCGTATTTGCTGCTGCTGGTGCGCCGGAAAGATGTCGATGACGCGATTGATCGTCTGGACCGCATCCGACGTATGGAGCGTTGCGAACGTGAGGTGACCCGTTTCCGCCAACGTCAACGCGGCTTCGACGGTCTCGAGATCGCGCAACTCGCCAATCATGACCACGTCAGGATCTTGACGTAGGACCGAACGCAGTGCCTTCTTAAAGTCACGTGTGTCCGACCCGACTTCGCGCTGGTTAAATAGCGCTTTCTTGTTCTTGTGCAGGAACTCGATCGGATCCTCGATGGTCACGATGTGCTCTGGACGCAGTCGATTGATGCAGTCGATCATCGAAGCGAGTGAGGTCGACTTACCTGATCCGGTTGCCCCAGTGACGAGAACGAGTCCCTTCGGGAGATCACAGATTTTCTCGCAGGTCTCTCGGGGCAGGCCAAGATCGTCGAAACTGACGATCTTCGAGGGAATAAGCCGAAGGACGGCACCAACGGCGCCGCGCTGCTGAAAGACGTTGGTTCGGAAGCGACCAAGTCCATCGACGCCGAAGGAGAAGTCAAGTTCGAGGTCGCGTTCGAAGGTTGCAACCTGTTCGTCCGTCAAGATCGAATAGACGAGGCGCTTGGTGTCCTGTGAAGTCAGAACGTCCCCGGGTATGTCGACAAGGTCACCGTCGACACGGATCTTGGGCGGTGCTCCGGCGGAGATATGCAGGTCGGACCCGCCTCGCTTTACGAGCTGGTCTAGTAGGTTTTCGAACACGTGCATGGGGGAAAGCCGCGGTCACAGAAATCGGCCCCATGGCAGATCAGTGCGACTCCTCCAACCGCCCCTTTCGGCCATTCCCACCTAGTGCCTTGAAAAAGCGCAAAGGGAGGCCGGAATCCCGACCTCCCCGCATAGAACCGGCGGCCAGGCCGGTTCATCCCCAAATAAATGATAGATCAGCCGTCGATAACAATATCGATGCGGCGATTCTTCGCATTGGCGTCCTTAGAAGTGCCCTTCTCGAGGGGCTTCTTCTCGCCGTAGCCATGGACTGTGATGCGCGAGTCGGCAATCTTGGCCTTCGATTCTAGCCAGCTCTTGACCGCATTCGCGCGCGCAAGCGACAGGTTTGTGTTGTTCTTGTAGCGCTCCTTGTTCTTGCCGGTGAGGGGCTGCGCGTCGGTGTGGCCTTCGATCGAGATCGAGCCCTTCGACTTCTTGAGTTCAGCAGCGATTTTCATCAGGGCTGATTCACCGTCTTTGTTGAGGGTCGACGAACCTGCGGCAAAGCCACCGGCCAAGCTGAAGACCGTGGCTCCATCACGTGCCGACGTGGTCACCGACTTGTCGTTGATCTTCGGAGTCGCCTTTGCTGGTTGCTTCGGCTTCGAATTTTCTGGTCGAACGGGCGGTGTGACGCGCTCCTCGTTCGACACCAACGGGCTGTCCAAACGTCCCGATGTTCCGGCGTTGGTTGGACGGCTTCCTCGAGCGTTCGCTTCATCAAGCTGACGCTGCATAACGAGACGCGTGCTCTCGTTTGCTGAAAGTTGACGTTGAAGAGTATCCAACTGCTCTTGCTTCTCTTGAAGGACCTTGTCCTTCGCTGCCAAGTTCTCGTCGTTGGACGAGCACGCCACCAAACCGAGCGCGAGTGCGCCCGCCGCCACGACGTTCATGTTGATCCTCATTACAAACCTCCCGCGGGTACCCCCGCGACCGCATTTCCTCAAATTCACCACTGGTACAGCCCAATCCAGGCGTCGAGCAAGGGCTCGCCCCGCAACATGACTGCCCACATTCCGAGCGCGAGAAACGGGCCGAACGGCACATACCGTCCACGCCTCGCGCTTTTCATTGCAATTCCGACGATCGCACCTACGACGGCGGCGAGTCCAAGGGCCAGCAGTGCCCAAGTCCCCAATATTCCACCCATCGCAGCGATCATCTTGACGTCACCGAAACCCATCGCCTCGCGTCCGAACGCTTTGGCACCCAGGACGCCGATCATCCATAGTGAACCACCGGCGAGGACTTCCCCAGCTACGCCATGAAGGGCAACCATCCCTCGAACGCCGACGGCGTCAATCAGAGGTTCGCCGCCCATTCTCAGATCATGGAGCCATCCTGTTGCAGGCTGAAGCGAAGGCGCGACCAACAAGAGCAACGGCCCGAGAATCATTCCGCCGATCGTGATCTGATCCGGAAGGATCTGCCAATCCCAATCGATTAGAGTCAACGCCACCAGCGCAGAAGTAATGAGCGCCGCGGCGAGATAAGTTGCCCATTCGCCCAGATGTTCTGTAGGACGAATGAAGGCCGCGTCACGCATAGGAAGCAACCAAGCGAGAGCGACGAAAAGAGCGGCGGTGGTGAGTTCCACCGCAGGATAGCGTGCTGAAATCACGTCACGACATGTCCTGCATCGGCCCCGAAGCATGAGCCACGACACAATCGGAAGGTTGTCGTACCAAGCGATCGCCGATGTACACTTTGGGCAACGTGACCGCGGCCTAGACACAGACATACACTGCCGTGGAAGCCTATAGGCCACCACGTTCAAAAATGATCCAACGCACGCGCCCGCTGCGGCAAGAAAGCCGAGCATCACGGCGATTCGAGGGTCTTGCACGGGCGTCCCCCAAGGCTCGGGAGCTACCCGAACCAAAGCAGGCTCGCTGCCACAGAAACGACCGACCGCCATGGTCAAGGGAAATCCCGCCCGGGATGCCCACGGACCGTCCTGTGCCGCAAAGATCGTAGCCACCCCGGGCAATTCGTGCAAACGAGGCAGGACGCTATCCCATCAAATGCCGACGCCCTGCATCCGAAGCTCGGCAGCAGGGCGCAGGCGTCGGGTCGGGGAACTATCCCCCGCTTACCATCAGAAGGATCAGAAGGTATAGGCCATCACGAACGAGTTGTAGAGCGGAATGGCATTCGTAACGGTGTTGTCCGTCATTTCCACCTTGAAGCGGAAGTAGCGGAGGGTCGCAATCCCGAGGGATGGCCCTTGTTGGGTCAGAACGTTGTTGTTGAGAACGCCAGCGGCGTTCACGACCACACCGTTGCCCTGAACCGTGGATGTCGGGGTCGGGTTGAGGACATCTGTTCCTTCAAGCTGCCACACCGACGTGGTGCCGGCTGGTTGCTGATTGGCCTGAGGATTGAGCAGGAACGCCGAGTAGGTCGGGTTGGACTGACCGGTGTCGTACCAAATCGAACGCGCGGACGAGACGCGCGAAACGAAGGTGAAGCGAGAACGGTACACGTCGTAGCCGGCCGCGTCGTTGATCGGGCAAGTCTGTCCCGCTGCGGTCGCAAGCGAGATGGGCCGTGCCACGATGCGGCGAAGCTGACCATTCGTCCCTGCAGACGAGCGATAGCGGTTGAAGTTCGGGGCCTGAGTCCCGGGTTCGATGTTCTGCTCGAAGACCAGATTCACTGAATTCGACGCCTGTCCAGCCGAATTCGCATAGTCGAACGGGGGCGACAGAAGCGGGAAGGCAACGAATTGCGTGAACTGGGCGCCCGTTTGGTAGGACAAC
Source organism: Candidatus Kuenenia stuttgartensis (assembly GCA_945860915.1). Taxonomy (GTDB): domain Bacteria; phylum Planctomycetota; family CAIWVZ01; genus CAIWVZ01. Next base: position 58,945 of record CAMARR010000006.1, read on the forward strand.
GGACCTCCGACCTTCACGCGCTTCGGCGTGAAGCCCACGACCGTGCCGGCACACTGAGCGGTAATCGTCTCCGCTGGCGGTATCGAGGTCTGGTAGGGCTCCAGGAGGTAGTTGGAGAGGAACGCAGCGCCGAGTCCGCACGCCGCTGCACACGCCGAGTTAAGGGGCGCGACTGCGTTCGTCAGCCCCGCCCAGATCGAATAGGACGGGTAGGTGGTCGAAGTCGTTACTTGGCCAACGGGCGCCCACTCGATGAGTTCGAGTGCTCTCTTCAAACTGCCCAAATCCTGAAACTCGTACAGGTGCTGAATGTGGGAGCCACCGTTCGGATTATAGGAGTTCGCAAGGCCGTTAATGCATGCACCAAGATTGCAAGCGCCACCACAAGTCCCGGTGCAGGCGTTGTTTGACGACGCGAGAGATGCATCGAAGGGCGAAAACAGACCAAGGGGTCCGGCTGCGCCTACGGTGCCTTCGGGATTCGGCGCAACGATGACTTGGACTCGGGTTCCGAGCGCCAGAGTCGATGTAGCGTATGGAGTGCCCGAAATGTCCACGCCGGCGAGCGCCCCTGGAAGCGCGGTGGAGTTCCACTGTGCCTGAGTGAATGGAACGGCGAACGTCGAGTCCTTCGTTGCACCGACACCCGTTGCGACTTCAAATGACTCAATCACCGAGGACACACCCAAACACGTCGGGCAGGGTGCCGTCCGGAAGGTAGCCGACAAGGTGTTGTTGAGTGGAAGTCCGGCCGGGGCATTCGCGGATGGCAACCCACGGATCTGCTTATTCACTGCCACGAATCCAACGCGGACCTGAACATCGTAGCCCGTCGTCAGATTGACACCGGGTCCATAAGTTGGACTTGGCGCAAAAAGGAACGACTGAGCATCCGAAGTTCCGACGGCCGGGTTCTCTGGTGTCAAGGAGCCGGGAATCAACACGCCCTGAGGCTGTTGCGCCGTCACGTTGTTCGTGTTGCGAACAACCATGTTGACCAAAAGGTCGACGGTAGACGTTTGCACCACCTGCGAGAACGTGATTCGAATGGGCTCGGGACCGGTCCCGCCAGCGCCGAAACCCGTATTGGCGAGCGGATCCGCAATCGTGCCGGCATGTTGCACCGGTGCGATCGAGACAACGATCGGCGGTGTGGGATTCGGCGATGTGGTTGCGGCCGTGGCGAAGACGAAGGGCACCGTTGGCTGCGTCGTAAACGTCGTGGTAACGATAGGCAACGCAAAGACCGTTGCCGGACCGAATGTCGCGGCTGCGGTTCCTGCCGAAGTGATGCCGCTCGACGACGGGAGCAAGAACGCGTACTCAGTCACCGCAGCGAAGCCCGTGCTTGGCAACAAGTTGAAGATCGCAGCCTTGGAGCCGTCGATGACGGGGTCGATGACGAGAGTATTCGGCTTGTCGCGATGGCGCCCAACCACGTAGTTCAGAAACTGAATCTGGTTCCCGTTGTTCTCCCAGATCTGGAGCGACGAACGGCAATTCGGAATCGTTACCGCCGGCGGGAATTGTCCCGCCCATTGGTTACGGAACGCGAAGTAGGGCACTGTGGTCCCTGTAATCGGCGCGATTCCTTGGAATTCAACGGGGGTGCCACCCGACGCATAGAATCCACCGAAAATCGTGGAATCGATGTTCGCCGAGAACGTGACTTCAAGTGCTTGGTCGGTGTAAACGCCCGGAAGCGGAACACCGGCATTCGCGTTGCCCGACGGAGCCGGGCTGAAGCCTAGGTACGACACTCCAGTTACCGACGGAGGCGTGGGTGGCGCCTGACCGCCACCTCCCGTTGAAGGATTGCCGCCACCTCCGCACCCCGCGAGAGCGAGGGAAACAGAAGCGATAAGGAGAGCCACGGAGCGGGACATCCCCCGCTTGAAGCCTCGGGTCATGTGAACGTTTCTCCAAAGTGACGCGCCCCTCTCGGGGTAGTCACGCATTCCAACTGACTCGGACCGACAGCAGGCGCTCCCGCCACCGGTTACCCGATCCCTCTAGGGCCGGGGATTCTAGGTGCACCTGACACGATGTGTCAAACGCACTTCTAGGGATTCGACCAACAAAGATGCAATCGCCGTGCCGCCTCGCAACCACCCTAGGTAGCGGCGTGCTCGCACCAGGCGCAAATTAGACCCCCATCCACCCCCCTAAACCACTCGGGGGGGACGGCCTGAGGCTCCGTGGCGGCGATGCATGCCGGCTCGGCGCAGACCGCTGTTTCCGGCGCCAGCGCGAGCCCAGCGCTCGCGGCTTCCAGCGCCGGGAAAGCCCCAAGAAGGGTCCCAAGCAACGCCATGCGGACCGGGACACCGCCGGCGGCCTGCCGGAAGTACGCCGCCCGAGGGTCATCGTCCAGGTTTCGGTTGATTTCGTCGACCCGTGGCAAAGGGTGCAGAACGACTGCCCGTCGGAAGGGCGCCGCCTCGAGGAACACCCGGTCGATGAGCGGAAGCGCACGAATCTCACCCGCGCCACGTGGGAGCCGCTCCCTTTGAAGTCGAGTCACATAGATCGCATCGACTTGGTCGGCCAGAAGAGTGAGGGTCGATGGTGTGGCACCCAATCCCGGTGGCAAGAGCAAGGTTCCCCTTAGACGACTACCCACCAAGGCCTCGAGCCCGGCAACCTCGACCTCCCCCACCCCCGCCCCTGTCCCGCGAACGCCTTCGACGACATACTTGGGCAAGTTCAGTCCAGGCTCCGACAGCGCGAGGACTGATGCGCCAAACCGAACTAAGGCCCGTGCCAGCGAATGCGTGGTTCGACCGAATCGGAGGTCCCCATAAAGAACGACAAAGAGGCCCTCGAGGTGGCCCTTCTCGCGGCGCAGGGTGAATAAATCAACGAGGGTCTGCGTGGGATGTTCGTGTCCCCCGTCGCCTGCGTTGATGACTGGGCCTGTGGAAAGCCTCGCAGCGAGTCGTGCCGCACCTGCGTGAGGATGGCGCAGGACGATGGCGTCCGAGTATGCGCTCACCATGCGTATGCTGTCCGCGAGAGTCTCGCCCTTCGAGGCCGACGATGTCTTTGCGTCGGACGAGGTAATGACCCGTCCACCCAACCTCAACATGGCGGCTTCAAATGACAAGCGGGTCCGTGTGGAAGGTTCGAGGAAGAGCGTCGCAAGCAGAGCCCCATCTAAGACATGGGCGTACGACCGCATGTCCGAGGAAATTTGATCCGCGAGTGCAAGCAACTGCATGATGTCGCGATCCGACAGATCACCGATAGCGACGAGATCACGCTTCATGATTCCCCCAACATGACTTGCTCGAGCGCGATCACCGCCCGCTTCCAATCGCTAACGCTGATCGCGGAATAGGCTGTGTCAATTCCATCGCATTGTCGAGGTGTAAATGGGATCGGCTGATCGGTCGAACACGGCAAGCCGAATGGCGAAATTGCCACAATGCGCGCGATGAGTCGCTGAAGTGATGCCGGGTCACCGTGCGACGTCAGGACAGGATCCATCCCCGCCTTTCTGATCTCGGTCAACAGCCCAGGCGTCGTCTGCATATCGGCCTTTGTGACGACAGCAACCACGGGCCTGCCCTTGATGGACTGCAGTGTTTCGTGTTGTTCTGCGATCGGTCTGCACCCATCGAAGACCGCGATGAGGATATCGGCCTCATTGACGGCGCGCCGCATGAGAGCGACGCCTTCACGTTCAACGGGGTCGCAGGACTCGTGGATCCCCGCTCCATCCCAGACGTCCAAGGCCACGTCGCCCAATGTAACGATGCTCTGTAATCGATCACGGGTCGTTCCTGCCATCGGCGAAACGAGAGCGCGGTCGGCCCCGCACATGGCATTGAAAAGAGTCGACTTCCCGGCATTCGGGATTCCGATCAACGCCACGATAGGAGGAGTTACGCAAGCGATGCCGAAAGGCGCCCGACGAGTGAGGGATTCGAGTCGAGCCATCGCCGCCACCGCATGTGGGGTGTCGACGTCCTTGCCGATCGCATCGCGAATGGACCGAAGTTCGAAAGCCAGTCTGTCTGACATCGCAGAGAGGGCGAGGGCTACCTGTACGGGTGACCGAGCGGCAACCAGGAGTGCGTGGGCCTCAAGATAAATGGCAGGTCCCATAGAATTCCGGGGCGGAGAAACGAGACCCCGATCGACAGGAAGCGGGTCTGCGCCAAGTTTCTCGAAGAGTCGGCTGAGTCGGCCGCCAACCCATGGTCCGCCATGCACCGAGATATCGGCTCGAGTAAGCGTCACGCCCTCATGGACCCGCACCACGGCCTCATCGAAGACCTCCGTGCCATCGCACACGTCGCCAAACGCTAAGTCGGCTACTCGGGGTACTTTGTTGTGACGTGCACGAAAAATAACATCCAACACGTCCTGCACACCTTCGCCGTCAATGCGAAAGACTGCAAGTCCCCCTTCACCAGGTGGCGTGAGACGTCCTGCAGAAAATGGTTGCAATTAAGTGATCAGGCCGGCGAACGCGGCGATGCCCTCAAGCACGAGGTCATCGGCGCGGTTCATTTCGACCTCGGGAACATAGCGCGCAACGAGTGCGGCGTCACCTCCCGTGACGAAGACCTGCGCATCCCGCCCAGCCGTCTTGCGAGCTTGCCGCAGCAAGACTTCGAGCATACCGGTGGCGGCAGCAGCAAGTCCCAGCTCAAGGCAGTGCTTGGTCGTGGTTCCGGGGTAGTCCGACAGTGTTTCTCGGATGCCGACTTTCGGCAGACCAGGGGCCAGTTGGGCGAGCCCTGCCGCGAGTGCGCGAAATCCGGGCGCGATCGCTCCTCCGACGAAGCGACCGTCAGCAGCCGCGACGTCGACAGTCAACGCGGTTCCCGCGTCGACCACAATGCATGCCATTCGACAACGACGCCATGCGGCGTGAATAGCCGCGAGACGATCTCCGCCCGGGTGCTCTCCGAGTGGATAAGGGTGGCCAACTGGGATGGCCCGATCGTCGCCCCATACGATGATGGGGCCAAACCCCACTTTGCTCAATTCGGGCAAAATCTCAGAGCTGAATCTAGGATTCACACTGACGACATGCAGCGGCAACCCACAGGTTTCCGGCAAAGTGGGGCGCCCTGACACAGTCGACACCCGGTGCACGGCGCCCGCGAGACGACCGTTCTCAAAACGAGCCATCGCGATCCGAGTATTTCCGACATCCGCGACCCAACCGGGAGAGTACTCCATCGAACCGGCTCAGCGCTCGACGACGATCGTCCGGCTGAGCTTGGAGCCCTTTCGAAGGAACGCGACATCGAACCGGCTCTTGCCCGGGCTTCGCTTGACGTAGTCCATCACTTCAGACCGCGAACTCATCGGGTAGCCATCGATGGAAACCAGAATATCGCCCGACTGCGCTCCGTGTTGCTGGAGTAAAGCATTCGGCTGGTCGAGTTGTAGAGCCTTCGCCCCACCCTCGAGATCCGTCGTCGAGAAGCGAACCCCGTCAAAAGCCTTTTCGCCCTGTGCTTCGAGTCCTGCTGCTGCTGCGCGTGGGATTCGGGTCGTGCCGGTTCCCGATTTCGTTTCAATCAAGGCTGCGATTTCAGCCAAAGTTGCCGGCACGCCGCCGGGCCTGACGGCCGTCGCCGCTGTTGTGGAGGACGACTCGGGAGGGAGGTCGGCACACCGCAAAGTAGTGAGTTTTCCGCCGTGCAGGAAAACGACTTCGCGCTCACGAATCTCCTGAATCACAGCGTCGCCTGCAAACGCGATGGCTTCGCCGACGACGAAAACCTGACGTTCCGTGATGACGACTCCAGATGCCTTGGGCGCAAGAGCCACGCTCGACTCCGAGACCTCCGGCGAGCAACGAATCGCAACCACACGAATCAGCTCCTCAATGGGATTGAGCGGTTTGACATCCGGCTGACTCGTCGGCTTGGATTCAGATGGGGGCTTGTACTTCACTCCACCTAGAATCGACGTTTCCTGAAGCACACGACGGTCGTTCGACTTGAAGCTGCCAGTCGATGACGAGCGGATCTTCGCAAGCTCAGCTGCCATCGACTTTTCGAACTGGGCCCGGCGATCGATGCGGGCCCCCTTCTCACCAAACTCATTGACAAGCATGTAGCCGGTCGTCGTCAAGAGACCGGCCGCGACGGACCAAAGCGCGACGCGGAGCATGCCGATGGGAAGTTTCATGGGGTGCTTGGAGGATAGCCCTCAGGGCAGAAGGCGCCAAGCATACGGCTCAAAGGCAAATTCCCTTCCCGGACTTATCCTCAGGGCAACCTAGCGGTTGATAGAGAACTTTCGCTCGTTCCCCTTCGAGATCCCGCGCAGAGCCAGTCTGAGCTCTTCCAGGTTATCCGACGCTGCGAGAGCATCTTCGACCGAAATGAGGCCCGCATCCATGAGCGATCGAAGGGACTGATTGAAGGTCTGAGTTCCGTAGAATTCGGCGCCTTCAACCAGCGCCTTGTCGATTTCCCTCGTTTTGCCTTCGCGCAGCAGCTCGCGCACCCGAGGGGTGCCAAGCAGCACTTCGACAGCCGGGATCATTCGATTCTCGGTCCGGCACGGCATGAGCCGCTGACTTGCGACTCCTACGATGGCGGTCGCCATCTGAAACCGGATGAGTTCGTGCTGGTGTGGCGGGAAGAAGGTCATCACACGCTCAATCGATTGCTGCGCGTTGACCGTGTGAAGCGTCGAAATGACAAGGTGCCCCGTCTCGGCCGCTGCGATCGCCGCGGACATGGTCTCGGCGTCTCGAATTTCGCCGATGACGATCACATCGGGGGCTTCTCGCATCGCGGCGCGCAGGCCCGATTGCCAAGACGATGTATCGAGTCCAATTTCACGCTGATTGATGACCGACAGATCGTCGGTAAAGCGAAACTCGATGGGGTCTTCAAGAGTGACGATATGCACGTTGCGCGTCGCGTTGATGCGCTGAACCAGCGAAGCCACCGTGGTGGTCTTTCCAGACCCAGTCACACCGGTGACTAGAATGAGCCCGCGCGCGGCTGCCGCAAATGCCTCGAAAGGTCGCAGCGGCAGATAGAGGTCCTCGAATCCAGGTACCGCTGCCTTAACGTGCCGCATGACGATCGAGAGAAGTCCGCCTTGTCGGAATGCATTGCAGCGGAAGCGCCCGCACTTGGCCGTCTCGAAGGCGAAGTCGCATTCTCCGTGCACGAGCTTGGCCTTAGCTTCGGGGCCCGCCATGCGCTCGACGAACGATTCAATGCTTTGGGAATCTAGGCGATCATCTGCAAGAAAAAGCACCTTTCCGTGCACCTTAAGCGCGGGTTGTGAGCCAGACTTGAGAATGATGTCCGAAGCGTCAGACGCGACGGCTGTTCCGAGAATTCGATCGAGGTCGGCCAAGGGAGTCTCCCCTTGGGTCATCGACCTCTCTCACTCGGAAGTTGAGCCTTTGGCTGATTTCAGCAAATCAAAGCAGGCTTCTAGGACCGCATCCAAGCCCTGCCCGGTCGCCGCGGACACGATAAAATGCCGCGGTGTGCCAAGAGCCGTAGCGACCTCTGCAGCTCGCGCAGCCGCGGCTTCGGGATCGACGTCCGCCTTGTTCAGCACCAGAAGGCGTGGTTTGTTCGCAAGAACCGGACTGTATTGCTCCAATTCGGCGACAATCGTGCGGGCAGCCTCGGTAGCTTCGATCGATCCCTCGGCTGGAAAGAGGTCGACCAAGTGGATGAGCACGCGGGTGCGTTCGACGTGACGCAAAAACTTGTGACCGAGCCCGGCTCCAAGACTCGCGCCCTCGATAAGCCCCGGGATGTCCATCAACACGAAGCGACGGAATCCCGGAAGTTCAACAATTCCAGGGTGTGGTTCGAGCGTAGTGAACGGGTAGTCTGCGATCTTCGGCGTCGCCCGGGAAACACGCGAGATAAAAGTCGACTTCCCAGCGTTGGGGAGTCCGACTAAGCCGACATCCGCGATGAGTTTCAGTTCTAGTTGAACGCTTCTTGCTTCGCCCTGGTGGCCATTCTCAAAGCGCCTCGGGGCCTGATTGAGGGCGTGCTTGAAGGCGGCATTGCCGCGGCCGCCACGTCCACCCTTGGCAACGACAACCTCATCACCGGCATGCGCAAGATCTCGAAGGATCACTCCGGACTCGAGGTCCTTGACGACCGTGCCAACGGGCACCTCGAGCACGAGTGAATCGGCGTTTGCACCGTTGCAGAAGTCGCCGCGGCCGTGCTCGCCGGACCTGGCTTTGTAGTTGGGCGATTTCGAAACACCAAGCAGCGTGTTTTCGCCTCTCACGGCGCGAAGCGAAATGCTTCCCCCATTGCCGCCGTCGCCGCCGTTCGGCCCCCCCATCGGATCATGCTTCTCACGGCGGAAAGACGAGCAGCCCCGTCCACCGTCACCAGCTCGAAGATGAATTCGGCATTCGTCACGAAACATAAGACCCTCTAAGCAGACAGGGCCCGACCTTTGATGGTCGGACCCCGCAGTTGGACCGCGTAGCGGTCACTTGCTGTCGATCAACACCTGAGCCGGATCGATGGTCACGCGTTGGCGTGTCTGGAATTTCACAATTCCCATCACTCCGGCGTACAGGGTGTTGTCGCGACCCATACGCACGTGGCGGCCAGCCTTAAAGACTGTGCCGCATTGACGCACGATGATGTCGCCCGGCATGACGAAGGCTCCGCCAGGAACCTTGACGCCGCGGTATTGGGGATTTGAGTCACGACCGTTGCGGGTAGAGCCGCCGCCCTTTTTGTGTGCCATGGTGTCCTCGTCTCAGGCGTGGATCTTCGAGATCTGCACTTCGGTGAAATTCTGACGGTGACCTTTGCGACGCTGAGAGTTCTTGCGGCGACGGTACTTCAGAATGATGACCTTCTTGGCGCGAACGAATGGGCGAAGCACGGTGGCTTCGACCTTCGCTCCCTTCACATACGGCGTGCCAACTTTGGCCTCTGCGCCGGCGCCTACTAGGCAGACATGGTCGAACGTGACCTTGCCACCCTTGTCGGCTTCACGAAGCTGAACTCTCAGCTTCTGGCCTTCTTCGACGCGGTACTGGTGCCCGCCGTCATGAATGATCGCGTACATGTTCAGGTGTCCTTCGAGACCCTCCGGAGCTCCAGAGGGAGGGAAATCCTACACCCTCCCCCGAGCACTTCAACCCTGCGCCCGGAATGGGCAAAGTCGGGGGTGGTGGAGGTGGGCTACTTAAGCCGCTGAATTTCGTAGTCCTCGCTGGCTAAATCGTAGTCCCCGAGAATCAGAATCGGCTTCTGAAAATGCTCTTCAAGAGCCTTGATCTTCGATTCCTTGTTGCGGCGAAGGAAGTCGACCACGCGTGGATTGGCTCGGACCCGCACTCGGCGCGCCTTGTTCCGCCAAAGGACTTCGGTCACCTCCCGAAGAATCCTGAGGCCAATCGTGTCGACGGTCTTCATGTAGGCCGAGCCCCGGCAGTGGGGGCAGGGAATCGCATTCGAGCGATTGAGGCTGGGTCGAACTCGCTGGCGCGTCATCTCGATCATCCCGAATGGCGAGATTCGAGCAATCTTCATCCGCTCCTTGTGGTCCTTCAGAGCATCCCGAAGCATCCGCTCGACGTCGCGCTTATGGCGCTCCTCTTGCATATCGATGAAGTCGTTGATGATGACGCCGCCGAGGTCGCGCAGTCGCAGATGGCGAGCGATCTCCTGCACGGCTTCGAGATTCGTTCGGAACGCGGTCTCTTCGAGATCGTCTTCGTCTCTGTATTTGCCGGAGTTGACGTCGATGGCAACCAACGCTTCGGTCTGATCGATTACGAGCGACCCACCGCTCGGAAGGTTGACCTTCCGCTGGAAGACCTTCTCAATCTCCTCCTCGAGCCCATGGGCGTGGAAGATCGGGCGCAAGTCGGTGTAGAGTTTGACGCGATCTTCGTGCTCCTGCATGACAGCGCGCACAAAGTCCTTCGCTTTTTTGTAGACGGCCTCGTTGTCGACAAGAACTTCTGCCACGTCAGGGGTAAAAACATCGCGTATCGTCCGAATGACGACATCTGACTCTTGATAAACAGTCGTTGGCGCACGATCCGATCGGACACGCTTAACGATAGTATTCCAGAGCTTCAGCAGATAGTCGAGATCTTTGCGGAGTTCGTCCTCCGAAGCGCCGATTCCCGCGGTGCGGATGATATAGCCCATCCCGGGCGGTGGATCGATGCGTTCGAGCAACCCCTTGAGGCGCTGGCGCTCGTCGCGATCCTCAATCTTCTTTGAGACCCCCGAGCGCGTGAGACTCGGCATGAGAACCAGATATCGGCCGGGTATCGACAGGTATGTGGTGAGCGTCGGGCCCTTCTTGCCGATTCCGTCCTTCGTGACTTGAACGAGGACTTCCTGACCCTTCACGACCAGGTCATTGATATTCCGCTTGTCGGCGGCCTTCTCGTCATCGGCGCCGGTGGCCGGCGCGGAATGGTTGTGGCGATACATCGGAAGGACGTCGCTTGCGTGGAGGAATCCGTTGCGATCGCCCCCGAAATCCACGAATGCGGCGCCGATCGAAGGCTCCACGTTCGTGACGATGCCCTTGAAGATGTTGCCGAGGTAAGTCTCCCCGGAAGCCCTCTCGATGTAGATTTCATCGAGCCGACCATCAACTGTGATGGCGATGCGGATTTCCTCGAGGTCCTCCGCGTTGATGTAGATACGTTTTTCCATGGCCCCTCTCTTTGGGAGATCCCCAGGGCACCATGAAGAACCAGCGGCCTTTGCGAAGTCAAAGGCGAACAGGTGAGGGAGATTCGAGTTCGTGGTGCCCCTTGGCAAATCCACCCCGATACCTCGCCCGTGCGCTCCGCAACTCCTGCCTTCGGTCTCCAAGTCATTGATCGCAGGCAGATCCTGCGACACGCGACTTGGCCGAACGGCCACTCATTCTTCCCGGCATCCCTGGGTGACTTTTGTCATGGGCCGGCAGAACTGCCGGGGCATGACTCAAGGCTCCCTCAAGGAACGTTGTTTCGAACTCCACCCTCGACGACGGCGCCGCTGGTGGTTGACTGGTGTAGACGAGCTCGAGATCCGCGACCTCGACGACCCGCCGTAGCCTCCCTCGGTAACGAGTTCGGCCTTGATATGGTGACACGCTCCCCACACGGCGGCAAGTCCCGGAGAAAACAAGAAGGGAGGCGACGCGTAAGCGCCTACCCCCCTCTCGACGATCTGGGTGTGGGCTCGCGCCCGCTCCCTTAGGGCGCGGCGATCAGCCGCCGGCCTTCTTCTCCGAGTCGGTCTGGGGAGGCCCCATTGGGACCAATCCCTCCGCACCGCCGAAGATGCGCTCGTTCTCGGCCTCGATCTGCTTCTGACGCAGAAGATCCTCGCTGCGGACGATTCGCTCAAGATCGTCACTGTCCCGCAAGATGCGAGGCGTGATGAAGATCAAAAGGGCTTCGTTGGATTTCGCACGGGACTTGCTCTTGAAGAAGAAGTCGAGAACCGGGATGTCCCCAAGGACTGGGAACTTGTTGATGCGCTCGGTCTCGGTTTCCGTCACCATGCCACCGATGACTGCTGTATGCCCCGACTGAAGCATCAGGGTGGAGACCATCGTCGACGATGCGATCTGCGGCAGGGCGATAGACACCTCGTTCGGTGTACCCTCACCCGACGTGAAGATCTGGAATCCTTGGAGGTTCGGATCCGAGCTGCGGCCGATGAGTTGCTCCGCCTCAGGAATCAAGGTCATCATGACCTTGTCAGTTCCAGGAATGACGTGCGGAATCATGTAGAGCTGGAAGCCGGTTTGCACCGGAGAGCCCTTCGCTTCACGGATCGAGAACGTCAAACCACCGCTCTGGGCGGCCTGCGCTTCGGTCTCGGCATATCGAATCGTGCGGCCCACGAAGATCGTCGCCTCTTGATTGTCAAGCGCCATCAGCTTCGGTGCCTGCACGATCCGCGAACGGTCGTCTTTCTTCAGCATGTTCAGAGTGAACGTTGCCTTCGTGAAGTCCAACGTGCCGAACGTGGTGGCCGCAAGGGTGTCGGCGTCGTTCAGTCCAGGCGTTCGGCCATTCTCGTTCGCGGTGAAACTGCTGTTCCAACCGCCGCCGCCCAGATTGAATGGCAAGCGTGTGGGAATGGCGCCGCCGGTCAGGCCGGCCTGGAATCCCTGGTCGGTGATGTCAAACCCATAGGTGAGAGCATCAGTGTTGGTCGTCGTAACGAACTTGACGTCAACGAAGATCTGCGCAGGCTCGACGTCCATCTCTTGGAGCAGACGGCCAACTTGCGCCAGAACCGGCTCGGTGTCTTTGATGAGAAGAATGTTGGTGCGCGAAACGTACTCTAGGGATCCACCCTTCGAGAGAACGCTGCGCAGTGCCTTGATCAACGGGAAGTCCTTTTCAGGATCCTGAGTCGGCGCTTTGGCTTGGCCTTCCGCATACTCGGTCTTGATCTTCGGAACATACGGAGACGGCGGGCGGAGGTAGCGAAGGTTGAATACCTTCATGCCCATTTGCGCCTCGAGCTTAGAGGGATGCACAACGCGAAGGATGCCCCAGGCATCTTCGACGACGGTGAACCCCAGCGATTTGACGACCGTGTCAAGGGCTGTGCGCCACGGCACGTTGTTCACACGCAGATAGACCGTGCCTTCGACTTCGGGAGCAACGACAACGCTGGCTCCGGCGAGCTTCGCGATTGAGTCCACGACGACACGTACATCTGCACCGGCGAACTCAAAGGTCACGCGCGGCGGCTTCTCGACGCGGATGAGGTTCGCTGCCTTATCGACAAGCACGCACCCAGCTTGCTCGACTACGGTTTCAAGGGCGAGGCGCCAAGGAACCTGGTCGAGGTCGACGGTGATGGAGCCCTCGGCACCGTCAGCGACAACTAAGTTCACGCCAGATCGCGCGCGCAGATAATTGACAACATCCACCAACGGTGTTGCCTTGACATGGAGCGTAACCCGACTGTCAGCCGAAGGGTCAAGTCGCGGATCCTGCGTGAGTTTGGTCGCAGGGCGTGAATCCTGCGCGTGCGCAGAAACGCCGAACACGACCAACAGGCCTGCCAGAATCACCGCGCGACGCATCGCGCCCTTCCGTCCCATCCCTTGAATTCCCATTATTCTTCTCCTATCCCGAGAAATCACTCTCAAGGATCAGTTCTTCTTCTTCGGCTGCGGACTCGTTGGAGTCTGAACCTTTGTTCCCGAGGACTTCTGTGAAAGTCCGTTTACGGCACGTTCGATGGCCACGCCCTTGTAGAGGAATGTCACCGAGATGACGCTTATGGACTTGACCGTGATGTCGGGTCGCCCTGGTACACCCTCTTGAGGCGCCACGGGCATTCCGTTGAGGATCGCGACCGCGCGGTCAGGCCTGTCGTGTGGAACGATGGTCCCCAAACAGACGAGATCGATGCTCGAGAACTCGACGTGCGCGCGCGCGATGCGCGCCTCTCGCGTCAGTTCGTCAAACAGACCCGTCAGTGCCGAGTCGCTGCCAGAGCGCATCGCGAGTGCTTGATCAGCAAGAGCGGCGGCTTCGTCGTGACGGTGATCGTTCATCGCCTCGCGCACCCTCGCGAGAAGTGCTTCGAGCTGCGCACGATTCACGCTTGAGGGCACTTGGCCACGAGCGCGCATCATCGTCTCGTAGGGTGCGATCACCTCGCGCTCGAACCGAGTGCGCACGGCGACAACTGCGAATCCGTTCCGGGACTGTATGTCCTCAACTCGTGCTCCAAGCGCAGCCAAATGCCGTTCGGCCTCCGTCTTGAGCGGCGCACGCTTCACAACGTTCTGCTCGGCGCCTTCAGCGTTGACGGCTGCCGTTGCAACGCTGAGCGCTTTGAGAACCTGTTCGAGTTCGACTTCTTCCGAGAGCCGGGTGGTCTCCCCCTTAGAGTCCATCTGGGCCGCAACCCTGCGAGGATCCACGAAGACGTCGCGACGCATCATCGACGGGTCGTGTCGCCACGACGCGGGGATGATTGGATCGGCATTCACCTTGGCAAGGACGCCGCGCTTCGCGAGGCCCTCTACCTTTTTCGCTTCGTCAGGAATCACCACCGGATCGCGTTGGCGAACCGTCGAATTGTAGACATAGGTCTCGATTTCCATGTCGACATCGTTCGGAACGAGAGCCGTCACATCCTGAGACCTTCCCACGTCCTGGCCGCGGTTGATCTTGAAGACTGGAATGCGCACGAATCGCTGGTGGTTCTCGAAGAGATCCATGAACTTAAGCAGCGACTCCGTCGAACACGTCATCGAGAGCTTGTACGAGACGCGATCGAAGGCCTCGGTCGCAGCCTTCGCACCGCGCTGTGTGCGGGCACGCGCGTCTTGATCGTCAAGCTTGACGATCTTGACGCCTGCATCTGTCGCGAACGACGTGAGACGATCGACAAACTTGTTGATGTCCTTGTCGTCCGGGAGGATCGCTACATACCGCTTGACTGACTCGCGAACGACCAATACGTCTTCCTCTGCGCGAGGAATACCCTTGATGTCCGCCTGCGCGCGTGCCGCAGAAGCCCGAGCGATGTCCGCATCCGCCTTGGTCTGTCGCAGCTCGGCAATATCACTCCAGATGAAGTAGCCGAGTCCAGCGATGAGGACTGCTGCAGAACCCATGGCAATGTTGCGTGTTCGAATTTGTTGAGAGTAGGGTGTTGTCACAGGGTGATCCTCAGCGGGGTGCGGGCTTTTGTTTGGTGTCCTGCTCGGCGAGTGCGCCCGGGCGTCCGGCACTCTTCTTCTCGTCACGCGCCTTCATGGGGAGCATGAGGTCCACAGTCCACGCCGTCTTCGGACGGAGTGCACCATCGAACTCCTCGGTCTTACCTGCCGGATTCGGCATGTCGGCGAAGTCCTCGTAGAAGGGCGATTGGCGAAGTTTGCGGTGGAACGTGTTGAAGTTCTCAAGCGGGTTCTTCTCAGCGAAACACCATCCGACAACGCGAACAGTTTCACCGTCGCTTCTACCCTTTGGACCTTGGCTCGCCTGTGGCTGGCGAACTTCGACCGAGTCGAGCCAGAGTAAAAAGTCTTGGCCGGAGTTGTCGTCGGTTGTTACGTCAAGGAGTTGGTCGAGTTTCCTTGTCCAAAGCACGCGAGACGAGGCGATGGACTTAATAGTCTTCTCGCGGTTCTTGAATTCCGCGAGTTCGTCCTTGAGAGACTCGACGTACTTCCTGCCTGGTTCGACCGCTGCGAGTTCCGCCTTTGCGGACTCGAAGTCGGCTCGGCTGGTCGAGAGCGTTCCGAAGTGGATGAATGCCCACGAGAATGTGGCGCACACAACCAATAGCACTGAGACGAGAATGGGGATAAGGACCCTCAGCGGGGTCGCCTCGGCTCGACGCATGTCTGCCGGAATGAGGTTGATACGGGTCATCATGGCGAAATCAGGCCTTCCTCACGCGGGCGGCAAGCCCAGCGGCAATGGCGAGTCGGGGCGCACTTCGCGCCAAAAGAGCTGCATCAACACCTTCGTCGACCGCAAGCCCGTTGAACGGGTCGAAGATCTCGACCTCGCGATCGAGCGCATGGGCGAGGCTCTCTTTGAGTCCCCCAAGACGACTTGCGCCTCCAGACAGGAGAACGCGGTCGATTCGACATTCGAACTGGTTTTCGAACCAGTCGAACGAAAGTTGTAATTCGTTTGCGAGATCGTCCACGACCGTGGTGACGACATCGGTGACTTCGCTTGCCCGATCCCCTGGCTCGCGCTTTAAGACCTCGGCCTCCTCATCCGTGACGCCGAGACGCAACGCGATGGCTGCGGTCATGTCACGACCTGCGCCTGACTGAAGTTCACGCGTGAACCAAGCTGTGCCGTCAGCGACGACGGTGATTGAGATCTTTGATGCGCCGATATCGATGATCGCAGCAACTCGTGTCTGTCCATCGCCTTCCGGGGTGGCGGCCATGAAGGCGTTGCCTAGCGCCATGACATCAAGGTCAACCGCGTCGGTAGCGAGGCTGGTTCCTTCGATGCAGGTCATCTGCTCGGCAATCTGACTGCGCCGAGCCGCGACGAGCACCACGGTCATGTTCCCTTCGCCGGCGCGATCAACCGCACCTTCGAGGCGCTGACAATCAAGGACGCACTCTTCCAAGGGGAAAGGCACGTACTTGGATGCCTCAAACATGAGCGCGTTGCGCATTTCCTCTTCGCGCATTATGGGAAGAGTCAAATAGCGAACGATCACGTTCTTGCCGGAGATTCCGGTGACGACACGTCGGCCCCGCAGCCCACACTCTTGGACAAGTTCGTCGACCGCTGACTGGCGCGCCTGAGGCGTGTCACCGTTGACTTCAACTTGGCCAAAGCCTGAAACGGTAAGCTTGCCGCGGCGCTCAGTGAGCTCCACAGCTTTGACGGACGTTGTCCCAATGTCGAGACCCACGAGTGTTCGGGTTTTCGAGAACAGCATGCGGACGTTCCCTCTTGAAATGGTCCCGAGGCGGAACGCCTTCGGGCTTCGTAAGGGATCGGCTGTTCAAACCCACCTTCTTAAGCGTAGAATTTGGGCGGGCCGAATCGCCCCAAATTCATCTCATGGGCGGGAATCGACTACCGGCGGCGGCGGGCCCCCGGGGCACGCTCGCCGGAATTCCTAACTTCAAACGCATCTATTACGGTTGCGGCAGCCTCAGCATCCGGCGACGCAAGAACCGCGTCGGCCAAAGCGCGGCATTCAGGAAGCGTGACGCGTTGAATCCGATCAACCACCTGCCCCATGCGCGGGGGCGCCATGGAGAAACTTCGGACTCCTAGGCCAAGGAGAACCGGGACGAGTCGGGTGGACCCTGCCATCTCTCCACACACCGAGACTTCCTTGCCCACCGCGAGCCCCGCCTCAACAGCCACCTTGATCAGCTGGCAGACAGCCGGGTGATGGGGCTTGTACCAATCCCCTACGCGTCCGTTGGTCCGATCGACGGCTAGTGTGTACTGCGTCAGATCGTTCGTTCCGATGCTGCCGAAGTCCGCAACTTTCATGAGCGCCGTGGATGAAACCGCCGCCGCCGGCAATTCGATCATGACCCCAACTTGGACATTGGAGGCGAACGGCACCCGTTCCGCTTTTAGTTCCGCCTTCACCACATCGAAAATAGCGCGGGCGCGCAGAAACTCCCCCGCATCCGTCACCATCGGGAACATGATCCTCGCGGAACCGTGTACCGACGCGCGTAACAGGGCGCGAAGCTGTGCGCGAAACAGGTCTTCGCGTGCGAATGACAGACGAATCGAGCGAAGTCCAAGGGCTGGATTTTCTTCACGAGTTGCATCGACCCGGGCATCGAACTTGTCGGCACCAAAGTCCATGGTGCGAAAAATGACAGGGCGATCGCCGAAGGCCTTGAGCGTTTCCTCGTAGATCTTCGCCTGAGCTTTCTCGTCCGGCGGCACTGCGCGTCCAATGTAGAGAAACTCGGTACGGAAGAGGCCGACGCCATCCGCCCCCATTGCGGCCAGTTCCTTCACATGATCGTTTGAATCGACATTGCATCGAATGGAGGCGCGCACACCGTCCTGTGTGACGGACTCGTCGGCCGAAATGGTCGTCGTTTGCCATCGAGTGCGAGTCGCCCGGCGAATGAGCATCGCGTAGCGCTGGCGAGTTGCCTTGTCCGGGTCGACGATCACATGGCCCTCAAGGCCATCAACGATGATAGGCGCACCTTGAGAAATCAGCGTCGCGACATTCGCGATGCCGGTAATCGCGGGGATGCCGAGGTGTCGCGAGAGAATTGCTGTGTGGGATTCGGGACTTCCCGATTGCGTGACAAAACCCAAGACCTTGTCGCGATCGATCGACAGGGCTTGCATCGGCGTGATTTCATCGGCCACGATGATGACCTTGCGAGGCAACTTCTCGAGGCTGGGCAATTCGCGGCCTAGAATGCGTGCCACGAGGCGTCGCGCGAGATCCTCGAGTTCTGGCGCGTAATTCGCAAGCGGGCCGCCCATCTTCCGAAACTCGTCCACATAACCCTTGAGGACCTGCCTCACCGCTGTCGCTGCACTGAGTCGGTTGTGGCGAATAAGGTCCACAACTTGTTCCATGATGGTCTCGTCGGCAAGCATCGTCTGGTAGGTACCGAGCATACGCGACAAGTCGCCGAGTCTTCCGCCCGTCGAATCGGTGAGTTCGTTGACTTCTTTCAGCGTGCCTTCTACAGCTTTGCGGAGGCGAGCCACCTCGCGATCACGCTCGGATGGCTTGATCTCGATGTCCGCGACGATGATCTCGCCCGACGACAGCACGAGGGCTTCACCCGCCACGACACCCTCCGAGATGACGGTTCCCCGTAGGATTTCCATCAGCTGTCTCTCGGAGCCCATGCAGGGTCAATCTCTTCACCGAAGCCACTATCGATCACGCTAGCCACCTCAGCGGCGGCCGTCTCAGCGCCCTCGCCTGAGGCGGTGATCGATACTTCGGTGCCTGCGGGAGACGCCAACATCATGACTTCCATGATGCTCTTCGCATTCGCCGACTCGGAACCGATGGTCAACGTGATCGCGCACCCACGATGGCGTGCCGCGGTCTTGACCACGAGCGCCGACGGACGGGCGTGAAGACCCTGGCGATTTCGAATGAGGGCTTTCAATGTGATGTCGGCCATGTGGCTCACTTTCGTCCGGCGATCTCACGCAATGTCAGGGCCAGGCGTCCACTGTGATGCCGCAGGAGACCTGATTCTACTGAAACAACATCGGCACGAACGAGTGGAATACCCTCAACGTGCGTCGCCCCAAATGCCGCTCCCAGAATTTCAGCCCCGGCAGCGACATATCGGGATCGAATCTCTTCTGAGACGGGTCCATCATGAACAACTGCGAAGTCAATCCTCTCAAGGCCGCCCAGATCTCTAACCGCTCGGATGTGCCCCGCGAGATCGAAAGCCCCGGTTTCACCAGGTTGGGTGGCGACATTCGCGACGTAAACGACTTTCGCCTTGGACGATGCGACTGCGGCCGCCATCCCCGGGACCAAGAGGTTCGGAATGATGCTCGTGAAAAGGCTTCCTGGTCCCAAAACGATGACGTCGGCAGCAGCAATCGCGGCGCTGATCTCGTTCGAAATGGCGGGCGGGTTCGGACGAAGTTCAATTTTTGAGATTGGCTTGCCGCTGCGTGAGATTCGATTCTCGCCGGTAGACTTCGACCCGTCCGGATGTGAGGCGACCAGAACCACGCGTCGGTCAGTCGACGGGATCACCCGCCCCCTGACGCCCAGCGTAGTCGCAGCCAAATCGATGGCCGCACGGAAGTCGCCAGTCTGCTTTGCGACCACCGCAAGAAAAAGATTGCCAAACGCATGGCCGCGCAAGAGTGCGTCGTCAAAGCGGTACGCGAAAAGTCGGGCGAGTCGCGGATCGCCTTCACTGAGAGCCACTAGACAGTTTCGAATGTCGCCTGGAGGCAACATCTCGTAGTCCTTGCGCAGCCGACCCGACGATCCACCATCGTCGGCTACAGTCACGATTGCTGTGATTTCCGATGTGAGGGACTTGATCCCTGAAAGGCAGGGCGAGATTCCGGTCCCGCCCCCTAGAACGACCACGCGACCCAACTGAGATCGTTCGCTCATAAGCCGACTCAGGGCCTAAGCGCCTTCTCACCCACCGACAGAATCTCTAGAACGCGCTCAGCCTGATCAGCACGATCAAGATGACGCCGCCAATCGCGATCGCGGGCGACTCGAGCGATCGTACCAAGCACATGCAAGTAGGCCGGTCTATCCGCTTCACTCGCGAGAATGCAGAAGAGAAGCCGCGCTGGTAGTCCATCGACGGTAGGCATCTGCACGCCCTCGGGAACCCGGATGACGGCAAGGTGGGTTCCTAGAACTCCTTCAACGAAGATATGAGGGATCAGCATTCCTGCGCCCATCGATGTTGAACCAGATGCCTCGCGTCGCTCGAATGCCCTCGCGACGTCTTCCGCGAGTTCCTTCGGGATCGCTCCCGCCTCGACGAAGCAGTCGGCGGCAACCGCAAAGGCCTGCGCCGCGGAGTTGGCAATCACACCGTCACGACTCACACGCGAACGCAGCGCGGTCTCAAATTCCATGTTGGAAGAACCTTAGGCGTGCCGAGCACGACGCGCAACGTCCCGTTGTCAGCCAATTGTAATCTGGCCGAACGGCGAGAGTTCGGCGGGATAGTCCACCGACATGAGGCAAAGGCCGTGTGGCGGCACCGTGTATCCGGCGTCGGCTCGGGCCTTCCCGCCCAAAACCTCGGTGAATGTAGTAACTGGGCGGCGACAAAGGCCCACCTCAATGAGGGTGCCGGTGATGATCCGAACCATGTTATAGAGGAATCCGGTGCCGTGCAGTTCGATTTCGATGCGAGGGGCCTGGCCAAGGACCGTGGCTCGAAGGATGGTCCTGACGCAGTTTCTGCGCCGCGCCGCCTCCTTCGCAAAGGCGCGGAAATCATGCGTCCCAACCAAGGTCGCGGCCGCTACCTGCATCGCGCTGACATCAAGCGCCTGCGGAAAATGATACTCACGATGTCGCTCAAGCGGACGTCTCGCGGGAGCGTTGAGGATCGTATAGCGGTAGGTCTTGGAAACAGCTGAGAATCGTGCGTGAAACGCGGAAGGAACCTCCGCCACCTCGAGGATTGAAATGTCCCGAGGCAAGACCGCATTCATCCCAAGGCGCAGTTTCCGTGGCGTGAGGTTGCTCGTAGTTGCAAATGACGCCACCTGCCCGAGAGCATGCACGCCGGCGTCTGTTCGACCTGAGCCGACAATCGCAATGCGTTCGCGCAGTATGGCGAAAAGCGCGTCTTCGACGACGGGTTGAATTGCGAGTCCGTTGCGTTGGGTCTCCCACCCGCAATATGCCGTGCCGTCATACGAGATCGTCAGTCGGATCGTACGAACCGACGGCGAAGATGCGCCGGACGGCTCGTCGGTCATCCCTGCACCGCGCGCGGCAATTTGGCACCGCGCGTCACGGAGCCATGCAAGTCGGTACTCGAGACACGGGTACCGCTGAAGTCGGCCTCGGAGAAATCACACTTCACAAAACGCGTGCCCTCGATAATGGCGCCCACAAATGTCGTTCGGCCTGCCTCGACTCCCGCCCACGACGATTCAGTCAGATCCGCGTCCGAGAAGTCCGCCCCGATGGCGCGCGCTCTTTCCAACTGAGCTCCGGTCAGGATCGCACCATGAAATAACGCGCGTTCAATGTGCGCTTCGGTGAGCTTGACTTTTGTGAGGTCCGCATCGGCAAAGTTTGCCCCTGGAAGTGTTGCCTTCTCGAAACTCGATGCCTCAAGGGTCGCTCCCTCGAAAGACGCGCCTGGGAGGCTTGCGGCGTCGAGCATGGCTTCCTTGAGAAATGCGTGGGCAAACGACACGCCCGAGCCGCGCACCCGGCGCAAGTCGGTGCGCTCAAGGACGCAGAGATCGAAGGACGCGGCGTCGATCACGGCGCCCTCGAGCCGGCTGCGTGTCAGGTCCGCGCGGACGAACAGTGCCCCTGTCAGATTGGACTGCGAAAGGTCCACCCCCTTGAGTTCCATGCCGCGGAGGTCGGCCGCCTGAAGATCTGCGCCCACGAGCGAGCGCCCCTCGGCGATCGCGAATTCGACATCAAGACGGGTCAGTGAAGTCATGGGCGTTTCGGAAGGCGACACCAGGCTTCAATCGGACAAACTGAGCAGATGGAAGGCACTCGCCTTTTCTGACATTCGCCATGAATCCCGAGGTGGCACAGGGCGAAGTCGTAACGCAAAGGATCCGTCGGATCGAGGGCCTTGAGTGCTTCGGTTACTTCTAAGGCCATTGTGAGGTCAGCAGTCCGACGACGACTCATGCCAAGAACCCGCCCATGGAACGCCACATGGACGTCTAGCGGCACGATAAGCCGGGCGGGGTCAAAGCCCGTCCACCATCCGAGGTCCACTCCGTCGGCCGGGCGCACCATCCAGCGTAGAAATAGGTTCATTCGCTTCATAGCCCCCCCACGAGAGGGGTGCGACACGAGAAATCGAAACCCACGGCGTCGCGCCGCGACTCCCGCCTCCGTGGCGAGTCGATCGGCAAACTGCGCCATAGCGACCAAATAGTTGGGCTCCGAGGGGACGTCCGCGTTTCGAAACGCAACCTCGATCGAACCTAGATCCCGGATTAGCCGACCCAGTGCAATGAGCAGGGCCGCGACGTCCTCCTCACCCGCCCATCGGTGGCGAAATCCCCGTAGGACTCGTTTGATATCGCCCGGGCGTCCTATGACTGCATCGAATGGCCGTGGGCCCAGTCGTTCGAGAAGCTCTGCGATGGAGGCCATGATTGCCTTCACATTTCCGAAGGCCAGGCTACTCGCGAGGAACGCCACGAGCTCCGTCGATTGGCGTTCTGCCGCATGCGCAAACACAACAGGGTCACTGCCAAGCCGATTCGCCCCGATGCGCCCCCTAAGGCCCTCCAATTCACGCCTGAGTCCCGGGTCGGGCCGAAATTCTCTGCTCGAGGGTGCCATGGCACCATTGTCCATGAATTTCAGATTCGCTGAACGCGGAAGTTGGCATCACTCTGCGCGGGATCGTAAGAAACAGTGCATGACACGCTCGCGATTTCCAATTGCCGTCCTCTTTACCCTCCTCGCCCTGTCTTCTGGACTCTTCGCGCAGATCGCGCCCCCAAAGGACGCCAAGGCGACAACTCGTCCACGGACGTCCGCAGCGACGGTCGAAGTGCCGAGATTCCCGTGGACCCTCGTCGCGCCGAGTGAGCCATGCCCCTCCCACGTCACCGTTTCACAGCCCGTCGCAGCCGAGCTCATCCATCCACCGGGCAAGTGTTCGATTGACCGCGTTACAGACGGCGATACGGTGCGCCTCGGCCCGACCAAGGAGTCCGTCCGACTCCTCGGACTCGACACCGAGGAGTGCTTCAAAGGCAAGGCTCTCGAATCACCAGACCGCGCGAAGATGATCGCCGACTTCAGCGGTTGGAAGAAAACTCAGCTCGAAGGGAAAAGCCTTACGCATCCTCCAAAGTACAACACCCCGATGGGCGAAGCCGCGAAGCATGCGCTAGATCAGATCGTCGCGGGCGCCGAAGAAGCACGGGTCGAATACGACGACCAAACTCGAAAAATTGACGCTTTCGGTCGCATTCTAGGCCATGTCTTGGTCCGCAAGGGTTCCACATGGATTCATGTCAACATTGAAATTATAAGACAAGGTCTTTCGCCCTACTTCATCAAATACGGAAGATGCGCCCGCTATGACGCCGCCTACGAAGCCGCCCAGAAGGAGGCGCAAACAGCAAAGCGAGGAATATGGTCAGAGAAGCCCGTCTATGGCTGCTATGACGACTATGGCACTCGCCTAGCGTGGTGGGCCGAACGCGCGCGTGATCTGGCTGAAGCACACATGCTCCGAAAAACCCGCAAGGACTTGGTGATTCTCGGTGAATCCGCCGAAGGCGAACGACTTGCCCAGCTTGAGGGAAAGCGCATCACCGTGTTTGGCTCGGAATCCTCCGAGAGGTCGGCCGGCGAACTCGTGCTATTCGGTCTCGCGCATCTCAAAGGTATCGACTTTATGGTGGTCGGGTCCAAGGAGCAGATTTTGGCGATCGAGCTTCGCAAAAACGAAGGCAATCTTGTCTACGTGACGGGGACCGTCTCGATGTTCAAGGGACAACCTCAGTTCAAGATCACACCCGAAACACCCGTCACCGTCTCGCGCCGCCCACCTGCAGCTCCGTAATCTCACTTCCTCGTGATTCGACACCTCTCCAAACTTGAACGGCAGATCGCGAAGTTCGTTCGCGATCGTGAAGAAGTGGTGTTCTTTGCGCTCTGTGCGCTCGTCGGCGTTGCCGGCGCCGTCCTCGGCGAGCTCTTCAAGATCAGTGTCGACCTCATGCGCATGATGCTCGCCCCGGGCAGTAACGTGCTGACTGCATTTGAGCAGCTCTCACCCTGGGCGCGTGTCGCCGTTCCCGCGGTTGGTGCTCTTTGTGCGGGTTGGCTGTTGACGCACCTACCAGGCGCAACGAGTGCTTCTGGAGGCGTTCCCGAAGTCATGGAGATCGTGCTGCTGGGACGCAAGTCCCTGCGCTTCCGCCCGGTGCTTAACAAGTGCGCTGCTGCTCTGTGCGCTATCGGGAGCGGATGTTCTCTTGGTCGTGAAGGACCGATCATCCAGCTCGCTACGGCAACGGCGGCTCGATTCGGACGTATTCTCCCGCTCTCGGAGGAGTCTTGGCGACTTCTCACCGCGGGAGGCGTCGCGGCGGGTGTTGCCGCAGCCTACCGCACACCGTTGGCAGCCACGCTGTTCGTCGTCGAGATCATCATCGGTCGACTGAGCGTTCGGGTTCTCGGCGCCGCGGCAACTTCTGCCTTTGTTGCCGTCATCACGCGCGACATCGTCTTTGGCACCGATGAAGCCCTTTACGCGGCCGGTTCACTCGAACCATTCCGGATCCGCAGCATCGGCGAGATTCTCGGTTGGGGCGCACTCGGAGTCGTGACGGGCGTCGTTGCGGTTCTCTTTCAATTGGCACTCGCAGGAGGGACTTGGACTTTTTCCAAGATCAAGCTGCCTGTTCCTGCGCGAGCCCTCCTCGGTGGTCTCATTGTGGGATGCATCGGCCTATTCTGGCCAGAGATATTCGGAAACGGTTACGAGGCATCGCGCACGATGGCTTTGGGCTCCACGCCATTCCCTCTCGGATTCCACGACGGCTGGTCGATGGCCGGGACACTAGGAGCCTTGGTCGTCCTGAAGATCGTCGCAACCTCGGGATCGGTCGCTGCCGGTCTTCCTGGCGGCATATTTACTCCGACGCTCTTCGTCGGAGCGGCAACGGGACTACTAGCCGGCGAAGGGGTGCGAGCACTCGCACCGTATGCGACTGGGCCGGCCGCAGACTGGGCCCTTTTCGGAATGGCTGGAGCCCTCGCAGGCACCATGCACGCCCCCCTCCTTTCCACCGTGATGCTGGTGGAACTGTGTGACGACCACCACCGTCTTCCGGCGTTGCTCGCTGTGAGTCTGGTGGCGTACGCCACGGCACGAGCGTTGCGCTCCGAGTCCATTTACACGCGTGAGTTGCGAAGAAAAGGTGTGGAGACCGAAGGGAGCGTTGAAGCTCGTCTTCTCAGCTCGCTTCGCGTCGGCGACCTGATGCGCCCCGACGTGCAACCCATCTCGAGAACACTCTCGTTCTCGGACGTCAGTGCCTTGTTCGCGACCACGCGCGCACTTTTCCTCTACGTGGCAGATGAGTCCGGACGCCTTCTCGGTGCTATCGATATTCATGACGTGAAGAATGCCGAAGCAACTCCGGAAGCGAATCTGCTCGTCATCGCGGCAGACCTCGCACGGCCGATCCCGATGGCTTACCCCGATGAGCGGATCGTTGATGTCAATCGTCGACTTTGGCTTCAAGACGTCGGACACCTTCCTGTTGTTCAATCGTCCGAGAATCCGGTGTGGGTCGGGCTTTTGACCCGCCGCGATGTTCTCGGCGCAGTGGACCGCGAGATCCTCCGCAGGAATCTCTTCGTGGCGCCGGTTCATCAGGCCGGCGAGGCGCGCCCGGATTGGTTCGAGCTTCCGCGTGGCGGGCGAATGGAAACAGTCAAGGTGCCGCGTGCGTTGGTCGGCAAGTCACTGGCTGATGCGGGACTCGGCCGTCAATACAACGTCATGGTGCTCGCCATTGCGCGCCCCGGCCCCTACGGCGCAATCGAGCGCCACCTCGCAACTCCCGATTGGATCCTCGACGAAGGTGACCAAATTGTCATCCTTGGGCCGGAGTCGGCTGTCACCTCGTTGTTGACGGGGCTCCTCCCGGAGCGGACAGGCTGATGCCAGGTTGGCCGACGCTTTGCCTTGCCGCCCTTGCCATGGCGTTGGAGATTCGAGACGGACTCGGAGCGCCGCTCGCGTTCATCGCCTTGGCCGTCGCGATGTGTGCCGCGCTAAGCGACGTTGTGCGCTTTCGGATCGACAGAGAAATGGGCCCCATCGGGCCAGCCCTAGTCCTGCTCGCCTTCGGATTGGCTCCCCTCTTGCACCGCTCGTTGTCAGAACACGCCACGGCTTTCGGCGCCGAGATGCCGTGGCCTGTGAGGCTACTGCCCCTTGTGACTGCATTCGTCGCACTCGCCGTGATAGCGGCGAAAGTACGCCCATGGGTTCTTGTCGCTGTGGCGAGCGTCGCCTTCGCGTCGCTCGGACTTGCTGCGATTCACGCCGTACCGATTCCACACATCGATGTGTGGTGGTCGCAGAACGCAGGTATCGACGCGTTTCTTCAAGGTGCCAATCCCTACGCGACTTCGTTTCCAGACCTCTACAACGACCCAAGCGGATACGCCCTGGGGATCGTTCGCAATGGCGTCGTTCATCTTGGCTACCCGTATCCACCCGTCACGTTGCTGTTAGATGCCCCATTTCGCGCTTGGTTTGGTGACATCAGGTTCGGTCACGTACTAGCGACGCTCATCACCGCATTTCTCATAGCGGGTCGCAGGCCGACGCTCGCCACCGCGCTGCCGGCTGCGATGTTTCTGATGATTCCGCGCCAAGCGTTTGCGATTGAATCGGCATGGATGGACCCCTGGGTCGCGTGCCTCGGTGTAGCCGCACTACGCTCCATTCCGCTCGGGATTCTCCCGTTCGGCATCCTCACCGGCCTCTTCATGGCCTCAAAGCCGTCGATGCTTGCGATCGCACCAGCCTTTCTGCTCGTAGGGCTCGGGTGGCGCAAGATCTGCCAATCCGCGATCGTCGCGGGCGTAGCCGCCGCATGTATGGTCCTTCCGTTTCGCGGAGCAAACCCAACCGCGTTCGACCAATCCACATGGCGCGTCGTATCCGCGATGCCGACTCATCCGCTCTCGCTAAGCCTGCCTGGCTGGCTGATCGCACATCGGGGAATCGACATAGGCGCGCTCCCGGGATTCTTGGCGCCTTGGGTTGTTTTTTTTATAGCGATCTGGAAGCGGCTTCGCGGTCAGCTCGGAACGAGCATCGTGATCGCTACGGGACTGCTCACGTTCTTCGCACTTAACAAATTCGCGTGGTGCAACTACTACCTGACGGTCGCGGCGTTCATTGCGTTCTCAATGGCGTGCCGCAACGAAAGCAGGCCGTCTCGCATCTCTGCGTGACGGCCTGTCCGATGGGCGCTACTGGACTCGAACCAGTGACCTCGGTGGTGTGAACACCGCGCTCTAACCAGCTGAGCTAAGCGCCCGAGGGATGGAGGTTCTAGCCTTGCGCGTCGCGGGCATCAACCCTCAGAGGGGGAAGTAGCCTCCCCGCCTCAGAGGATCGACCGAACTACCATTGCCCGTTGAACCAAGTCTTGATTGCAAGGTAGGACTGCCCCCAGATCAGGGAGTGCCCGACGGCCTTCGACTCCGACTCTGGGAACATCAACATCTTCATCGACATCTTCGAATAGCTCGAAGGGTCATTCGTGTTCACGCTCGTTACGGTTGGACCTAGCTGCCAGTACCGAATCGCCGTCTCAAAGTACATCTCCGACCACGCAAGATCTTCGGCCGAGTTGAAGATTGCTGCCGAGTACGCGAACACTGCCGAAACCCACCAGTCGAACAGGACGGACTTCTCGGATCCACCGGTGACAGGGCTCCACTGGTACCAAACCTTCGGAATGTCCCACGCGGTGAGTGGTCCCGACGGAAGGATGCAGAACTGAGTCTTGAGCGCGGTCTTCATGCGATCAAGCAGCGGCAGAAAGCGTGCGCTGTGGGATGCCATCGTGTACTTGGCTGCGCCGACGAACACGGTGGCATCCATCCATGGTTTTGCTGTATTTTGATCTCCGGCATTTAGAACATAGCCGTGAGCCCCTTGTTGGATTTCGATCTGCTCAAAGCGGGCGATGCCAGCCTCGGCAGCCAAGAGGTAGCTCTGATTGCCTAGGAAGTTGTAGGCTGCGACGAGGTTGTCGATGCCCCAACCAGCGATGCGCGACCCATAGAGTCCATCCCAGTTTCCTGGTGGGATTCGAAGAACGAACTCAATGTTCTCGATCGCGGCTTCTCGACTCGCTTCGTCACCGGTGAGGATGTAGCCAATAAGCAGACCCTCTATCCAATTGTGGGAAGCGTAAGGGAACGAGTAGTTGCCATGCCACCAGCCCTTCTCGTAGAACTGACCTCCGCGGAACGACTCCGCCGGATCCTTCGAGTGGCTTTGACCATAGTCGCGGCGGTATTCGTGGAGGTCACGTGCAACATCATAGGACGCATAGTCGCCCGAACGCAGCCACGCATTCCACGTAATTGCAGGCCAGTCGTAGTGCAACGAGCTGAAGCCGTCCGACCACGGAATGTCTCCGAAGTTCGCCCATCCATATGGATGGTGGTACCCGTAGGTTCCGCCACGATTTAGGAAGGCCCTCAGTCCGACTTTGCCGTAGTTCGGCATGTCATCCGCAGCTTGATCGTCACCAAGAAGATTATTGAATTGCTCGAATCGATTCCACGAGACTTCGCTCGAAGCCACGCGTTCCTTCCAGAGGGTACCCATCGCGCCCGTTCGGCGGATGTACCAACCTGGTGCGACACCCGCCAACGGTGCTGCCGTGCGTTTCGAGACGCTCGTCACCGATGTCGTTGTCGCGGGACCAGTGTGGAAAGCCCAATTCATGCGATGGTTCTTCCAGCGACCACCTTCGAACCGATAGCCGGCGAGCGCGTTGGGGTCGACTGGAATCGACGTCGATGTCGGCGTTGCGTAGACTCCTCGATACTCGGGGCCATGGCCAAAGTCCGGCCAGAGCCCGACTTCGACGGAGCCATTCAGAACCTTCAGTGTCTTCGGGTGGTTCTGCCAAAAACGGTCGACCGCAACTGTAAGCCCCATGCTTGCCGTCGAGACATCGACGGTGCCCGAGTGCTTGTTTCCCGTCGACGTCACGGTTCCTGCGAGCTGCTCTGTGAAGAGGAAGCCGGTGGTCAGGTTTGTGGGATTCGTTGCAGTCGTAAACTCCTGCCGCACATCGAACGACTGTCCAGGCTGCAGATTGGTTATGCCAGTAGGTGTCGCGACGCGAAAACCAGAGCCCGCAATGGGCTGCACGATGGCGAGTTTGTCAAAGTACTGTTGGCCATCCGGAATGGTCGACGAGAAGCACCCGTAGGCCGCGGGATTCTCTAGACGGAATTGCATCTCGACTTCGTTCGACCCTGCTTGGAAGTACCACCGGCAGGTGTAGGCGAGAGCCCCTATCCAGCCCTTCTGAACGACGTTGACTCGAACCGATTGATAGCCAACATAATCCTCGATGGTGGTGGATGTCGGAAATGCTGCGGGTACCGATCCATTGATGTACCGCATGCTGAGTCCGCCCGGTTGATTCACCACGGTGACTCCGTTGACCACGGCTTCCTTAAACGGCGCAAACGTAAGTCGTGGGATTTTGAACCAGCTGTTCGGGCCAGTGAAGATGCGAATCTCGTTCATGTCCTGCTGGGCATACAGCTGCCCCGGTATCCCAAGCCCCGAACTGACTTGGTAGGTAGCCTCACCATTTGCAGGAACCGTTGCCGCAAACATGAACTGAACCCACTTGAGTGGCTTCGACGTGTCAGTGCGATCTCCTCCCCAGCGCGATAGAACCTTCGCCTGATGTGCAACTGGCTGGTTTTCCTGTCCGGTCGTAATGCACAGCGCAGCGGCGCTGTAAACGGGATAATTATCGGGAAACGGAACACTCACGCTGACACGCTCGTTGGTGCGAGCGATATCCGTTCCATTCTTGATCTTGAGTGGAAGCAACGGTGTACGCACCTGCGCGTAGGCTGCGGTCACAAGGAAGAAGAAGACTGCGATTTGGCGAATGGACATGAACAACCTCTTGGGTCGACGAACTCGAACTAGTCCACGGAACTACGCGGCCTAAACAGCCGATCCCGCGATGACGCCTCTTGCCCTCCAGCTAGAGCTCGCCATACCTCCCCATCGGCGCAATACGGAATATTCATTAGAAGCATGGTCGACTCATAATGTTGACACGAGAGCAACTTATGCTTCAGCAAACAGGTCTCCCTGAGTTGGCTTACGATCGGGACGCATTCCGATGACCTCGGGGTCCATTGCAGTCCATGCGGTGGTGAGTCCATGCTTGCGGCACATGCGCATAAAGAGCGCGTGAATGACGCGCGCGTGCTCGCCTTCTCCCGAGTGCCTCACACCCGCGCGCACGCTGTTGAGCGCACCGCCCCGCATCCCGCGCAGACGCGCAATGACCTTAGATGCTCGCAACGGAAAGTTCGTCTCCAACCATCTAATGAACAGCGGCTCGACTGCGCCCGGCAGACGAACGATGGAATGCCCCGCGCGCGCTGCGCCGTGTTGCTTTGCTGCTTCGAGGATTGCCGGGATTTCCTCGTCAGTCATGCCAGGGATCACCGGGCCGATGTTGACTCCGACCGGAATTCCGGCATCCGCGAGACCGCGAACCGCCTCAAGGCGCTTCGTCGGGGCGCTCGCCCTTGGCTCCATAAGGCGAGCGAGTTGAGGGTCTAGAGTAGTCAATGAGATGGTAGCCGTTACGAGTTTGTGCTTGGCTAGCTCGGAAAGCACGTCGACATCGCGCAAGACAAGTGCGTTCTTTGTGATGAGCAGCACGGGGTTTCGTGCATCAAGCAGCACCTTCAAACACGCCCGCGTCAGTTGAGTGACTCGCTCCACCGGCTGATAGCAGTCGGTGTTGCCCGACATACAGATGGGTTCCTTACGCCAAGATCGCCGACCAATTTCCTTCTTGAGAAGTTCCGCTGCATTGGGTTTGATTACGATCCGCGACTCGAAGTCGAGACCAGCAGAGAACCCAAGCCACTCATGGCTCGGCCGCGCGTAGCAGTAGATGCACCCATGTTCACAGCCTCGATAGGGATTTACGTCAAATCGGAATGGGATGTCGGGACTCTCGTTGCGCGCGAGAATCGACTTCGCATGGTCTTTGTAGAAGACTGTCCTGAGCGTTCGCGGCTCGTCGTCCTCACATGGCAAGTCGATCGCCCATGGCTCAAGGGCATTGGCCGAAAAACGATTCGGCGGATTCGTGGCTGAGCCTCGACCTATCGGGAGATCTCCCATGGTCATGCCACCTTACACCGGTTGAGGGACAAGAGTGTCAGCGCAGTCGCACGGCGAGTGCTTGCGAACGGACGGGATGCGCCTCGTCCACTTCATACTCAACCCACCACAGCACGACATCGTGCTTAACTGCTCCGAGGATGGCCGAGTCGAGCGGATGATCAACGACTCGATCCCCAACAACCAGTTGAAACCTCGCGCCTGGGACATTCATCGCAACCCGCCCGCCCGATGACCGCGTCGCGGGATCCAATGGAATGTCCGCTACGGCCGTCTCACCACTTGGAACGGCGACGCATACGGCAATGGAATCCACGCCGGCTGGGACGTCGAATTCGAACCGAAACGTCGGGTCCTGATCCCGTCGCAACGAACTCCCATGAAAGGGCACTGCGTTTGCCAACGTAAAATCGGCTTGCCGGGGAAACGCATCGACAACGCGAGGTTCGTCGAGATGTAACTCAAGACGCTTGAGCACGGGTGGTGACGCGCCCTGCGTCATCCACATCGCGAGTTCCGACGGCGCACCGGCTCTAGAACGCACTTGATCCGGAGTCAGGAGTCTGACCTCCATCCCCGGCGGCGGAACAAACGGAGGCCGAGCCGCGCTGCCGATGGCTCCACCAAACACATAGGCGCCGTCACAGATGTTCACATACGGCTGCGGTGCAGCTACGCCACCGCCCGGACTTTCGGCCCACCATCCATCGAGCAGGATGACACCCGGGGCCTTGACGCCATCGATCAAGCCCGCTGCGATTGTGTTCGCACGAGCAGTGGCATGACGAAACGCGTCGAGGTTAACCCGCCAGATCGATGCACCGGTCATCGCAGATGCCGCGAGAAGTGGAATCACAACCCCCGGGCGCGCATTGATGACGCGAGCAACTAATGACCCCGAGGCCACTGCGAGAGCAATAAACGGCAGCACAAGAAATCGCCCCTGTGCCAAGTCGGGAGTGACGCCATTGCCCGGAATTGCGAGCAAGGTCAATGGGACCAAAGTCCACACAACAACAACGAGTCCATCTCTTGCGACGGTTCGAACCGAGGCTGCGAGTGTGACGCCTGCGCTCCTTGACGCGAACCCAAACAAAACAAGTACTGCTGCGCCCGCGGGAACCAAAACTGCGCTCCACACACTGACACCCTGCGCCGCCAGCGAGTCCATCACGGTCGCATTGGCCGGCCGAAACAGAAAGGAGCCCGAGCGAAGTGCTTCGCCGATTACGGAAAGCAACCCGGGCCGATCGGCTAGGTGTTCGAGCATTGATTTGCCGTTGTAGGCTCCAAGCGCCCTACCGAAAAGACACCAACGAGCGGCGAGGTACAGAGCTGCGACGCCAAACACCGGAGCATGCGTCCGCAGCTTGGAAAGAACGTGGCTTCGGACGGATGCGCCATTTGATCGCGGATGCAGAATCAAATCGGTTAGAAGCAACATCGGCGCGAGCACGATGGCTGTTTCCTTCCCGAGATAGCCTGGAACCGTGAGTAATGCGAGACGCCATCCGCGCGCCGGAGCCAGCATCACACACCCAAGGGCCGCGGCGGCGGAAACTCCCAAGATGAGATCTTGCCGCGCAACCAGCCATGCGAGCGCCTCTGTACAGCCAGGATATGACCCAAACCACACAGCGAGCACAGCTGGCCAGACGGCCCCCTTCACCTGCATTCTCTTGCACACAACATGACCCAAGATCAGCGCTAGTGCGCCCCACCAGATCATTGACTGGTAGTGATGCTTGCCGGGATCCGCTCCAAAGATCTCATAATCAAGCTCGACCGACAGAATCGTCAGCGGGCGAACAACTTCGAACGTCGGTGCCCAAGTATTTGTGACCGATCGGACAAGGCGATTTGCGAGGCCAGGGTGTTCGTTTTGGTCAACTACAATGCGCTCTCCGAGATACCAGTCGTCAGCAAGAAATCCGACGTCGAGCGCGTCTCGTGTGATGAACCCGATGAGAACAAGGGCAACTAGGGCTGCAATGCAATGTTTCATGCGAGGTCGCGTAGGACTGTGTCAAAAGCCTCAGAGAACTGATCGATCTCGGCAAGCGAGGTATAGACATTCGGGGAAATTCGCACCCCGGGCTCACGCCATGTTGGAACCGCGGTGATTGAGATCCCATGCTTTTCCATGAGCCGAGCGGCCACCTTCACACAGTCGTGCTTCGGAGTTGCGACATAGCCGATTCCACACGCGAGCGTTGGGTCGCTAGGAGTGAGGACCCGTGCCTCTTCACGGCCGACAAGACGCGCCGACCAACGGTCCCGAAGGAACCGCAATCGTGCGGCCTTGCGGTCAATGCCGATCCCGACGGTGAATCTCAGGGCTTCCAGGATCGCCAATCGCATGGCGGCGGGCCTTGTCCCTGTCTCCTCGAACTTCTTGATGTCGTTGTCTAGCGTCGCAGGTTGCGGCATAAGCGCCCACATTCCCGCTATGCGCTCCTTGCGAACAAACAACATGCCTGTGCCAATGGGAGCTCCGAGCCACTTGTGCAGCGTCGACGCGTAGAAATCGCAATTTAGTTCGGCGTTTGTAAACGGGAAGTGGGCTAGCGCATGGGCTCCGTCCACAATGACATCGATCTTCCTGAGTCGCGCCTGCGCGACGATTTCCTTGACGGGCCAGATTCGGCCCAAGACATTTGTCACATGGCAGATCTCGATGACTCGTGTTCTCTCGGTGACTGCGTTCATCACGAGATTTGCGAGATCGCCTTGCGACTGTCCTTCAGACGATGGGGAGAGGACTTTGACGACGATGCCCTCGCGTCGTGAGCGCTGCCTCCACGTTTGAAGGACCCGTGGATAGCTGTGGTCGGTAGTGATGACTTCGTCGCCCGACTTGAGGTCCATCCCCATCACCAGTGTCGCGAGGCTCTCGGATGCATTTCGCGTAATGGCCATCTCCATGGATTCGCAGCCAAAAAGCCTCGCGAGTTCGCGACGGGCCTGCTCAACTCGGGGCTCCTGTTCTCGAAGAAGCACGATCGAAGGATTGACATTCGCCGCATCGAGCGCGCGCTTCATCGCCTCTAAGGCTACGCGCGGCGCAGGTGATGACCCGCCGTTGTTCAAATTGACGATATTCGAATCGAGCACATATGCCTGACGCACCATCAGCCAAAAATCCTCGTCCTTGGCGATTACGTTGGGGTCGAGGTGGGCGCGGTGCCGCGCGGCATCCACTGCGGTGTCGGCAGCCTCGGCGGCGGGCGGAAGCATGTCCGCCGCGAATGCGACGCCTGCAAGTGCTTTGAGTATGGTGCGACGCGTAGTCATGTGTGTCTATCGGGGGACCGCGTCATCTTCCCACGGAGGAAACGACGCGAGCTCACCACGATATCAGGGCAACGTTCTCGGAGTGATTTTGATGATCTTGTCGTCTGGCAAGATCTGCTCGATCACGTCCATTCCCTCCACAACACACCCGAAAATGGTGTAGCGAAGGTCGAGATGCGGCGTTGCACGATGCGTGACGAACCATTGACATCCACCCGTATCCTTGCCAGCCAAGGCCATTCCGACTGTGCCTTTGGAGTACGTGAGGTCGGAGACCTCGCAACGCACGACGAACCCTGGGCCTCCCCAACCGTCCCCCCGGGGGCACCCTCCCTGGACCACGAAGGCCGGGACAACTCGATGAAACGTCCTTCCGTCAAACTCGCCCTGCCGCGCCATGCTATTGAGACGCCACACCGTGACGGGGGCGGCGCGCGTGTCGAGGTGCAAAGTGAAACTTCCCCGATCCGTCTCAACCTCCCAGAGTTGAACGACAGGACGCTCAAGATCGCGGGCGATCTCCACCCACGGGAGTGTGAACGCCGGGATGGTCGCGAGTGATCGACGCGGGACAACGACCTCGACGCCAAGAGCCCTCATCGCCTTGACGGCCCGGTCACGAATGTCAGCGACGGGATGGGCGATCAGAGGCTCGATCCACACACCATGCTCGGGAGACGGAATGAGAGTTGCAAGGTCAAGAAACACCTGCAATGGCTCCATGTCCATTGGGGAAATGTCAACAGCACGAGTACGTATCCACTTCGCCGTCACCGATTTGGCACCGCCGGCCTTGCGCCATGCCATGGCAAGCTGACCTTCGACGGCCCGCCGCACACTATCCCCGGAATGAGATCCCGTTGGCGCCGTGTCTGGCAGACCGATCCATGACTCGAGGCGTGCCGCTTCGTCAGAGAGCGGCAATCGCCCGGACTCGATTCGCGCCGTGATTGCCTCAAGCAATGCCGTGCCAACCCGTCGATCCGAGTCGAGCAACAACGCACCGAGAGCATCGTCCCACGGGCCATACGTCATCGCTCCCGCGAGCGCCGAACGAAGAACTGCCGACGGCGATGTAATCCAAGTCGCAACACTCGATCGCAGGCGCACCGGATCCAACTTTCCTAAAGTCAACAGCGCCGCACGACGGACATCAACGACGGGATCTTCTCTGGCAATCCTCAAAACAAGGTTCACTCCGGCGGAAAGGAACTGAGGCGGGAATGGACCGTTTCCTGCAACGAGCCCTTCAATGGCCGCTCTGCGCATCTGGGGGTCTGACGCGCCCGCGTGCGCAAATAGAACGGGAATCCCACTAGCACGACCGAGGCCACCGAGGGCTGCAATGCGATCGAGCGTTGCAATGCGATCGCCGCCCAGTGCGAGCATCGCCGCAATCGATGCAATCGCACGATCACTCACATCGACAGAACGAGCGAGCGCACGGGCAGCGAGGCCGGCTACTTCTCCGTCGAGGTGATCGAGATAGTCCTCAATGAGAGGCGCGGCGGATGCGGGTGCTTTCTGACCGCGTGCCAACCGAAACAGGGCGGCCCGCAACCGCAGGACATCAGAGTCTCCCGCGAGGATTGCAAGCGCAATAGAGTCACCAACCGGGTCGGGAAATGCCGTGAGTCGCATCAACCGTGCGGAAATCGGGTCATCTACGCGGTCGGCGTCCAGTTCGATCTCCGATCCAAGGGGTGCGGGATCTCGCGCAGCAAGGGCGCGTTCGACAGCCGAACGGCGAAGGGCGTCGATGGGCCAGCGGCCCAGCAAGCCCAAAGCCCGGGCGATGTCATCTTCATCTAGATGTGGAAGCAGCCGGACGATCAAGGCCTCGTCCGCGAGGAGTCCCGCTGCGACGCCGCTTGCGCGCTTGAGCGATTTCGGCCATGGATCGGGCCTCCCGTCCAATAGTTCACTCAACACCACAACTAGGTCCGGATGCCCAACGCGGCCCAAGCCCGTGACACCCTGCACAAGCAAATCCGGATCGAGCGGCGATGCGAGTGCCTCGCGCCAAGCGGTTGGATCGTCGACGCGTTCCAACTCAAGCCTAAAAAGATCGGCGACACGCAGTGTTCGTGGCGCGACTTGGCGACTCGTCGCATCCTGTGCGAAGGCGATGGGCGACAGCGCGAAAAGGAGAAGCGCCGCTGCGACCGCGTTAGGCACTTTGGGTCTCCCCCATGCAAGCAACAGCAGCGCAGTCATAACGATCACGGTTGCAATCAGCGAACCGATCGCGGGAATAGCGCCGAAAATCAACCAGTCAGCCGCAAGTCCAAACACCGGACCAGCCATAGTCACTGCAGTTGCGCGAGCAGCTCCGGCGCGCGACAGCCCCTTGGTTAAGGCGAACTGGCCAACAAGGCCGGCCGTCGTCACCAGAAGATGGCCAAGCCATTCACTTCCATTCTTCGGCCATGCGTCCGCACCCATTGCGATGACCCCCGCTAGAGACCCTGGGATCATAACGGCAGGAAACCAAACGAGGATGGTAAGTGGGTGTTCGGACTTAGATAGATTCCGAATCGTGATGTAAGCCAAGCCGGACAGGAGTGACCCCGTCAACCCAACAAGGGCCTCAGTTCGAATCGACCCGCCAGCCGCGCCGCTCGATTTCAGCACGAATGCAATGCCGACGAACGCGACGAAGACGAGCAACCAATGCCATCGTCCGGTTGTCTCGCGCAAGAGCCATGGCGCGAGCATTGCCACAAAAATCGGGTGGCTGTACTGCAGCAGGACGGCGTCGGCGATTCCAACGTGATTGACTGACCAGAAGTAACAGGAGACCGCACCGTACCCCAAGAGCCCCCGAAGGATGAGCCTTGTGGGGCGCTTTCCGGCGAGCGGAACACCTTGCGAGAGAGCCATGCAGGAGAAGACCAGAGTCATGGCTACCGCGCGTGTGAATACCACGGACTGCGACGGTGCGTTTGATAGAAATAGCTTGATGAACACGGCCATCAGCGTGAAGCACAGGGCGGACGCCACCATGAGCGCGAGGCCGGACAGATCCTCGGGGCGATTGCGGCTCTCTTTGCGCATCGCGTCAAAGAGATCCGCCATGCCCGTCAGAGCGAGCGTGCGTGCAATCACCGTCCGCCTCCGCGGAAGGTCCGTCTGATTACGTCCCGCGTCAGATTCGCGCGAGTCGAGCGAATTGTCGCCTTGCGGCATGGATCAGACTAACGCCATCGAGGGGCGTAGGCGGTCGGAATCTACGCTACGACTTAATGCGACGGAGTTTGACGATGCGACCCGTGGAAAGCCACTCATTTACATAGACATCACCGTTCGACGCCACGCCAATGCCATGCGGCGAGATGAAAGCTCCGGCCTTCCATTGGGTGCGTGCAACGCCATTTTCTGCGCGCAACTTAGGATCGGGATTGTCGAAGAGCTGGGCAATCGGCGCGAAGGTCTTCGCGTCGATGACAGTCACTCGGCCCGCCAAGTCAGCGACAAGGTAGGCGTCGCCATCTTTCACCACATTGCACGGCCTTCGAAGTCCTTCGGAGTACGTAGCGACGACTTTCCCGTCGAGATCGAATCTGACAAGGCGATGATTCTCGCGATCGCAGGTGAGGAGCGTCGCGACACCGTCTCGGATGTCCATGAGCAGGCCGTGCGGTGTCTGGAGTGCTTCACCAGGCTTGCCGTCCCGACCAAAGCACGACACCCACTTGCGAGACTTATCGAACTTGTGAATAAGGCTCTTGCCATACCCATCGGACACGAAAACTGAACCGTCGGGTGCCTCAGCCACACTTGTAGGGCGATACTCGTCCGCCGATTTGTACTTCCCGGACTCCTTGGGCCATGGAATGGTCCACACAATCGTTCCGTCCAGCTTCATGCGCACGACCTCGTGCCGGTGCGTATGCGCAAGCAAGAGAGCATCTTCCTTGCCCTCCTTCACCAACGCCATGCCGTGCAGGCCCCCGTGGAGGTCCTTGCCTATCGACCCCGATTCCTTGCCGTCGGTCGTCGTCCAACGGATCGCCTGCTCACCGTCGGTGTTGAAGTAGATCTTCCCGTCGTTTGCGACGACAACGCCTCCATGCGTATTGCCGATCGACTCTTTCTGGAAGTCTCCCCATCCACTCACCCACTCATACATTCGCGCGCCGGACCCCGAGGTCGGTCGGCTTTCCTGAGCCTCAGTGAGACTGGACAATACAACAACAGCGGAGCACACCTGCAGGATCCAAGTTCGCATGTCTCGAGCGTACCCGAGGACGCGCAACCCCGAAACAGGCGGAGGCCTCGGAGGGAGGCCTGCATGCGAAACACCCCCGCAGCCAGTGAAGGCCACGGGGGCGTCTTGTGGAGCAGATGGGGATCGAACCCACAACCTCTTCGTTGCGAACGAAGCGCTCTCCCAACTGAGCTACTGCCCCAAGGATCCGCAAGATACGTTCGGCCCCCCGGGGCATCAAGCCGCAGCCGGGGAGCCGACGTTCTCAAACCATGGGACTTAGAAGTCGATCTGGATGTAAAGGTCAGTACGTACGAGGTTGCCCTGAGTACCGTTTGCGTATTGGGTTTCCCAATAGATCACATCTAGCCCCGTCTTGAGGCCGCCACCCCAAACATAGGTCGCATTCATATAGACCGTCCAGTTCTTGTCCTTCGCGGTCGCCGCTGCGGCGCTGAGGTCAGCATCGTTCACCGAGTCGATCGAAGCGCCACCTGTGAGGGTGAACTCCGGCGCGACTGACCAGGCGATTTCCGCCCATCCGCCCCTTGCAGCCACTTCGTCTGCACGCGTCGCAGACAACGTGAGAACCTGCCCGATGCCACCTCGGAAGTCGCCGAGACCCGATCCGGTCCAAGCTTCGCCCTTCAGCGCGAGCGAGCTTGAAAGAGGTAGCGCGAGATCGGCACCCAGCACCCAGGTGTCAAATCGATTGACGCCGACGTAGACGGTGTCCGTCTCCCACTTGCCATACGCGCCCCAGAGGCCTGCCGCCATCTTCTTGCCATCGACCCACGACGGCGTGACGACGCCGAATCGCGTCTGGATGTTCGGCATTCCCGAGTCCATACCGTCGCGCTCGGCGATGGTGGCCGTCGTTCCTGCGGTTTCAATGTCCTGATTGGTGATCGCGCCGGTCAAGCCAAAGGACGTGCGCCATTGATAGGACGTCTCCTTCGGATCGCCGAAGTCGAGCATCGCTGTGGCCTGTGCACGACGATCGCCCAAGTTACCCGCATTCCACATCACCGATTCGCTATTGACTGCAGGCGACAACGGAGAAATGGTGTCCCAGTCTTGTCCGAAACGCAGCGCAAGATCACCGTAGTCGAGGTTGACCCAACCTACGCGCATGCGAGGCGTGGCGCGCGACTCTTGAATCAGCGTGCCGGCTGTGCTCGAGAAGTCCATCTCAACTTTACCGGTCACGTCGGCTCCGCCGATCTTGCCGAAGTCGAAGTCCATCCCGATGCGGGTCAAGCGCGGGCTCAGCGCGAAGACCGCGTCGTCCGTATTCGCCGCGTTGGTCTCGGCGGCGACGAATGTCGGCACGATCGCGTTGTCCATGTGCCCGGTGTTGGCGTAGGCATCAAGGCGAAGGTAGCCATAAAAGCGGAGCTTGTTGCCCGACTTCACGATGTCCTTCCACGAAAGTCCGTCCGCCATGCGAGCCGATAGAGCATTGACCTGGGTCTCTATGGATGACTCACCAGTCGACGCCTCGGACGTAGCCTTCACCCGGCTGAGTTCACCCGCCATCTCCGCGTTTCGCGTCTCACTCTTTTCGAGCGCAGAGAGGATTGCTCGATTCTGATCTTCGAGCGCGCGGAGTCGGGCCTCAATGGCCGGATCCTGCGCTACCGCCGATGCCGCCACGAAAGCCGCAGCGGCCATGAACGGGCATGACTTCATTTTGACTCCAATTGTTGTTGCGACTCAGTTGTCGCGGTATTTGAATGAACGCTTCGCTTCCGTCTCTTTGCCATCCGCCTCTGCAAGGGGGTAGATGAAGAACGGGATCACGCCCTTCGCGGGCTTGGGGTTGAATTGAAGGTCGCGTCCGACCGTATAGCTGACGCGATCTTCAGTCAAATTGCCGAAGTAATACTGGGCCATGGCGGGATCTCTATCCGCCTCAGAAATGTCTACAGGAATCCAACCCACGTCGGCGATGTAAAACTCTGCCCAGCAGTGGTACCCGGCAATAGGACCCTCACCGCGCTTGATCGGCACAGACGTACCCATCGTGAATCGAGCGGGGATTCCCTTTGCACGAGCCAATGAAATGAAGAGCGAGTGGAAGTCGGTGCAGTTGCCGAATTTTGAGTCGCAGGCCCAGAGAGTGTCGCCGCGCCCCCAACCGGTTCCATCTTTCGAATACCGCATGTCGGCGAGCACATAGTCGTAAATCGCACGCGCGATGTTCAACGTGTTCGTTTCCTTCGTTGCAAGGCGCGATGCGATGTCCGCAACTTTGCCGTCAATCGGAACGAGATTGTCGGCCTGGAGCCAACGCGAGAAATCCGCCTTCTGAGCGTCGGTCAAGGCGGTCACACC
This sequence comes from Candidatus Kuenenia stuttgartensis, assembly GCA_945860915.1. Lineage (GTDB taxonomy): Bacteria > Planctomycetota > CAIWVZ01 > CAIWVZ01. The sequence goes on from CAMARR010000006.1 coordinate 99,890, forward strand.
AGCGCCGCGAAATGCTCCCGATTTAACTTCGGAGCGCATCACGGGCCATGAGAACGAGAACTTCGATCCGGACTTTGGCGCCGGCACCGTGACACAGACGATCAAATTCAATCCGGACGCGTCACCGTTGGCGACCATCGTCGCACCAGGAGGCATCACCGCCGACATTGCGCCAACCGTTTGAGTGCCGGGGATAGTCAGCGGATTTGGGACCCAGAGCTTGAGCTCTTTTGTCCCTTCAGCGACGGTCGGAATTTCAACTTCGTAGGTGAAGGTAAAACTCCGTGCCGCCGGGAGCCTGCCCTTCGTATCAATCGTGGCTTCGTTCGACGCCTCGACCGAACTGGTTTTCTGATTGCTTTGGGTTGCGCAGGCGGCGCACAAGATCAGTGCGAGGGTCAAAAAGCTTCGGTGCATGACGATGTCTCTGTCGACATCAACACCGGCGTGCGGGACCCCGAAGGGGGGCTCTTAGGATCCGGACCGGATCCACCCGCCGGCGTGATGCCGGCGGTTGATTCAGGTGGGATGTAGGCGAACTGAGGTCCGGAGAGCCATGGCGGGGATGGTAGGGCAGTTGCAACCGGTTGTCAATCGAGAGGCTGCGCGGACTCTCGCAAGCACTCCCACCCATCGAAATCAACTGTCGATCCAACGGCCTAGCGAATAGCCTCGCGGTCGCGCTCGATCTCGAGAAGGACGGACTCATTGACCTGGGGTGTCGGGTACTTCCCATCGAAACAGGCATTGCACAAATTCGTGAATCCCGCCGCCACGCCTTTTACAGCATGGTTCATGTCGTCAAGAGTCTGATAGAAGACTGCATCTGCACCGAGTTCCACTGCGATCTCGTGATTTGAGCGCTCTCGGGCCATGAGTTCTTGGCGCGTCGACATGTCGATGCCATAGACACACGGATGCTTGATCGGACCCGAATAGGACGCGAGGTAAACGCGACGGGCGCCGGCGCGTCTGGCCATACCGACGATTTCGCGTGACGTATTGCCCCGCACGATCGAGTCGTCGACGATTAAAACATCTCGCCCCTCGAACTCGCTCTTCACAGTATTGAGCTTGTGGCGGAGACTTCGCTTGCGTTCCACTTGGCCCGCCATGATGAACGTCCGTCCGATGTAGCGATTCTTTACAAATCCCTCGCGATACGGAACGCCAAGCGCCGCTGCGAGTCCGGTCGACGCAGCTCGAGCTGAGTCCGGAACCGGAATGACTGCGTCAACCTTCAATCCGGCAGAAGAGATCTGTTTCGCAAGCGCTTCGCCAAGTCGTATGTGGGTGCCATACACGCTGACTCGGTCAATCACGGAGTCTGGCCGGGCAAAGTAAATCCACTCAAAGACGCACGGGTGGTGATTCTGCTCGGCGACGACTCGGCTATGCACCTCGCCGTTGTCCGTGATGTACAGCGCCTCGGCGGGGCGAATGTCGCGGGTGACCGTGTAGCCGAGGATATCGAGCGACACGGACTCCGACGCCACGCACCACGACACCTTCCCAGAAGGCTCGGTGCGCGTTCCAAGGACGCCGGGCTTAATCCCGTAGGGATCACGAAACGCAACCATGCCGTGGCCCGCGATGTACGCGACCGCCGAATACGCACCATGAACATCGCGGAAAACACGCGCAACCGCATTGAAAATGACTTCCGGCGTGATCTCGCGCATGCCTTCGGTAGTTGCGATCTGCCGTTCGATTTCGTCGGCAAAAACCGCGAGGATGATCTCGCAATCGCAATCGGAATCGATGTAGCGACGACAGTGCTTCTCGAGGTCCGCCTTCAACTGTCGGTAGTTCGTGATGTTCCCGTTGTGGGCCATCGCGATGCCGACTGGCGCGTTGGTCATGAACGGCTGGGCGTCCTCGACCGAGCCGCCGCCTACCGTCGGGTACCGAACATGTCCGATGCCTGTCCCACCGGTAAGGCGGTCCATATTCTTCTGACGGAAGATATCGCGAACGAGGCCTTCACCCTTCTTGAGATGAAAGCGCTTATCAAAAGTCGCGATACCTGCTGCGTCCTGCCCACGATGCTGTAGGGCCAGAAGACCGTCGTAGATCGCACCGACAGCCTGACCATCCGCTCCGATGACCCCGATGAATCCGCACATTCGACGACCCCCGGCAGTTGGCTCTTTCGTGCCGAATCCTCGATGCGGGTTTCGGCGTCAGCTCACGCGGCGGGAGCGTAGCAGTCCGGAGGGCGAGCGGGAAGCGTTAGAACGTCGCATGCCTTCGATCGATTTCGCATTTGGGACGCTTTTCTACCGTGAAAAGGGTGACGGCGAGCCCTTTGTGATGATCATGGGAACCGGAGCGGATCACACTTCGTGGGCAAGGCAAATTCCAGCATTATCCGCGCGATTCCGGCTCATTACGCCCGACAACCGCGGTTCCGGACGATCGGGTCCGGCGCCAGCTGCCTTCGAAGCCACGACGGCATCATTCGCGCGGGAGGCATTGGCTCTCATCGACAGCCTCGGGATCGCGTCGTTCCATGTATGTGGATTCTCATTCGGGGCCGCCGTGGCGATGGAGCTTGCATTGCTCGCGTCAAGTAGAATTCTGGCAGCGTCGTTCCACGCAGGCTGGGCAGGGCCGCACGCACGAACTCAAGCGTCCTTCGATCACGCTCTTGCGCGTCTGCACGAAGGTGGGGTGGCGAAGTTCCTAGAAGGAGCGTGTCGCAAGAACTTCTCTCCTGCATTTCAGCAAGAGAATCCTGCCGCCTTTGAGTCGTTCCTCAAGAACGTGATGACTTCCGTCACTCGTCCGACCGTCGATGGTGTCATCGCCCAAGCCTCGGCCGGCAAGAGGCACGACGTGCGGAGTCGACTCCCGTCGATCCGATTTCCCACCCTAGTTACGGTCGGCGAGCACGACGCCACCATTCCGCCAGAAGCCGCAGCCGAGGTGGCTTCTCTCATCCCTGGTTCCATTTTCCACACGTTTCATGGCCCGCGCGCCTACCACGCCATCCCGCTCGAGATGCCGGACGCCTTCAATGCCCTCGTTGGCGACTTCCACGCTCGCCGCGCATAGGCGAATGAAGGTTCGCTGCGATGAGTTGCGACTGATATCTCGTTCCGATTGCTGCTGTTGACCATCAACAACAAGCAAACTGCGCCTTACCGATGGTAGACTCCGATTGGAAACAAACAGCAGAACTCAATGAACTCCAACACCCTAAGACTTCTCCTCGCGCTGCTGTGTGTCGCGACGGCCATCGCTGCGCAGCAACCGGCGACCGAATCGAAGCCCGCAACAGAATCAAGGCAAGCGAGCATTCAGCTTGCTCCCGAGACCAAAGCGCGAGCAGTGCTTGTCGAGGTCACACGCACCAGCATGGGGAGAATGACGATCAAATTGGACCCCGATGTGATCGATGTTCCGGTCTCCGAAATGAGCTTCGATAAGTGGGTGGACGAGCAACTAACCGAGACCAACGCGCCCGATATATTGGTGCGTCGAAGTTGGCTCGACTCGAAGTTGACCAAAGGATTAAACACGGAAGACTCGGGCGTCGCAGGTGTCGTGCTCGGCTACAAGATCACAGGATCTCACTGCAAGGTCGATATCGAGAACAAGAGGGTTCTTTCGAACACAATCCTGCAGCGCATGGTGGGTCAGTCGGGGTTCCTCGGAACGAATGTCGAAAGATCAGCTTCGGCATCCGTGGGCGACTCCGTCTCTATCACGTTCGTGTCTATTTTGCACACGTTCTTCCCCTTCGAGGGTCCAGTACGGGATATCACTTCCTCCATCAAATTGGATTCAGTCGACAGCACGGCGAATAAGGCTATCCTCACCGGAACTGTCGCATGGTTCGACGACGCCATCGTCAACACCAAAATCGAAACAACAAATGCCTACACGGCAGACGTCAGCATCGAGATTGACGTTCAAACGCGAGTCATCACGAAAATCAACATGAAAGGCAAGATGACTGTGTCGGGCCGAGGCAGCTCGCACGGCCGTGCCTCCGGCGAAGTCGCCTTCGATGGCTGCCTCACCGCACAACTCGTGGCCGACGCGAAGCCGTTGGTCTCGATCAGTCCGAAGTTTCGTGAAAACACGCGGCAAGCATTCGGAATGGAGTATCAGCTTTCGTCAGCTTGGGTTCCGATCAAACAGGCGAACGGCGACCTAGTACGACTCGTCGATTCGCGAGCTGGTGCGGGCGAAATCGCCATCGAGTTCAATCGTCGGAACGACGTCTTTGACGTCGGCTCTCCGACAGAGCTGGCGACCTTTGAGAAGTCACTCAAAGAAACCGACCCACAGGCCAAGGTGCGCAGCGCTCGAACTCCGCTCGGTCCAGCAATCGAGTTTGAGTTCATGAGGGATGCCCGCACTGCCGTGAACGGATTGCTCCTTGCCTCCGCCCCGAAAACACTTGTGCTCATTCGCCTTGTCGGAGTTACCGAAGCGACCAACAAGGCCCTCCCCGAATTCCGCGCACTGCTTGCCAGCCTGACGCGGGAGTAGCCCCAAGGTCACGCGATCATTGCGTTTTCTCGGCGGAATCTCGTAGAACTTGCCCGGTCGTTCAGGATTCCATAGAACCTATGCGGTGGCAGAGACTCTGCCGACCGGAGTAAAGCCATCGATACGGGGACACGGAGAAAGCCCGAGTGGCTGAAGGTCAAACTCCCAACCGGCGAACGGTATGCGGAGATCAAGTCGCTCCGTAAGGGCCTCGGGCTATCGACAGTGTGCGAAGAGGCTCAGTGTCCGAACATTGCCGAGTGCTGGGGTTCGGGCACGGCAACTTTCATGCTGCTCGGTGACACATGCACGCGCGCGTGCCGCTTCTGTGATGTGAAGGCTGGGAACCCCGGCGGAAAAACGGATGCTGAAGAGCCCCAAAAGGTGGCCCACGCGGTCGCAACGATGGGACTCTCGTATGTCGTCCTCACGATGGTCGACCGCGACGACCTCGCCGACGGCGGTGCCGCGCACGTCGCAGCGACCGTGACGGCCCTCAAGACCCGTGTGCCAGAGATTCTGGTGGAGACTCTGATCGGTGATTTCAAAGCGGCGGAACGGGATCTCGCCACCGTGTGCGCCGCGCCGATCGACGTCCTTGCACACAACGTCGAGACGACCGAGCGTCTCACCCGACTCGTACGCGATGGAAAGAGCGGATACGCGCAGACCCTCCGCGCGCTGGGAACGCTGAAGCGACTGGGCGGCGGGCGGCTGACCAAGTCCTCGATCATGCTTGGACTCGGCGAAACCGAGCCGGAGGTCAGATCAACTCTTCGCGACCTGCGATCAGTCGGCGTGGACGTAGTCACCCTCGGGCAATACCTTCAGCCTTCCAAATGGCATCTTCCGGTCTCTGAGTATGTGCACCCTTCGCGATTTGACGCCTGGAAAGTCGAAGCTGAATCGATGGGGTTCCTTTTCTGCGCATCCGGCCCGCTTGTGCGTTCGTCCTACAAGGCAGGCGAGATGTTCGTTGAACGCTACTTGCGCGGGCGTGGGGAGCCGGTCTGATGCACGAACGCAGACGCCCTAGGAGGCCGAAGTCGCCGCGAGCACCGGGACGAACCACAAAACCCGCTGCGCGCGTCGAAAAACCAGCGCAGAACGAGCAGATTAGTCCCAAGAAAGCCATCTCGGAGCGTTCCCTGCAGAAGGGGCGCCCACCCTCGCAAAAGACCAAGGATGCGCTAACGTCCACCCCCGCGGCACCACCCGGCATCCTGCAGGGCCCTGCGACTCCGAATCCTGTGACCACCACCGCCCCCGCACCCGCCGAACTCGTCGCGCCGAAGTTCCCGACCTCGGGCCCGGTGACAATGGTTCAGTCGCTGGTTCGAACACTCCACGAGAGTATGTCGGCCGACCCGCGAATCGTCGTGCTCGGTGAGGACATCGCCAAGAATGGCGGGGTGTTTCGTGTCACCGAAGGGCTCTTTGATGCCTTCGGCGAAACCCGCGTCATTGATACCCCGCTGAACGAGTCCGGCATCATCGGAGTGGCGATCGGAATGGCGATGAATGGGCTGCGCCCCATCGCTGAAATCCAATTCGCAGACTTTGTTTATCCCGGCTTCGACCAGATCGTCTCGGAACTCTCGAAGATGCGCTATCGCTCGGGAGGCGAATTCACTTGCCCGGTGATCGTCCGCATGCCCTACGGCGGCGGAATTCGAGGCGGCGGCTACCACTCGCAGTCCCCTGAAGCGTACTTCGTTCACACGGCCGGTCTCCACGTCTACGTGCCATCGACGCCGACCGACGCCCGTGGGTTACTCCGCGCCGCTCTTGCCGGTGATGACCCAGTCATGTTCCTCGAGCCAAAACGCAACTACAGGACCATCAAAGAGGAATTGCCCGAGAACGACGGAGCCTACCTTCCACCGGGCGTCGCGCGCACGGTCGTCGAAGGCACTCAGTGCACGGTCATTGCATGGGGCGCCATGGTCCAAATCGCATCCGAGGCTGCCGCGCTCGCGAATGACAAGGGCATGTCGGTTGAAGTCATCGACCTTCGAACCCTCGTGCCGATGGACGTCGACTCGATTCTTGCGTCGGTTCGCAAGACCGGCCGGGCCGTCATCGTCCACGAGGCGCCCCGCACATGCGGCGTCGGCGCCGAAATTGCCGCGTTGATCGCCGATGGCGCGATCGAAAGCCTCGAGGCACCCATACTTCGGGTAACAGGGTTCGACACCCCGTTCCCCTATGCGTTGGAACACGTCTACTTGCCTAACGCCGATCGCGTCCTCGCGGCCGTCGACAAGGCCATTCATTTCTGAGCGGAGAGAACCATGCCGTTCGAGTTCAAGCTTCCGGATATCGGTGAAGGTGTCGCCGAGGGCGAAATCACCAAGTGGCACGTTAAAGAAGGCGACATCGTCCGCGAAGACCAGCCCATGGTCGAAGTGATGACGGACAAGGCCACGGTTGAAATCCCGTCGCCAAAAACCGGCCGCGTCGTGAAGATTCTGTTTGCAGAGGGCAAGGTGGCTCCGGTCCACCACGTCATCATTCATATTGACGTTGAAGGTGGAGCCGCGGCTCCCGCAGCGGCCGCCCCGAAGGCGACGGCTGCCGTGGCGCCGGCTCCTGCGCCCGCAGTTGCAGCAAAGCCAGCTCCAGCGCCGGTCGCTGCTCCTGTTGCGTCGGCGCCTGCGGCGAAAGCGCCGGTTGCTGCTCCAGCGCCAGCGCCCGTGGCAGCGCCGGCGATCATGCGCACATCCAACGACAAGGTCCTCGCGACCCCGGCAACGCGTCGTTATGCGCGAGAGCACGGCCTCGACATCAACGTCGTCGCTGGCTCCGGCCCGCGGGGTCGCGTCCTGCGAACGGACGTGGAATCCGCATTGTCGGGTGGCGGAGGCGCTTCGACGGGTGGTGACATCAACCGCCCCAAGGCCAATCCGGCCGTCGTTACGCCCGCGGGTCCGAACGACACCAAGACGCCCTACCGAGGCCTTCGCCGCGCGATCGGCGATCAGATGGTGCGCTCGCTCTACACAGCGCCGCACTTCACTTTGGTGGACGAAGTCGATTTCACGGAAGTCGACAACCTGCGCAAGGCTGGCAAGGACGATGCGGCCGCGCGCGGAACCAAGCTCACCTACCTCCCGTTCGTGATGAAGGCCCTTTGCGCAACCGTGCGGAAGTACCCGGGAATCAATGGCGCTCTCGACGAGGCCAACGGGGAGTTCATCACCCGTGGCGAGATCCACATCGGGTTTGCCCTCGATACGGATCGAGGATTGATGGTCCCCGTCGTCAAGGACGCCAGCAAGCGCGGCGTGCTGGACATCGCGGGAGAAATTTCGAGGCTCTCCGAGCTCGGGCGAACGGGCAAGGCCGCACGCGAAGACCTAACGGGCTCGACAATCACCATCACGTCCGCAGGCTCGATCGGTGGCTTGTTTGCAACACCCATCATCAACTACCCGGAAGTTGCGATCCTCGGTCTCTACAAGGTAGAGGACCGACCGGTCGTCATCGACGGCCAGATCGTCATTCGCAAGATGGGCTACATCTCGATCACTCTCGATCACCGTGTCGTTGACGGCGGCACCGCAGCGCGCGTTGTCGTCGAAATGAAGCGGCTCCTCGCCAACCCCGGCCTCCTCACCCTCGGCTGACGTGGAACTCCAACGCGTCATGCCTGTCGCGGGGCTTCCCGCGACGACTGCAGCCCCGGCGTTAAGCCGCGAGCATCTTCTACTGCTTTATCGCTGGATGGTCACCATCCGCGCGATCGACGAGAAGATGCTCATGATGCAACGCCAGGGGCGCATCGCGTTCTTCGGTCCAAGCGCAGGCCAGGAAGCCGCGATCGTCGGCTCGGGCTCCGTCGCAAGAAAAGGAGATTGGATTTTCCCTGCCCTTCGAGAGGGCGGGATTCTTCTGATGCGCGGCTTTCCGATTGCTCGATACTTTGGTCAGATGTTCGGCAACGTGCTTGACACGCAGAAGGGTCGGCAAATGCCGATGCACTTCTCGTCTGGCGAGCACAAGTTCGTTTCGCTTTCATCTCCGATTGCGACGCAACTTCCACAGGCTGTCGGCGCCGCGTGGGCCTCTAAAATTCGCAGAGAAGATGTGGTGACTTTCGGCTACATCGGCGATGGGGGGACCTCAGAGAACGACTTCCACTCTGCGATGAACTTCGCGGCTGTGGGCAAGGTCCCGTGTCTCATCATCTGCCAGAACAACCAGTGGGCGATTTCCGTTCCGTTTTCCAGCCAGACCGCAAGTGACGGGGTGGCCATCAAGGCTGCTGCATACGGAATGCCCGGCATTCGCGTAGACGGCAACGATGTCCTCGCTTGCTATCAGGCAACTCAGGCGGCCTTCGAGCGCGCCCGTGCTGGACACGGCCCGACATTGATTGAACTCGTGACCTATCGCCGCGGGGGCCACTCCTCATCCGACGATCCCACGCGCTACCGCGACGAATCGAAGGTCCCGCCATGGCTCTTGGTCGACCCAATTTCTCGATTCCGCGACTGGCTGGTCGCGGGACGTCACTTGACGGACGCATCCGATGCCGCCATGCGTGCAGAAATCAAGAACACCATTGACGACGCCGTGAAGGAAGCCGAACCCGCGGCCACGGTCGCCGTCGATACCCTTTTTACCGACGTTTATGGCTCGCCTCCGGCCACCCTTCTTGCGCAGCGCGCGGAGGTCATTGGTGACGGTTCCGGCAAAGCCGAAGGAGCGTTCCCCCTCTAATGCTGACTCCCAAAGCCTGCGTCATTGGTGCTGGTCCCGGCGGCTACGTTGCCGCGATTCGCCTCGCTCAACTCGGGATCGAGACGGTCATCGTCGAGCGTGACGTGCTCGGGGGGGTGTGTCTCAACTGGGGCTGCATTCCGTCCAAGGCGTACATCGGCGCCGCCAAGCTCTACGACAAGATGAAGTCCTCCGATGAAATCGGCATCACCGTCAAGGATCTTGCCGTCGATCTCGCCAAGATGCGCACGTGGAAGTCCGACGTCGTCAAGAAGCTCACCGGTGGCATCGGCGATCTTCTCAAGCGGAATGGCTGCAAGGTCATCTATGGCAACGCTCGATTCACCGACGCCGCCACGCTCGAAGTGACGGGTGGGAAAGATGGCCCGGTCACCATCAAGGCCGAGAACTTCATGGTCGCGACGGGTTCGCGGCCGTTCGACCTCCCCGCTTTCCCGATCGATGGCAAGCACATCATTACGTCAACTGAGGCACTCGACCTCGATGCGGTTCCACCGACGATGCTTGTCCTCGGCGGCGGTGTCATCGGACTTGAGATCGGAACCTATCTCGCCAAGTTCGGCACCCAGATCACGGTGGTCGAGCTTTCCGACCAACTTCTCCCGGGCACCGACACAGACTTGGTCGATGTCGTCGCGCGCAATTTGAAGAAGAAGAAAGCTGTCGTTCACCTCAAGACCAAAGCAATTTCCGCCACCGTCAAGAATGGCAAGGTGGAGGTCAAAGTTGCGAAGGAAGACGGCAAGGAAGAGACCATTACGGTGGACAAGGTCCTTGTCTCCATTGGCCGCAAGCCCAACACCGAAAACCTCGGCCTCGACAAAGCCGGCGTGAAGATGAACCAACGCGGGTACATCGAAGTTGATGGCCAGCTCCGAACTTCCAATCGCAAGATTTTTGCAATCGGTGACTGCGTCGGGGGCGCGCTCCTCGCGCACAAGGCTTCGAAAGAAGGCCTCGTGGCTGCGGCGGTTATCGCCGGCGAGAACGAAGTCTACGACGTGACTGCGATGCCCGGCGCGATTTTCACCGATCCCGAAATTGCGACCGTCGGTTTGACCGAAGCCGAAGCAGTCAAGCGTGGCTTCACGGTGAAAGTCGGCAAGTTCCCCTATGGAGCATTAGGCCGCGCACTCGCTGGACGCGAGACCGACGGCGTCGTCAAGATGGTCGTCGATGCCAAGGATGACCGCATCCTTGGGGTCGGCATCGTCGGCGCCAATGCTTCCGATCTCATCGCGTCGGGTGCGCTGGCCATTGAGGCCGGACTCACCGCAGAGGACGTTGCGCTCACCGTCCACGCGCACCCCACGTTGGCCGAGTCGATGATGGAAGTGGCGGAAGCGGTGCACGGCAAAGCCATCCATATCTTCCAGCCGAAGAAGTGACCCACCCCGCAGACAAGAAGCCCCCGGACCTCGTGATCGAGGACTGGGGGCTTGTTGATTACGGAGAGGCTCTCGCGCGTCAGCACGCGCGGGTCGCCGCGCGACTTCGGGGAGAGATTCCCGATACATTCATTTTTTGTCAACATTATTCGGTGATGACTCTTGGGCGCGGAACCGATCGCGCCAATATCCTCGTCAAGGACGTTCCAATATTCGAAGTCGAACGAGGCGGCGATGTCACGTGGCATGGACCAGGGCAGCTTGTCGGGTATTTTATACGCCTGTTGCCCGAAGGCACCCGCGACCTGCGCGCCCATCTCCGCTTGATGGAAGAAGTTGTGATTCGAGCGATGGCAAGCGCCGGGCTTCGCGGCTTTCGTACCGACGGCAAGACTGGCGTTTGGGTGCATCACGACGGCGTCGATCGGAAGATCGCGAGCCTTGGAATCGCCGCACGTAACTGGTGTACCTATCACGGGTTCGCGCTCAACGTGAACCCGGACCTCTCCAACTTCCGCCGAATCAACCCATGCGGATTCGACGCCGGCGTCATGACGAGCACCTCCGCGTGCGGCAATGAACTCCCACTTTCGGATTGGGAAATACTCGCCTCCCAATCGCTGCGCAGCGTCATGTCGCCATGACTTTTTCAAAAACTAGCTCTTGACTATTCGCCCCGCGATCTCCACGATACAGGTCGCGATGCATCCACCAAGTGGTCAAGTTGGCCAGTTGTGCGCGGGTGCTCCAATCGCACGCCGCGGCCGTAAATCGAACTCAATCCTCGGAGACTTGACCATGAATCGCGCGAACTTCGTCGCCATTGCCGGCATCATCTTGTCGTCCTTGGGCATCGCCCAATCACCGATCTCCCAGACTCTGCCACCGGGATACGAATCTGCCGCCACCGGTAGTACGTCTACCGTGCCTTTCGGAACTACCTTTGCAACTTTCGCTCCTGTTTCTCAGGGGATGTACGTTCAATACGGATATCAATCGACGATGTTCAACTACCAGTCGGTGCAGCGCATCGACTCCATCGCGTTTCGAGTGAATAACGGAACGGCGATCGGAGGAACGACGGGCAACGTCAGCATCTACATGAGCACGTCCCCCATGGACATCACGGTATTCTCGACCACCTTCACGGTGAATCAGGGCGCCGACCGCATCCTTGTGTACAACGGCCCGATCGTTTGGCCGGCAGGCACTATCACCGCACCAGGACAGTGGGTGACAGTTCCGCTGCAGACGACCTTCACTTATGACCCGCATGGTGGAAAGGACTTCCTGCTCGAAGTGGTTTGCCCGGTCCCGACGACCCTTGCTGCCGCCACCATCCAGGTGTCATTCGGGCCTACTCGTTCGCAGTATCACACAACAAACCCTCTCTCACTTCTCGCAAATACCGGGACGATCACTGCGGCGCTCGTCAGAATTGACTCTACTCCGATTCCACACCTAGTGACGACTTCGGTCAACGGCGACTTCACGTTGGCTCTGAATGCGATTCCTAACAATGCGGTCGTCGGATGGACCATTATCTCAGAAGCGACAGGTAATCCGGTCGACACTGGGCCGATTCTCGGGATCTATCCGTCTCAACTTTCTCTCGACATCCTTTTCACGGTTCCGTCTATTGGGAATCCCTTAGCTTGGATCAATTCAGGGCAAAACGGACTTTATCCCACAACTCCCATTTACCTTGGTCCAGGGAGTATCCCACCCAGCATGATTGGACTCACTTGGGACTTCGTCACGATGACTCTAGATGCCAACTATCAATTCGCGCAGCGTTCCAACGTTCAACGCGTAACCTTCTAACCCCGATTCAAGGAGAATAATTCCATGCGTAACTCAAGCACCGGAACGCTCCGCGCCATTGCGGCGTCGGCGGTTCTTTCATTCCTCGTATCAGCCCAAGGCCTCGCCGGCACATTTACGGTGGATTCCACCATGCCGACGGGTGGAACCAACTTCGCCAATTTGACGGATGCCGTCGCAGCGCTCACCACAACAGGAGTTTCCGGACCGGTAACCATCGACCTCATCCAGAACACCGTGGCTGATTTCACGACCCCCATGCCATGGCGACCACTCGTCGGCGCTGGCGCCACCGCTTGGGGCGGAAACGCTATTCTGACGTTGGATCAATTCCCGGGCGTAAGCCCAGTTGCTCGCGTCAAGTTTCGAACGGCCGCATCCAGTCCGATCACGCCAGTGGTGTTCGACGTTGGTGCTTCAACCGCCATGGTGGGCATTTTCTTCCAAGGTGCCGACTACGTGACGATCGAGAACATCGAGATCAAGAACGCAGAGCATGACGGCATCATGTTCTACGGCGAAGTGCAGATGATCGGTGGATCACCCGCGAACGCCCTCAATTCGTTCTCAGCCTCCGAACATAACGTGATCGCCCGTTGCCGCATTCATCACAACAATGGAACGGCCATCACGCTCTATGGGAACGCCCCGCAGCCCGGCGACATTACGATTGAAAACTGTTTCTTCTGGAACAACTGTCTCGCGATGACAGCGCCTTTCAACAATTTCGGACGCTATGGTCACATTACAGGTCGTCGCAACAACAACGTCAAAGTGCGCTTTAACTCGTTCTATCAGAGCCTGCCGATGCCAACGGCTGCGGCGACGGTCGGCGGTACCGCAACCACTCTTGCTACCTGTTTTCTAGGCAACTACAACAACACAGGCACCAATTGGTCACAGTGTGCAGGCAACGTATTCCATATCGCTACACCGACCATCGGCGCGGGCTTCTACCATTGGATAAATTTGGCTGCGCCCTTCACCAACATCCCAGGCCAACTGAACGGGGTCGCACCTGGAGTGGGGGCGTTTGCGCCAGGTGAAACGGCTTTACACAACAAGAATATCTACTGGATCTCGCCCGGCATGATCTCAACGCCGAACTTCGGCACTGTTCTAGGAGTCGCGAGAGCCAACCTCGCTGCCTACAAGTCCGCCATCGCCGCGACGGGTGCTCCGGGTGGAACCGCGGGTGCGGATGCCGCATCAATATATGCTGACCCACTCTACGGAAGTCCCGCAATCGGCGTCCTCGCGGTCGCTGGGGGATCGCCGGTGATCGACTTTGGCCCGACCAATCTTGGAGTCGGAATCGATATCAACTCTTTGCCACGAATCGGCCTTGCGCCCGATGCGGGCGCGGATGAAACCTCGATTCCGGGCGCAGCATTCGGTGCGTCAGTGGTGTCGGGACCTGCGCCGCTAGCGGTGCAGTTTACAGACCTGTCTACACCATTGTTACCGGCGCCCATCATTTCATGGTCATGGGACTTTGACGGTGACAGTGTTTCGGACTCGAGCGCCCAACACCCCCTTCATGTCTACAATGTGCCGGGAATTTTCTCGCCAACGCTCACTGTCTCGGATGGAACTCTTGCCGGGACGAGCACGGTGTCAGCCGGCAATTTTATCTCGGTCGGCCCTTGGGCGCTCACCGCGACGACGCTTGGACAGGGCGACCTCACGATCACACCAGTTCCTGAAATCGGCGTTCCTGGAGTCGGTCAGGGCTATACTCTGTTGTCGCTCAACACTTCGGCCCCGATCGGCGCCGGCTGGTTTGGTGGGATCACGTTTGACACGCTGACACTCGCATGTCTTCAGACTCCGATGGGCCCCGGGAATCCACTGCACTATCAGACCGGATTCGCGGGGCTCTATCCCGGCACGTCGACACCAGCGCCGTTGATTCTGCCGTCGGGCACCCTGACCCCGTTCTTCCCAACCGGAACCGTGCTTGACTTGGTTCAGGCGCACTTCGATACCAATGGCAATCTCATCGGAATGTCAAACGTCGTGCGGGCGAATCTCTGATTCACCTCTCGTTTCGAATCCAGTCGCACCCCGCGACCGGATCTCGGCACCCCGGTCGGCCCCTGCCGCCCGGGGTGTTTCATTTCCCGTTGCCACGGCGCGTCCTAGTCTGTACCGTCAAGAACCCTGTCGATGACGGGGAAACGACAGAAGGAATCACGATGACATCCGGGATCTACGACGCCGAGAACCTCATGTGGCAGGAAAAGGCGCGCAACGTTGCTGAGAAGGTCGTGCGCCCACTCGCCCGCAAGTACGACGAGCTCCAGCAATACCCTTGGGAGATCAAGGATGCGCTCGCCAACGAAGGACTCCTGTCGGTATGGATTCCGAAGGAATACGGCGGAGCCGGTGGCGGTGTGGCCAACCTCTGCATCGTGGTCGAAGAGCTCTCGCGGGCCTGCCCTGGGGTCGGGGTCCTCTTCGCGGTGAACGCCCTTGGCTCCTTCCCAATCATCATTTCCGGGACCGAAGAGCAGAAGCGCAAGTACCTGCCGAAGATCGCCGCAGGTGAGACGCTGATGTCCTTCTGCCTTTCGGAGAAGGAAGCCGGTTCTGACGCCGGTGCACTTCGCGTTCGTGGCATCCCCCAGCCTGACGGGACGTTCAAAATCTACGGCGAGAAAAAGTGGACCACGAATGGCAGCGCTGCCAACTTGTTCACCGTCTTCGCGGTCACCGACCCGGAGAAGGGCTCGCGCGGCATGACTGCCTTCCTCGTTGAAAAGACCGACCCCGGATTCTCAATCGCGAAGGTCGAAGACAAGATGGGCATCCGATGCGTCCCCGTGGTTGAGACGCGCTTCGATGGTGTCACGGTCGGACCAGATCGCCTCCTCGGTGGCAAGGCCGGGCTCGGCTTCAAGCACGCCATGCAGACGCTCGATCGCGCGCGGCCCGGCGTGGCGGCACAGGGTGTCGGGTGCGCCCAGGGCGCTATGGAGTACGCGCTGCGCTACACCACTCAGCGGATCCAATTTGGCGAACCTGTGTCATCCAAGCAGATGGTCCAAGGGATGCTCGCTGATATGGCGATGCAAGTCGAAGCAGCGCGGCAGCTAGTTCTCGCGGCAGCCCGAAGCCTCGATGCGGGCGACCCAAAGGGCTCGAAGTTGGCGGCCATGGCCAAGTGCTTCGCGACCGACGTCGCCATGAAGGTGTCAGTTGACGCCGTGCAGCTTTTCGGCGGCTACGGGTTCATGAAGGACTACCCGATCGAGAAGTACATGCGCGACGCGAAGATCACTCAGATCTACGAAGGAACCAATCAAGTCCAACGCATGGTCATTGCACGCAACATGATCAACGAATCCTCAAACTTCGCATTCCTAGATGCGTACATCCCGAAGGAATCGCAGTGGAAGTACGAAGGCTGATCCGAATCGAGGCCATCAGCCGCAGGCGATGAACTCGACCTGCACCTTGTGCGGGATGATCCCCGCTTCGGCGGCGCGGTCCAGCAACAACTGGACCGCGTGCTGCGTTTCAGGAG
Organism: Candidatus Kuenenia stuttgartensis; assembly: GCA_945860915.1. Taxonomy (GTDB): domain Bacteria; phylum Planctomycetota; family CAIWVZ01; genus CAIWVZ01. Next base: position 115,880 of record CAMARR010000006.1, read on the forward strand.
GCAACTCGACCGTCTGGTCGTTGACATACATGCCGACGAACGCATCAGCCTTGGAGCGATCGAGGCCACGTCCGAATCCCATCGCATAGCTAAGCGCTTCGTCACGGTGCTCAAGGCCCAACGTGATGGAACGCTTCAGCGCCGATGCCACTTGCCCCAGAGTGGGTTGACCCATGTCGCGCCGGATGGCATTGCCCCCTAAAGGTAGAGGAAGTCCAGTTTCGTCGAACCACCATTCACCGAGGTCTCGAACTAGGTGGAAACCTTCCTCCTCGTAGGTGAGCTGCCCCTCGTGAATGATCACTCCCGCATCAACCTCGCCTCGCTTCACCGCAGCACCAACTTCTGCGAAGTCCATGGCAACCGGAATGCAGTTGGGTTGCCAGAGTCTCAGAACCAAATAAGCGGTGGTGAGCTCACCAGGATGGGCGATTCGCTTGCCCTTCAGGCTGCCCTGCGTGTGGGCAACAGTTGACACGACCCGCGGGCCGTACTTCTCGCCGATCGAAGCTCCGGACAAGAGCAACGCATAGTCATGATGCAGGTAGGCGTACGCGTGGAACGAAATCGCTGTGATGTCGTAGATCTTCGAGAACGCAGCCTTGTTCAGCGATTGAATATCCGAAAGGACGTGGCGGAACTTGAGCCCAGGCGTCGGGAACCGCTCGTGAGCGAGTGCCCAAAACATGAACGCATCATCGGCATCGGGGCTATGGGCGACTGTGATCTCTCGCATCTGGTGTCCCTGCGCTTTGCTTCACGCTACATGACGAAGGGGAGCCCCCCAACGAAGGACTCCCCTTCCTCATTCCTTAGTTAGGAATCAATCGTCGTCGTAGCCAAACTCGTCGTCGCTGCCGAACGATGGGCCGTCGTCTGGCGCAGCGTCATCGTCGTCATCTTCTTCACTCTCGCCAGTCCACTTCGGACCTTCGTCATCCGAGTCATCGGCGCTGCCATGTCCGACCGCATCGTCGTCATCTAGTTCTTCTTCGGCTTTGGAAGGCTTCGGCGGTGCCTTGGACTTCGATGAAGCCTTGGCCTTGGGTTTTGAAGACGGCGGAGCCTTGGAAGACCCTGACGGCGTTGCCTGTGCCATGTCGGAGGCCACCGGTGCGGCGCTCGTGACCTTCTTGGCTTCGGGCTTCGGGCTCGCGAGCTTCTTGGGCTCTACTTTTGCCGGAACGGCCTTTACAGCCGGTGCCTTCTTGGGCTCGGCCTTCGGCGCGGGCTTAGCAGCCGGTGCCTTCTTCGCCGGAGGCGCGGCCTTCTTCGAAGCCTTCGCAACCGGAGGCGCCGCCTTCGGCGCGGCCTTCTTCAAAGATTTCGCTGGTGACTTGGATGCCGGTTTTGCCGCTTTGGATGCGGGCTTCGCCGGAGCCTTCTTTACGGGCTTTTTTGATGCGGCCATATGTGATTTCTCCCGAGTGATCCCGATCTGCACGCACGGCAGAGGGGCAACCGTCCGCGGGGAGCCTACGCAGTCTGAGAATCCCGTCAACCGTCGACTTCAGAAGGGACCGGAACCTCGAATTTTGCGAAGGCCTGTCGGAGGTCCTCAGGAACGGGTTCCGGGGCAAAACGCTCAAGGCCGACACAGGTAACGACATGCTGGACCCTTGCCCGGATCGTAGTCTCTCCGACCGCCCTCACTAGGTAAACTAGCCCGACACTGGTTCGCCCGATCCGTGTGACGTGCATCGCGATATCGAGGGTAATCCCATAGGGCATCGTTTTCATGAAATCCGCCGCAATATGCACCGTTGGGAAGCCCAATTTCCGCTGTGAAAGCAATCGTTCGTAGTGCTGCCCAGAGTGCTCCTCAAACCACGCTTCCAGGGTGGAATGGCAGAGATGAAACAGATTGGGGAAATAGAGAATTCGTGCCCAATCGACCTCGCCAAACGTCAGTAGGAACTGCTTTCGATACGGGCCCTGCAAATCGGCTTTCATGCCCTCTCCTTGCGTGCAGATTTCACTAATTCCTGGACTTCCTTGAACCGGGGGTGACGTGCGTCGGCCATCCAATCGAATACGGAGGCCTCAAAGGTCGTCGCGATCACGCCGGCCGCCGCCATGCGGGCTCGTCCCGCGTGCCCTCCGACGTCATTTCCGGCGCCGATGGCATCCAGCGCAATATGCACCGTGTACCCGCGGCCAACGAGGTCGAGTGCCGTCTGAGCGATACAAACGTGTGTCTCGATGCCTACGATTACCACGTGATTGGCATCCGTGCTTCGAATCGCTGCAATGAAGCTCGGTTCACCACATGCCGAAAATGATGCCTTCTCGATCGGACGGAATGTTGTGCACGCCCCGACGATTCGCGGGTCGGTCGGGCCAAGGCCCTTCGGATACTGCTCCGTCACAATCACAGGAACATCAAGAAGTTCGGCTGCACGAATGAGCCTAGAGGCTTGAGCAACGAGCCGATCGCCATCCACGATCGTCGGAATAAGGCGCTCTTGGATGTCGACCACGACGAGAACCGATCGATCGCGTGGGAGGATCATGGGGTGGCGCGCATCCATGATGGAATGGTACGTAGAATGGCGACGCATGAGCACTGAACTTCAGAAACCGGGGCTGTCGTGGTCTCGATCGCGAAGCACGCTTTTTCATGCGTGCAACCGGCAGTACTTCTACAAGTACCACCTCTCGTGGAACGGGTGGGACTATTCAGCGGAGGAACGACGACGGTTGGCGTACCGATTGTCGAAAATGACGTCGTTTCCACTTCTCGCTGGAATTGCGGCTCACGAGTCGATACGACAGTTGCTTTGCTCCATTCGTGATGGCGTGCCGCTTAAGCAACACCCTGTCGACCTAGCAAAGGACATGATTCGTCGTGTCAAAGACGGCGCGGTTAGCAAGGGGTGGCTCCGCCGGCCCAAGGCACACCCACCGCTCGAAGAGTATTACTACCTCGGCGAGCCTTCGCTTCTAGTCCGTGAGAAGTACTGGAAGGTCGCTCGCACGGCCATCTCTGCGTTCATGGAGTCCTCTCTATTCCGTTGGATAAAATCCACAGACCCGAGCACTTGGCTGGCGGTTGACGAACCTCTGAACTTTGACGATCCCGAAGTATTCGAGATCGACGGCTGCCGAGTCTGGTCGCGACCAGATTTTGCCCTGAAGTGGCGCGACTTCTGCGTCATTTTTGATTGGAAGACCGGCGGGCCGAAGCCCGACGATCAGATCCAGCTTCAGTCCTATGCGCTCCACGCTCGCGCGTGCTGGGGATTTGAGCCCCGAAAGATACGGACGGTCGCGGTCTATCTAGGCGAACACGGTTCGTCGCGACACGCATTCAAGGTGACCGAAGAGTCTCTCGCGGCCGTCGAATCAAGGATTCGACATGATTTGCATGTCATGCGCCTTGCCGAAGCCGGCGGCGACGTCGAATCTCAGTGGTCATTGGCCCACGATGCCCACTCTTGCACTAACTGCTTCTTCCGCGAGGTATGTCCTGCGGTGATGGCGATCCCCGCCCATCTCAGGATGGAAAACAACCACGGCACGGTTAACTAGCATGATCCCTTTGCTTCCCGTGAATTGAATGAAATGATGAACCACCCATGAAACTCCGAGACTTCGTCACCAACGAGAAAATCGCGCTCAATCTCAAAGGCCGTGAACACCTGCCCATCTGGGACACCGAACTCACCGACGACGACGTCATGAAACTCAGTGACACGTCCTATCTCGGGAAAATCGAAGATGAGCACAAAGAAATGCAAGCATGGTCACTCGCGCGTTACGCAAATGCGAAGTACGAGCCCAAGGCCATGACCAAACGCACTGGCATTCCAGAAGTCCATATCTGGGCCTTTTGGGCTCTGAACGGATCGCGGGGACAAGGCCTCTATTCGTAGCGAACCTAACTCAAGGGCCGGTTCTACGGGCGAGCGAAGGATGCCGGATGATGTTCCCATCTACTGCGTAGACCACGTCTTCAGCCACATTGGTAGCGAGGTCGGCACATCGTTCGAGGTTCTTCAGAACGACAATCATGTCTAGCCCGGCACTGAGGTCCTTAGGATTGGCGCGAATCTGAGCCTCAATCCCCTCGCAGAGAGTGCGATAGAGATCATCAACGAGGCGGTCGGAGCGGCACACTTCCAATGCCTTCTCCTTATCCAATTCAATAAGCGCGTCGAGAGCCTTGCGAACCATGTCCATCGCCTTCTCGGCGAGAGTGTGCATCCCAAGTCGCATCCCAGGCGTCGACCGGTCGCGCAATCTGAGCGCGCGCTCGGCGATGTTCACCGCCTGATCCGCCATGCGCTCGAGGTCATTGTTGATTTTAAGCAATGCCGCAACGAAGCGCAGTGGGAGCGCCACTGGTTGATAGAGCGCGAGTATCTTGAGGCATTCCTCTTCGGTTTCGACTTCGTAGGAGTCAACGGCACTATCGCGATCAATGACCCAACGCGCCGCATCGGAATCGTTCTCTTCAACGCTTCGGACTGACTCACGAAGCATCTCCTCGACCATGGCGCCGGTTGTCAGGATTCGCTTCTTAAGCGCAGTCATTTCACGATCGAAGTGCTTGGTCATCGGAACTCCTCAACGCCATATCGTGCTGAACTTGGGCCAAGAACCAAGGGGCGCGCCACCCGGGATGGCCCCGAATGGCGCGCTTTGGCATCGCGGGTGTCGCTTTTCAGAAGATCAATTGGAACTGGAGGCGGAATCGCAACTCGTCGACATTGGATGCTGCCGCGACATTGTGATCCTCGACCTTGCCGAAATCGGCCTGCAATTTGCAGTTATGGTCGTTCCAGTACCAACCGACCACGATGAGCCACTCCCGGATGTTGTCCTTGGAAATGCTTGTAGTGGCGGTCGTCCCGTCGAAATCCACCTCGCTCCATCGAAACCCGATGTCGAGTTTCTGCGGAATGATGCAGTATCCGAGCTGGGCGAAGTAGCCGGTCGTCTCGATATCGCCATACGACGTGGTTACCGGCGGGCCACCAGCCGTCAGATTGCGCTGGCCGCTCTCGCGCCAGTGAGCCTCGCCGGTAAAGAACCAGCCGTCCCACATCGCGGTGACGTCAGCTCCGAGCGATGTTTGATCGAAGGTATCGCCGTCAGCGCGACGGTTGTCATCCGAGTGATACCAGGCGTTCGCCCCGATCGCGAAGAGGAACTGGCCTCGTTCGTCCTCGGGACGAAGATCCGCCTGTGCGTAGGGAACTCCGCCGTTCGGATTCCAAGCAACGCGTGCGTTGTAAAGCAATCCGTTGTCGTCGTTGGCGACATTCTCACCTTCAAGGTAGGCCATCCCTGCGACGTTGCCGCCGTTAAACGCGCCGGCGTACCACTCGAAGAGGTCCTCTTTCTCACCACCAAGCGAACCCCAAACCGAGAGGCCGGGGGCGCGACCTGGCGCGAACCACGAGTCGGTGGGTGAACGATCAACAAACTCCATTCGTCCAGACGATGTCATCTGTTGGCGCGAGTATTGGACTTTGTACTGACCGAACTTGACATTGAGCGCCTTGTCGTCCGTGACCTGGTAGTCAAGGTAGGCATCCTTCAATTCGGAGAGCCGATTCGCGTTCGGTTTGGTCGACGAGAATTGGACGCCGTTGTAGGAAGTTCCACTCACACCGGTCGCTTGGTCGCCGGCGACATCGAATTGAAGTTCGTACTTCAGCTTCGGGTCAAATGCGACGCCCTTCAGCCAAAGTCGCATACGGGACACGGAGAAGTCCATGCGATCGGCCTCTGGATCCGCCGCAGTACCTGCCGGCACGCCGTTCGTCTTATTCTCGAATCCGTCGTATGTCATGCGGACTTGGACGCGACCACCAACCGCCATGGAGAAATTCTTGTCCGCGGTGGTGAAGGTAAATCCGGTACCAGGCTTGTAGCCGACCTTCGGCGCGTCCTGAGCCGCACGCGCCACCATTTCTTCGATCTTAGTGTCGACGTTGCGATCGAGGTCCGCAGATTCGCGAAGCTCCGTTTCTAGCTTCCTGAGTTCGCCAAACTCCGATGCGCTGATGACGCCTCGCTGACGCAATATTTCGAGCAGACGTCCGTCTACCGAACGGCCACCTTGGTCCTGCGCAGCGGAGGCCCCTGCGACAACCACAAGGGCGACAACGCCCAATCCGATCCTTGATGTGTTCTTCAACATTGAGTGCTTCTCCCCCGACCAACTAGCCGGTTAGACGCAGGATCGCACCTGAACAATAAGGCCATGTTAAGACACGCTTAAGCAGGCGCAAGTATTAGAAAGATACCGTGAACTGTACGCGAAGACGCCATTCGTCCGAATTGGCCGCTGAAGCCAAGAAGTGGCTTTCCACACGACCGAAATCAGCCTGCAGTTTGTTGGCGTGCCCGTTCACGAAGTAGCCCGCAACAATCAGATATTCGCGGGACGCGGTCGCTCCGCTATTCGAAGTCGCGAGAACCCCATTCGACGACAATTCGGCGTACCGCACGCCGATATCGAATTTCGTCGGGACGATGCAGTAGTTCAACTGACCAAAGTAGCCAAACGACTCGATGTCGGGATTAGCGAACGATGTCGGCGGCGCGCCGATCGCTCCATTGCGTTGTGCATCGCTTCGCCAGTGCGCTTCCGCCGTGGCATAGAAACCGCTCCACATCGCCGCCACGTCAAAGCCAAAACTCGTGTCGTCGAAACTGTCTCCATCGGCACGGCGATTGTCGTCCGTGTGATACCAGGCGTTCGCGCCGAGTCCGATCAGGAGTTTATTGCGCTCGGCGTCCGGACGTAAGTCGAGGTGCTGATTTGGGATTGCGCCGAGGGGATTCCATGCCACTCGCGCATTCCACAGTAGTCCGTCGTCGTCATTCGCCGCATTCTCACCCTCAAGATAGGCGGTGCCAGTCACATTTGGCCCGTTCATAGCGCTTGCGTAATACTCAATCGCATCGCCTTTTGCACCGCCGAACGTCCCCCAAAGGGAGACCCCTGTGGAGCGACTGGGAGCGAAGACGACTGACCCTGGATTTCTATCGACAAATGCGAGCTCGGTAACCGGGTTGAGGGCCTCGCGAGAGTACTGCACCTTGAACTGGCCGGCACGAACGTTGAACGCTCGCGAATCCCCAACCTGCCATTCGACAAACGCGTCTTTCAGCTCCGTCAAGCGGTTCGCGTTGACCGTGCCGGAGTTCGCAAAACTGACTCCGCCGAATGCCGTGCCCGAAGCTGGCCGGGACTGGTCACCTCCCATGTCCATTGAAACTTGGTAACGCAAGTGGGGATCGAAAGCTGTTCCGCGAAGTATCAGCCGTGCGCGCGGAACGGAGAAGTCCAACCGGTCGTGCCCAGCCTTCGAGCCAGCAGGCAGCACCGTTGAACGATCGAGTGCATCGTAGGTGAAACGAGCCTGAACTTTCACGCCGATGGTCATCGAAAAATTCCCATCCGCCGTTGCGAAAGTCATTCCGCTGCCTGGCTTGTACGACACTTTTGGCGCGTCCTGATTTGCTCTCGCCACCATCTCTTCGATCTTCGTGTCCACCCGGCGCTCAAGATCCGACGCCATGACGAGTTCGGCTTCTAGCTTTTTCAGTTCCGTGAATTCGGATCCTGAAATGACACCGCGCTGTTGGAGAATCTCCAGCAAGCGCCCGTCGACAGTTCGATTCTCCGTACCTTGAGCGACGACTGCGGCGGCGACGAACACCCCTGCGAGAATCCCCCTCGCTCCGCGTGATGTCCTGGCGAGACTGACTTCGCGCTTCATCTTCACGAACTTTCTCCGTGCCTAGGTCGGCACAACCCCACGATGTGACACAAACGCGGGAACATTACTTGAATGCGCAACCGCCATGGTTGCCCAGAAACAATTTTCGGGCCAACCTGAGGCAACGCGCTCTCACAATTCGCATGGCACGCGGCGAACCGTCGGTTGCGTCAGAATCCCCCTCCCATTTCGGAGTCGATCAGCGTCCGCTCCATGCCAACGGAGCACGTCCCAAGATGGAACGGTCGAAGGGCGGCGACGTTCCGGACTGGAACTGGGCTATGCCGTCGGGGCCTGCGGCAACGAAAGCGTGAAGGTCGATCCCACCCCCTCCGTGCTCGTCACACGAATGGTCCCGCCGTGCTGTTCGGCGACGTGCTTGACGATAGCGAGGCCCAGGCCTGTGCCTCCGAGAGCGCGCGACCGCGCTTTGTCGACGCGATAGAAGCGCTCGAAGATCCGCTCAAGGTCAATCACCGGTATCCCGATCCCGGTATCCGCAACAGCGATCTCCACCCGATCGTATCGAGCCTCGCACGTGACATCGATTGACCCACCTGACGCCGTGTAGTGAACAGCATTATCGAGCAGATTCACAACGGCCCTAACGAGAAGATCTCGGTCGCCACGGATGAGCAAGCTGCGGTCGCCTCCGAGAAAACGACATGTGATCCCCTTCTCGCGCGCCTTGTCCGCAACAGACGCGAAGGCTTCGCCGACCATCGACGCTGCCGCAAACGGATCCGAGTCAATGCGAAGGCCACCCGATTCCACTCGGGACAGTACAAGAAGGTCTGTAACAAGATGACCGAGACTCCGGGCATTGCGCTCGATCTTCGCAAGGAAGGAACGGGCTACTTCAGCATCGTCGATCGCACCATCCTGGAGGGTCTCGACGTATCCTTGGATGCTGGTCAGCGGCGTCTTCATTTCGTGCGAGACATTCGCCACAAAGTCGCGTCTTACGGCTTCGAGCCTCCTCAAGACCGTCACATCTCGAAAGTCGAGCACCGCGCCGTCGTAGCGCCCTTCGATCACAACGATGGGACTCACGCGGACCTCGATCTCGCGCCGCGGAGTCGAACCTACCCTGAGCGTTGACGCCACGGGTCGGTTCATCTCACGTACCGATGTCACGAGGCGTGGAAGATCTCCATCTCTGATCAGCTCCCAAAATGGGCGGCCGACCACATCCCCTGAAATGTCGAGAAGCACGCGGGCCTCGGGGTTGATGTGCGTCACCAAATCGTCGGGGCCGATCGCAACAAGCCCATCCGCTACCGAGTCGAGCACCAAAGACAGGCCACGCTTACGGGCCTCCATTTCAGCGATACGATGCTCGAGCTTGTCCGCAAGTCGATTTAAAGCAGTCCCGACATTCGCAATTCCATCGGAATCGTCAGCGTCGACCCGTCGACTAAAATCACCCTCTGCGATTCGGTTGGCGACATCCGCCTGGTCCGTCAATCGCCGACTCAGCCGCGTGCTTACAGTCGCGCCGACAAGAACCGCCACGGCCGAAACAAGGAGCAACCCGACGAGAGCAAGGCCTGTTGTTGAACCCACTTGATCGACAAATGGGCCGAGCCGGTCGGCGGCACGGGCGTACCCGGACCCGTCCGGGAGAGCCACCGCACAGTACCAGTACACTTCTCCTGACGACTCAATCCGCCGCGTGTCGAAACCAGGGTTGCCTGGAAATGCCGAAGCTATTTCCATGCGCTGCGACTGGTTCCCGACGGTGGTCGGATCCTGAGAGGAGTCCCCGACTACTGTGCCGTCTTTGGCGATGACCGTCAGCCGCGAAGCCGTGATTCTCGCTGCGTCACTGACTGTCTTGGCGATCGACTCATGCTCGCCTAGCAACAATGGGACTCGGACAAGCTCTGCGAGTCCATTTGCCTTCGCAATCAACTGCGATTTAAGCTCCGATTCGAGCTCCGATCGAATCTTGGATTCAATCAAAACCGCCGATCCGAGCGTGCAGAGCAGCACGACCGTGATGTAGATGATGAAAAGTCGGCTTGGGGCCACGCTCCCGGAGTCTAGCCGAGGTTTGACATGCCGACAGGGGCAGACTCGAACTTGTAGCCAACTCCCCGCACTGTGACGACGTGATGCATGCGCGTGTCACCGAGTTTCTTTCGGACGTTGCGTACATGCACATCGATGTTTCGGTCAACTACCACGACACCGTCGCCAACGACATGCGGAAGCAACTCAGTTCGTGAGAACACGCGGCCTTCGTGACGCATAAGAAAATGGAGCAGCCGAAACTCAGCCAAGGTAAACAACACCGGCACCCCATCGACGTCAACTTGATGGCGAACAGGGTCCAATTCAATCCCGCCGCGCGCGACCGGACGCCGATCAGTTCGATTCCCTGATTGAGTCCTGGCTCGCCGCAAGACCACCCGGATCCGCGCGAGTAGTTCCTTCACACTGAATGGCTTGGTGACGTAGTCATCCGCACCGATGCCGAGTCCGACCAAAATATCCGCCTCTTCACCTTTGCTGGTCACCATAATGACCGGCAACGTTTCGGATCGGGGATCAGATCGTAGGCGGCGGCAAACTTCGAGTCCGTCGATGCCAGGAAGCATGAGGTCGAGCAGCACGACGTCGTACGCGCGAGTACGGGCGAAGTCCACCCCACGTTCACCATCGGTGGCCGTGTCGACTTCGTATCCCTCTTTCTTCAAATTAAATCGAAGTAACTCAAGGATGTCCGACTCGTCCTCGATGACAAGCACTCGTTCACGCTTCATCTGTGCCCTCGCGCTTCATGCATGAGGATAGGCTCAGTTCGTTAAGATTGTGTAAACTAACTCACTACTCCTCGTCAATCTCCCGCCCGCGAAGTCGGTCGAGTGTCGAGGCCTGCAGCCTCGGTCCGCAAAGCGGCGACGGCGGCCTCGGCTCGGGGATCGTGGCCCAAAGCTCGTGCCTCGTCGAACCAGTTCATCGCCCCAGCCAGATCCCCTGACCACCAGGCCCCAAGGCCGGCGTGATAAGCGGCATTCGGAACCGTCCGATCAAATCCCCGCGCTCGAGCGAGCAAACTCGAAGCAAGCTGTGCCGTGAGTCTGCGCTGCGGTTTCGGGGTCACACGCGCGAGTTCAAGGGCGGTTCTCCCCGACAGATCCAATGCGTCTGCCGTCTCCGGTGAACACGCAAGCGCCCTGCTCAGAGCCCGTTCGGCCTCTCCAGTGTCGTAGCTCGCCGCGGCCGCCCGAGCCATGCCGATCCAACCGATGAAAGACTTGGGATTTCGAGTCGTTGCCGCCGAAAACGCTACGCGGGCTCCCATGGGGTCTCCACGGCCTAGCCGCAACTCACCCTCACGCAGTGCTGTCGAGACTGCATCGTCGCCTGTAGAGGAGCAGCCAAGGAGTAGGGCCAACCCTAGGTAGCCACGGAAGGAGGTTATCGGGCGCATGGCCACATCGTGCATCCGATGTGCCTCGATGCAAGCCCACCGCGCTAGGATCGCGTTGCATGGCATCCCCATTGATCGTTCCCCCGCGGCTTCTCCTAGGTCCCGGTCCGTCCCTTTGCGCACCCGAAGTCCTCCGCGCCATGGCGACGCCCCTGCTTGGCCACCTCGATCCAGCGTTCCTACGCATCATGGACGTGACGAAGGAGCGCTTACGGAGCGCCTTCAGGACAAAAAATCGCCTGACACTACCTTTGCCGGGAACAGGCTCGGCGGGTACCGAAGCAATCATCGTCAACTTCATCGAGCCTGGGGATCGGGTAATCGTGGGGGTGAATGGGGTCTTCGGCGGGCGTTTAGCTGACCAAGCTCGACGCATAGGTGCGAGAGTTGAGACGATTGATGTGCCCTTCGGAGAGGCCATCGATCCAGACGCCATCGAGGCCGCTTTGAAGCGAGAGCGAGCTGCAGCGGTCGTCATAGTCCATGCCGAAACGTCAACGGGCGTGCTTCAGCCCAACATTCCAGAAATCGCGGCCTCAGCCCATCGTCACGGTGCGCTCTTTCTTCTCGACTGCGTGACAAGTCTGGGCGGTACTCCCCTCGAGATCGATGCGTGGGGCGTAGATGGAGCCTATAGTGGAACGCAGAAGTGCCTGTCGGTTCCGCCGGGGCTTTCCCCGGCGACGTTCTCCGAGACTGCCATGGCCAAGCTCAAGGCCCGCACGACACCAATCCCATCTTGGTACCTCGACTTAAGCATGATCGACGCCTACTGGGGATCTGAGCGGGCCTACCACCATACGGCACCGATCTCGATGGTCTACGCGCTTCATGAGGGTCTCGGATTGCTGCTCGATGAAGGACTCGAGGCCTCGTTCGCGCGTCACCGTCGTGTTCAGGACTTCTTGCTAGCGGGACTCTCGGAACTTGGCCTCAAGCCACTTGTTCCGGCGGCCATCCGACTTCCGATGCTGACTTCCATCCTCATTCCCGATGGAGTTGACGACGCCTCGATCCGAAAAGCTCTCTACGAGAGATTCAACATCGAAATCGGCGGCGGACTTGGCACGCTTAAGGGGAAGGTCTGGCGCGTCGGCCTGATGGGACACGGGGCACGCGAAGAGAACGTGCTTACACTTCTCGGTGCTCTCCGCGAACTACTACGCAACACGAAGTAGGCGCATGCCCCGTCGACGCCGAGGCGCCGACGGGCTGCGATCGATCATTCCGGGTCACTTAACGCCGTGCGCCAACCTAAACCCATCGATAGTCTTCTGATCGGGGGCCTTCACGGTCTCGCCGTTGGGACCCGCGCCGATAGACGTCACGCACTTTGCGAGCTCACGGCTCTTCTTGTACTCACGAATGGAAACGTCACCCTTGGAGAAGACCCAGAGACGTCCATCCTCCTCGAAGACGGCAAATCCTGGTTTTGCTTGGGGTGACTTCGATCCCTCGGCGAAGTGCTTCGCAGTCTCGCTCTCGACCATAGAATGCGAGGTCTCGCACGACTGCAGTGCAACAAGAACAGCCAACGATCCAATCATCAATATCCGCTTCATCACAAACTCCTTGTTCTAAGAAAACACCCGTTCTCAGCCGAATCGTCCGGAGACGTAGTCCTCGGTCTCCTTGCGATGCGGCCGCATGAAAATGTCGTCGGTCGGCCCAAACTCGACGAGACGGCCGAGGTACATGAATGCGGTGTAGTCGCTCGTGCGCGACGCCTGCTGCATGTTATGTGTCACCATCAAGACGGTGTAGGACCCCTTGAGGTCGGCGATGAGGTCCTCGACGCGCCCAGTGGCAATCGGGTCGAGGGCCGAGCAAGGTTCGTCCATGAGAAGCACCTCGGGCTCTGCCGCGATCGCCCGCGCAATGCACAAGCGTTGTTGCTGGCCACCCGAAAGAGAAAGTCCACTCGAGTGGAGTCGATCCTTCACTTCATCCCAAATCGCGGCTCCCCGAAGAGAACGTTCGCAGACTTCGTCGAGCGTCCGTCTGTCGGTAACGCCATCGATGCGCAATGAGTAGACGACATTCTCATAGATGCTCATCGGGAATGGGTTGGACTTTTGAAACACCATTCCCATACGCTTGCGCAATTCGATTACGTCGACGGCACGGTCATAGATCGAGTCCCCGTTCAACCGCATGTCGCCCTCGATGCGCACACTGTCAATGAGGTCATTCAGACGATTCACAGAACGGAGCAATGTGGACTTACCACAGCCCGATGGTCCGATGAGCGCGGTGACCTTCCCGCGCGGAATTCGCATGGAAACATCCCAAAGCGCGCGCGCTGTGCCATACCAAAGGGAAAAGCAATCGACTTCGAGAACGGCCTCTTCACGCTCGAGCGACGCGTGTATTTCTGGACCGCGTATCGCTGCAGCGCCGGGGTCCGGGCTGAGCCCGACGGCAGCCATCATCGCGGTTTTCGGTTCGTTTGTGTTGGACATAGAAATGGCCTCTCTTAGAACTGAGCTCCCGCGAACTTCCGTCGAAGCACCGTTCGGATTCGAATCGCCGCCAAGTTGAGTGTCACGATGACGACAATAAGCAGAAGGGTCGTCGTGTAGACCATCGGCTTGGCTGCCTCGCTGTTGGGGCTCTGAAACCCAAGGTCGTACACGTGAAACCCGAGGTGCATGAACGACCTCTCGAGATGGAAGTACGGGAAGATTCCGTCGATCGGAAGATCCGGTGCAAGTTTGACGGCACCAACCAACATCAAAGGAGCGACTTCACCCGCACCTCGAGCCATGGCGAGAATCGTGCCAGTCATGATGCCAGGCATGGCCTTAGGTAGCACGATGCGCCAAATGGTCTGCCACTTCGATGCGCCACACGCATAGGATCCTTCTCGCATTGACGACGGCACCGCGGCGAGCGCTTCTTCAGTTGCAACAATGACAACCGGTAGCGTCATGAGTGCCAAAGTCAGCGCACTCCAAAGGATGCCACCCGTGCCGAAAGTCGGGCTTGGCAACTTCTCCGGGAAGAACAATGTGTCAATTCCAGCGCCAACCGTGTAGCAAAAGAAACCAAGACCAAAGACGCCGAACACGATGCTAGGAACCCCTGCCAAGTTGTTCACCGCGATACGAACTGCGCTCGTAATTGCACCTGCCTTTGCGTACTCCCGCAAGTACAAGGCGGCTAGCACCCCAATCGGCACGACCGCGAGTGACATCAGGAGAGTCATGACCACCGTCCCGAAGATCGCTGGCCAGACGCCACCTTCGGAATTCGCCTCGCGCGGCTCGTCTATCAGGAACTCTCCCCAACGTGATCCTAGGATCGACAGTTTGTCCGCTAGCGAGAGCCGATTCGGCTGATATGCGCGAACGACGTCAGCCACTTTGATGGGAACCTCGTTTCCACCTGCCACGACCATCATTAGGACGTAGCTCTCGTTCTCCTTGTCAATCGCTGTAATGCGCGATCGCAATGCCGTGGCTTCGGATTCGAGATCGAGCATCCGAAGCGACTTTTCATGCTTGACTCGCACTAGTTCGTCATGGTCTCCGGCAAGCTCCGCTCGGCGAACGGTACGCCGAGCGTCCTCCATCGCATGGTTGACTGCCCCTAACTCGACGCGCTCCAACCTACGTCGCACCTCAAAGCGAGCCCTGCATGCGTCGTGATGGGATTGAAACGCCTTCCATGCGGCATCCGAGCCCGACGCCTCAGTTCGCTCCCCGATTTGGAACGACTTAGGAGTGCCATAGAAACGCCCCCAAGTCATGCGTTCAAGCACCACAACATCTGCCGGTCTTGACTCGGCACGGACGATATAGGAGCTGATCCAGCGGAAATGCTCTCCGGTGATCTCGTAATTCCCAATTCGAAGTAGATCGCGTTGCGACTCTCCTCCGAGCGCCCCAAGTCGGGCGGTCCCTTCCGCGAAAAATGCATCGCCGCACTGCTCCCTCACGGCCAGTTCCGTCGGACGGTGCGACTCGCTGCGCGAGACCTCGCCGAGCACGGACGTTCCGTCCAATAGGGTCATCGCGGCGACGGGCCGCGGAATAAACGTCTGTGCCCCCTGGTAGATCACCAACGCAACCAGACAGACGATCATCGCGACACAGAGGATCAATGCGGCGTGTGTAAGCCAAATCCACGGCTCGCCGATCGCAAAAAGCGAGAGCGCGCGGCGACGACGTGGCCGAGATGATGTCGAGTTCGCGGGTTTGTCAGTGGCAGCAGGCTTCACAGCTGATACGCCCGCTTTCTGAATCTCTGCCGTACGACTTCAGCGATCGTGTTGAGTACAAATGTGATGGCAAAGAGCACGAGTGCTGCGAGAAACAGCATCCGAAAGTGAACGTGGCCCTCGACAGCCTCGGGGAGCTCCACCGCGATGTTCGCAGAGAGAGTTCGGAATCCGTTGAACACGTTCCATTCAAGGACTGGAGTGTTACCCGCAGCCATCAGGACGACCATAGTCTCACCCACGGCGCGCCCCAGTCCAACCATGATCGCCGAAAATATCCCGCTCGCCGCCGTTGGAAGAACGACACGCGTCGCTGTCTGCCAAGGCGTCGCACCACAGCCAAGTGAGGCCGACCTAAGCGACTGAGGAACGCTCGACAGCGCATCATCGGCCAACGTGTAGATGATGGGAATCACAGCAAATCCCATCACGAACCCGACGACGAGAGCGTTACGTTGCACATAAGTCGCCATCACGCCGCCGCGTGGGTCGAATCCGAGGATCGAGAGTATCCACGCCATCGCGGCCGCGAGCGCCAAAGTCGCGAGAACCGAAAGCAAATGCCGGACGACGGCCACGCGTGCCGCCTTCTCTCGCGAGCTCGTTGCGAGTTGATGTGACAATGCCGGCAAGATGATCCGTGAGCCAAACAATACGACCGTCACGGCAGCGAAAGGCATAAGCAGAATAAACCACCCACCGAAAGGGCCTTCGCCAGAAGCCCCAGTGGGCAAAGTCACGCTTAACCAGCTCTTGAAGTTGCCGCCGAAGAGAAATCGTTCAGCGAGCGGTCCGATGTGACTCGAGACCACAATGCCTAATGGGAGTGTCGACACCATGGCGATGCCTCTCGCCCACGGTCCTAGACGCATGGCACGCGCGGGAGGCACAAGAAGCCAGAAATGCGCGGCCGTCACGAAGAGCGTCGGGACGAGCAATAGGGCTGTCAAGATCGATGGGACGTGGTCCTCGACGATGGGAGCAAGCACGAGTGCACCGAGAAATCCAAGCACGACACTTGGGAGGCTCGCCATCATCTCGATTGCGGGCTTCACTCGCGCCTTGGTTCTTGGATTCACGAACTCGCTGGTTGCGATCGCGGCAAGAAGAGCAATTGGAATTGCGAAGAGGAGCGCATAAAAAGTCGCCTTGAGTGTTCCAAAAATCAAGGGCAACAAGCCGAACTTTGCTTCGAAGTCGTCCGATCCGCTTGACGACTGCCAGACGTGCTCGGGCTTCGTGTAGCCTTCGTACCAAACAGGTTTCAGGATTGATGCTGCCGTGATCTCTGACGAATCGGCGTGAAGGTCAACCGTAGCTACTCCGGTTTTCGTCAGTACGACGATCTTGTCGTTCCGGGGGACGATATCGAGGGCTACGATCGCTCCTGACGCCACGCGCAGGGACGCAACCTGATTCGAGGCCGTCATGTTGACCACACGCACGGTTCCATCCACATGCCCTGCAGCAAACAGCCGATTTCGTCGAGACACGGCGAGCGAAGTGACCGACGATGGGTGTGGCGCAAGCTGATGGGCGCGCGTCATCAGGCCACCGTCGGTGGTCGTCGCGAAGTCAGGCTTGATACGGAACCACCCGGCAAGCCCACCCTCACTATCACCGACTACCAAAGTTGAAGTCCCGATCATCCAGCGCGCGGCAGTGAGAGTAGCCGTCGGTCGTGGTGTGATATCGAAGACCTCAGCGATCCGTGGTTTCGATAGGTCCCGGGTGTCGTGTCGAACAACGTAGCCATCAGGCCAGCCTACAAGTACCGTGTCACCAAGATCCGTGATGAAAAGCTGGCTAGGAGGTGCCGTGCGGGCGCCCTGAGGACGAGCTAGGTCCGCTGACTCTAGCTTCAGCGTAGTCTCCCCGGTCGCCATGTTCTCCTTCGAACGGACTTCGCTGATGACTCCAGTCCCATCGACGCGCCAAACCGCGAGCAATGCGCGACCCGCCGATGCCCCCGTGGCGACATGCAACACAGCCGACGATCCGACCGCAACAGGCTTCTGCATCTCGACGGCGAGATACTGCTTCCGAATGACGCCATCCGGCAGCCGTTCGTAGACCGCATTTCCACGGACCGCAACCTTAGACTTTAGTTCAGAGGCGACGTCGCTGGACAGAGACTCAACTCCGACGCGTTCGGAAACGATCTTGGCTTTCCCAAGTTGTACCGACCCATCGGCGAAGCCGAGTGCCAGGGCATTGTGTCGAGGCTCGAATGAGACCGCAGTAGGCTTCGCGCCTTCGACTAGCTTGCGCGTTTCCAGAATTCGACCATCGGTCAAAGAGATCGCGTCAACGGTTCCATCTCGATGCACCGCAATGGCGATAAGTGCGTATTCGTCCGCCGACAAAGCGACGACGTCATCCGCCGTTCGTAGTGGGAATTCCGAACGCACCTGTGCGCTTGAGCCGGCAAATAACGGAACTACGACCCACACCAAGAAGATGCAGATCGTGGCGACGGCGAGGATCGTTCCGATTCCGCCGATGGTGATGAGCCAACGGGCAACGGACTCGGCGACTCTCACCCCTCGCGAAGTTCGGCGCTCACGCCGAACTCCTGTGTAAGATCGTGGTGTTTCCAAAGTCGAATCCGCGCGGTCGCGAGATATCTCGCGACCCGGAATCGATAGACCTTAGCCCTTCGTGCTTGCCGGGTCGAGCGTCAGGCCCAAGGACTGGAGGGCCTTGGCTGCCAAGGGGCGACGCACTGGAAAGTAGCCGTCCTTGACAACGTCCTTTTGGCCTTCCATCGAAAAGATGTAGCGCACGAATTCGCGGCGCAACGCGTCAATCTCGGACCCCGGCTTGTGGTTGATATAGAGCCAGAGAAAGCGGGCGAGCGGGTAGTCCCCTGTGTATGCGTTCTGTGGGTCTGCTGCAACTACTTGACCTCCGGTCTTCTCTGAAAGTCCGAGCGCCTTGACGTCGGCGGTCTTGTAACCAATTCCGGAGTATCCGATGCCATACAGATCCGATGCGACACCCTGTACGACCGATGACGAACCTGGTTGTTCCTTCACCGAGTCCTTGAAGTCGCCATTTTTGAGTACGATCTCCTTGAAGAATCCGTACGTTCCAGATGCCGAGTTGCGTCCGTACATGGAGATCGGCTTATTCGCCCAGTCACCCGTGAGCCCAAGATCGCCCCACGTCTTTACATCCTTGTCAAATCCACCCTTCCGGGTCTTTGAGAAGATGGCATCGACCTGAGCGAGCGACAGGGAAGCCAGTGGATTATCCTTGTGTACATAGACCGCGAGCATGTCGATTGAAGTCGGCAATGCTGTCGGCTTGTAACCAAACTTCTTCTCAAAGTCGTCGATTTCCTTGGCCTTCATCTCGCGGCTCATTGGTCCAAACTGTGCCGTGCCCGCGATGAGTGCGGCCGGTGCGGTGCTCGAGCCCTTGCCCTCGATCTCGATCTTGACGTTCGGGTAGAGGCGGTAGAAACCCTCAGCCCAGAGGGTCATCTCGTTGTTCATAGAGTCCGAACCGACACTCTTTAGACTTCCCGAGACTCCCGAGACCGGCTTGTAGGACGGGAGAGTAGGATCAACGCTCACGGCCTGAGCGGATGCAACGCTTGCCACGAGAACGAACGGAACGAGCCAGGCGGGTGATCTCATGTGGTTCCTTTGAGGGGATCCGATGCGCGGACTGAAGCCCCTTCGAGACCAATTTGACTGAACAACATCAACGCAGATCGCATGATTTATTAAGATCACGTTAAGCAGCAGTGGCGTTCGAGGGCCCATGGTCTCGAGTTACGCCCCACGAACCGCTTCTTTATTGAGTCTTGGCGAAGGCCCGACTTAGTGAAGCGCGTGACAAGAACGATGTTTTTTAGGTTTACCACGAAAGCCGAAAGCCTTGACCCGACCAAAACCGAAAATACAGCGTAGTGAGTCAAAGCGAGGCCGCGGCCATACGAGCCGTGGGTAGTGACTCGGCAGCAGTGAGTCCTCCGAGTTGAATGCGCCGCCGCAAGTTATGGGACTGATGACTCAGTGATGCAACCCGCGGGAGAGAGCGCCACCTGATACTCGCCCGCCCGACCGAAGCGTCGGACCCGCAGGTTAAGTCCATCCGGGATGGGCTAGGATCCGGGCCGCATGTGCGGCATCGCGGGGATCATCGACCTTAATGGCCATCGCACCCCTGATGTGGGCGCGGTCGGGCGGATGCTCACCACGATAGCCCATCGAGGCCCCGACGGCAGTCGAGTTGTCTCTTCCGCTGGAATGGCCATCGGCGCGGTTCGCCTAGCCATCGTCGACCGCCAAGGCGGGCACCAACCGTTCCAGATTCCGGAACTTGGAATCACCGTTGCGTTCAACGGTGAGATCGACAACTACTTAGAACTCCGCGAGGAGCTCGTCGCGACGGGCGCGCGGTTCACCACCGACTCAGACACAGAGGTCGTGGCGAGAAGCTTCGCAGAGTGGGGCCCAAGCTTCCATGAACACTTCCGAGGGATGTACGCCGTCGCGATCTATCGAGACCAACCTCGGACGTTCCTACTGCGAAGAAGCCCCTACGGGGAGAAACCTCTCTACGTCGCGCATCTTCCGGATGGTTGGCTCGCGTTTGCGTCAGAGGCGAACGCGTTGATCGGTATCGAAGGACGTAAGTCGATTATCAACATGAAAGTAGCGAGTCAGGTTCTAGCGTTGGGGTTCCCCCTCGCCCCCGAGACGTTTTTCTCCTCGATCACGCAGCTTGACGCCGGAGAAGGCCACGCATTCGAACTAGAACAGGACGGTGCCGTCGAACCACCCCAAGGCGGCGTTTGCAAGGGAACTCCAGCTCTAAACCTACGCGCGACTCACCCTGCCAGCACAATCGAGCCCCTCGCCCATGATTCCCCCCCTCGTGCCCATGAGGGCCGTGTACAGCTCCACGGTGCTGCATTGCTTGACGAGTTGCATGAGCGGCTTCGCATCGCAATCGGCCGATGCCTCAAGCCTGGTGTGCCCGCAGGCATCTTCCTCTCCGGTGGAATTGACTCCGCCATCATCGCCGGTATTGCCAATGAGATCGTAGGCGATTCCATCCCGACGTTTTCCGTTGCCTTCAGCGACGCTCGATTCGATGAGTCCGCCCATGCCGTTGCGGTCGCCCGACATCTGGGGCTCCGCCACCACGTCATTCGCATCGACACGATAACTCCCGAGGATGTTCGACGGGTCTGTCTCAGTCATGGGGAACCATTCGCAGATCCATCGAGCCTCGCCCTGCGAAAACTCTGTGAGTTCGCTTCTCCCCATCTTCGCATCGCGCTCGGCGGCGATGGGGGGGACGAGCTCTTCGGGGGCTACGACCGCCAGCGCGCATACACGCTGATCAGGGCACTCCACACACGTCTGCCGGCACGTGTTGCGCACGGCATCGCTGCTCTTCTCGCCACGTTGATGCGAGTGTTCGCGGGCGACAGTCGATCCCAGCGGATGGAGCGCTGTTCGAGTGCCTTTGCTCGCCACGACCGCGCCCCCTACATGGAGCTTCTTGCGATCTCAGACGAACAGGATCGGGAACGCCTGCTCAATGACAAATTCAAGCCGTTTGCCCGATTGGCAGCGGCGGCGGCTCGCCCCGACGACGAACCTCGCCCGCTTCCGATCTCGCGTCTTTCCGCATTCGACGAATCGCGGCAGTACGAAGCGAGCACCTACTTGCCCAACGATCTTTGCTCGAAGTCCGACAGACAGTCCATGGCACTCGGGATCGAATTGCGTTCCCCATTTCTTGACCGCGGCGTGGTCGACTTCGCGATGGGCGTCGGAGGCGATCAACATGTGTCGTCGTTCACGAGCAAGAAGCTTCTGCGACAACTTGCAAGCCGCTATATGCCGGACGAATTGTGGACGCGTCCGAAGATGGGCTTCGGCGTGCCTATCGCGTGCTGGCTGCGAGGGCCACTTCGCAGCATGACAGAGTCGCTTCGGGACTCGGACGTTCTCGTCAACGAGGCGCATCTCAGTCGCGATGCCATCGTTGACCTAGTCAACGACCACCTTTCAGAACGGCGAGATGTAAGTCGCCTCCTCTACGCGCTGATTACGATCGACCTCGCACTCTCGCCGCGCAGCTAGCCCAAGGTGTTCACTTCTTCGGTGGCTCTTTGCGGTCTTCGGGCCACGGGTGCTTCATCTTGACGATGTAGTTGCGCCAAGCAGTTTCGATTTCCTCAAACTTCACGTCCTTAAATGCAGCCTTCCATGCCAACGCCTTCGCGGCTTCACCTGCTTGAGATTTGTCCTTAAGTGACGCGTCGCTGCCCATGAGTGAAACTGACCTCGTGTATTCGTCACGGAGTGTCATGTAATAGCGACTCAGAATTCCAGACCAGATCGGATTCTTCTGGACCTCTGGTGATTCCTTCAAGAACCAAACGAAAGCCCAGCCAGACGCATAGAAGTTGCCCACTTCGGGCCCGTAGTACTCAGGTCTTTGTGCCTTCACGAGCCGTTCGACGCCGATGAACCCCGGCACCTTCTTCTCGTGTAGATCCTTGATGCGGGAAATGCGCCAGCGCGAGGGCCCAATGTCCTTCACGCGGTCGCCATACTGCGGGATGATCGCACCCGAGAAGTAGTCGCCGCATCCCTCGTTGAACCAGTCGTGCGGACTTATCTGACCGACCGCGTAGTAGATGTACTGATGCAGTGCCTCGTGATAAAGCACGAGCAGCGCGTCCTTGTCAGTCGAACGCTTTGCGGTGCCTTTCTCACTGTCGAGGGCAGTTTGATAATAGTCGAAGAACACGAGTTCTTCGTTGCCCGGGTGCCAGTAGCCTCCGGTGTTAGGTGGTCCCCCATACTGTGCGTATTCCGCCTGATTGCGGCATACCCGAACGATCGAGACCGCATCGACCGGCTTGACGGGAGGGAACGTGTCAATGAACGCAGGGCGGATCGCCTCGAGGTCACGCGCAATCTTGTTGACAAGAATCTCGCGCTCCGTGTGGTGCACGACAATGAAGTTCTCGGTGTCAATCGCCTTCCAACCCTTGGCAAGTCGGCGACGCACATCCACCCTGAACTCAATGTTGCGCAGCTTCTTGCCCGCGTACAGTTGCTCCACACGATCTTCGGCATCGGTTAGGTCTTTGCGAACAGCGAGACTTCGCGCCACTTTGCGCATCTCGGCAACAAGCTCTTTTTCAGCCACTGCAGCCGAGTATGCAAGGACACCGGCGATGTTCGATCCATCGTCTTTCACTGCGAGGTAGCCGATGCGACTCGCGGGTGTGGGCGTTTGCCCGTCCGGAGGTTCAAGCAACCACTCCTTGAGTTGTGCGTTGGGGAGGGACAGAGGCTTGAGCTTCCATCCTTTGAGACGCTTTTCGCGGAACTGATCAAAGCCCACGATGCGACCGGCCTCGAGCATGGCTTCGCGCACAGTCTTAGGAGCATTCGGATCCACTTCGCGAGACGCTGGTCCGCTTTCCGGCCGACTCTCGGGTCGACTCTCAGCACCGCCGTCGACCGGCAAAGACTCGGGTCGCGAATCCGGTGCCGGAGCCGGTGTCGGTTTACCTCCACCCGTCGTACCGCCCTGAGGCTTCGGTACAACGAAGACCTCGAACGAGGGCTTGAGATTCGACCTCTCCCGTTTGATGAGGTCGGGAATCTCCTTGCGGATATAGCGAGACCGCGTCACGGTCTCAGTCGGCGGAAGTGGAAACTCCGCGAACTCGACTGGATAAACGAACGACACACCGCACCCGTCACCGGTATTAGTGCGGAATCCATCCGGCGCTTGGCCAAAACACCAAGCCGATAGAAGAACCAATGCAACCATCCGACCAAAGCTCATGGAGGCATCCTATCCGAGGATTCGCTTCGTTGCCGAGACTTGCCCCCGCGATGGCGTAGACTGGCAAACGGTCCACGTAAGCCCTTAGGGGCCTCAGACATGACACTCCGAACGCGACTTCTTCTCGTCATCCTCGTGGTGCTCTTGCCGACGATCATCGCAAGCCTCGTCACGGCATCGATCAGCCGCTCGATCCAGGAGGATATCGGCGAGCTTCGACGGGACGCCGAGGTCCCACTACGCACCGACGAGATTGTCGGAACTACTCTGGAACTCGAGTTTTCGACTGCACCCGGTGAGATTCGACGTGTGACGCGGATCGTACGGCTCTCGCGCGAACGTCGGCCGAAGCTTCGCGGACAAATCGAGTCAACAGACCCGACGACGGGGTCAATCACGGTCTTGGGGATTCCTATCTACCGAGGGACGCCGAATGCCGAGTCACGCGAGGAGAACGATCCGAATGCTTCCATTCTCAGGGTAGGCATGCGAGTGGAGATTAGCGCGGCGGTCGCGAGTGATGGCAGGTGGATCGCACGCAAGATCAAGACCGATGGGCTCAAGCCCGATGAGAAGTTGAAAGGCACCATTACTACGGCGACGAAACGCGCTGATGGGACGACCGTGCTTGAGTTCTCGGGGTACAAATTCGAGATCCCACCAGGCATCCCCCTCCAAATCCCGCGTGGTCCGCTCGCCAGGCACGAAGCGGCGTCGCGTATGGGTACCGCCGCACAAGAGTGCTTGGCATTGGCGCATGACTTAATGCTGGCAAGCCACCTTCGTCGCGACGCGCGTGGAGACGTCGAGCGAGCCCAGAAGAAACTCGAAATCGAGTTATTACGAACAAAGATCGCTGACAGCCTCGATGATCTTCAAACGTATCTTGCGGAACTGATCACGGACGCAGCTACGGAAATCGAGTTCGCGACGCTCGCCGAAGACACGCATCGACGGGAGCTGGAAGTACAAAGGCGACATGACGTCATCACGCCGCTCATCGTCAGCGTCCAGACACTCCAAGGTGGCATCAACGACGCCATTGCTTCGCCGCCCGACACCCTGCGAGCCGCCGAATTACTCGGTGAAAGGCTTGAGTCTGACGCTAGGAAGAAACTGCTTCCGATGCTGCGTGCGATCGAGCTTGAGGCGGAGGAATCGCTCAAGTCAGAGCTCAAGTTGATTGCGCAGCAAGCACAGGCCGCGACGCGTCTCACGATCGCGACGACCGTAGTTGGTGTCGTCTTGGCACTGGGTGTTGCCTTCTTTCTCACGCGGACCATTACCCGACCGGTGGTTGAACTCGATGCCGCCGCCCTGCGAATCGGATCAGGCGACCTGAACGCTCGCGTCAGCATCCAACGAGACGACGAGATCGGGCACCTCGGTGCCACCTTCAACCGGATGGCCGAGCGACTCGAAGCCTCCACGATTTCCATTGGCAATCTCAGCGATGTAATTGAGTCCTTGGCCGGAGGCCTTTTCATCGTGGCTCCGGACGGCACCATCAGTTCTCCGAATGCGGCGTTCCTTTCCATGCTTGGCTACGATCGTATTGAGCTCGAGGGCGCTCCTACGTCCATGATTGAGGCTTCGTTGAAATCCGTCGAAAGTTGTCGCGGAGTGGAACATCACTTCAAGCGCAAAGACGGCAGCTTGGTACCGGTCTCGTTTTCGGCGGCACCTCTCGGAAAATCTGCGGATAGAGGCTTCGTCTGTCTCGCTGAAGACCTTTCGGTGCGTAAATCGATGGAAGCAGCGCTGCGAGATTCGGTTCAAGAGAAGGACCTACTCCTTCGCGAACTGCATCACCGCGTCAAGAACAACCTTCAGGTGATCACAAGTCTTCTCGACCTTCAGTCTCGCGAAATCAAAGATCCAAAGGCCCTCGAGAAGTTCCAGGACAGTCAAGATCGCATTCGCTCGATGGCCCTCATTCATGAACAGCTCTTCGGCGCACAAGATCTCGGGCTCGTTGACCTCAGGACCTACTTAGGGCTTCTGATTGCGAACCTTGAACAATCCCATGTCGATCCGCCGGGGCGCATCACCGTTTCTGCTGTGATTGACGAACTTCGGCTTGATCTCGATCGTGCCCTCGCATGCGGTCTGATCGTCAATGAACTCGTGACGAATGCAATCAAACATGCGTTTCCACGAAGCGAGTCAGGGACGATCGTCGTCACTTGCACGAAGCAGGGTGCGAATTTCGTTCTCGAGGTGCGAGACGACGGCCAAGGGCTCCGCGCCGCGAACTTCGCAAACTCTGAAACGTTGGGACAGTCATTGGTTCGTGACCTCGCATCACAACTACGGGGTACTGTGCGGGTTGGGTCCGGTACAGGTGCCGAGTTTGTCCTGACGTTCCCCTACGACAAGTCCAACGCATGACGCGCATCCAAGAAGCCCTAATCGTCGAGGACGACCGCATTGTTGCCATGCACTTGCGCGTTCTGATGGAGGAGCTTGGATTCCACGTATCGAGCGTCGTTTCCTCAGGCATGGAGGCGGTTGACGCAGCGAAAGTGGTGTCTCCCGACCTTGTTCTGATGGACATACGACTTCGGGGCGAGTTCGACGGCATCGAAACTGCGCGAAGGCTCACCGAGTCCCATCATCCTGCCGTGGTTTTTGTCACCGCCTATTCAGACGATGCCAGCGTAGATCGTGCGATGCAGGCGGGCGGTCACGGGTATCTCGTTAAACCGTTCTCCAAGCCTCAGCTACGGGCGGCGGTTACGGGAGCTATGCGCGAGCGTGACAGACAGGGGTCTCCATCTACGGCACCCGCACAGCCATCGCGTGCACGGCCGAACGCCCAACCGTTCGGCGCTGGTGCACGTGTCGCCCTTTACTCGCACGACACATTAGGGCTCGGCCACCTGCAACGCTGCAGCAATATCGCACGCACGCTCGTTGCGCAGATTCCTGGGGTCTCTGTACTCATTATCACCGGCTCACCGGCAGTGCATCGCTACACGCTGCCCGCCGGGATTGACTACGTCAAGTTGCCTTCCGTCAAGAAGAACGCTTCCGAGGACTACTCGGCGCGGTCCCTTGGAGTTTCTGATGACGACGTCGTGCGGTTTCGCAGCAATCTGATCCTCCAGTCACTCCAAGATTACGCGCCCGACGTATTCATTGTCGATCACGCCCCGACGGGGATGAAAGGCGAAATCCTCCCTGCGCTCGAGTGGCTCGAAAAATTTCGGCCAAACTGCGTACGGATGCTCGGGCTGCGCGACGTCATCGACACCCCCGAAGCGGTCGCGGCTGACTGGGATGAACGCGGCGTCCACGCCGTTCTCGAACGTCACTATCACCACATCCTGATCTATGGACAGCAGGATGTTTTCGATACGAGCTCGGCTTACAGATTTTCAGATACTGTCAAGGCCAAGACCCTCTACTGCGGATTCGTCGCAGAGCCAGAATCCGCTCTCGATCCCCTGCTGGTGCAAGGCGCTCTCAAGCCCGGACTCAAAACGGTGACTGTCACCACGGGTGGCGGCGAAGGAGCGGGCGACCTCGTGATCGGCAATTACCTCAACATGCTTGAGTCCCATGCCGCGGAGGTCGACTGGCATAGCATCGTTCTTCCAGGTCCGTTCATACCCGATGTACTTCGCAATTCACTACTGATTCAGGTAGCTCGAATCAGTTCCTTAGTCAGCCTCTCTTTTGTCGACTTTGTGGAATCGACGAGCCCGTTCATGGCCGCATCGGAATTCGTCGTCTGCACAGGTGGCTACAACACCACGACACAGTTGCTTCGCGTGGCCAAGCGTGCGTTAATGATCCCACGCGTGATGCATCGACAAGAGCAGCACATTCGTGCATCGCGCCTTAAGTCATTGGGCCTTATCGACACACTTGAGCCCGCGGCGGTCTCCTCGGATTCGTTGTTCCAAGCGGTAAGAGCAGGACTCGCCACAGAACTGGCGCCGCTCGTGGATGCACGAGCCAGAGGCCAGATTCGTTTTGACGGTGCGTCGGCGATTGTCGACCTCTGCCGCACCCTCACCCTTCGGTAGCCTACGGCCAACGATCGCTCCATCGGGGAAAAAGAAGGTCCGCAGCGGACACGCTGCGGACCCTCATAGCGGCGACAGGATTTGAACCTGTGACCCGGGGCTTATGAATCCCCTGCTCTACCAACTGAGCTACGCCGCCGAATCCGCGATCGCCTTGGAAAAAGGCAATGCGGGGAGAGGTTTCTACGTTGCGGGGCCAAGTCGCTCAAGAACCGCGGGTCGCGCCTAGATCTCCCCGAACGAGAGAGCCTTCTATCCTCTTCTTAGGCAGCAACTAATGTTCTTTTAGCATATGTCCGATACTTGAGGTGCGATGAGACGGTCGCAAGCGGCGTGAGCCGATCGCGGCCGTCAAAGGGGACCACCCGTTCTCTCGTGTGTAACACGCATCTGACTTCCCAACCCATCCATCCTCCCACGGGTAGTTAGTCCCTGAGCTTCGGGCGCCGCCGTCTCGCACCGGCGGCGCCGCTTTTTTTCCAACACCATCACGGCAATTTGAGAGTCGTGGTCGCGATTAGCTGAACGTCGTCCGCGTCACGACCCGGAGCCTTCGGGGAGTTGTGAGTCAACGTCACGACGACGGACGATGCGCCCGCACGACTTGGGAATGTCCGCTCGGATGTCACATCAGGAGCGAGCACGGAACCCGGTGCCTCAAAGATCACCGACTCCGTTGCAAGTGCACTGCCATCGGCCGCGCGCTGCGCGACCACCAAAATGACTTTGCGTCCATAGGACGCCGGCATGGCGTGTCCAGTCTTGGGCTTGATCTTGACCACCACCTTGTTGCCCTCGCTCGTGACGCCTAAGTCCGCTGACTTCTCGACGAGCGTCCCGTGGCGAACACCGCCGAACGTGTGCTTCCGCGCGGCAACCGCGCCGATCTTGAACTCTGGGCGAATCTTGGGATCCGTGACGAGTTCGCGCGTTACTTCCGGCATGTGACAGGATTGGCACGTCGCCCCGCCTTTTGCCGCGGGCGAGCTTACGAAGCTTGAAAACTGCTCGTGTTCCTTGCGTGCTTCGGGCTGTCCATGACACGACGCGCACATTTTGGATTCGCGGTACCACGCCGAAGCCTCGACACCTCCATGACCCTTGCTCGTGAACGGGCCGAAGTACTCATTCTTCTTCATGTGGCACGTGATGCACGAAACGCCCAACTCGCGTGCGGTAGCCCGGGCGCTCGGAAGATTGCCGATTCCCGCGTCAAGGATTTCACGAGGTGCGTGGCAGCGCGCACAACTGTCAGCCTTGTCAGGACTCGACTTCAATTCCGCCTGAAACACCGGATCGCTCCAGCTCTGGGCGTGTCCAGACGCCTGATGCTCTGCCGTCACGTCGGCGTGGCACTTCACACAGGAGTTAGCAAGGCGCGCGTAGTCCTTGCGTTCGCCGTCTTGGAACTCGCTCGAAAGTTCACAAGCCGCCACGGGTGATCGGATGGTGGACAGTGCGCCGCTAGCGATCACGAGCAGCAGCAGCCATGGAATGGAGCGCTTCATGCGCTCGCCATCGTAGCGGATTAGATCGAACGGCCGATGGCGGCGGCAATGGCTCGGATTGGGCCCATCATGGCGTCGAGTTCGGCCATCGTGAGCGCCTGCCGCCCATCGCAGAGGGCTTCTCGAGGGTCCGGATGGGTCTCTATGAGGAGTCCGTCCGCGCCGGCCGCGATGGCTGCGCGCGCAGCGGGGGCCACTAGGTGCGCGACACCCGTGGCATGGCTTGGGTCGGCGATAACGGGTAGGTGCGTCAATCGCTCAAGCACCGGGATCGAAACAACATCAAGTGTAAATCGTGTCGCCGTATCGAACGTCCGGATGCCGCGCTCACACAGCACGACGTTGGGATTCCCCTCAGCAAGGATGTAATCGGCCGCGCCAAGAAACTCGTCAATCTCGGTGGCCATGCCCCGCTTCAAGAGAATCGGCTTGCCGGAGCGACCCGCCGCGCGAAGCAGCGGGAAATTCTGGATTGAACGCGATCCGATCTGAAGCATGTCGGCATAACTTCCGACCAAGTCAACCTGGTCGGGCGACATGACTTCCGTCACGACGGGGAGGCCGGTTTCCTTCGAGACCTCGGCTAGGAGCTTCAATCCCTCCTCGCCCATGCCTTGGAAAGACCACGGCGACGTACGTGGTTTGAATGCACCGCCGCGGAGCATGTGAGCGCCCGAGGCCTTGACGGCGCGGGCGACGGCGAACACCTGCTCTCGACTCTCAACAGAACACGGCCCTGCGATTAAGACAGCGCGTGTACCGCCGAACACCACGTCACCGACGCGCACCAGCGTGTCCGCCTGTTGGAACTCGCGCGAGGCCAACACATAGGACCGATTGCCGACCATGGTCGCGCGGACACCTGGAAGCCCGCGCATCCGTTCGCCAAGGTCACCCGGGCCGTCGAGCCGTACCAAGGTCGCGCCCTTGGAACGGGTCACCGAGGCCGATCGCCCCTGTAGGGACGCCTCGCGCAGAACGCCATCGAGTTGTGACTCGGTCGCACCGCGTTCAAGGACAATGATCATGTTGGGTTGGGGGCCATCCGCGCCTCTCGGGACAGCGAAAGAATCTAGCGACTTTGCCCCATCGACCCAACCGCACGAGATGTCGCTGAACCGGTCAAATCCTCAACGGTCGAGCTCCGCCTTCGCTTGAGTCAAAGCCCGACGTTCCGGTGGCTTGAGAAGCAGGGTGACTTCGTCGTCCGACTCCCGCATGAGGATGTCCTCCGGCTGGCCTCCTACCCGAATCTGCTTCAACTTCCCGCCGGGCCCTGGGCGCTCGACGAACCACCTCACGCGAAGGCGAGCGGGCGTCGTCACACGGAAGATCGCCTCGCCATCGGAACCGAAGACCTGGTCATTGCCGCGAGGCGACTCGACGAGTCGCGGACGTCCATAGAGTTTCACCACGTCGGGGTGTCCAAGAAACTCGACGTTGATACCCAAACGATCCGGAGTGTTGGGCCACTCGATACCTGAAGGCGCTTGGAATCGGATGACGCGTGCGGGTCGGAAGCGCACCTGTGTGTCCGCCACGACGTCCTCAATCACCACTGTCGAGAAGCGAGCATTCGTCACACGAAGGTCCACTGTCTCTGGGGGCGCGAGAAGCACGATTCGGCTGTTTCCACCCACCGTCGGCTGTTCGTCACCAGACTTCGAAATGATGGTGGCTTCACCATCAACGGGATTGCCACCTGGATCACGCAGGGTCACAACGATCCGACGGAGCTTGCCGCGCAAGTCGATGTCCTTGAGCCGCGGATCATCACACGCGGGCCCCGGGCGAAGGACGACTCCCTCGATGCTGAACAGCGATCTCCTCGCCATCGCCGCGGTGTGAATCGATAAGCGTGCGACTCCCTCGGGGAGCCGATCCCATTCGAATTCGCCGAGGACTCCCGGATTGCGCGTCGCATCAAAGATCGGTGGGTCTTTCTCTGCTGCACCCTGTTTGCGGATTACCAACCGAACCCGCAACGCACCGGCGGGCAACTCAGGATCAAGAAGAACGTTTCCCACCACCTTGCAGCCGCGTTGAAGAATCAGCTTTAATGCCGCGCCGGGGCGGAATTCGGTCCATGGCGTATCCATGTAGCCAGAACGTTCGGGCCGCACTCTCCAGACACCCGAAATATCCATGGATCGAACCACGAACTTGCCTTCGTAGTCAGCGAGGTTGCCGAGAACCTCCTCGCCTTGCCAACGGAGTTTTCCGTCCTCTCCGAGCTTCTGGCGTTCGAGCAGAAGCCGCGCGTGGCGAACCGGCGATTCGGCCTCATCCGTCACGAGGCCCGTCAGCAGAACTTCGCCTCGAGACAACATCAACTCGCCTGGCTCGTAGGGGTCCGGGATTGTCGCCGGCAGGTCAAGTTGACCTTTGAGATCAGGAACCTGACCGATGCGACTCGTCAACAAGAGCCGCACGATAGGGTCAGGTGGGCCAGTAGGCTTCTGCGGAGGATCCCAAGGGAAGGCCTCGGGGTCGCCGAGG
This sequence comes from Candidatus Kuenenia stuttgartensis, assembly GCA_945860915.1. Lineage (GTDB taxonomy): Bacteria > Planctomycetota > CAIWVZ01 > CAIWVZ01. The sequence continues at coordinate 147,157 of CAMARR010000006.1, forward strand.
TCCGTGCGCAGGATGCCATCGACATCCGTCATGATCCGACGCACCCACTTTCCGCGAATCGGAGGATTCCCGACCATCGCGGCAACTTCGATCCGCTGGTTCGACAACGGCCTACGTTCTGGATCGACAACTTTCATTACGAGGGTCGGCGTCGAGATAGGCCGAATCAGGGGCAGGACCACGGAGTCGTTCTCAGCGAGTGGGCCATTGTCATCTTCGCCGCGCGCGGCACTGCCGTCCGGGAACCAAGCCTCTGCCTGCACTCGCAGCCCGACTTCTACGTGCGTGAACTCTGCGGTTCCCGACACGATTCTCCCGCGCTGGTCTGCGCCCTCGCGAACACCCTCACGCAATTTCCGCGCCTTACCCTTGCCCCCGCGCGGGAGGTCGGATGCCGCGTCCTTGACACGAAGGCGGACAAATCCATCCATGGGCACGAGCCCCCCGTGGCCATCCTGCACTTCGACAACCACCCGGCCTGTCGCGGGGGCGCGAAGTTCAAGCGGATCGACGGGAAGCGGCACAAACGAAAAGGGGGCGGTCGACGCGTCCTTGTTGGCGACCGGAAAGCCAAGCCGAGCCTCGCCGCGACGATCGAAGTTGAACAGCAACGCATACCGATCGATGTTCTTGGAAATCGCCATGCCGTCATGGTCGGTCCGCGCACGAACAAAGTCGAACCCATCCGATTCATTGAACACACGAAAGTCAACTGGGCAGTCGGGAACCGGCATGCCTGCGACGTCGAGCACGCGAACCTTGACTTCAGTATCGGGAGCCACTTCGACCGTAACGGGGCCAGACTCATCCGTATTGATGCGATGGGCAGCAGACAGGCCCTTCGCGCGGACTAAAAGCACGGTGAGTTCTCGCGGCCAAGGGATGAACGCGCGACCATCCTTGCCCGAGCGATAGCGACGCGAGACACTTCTCACGACTTCCTCGGGATCTCTGCGATCGAGATTGCGCCGAGTCCAGATGTCGGGGTCGATGAAGCCAAAATCTACGACCATGAGCTCGGCGTCAGGAACCGGCCGGCCGGTCTCGAAGGCTGTAATGATCACCTCAAGCCCCGTGGTGAGAGGCAACTCAAACTCCGGGACCGGCAACCCTTCGAGACTCTCGCCATCGAATGACGACGTGGAAATGGCCGATCGCGGGCGCGTGGTGGGCCGCGTGTTCGCTGTGCTCGATGGGGTGATGACCAGCGCAGTGTTCGCGATCGGCAATACGGGGGCTGTCGGCATCGCCCCGTGATCCATCAATAGCCACACCAATGCGCCGAACAGAGCGGCGACAAGCGTGAACCATCCCCATCGAGCGCGAGTCGACATTTTCAGACCATCAATCCGGGAGACACTCGCGTGTCAGATTTCGGTGCCCCGTCGCCGTGACGACCAAGTTGTCTTCAATACGGATGCCACCCATTGGGATCAGCGCATCGACTAGACTCCAGTTGACGTCTGCCTGATGTTTCGACGACTTAAGATCGCGAAGGAGCATCGGGATGAAGTAGATGCCGGGCTCGATCGTAAACACCTGCCCCGCCGTAATCGTCCGAGTTGTCCGCAAATACGGGTGTTCGGCGGGTGGTGCAAGGACGCCACCTTCGGGAGCGGCTTGGCGACCGGACACGTCGTGGACCTGAATTCCGAGGAAGTGGCCGAGGCCATGCGGAAAGAACGGACGCGTGAGCCCGTCCTGCACGGCGCTTGCACCTCCACGCTTCAAGACGCCATTCCGATGAAGAATGTCTGCGATGCCCTCGTGAGAAGCGATGTGCAGATCAAGATATGGACGCCCCACTTTGACTCCATCACACAGTGCGCGCTGAAGCCCATCAAGGTCGCTAACGAGTTGACGGAAAACCGGGTGCGCCTGCGGTGTGCACCACGTCCGAGTGATGTCGCTTCCGTAGCCACGGCAAGGCGCACCGGCGTCAATCAGGAGAACCTTGCCGCCGTGCTGAGTGCGCTTTCCCTCGTAGTGGAGGATCGCGCCTTTTTCGTCGAGTGCCACGATCGATCCATACGGCAGCTCCGAGTCAACACAGCCGCATTCCTGCACATAAGCGTGGTGAATCTCGAGTTCCGAGGCGCCGTTTCCGAATGCAGTCAACGCCGCACGATGGCCGAGGGCCGCGCGGTGTGTCGCCTCTTCAAGGCACTTCACTTCATAAGCAGTTTTCAAACTGCGATCCCAATCCAATCGAGCCACGACGGTCTTTGGATTGAGTCCGGACTCCGGAATGCCAGCGGCCTTGGCGGCATCAGGTTCGTCGCCAATGTAGGCCCACTTCGCGCCCTTCGGGCACTGCGCCCAGACCTTAGCCGCGCTTCCGCATTCCGTGATGTCAAACTCTGACGCCCAGAATGGCGAGCCGAGCGGCGCTTGCTCGTACCAGTAGTCCTCCGGCGCATGACGAACCAACTTCGGCTTCGACCCGGGAGTGAACACCAAGAGGTGCGAGGGTCCCGCTAGCGGCGTCCAATGCGCAAAATGCGCAACCCGGCGAAACGGTGCGTCCTGATCGTCCGCGAAATAGGTGAACGGCTTGCCGGAGGAGATCACCAAGCCGTCGAACCCAGTTGCGCTGAGCACAGCAGCGGCGCGGGAGGCAAGAGTCGCAACGTGATCGTGAAAGAGCTTTTCGAGCATCGTGTTGTCTCCGGTTACTTCGCGAGGCGAAGAACCGCTTTGAATTCGTCGGGTGTCACGGGCTGAATCGACAATCGACTCCCCTTCCGTAACACCATCATGCCCTTGGCCACCGGGTCGCTGCCAAGCATGTCGCGCGTGATGACGTGAGGGAACGTTTGTTCATGACGAACGTCCACGAGAAACCATGTCGGGTTCTCGCGGAGGCTCTTCGGATCGTAGTGCTCGTGCCTGCGGTCAAACGCTGTTTCGTCAGGATGCCCGGGCATCGAAACCGTGCCAACGCCAGCAATCCCCGTGGGCTCCGCATTGGAGTGGTAGATCAGCACTTTGTCGCCCAACTTCACATCGTCACGGAGCATGTTGCGGGCTTGGTAGTTGCGCACGCCGTCCCACGAGGTCGACTTGACCCGAGCGAGGTCGGCGATGGAGAACACTGAAGGTTCGGACTTGAACAACCAGTGACGCGGCAATGAGATGATCTCCCTAATAGTTTTACCACACCGCGAGTCGCCCTCGCGGTCACGTTCCGCGGGGCTTCGCACGCGCAGTTGGCGTGGCCGTCCATGGATCCTCGGGCCACGGGTGCCGTGGATATCTCCCCCGAAGGTCCTTCCTGACCTGCACATACGTCGTGTTCCAAAAAGATCGCAGGTCGGATGTCACTTGCACGATTTGGTGTCCAGGCGAAAGCAAGTGGAGTAGAACCGGGACCCGTCCCGCCGCGACCGTCGGCGTATCCGCGCAGCCGAAGAGTTCTTGGAGTTTCACCGCGAGCACCGGCGCCTTCCCCTTGACATATTCGAGCTTCCGGGAGTTACCTGTTGGAAGCGTCAGGCTCTCGGGCGCATGTCGCTCCAACGCGTCCCATTGTTCCCGGCTCAGCGCGCCGCGAACAACATCGAACATGGGCAGTGCCTCCATGCCAGCAACGGACGTGACGCCATCCATCCAGGGCTCGAGCAATTCGATCACGTGTAACGCGTCGAATGACGGCATGGCGAGTTCCGGCATCCACTCACCAAGGGCTTCGATACGCCCGATGAGATGCGCGACCGCCCCGTCGAATTTTAGAAAACGGCTGGGCGATTTGCGCGCAGCTGCGAGCAGGAGCTGTTTCGCGAGTTCGGGATCCGGGCTTCCCGTCTCAGCCTCCGTCAGCACGAGATCCAAGTAGCGCGTCCGGACGACGCCGGCTACCCGGCCGCGGACGTCATCGAGAACAACGTCGCGCACCTCCCGGAGGTCGACCCCCGGGATCTCGGCGAGCCACGCGGGCTCGACAGCGCTAGCCAATCGCACCTGCGCCTTAGCGTGCAAGCCCCGCGCGCCCAAATCGGCGTCGAGCACCGTGAATACCTCCGCATCCCGCACGACCGAGCCCGGCGCGAGCGCAACGCCGCGGCCACCGACCATCACCGCATCAAACGACCCTCTCTCGCGGCGGCGAGCAACGCGATCCGGGAATGCCGCCAAAAAGGCGCGGCGCACTGCCAACTCGGGATCGCCACTTCGCGCGGCCGCGGGACCAAGGACTTGCCTTGCGATCTTCGCCGTCTGCTCCGCCGCGGCCCGAATTCGGCGTGCGGCGTTACGGTCGAAGTCACCGGGCCATTCCCCCGAGAGGACATCCATGCGCGCCAGAATATCGCACGGACCGGTGGGCAATTCGCGCGTGCCACGTCGAATCAGATCGCGCTCGGACAAAAGAGCTCCGGCCAGTGCCACCTCTTCGAGTGCACCACGCCCATGTCCTTCGACCATGAGCCGCGCGATACGCGGATGAGTTGGGAACTTGGCAAGCTGCGCGCCCAGCTTGGTTAGTCGACGCGTCGCAGCATCGATGGCACCGAGGTGAATCAGCAGATCCTCGGCAGCGATCACGGCATCGCGGGGTGGCGCTTCGAACCACGGAAAACCAACGACGTCATGTTCGCCGAACATGTGGAGGTCGAGTGCCGTCGGAGCGAGATCAACGCGGCGAACTTCCGGTGTTTCGTAAGGAGGCATCGCCGCCTCGTCGTTGCGGGACCAAAGGCGGAATGCGCGCCCCTTCTCGGTGCGCCCCGCACGCCCAGCGCGCTGAGTAGCCGACGCGCGGGAAATGCGGCGCAACTCCAGCCGATCAAGTCCCGTGTCAGGATCGAATGATGCGATCTTCGCAAAGCCTGAGTCAACCACCATCGTGACGCCAAGAACGGTCAACGAGGTTTCGGCCACATTGGTCGCGAGGATCACTTTGCGTTGCTGTGCGGGCCGCAGCGCTGCGTCTTGCTCATCGGAGCGAAGTTCGCCATGCAAAGGAACGACCAGAAGCTTCTCCTCGGCGGCAAGGCTAGCCAGTGCGTCTGCTGTGCGTTGAATTTCGCCGACACCGGGGAGAAAAACTAGAACGTCGCCGGGCCCCGACGCGATCGCGCGGCGAACACCAGCGGCCGTTCGAATGGGAAGCGGTCGGTCATCGGGTGCTTCGAGCCACGAGATATCGACGGGAAATGTGCGGCCCGGCACCTTAAGGATGGGCGCATCGAAGAGCCACGCTGCGAGCGGCTCCGCATCGAGTGTGGCCGACATCACGACGAGCTTCAGATCTGGGCGGAGTTCCTTCTGAATCGTGCGGACCAGCGCGAGTCCCAAATCCGCGTGCAGACTGCGCTCGTGGAATTCATCCAGCACGACCGCGCCAATCCCTTCAAGCGAAGGATCATCCGTGACGAGTCGCGTCAGAATCCCTTCAGTCACCACGTGGACGCGAGTGTTTCTCGAAACACGGCTCTCGAAGCGGATCGTGTATCCGGCGAATCCGCCAACGTCTTCTCCGCGTTCGTACGCGATCCGCGCCGCCGCCATCCGCGCAGCAACGCGCCGGGGCTGCAGCACCAGCACTCGCCCCTCCCCCGCTAAGCCCGCGTCGATGATCGCGGGCGGCACACGCGTAGTCTTGCCCGCGCCAGGTTCGGCGACCAAAACGAGGCGGCCGTGCTCCTCGAGAAGTCGCATGGCATCATGGAGTTGGTCGTCAATTGGAAGCCGTTGCACGGTCTACGTTGCGCCTCCACGCCGGAGCATCAAGCCCCAAAGTCCGCCAGCTCGTTGAGCGGTCCCCCTCCCAACGCGTTCAACCCACAACCTGCTAACCGCACCGGAGGACATTTGGTGGGCCTTCGTAACGGGTGACGCGTCGACGATCAAGCTGCCTTGACGCATCAAGTAACTTCCGTTCGATGCGCCACTTCGATCATCAAGGCGTCCGGGGCCAACACGCGGAAGAATCGCCCTGATTCGCCAACATTGGTACGATCTTGTCGACGACTCGAGGGGGTGCTCATGGAAGTTATCGCTGGCAAGTACATCGTAGTTCATCAACTCAACGTCTTCTTTGCCCATGTCACCGCAATGCTCTTGGAACACTTCGATCGGCCTGAGTACCAAGGCGCGTTGTTTCCACTCGGAACGTATATCTTCACGTCAGTCGAAGTGATGAAGCGCGACAACCCTGGGCGCCGAATCATCATCTACCAACTCGAGCAGCTGATGGGCATCGGCGCGTGGCACTCAGTACCGAAGACGATTGATAACATGCGAGGAGCCGATGAGATAGGGGACTATGATCCATTGAACATTGCCTACCTGCAGCAACACAATCTAAAGGTCGACAGACTTGTTCCTATGCTCTACACGAAGTCCCTAGATCGAATTGCCACCCATGATGCGCCCGACTTCGACATCTTATTCTATGGTCTGATTAACGAGAGGCGCTTCCGGGTGTTCCAAACCCTTCAGAGTCAGCTATATGGGAAAATCCGCCTAGGATGGAGCTACGGGGATGCGAATATCGACAAGCACGTTGCAAATTGCAAAATTGTCCTGAACCTCCACGCCTTCGAGCCGTGGAATCGGCAGGAACAAGTTCGGATGTTCTACGCCGTCATCAACAAGAAATGCGTCGTCAGCGAGCCGAGCCAGGTCAACAACATGCCCGGAGAGATCATAGAGACGCCCGTTGAGTCCATGGCGACGACGCTCATCGAGATGTGTTCGACAGACGCGTGGCGAGAGTTCGGCGAGAGGGCAAGACAGAGATTTATCGCAAGGAGCCACGAATTCCTAATGGAGCAATTCGGGCGGAAGGATGTCGCCTCCTAGGAATCCGCGTCGGGCGTTGGAGTGCGGCAGCGCTTTCTCCGTTGGCCCGATCGTTGTTGCGTAGCCGACCTTGACATCCGAGTAGGCCTCCTGCCTAGTTCATCGAAATCTGAATTAGATTGACTCAGAAAGTCAGCATCACTGAATGTCGTAAAACGAATCGGATTGGGCCCCTCGCTGTCAAGTTGGCTTGAATGGACTTCGCGCTACGATGCCCGTATGAGCGAGTCGATCCAACACATCTCGGACCATCTTGGTGCGCGCGCCGACAAGGGATTTAAGTCCACCCTTTTTGAAACGCCTCGGATTCTGCTCGGCATGAATTGCCTTGAGCCGGGCCAGGTCCAAGCGCCCCACGACCACGGATCCCAAGACAAGTTCTACTTCGTCCACGAAGGCGAGGGCGCATTCTTGATCGGCGCCGAAACCATCCTCGGCCGCGCCGGCGACATTCTCTTCGCACCGGCGGGCGTCCCGCACGGCGTCACCAACACCGGCCCATCGCGCCTCTCACTCCTCGTGGGCATCACCCCCTGGAAATAGGCTCAGGGAACGAGGACGATCTGCATTCCGTTCGACCACGCCACGGAGCTGATTTGGGCCTGATCAAAAACAATGATCTGAACTAGGCCTCGAAGATTGATCAACTGAACAACGCTAGGAATCGCCGTCGTGAATTGGGCGGCGCCGAAGCCATCAGTTGTGAACTGTGCCAGTGTCAGCGACGCGAAGTCAAGATAGAACGTCCCACCCCAGAGAGCGATGTCGGATCTTGTTGCTGAGACTCCAAGCAAGCCAACGGAATTCGCGGGCGCACCTGTGACCTTCATGGTGAAGTCGGTGCCGACCGTGGGCCAGGTCACCGCACGCAGGTCGAGATGCTGTGGCGCCGCGGCATTAGGGTTGATGTAACGGACGGCAGACGAGTAGGTGTAGAGCTTCCCTGTATTGCCACCAGCGAAGCCATCGACGCCATATGCCCCGACGGCGAACTCACAGGCACCATCGCCATCAAGATCGCCGACTGACGCCACTGCGAATCCAAACGCGTCCCCGTTTCCAGAGATGCCGCTCGCATGCTCACCGCGCATCGCATGACGAACGTTTCCATTCGTACCATCAACGATGTAGGCACGACCCGCGCCACCCTTTTCTGTTTGGCACGCACCGAGAAGTATCTCGCTGACACCGTCGCCGTCAATGTCGCCGGCGCTCGCGACGCCGATTCCCATCCAGTCCTTTGGTTCTTCGCCGGTCCATGTACGCAGAAGATTGCCGTTGCCTCCTCCGACGAGGTATGCACGTCCACGGTTGTCATTGATGGTCGTACCAGGGGCGTCATATCGATTGGCACCGAACACCAAGTCCTTGATGCCATCATTATCCATGTCACCGACGTTCGCCATCGCGATTCCGATTCGATCGCCGGCGCCCTCGCCGTCGAACTGCAGCAACGTCGTCGGAATGGTTACTCCTGAACCACCGCGAAACACTGTCACCTTTCCGGCGTCCACGCCGGCTGGCCCGTCAAAAGCAATAGAAGCGACGGCAATGTCGGTCACTCCGTCGTTGTTCAGATCGCCCGCGGCGGACACGGTGTATCCAAACCACTCTCCGAGTTGAGTGCCGGTGAACACCGAAAGGATCGAGAAGTTTGCTCCCGAACGAACTTCGACGCGGCCCAGCGTTCCATTGCCCATGCACGGAACACCGATCGCGATGTCAGGCTTGCCGTCAGCATTCTGATCGCCGACGTCGGCAACTGATGCGCCAAAATTCTCACCAGGCGCCGACCCTTCAAGCACGGCTAGACTCGCCCATGTTCCGCCGGCATAGATATTGACACGTCCAGAGTCGTTGCCGGCGAGGCCATTGCCATATCGAGACCCCACGACAACCTCGGCACGGCCATCCCCATTCAGGTCCGGGACGAGCAAAACGGAGACGCCGAACTCATCGCCAGCCGCAAGCCCAACGAACGTGTGAAGTAGCGAACCGATGCCCGAGTACACGTGGGCTTTGCCGGCGAACGTCGAGGTCGAAAACCCACGGGCGCCCGAAATCCAATCGGGACGACCATCTCCGTCGACATCGAGGCCGCCGGCAATCGATCGACCAAGCTCGTTGTTGACGCCTTCTCCAAGGTAGGTCAGCCGCAAGTCTTGGGCGGACAAGAACGCCGTCGTCACCACCACGAGGGCGGCGGCACGTCGAACCAAATGGGACACGAGCATCGTCAACTCCGTTCGGGGCGCCAAACTGCCACCTATAAGCATACTCGGATCGGTCCACAAATGCGAACCCCCGGCACCTTTCCAATCTTGGTCAGATACCAGGGGTCGTCGCGCAACAATGTGCCGACATCAAAGCAGTGAAGTTCAATATCCGAAACGAATACGAAGGCCGTTCGACATCGCGAACGTCGACGGGGAGTTCTCGTCCAAGAAGGCCCACTGTGCCATAACTGAAATGCCCGCGAGTCCCGGATTTGCGTAAACAACCACAGGAATCTGGGCGATTCCGTATGCAGATGCGGTAGTCGGGAAAAGGATCGGATCAGCGTTCGCGTCAATAAGCGCTACACACCCGAACATCGAATACGGCGCAGCCTCGAAACCGCCAATTAGGTAACCAAAAGCATTAGGACGGACGCTTGCAGCGACGATCGAAAGCGTGGCTCCGGTGGCGTAGGGCAAGGATCCAGCAACGAATGCCTGGGGCGTCCCATTGAGTCCGGCGCATCCGCCAGAAACGACCTGCACGCGAGCAAGCACGGTATACGTGAACCCGTTCGTGAGGGTGGCAGTCCCTAGGCCATTAGTCACGCTGATGTCAAAAGTGCCCATGAAGTGCGCGGGCACGCGGCACGTCAGCGTCTGGTTGTCCACATAGGTGTAGTCGTATGCGGGTGAACCACCCACCATTACCAAAGTTCCCGCTGTCAACGAGAGACCGTTCAAGGTGACGACCGTTCCCCCGTCGATGTCTGCCATCGCTGGGGTCACGCTAAACAATGCAAGCGGTCCGCTCGCGCACACATATTTGAACCCACCGACCAACGTGCGTGAACCGCATGGAGTTGTCACCACGACATCCGCATCCCCCGGGTAGCCGGCAGGCAATGTGCAGAGGATCTCGGTGTTGGTGAAAGTTGACACGGTGAATTCCGGCGCGAATCCGATCTTCACCAAGACAGACGTCGGACTGCCCTCTTGGAACCCGACACCCGCGATGCGGACTTGCGTCCCTCCACTGCAGGGGCCGATGTGAGGCGTGATGCCAAACACCTGGTGAGCTGGAAACGCCGTGATCGCGGTTGCTTCGCCAAGGCCAATTTCACCCGCATAGCTTGCGCTGTTCACGGTGCCGCCCACATCAACCAACGTGTGTGATGACACATAGTTGGGTGACGAGGCTGCTGTGCCACCCGCCGTCAAATCCAAAGACTCGAAGCGGTAGGCCGGGCTCTGCTGGGCTGACACGGCTGACGTCAGCACCGCGGCGATTGCCGCGATGCCAAGCATCCAGAATGACTTGAAGGTTTGTTTCATGATTTCACCTTCAGTTGATCACCATGACCGTGGTTTGGCCGCCGGTGAAACTCGAGCCGGTTTGCTGCGCCGTGGCCAATGTACCGAACGTGTATGTACCTGCCGCAAGGCCCGTGATCACGAAACTCGATGTGGTTGAAAGGTCTCGATTGCCCGAGTGCTCAACGCCAAGAGCAACGCCGTGGCCAGTATTCGCGCCACCAATCCTCGACGCAACCTGCACGTCATACAAGTGGGTACTGCTGTTTACGAAGACTGCCGTTGTAATCACCACGACTTTCTGTCCAGCGGCAACCGTGACGTTGCCACTCGAAGCGACGAACGTCGCTGTTCCGTTCGTCAATAGCACGCTGGAGTTGGTTCCAGCGGCGGTCGCACTGACGACACCCGTCGAACCTTGTGCACCCGTCGAACCCTGCGCGCCAGTCGCACCTTGCGGGCCGGTAGCGCCCGTTGTGCCCGTCGCGCCAACACTGCCCTGCGCACCGGTAGAACCTTGGGCACCCGTGTCACCCTGAGACCCCGTCGAACCTTGCGGTCCGGCTGCGCCTTGGGCGCCAACGGATCCTTGCGCACCGGTGTCACCCTGGGCGCCAGTCGCGCCTTGGGCACCGGTTGCACCGCCCGAGGGGCCTTGCGGCCCCGTGTCACCCTTGACGCCTTGAGGCCCAGTTGCCCCATCGTTGCCATTGGTCCCATTCGTGCCGTTGCTTCCAGAAGACCCCTGTGCGCCGGTTGCGCCTTGAGCTCCTGTATCGCCCTTGACCCCTTGCGGGCCTGCGACACCCTGAGCGCCGGTGTCGCCCTGCGCACCGGTTAATCCCTGAAATCCGATGGCCCCTTGTGTGCCCGTGTCACCTTGAGGTCCGGCTGCCCCTTGAGCTCCCGTCGTTCCAGCAGCGCCTTGGGCACCAACATTGCCCTGAGCACCAGTGTCGCCCTGCGAACCTGTTGCGCCTTGAGCTCCCGTCGCACCGGTTGCACCGACGGAACCTTGGGCTCCCGTCGAGCCAACTGCACCGTCGTTGCCTTGCGGACCTGCGGCGCCAGTTGCGCCGGTGGCACCTACGGCGCCTTGAGCACCAGCAGCGCCGGTCGCGCCTTGCGCGCCGTCAGCACCATTCGTGCCATTGGTTCCATTTGTACCTGCGGCGCCTTGAGCACCAGCCGCGCCATCATTTCCTTGAGGACCAGCGGCGCCGGTTGCGCCGGTGGCACCTACGGAACCTTGGGCTCCGGTCGAGCCCGCAGCACCGTCGTTGCCTTGAGGACCAGCGGCACCGGTTGCGCCGGTGGCACCTACGGAACCTTGGGCTCCGGTCGAGCCCGCAGCACCGTCGTTGCCTTGAGGCCCAGCGGCACCGGTTGCGCCGGTGGCACCTATGGAACCTTGGGCTCCGGTCGAGCCTACAGCACCGTCGTTGCCTTGAGGACCTGCGGCGCCGGTCGCGCCTTGCGCGCCGTCAGCACCGTTCGTGCCGTTGGTTCCATTTGTACCCGCGGCGCCTTGAGCACCTGCGGCACCAGCCGCGCCATCATTTCCTTGAGGGCCAGCGGCACCGGTTGCGCCTTGTGCGCCGTCAGCACCATTCGTGCCGTTGGTTCCGTTCGTCCCTGCGGCACCTTGAGCACCTGCGGCACCAGCCGCGCCATCATTTCCTTGAGGGCCAGCGGCACCGGTTGCGCCGGTGGCACCTATGGAACCTTGGGCTCCGGTCGAGCCCGCAGCACCGTCGTTGCCTTGCGGACCTGCGGCGCCGGTTGCGCCTTGCGCGCCGTCAGCACCATTCGTGCCGTTGGTTCCATTGGTACCTGCGGCACCAGCCGCGCCATCATTTCCTTGAGGACCAGCGGCACCGGTTGCGCCGGTGGCACCTACGGAACCTTGGGCTCCGGTCGAGCCCGCAGCACCGTCATTGCCTTGTGGACCAGCGGCGCCGGTCGCACCTTGTGCGCCGTCAGCACCATTCGTGCCGTTGGTTCCATTCGTACCTGCGGCACCTTGAGCACCAGTTGCACCGTCGTTGCCTTGCGGACCTGCGGCGCCGGTTGCGCCTTGCGCGCCGTCAGCACCATTCGTGCCGTTGGTTCCGTTCGTACCTGCGGCACCAGCCGCGCCATCACTGCCTTGAGGGCCAGCGGCGCCAGTTGCGCCGGTCGCGCCTTGTGCGCCGTCTGCACCGTTGGTTCCGTTGGTACCTGCGGCACCTTGCGCACCTGCGGCGCCCACTGCACCGTCGTTGCCTTGCGGACCAGCGGCGCCGGTCGCACCTTGCGCACCGTCAGCACCATTCGTGCCGTTGGTTCCATTGGTACCTGCGGCGCCTTGAGCACCTGCGGCGCCCGCAGCGCCCGCTGCACCGTCGTTGCCTTGCGGACCTGCGACGCCGGTTGCGCCCTGCGCTCCGTCAGCACCATTTGTGCCGTTGGTTCCATTGGTACCTGCGGCACCTTGCGCACCTGCGGCGCCCACTGCACCGTCGTTGCCTTGTGGACCAGCGGCGCCGGTCGCACCTTGAGCACCCGTTGCACCAGCCGGACCCATCGGGCCGATCAGGCCGGTTGGGTTGCCGACCCAGTTGCCGTTGGTGTCAATGACCTGGGCACCGTTGATGCTGAGGGAGGAAGGGTTGATCGGACGATTCGGAACGTCGTCCGCGAAGCGGGCGCGGTTCGCGATCGCGACGCCAGCGACGCGAAGGCGCGGCGTCATCTCAGGATCAGCGCCGACCGTGATGCCGACGAAACGTGGCGTTTGGGCGTCAGGGAAGAGGTTAGTCGGGAGGGCAGTGATCGTGCCGAGGTCGACAGCGAACAAGCCGCCGATGACGTTGACCGTCTTGGTCTCAGTCCACAGGGACGTGCCGCCAGACAAGGCGTCGTAGATCGTGAACTGAACCTGAACAAGCCCGTTGATCGGCGCGTTGGCCGCGGTGTTCAGACGTCCCTGCAGGCGGAATGTGCGGCTTGGATCTTGTGCCGTCAATGAAAGTGAAAGGAGAACCGCCGCAAGGGCGAGGCGGGCAACGGCGCGTGATTTTGGGTACTTCGACTTCATTGCAATGGCTTCCCGAGTGAACGGGCTCCTGAATGGGTTGTGTTATGCGGGCGGCCCTGACGTGTCAGGGCCTTTGAATGTAATTTGATTAGGTGCTTTAGAAGTGGATCGCGAACGGTCCAACGATGTTTCTGACCCAGGCCGGTGAGGCTGGGTCGATGGTGACGGCCGACGTCCACAGAGTCACTCCGTTGAGGAGGGGGGTCTGAGGAAAGTTGAATTGTCCATACTTGCAGCCGACCGCATCGAGTGAGCCCACGTTCTGCGGAGAGAACGGCGAGTTCGCCATCAACGAGGCTTCGAGCACTGCATCGTAGGCAAGAGGAATCACACGCCCATCGCTGAGCGCGAACCCGGGGGTTGTGGCAGCCGATACGCCGACGACATAAGGCAACATGCTGTCCGTCGAGATATCAAGCGTCCAAGGACGAATGCCTGACGGCGTGGCTTCCGCCATAAGCAAGGTCGGCTCGACGATCGTCACACGCTGGTCGGCGGCAACGTTGACAACGTTCTG
>CAMARR010000007.1 GCA_945860915.1 Candidatus Kuenenia stuttgartensis
AACAAGATCCGCACAGACAACATCAAGGAACCCATCGATCTCGTCGAGGGCGCCACCTTCATCATTCCGTGCGACAAGGTCACGTACCGCCCCCTCTACACCCGCGTCCGAGCCGGCGACCACATCTCGGCTGCGGACGGGGCGATCCAACTCGAGATCACGGGAGTTCAAGGCACCGATATTCATACCCGTGTGCTTGTTGGAGGACTCCTACGCAATCGCAAGGGCATGAACATCCGCGGCATCCACGATGCCATCCCCTTCGATTTCGAACGCGACATCAGCCTGATGAACCTCGCGCTAGATCTTGGGGTCGACATGGTCGGCCTCTCGTTTGTGCGCTCGGCCGAACACGTCCGCCGCATCAAGGCCCAACTCGTTGAATCGAAGGTGCGCGTCGTGGCCAAGGTCGAGACCGCCGAGGCTGTCGAAGATCTGACCACAATCCTCGATCACGCAGACATGATCATGATCGACCGTGGCGATCTCGAAGCCGAGATCGGCCGCGAAAACGTTCCCCTTGTCGCAAAGGCGGTCATCGCCGAAGCCCGCAAGACCGGAGTGCCGGTCATCGTGGCATCACAATTCATGACGTCGATGCTCGACAAGCCCATTCCCTTCATGGCGGAGGTCTCAGACGTTGCCAACGCCGTGCTCGACGGGGCGGACGTCCTTATGCTGTCTGAAGAGACCGCGGTCGGAAAGTACCCGTACGACTGCATCGCGACGATGCGCCGAATCGCACGAACGATCGAGGAGAAGACCGATTCGATTCACAAGGTCGTCATCCTTGCAGCGGGAAATTCCCTTGGATTCGGCTCGCTAACATCCCACAAGCATAAGTGCATGCTGGACGTCGGCGGAATCACGATCATTTCACACCAGCTCGAAAACCTGCGACTCAACGGAGTGCGGGATTCCGACATCACCATCGTAACGGGGCACAATCACGCGCAGATCGAAGCGTATCTTCGATCGGACGGCTTTGGCGGAAAGTTCGCCTTCAATCCTTGGTATACGACGACCAACATGCTCGTCTCTACCTGGCTTACGAACATCTCCGGCAACACCATCATCCTCTACGGTGACATCATCTTCGACCCGTCGATCCTCACGGACATCTTGTCAACTCAAGGCGACGTTGTCATGGCCATCGACGAAAGTTCGGACATGACGCCTGAAGACGAAAAGGTCATCATCCGTGATGGTCGTGTCATCGCAGTGAACAAGGAACTCGACCCCAAGACCGGCAGCGGCGAATTCATCGGATTGATGAAGGTCTCTGCTGCTGGAGCCGCCGCACTCACAACCGAAATGGACAAGGCCGTCAAGTCGGGCAACATGATGGCATTCCTTTCGGAAGCGCTTGAATCGATGGTGCGCCGTGGCGCGCCGCTCGTTCCGTGCTACACCAAGAATCGCCCTTGGGCCGACAACGACGGTCTTGCTGATCTGGAACATTCCCGCGAGAAGATCTATCCCAAGATTCTTGCGCTTCGTAACGACAAGACGCATTCCAGCCGCCCATGAAGCACCTATCAACGCCAGAGGGCGACCTCGTCGAGCTTAGACTCGAAGGTGCAGAGCTCGCAGACGCGCTTGACCGCTCGAAGTCACTGCTCAAAATTGTGGTTGACCGAACGGTTGTCCTTGATGCTGAGAAACTCGCAAACGGCACGTTCTCGCCCCTGACCGGGTTCCTCGGGTCCAAGGACACAGCAAGCGTTTCTGAGCATGGGCGCCTCGTCGATGGCCGCCCGTGGGCCATTCCGATCGTGTTGCAGGTGGACCGCACAACAGCAGACTCAACCAAAGTCGGCTCAGACGTCCTTCTGTGGAATGAAGAAGAAGCCGCACCGTGTGCCATTCTCCATGTGACTGAGGTCTTCGCACTCGATCTCGAGCGGGTCGCCCGTGAGGTTTGGCGCACGACCGACCGCGCGCACCCGGGCGTGGACCGCTGGCTTTCACGCGGAACTCATGCCATCGCGGGTCCGATTAAGTTGATTCGTCGCTCCGAGTCGCTGATTCCGACGCGATTCGACCTTGAGCCACGTCAGGTCCGTGCCGAGTTCCGTCGTCGGGGGTGGAAGACCATAACGGGTTTTCAGACCCGCAATCTGGGACACCGCGCTCACGAGCGACTTCAGAAGATAGCGCTCGAAATTTCCGATGGCCTTCTGATCCACCCGTTAATCGGATGGAAGAAAGCCGGCGACATGCTCCCTGAGGTCATCCTTGAGGGCTACGAGCTTTTGGTGGATCGCTACTATCCCAAGCAACATGTGGTGCTCGCGGGTCTCACGACGGCGATGCGCTACGCGGGGCCTCGCGAAGCGGTCTTCCATTCCCTCATTCGCAGGAACTTTGGTTGCACCCACTTCATCGTGGGACGCGACCACGCGGGTGTCGGCGGCTATTACGGCAAGTACGACGCACACAAGGCGTTTGACGCCTACGCTCCTGGCGAGCTCGGCATTACGCCACTCAGACTTCACGGGCCATGCTGGTGCAACACATGCGCTGAAATCGTGACCGAAAAAACGTGCCCACACGGCGAATCGGCGTGGGTAGATATCTCCGGCACTGAGGTTCGTGCCATGATCGGGCGCGGCGAGAGTCCTCCAGCGTTCTACATGCGTCCGGAAATCGCTGACTTCCTCATCACCCGAGCCCGCAACGGCGCGGTGTTCTTCTAAATTACACAAGGTCTTCATCCCATGGCTTTAGGTTGGTTCGGCAAGAAGAAGGCAGAGCCCATTCCGGCGAAGCCCAACGTCATCATGGTCCTCATCGACATGGTCCGCGCTGACCGACGAGACGGCCGGCACATCTTCTCGGAGCTCGCCAAGCGCTCGGTGTCGTTCCCTCAGATGTTCACGCACGCGCCCTACACGATCGCGTCTGTCCATGCTTTCATGAGCGGTATGTACGGTAGTCTCACCGGCGTCGATGCTTACATGAATGCCCCGAAGTACGACAAGGAAAACTGCAAGACTCTCGCGCAACACATGAGCGAGGGAGGCTATCGCTGTGTCGCGGACTTCATGAACGAAAAGATCGGACCGCACCAGGGATTCGACGAAGTCCGAGTGCACGACGAATTCAAAGACGATCTGTTGAGCCGGCACAAGGCCATGATCAACGAAGTGCGGTCGAATCCATCGCCTCACTTCATGTACTTGCATTTCTCCTACGTTCACCGCGAGATCGTCACCAACGTCATCAAGGTCTTCAAAGACGACGACCCTCGCTACTTTGGCGAGGAAAACAGAGGCATGAACGAAACGCGCTACTCCTCGTATCTCGACCTCGCGGAAGAGTACATGACTGGACTGCTAGCGCATCTCGACGCAACCGGGGCGACTAAGGACTCGATCGTCATTTTCATGACGGACCACGGCTGCGGCGTGGGTGAGCGTATTGGAGAGAAGGCGTACGGCATCTACGCGTACGACTACACCATCAACACATGGGCATACTTCATGCACCCGACACTCCTTCCGCAAGGCAAGGAGTTTCCTGTCATGGTTCGCACGATTGATATTGCGCCGACCATCCTCGACATCTGCAGGATTGACCCAATCGAAGGGGCCAAGGAAATGCAGGGACGATCGCTCCTACCGGTCATTCGCGGTGAAGACGGATCTGACCGCGAGGTTTATGTTGAGACGGCCGGCCTCGACGGCCCGACCCCCTCACCGACAGAAGCCAACGTTTTCTGCGTGCGCAATCGGACTTGGAAGTTGATCTACAACTCAACCAGCAAGTCACGCGAACTTTACGACTTAGCCCGCGACCCAAATGAGACCAATAACCTCTCCGGCACGCGCCCTGATATTGAAGAGCCGCTCTTCGAAAAGATTCTGCGCCGGTATCTTTGACCCGGATTGATGCCATCTCGTTGCGGCATTCCACCCGACAAGTGGGGGGTAGGCTTCAAACGCCTACCCTTCATGACTTCCACGACCACTGAACTCCACCGAGATGCACAGCGTACGACTCTTGTCGACGTTGGCCTCGGCATACTTGTAGCGGTTGGAGTTGCCATGTGGTTCTCGTGCTCGCTCGACGACCACGATTCGTGCTTGTTCGTTGCAGGAGTTGAGCGATTCAACATCCAAGAGCATCGACCCCATCCCCCTGGATACCCGATCTACATTCTCGGAGGAAAGGCACTCAACGGGCTTCTCGGATCTCCTGCTCTCGCGCTTTCATGGCTCTCGATCATCTCGTCCGGTATCGCAGCCATGTTGCTTCCCCGTCTGTTTAGACGACTCGGCGCTCCATCACACATTGCATTAGTTCAAGCTGCTGTCGTTATCGCGACGCCCTGCTTCTGGCTCACGGGATCGAAGATCTTGACCGACATGCCGGGATTCGCATTGACGCTAATCCTGTGGCTTGCACATCTTCAGAATCCCGAGCCAGTGAACTGGCGTCGGGCGTTCTGGCTCGGTGTCGGCGTGGGTCTCGCGTGTGGTGTCCGCACGCACTTGTTTCTTCCTCTCCTGCCGTTCCTCTTGCGAGGACCGGCGTGGGTCCGCCTGGCAGGCGTCGCCCTAGGGTTCACGGCTTGGTATGGCGGGATGGCCCTTCATCAGGGGATCGACCAGATCATTGCTGCTACCGAGCAGCAGGCGATGATGCGCTTCCATGAGCGCAACGTTTCGATCTTCGTTGGCGACGGTGTCTGGCGGCGCGCGGCACGATTTGCGCGGGCCCTAGCCGAAGGGACACTCGGCTTGCAGCCTTGGAGAGCAACCATCTTCATCGTCGCTGCAGGGTGCATGGTGGCGCTGGTCCGATGGCGCATCTGGATGATCCGTTCAGGAGCCACGATCAAGTCGCAAATGCTCTCGGCAAAAGGACTGATCGTCATCGCAGCGGTCGTCAAGCTCGCCTTCGTCTTCACCTTCCTTCCCGCGCACCCGCGCTACTTCCTGTGCGTACTTCCCGCTCTTGCAATCGTCCTAACGTTCAATCGCGCCTGGATCGGGATTGCATTGGTTTTGGTCATGGGCACCTATACGGCCCAACGCGCCAAGCTGCTGCACACTGTCGCACCTGCGCCGTTCCAAGCCATTGAGCACATGAACCAACTAGACCCTGACAAGAAGGTCCCCCTGCTGGCGTCGAAGTTGTTCGCGTACGCCCGGGAGGGGTCACCGGAGCGGGTTCGGTCCCGAATCAGCTTTGACTTGCAGGCGACTCCACCGCCAACGGCTTTTTTTACGGACCGTTGGACAATCCCTGATCATCTGCCGCGCCACAGGCTTGTGTCGAGCACCCTTTTCGATCGCGATGAATCTGTGCATGACAAAGATCATCGCGTGCGCCTGCGCTTCTTCGAACCTGTCATTAACGACACGGTCGAAGTCTCTCCCCCGCGATAGGCGACCAATCGGACCATCGCAAATCGCCTTCTCATTCGCGGTCGAACCACACCTAAGCAGCTGAGCACTGAGCTCTAGAGGTGTTCATAATTTTCAAGATCAGACGTTCAATCAGGGTTTGGCATTTGTCGCAATTCGGTACATGATGGAAAAATAGGTAGCGCTGCGCACCATGCAAATTGACCCATTCCAAAAGTTGAAGAACGCCCAGCGTGAGGGCTGGGCCCTGTTCGCCCCGCTCGAGACGATCACCACGCCCACGGCGGCGACACTCGTGCGCTTCGCAGAGATTCGCGCCGGGCAACGTGTACTTGACGTTGCTTGTGGCACGGGAGTAGTCGCCATTACTGCGGCTCGTCTTGGAGCTGTCGTCCAAGGATTGGATCTTTCCCCGGTCCTCCTCCGCCGCGCCGAGGCCAATGCATCGATCGCGGGCGTCAACGTTGGATTGTCGGAAGGCGACTTAGAGTCCCTTCCCTTTCACGATGGTGAATTCGATGTCGTGGTCAGCCAGTTCGGGCACATGTTCGCACCTCGGCCATCCGTGGCGACAAGCGAAATGCTGCGAGTCCTTAAGCCTGGCGGCACCCTCGCATTCAGCACATGGCCTCCGGAGATGTTCATGGGGAGGATGTTCCATCTTGTCAATCAATACCTTCCGCCTCCCGTGGGTGTCCCACCGACGACCGATTGGGGCACGCCCGAAACTGTCCGTGAGCGTCTCGGCGTCGCCATCCGTGACCTCTATTTCGAGCGCAACTTGATGACTACCGCCGCACTCAGTCCCATGCATTTCAGGGACCTCTTTGAACGAACTTCGGCGCCCATCATCAAGCTCCTCCAATCTCTCAACAACGATCCAGCGCGGCTCGTTGAATTCCGCACGTGTTTCGACGCCCTGGCGACTGAGTACTTCCACAACAACACCATGCGACAGCACTATCTCATGACTCGATCAACCAAGATCTGATCCATATCAGCAATTCGGCGCTACGGGGCCTCCCATCGAGAGCTTCACGTCGCGTCCTCCGGACCGTTTCACCGCAATCCTCTGGCGTGACCTACTGGTCGTGCCCACCTGAACTATCAGGCTGCTCAGGAGCGTCCCCTGCGGCTCAGCCTAAGTCTCACGCCATCTCGACCGACGTGACTACCGCTTCCCAGGTCCAACATGCGATTTGTCTCCGTCGTTCGAGGGCTTCCCACCATCCCCTTCCGTACCGCCAACAACAGCCTCTTTTCGGTCCCGCCGCATCCGCCTCGACTGCGCCCGTCGATACGAAACCCTCAACCCGACTTCGCCTGTCCATCAACCATACCGCGCACGACAAATCGATCATCAAGGCCGCCAAGAAAACGCCCCAAAACCGAAGTCCACTCCTAGCCCAACGCACTATGATCCGGCGTGCAGAAAGGGATGCGCAGACGATGGACTCACGACGAACTACTTGTCGCGATCAACCTATACACGAAGTTGTCTTTCGGGCAATTCCATAAGGAGACTCCACTCATCAAGCAAGTCGCGTTTGGACTTGAGCGTACCCCAAGCGCGATCGCAATGAAGCTATGCAACCTTTCATCCCTCGATCCAGTTCACCTGAAACGCAACGTTGCCGGCCTAGCGAACGCATCAAAGCAAGATCGGGAGATATGGGAAGCGTTCAGCAGCGATCCGGGGGCAATAGGTCTCGCTAGCGAAGTCCGGTTCCGCGAGATCGTACCGGACAATGTTGTGGAGGACCTGCCTGATGAGCCACAATTTGACCAGCTCGATCCCGATGGCGCCAACTCCGCGGGGCGTAGGACTGAAAGCCAGACTCTAGTCATGGCACGGCGCGGACAAGAGTTCTTTCGACGTGCGATCCTGACGTCGTACAGCGGGAGGTGCTGCATCACAGGCGTCAGCACTGAAGAGTTCCTTGTCGCGAGTCACATCAAGCCTTGGTCCTCGTTTCCGGAGAACCGACTAGATCCCGAAAACGGACTCTGTCTCTCTTTGCTTCATGACCGCGCATTTGACCAAGGTATGACCACCTTCGACGATCAATACCGTCTCGTCATCAGCCAGGACCTTAAGAATCAGCTAAGAGATTCGTCGATCGAAGGCCATTTTCTGGGACATGAAGGAGCTCCGATTTGCTTGCCAGAAAAACTTGCCCTTCCGTCACAAGAGCATCTCGCATTCCATAGGCAAGTGATATTCGATCGAAGAAATCGCATGCAGCATGCGCACTTCAGCGTCGCTTCCGACAGGGCAAATTCATGATTGCACGACGTTCAATAGTCAGTCAAAGATGTGGGAAGCGGGATCACGATGCACAAGATCATGGCCTGGACGGAGCGCCCGCATGAGTTCCACAAAGTCCACATATGAGGATCTCCTGACATTTGTGAAATACGAAATGGAGACATCGGCTAATTACCAGCCACTCATTATCCGCGCCTTGCTGAAGTCCGGTGGCAAGATGACCGCGCTAGACCTTTCAAAGGAGCTCATGCTTGGCAACGACCTAGAGGTCGGCAAATATCGATCGATCCTAATGCGTTACCCAAAAAAGACATTGATGAAGCGCGGGATCATACAGTACGACAGGAAATCCAAGGTTTTTGAACTTCTTGCGCGATCAGGTGAAGAGCGCATGATCGAGCAGATCGTAGAATGCTGCGACCGTGAACTCGCGAAGTGGCGGCTAGCCGTCCAACGCACGGAGAGTTCGTCTTTGCGGTACGACCTCATCGATGAAGCTGGCGGTCGCTGCCAAGCATGTGGCGCGTTGGCACATAATTCTCCGCTGCATATAGATCATATTGTGCCAAAGGACCTGGCGAAGCGTGGAAGAGTAGCCACCGCGGACGGCCAGCGGATTGATGTCGAATCACGAGAGAATCTTCAAGTCTTGTGCGAAACTTGCAACTGCGGCAAGCGAGCGTCGTCGCGTACTGATTTTCGTCCGAGCGAGGAACGACTGTTGGAATCTCTCATTGCAACGCTGGGCCACGCGGCGGACCTCGGCTACGACGTCAACTCAATGACTGCTACCGCTCAAGGCCGCTTCCGCAGTCGAGATCACCTCACGGCGGCCGACGGACATTCGCGAGTGCGCACTCGAGCTCCAACGAAGAAACGGACCAGTGGCCGAGAGTCTAGATGAAAAAATGCGCACGATCGGAAGCGGTGGGGACGCGACAGGTCGCACGGTGGCCGAAGAGGCGATAACGGTGGTGGGCGATGAAACGGTAGAGGGCGTCGCGGAGAGGGCGCGGAACGAGGCGGAGAATGGTGAAGATGCGCCAGAGGCCGCCGAGGGAAGAGGCGATGCGAAGGATGGCGTCAGATTGAGTGTAGGCCGTGTCGCCATCCAGAAGCACGATAGTTGCCGATGGAGCGGCGCCAAGAGATAGGCCGCGCGCGGCCGCAGTTTCGCCCTGAAGCGATGCGTACATCAACGAGCGATGCTGGTCTTCCTGCATGAGGAAGTTGACGAAGCCGTTGCACATGTTGCACACGCCGTCGAAGAAAACGACGCGAGGGCCATTCGAAGGTTCCGGCGGGATCCAGCGCTGATCGAAGGTAAATAAGTGGATCATCATCATGCCGAGGGTGAGATCCACAAAGTCCACCACGAGCATGATTCCAAGATGCATGCCGACCAGGCCAACCCAGATGAACGGCCGCGACCTCTTCCAAATCGCGAGCGGCGCAAAAAGGACCTCCATACCCAGCGAGAACCAAGTCGCGGCCTTCATCACCTCGACTGGAAGGGCCTTCATAGCGTCACTGAATATCGTTGGCCTCGAAAGCGGATTGTCTAGCAACCGAGTCAAGGCGGTTCCGTCCTGCCAGCTTGGGGACTGTAGTTTATGAAGGCCGCTGATCGTGTAACCAACAGCAAGCAGAACCCATGCGCCGTTGTAGATGAGTGGTGGCACCGCTGGGCGGCGCTCGTCAACTCCTCCGCTCGTTCCGTCGTCGTCAAGTCTGACGAACGGCATCGCAAGCAAGAGCCAACCTACATAGGGCATTCCGGGATTTCGAATGAAGACGTTGCGCGTCATGAGACACGCCCACCCGTACCAAAGCACCACCGGAAGAAGGCGCATGGCCCATTTAAACAGTTGATTAAGCCGCGCCGACGCTGTTTGCGGCACGCGGCCAACAGCGAAGAGAAGACTCAAGACACCTAAGACCCCGACAAACACCTTGACGAATGCCGGCGAATCGAAGTGAAACAGAAGATTAGGAAATATTGGGTAGGTCGGGAGGTGCTCCACGTGTGAGATCATCCCGCGATCGGAAAACAGCGCCTCGGCATATGGAACTAGGTCGAAGAAATGAAACGCAAGATATGCCCCGAAAATAAGACGGAACAGCCGCATTCCGTTAAGTGTTGTTGGAATTCGCGTCATTCCTTTTCGCCCTGCATGTTGACACGCCAAGTCCCCGGAATGCCGCGCGCTCGGCTTGTTTGCACGATCACGATCCCGCGCGGACTAGGATCCTTGACCCCGAGCGCATCGAGCAAAGACGTCTGAACGACAAAAGCGTAATTCATCACGTCGCTAAAGAGCACTCGCTCCTTGGGCGATTCAAGCCGCGCTCCAAATGCGAACGCGGCGCCAAAGACATTGCGATAGTTGTAGGGACCCTGGAGCTTCGAATACGACGCGGGCGTGATGCCGTAGATTGAAACGCCGCCATCTTGGCGCTTGACTTCGATTGCATACGACGATGAGAACGGCTCTGTACCCCGAAACACTGAAAAGACGAGCGGAAGGGGCGAGGCATTCGTCATGAATCCGGCGTTGCGAATCAGAGCAGAGCCCGTCGCCCACCCCACCATCTGCAAACTACCGACGGCGATCAGCGCCCATTGGAGGCAGGTCGACCATCGACTTGTGGATGCCCTGCTCACGAGGATTTCCCACGCGGTGGTTGATTGACGTTGCGCATTATCCACATGTCCCAAAATCGAAGTTCACGGGGAGGCTTGAATCCACAGGGACCGGCGAACGTTTTCGGATTTTTGTAGGTGCCAAACAGCATGTCCCACACGGGAAGGTCGGCGAAGTTGCTGTAATGTCTCCCCCGTTCGTGGTGAATGCGATGCATCTCTGGCCGCTGGAACACGTAGCCCCACCAGTGCGGCGTCTTGATGTTCATGTGGTAAAGGAACTCAGCGATCGCAGTGACGATCATGACGTACTGGCCTACGGCGAGGCTCATCCCGAGGATGCCATGCACCGTCAAGCTGATGATGAATGAGTTAACGAGAATTTCTGCTGGGTGCTTGTAGAACGACGTCGCCGTTTCGATGCGAACGGGACTATGGTGAATCTGGTGAAGCGAATTCCACAGGAATATGTTCGTATGTCTAAATCGGTGCCACCAATAGAAGATGAAAGTAATGACCACGTACGCTAGAGCGGTGGCGGCGAATGGGTCGATCGCATCAAGATCCAACAGGCTGACACCGTAGAAAAATTGGTCCCATGTTGAGCCCATGAACTTCACGACCCCATACTGAATCAGGTTGATCATCACCACACGAAACCACCACCGTGGCGATGTGGGGAGCACCTGATCCGGAAAGATCCGTTCAAGAATCATCAAGGCGATTCCAACACTGATGATGATTGCCATCGACTAAGTCACGCAACTTAAACCCATGGACGCTTCAAACCCGAACACTATGCGGCCTGTGGCGGCATCCAGAACCTCGCCGCATATCGTGGATTCTCGATGTACCGAAGCATCGCGCTGACTCGCGTTAGTCCGCCCCATGCCGCTCACTCTCGACAGATACGACATACTTGAGGAGACTAGATATTCGAGACGCGACGGCTCGGCACGTCAATTCCTCTAGAGGCCGGGCAAGTTGTGGGAACGAAGGAGTCGCCAGCTGCTTCAAAATCGCAGCCCTAAGCGCAACTGCGTTGTCCGGAGGCACCAAGTGAGAAGGTGGGAAAAGATCGGGAAGCCCTCCGGTGGACGTCGCGATTACAGGTGTCCCACATGCAAGTGCCTCGAGGGCAGTGACGGGAAACCCCTCCGTGCCACCATAGAGGACCCGCGATGGGACAACGACGAGGGCAGCTTGGTGAAAGAGCTGAGCTAGTTCTTGGGGTGGAAGCTGGCCAGGCATGTCCAAGTCAACACCGTGTCGTTCGGCTTCTTCTGCGAGTAGCCCGCGCGTAAGGCCGTCGCCCGCCAACACCAACCTTCTTCCCACTCCGTTCATCGCTTCAATCAAGACGTCGAATCCCTTAATCGCGATGAACCGTCCAGCCGCAACAACGGGCGCATCGTCGGCGACCGTCCTAGAGGGCGCGGTGTTGCGTGGCCTAAAGAACTCGTCATCGTAGCCCATCGGTGTTTGGACGATGCGTCCGGGTGGGAGCCTCGCCGCCCCTCCCACGACGCGCACCCCCTCGGCGTTGGTCGAAACAAGCCCGGCGAGATTCCCTCTAAGATCCCTCCGACTCAAGTAGCCAAGAATCGGACGACGCAGCAGGCGCGTGTCCCCACCATGAGCCACGGCGACGATTGGGATCGAGCTCTCACCCACGCATGCCCCTGCCCAAATTCCGGTGGGAGCGGCCCAATGAGCGAGGATCACATCCGCATCATGGATCTGAGTGTTCACCGCGTGAGTAATGGAAGCGCCTAAGTCCCTATAGGCGCGATAGGCGCGAAACACTCCCATAACGCGAGCGATGCTCTCCATTCCCCCGAGGCCGACTAACCGCATTGAGTCCGGAATGGTTGGAATCGTGGGAATGGTTCGGCCCCATGGTCCAAATCCAATCACCTCGGTCAGATCATGTCGTGCGAACACCGTGGTGACCGAATGCCCCTGTTTAACGAGTTCTGTATGTAAGGCACGAACGAATTTCCCTGCTGCAGGGTCTTCTGAATGAGGCCAGGAAGTCGTGACGGCAAGGATGCGCACGGACCCATTCTAGCGCACAGAAGCATCCCTAACCCGAGCTGACACGCGCAAGCGATTCCGATCTCGACGGGCTGCGGAGATCTCACTTCGCCCACGCCACAAAATGCCCAAAATCCTTGGACCAACACGCCAAGGCGAGAGGCCGGACACCTCGTCCGCGTAGACCGCCCTCACCGCAACGTCGTGCACAACAAGGTCAGCGGCGGCAAGTTTCACCAACACATCGTTTGGGAAGCCATAACGCGCGTAGAGCCTTTCCAGTGGCAGTTTGCACAGGGCACTCCGCGTGATCGCCGTGTAGCCACACTGGCTATCACCGATCGGAAGCCCCGTTACCCATGACGTGATGCACGAGAGGAATCGATTCCCTACCCAGCGAATGACGGGCATTGCTCGGAAGGTTCCCCGCATGAGAAATCGATTGCCCTTTGCATAGTCGGCACCGGATTCAATCGCCGCAAGCAACGCGGGTAGATCTCCCGAGTCCATCTGGGCGTCACCGGCCATGATCACGCACACCGCGGCGTCCTCGACTGTTGCATCGACGAAGTACCGATACCCATCGATAATGGCGGCGCCTACACCACCATTTGTCGCGCGGCAAAGTACCGTGACACGAGGGTCCTCCGAGGCACGTGCGAAGTTCGCGGTATGGTCGGGAGACGCATCATCCACTACGACTATTCGAGAAACGAGGGCCGGAACATTCGCGATCGCCCGTGTGATGAGGCGCTCCTCGCAGTAAGCAGGGATCACCACCCAAACGGGTGCGCGTCGTGCGTCAGACACGCGGCTTGCCTCGCCCGATGATTCGCTTAAATCGCGCGCGATCGTCGGCGTCGAATGCTCCCGTGGAGATCAAGAGCGCGATGTAGACAGCACCCGCTACCGCGAACGCTGCAAGCGTCGCAAGTTTGGCCACGAGACTGCCCGGCGCACCGACGCTCGCGATGACGCCATTTCGTCCGAACAGCGACCCGTCCAGCAGAACATGCGTCACAAGTGCCGCACCACAGCCTGCGATCATCGTACGCAATGCTTGCGAGAAGGAAGTGCCCGCGTGCGCCAACCTTCTCAAAGCGAACTCCAGCGCAATCCACCCGGCAGTCATCCCGATGACCGAGCCGAGCGCGGCTCCAACAACGCCATACCGTGGGATCAAGATCCAAGATGAAACGCCTTGAACAAGCGCCAACCAAGCCACGAGCGCGACGCTGCGCGATGGCTTCCCGGAAGCTGTGATAATTGTCAACAAGACGAAGAAGACCGAGAACACCATGTACCCAAGAACGAGGATCCGCATCGGAGCGGCGGCCGGCGCCGAATACTCTTCGCCAAAGAGGAGTCCGATGGTGCGCGCGGGTGCCCCGGCAAATCCTCCGACGATCGGCGCCGCAATCAACAACGCGTACTTAGAGGTCCCCTGAATAGTCCGCCGAAGCCCCTCAGCATCCCTTAGGCCTGAAACGAGCGGGAAAAGGATGAACGTGATCGCGAAGACGGCTTGATAGGGAATCGTCGCGAAGAGTTGCGCTGCACGGTACTCGCCCGACAGGCGCTCCATCGACGCCGAATCAACGGTTCCGAGCCAATTAAGGAGTTGAAGGTCCGCTTGAGTCACCCACGTGACGAGGCCCGAAAGCACCATTGTCAACGATTGAAAGATGAACAGCCGCGCCACTGGCGTTTTCTCGGTCGCAACGGGCGCGCGCGGCGTGATGAACAGTCCCAACGCCAAAGCCGACCATCCGGCGGCCGCGAATCCACCCACGGCTGCTTCCGCATATCCAACGGAAGAACCTGCCGACTGCGATAGTGACTTGCCGAATAGGTATGCGGCGCCTGGAATGGCCAAGACTTTCAACGTCGAGTAGCTGACATCAACGATCGCCTGACGCGTGAAGAGCGAACGCCCGGTCAACGACCCCATCACGACCGCGTAGAAGGCATAGCCAAGCAAGATCAGGGAGCCGAGACGCAGCGGCCCAGTTAGATTGGGATTCTCATAAAGCGTCGTCGCAAGCCACGGTGCTGCCAACCACCACAGCGCAAAAAGCCCGCCGCCGAGAATGGCTTGGAGTCGGAACGCCGCGGCCTTGACAGAGGCCGCGTTACCTGGATTCCGACCTGTGAACGTTGCAACCGCTTGTGTAGTCCCCTGATAGACGAATGCGTTGAGGATCGCCGCGAATCCGGTGGCGGTTGAATACAACCCGTAGAGGCGCTTGCCTTCGTCGGCTCCGGAGGCATCCCTGAGCACTTTCTGCAACGCCCACTGGATCACGAATCCCGAGACCAAAAACCAGAATTTCGCGCCGGTCAAAAGAAGCGCACTTCGTCCAGTTTTCGCTGCGGCGTCTGCCGAAGCGGTTCCAACCTGGCTCGTGGCGGAGGTTGGGCTGATGGAGGAATCGATCGAGTTGTTTGTCACAAGTAGAGCGAGGACCTATGGGGCCTGGCTGGATGTTAACCATTCGTCCATGTCTCCCTGTTACCCGAAACGAAGCCGTGTTGTTTCGTCGAATGCCCGGAAAATGCCAATCGCGGCGCGTGTTTTCGTTGAGATCCCCGGACCAGAGGGACTGCATTGACCTCGACAGGGCTGCTCTGGATGCGAGAAAAGCGGCGCTCGCAGGGTATGATTGCGTCAGCCATCGTCGGCGCCCATTCATCCAACCCGTCAGACAACGGGCATAAACGTTTACACGCCCTCCTGCCGCCCAAAGACTCCCATGATGCTCACCCTCATCCCACGTGTCAGTTCGGTGATGCTCCTGATAGCAGCCGCCGCTTTGGGTCAGATGACCCTTCACACGGTCATCCCGTCGACATTCAAAGCGGGCTCGCCGTCGACATTCATCACGACCTGCGGCAAGGGGATGCCTGGTGGGTCCTTTGCGCAGGGCTGCAAGATCGAGTGGATCGGCGCCGGCGGAACCGTCACCTTCCTCGCAAACACGACCTACCTGTACACCATTTCCTCGGAGTACCAAATTGCATCGGCCCCGGTGCCTGCGGCGCTCCTCACGACTCCGGGAGTGTATGGGGTCCGTTGGGCCTGCCTATTCACCGGGGCTCCGTATTCGCCGATCTTTCCCGTGACAGTCCTTCCAAGTCTTCCGGGACCCGTTGTCGGCAGCGTGACACCGTCAACGGTTGGCCTTGGCGTGGGCGGCGTTCCGATCACCGTCTATGGTTCGGGCTTTGGACCAAGTTCGCAGGTGTTCTTCGACAACACTCCCGCGACGACTACCTTCATCAGCTCATCAGCACTCTCGGGGATGTTGACTTCCGCTTGCCCAGGCGCAGGACGAACGGGTGCAATTGCGGTATCGGTCTTCGACCCAACCCAATCGACACCAGCATCCAACGCCACACATTTGCAAGTCAATTCAATGGGCCAGAACTTAGGCCTCTTAACGATGTCGCCTCCGAATCCGTCGCCAGGGGCACCCATGACATGCACTATCGGTGGGATCAGAACCAACACCTACGTCTACCTCGTGATGTCTCCGACTCCGACCGTCTCGATTTTCCCGTGGCCTACCTACATTGAGCAGCAGGTACTTGGGCTCAACCTGTCCTCAACTTCAATCATCATCGATGGCATCAATCAAGGTGTCGTCTCTGTGCCAATGCCTCTGACTGGAGGCGGAGGCGCCGGATTCTCCTTCCCGGCAATGCTCCCCTCCCCTCCCGTTGGTCAGACAATTTCGTTCCAAGCAGCATTCTTGGATCCAACATCCCTGCTTGGATACCGCCTCACGAATACGCTTCACGGCGTGAGTTTCTGACAATTCTTTGACCGAGCCTATCCAGTGAATCCCGAACCACGACGAGAGCCCTCCGAAGTTGACTGAGACCTGAGCCTCAGAACTTCAGCTGACCTGTACGCCAGGTCGTCCCGCCTCAACGACGAAGGACTTCCTGACCAACGTGCTCCCATTTGGCTTGAGGACACTGTCAACGACGATGTAGTCTGACTTCCATGTCTTCGGCGTGACTGTACAACGCACGTAGCCTCGCTCCGCATTGTGCCAGCGTAGGCCTGCGTTGTCGGCCATCAAATTCGAAAGCGTCTTCGGCACCGCTGTCCCGGCACCGCCGCTTGAAATCGAGGTTCCGACGAACTCTACGCCGACAACCGGAGACCTTGAGTCGCGATCGTCGACACGCAAGTCGTTTACCCAATTCGAGTGGATGTCCCCCGTAATCACGATGGGGTTGTTGATCTTCCGGTCGGCCATGAACCGCATGAGCTTGATCCGCTCATCCGTGTAGCCAGGCCATTGGTCCATCGAATACGTCCGCTCACCCTCAGTCTTCGTACGGAAGGCAACCAAACCCATCATCACCTGCTGCGCGAGAAGATTCCATGTGGCCTTTGAGTCAACAAGCGATGACTCGAGCCAGTTCCTTTGACGAGCTCCGAGGATGGTATTGAGTGGGCTCAACGCCGCATCGTTCAACTGCCGATGACCGTCACCGTTGGGTTGGTCCGTCCGATACTGCCTTGTGTCGAGCACGGTGAAGTCGAGCAACTTACCGAACTGTCCCCGGCGATAGAGCGTCATGTCCGGCCCCTTTGGCATTGCCGACGGCCGCAACGGCATGTTCTCGTAGTAAGCGCGATAGGCATTTGCCCGCTGCTGCGCAAACGCGATGGGATCGACGTCCTTCAGCGAAGAGACGAGGTTCGCGTAATTATTCTCGACTTCATGGTCATCCCAGGTAACCCACCACGGGCAAGTGGCGTGCGCGCGTTGCAGCAGAGGATCCGACCGGTATTGCGCATGACGCCGCCGATAATCACCAATCTGTTGAAGCTTGGGCCCCACGTGGAATCGCACGCGGGCATCCTTCTCGTCTGTCTTCGGCTTCTCTGCGTACTCGTAGATGTAATCGCCGAGGAAGAAGACCATGTCAGGGGAATCCGCGGCCATCTGTTCGTAGGCGGAATAAAACCCCTGTTCGAAATGGTGGCACGATGCGAACGCGAACTTGAGCCTCTCGGGCGATGCGTCAACACGCGGCATAGTCCGGGTCCGCCCCGTCGGACTCTGGGAACTTCGGGTACGAAATCCGTAGAAGTACCAACGATCCGGTTCGAGTCCTTCGACCTCGACATGAACGGCGTGTCCCATGTCAGCGCCTGCAAGGATCTTTCCCTTTCTAGCCACGTTGATTAGCGCCTCGTCATGTGCAACGACCCACTCAAGCTCGATGGACTCGGCAGGCATCCCACCGTCAACCTCGAGCGGCTTGAGTGCCAGTCGCGTCCATAGCACGACACCGGTTGGGGTCGGATCTCCCGAGGCAACGCCAAGAGTGAATGGATTGTCTCCAGCAAGGCCTAAGAGGATGGGGTGCATGCTAGCCATGCGATCTAGGCAAGGCAGCGAAACCACTGCCGCTGAGAGGGCGAGAAACGAGCGCCGCGAAAGCTCGCTTTCTCGAGAACCTAGTGCTGATGACCGCATCTACATCTCCTGTCCAGATCCTAGTGCCTCGGGCAAAGGCGTACCAACGCATCCATGAGTTCGATGGTGGGACCCAGTTTCACCAGCTAGCTAAGGCCCAAAAGCACCGTGATTGAGAGCGAGTGCTCGCCAGCGCAAGCACTTACGGCGCTGAGAATCACACTCACCAACGGCAAGGCTCCATCAGATTTATGCGTCTTTTTGTCCGAGTTGGGAGTAAACTTAAGTGCGTGACGACAGCCCCACCCGTTTTGGTTGGGCGTTGATCGCCACCGGGGTCCTACGCCGCGCAACACTGAATCGAGATCTAACGTGGTTGCATCCTTTGCCGTTCTTTGGTCGCTGATGGGGATGGTCCTTGCGCTCGTCGCATGCACCCCCTTCCTTGGCGCACTGAATTGGCTAGTCATCCCAATCACGGCCGCCGGATTCGCCTTCTCGCTGTTTGCCCACACCGTTTCAGGGCAATCTCGCAGAAGCCTCACACTCGCCTCCGTCACCCTCAGCGGTATGGCGGTTGTTATCTCCTCGCTAAGGCTCGCCGCCGGCTGAGCCCCTCAAGCGATCTGCTACAACGGGGGCATGACCCGCAAGGAACGACCCGCAGACAACGATGATGGCGAGAACGTCTCGCCGCGACGCCACGGAATCGACCACCGGCCCGACGAGCCGATGCTCAAGACCAAGACGCTCCCCCGTGGGCCTTGGGTCTTCAAAAAGATGATCCTCTTCCCAGGCGCCAAAACCGGCAATGGCCGGTGGTGTGCGCTCCGCGGCAAAGACGGGAACATCGTTGCGCATGGTTTCCTGAATCGAAAATCGGAGATCTCGTTTCGCGTGGTCGGAGGACCTAACGACTCGGATCTTGGCGAGCTCCTACTCAAGCGCTTTGCCGCGGCCCACGATTTGCGCACTAGGTTGCTAGGCCTTCATTTAGTCACAAACGGTGCACGCATCGTCCATGGCGAGGCTGACGGCTGTCCGGGCCTCATTGTCGACCGGTATGGGCGCACGTTGGTCGTTCTTGTGTACGCACTTGGCTGGGTCGCGAACGCTGAGATCGTCGAACGTGCCCTGCGCAGGCTTCCTGCGGTTGATCGCATTGTCTGGCATGGTGACGCTCGCTCCGCAGACCTCGAAGGGTTCCGCCTCCCCGAGCCACCTCCCGGCCTCACCGAGACCGTTGAAGAGCACGGCGTCCGCTATGAGGCCGACCTTTCAGGCGGGCACAAATCCGGCCTGTTCCTCGACCAGCGGGACAATCGCCGGCTGCTCGGAACATTGGCCAAGGGCAAACAGGTCCTCGACCTTTGCTGCAATGCAGGCGGTTTTTCCCTTCATGCCGCCAAAGGCGGTGCGACACGAGTTACTTCAGTCGACCTTGACGAGAAAGCGCTCGTCCGGGCGAAGAAGAACGGCCGCTTGAATGACCTCAAGATTGGCTGGACGCATGCGGATTTGTTCCCGTTCCTACGCGAGGCCAAGCAGGCGAAGCACGTCTACGACATCGTTGTATTGGATCCACACAAGTTGGCCACGGGAAAAGGTGAAGTCCAAGAGGGCCTCGCTAAGTACCGCGACATGAATCAACTTGCATTCGACGTCGTAGCGCGCGGAGGGTTGTTGCTCACGTTCTCGTGCTCAGGAGCCGTCAGCCGCGACGCGTTTGAAGGCGTTGTTGCGTCGGCAGCCGAAGCTGCCGGACGCCACGCACGCGTCCTCCGAACACTTGAGGCCGCATCCGACCACCCGGTCGCTCTCGACTTCCCCGAGGGCCGATACCTGAAGGGCCTCCTCGTCCACGTCACGTGAGGGCTGCTTCTTTGATCGTCCACATCATCTTGGCGGCCGGCGCGGGCACGCGCGTGGGACAACCCAAGGGACTGCTCTCGTTGGGTGGTGTCCCACTCGTCGCTCGCCTAGTTCATGAGAGCATCGCTGCCGGAACTCAAGCGATCATTGTCGTCACAGGTGCGCAATCCCATGCGGTGGCCGGTTGCCTTCAATCGGTCGGCAGCGATTTCGTCCGGATAATTGAGAACAAGGCGTGGGAACTTGGGCAAACTTCCTCCATTCGCACCGGCCTCGTTCAGCTCCCGACCAACGCGACTGCTTTCATGATCCATCCCGTGGACCATGCGTTGGTTCGGAGTCATCACCTTCGATCACTATTCAACGCTTGGGAGACGCAAGAATCCCCGAGGGCGATTCTGCGCCCTCAGTTCGGGGCGAACTTTGGGCACCCGGTCCTCTTCGCGTCAGGCTACGCCCCAGAGTTCCTTGCGTTAGCCGACCATGAGCCCGGCCATACCGTCTACCGTCGCCACCTCAGAGAAGTTGTGGGAGTCCCGATGCCCGACGACGGCTGCAATTTTGACCTCGACACGCCCGCGGATCTCGCCGAGGCAACGCGTCGCGTTTGCTCCTAATAGATCGTCATCGGGTGCCACGTTGAGACGAAAGGCCCCATCGTTCCCATCGGCCAAGAAATTGCTTGCAACGCAAAGCGAATCCCCGCCAATCCTGCATTCGGTGGAACGTAGTAAGGGAAATTCGCATCGAGCCCAGCCTGCGCGATGCTGGTCCCCCCGTAGATGACCGGATAGGCCCCGTCGATATAGAGCGTTCCGAGCCCGGGAGCGAGATACGGAATCGCAACAGGAATTCCGCAATAGAGGTTCACCAATGTCCCAGGCGCCGCCTGCACCTTCACAGCACCGACGCCACCCACGGCAAACGCGCTCGAACTTTCCGAGATCGTGAGAGCCGGGAGGCTTGACTTGGCATCCCAGTCCACATCATCAGGGAGACCATCAGCATCGAAGTCCGCCGTATAGGCGAATGTCGTCATCATTCCCATCATCATGTGTTCTGAGTCATGGCAGTGGAACATCCATTCGCCCGGATTGTCCGCCGTGAATTGAACTGATGCGGAACTCCCCGACAGGCCGACGGGGTAAATGATCAGAGTGTCCTTGGTTGGCGGATTAGCCGTGCCGCCTGCGGTCCCCATCAGACGCCACGCGTGGCCATGGATGTGCATGGGATGGACGAAACTCCCGGCCATCGGCGACGGGCCGTTGACAAAATCCAACTGGATCGTGTCATTCAAGGCGACGTTGATCGGAGTCACCGCGGGCCACGCCTGTCCATTGATCGTGAAGGACATGCCACCCATACCGGAATTGAAAGCCAGCACCGCCGGGTAGGTATGCGTCGGACTCGCCGAAATTGCCGTTGTTGTGCCGAATCCAGACAATTGCGAGTAGGCCAACAAAGTCCCGGTGGCGAGATTCGTGGGAACGAAACTCGCGGCTGGCGTGGAAGCCACCGACCCAACGTAAGAAACTACGCCGCGCACCACGGTGGTCGTGCGATTGAACAGCCCGGACGCCGCCAAACTCCACGTTCCCGTGTTGTTCATTGTCACGATGGCGTCGTAGCGCTCACCTGCGCCAATTGGAATCGCCTGCTTGGTCAACGTCGTGATGCGATGTCCATCCGTGTGGGTTACATCCATCGAGTGTCCGTCGAGAGCGATGACGTAGTGGCTTCGGACCGCAGCATTCAAGAATCGGAATCTCACGCGCTGCCCCGAGGTGACGCTGATGGGGACTTGACCTGCGCTCGTGGCACCATTCATGAAATGCCCGGCGAGACCAGGGGCCGTCCCGCCCATCATTCCGCCGATGAAGCCGCCCGCTTGCGTCGTGTCGTCATGAAGGATGACGGGCACGTCAACGTCGTACGGCGGGTCCGCCGCAGGATTTGAGGGATAGGAGCGCACCATGCCATACAGTCCCGACGTCATCTGCTCTTCGACGTGCGGGTGGTACCAGAACGTCCCTGACTCGGGGACGACGAATTCATAGATAAACTCCTGCCCGGGCGCGATAGCAGGTCGTGTCACGCCGGGAACTCCATCCATGCCATTGACCATGTTGATCCCATGGAAATGCAGTGAACTCGCGGCGGAGAGTTGGTTCACGAATCGGACGCGCAACGTTTGCCCTTGCGTCACATCAATCGTCGGTCCCGGGAGTTGACCGTTGAACAAAAGCGCGGGAATTGTGACTCCAGGCGCAACCGTCACCGTCCCCGGCGCTGCGGTCAGAGTGTAGTTCACCACTTGCCCAAACGCACCTGATGCGAGGCATCCCAAGGTCACGAGAACACATGCAAGCACACGGTTCATCAAAACCTCCTCTACGGGGAACACGAGGATTCTAACGCACCAACGCCACCGTCCGTTAATCGAAATCGATCAGCGCGATGCCGTCTCAGCCACCGCGCGCTTTCCAGTTACGTCCAAGAAACACCGCTTGGTGAACACCGCCACCATCTTGCGACGGTAGGCAGGGGTCATGGCGGTGTTGTTGTGAATCACGAGCCCATCGGCGACAGCCTCGCCGATCTCGGACGCTGTTGCCTCGTCGATGCGCTTTCCGATGAATTGTGAAATTGCGCCATCGCGCGAAAGCGGAGTCGTGTGGACAGCGCCCAAGTTCACGTGTGCATCCAACAACAAGTCTCCGTCAACCTTCGCCGCGACTGCAACTCCGAGCACCGGAAAGTCGAATGACTCGCGTGTGCGAAGTTTGCGGTAGGACGCCTTCCAGGTGCGCGCCTCAGTGGGGATTCGGATCTCGACAAGCAACTCGCCCTCACCCAACACATGGCGCTTGATGCCGTCGTGCTCGTAAAACTCGCCGAGTGGAACGACGCGGCGGCCCTTCGGACCTGCGATCGTGACCGATGCACCGAGAGTGATCAACACCGGCGCGAGATCGCCCGAGTAGACCGCCACACATTCCTTGGCACCCCACACAACGCGACACGCATCGCCTTCGCTCTTAAGACAACCGCTAATCGAATCGCGCCAGAACTTGCTCTGATTGAACCAGAAGCAGCGAGTGTCAACCATCAGGTTGCCGCCCACGGTGCCCGTCTGACGCAAAAGGTGCGAAGAAATCACACCGATGGCCGCGGGGATCACAGGCAAGTCACGCCGCATCCCGGAATCAGTCATGACGTCGTCAAGCAGCGCGCCTGCCCCGATCCGAGTCGTGTCGAATGACTTGAGTTCAGTCACCGTGCCAAGCGAAATGACATGGGGCTTCGCGTTAATCTCGTACTTGTAGTTGCAGAGGAGATCCGTACCGCCAGCCACGAAGTCAGCATCCTTGCCGAACTTCGTTTTGAGCGCCACCGCCTCGTCGACCGTCTTCGGCTCGTGGAGCGTGAAAGGAGGAAGGATCATGGATCAGCTCTTTCCTTTCTTCTTCGCCTCAAGCGCCCTCAAGATGCTGGCGGGCGTAATCGGCAGCTCGCGCATGCGCACGCCAATGGCGTCGTAGATCGCATTTCCGACCGAAGGCAGGATCGGGAGAAGTGGGCCCTCGCCCGCCTCCTTCGCGCCAAACGGTCCTTCTTTGTCGTCGGATTCCACGATGAACACATCCACCGGTGGCATCTCCTTTGCCGTGAGCATCGGATAGTCAAGCAGCGATGGATTGCGGATGTTGCCTTTGGAGCGATGGTTGAAGTCCCATTGCTCCATCAGAACCTGGCCGAGCCCCATATGAACGCAACCAATGATCTGGCTCTTCACTGCAAGTGGATTTAGTGCACGACCGCAATCGTGCGCGGCCCAAATCTTGTCGAGGTGAACGAATCCGGTCTCGGTATCGACATGAAGTTCAGTGATATAGGCGCCAAAGGAGTAGGTCGGTGAAAGTCCTGCCCCGGCACCCTTGTATGCGCCGCCGAGTTTGGGCGACTGATACCAGCCACTCGCAATCAGCGCACCATTGTCGGCCAAGGCTTCGTCCAAGGCCTCCATGTACGTCATCGACTTCGATGGGTCGACGGTATTGATCACCTTGGCGTCACGGAAGACCCAATCGGTGGGCTCACCACCTGCCATGCGACAGGCTGCCTTGCGGAGCTGCTCACGGATGTTTTCGGCCGCCTTGATCGCGGCATTGCCCATCATAAACGTGACGCGTGATGAGTACGAACCAAGATCGATCGGTGCGAGATCCGAGTCCTCAGTTTTCACCCGGATCCACGAAACGTCGAGTCCTAGAATCTCTGCAACGCACTGTGCAAGGACGGTGTCCGATCCCTGGCCAATTTCGGCCGCCATCGAGTGCACGGTCACACCACCGTCCATGTCGATCTTGATGTGAACAGTCGACTGCGGCGTGCGGGTGCGGTGAATCGGTAACGCCGATCCCGAAATATAGAACGAGCAGGCGAGCCCGATTCCGTGGCCGAAAGGCAGCTTGCCACGCTTGTCCTTCCAACCAGACGCGTCACGGACTTTCTCGATGCACTCAACCACGCCGTTCGACGTAATGCGAAAGTCATTAATCGTCGTCGTGTATGCGGGAAGCGCATTCTGGATGCGCATTTCAGCCGGATCGATTCCGACTTTCTCTGCGCATTCATCGAATAGCAGTTCCAGCGCATAACGCGTGTTCACCGCGCCATGCCCGCGCATGGCGCCAGACATCGGCTTGTTCGTGTAGGCGCGGCGACCGCGATACTTGAAATTGTCAATGCGGTAGGGGCCCTGAGCCAAAACCCCGTTGTAGTAAGAAGTCACCACGCCGAATGAGCCGTAGGCTCCACCGTCTATGAGCGCGTCGATATCGAGACCAGTGAGTCGACCGTTCTTGTCGCAGCCAACGGCTACGTCGATTTCGCTCGGGTGCCTACCGTGATGGGAGATGAACACCTCCTCGCGGTCGAACGTGATGCGCACGGGTCGTCGACACCTCATGGTCAACAACGACGCGATCATCTCGTGCGGGAACGGATCGGACTTGCCACCGAAGCCGCCGCCGACGTTCGGCCTAATCACCCGAATACGACTCATCGGGAGTCCGAGGACCTCCGACATTGCTCGATGGAGATAGTGAGGGACCTGAGTCGCCGACCAGATATGCAACCGACCATCGCGATCGAAGTGAGCAACCGCCGACATCGGCTCGGTGAACGTGTGAGAAATCCCGGCGTACTCGAAGTGCCCCTTCGCTACGTGGAATGACTCGGAGAACGCCTTCGGCAGGTCACCAAAGTGCTGCTCAACCATCTTGTGGAGGTTGTTGCCGAACTTCGTACCGGGGTGAATCTTGTCTGCCGCGTTAGCTACCTCAGCAAGCGCCTGCTTCGCATCGTCGATCGGCTTCGTCGGAAGGTACTCGACATGAATGAGCTTCATCGCCTCCATGGCGATCCACTCGTCATCTGCCGCGATGCCCGCTACCGGCTCACCTACGTAACGCACGCGGTCGATGCCCATCGACGGCTCATCCTTCGAGATCGGAAGAACGCCGAATGGACGGGGGGCGTCCTTGCCGGTAACGATGGCGTGAACACCCGGGAGAGCCAATGCCGCCGACACGTCGAGACGCACGATGCGCGCTGACGCGTGAGGGCTACGAAGGATCTTTCCGACAA
This sequence comes from Candidatus Kuenenia stuttgartensis, assembly GCA_945860915.1. Taxonomy (GTDB): domain Bacteria; phylum Planctomycetota; family CAIWVZ01; genus CAIWVZ01. The sequence continues at coordinate 25,294 of CAMARR010000007.1, forward strand.
GGGTCCCCGGAATGCGGAGATCGTCGGTATAGAGCGCCTCGCCAGTAACTTTTTGGCGGCTACCTACCTGCGGGATGGGTTTGCCGATTACGTTCCACGACGGAGGCGTCATGCGGTCTGTCCTTCTCGAGGAGCTCCTCCGACGCCTTCTGCACCGCTTCTACGATCTGAAGGTAGCCCGTGCAGCGGCAGACGTTTCCGGAGATGTGTTCCTTGATGGTCGCCTCGTCGGGTTCCGCATTGCGATCGAGCAGGGCCTTCGCCGACATGATGAAGCCCGGTGTGCAAAAGCCACATTGAGTGGCCCCGCACGTCTCAAACGCCGTCTGGAGCGGATGTGGCTCCGGATTCGCTAGGCCCTCGATTGTGGTGATCTTCTTACCTGCCGCCCATTTGGCGAGCGTCAAGCAAGAGAGCACCGGTCGGCCATCCATGTGGATGGCGCAGCAGCCGCACGAACCCTGATCACACCCTCGTTTCGTTCCAATGAGATCCAATTCGTTCCTGAGGACGTCTAGCAAGACGTCGTAGGGACGTACCGCAACTTCAACAGTGCGGCCGTTGACCTCGAACTTGATGACTTCCTTGGGCGGTTGGCTCATGGTCGGATTCCGGGAGGCCATTCATCCTACCACCCCCATCCTCTCCCCCCCAACGAGGCTCGGGCGAGACACGGGGTGTCGCCCCGGCTAGGTTCCGGGGGTGTGGCCGAAGCTCCTTGCCTCTGAACTGGTCGACCTCGCCCGGCAATACGGGTTTGAGCACGCGACGGCGTTGCCGCTTGCGGCCCTTGCAGATCCGTCGCTCACACTCTGGCTCAGACAGGGGTACGGCGGAGCGATGCACTACCTTGAACCGCATGCTGGAATCCGGTCGGAACCGACCGCCGAGTTCCCTGAGTTTCACACGGCGGTCGTCGTCGCCCTCGAGTACGGAAATGTCGCCGACGCCCCGCGCAACCCGACCTTGGGGAACCTCTCCCGTTATGTGGCTGCGGAAGACTACCACGTGATCATGCGTCGACGGCTACACGACATGGCCGATCACCTTCGCACCGCGCATCCCAATATGCCGACTCGTCCGTTTGTCGACTCCAATCCACTTAATGAAAAGGTTGCGGCGGCACTCGGCGGATTGGGCTTCATCGGCAAGAACACCAACCTGATCATTCAAGGTCAGGGTTCATACTGCTTCCTCGGAATTCTGCTGCTTGGCGCCGAGTGCGACGGACATCCCGCTCCGGTCAAAGAAAGATGCGGGACCTGCACGCGCTGCATCCCCGCGTGTCCGACTCAAGCCATCTTGGCTCCCTATGTGTTGGATGCCCGGCGCTGCATTTCCTATTTGACCATCGAATGGGCCGGGGTCATTCCCAAGGAGTTCCGCACCGCCATCGGCAATCGGATCTTCGGATGCGATGACTGCCAGGAGGTGTGCCCATGGAATCGTTTCGCGCACCGAGGGCCGAAAGAGCCATTCATGCCAAAGGCAGCGCTTCAGGGTCGGTCGCTCGCTGATTGGGCTAGCCTCGGCGCTGATGGCTTTGCGTCGACATTCGCCACCAGTTCCGTTCTGCGCATTGGATGGCCTAGCTTTCGTCGGAATGTGTTAATCGCGATAGGAAATTCTTGCGAAACGAATCTGATTCCGCATGCGCGCGCTGCGTTGACCGCACCAGAAGTTTCAGTGCGTGCAACCGCGATCTGGGCTCTCGGACAACTCGGAGATTTCGCGCAACTGAAACTTCATCGCGCATCAGAAAAAGACCCTGCGGTCCTGCATGAGATCAACGACGCGCTAGTTGCGCTAGAGTCCTAAGATGAGGATCCAAAGCGAAAACGGCACCATTCGCCATCTCACCTACTGCACGAACGTCCATCCTGCGGAGACTCCGGACGAAGTTGCTGCCGTCGTTCGTGACATTGCGGCGCCCATCTTGCACAGTGTCGGCGGAAAGGGTCCCGTCTCGCTCGGCCTCCGACTGGGTGAGATCGCGATGAATATGATTGCCGCTGATGTGAGCTCTGGACGACTTCTTGACGACGTCTGCGCTGCTTCGGACTCATATCCCGTGACGTTGAACGTCTTTCCGCAGAAGACCTTCCAACGCGACGGTCTCAAGGGCGACGTCTATCTCCCCTCGTGGTCAACGCATGCGCGTCTTTCCTACACGATGTCGGCCGCTCGATGGCTGGCAGAGCGACTCCCCGAAAATGATCCCTACGGAACCTTGTCGACGGTCCCTCTAGGCTGGCGAGGTTCAACAAGCCTAGATGCGTGCGCAACGCACCTCGTCAAAGCCATCGCCGAGCTCGCGCGGCTTGAGGAGGAGACCGGCCGCCAGATCGCCTTGGCGCTCGAACCCGAGCCCGGCTGCGCGTTCGACCGCGCTTCAGACGCTATCCGTTGGTGGCATGAGCATCTACGACCCGAGGCGCGGCGCTTTCACCTCGCGGATGCCGTCGTCGCGCGGCATCTTGGCCTCTGTTACGACACCTGTCATGCCGCCGTCGTCTTCGATGACCCGGCCGAGGACGCGAAGGCCCTCGACTCCGCGGGGATCGCTGTGCACAAACTCCAGGTTTCGTCAGCTCCGGTAATCAAATTCGACGAACCGAGCGAACTTGATGCGCTTCTCAGCTTGGACGAACCGCGTTTCCTCCATCAAGTCTCGATTAGAGGAAATGATGGAACAATGTGGCGCGGAGACGACTTGCCTGCGCTTCGATTAGCTCGGGACCTCGATGAAATTCCGATTCGAGGCGAAGCGCGTTGCCACTTCCATGTTCCGGTGCATGTCGAGGCGGCCCCATCATTTCGGACGACTCAGTCGACCCTTGTTGCAGCCCTAAGAGCTTTCCCTCACGTGCGACATGTCGAAGTCGAGACCTATACTTTCGACGTACTCCCCCAGTCGCTTCGGCAGGGCGGACTCGCTGCGATGATCCGCGAAGAGCTTCTTTACGTGAGAGCTTTGATTTCGGGCTGAATACTTCGTCGTTGCCGGTTGACCCTGCCTCTCCCACAACCGAGAATGACGGAACCCATGCCGTCACCACAGGAAATCGTCGAACAAGCGCAAGCCTTCAAGGACACTTTCGAGCAACGCTGGTCGTTGCCCTGGCATGGAGACACCACCACGGGCTCCGTGTGGCGGCATCGTTTGGTCTACCTCTTGGCAGACCTCCCGCCCGCAATCTTCGATCCCGTCGTGGCGTTGTTACTCGAAGACCCCTCATTCGCGTTGCGTGGCATTGCGCTGCACCTTGTGCGCATGCGTGCGGCCCGGCACTTCATCGACGCCACCTGCCTGGCGCTACAGGATCCATCCATCAACGTGCGTGCCGTTGCAGTGGCTGCCCTTGGCCACTTTGGAGGCGAACGCGCTCTTGATGCCCTACTTGAACTCAAGGACGGGGAGCATGCGGAAGTCAAGAAAGCCGCTGTCGACGCATTCAAGCGCATCCGCGAAACGCGATCGATTCCCCTTCTATCTCGATGGGCGGGAAGGGTCGGCGAGAATGAACCCCTCCGTAAGTCAGCGTGCGAAGCACTCGGAGCTATTGGCGACGAGGCCGCAATTCCCCTTCTGCAACGCGTCGTCAATGACGAGACGGTCGCCGACGATGTCCGTGGCGAAGCGGCCCGCTCACTAGGCCTCATTGGCGGAGCCGATGCACGCAAGCACCTCGGGCATGGGCTAGAGAATCCACGTGCCTGGATCAGAGCTCATTCTGCTGAAGGCCTTGGCCTTATGGGCGCAGCAGACGCTCTCCCGCGTCTCAAGCCAATGATGGACCCTCCCGAGCCTTGGATGGTCAGAAACTTCGCGATCGAGGCCGTAGCACGTCTCGGCGGTCCCTCCGTGCTCGCTGATATTCTAAAATACACAGCCGACCCGGAGAACCGCATTCGGGGAAGCGTCTGCGTCGGACTTGGGTTCATTGGAACCCCCGAGGCCCAGCGCGCTCTGAAGGGGTTTCTTGCCGACGGTGATTGGGGCGTGCGCGTGCAAGCTCTCGAACAATTATCGCGAGCATCTGGTCGTGACTTCGGGTTCCGCGTAGAGGACCACAAGGAAGCACTCAACCTCAAGGCGCTAGAAGCGGCGATTCGCACTGCACAGGCTTTCGAGCCCTAACCGCGCTGCCCCCAGACCGCTACGGTTGCTATCGTCCCGCGCGAGGTTTTTGGCATGCCCTACACTCCGTCGGCGATAGAACCCAAATGGCAAGAATTTTGGGAACGCAACAAGACGTTCCGAACTGAAGACGGCGGGCCGCGCCCGAAGTACTACGTGTTGGACATGTTCCCCTACCCGTCGGGTGCGGGACTCCATGTGGGCCATCCCGAGGGTTACACCGCAACCGATATCCTTGCACGATGGAAGCGCATGCAAGGATTCAATGTCCTGCATCCCATGGGCTGGGACGCATTCGGCCTACCGGCAGAGCGCGCGGCGGTGCGTGACGGCATCCACCCGGCGATCATCACCAAACGCAACGTCGACAATTTCCGACGCCAGATAAAGCGACTTGGCTTCTCGTACGATTGGGACCGCGAAGTCGACACATCGAGTCCCGACTACTATCGATGGACTCAGTGGATCTTTCTGCGCCTCCACGAAAAGGGACTCGCGTATCAAGCATCAATCCCCGTGAATTGGTGCCCGGCTCTCGGGACGGTGCTCGCCAACGAAGAGGTCAAGGACGGGCGCTACGTCGAAACGGGCGATCCCGTTGAAAAGCGGATGATGAAGCAGTGGATGCTGCGCATCACCGCTTACGCCGAGCGCCTTGTTAGCGATCTGGATTTGGTCGATTGGCCGGAGCCGGTGAAGAAGATGCAGCGAGAGTGGGTCGGCAAATCCCATGGTGCTGAAATCACATTCGCGATCGCAGGGCACGCCAATCGCACGTTCACGGTTTTCTCGACTCGCCCCGACACACTCATGGGATCCACGTTCTGTGTGCTGGCTCCCGAACATCCGCTAGTTCGCGAAATCACAACGCCAGCGTGCAAAGCCGCCGTCGCCGATTACGTCGAAGTCGCCGGCCGCAAATCCGACCGCGACCGAACGTCAGCTGACGCGAAGGAGTACAGCGGTGCGTTCACCGGCGCGTATGCCGTCCATCCGTTGTCTGGAGAGAATATTCCGATCTGGATAGCGGACTACGTTCTCGCCGGATATGGCACAGGCGCGGTCATGGCGGTACCCGGGCATGATGAGCGCGATTTCGCATTCGCCACGAAGTTCGGACTAGAGGTTATTCGCGTCGTGAAGGCGCTGGACGGGTCGGAGCCGAAACTCCCCTATTCCGAAGACGGCATCGCAACGAATTCACCGGGCTTCGACGGCATGACGACGGAACAGGCGGCCTCAGCGGTCATCGCAGCCTTAGTCGCGAAGAATGCGGGCAAGGGCATGGTCACGTACCGCCTCCGCGATTGGCTGTTTTCGCGCCAGCGCTATTGGGGTGAACCGTTCCCCATGATCGAGCTCGAGGACGGAACGATGGTTCCGCTTCCCGACGACACGCTCCCGGTCGAACTTCCAGCGCTTGATGACTTCAAGCCCACGTCCGATGGCCGCCCGCCACTTGCGCGCGCCGAGGCGTGGTGCAAGACAACCGATCCAAGGACCGGAAGACCTGCTCAACGCGAAACGAACACGATGCCGCAGTGGGCCGGTTCGTGCTGGTACTACCTGCGCTACATCGATCCGAAGAACACGACGGCACCGTGGGATCGCGCCAAGGAAAAGTACTGGCTACCTGTAGACCTGTACATCGGCGGCACTGAGCACGCCGTCCTTCACCTGCTTTACGCGCGCTTCTGGCACAAGGTTCTCTTCGACCTCGGGCTTGTTTCGACGCCGGAGCCGTTCCAGAAGCTCTTCAATCAGGGCATGATTCTTGCGTACTCGTACAGGGACGCATCAGGCAAGTATTTCCACCCGAAGGATGTCGAAGAGAAGGACGGAAAGTCGTTCGTCAAGGGCACGGGCGCCGCTCTCGAGAAGCAAGTTGAGAAGATGTCAAAGTCGAAGCTCAACGTCGTAAGCCCCGATGAAGTCGTCGACGAATACGGCGCAGACTCGATGCGCCTCTACGAGATGTTCATGGGTCCGCTCGATGCCGTGAAGCCATGGCAGATGAACGGAGTTGAGGGGATCTATCGATTCCTTCAGCGCACCTGGCGACTCGTCGTGACCGACGAGGACACGCTGCACCCGGGTATCACCGACGGCGCGCCATCCCCCGAGCTGACGAAGGCGACGCATCGGGCCATTGCCAAAGTCACAAGCGACCTTTCCAACATGCAGTTCAACACAGCCATCTCGGCTATGATGATTTTGGTCAACACGCTGACGGAATCGCAGGTTCGCCCTAGGTGGTGTCTTGACCAGTTGACGCTGCTGATCGCGCCTTTTGCACCGCACCTCGCGGAAGAACTCTGGGCACGCCTCGGCCACCCGACGACCCTCGCGTACGAAGCATGGCCCAAATTCGATCCTGCCGCGTTGATTGACGCCACCGTCGAAATCCCCGTTTCGATCAACGGAAAAATGAAGGATGTGATCGTGGTGCCTCGCGGCGCCGATCAGTCCACGATCGAAGCTGCGGCAAGATCGAACGAAAAAATTGCCAAACTCATCGAAGGCATGACGATCAAGAAGGTCATTGTCATTCCTGGCAAGATGGTCAATCTCGTCGTCTGATCGCCATGTGCACCATCCTTCTCAGAATCGATGCTGATGGAGTCATTCGCCTTGCGGCAAACCGTGATGAATTCCGTACGCGCCCGTCGGCCCCTCCGGACCTCCTCGTGCAAGGCGCGTTCGGAGGTCGGGATCTTCTGGGCGGAGGTACTTGGCTCGCCGTCGGACGGGATCGTCTAGCTGCCGTCACCAACATTCGCGGACTCCCGCTGCGTGACGACATGAAGACGCGCGGACTCCTCCCGTTGCTCGCACTCCTCGGCCCGATGCCTGACACCTACTCCGAGTACAACCCCTTCAATCTCGTCGTCCTGAGCAGGGACTCCCGCGAAGTCATCACCCACCTCGGGGGGAATGAGGCAGCATCACGGGTCTCGTTGGCGCCCGGCGACCATGTCATCGTGAATGAGCCGTTCGACCGGAAACCTTCACCGCGACGCACCAAGGCGTCGGCGCTCCTTGCCGAGTACGGCCCGTCGTTTGACGCCTTAGCCGACCACAATGACACGCCCGACGTCACCCCTTGCAAACACGGAACGTCCTACGGAACCGTGTCATCGACCAGCCTGACCTGGCTCTCCGGTGCGGGCGTTTCCCGGTACCTTTTTCGAGATGGACTGGCGTGCGAAGCCCCGACCCAAGACCTTACGGCAGCCTGCCGCAAGGCATTCACCGTCGTCAGATGGGACGCGCCCCGACGCCACGAGTAACCGTGGCCTTGTCAGGTGCCCTTGGGTTTGCCAAACTCCCTTCCCGCCAAGCGCCCTGAAGGCCTTGGCCTTACCTGAGAATCAACATGCCTCGCATTTGCGATGTCAGTGGAAAGAAGACCGGCTGGGGCAAGCAAGTCACCCGCCGTGGTCTCGCCAAGGCCAAGGGTGGCGTCGGTCTCAAGACGACGGGTATCACCCGTCGCTCGTTCCGTCCCAATCTGCAGGTCGTCCGCGTGCTGCTTCCCAACGGTGAAGTTCGCCGGCTCCGCCTTGCTACCTCAGTCATCAAGCGTGGGATGGTCACCATCCAGTACGAGGGGCGCTCGCGCGACATCCCCCTTCTCAAAGCGGTTCACGGCCGTCAAGCCGACTGGAAGCGCCGTTCCGCACTAGCGACCTGATCCTTAAGCCTTCGCCCATCAGAGCCGGTTCCTCGCGGAGCCGGCTCTCATTGTGTACAGACCACGTGCCACTCAACCGAGCGGCGTCACATCCTGGTTGGATACCGAAACGAAATACCGTTCGGGATACCGCCACGCGACGAGAGGTCCGCCGCGTCCACAAGAGTAGTCCAAACAATAGGCATTACCAGCTGAAGAGGGTGCGGGCGACGGCGTACCGCGGAACCAGTGGTGCCCAAAGCAAACAATGGGCGAATCAGCAGGGTAACGTTCCCACCACGCAATGCGCCTAACGCGACGCCGAATTCCATGATCGTCAATGTGCGGCGCCGAACGTTCTTCGGGTCCCTTCAGGCACACATCGATCGCGGGTGCATACGATTGTCCGTGCCCACATCGTCGAATCGTGTCGTCGGAATCAAGGTTATGCGGAAGCAACGCCACATAGGTCGGGATCCATGCGGCGTGAACAAAACGCAACCCATGCATTTCAAGATGTAGCGGCTGGCGCCTGATCCACGCGGCAAGTCCATCCCAGCGTGACGGGTTCTCTTCAATCTGTCGAAAGGTCGTAGAAAACTGTTTGAAGTGCCCGGGGTTTCTCGATCGTACGTAACCCGACGAAGGGTCATTCGGGACAAGCGGGACGAACCAAGCAAGCGCATTGTACTCGTGATTTCCGATGACGTGGTGGGCTACACCCGACTCGCACATTTCCTTCATCGTTTCTACAACGCCCAATGAATCCGGGCCTCGATCAACGAGGTCTCCAACCTGAACCAAACGACGTCCCTCGGGGTGCTTCCAAGTTCCCGCGATACGTCGCCAACCCAGTTGATCGAGGAGGGCAAGAAACGTCCGGTGCATCCCGTGGATGTCCCCGATTACATCAATCTTGCCTGCTTGCACGCCAATCCTCGAATAGGCCCTGCAGGACTCGAACCTGCAACCAGCGGAGTATGAGACCGCAGCTCTAACCGATTGAGCTAAGGGCCCCTCGGGGCTGGATATTAGCACGGTGGATCATGCGCCAACATCCAAACCGAATCGGACCTTCCACGCTGTCTCAAAGAGCTGCATGGCCTCGGAGAACCGCCAACGCGCCGTCGAAATGGTGCACTCCGCGTGCTTCGCGATTTCGTCGTAGCCCATGTGAAGAAACTCACGTTGAATGAGAGTCGTGCGGTAAGGCTCGGGCAGTCCGTCGACAACGAGTTGGACACGTGCCTGTGTCTCCTTTCGAACGACGTTCGCTTCGGGCGAGACTGCGGCGCTTTCGTCAGCTGGGTCGTGGCGCGGGGCGTCGTCGTTCTCGCCAGCGGACTCGAGCGAGTGAAACCTGACAACCTTGTCACGGCGTTTGATGTCAATCGACGCGTTGGTCGCCATCCGGTAGACCCATGTCGAGACGGAGTATTGCGGGTCATACTGGCCGACCTTGTCCCACACCTTTGCCAAGACCTCGCTTGCGATATCGTCTATCAGATCTTCATTGGCGAGGATCTGCCGCGCTGCCTTGAGTGCAACTGGGCGGTAAGCGAGGTACAACTCTCCCCAAGCAGCCTTGTCCCCAAGTTTGGCGCGCTGCATGAGGACTCGATCTGCAGCCGGCTCGCGCTTACGGGATTTCTTATCGCCCTTCTTCTGGATGTGGGTACGCATGGTATCGACTTCCTTCGGGTGGTTGGAACCCGATACCCATCAGTACGCACGCGCCGGGCCAAGGCGCCCTGCCCCTCCATGCCGTGAGGCCCGCCCATCTCTATCCATTTACATTGCAAGTGTTTAGGACAATCTAGGGAAGCAGGAATCAAGCGGCTTACGCGACAAGAGAAACGCCGGGGTGTTCCCCAGCGGGGACACCCTGAACTCACGCGGGGACAGTCGAGCTTGTCTACGCTCCCTTATTGGTACCCTCCGAGCCGGCGTTCCAGGCAACACCCATGCAAATCACTGAACTTTCCATCCTAGGGTACGAGCGAGTTGTCGAGGCATTGGACCCGGCTTCGGGACTCCACGCCTTCATTGCCGTGCATGACACGACGCTTGGACCGGCCCTCGGCGGACTGCGCGCGTGGAAGTACACAGACCGTGAGGCGGCCCTGTGGGACGTTCTACGGCTCGCGAAGGGGATGACCTATAAGTCGGCGGTAGCCTCGACGGGTCTCGGTGGCGGCAAGTCTGTCATCATGCTTCCTGCGAATGGCAAGACCCCTGAGTTGTTCCGGGCGATGGGTCGCGTGATTGAGTCGATGGGTGGCCTCTACATCACGGCTGAGGATGTCGGCACAAGCATCGCCGATCTCGAACAGGTTCGATTGGAGACCCGCCACGTCACCGGACTCTCACGAGATGGTGGTTCGTCCGGCAACCCGTCCCCTTACACATCCCGAGGTGTCTTTCTAGGACTAAAGGCCACGCTCAAGGCAAGGACTGGTTCCGATGCTCTTGCAGGCCGACACATCGCAATTCAGGGTGCGGGGGCGGTCGCTCGCCACCTGATCGACTTCCTCGTTGCCGAAGGCGCAAAGATCACTGTTTGTGACGTTGCGAAATCAGCACTCGACTTGGTCCGCGCAGTGCATCCGCAGGTCAACATCGTGTCGCCTGAATCCATTTTCGACGTCGAGGCCGACTTGCTTGCTCCCTGCGCCCTCGGCGGCATCCTCGACGACAACACCATCCCCCGCCTTCGAGTAAAGGCCATCGCAGGCGCCGCGAACAATCAACTGAAAGAACCGCGCCACGGCGCCGCTCTAGTCGCCCGCGGAATCCTCTACGCACCTGATTACGTCATCAATGCAGGCGGCATCATTAACGTTTCGTGTGAGCTTCTACCTGAGGGATACAACGAGTCGCGGTCACTCACCAAGATCGATCGGATACCAGAAGCCCTCACCGAGATCTTCACCATCGCTGAACGCCAAGGCATCAGTCCAGCAGTAGCAGCCGATCACCTCGCAGAGAGCATCCTGCGGGCAAAGACTTGCCCCGCCGTGCCCGTAGGGCTAACCTCCGCCCCCGAGAAGGGTTCACAATGAAGTCCGAACGTCGCCACGCTTGGAAGGTCCTCGTCCTCCCGTTTTTGTTCATGAGCGGCTGCTCCCACGAAGAGCATTTCGTCAGCGAACAATCGGTTGTGGTCGGCACGTCCGAGCCCCGACTCGCCGGCATGCACAAGGTCTTCCTTGATGGCAAGCAAGTTGGCTGGGTACAGACTTGGCGGATGGAAGGCGATGCGGGCCGTCGCGACGTCAAGCGCGTGGTGAACATGGACAAGAGCGCGCTCGGCTGGATGGATGATTCAGGTCGGGCGTATCGTTACAACCCGCACGGCGGCGAAGACCTCGTTGGGACAACTCGCGATGAACGTGGACGCGTGCGGGCTATTCTGGGAATGCCTGAAGGGCGCGTTGAGCTCGTCGATATCGCTCGCTAGACGCTCTCGTCAAGATCGTCGAAGTCCCCGTCGTCACCGAGCGGACTGATGTCCATATCATCATAATCCTCGTCCGCCGCGGAGCCCTTTTCGCGCGCAATGATCTTGGCGTCGGCCCAGAGGGACTCGAGGTCGTAAAAGGACCGCGCGTTTTTGTGCATGATATGCACAAAGAAGTCACCATAGTCGGCCGCTACCCACTGCCCAGACTCGACGCCTGCGAGTGTGAGGCGGCCTACACCTGCGGCCTTGAGTTGAATCGTGAGTTCGTTTGCCAATGACTGTGCTTGACGATTTGACGTCGCGGTCGCAATGAGCATGGCGTCCGCCAAATCGCTGCACCGCGAAATGTCTAGCCAAAGCACGTCTCGCGCCTTCTTTTCTAAGAGGATATTGAAGGCCATCTGGATGGCCTCATCGGAGGAGGGGCGGGTCGAGGCAACGGTGGAATCGGTTTCGGTCATCGTGGAGTTCTGCGGATGCGCTCTGAAAGTTCGTTTGCCTCCGCGGTATGTGTCTGATCCGCCGAAGCGACCTTTGCAAGAAGCTCGACGAGACGGTCCACTATGGCCTTCGGCTGGGTGATTCCGGCCTCTGGAGGGGCGGGGATGCTAAGTGCGACCCGCAGCACGGACAAGCAACCAGCCACATCCTTGGCTGCAAAACGACTCTCGGCGACATGTGTCAGGCCTGGCAAAGCAGCCTGGAAGAGGGTCGTCTCAAGCGCCCCGGCCTCCCCTAGTGCCTTGGCGTCGCCAAGAAGGGTTCTGAGCCGAGTTCCGGCATCAACAAGGGCCTCTGATGCACCCTTATCCAGCGCGGCATCCAAGCTTGCCCACGCCTCTGCGAGGCTCCGCGCCAAGCTCTTTTCCATTCTGAGGGCCGCATCGGCGGCCTTTCGGAGTGCTTCCGAAGAAAGTCTACGATCACCGTCTCGCGACAAGAGTTCGATTCCCCTCAGTCGCCAGGCCTCGACGGCCCCGACACGAATTTCACCTGACCCCGGCGCACGCCTCATACCCTCGTCCAACCAACGCGCGGCGAACTCAATCGGCGTTGCCTTCAACGAACGCTCGATCCGCGCTGCAACCGCCGGATCAGACACCCAAGGCTCCATAAGGAGAACACCGGCGCTGAGGCATAGTTCGGGCGCGGTGCTACGTGCGGCTGCGCGTTCGAGGATTCGCAGGGCTTCGACGACACGAATGGCCCTCACCGATGGAGATGATTCGCGGCTTCCGATGTCATACGCAACGACATGCGCACGGAATGCCGCAGCTCGCCAATCAGCTCCATCTGCCGACTCGAGTTGACGCAATGCAGAAAGGGCATCGAGATACTGACGCGCCGCAAGTGCGCCTCCGACCTCGATCCAAAGGACGTGGCGCCAGATGGGACGAAATGCGCCCTTCGCCATGTCAATAAGCGATCCACTCATCTCGCCAGTGGGCAGTTCTTCCGTGTCGTGAGGAATAAAGGCTGCGAAGATGAACGCTGCCGCTCCGACCGTCCATGTTGACTTCATGCGACGTCCTTCCGACTGTCGCTGCGCGGAGGGACTCCGATGGCGAGCATGGTCCATAGCATCGCGTGGGCCAACGACTCATTCACCATCCCCCAAGTCGGTGCCAGTCCCGCACGGAACTCGGTGCTCGGATCGACGGGTGTCGCCCCGGGAAGCCATCTGCCAATCAACTCAATCCACTGTGGAACATCCGCACGATGAGTCATCAGCGCTGAGGCAAGGGTCGCAACGACGATTCCAGATGTCACCGCTAGAGCGCTATGGACGTGGCCTGACATCAACATGACGAACGAAGCAACGCCGATGCCCATCGCCGCCATGATCAGGGCACCTCGGAACAAGGCTCCGAAGGTCGGCACGGGAGCTCCCGAGACAACCACGCCGCCGGGAACAGCCAAGAGACTGGCAGAAGTTGCGGGATCTGTGAATTCCAAGTGCAACTTCGTCGTTTTCTGGGTACAGCTCACGGTCTCGACGAGTCTGCCGATTCCGTCCGGACGCACGATCCGCTCCCGCCATGGCGAGTCATCGGTTCGATAGCGCATCGTAAGGGACGGAGGCCCAGAAGGTCCGTCGGTAGCTGCCGTCACCCGAAAAGTTGCTGCAACACGAAGTGTGCCGGCAACTGTTGCCTCTCGGGCGATGGGAATAGTCAGCCTAATCGGAGACTTCTTTGCGCAACTCAAGCCCTCATGGTTGCGCCACACGGGCGTGTGCAGGATCGATGCTCCGTGAACTTCGACAGGACCATGCCGCCATCGCAGCCACGACGAAGTCTCTGCAGCACCCGCGGAGGCCACGACTGAAATCAGGAGCCAAGATGCACCGAGATGTCCAGAAACCGTGATTCGATCGCCCGCGAGACGCGCCTCAGCGCGTCTCGCATGTGCCGCACCTCCCATGATGGGGAGCAACGCTCCTGCAACTAGCGACACCCACCCAATCACACCCAGCGCGAACGAAGCATCGTCTCGCCAAGCGAGGATGTCCGAACCGATGGCAAGGCTCGGCGGAAGGGCGAGGAGCGAAAGCCCCAGCACCATGAGAGCCACGATCAAGAGCGGGCCTCGAATCCAGCGCGCAACAGCTACTCGTGCGATTCCGAGCAGAGCTCGCGTCACGTTGTTGACTCGCGTCTTGGAGCATCCGGATAGAGCCACGCTTCCAGCTCAACCTCGGGGATTCCACACGGCTCAAGCGACAAGCCAACAGATCTCGCGCGGTCCTGAATCGCGGCCGAATCGGCACCGTCGCGCACCAAGAATCCATGGACTCCGACGCGCGAGGCGAGTTCCGTCGCATTCCCCTGCCAAGACGCGTGATGGCCTTCAATCAACAATATCTTGGTTGCAAGCCGCAATGCATGTCCAACGACATGCGTTGCGACAACAAGGCAGCGCCCCTTCAAGCGAGCTTCCTCTAGGACTGAAAGGAATACGCGGCCGCCCCCGGGATCGATTCCTGAATCGGCTTCGTCGAGAATCCACACGGGCGGGTCAACAGCGACGAGAGCAGCCAATTCAACTCGGCGGACCTGCCCCTTACTCATATTCGAGACTCGAACTCGCTCGAGTTCTTGAACTCCAGTGCGAAGCAACGCCGCCTTGACGACGTCGTGGCTCAACTTCTTGCCATGCAAATCGGCGGCATACCGCAGGTACTCAGAAGCCGTAAGGAAGCCGGGTGCCGCGGGGTGTTCGCCGACGAATCCGAGCTTGCGTCGAACATCCGCGCTCCGAGGATCGCCGCCACATATGCGGATCCGCCCCTCCTTCGGGTTCAATTCCCCTGCCAAGAGTCGAAGAAATGTCGTCTTACCAGCGCCGTTCCGTCCGAGCACCGCGACAGCTTCGCCCGGCGCAACGGTCAGAGTCAAACCCTCTAGAACCGGAGCTTTGTACGAGAAGCTCACCGCATCGGCGATAATTGAAGCTGCATCCACGCCGCCATGCTAGCGCAAAGGACCTCCTTCCCGTGGAGCGCCTCATCTCATATGGTGGGGGCAATGGCACGCCTTGTCGTCATCGCCGGCCCTGACTTGGGCAAGACCTTCGAGCTCTCCGACACCCAGATTCTAGGGCGTGACCGCGATGCCACGTTCCCATTGGCGGACAACGGCACGTCGCGCAAGCACATCCGCGTCTCGCGCTCCACCGACGGATATTCGGTGATTGATCTGGAGTCGAAGAACGGAACCTGGGTAAACGGTGATCGCATCAGCCGTTCTTCGCTCTCCGAAGGCGACGTCATCGTCATCGGAGAGACCCACCTGCGGATCGAAGATGTGCGCGTCACGCCATCCGCCGTCCCGCCCCCCCGCCCTTCCCCCCAAGGAAGCCAGGGTGTCGAGGTGCGAACGGCAGCCGGCAAGATCGGGGAAAAGGCGCTCACCTCGAAGAAGGCGCCGGGCCATGGCACGCTGGACGTTGACCTCAGTCAATACAGTCCTATGGTCCGGTGGCTCGTCATTCTTGGTGTCGCGTCAGTCGTACTTCTCATCGCATGGCTCGCCTGGAAAGCGGGCGGCGGAACCATGCCCTCCTGATACTCAGAGCGCCAGCGTGGCCACCGACGCGCGCAATGCAACGTCGAGAGCTGCTGGACCAAACTTCTCGGCCTGCTCTCGTGCTTCAAAACACCTTGCCGCCTGTTGGATAGAGCTCGCGTTTATCGCTCTCTCGAGTTCGACCCACGCCTGTTCGACATCGCCAGGGGTGAAGTACGACGCAGCCATTCCGAGAACTTCGCGATGTGCGGGGATTCCGGAAGCTACGACGAACCCTCCGACCGCCAGCGCTTCGAGCCCGACGAGACCGAACCCCTCAAGCCTTGATGGACACAACACTGCCGAAGCTCTCGCAAAAAGGGCATCCCGTAGCGTGTCATTGACCGCTCCAACATCGATCCACGGCCCGTCAATGCGACCTCGTCCGGCACGCACCATGACCATCGGACTGACGAGTCGTTTGGACACCGCCGCGACTAAATCCCAGTCCTTCCGCGCTTCAGGATGCCCCATCGCAACAACGAATCGCGGCGGCAAGTCGGGAAGATCGACGGCCCGAACTTCCTTGAGCGATCGCATCACGACGATATTCGGAACGACATCGATACGGCCAATGGAATCTGGAATCAGCTCAGCGAGCGAAGTGGCTGTCGCCGCTGTAGGCACGTGAATGCGTCTGGCTGCAACCACAGCGCGGGACGCAGCCCTGTGCCAAAGCCATCGGGTAACGCCGGGATCGACTTCCTTGCGAAGGTCGTGAATGGTGACGATCGTCGGCACTGTCTCACGTGCCATCCATGGCAACGCCTCCGTCATGACAAGATCGGCGCGCGAAGTCTTAACTGCCGAGAGAATACGCGTATCCCCCGCCCGCCAACGCGCCCACGGGCCTCGCGGAGGGTTCGGATCCTGCACCCATTCGACGTCAAGGCCTTTCCAAGTTTCTTGGTCCCGCAATGCAACGCCATGCCACACGACGACGGCGTGGCCGATGCGGTGGAGCGATTTCGCGACCGCTACGAGCCGAGTGGCACTCCCAGACGGGCCTCCGTCGAGAGCGGTGGCGTCAAGTAGGACTCGACTCATCAGAACCTCCCAACGCACGAACGATATGCGGCCATTGTCCGTTCGCCACAAAGTCTCCAGGTTGACGCCGCGGCAAAGGCCCGCCCAAACGACTGCGCCAGGATGCGTGCCCTTGGATCATCCACTGCAGTCAACAGGGCCTCGACCCAGCGGGACTCGTCATGTGGGTCGCAATACACAGCGTGCGATCCGCCGACCTCGTGCAGAACGGCCAAGTCGGACAGTACAACCGGAATCCCGGCGGCCATACCCTCAATCGCCGGCAGCCCATACCCCTCATGAAGCGTCGGGAATGCGAGTGCTGCGGCGTCTTGAACCAGCGCGGCGCAGACCTCATCGGAGACGTCCCCGAGCCATCTGACGGAATCGCGGGCAGGACTTTGACTAATTTCGTCAAGGACTTCGTGGTGTCGCCAGCCCCGGCGCCCGAGAAGCACGAGCCCGAGTCCGCCCCGGATGGCCGCCGCCCGCGCATGAGCCCGCACCAACATGCGCACGTTCTTTCGAGGCTCGAGTGTGCCCAAGTGAATGACGTAGGGCACCGACAATCCATGCAGCAAACGCGCTTGGTCGAGAGTCTCAGCTCTCGCGGGAATGGAAAACAGGGGATCTGGAGCGAGCGGAGTGACATGAACTCGATCGGGTTGCAGCGACAAGAAATCGATGAGCTCATCTCGCGCAGCCTGGCTAATCGTGATGACTTCCGGCCGGGTCGCGACGAGGTCTCGCACTGCCAATTCCATTTTCCGTGATTGACCAGAATCGACATGGCCAAGATCCGCGCGCCAGGCGGCGTCGTAGAGTGTCACGACGCGAGGTAACTTCCTGCACGGCGTCACGAAATAGTCGGTGTCGTGAAACAGCTGAGCGCGGCTCAGCATTCTGTCCGCAGAGAACCCGATCGACGCCAGCGAACCCCAAAGGCGAGCGGGAAGCGCCATCCCATGCACGGAAACGCGCGGGCTTGCGACGGGTGGATACTTCGCGATGCGCTCCGCTCGGCCACGCATGAAGACGGCGAGAAGTTCGAGTCGAATTGACGAATCTGCCTCGATGATTCCGGCGACCATGTTGCGAACATAACGACCGATGCCGAAAGCCCGAAACAACGCCGGACGCCAATCAATGGCTACGGTGTGAAGCGGCATCAGGTGTCTTCTCGTTCCTTCATCGCGGAGAGAAGTGTGACACACGCGACGACCGCCGTCAGGAGCTCGGCCACCATGAGTCCCATCGCAGCGCCCCGGGGTCCGACGCTCGGAATAAGCCACCATGCAACGCCGATGTTGGCCAATAGAGCGAAAAGCACGAGATACATAAGTGACTTCTCGCGTCCGATGGCAACAAGTGCGGTGGTCGCGGGTGCGCCGACACAGATAGCGCCGAAGGCAACGCCTGCGTAGGCCATGACCGAGGCTGCGTCACCGCCCGGCGCGAGATACTTGCCACCGTACAGCCACTCAACGACGAGCCGACCGCAGAGTGATGTCACGAGAACGCCGCCGATTCCCGCGAGAAGTCCCAATCCAAGTGCCCGACGAATCAACAGGTCGAACTTCGGCCGGTCCTTGTGCCATGCAGAGGCGAGCGCCGGGAGCAGAGGCTGCGACATTGAGGCAACCAAAAGACTAAATGGATTGGTCAGTCGGAATGCCGCCCCATACGCGCCGAGTGCGCCGGGCGCCGCAAGAGATTCGACGAGGATCACGCCGATGTGAGTCGACGCGGTGATTGCGAGCGTGGTGACGGCTTGGGACGAGGTCGCCGACAGTGTGCCGCGTAACTGCGCCGCCGGCCAAGCGCAGGCAGGACCAATCCCATGACGCAGCGAAGCCCAAGCCCCAAGCATCCATGGGCCAAGTGTCTCGCGAACCATGTGGAGGCACGCGAATGACGCTGGCGGTATTCCAACCGCGAGTCCAACCCATGCGATCACCAAAAACAACAACTGAGTGAATGAGGAAATCGCCGACACCGGTCCGAGGTCTTGCCGAACGAGAAACACCACTCCCAAAATTGAGGGAGCCAGCAATGGAAATGTTGCCGCGACTCCGATCAACCACGCCTGCTCTGCGCCCGTTTTACGTACGACTGCGTAGGCTAGGACGGCAAGGCCCACCACCACCCCAGCACCCACCCGGTACCCCATCGCTTGCGCCAGGAGCGGGCGCTCCAAACTGGGGTCCCGCGAGACATCGCGGGTCACAATAGTCCCGAGGCCGTGGTCCATGGCCACTTGACCGAAGGCGTAAATCGATGCCACAAGCGTAATGAAGCCGAACGCTTGCTCGCTGAGCGCCTTCCCCAAAAGGGATGTCGCCACAATCGCAAGGAAGAATCGCCATGTCTCGCGGGCGAGGATCCACCCCGAACTGCGGGCGACAGCGGCGGCGCGGGGCGTTGCAACAGGCGAAGATAGGCTCACGAGGTCCATCGTAGCCGTTTCGCAAGTTCTCCCGGCTTGGGGTCGTGCGACGCACCCCCTACGATCCATACATGGACTCGACGCTGACGCTCGATGGACTCTCCCTGAACCTGCGTGCCGCGTGCGCGGCTGCGCGATTAACCCGACCCAAGATTGCGATCTGCCCTGCGGCGCGTGTTCGTGCACGCGCTGCTCGCAGCCTTGTGGAACGCATCCTCGCAGAGGGGCGAACTGCGTACGGCATCAATACGGGCTTTGGAAAGTTGGCCACCACCCCAATCCCGCGCGAAAGTCTGAAAGAACTTCAGCACAACCTCCTCATCTCACACGCAGTCGGCGTCGGTCCGGAGAGCGCGCCGGAAGTCGTAAGACTCATGCTCATTCTCCGGCTGCAGAACCTCCTCGTCGGACACTCAGGAGTTCGTGACGAGACGATCGACCTTCTCGCCGCCATGCTGAGTCGCGATGTCCTTCCGTATGTTCCCGAGCAAGGGTCGGTCGGCGCCTCAGGCGATCTCGCACCTCTCGCGCATCTCGCCCTCGTTCTCGAAGGCCTCGGTGAAGCCCGCTTCGATGGCGAACGCATGTCCGGCGGAGAGGCATTGGCCCGCGCGGGATTAAAGCCCATTCGACTCGAAGCGAAAGAAGGACTCGCCCTCATCAACGGCACTCAATTTTCTACGGCCATTGCAGCGCTTGCGCTTGACCGAGCATCATCGCTCGCCGCCATCGCCGACATTGCGTGTGCCCTTAGCCTCGAGGGCTTCGCCGGCAGTATTCGCCCATTCGATGCCCGCATCGCAGCCCTCCGCCCTCACCCTGGGCATGGAGCAACAGCGCGCAACATCCGGCTGTTGATGAGTGGCTCCGAAATTCTCAATTCGCACAAGGACTGCGCCCGGGTACAGGATCCCTATTCCTTCCGCTGTGCTCCGCAGGTTCATGGAGCATGTCGAGACGCCCTGACTCACTTGCGTGGCGTCCTCGAACGAGAGATCAACTCGGTCACGGATAATCCTCTCCTTTTCCCAGATGATGGGGATGTCATTTCCGGCGGCAATTTCCATGCTGAGCCCATCGCGCTCCCCTGCGACTACGCGACGATCGCCGCCGCCGAGTTCGCTTCGATCTCGGAACGTCGTCTAGAGAATCTGGTCAATCCAGACCTTTCGGGGCTTCCGCCCTTCCTCGCAGGGGGCCGCCCAGGAGTGAACTCGGGGCTCATGATTATTCAGGTCACAGCCGCGGCTTTGGTTAGCGAGAATAAGTCACTGTCGCACCCAGCGTCTGTGGACTCGATTCCGACGTCGGCCAGCAAGGAAGACCACGTCAGCATGGCCCCGATCGCGGCTCGAAAGTTCAGATCCGTCCTCGAGAATTCAGCGCAGGTTCTTGCCGCTGAACTTCTTGCCGCTCGCTTTGCGCTTCATTGGCGTCAACCCATGCGAGCCGGGCGTGGAGTCCAGCCCGCATTCGAGAAATTGCGCGAGTGCATACTTCCCCCCGGCGACGACCGCGCCTTTGGGAGGGATCACGCTGCGGCGAAAGCACTCATTGACTCGGGTGAACTTCTCGCCGCGGTTGAGTCTGCCGTGGGCCCTCTCGAACAACCCTGACTTCTGAACAAGGCTTAGAACCACGAACATGGCAACGAGCAAGATTTACCGCGCCCCAACGGGAAACACCCTTTCATGCAAGTCCTGGCCGATCGAAGCGGCCTATCGCATGATTCAGAACAATCTCGATCCGGACGTCGCTGAAGACCCGGCGAACCTCGTGGTGTATGGGGGGTCGGGCAAAGCCGCGCGGTCGCCCGAGGCGCTCGAGGCGATCTTGCGAACGCTGCGCACCATGAACGTCGACGACACCCTGCTTGTCCAGTCAGGCAAACCGGTTGGAGTCTTCAGAACACATGCGGACGCACCACGCGTCCTCATCGCGAATTCCAACCTGGTTGGAAAATGGGCTACATGGGAGCACTTCCGCGATCTAGAGCGTCGTGGGCTCATCATGTTCGGACAGATGACGGCGGGCTCATGGATTTACATCGGATCTCAAGGCATCGTTCAAGGGACCTATGAGACGTTCGCCGCATGCGCTGATCGCCACTTCGGTGGATCTCTTAAGCAACGACTCGTGGTCACCGGCGGGCTTGGGGGCATGGGTGGCGCGCAGCCCCTCGCCGCGTGCCTTACGGGCGCAACGTGTCTCGCAGCCGAGGTTGATCCTAGCCGTGTCGAGAAACGACTGAAGACACGCTATCTCGATGAAGCAACGCCAAGCCTCGACGAAGCCATCGCCCGTGCGCTGGCATGCAAGGCCAAAGGTGAAGCTCGTTCGATCGCCTACATCGGCAATGTGATTGACCTTCTTCGCGCATTGAAAGACCGGGGCATCACGCCCGATATTCTCACCGATCAAACGTCCGCCCACGATCCGCTCTTGGGCTACGTGCCTGACGGAACGACTCTAGCGGATGCTGTTTCGATGCGGCAATCCGACCCAGTTGGCTACCAGAAGTTGTCCGTCGCCGGCATGGTTCGCCACATTCAGTTGATGCTTGATCTCAAGCGGCGCGGAGCGGTGACTTTTGACTACGGCAACAACCTACGCGGGCAAGCCGAGGCCGCAGGTGCCACCGAGGCCTTCGAGATTCCCGGATTCATCCCCGAGTACATCCGCCCCTTGTTCTGTGAAGGCCGAGGTCCATTTCGGTGGGTTGCTCTGTCGGGCGACCCGGCCGATATCCACAAGACGGATGAAGTCATCCTTAACGAGTTCTCGCACTTGACGTCACTCTGTCGATGGATCCGGCTCGCGCGTGAACGCATTGCGTTCCAAGGGCTGCCAGCTCGCATTTGCTGGCTCGGATACGGCGACCGCGCAAAATTCGGATTGAGAATAAATGACATGGTGCGCACGGGCGAGCTCAGCGCGCCGATCGTGATTGGCCGCGACCATCTCGACTGCGGATCCGTCGCGTCTCCAAATCGTGAATCGGAGGCAATGAAAGACGGAACCGATGCGGTGGCAGACTGGCCGATCCTCAACGCGCTCGTCAACACGGCAGGCGGAGCAACCTGGGTTTCATTCCATCACGGCGGCGGCGTCGGAATCGGCTATTCGTTGCATGCGGGACAGGTCATCGTGGCCGATGGCACCGAGGCCGCTGCCCGCCGAATTGAGCGCGTGTTGACATCGGACCCGGGAATGGGCGTCATCCGACACGCGGATGCGGGATATGAGGACGCAATCGCATTCGCCGAGAAGGCCGGGGTCCGGATCCCGATGCGAGAGTCGTAGGGCGGCTTACGACCATAACCTGCGTATCTTTACGTAAATAGTTTATATACTTTAGTGCCGATACACCTCCTTGTCGGGATTCCCGGCCCTTGGAGGTTCTGTGAAGTCAGGCTCGATTCCCACTGTTTCTGCGTTCGCCCTTTGCTGTGGCGTCGGAGCGACGTTGGGGCTCGCCCTCTGGGCTTCGAATGCAACCCCACCTTCGACGCTCTTCGGGACGCCGACCACTCTGGTTCCGGTTGTGTCAGGCGAACGACCCACCGGTTTTCGCAGCACAACGGCGGACTCGAACCCGAAGGCCCCTGAGACCCGCCCGATCGCCTTGTCGACGGCATCGAGCCCATCGGCCATGGAAGTCGCCACTCTCGTCGCGGGACTGCTGCGGGGCGGGGCCCGTAACCCCGCCGCGCCGACCCCAGAGGAGGCGTTTCGCCTGCTCCAATCGGATGTCGAGAAATCGATCTTCTTGATTCACTCTACTTTCGCCTATGAATCGAGGGACCTCGATGGTTCGTGGATTCGTCATACGTCCTCTACCTGGGGCACGGCCTTTGTGGCGCACCGCGACGGCTACCTGATGACGAACAAGCACCTCGTGGCGCCATGGAAGTTCGACACTGAACTTTGCGCGCTAGTGAGTACCAACGATGTGAAGATCGTGCGCGAATCGACGGTGATATCGGCGTGGCCCGCTGGGACCCGCTGTCTTGATGACAAAAAGCAACCACTTCCCGGGACTGGGTTCTCGACGATTGCGGGCACGCTTCATCTAGTGGCAGAAGCCCCGGATTCGTTCGCACTCAGGACGGGCGACTCGGAACGATCCGATTCCGCCGTCAAAGTCCACGCCCTCGACGACGCAGACTTGGCGATCCTCCGCATCGACAGCCGCGACTACCCTGCCCTTCAACTTGCAAGTGAGGCCGACGAAGCCAAGCTCTCGAAGCTCTGCCCCGTCATGACCGTCGGGTTTCCTCGAGGGAACGGCGGGCTTGAGGGGAATCGTGCGGAAACTTCCGCTTCGACTGGTGCCTTGCGCAAGGCTGAAGCCACCCTTCACGTGACAACGCCGATCATCGCTGGAAATTCGGGAGGCCCGCTTATCACTCCCGATGGGCGGGTCGTCGGAATCGCGACACGGATCTACTCTGAGACCCTAGGAATCGGCATCAGAATTCGACATGCTCGTGCCCTCCTTGAGGAGGCGATAGTCGTCGATCGCATCACGTCCGCCGCGATCGTCGCTCCGAAGTAGGACCCCGCCTGCGATCAGCGCCAGGCGGCAAGCAGGATCGCGATCGCTGCGCCAACGTTGAGCGACTCGATCTCCGCCTGGAGTGGAATGGTCACCCGGCGCGTTCCCACTTCCCCCTTGGGTACTTGAGTCCCGCCGCCCTCGTTGCTCGCGAGGAGCACCCACCGCCGACCTGGATTGAGCCGACGATAGTCTTCTCCCTCACGAACGTCCGGAACAATGACCAACCGAGTCGCTGCTCGTGACGCGTTGAGAACCTCGCTCAGCGTTCCCTCCACATGGGGAATCCGCAACAAGGCCCCGGCGGATGCGCGAAGCGCGCGCACGCCCATCGGATCAGCCGTCCCGGGTGTCGTGACCAACAAGCCAACGCCCAACGCGGCGGCCGTACGAGCCAGCGTGCCAACATTGCCTGGATCCTGCACCGCCTCGAGCACGAGAATTGGTGCCGTTAGCCGGGCAAACATCGAAAGGTCACCCGATCTAGGACGACGAGCGATGGCAGCAACTCCCGTAGGGGTCTTTTGTTCCACGACCCGCGCCAATTCCGACTCTGTCACTTCGGTCACTCGGACATCTGGCAATCGCATCGACCACGCGCCGGCAATCGCTGGCCCAATTGCCAGAATCTCGGTCAGAAGGCCTGCCCGCGCGCCCTCCTCAACCAAATGAGGCCCTTCGAGCCGGATCAGTCCCTGCTCTTTCCTTACGCTCGCCTCGTCAAGGGACCTCCAGGCGGCGACCACTGATTTACTCAATCGCTCCATGGGTTCACGATACCGTGTTCGTAGCGTTGTCGAGTCGAATATCCATGAAGGACCTCTCCAAACCCATTGAGCGCATCGAACACACGGTCACCGCAAGTGAATCGGGTGGACGCCTCGATCATGTTCTTGCGGACTGGGTCACATGGAGATCCCGGGCCGACTTGCAGAAGCGCGTCAAGGCCGGCACCGTCGTCGTCAACGGGAAACCCGCCAAGCCCCGGACCAAGGTTTTCGACGGTGACTTAATTACGGTCTTCGTTGAGAACGATGGCGATGTCTCCGTCGATGTCAACCAGATTCCACTGAACATTCTCCACGAAGAAGAGACTTTCGTGGTCCTCGATAAGCCGTCCGGTGTCGTCATGCACCCTGTAGGCAAACATGTCTATGACACGCTGATGAATGTGCTGCATGCGCACTATCGTCGCGATGATCCGGCATTCGACGTCACCCCGATGGTCGTACATCGACTAGATCAAGACACTTCCGGCGTGTTGCTTGTTGCAAAACAGGAGGAAGCGCGCAAACGGTTGGGGGCGGCCTTTGAGGGCCGTGAGGTCTCGAAAGAGTATCTCGCAATCGTTCACGGAAGAGTGGAGAAGGACGCATTCTCCGTTAATGAATCGATTGGACTTGATCCACGCGGTCTCAACAAGACCATGATGGCATGCATTCCGACGGGCCGTTCTTCGTTGACGGACTTCAAAGTCGAAAAGCGCTTTGCTAACGCCACGCTCGTCAGGTGCTTCCCCAAGACGGGTCGACAGCATCAGATTCGTGTGCACCTAGCCCACGTCGGCCACCCCATTCTCGGTGACTCCCAGTATGGATCGAAGTCTGAGATTACTGCGGGAGACTTGGGGCTCGGTGGCGATCCTGACCGCGTGGTGCTCGACCGCCAGGCGCTTCATGCATCACGACTCGTCGTACCGCACCCAGTGACCGGCGAACAAGTCGGATTCGATGCGCCACTTGCTCCGGATCTCGCGACCCTCTGCGCCGAACTCGACGCCTAGGACTCAGACACTCCGAGGTGCTCCGAAACGAGCCGCCCATAGCGCTCGACTGTATCCCGCATCATGTCGACTTCACTCGACTTGACCGCACGAAACAGGCGCGCCGGATTGCCGACCGCCAGCATTCCATCAGGGACTGTCATTCCGGGAGTGACGACCGCGCCCGCCGCAACAAGCGCGCCCGCGCCAACTCGTGATCCAGGAAGCAATATCGCGCCCATCCCGATGAGAGCGCGATCCCCGATCGAGATCCCGTGAACAATCGCACCATGTCCGATGGTGACTTCGCGGCCGATCGTTACATGCTCATCGTGTTGTGGATGGATGCATGCGAGATCCTGAACGTTGGTGTCCTCGCCGATCGTGATTGATGCAACATCTCCACGAATGACGACGCCATACCAGACAGACACTCGAGCGTGCAACGTTACGCGTCCAACAACGGTCGCATTGTCCGCAATGAAGGCAGGACCAACGGCTTCCAAGTGAGGTTTTCGCATGGGAATCAGTGAGGCGTGCCGCCTCTAATCCACGTTTCATAAAGAACAACAACTAAGTTGTGCATTCCGTGAGCCGCGATCGGGACCAAGAGGCTCCCCGTTCTGGCCGCCGCCAATCCCAAGAGCAAAGACAGCGCCATGACCGAAACCCAGGTCTGAGGTTCATGCAAAACGGTGAACGCGAGCGAGGAAACCACAACGGCAATTGCTCGGGATCCCGACCATCCCGCAGACGCGATGATGCCCTCGAGGCCCC
The DNA here is from genome assembly GCA_945860915.1 of Candidatus Kuenenia stuttgartensis. Taxonomy (GTDB): domain Bacteria; phylum Planctomycetota; family CAIWVZ01; genus CAIWVZ01. The sequence goes on from CAMARR010000007.1 coordinate 51,207, forward strand.
GTTGCAGGAACCCTCGAACCATGAGTTCCTCAAACAGCGGAACAGCAAGCGTGACAGCCAAGGCCCTCACCACGAACTCAGCTGTCCCGGCACTCGCGACAATCGCCTTGAGCGCATCCTGGGACTTCTGCGCGTCCGGAAACCACCTTAGAGTCAGCGCGTGCAGCGCAAATACAGATGGAATGATGAGCGCGTAGGCCGCGACTCCACGGCCCATCTCAGCCGCGAAGCGAGGCCGACGGATCCCGATGAGATCCAAAGCGGGCGGAGATAAGAAGGCCGCCATCGCCAACAGGAACGCGGCCACCCCAAGGTGCGCCACCAGCAGCGTGAGTGCTTCCATTAGCGGGGCCGCGTTGCGACCCACTACGGTTAGGCTGCCCATCAGAAGCAACGCTAGGAATGAACCGGCTACCAGCCGGTATGAACTCCCCGCGGGTGCGGGCGCGCGCTCGGCTGCAGGAAGAACGCGGGCCGCAACCCAGAGCGCGAAAGGCGCGACGAGGACTCCCAACGCGATGAGTGAGGTGTCGAGGGTCAAGGAGATGGCTTGGAGGTCGGGCCGATTGTGCCGGTCGTCGGTGACGATGGCGAGGCGGCGGTTGACCGCGCAATGCGACCCGCAAGAAACGCCATTCGTCCCGCCTCACACGCCAATCCCATGGCACGCGCCATCGAAACCGAGTCAGAGGCAAGCGCCACCGCAGTATTGAGTAAGACTCCATCAACGCCGAGTTCCATCGCAATCGCGACGTCCGACGCCGTTCCGACGCCAGCATCGACGATGACCGGGACGCGTCCGGCGACCGTATCTCGAACTAGTCGGATGTTCAGCGGGTTGAGAATCCCAAGCCCCGATCCAATCGGCGATCCAGCAGGCATCACCGCCGCAACGCCTACGTCGACGAGTCGTCGGGCGAGAATCGGATCATCAGAGGTGTACGCCATGACGATGAATCCCTCGCGGGCGAGGATTGCCGAGGCTTCAAGAGTTCCAATCGGATCGGGTAGCAACGTGACCGGATCACCAAGGACTTCGAGCTTCACCCACGGCGTGGAAAGTGCTTCACGCCCAAGGTGCGCGGTTCGAACCGCATCCTCGACGGTGTAGCAGCCCGCTGTATTGGGAAGCAACGAGATCTTCGCCCGGTCAATGTAGTCTAAAATCGATGGGCCTGACTTCCCGGTGAGATCCACGCGGCGCACCGCCACAGTCACCATTGAGGTCTTCGAGGCTTCGTGGCACGCGCGCATTTCCTCGTGGCTGCGGTACTTCCCAGTCCCAAGAAGCAATCGTGACTGAAACTCCACGCCGGCGATCTTGAACGGCAAAGACATCAGCCACCTCCCACCAAGGACACGACCTCGAAAACGTCGCCCGCTCCAACTTTGACTTCGGGCCAAGTCGAACGAGGCAGGACGCTTCTGTTCCGTTCGATAGCGAGCGCCATTTGCTCAGGAATTCCTAATTGAGAAAGCAGGCTCGCGACAGTAAGTCCGTCGTCGACATCGCGCGGCGTTCCGTTCACTGTAATAGGGATCACGATTCGCTCTCCGGCGATGCCTCACGGATTCGCTCCATTCGATATTGAAGCGCGCGACGTGTGATACCGAGCGCTCGAGCCGTCCGCGAAAAGTTGCCCTCACATCGCCTCAGGGACTCGAGAAGAATTGAGCGCTCGAGTCCATCGAGCGTCATCTTCCCAGACAGGATCGCCTTGAGGGTCTCCTCGATGGCCGCCGGCTCCGGTGACGACTCAAGTCCTAAGTCCGCCACTTCCAGCACATCTCCGCGCGAAAGGACCACGGCGCGTTCGACGGCATTCTCAAGTTCACGAACATTGCCAGGCCATGGAGCTGCGGCAAGTGCCTCATGAGCTGCTTCTGAAAGGCGCATGGTCGGACGCCCATCACGCGTGGCGTATCTCGCCAAGAAGGACTCGGCGAGCAATGGGATGTCTCCCCGACGCTCTCGAAGCGCCGGAAGGCGCAACTCGACGACGTGAAGCCGGTACCTGAGGTCCTCACGAAAAGCACCATCCGCAACCTGTTTCTTGAGGTCGCGATTGGTGGCGGCGATGACTCGGACGTCGACGGGGTGAGGCCCCTCCGCACCCAACGGCTCGACCTCGTGCTCCTGCAGTACGCGCAGCAATTTTGCCTGAAGATGAAGAGGGATCTCTCCGATCTCATCGAGAAAGATCGTGCCCCCATCCGCAAGGTCGAATCGTCCCTTGCGATCCCCTATAGCGCCGGTGAACGCGCCCTTTCGGAAACCGAACAACTCGGATTCGAGTAACGCTTCAGGCATCGCCGCACAGTTGACTCGAATGTAGGGTCCAGCGCGTCGCGGACTCGAAGCGTGGATGTGGCGTGCGAGCAGTTCTTTGCCGGTCCCCGACTCTCCCGTCAGCAGCACGTTCGCTCGACTCTGAGCTGCGCGGGTCGCACGGTCGACGATGTCCTTGAGGACCGATGAACGTCCCACGATGTCTGTCGCACCGCCTTCAGCTTCGACGGACGCGCGCAAGAGCGAGTTCTCACGCTCGAGTGTCCGAAGTCGAAGCGCCTTGCGCAGCTTGATCGCGATCTCTTCGGCATCGACGGGCTTCGAAGCGAAATCTGCAATACCGGCCTTCATCGCTTCGACCGCCGTCTCCATCGTCCCAAATGCGGTGACGACGATTCCGACCAAATCTCGCCGCGATTCCCGCATCGATAGAAACAGTGCCAATCCAGTCATGCCGGGCATGCGCCAGTCCGTCACCAGGGCATCCGGTGGCGTTTCTTTGAACTGCTTCAGGGCGGCCTCAGGCCCATGTGCCGATCTCGCATCGAAGCCCTCTGCCACGAGAACTTCCGCAAGCAGGTCCGCCTGTGATGCGTCGTCGTCGACGACAAGCACGGTCTTTTTTGGGGCTGGAGTGCCTGTTGACATATGGAAAATCTACCGGGCGCGCTCCCCTAGGAAAACCGCTTGGGTAGCCGAACTGCAAGAACCAGGCCAATCGGGTCCCCTGACGTCACCGTGAAGGTCCCGCCGTGGCATTCGACAACGGTCCTCACCATGGCCAACGCCAGTCCAGCACCATCGCCGCGAGAGGCTGCGATCGGATCAAGAATTCGTCGTAACTCCATTTCGTCAGGCGCGGTCGCGGAATCCGAAATCGTAATCACCGCGCCATCGGCAGTACCTTCAAGTGCGACACGAACCTCGCCCCCCCCCGTTTCGACACGACTTCTATCTATTGCGTGGGCCAGCAACGCGGCAACGGCCTCGCCGAGTTTTTCACGGTCACCCTCGATCGAAAGCGACTTCATGGTTTCGGCCGAGAGCTTCACGTGCGCGTCTTGAGCCGTCGCCTGCGCGGCCTCAATTCTCTCCGTCATGAGATGCCCGATATCGATCATGTCTAGCGTGAGGTCGCCAACACGCGTGAATCGAACGAATGAGTCAGCAACCTTGCGGATCTTGCCAACCTCGTTCGAGATGCGCGCGAAGTCGCGTTCGCGTGGATCAGTTTCCCCTCGCCGGAGCGCCCTTTCGATGACTTGAACCGAGAGGTTGATCGCATTCAACGGGTTGCGGATTTCATGCGCCAATCCTGCGGCGACCTGGCCGATGGCATGGAGCCGAACGAATCGCTCGCGTGACCGCCCCTCCGCGTTGAACTGCGCCTCGCGGATGAAATAGGCGATCACGGCAAGCGCGTAGATCAAAAGGCCAACGACACAAACGGCCAAGATGACGAACCCGTTGAAGCCGTCCCACATGGCTTCGGTCAGGTCGAAAAGCAGAAACACCTCGGCATACACTGCTCGCCCGGGCGTCCCACTGCTTGGAACGACGAATGCCGCAGTCACGGGAAGGCGGCTCCCGCTTCGGCGTCCCAATACCACCCCGACGGTGCCATCGCTCGGGGGCATGACCGGGGCAACGCCGCGCATCGGTGGGCCCACGACAGCCAGCGGCGTCCCGTTTGGGGCCCGAATCGTGATTCCGTAGAGGTTAGGAAGGCCGAGATAGTGATCCTCGATCTCCGGGTCCAACTCAGACCAGATCGAGGGATCATCCGGCCGAGCCGACCTTCTGAGCTCCGATGAGAGTTTCTCCCGAAAGGTCTCGCCCATAGATCGAGCCTGTGCCTCGATTTGCGAGTCGACCAATCCCTCGGCCTCCGAACGGACCATGAAGACGAAGGCAGCAAGAACTACCGCCGCAAGCAGGGCAATGGCCCAGACGAGGGAACTCGAGGCCTTCTTGGTAAGGAAAGTCGGTTTCAGCGGAAAAATCCAATTCGCCCGGTTCGGCCTGATTTCCGCAGGGAACGGAAATGCTGATGGGCCCGAGGCTTGACGCGGCCCGGGATACGGGTAGGTTACTAGACCTAGCAAGGTGCGTGCTTTAGGTGCCAGGTGCGAGGCTCGGAACGTGGGTACGCCCACGTCTCTTTTTTTTCTGCGCGGCAGCGGGTCGTGCAGGGGGCCCAACTCCGGGGGTACCCCACGTTCGCATCCAAGGACGTGCCATGGCCGGCAATGCGGAACTACTTCGACTCGTGGAGGCGCTCCACAAGGAGAAGGGGATCTCAACCGAGAGGCTCCTATTCGCTCTCGAGTCCGCTATCGCTGCGGCTGTCCACAAGAAGTACTCGGAAGAAGACGACGTCCGCGTTCAGATTGATCGTACCTCGGGCGACATCCGAGCATGGCGCAACGGCCTCCTCCTCCCGATGAATTCCGGGGAGCTCGGCCGTATCGCCGCTCAGACCGCAAAGCAGGTCATCATTCAACAGATTCGTGACGCGGAACAAGAAGCCGTCATCAGCGAGTACCAGGACCGCATTGGCGAGCTCGTGACTGGAACAATCGTCCGCTTCGAACGCGATGACGTAGTGATCGACTTGGGTAGCGGCGGCGAAGCCGTCCTCCCCCGCACCGATCGTGTGCGTGGCGAGAATTACCACGTCGGCGATCACATTAATTGCGTCATCATTAACGTTTCGAAATACGGGCCACGCGTACGGATCATCCTCTCGCGTACAACGCCAGATTTGGTTCGTCGGCTGTTCGAACGTGAAGTTCCAGAAGTATCCGAAGGCATCATTCAGATCGTAGCGTTGGCTCGTGAACCAGGCTATCGCTCGAAGATCGGTGTGACGTCTAGCGACCCACGCATCGACTGTGTCGGTGCTTGCGTTGGCGTTCGTGGCTCGCGCATCCGCAAGGTGACGGACGAGCTCGGCGGCGAGAAGATCGACATCATTCCTTGGAATGACTCCGCTGAAGTTCTAGTGATGAATGCCCTGAAACCCGCCGACATCAAGAGCATCACGCTCTTTGAAGAAGAGGGTAAGGCTGAAGTCGTAGTCGACGATGAGCAACTCTCGCTCGCCATCGGCCGTCGAGGACAGAATGTTCGGCTCGCAGCGAAACTGACGGGATGGGACATCAACATCGTTTCGGGTTCGGATGACTCGGTGCAGGCTCAGGCCGCAGCAGCCGACGAGTTCGACAACGCAACAGGCTCCAATGATGAAAATCAAGGCGGGAGCCCGGGGGGCTGACCGCAAGGTCGGCCCTTAGTCGATCGGATCTCCCGGTCGATTCGGTTCGAACAAAGAAGAACACATGGCAACACCCAAAGTCAGGATCTCTGCGATCGCAAAAGAGCACGGCCTCACCTCCAAGGAGGTGTTGGAACTCGCGCAGAGCCTGGGCTTCGAAGCGAAGAGCGCCTCCTCCGGTATTGAGGACTATCAGGCGGTCGAAGTCAAGGCGTATATCCAAGAACGCCTAAAGTCTCAGACGCCTGCAGCTGCCGCGCCGGTAGCGGTCGAACCGCCATCGGCTCCGCCCATGTCGGCAACCCGCGCCCCAGGCAAGGAATCCCGTACGCCGCCGCCTTTGATTGAAGTCGAAGTGCCCGCGGAGGTCGATGTCATCGAGGATGTCGCGCCGGAACCCGAGTACGTACCGGAACCTGCAACGGTCGAGCTTGAGCCCATCGCGGTGCAGCCCGCCACGGAACTCCATCCGATCCCGGCTGCGCCGGCGCCGGTGGCTCCTGCTGCCGAACAGGCCCCAGTTTCTCCACCACCGCCTCCGATCACCACGGCTCCCCCTGCGCGTCCCGCCGGTCGCACGGTGGTGGCCCGTCCTCTTGGGACTCCATCTACCCCTGCCGCCCGCGCACAGCCACCGGTTGCAACGCCGCCCCCGGAAGTTCGCGTCACGCGAACCGCGACTGCGAGCCCGATTCGCCCAGGCGACGTTCGTGTGGTGTCGCGAGATCCGATCGCGCCCGCCCCACGCCGAACAGGCGAGATCCTCGGACGCAAAGAAATCACAGTCACCCGTCCACCCGCCGGTACACCGCCGGGTCGTAGTGCTGCCGGAACTGGCGGCTCCGGTCTGATCCCAACCCGTATGGAAGGCGGTCGCCGGACGTTCATCATGACCGGACGAGGCCGCACGGGCCCCGGTTTCCCAGGTGGCGGCGGCTTTGCAGGTCGTGGCGCGCCGAATCAGGGCCCTCCAGGGGCTTCTCGCGGCCACGGATCTCGTGGCCCTGGTGGATCTCGCGAGTCAACTCCAGTCACTCCCAAGAAGCTCGAGATCGAGCTTCCGATCACCGTCAAGTCTTTCGCCGAGGCGCTCGGAGTCAAGGCCAACGTCCTCATTCAAAAGCTCTTCGTGGAGCACAAGCGTGCGGCGAAGATCAACGACATCCTCGATCAAGACACCGTTGAACTTCTCGGTCTCGAGTTCCACTGCGAAATCACCTTCCGTGAGCCGCCGGACGTCGAAGCCGAGGCATTTGCGGAGATGGAGAAGGGGTTCGTCGACAATCCGGCTGACCTCACGACGCGCTCTCCGATCGTCACCGTGCTTGGGCATGTTGACCACGGCAAGACCTCCTTGCTCGACGCGATCCGCACGACCGTCGTTGCCTCGAAGGAACACGGCGGAATCACCCAGCATATCGGCGCAAGCCTGGTCAAGGTCGGCAATCGCTCGGTTGTTTTCCTTGATACGCCAGGTCACAAGGCCTTCACCGAAATGCGCGCCCGTGGCGCTCAGGTGACGGACGTTGTGGTGTTGGTGGTCGCGGCCGACGACGGTGTCATGCCTCAGACCAAAGAAGCCATCGCGCACGCTCGTGCAGCGAAGGTGCCGATCGTCGTCGCAATGAACAAATGCGACCTCCACCAAGCCAACACTCAAAAGGTCAAACAGGAACTCACCAACGAGGGACTGCAGCCTGAAGAATGGGGTGGCGACACAGGCGTCTATGAAGTTTCAGCCCTCACCAAGCAGGGCATTCCCGAACTTCTTGAGCGTCTTGCCCTCGAAAGCGATGTGCTCGAACTCAAGGCCAACCCGAAGCGCTCTGCCTTCGGAACTTGTCTCGAGGCAGAACAAAGCCGCGGCGAAGGCAATGCGGCGCGCATCCTCATTCAGAATGGAACCCTCAGGAAGGGCGACATCTTCGTTTGCGGCGTGGCCTACGGACGCGTCCGCGCGATCAAGGGTGACAGCGGCAAGTTCATTCCTGAGTCAGGGCCGGCAACACCAGTTGAAATCACAGGACTGAACGAGCTCCCCCGCGCTGGCGACCGCTTCTTCGTTCTCCAGTCTCTCGAAAAAGCCAAGGAAATCGCGGACGCGCGCACACGGCAACTTCGCGAACAGGAATTGGCAAAGCAGAGCCATGTGTCGCTCGAGAATCTCTTCGAGAAGCTCAAGGGCGACACGCTCAAGATCATCCTCAAAACCGACGTCACAGGTTCGCTCGAAGTTCTCAAGAAAGAGATCATCGGTCTCGCGCATCCAGAAATTCGCCCCGAAATCATTCACGCGGCGGTCGGTGGCATCACCGAAACCGACGTGACGCTCGCTGACGCATCGGATGCGGTCATACTTGGCTTCCACGTTTCTGCCGACCTCGCGTCGCGCCGACTCGCGGAAGAGAAGAAGGTCGAAATTCGGCTCTATCAAGTCATCTACAAGCTCACCGATGAGCTTCGCGATGCGATGGAAGGCCGGCTTGCGCCGGAGTCTCGCGAAAAGATCACAGGTCGCGTCGAAGTCCGTCAGACTTGGAAAGTTACACGGCTTGGCGTCATCGCAGGTTGCATGGTCATTCAAGGCGTCATTAAGCGCGCGAGCAAGGTTCGTGTCTCTCGTGGCGGCATCGTCATCCACGACGGCACGCTCGCTTCGCTCAAGCGATTCAAGGATGACGCCAAGGAAGTCGTTGAAGGCTTCGATTGCGGCGTCATGATCGAGCGATTCGACAACCTCGAACCGAACGACACCATTGAGGCCTACGAAATCGAGTCCATCAAGCGAACGTTCGAGAGCTGATTGTGGCCCACGGCGCCGAGAGGATTCAGGAGTCGATCCGCAAGAAGGTAGCTACCATGCTCCTCCGGGATCTTGCGGATCCCCGTTTGGGCTTCGTCACAATTACTAAGGTGCGCATTTCGGGCGACTTCTCTCACTGTGAGATTCACTGGTCGTGTCTTGAGGAGGGCGGCGCTCGCAGCCGCACACAACACGCTCTCGAAGCAGCTCGTGGATACGTCCAGCGAGAAGTCGCTGCGTTCGTACACACCCGCAAAGCGCCACACGTCGAATGGGTTTTCGACGAGTCGATCTCGGGGTCCACACGGGTTGACGCACTCATCAAACAAGCTCGTGCCGATGACGAAGCGCGCCGCGTGCCCCCCCCAACCGACACCCCGCCTACAACAGAGGGCGGTTGATTTCGGCGGAGAACGGCCCATACAGCGATGGATTTGCAGCGACGATTGTCCCGCCCATCAGCCAGTCATCGCCTCCCTTGAAATCTGTAACGTACCCGCCGGCTTCCATGACAATGAGCCCGCCCGCAGCAACGTCCCATGGGGACAGATGCAGCTCCCAGAATCCGTCGTAGCGTCCATCCGCGACGTAGCATAGATCGAGCGCAGCTGACCCTAACCGTCGCAACCCTCTGACCTGGCGCGCCAAGTTCACGAAGTGTTGCAGGTTGTCGTCGTCCTTCTGCTCCATCCGATAATGGAATCCGGTTGCGAGGAGTGCCTCTTTCAGTTCGTGAGTTGTAGACACGCGCAATCGAGTTTTTCCGAGATACGCGCCGTTGCCCGCAACCGCCGTGAAGCACTCCCCCATGATTGGGTTGAACACACAGGCTGCGCTCGGCTTGCGGTTCTCCCAGTAAGCAAGCGAGACGGCAACGTGAGGAATTCGGTGAACGAAGTTTGTAGTCCCATCAAGTGGATCGAGAATCCACAAACGATCGGTCATGGCTTGTTCAGAGAGAGTTTCTTCAGCGAGGATCGACTCGCCTGGAAATGCAGCGCGGATTCGTTCGATGACGAGCGCCTCCGCCTCGCGATCCGCCACGGTGACAAGGTCCCTCACCCCTTTGCGACCAACCTCGGTGAGCCGCCCGTAGTGGCGAATAATGACCTCGCCGGCTTCGCGCGCAACGTCTTCGAGAAATCGGATCCTGTCAGACCCCATCATCAGCCTCCACCCTCTTCGCGCATTCGACGGCGCAAGTCGATCCACCAAGCCATGCGCTTCGCCACTTCCTTTTCGTGCCCAAATGGCGACGGCTGGTACCACGTCTGACTCGAAAGTCTGTCTGGAAGGTAGGTCTGCTCCGACACGGCATTCGGCAACTCGTGAGGGTACTGGTAGCCCTCACCGTGCCCCATCGACTTTGCGAGTGCGGTCGGAGCATTACGAAGGTGTGGCGGAACCGGATCGACGGCACCCCGTTGAATATCTTCACGAATTCTCGTGAGTGCTGTGTACACCGACGCACTCTTGGGTGCGGTAGCGAGGTAGGTGGTTGCGACTGCTAATGCGAGCTCGCCTTCAGGGGTGCCAAGAAAACGGTAGGCCTCAAGCGCATCCAATGCGACGCGCAAAGCATTCGGATCCGCCAATCCGACATCCTCAGAGGCCGTGCGAACGAGTCGACGTGCAATGAAGAGCGGATCTTCGCCTCCCTCGAGCATTCTCGCCAGCCAATAGAGGGATGCCTGAGGGTCGCCACCTCGAATTGACTTCTGAAAGGCTGACGCGAGGTCGTAGTGCGAATCCCCGCGACGATCATGCGCCAACTTCTTGTCAGCGAGGAGCCGCGCCGCCTCCTCAAGCGGAAGTCTACGATCACGACCAAACGCCGACGCAGCAACAACAAGCGACTCTAGTCGATTGAGCATCGAACGCACATCACCATGGCTCGTCGCCACCAGACTGGCGAGTGTGATGGCATCAAGTTCGATGCCTAACTTTCCGAGACCTCGATCCTGATCTTTAAGGGCGTTCATCGCAATGCGCGCCATCACGACATCAGGGACTCCGTGCAGCGGAATCACGGTACATCGAGACATGAGGGCCGCGTTCACATGGAAAGACGGATTCTCTGTGGTTGCACCGACGAGCGTAACGAGCCCCGACTCGACGTGCGGCAGAAGCGCATCTTGTTGGCTTTTAGAGAAGTGGTGAATTTCATCGACAAAAAGCAAGGCGCGGACACCCGTGCGAAGAAGATGCCGAGCCTCTTCGATGCGCTCTCGTAACTCTTTCACCCCTCCGAGCACCGCGGAAAACGGGAGAAAATGCAGCGCGGTCTGGTCGGCGAGTAATCGTGCGACCGTCGTCTTGCCGCAACCAGGCGGCCCCCAAAGGATGACGGACGGAACACGGCCCGCGTGGAGAAGTGATCGGAGGAGGCTCCCTGGTGCGAGCGCCTCCTGTCCTAGAACTTCGTCGAGCGTGCCTGGACGCATTCTTTCTGCGAGCGGCGCCGACTCGCGAGGTGGAGATGACTCCGGCGGTAGATCGAACAAGCCTTGGCTCACGAGCCGCTCGCTCCCGCGATCGCCTGAACGATGTCGTCTTGAAGGCTACCGCCCTTGTTGTCTGCCTCGGGTCCATTGCAAAGGACCGCGAACGGAATCCACTTGTTATCACGGTTTAGGACATAGCCCGAAAGCGCTTTGACCCCGTTGAGCGTCCCGGTCTTCGCCGCAAGCTTGTTCTTCAGTGCGGGCAGGCGACGTTTCAAGGTGCCATCTTCGCCAGGCTCCGCCAACATGTCGCGATATGCAGAGAACTCAGGCCTAGAGGCAACGGCTGAAAGTGACTCCCACAGGGCGCGAACCGTGACTCGATTCGATCGCGACAGTCCAGAACCGTCCATGATCGAGCACTTGTCTAGATTGACGCCGAGAGCCAAAAGACTCATTCGGACTGCGTGGCCACCGCCGACGAAGGTCCCTCCGCTTCCCAACGCAGACCCGAGGTGCTTGAAGACCATCTCGGCACGATGGTTCTGGCTCTCTTTGAGCATGGCGGGAAGGACTCGCTCAAGAGGCGTCGCAATCGTCAGCAGCTCAGTTCCGCCAGATCGCCCGCCTAACGACGGACGCCTTACGGAGCCCGACACAGTAATCCCCTCCTGTTTGAGGGCAAGCAACATGCACCTTCCGAAATGTAGCGTGGGGTCATGGACAGCAACCTCATGGATTTGTGGTGCCGCGCCAAAGATCCCGCCCTTCACTGTGATGTCGTTTGTGCCAATCGCACGATCAAACGTCACACCGGCGTCCTGTCGCTTACTGACGACGCGCAGATTGACTTGAAGAAACTTCACCGTTCCCACGTCCGGCACTGCCCCTACCTTCGGGGGGCCACCATCCTTCGACGGTGTCAGCACAATGCGGGATAGACCCTCGTCGATCGAGAGCGCCGCCACGCCGGCGAGGTATGACGTCGTAGGGAGAGCCTTCGGCCAATCCGGCCCCGTGAAGTCCTGATCAAATGCGCTGTCGTCGACCAGCAGATCACCATCGATCTGATGAACACCCAAACCTCGCAGACGTTCTGCGATGATTCGGAATCCGGCCAACGTTTCGCCATGATCCCGCAAGCCAAACGAAGGATCCCCGTCCCCGATGACGCGCAATGAGCCCTTCAACACGCCCTGAGCAACAGGCCCCTCCGCGATGATCCTCGTAAGAAACTCATGTTTCAGTCCAAGCCGGGTCACCGCCGCAATCGAAGTGAGGACCTTTTGGTTGCTCGCCGGTACCATTCCACCGATGTCACCGTGAAGCAGCGAAGGCACCGCCCCCGGTTCGCCGTAGGCAACTCCAACTTGCATCTTCGAAGTCGTCGCGGTATCGACAAGTTTCTTGATACGTGCTGCGAGCGCAACTCGTCCGTCCTGGGCACTGATCGACGTTGCCAGGATGAAAGCTGCGATCCACACGGCGCCGCACCGCGCGCGTGAAGCCGATGTCATGACGTTCCCCTTATCAGTCGCCGTAGCCCGACGGATGAGCCTTGTGCCAGTGCCATGCGGTCTCAAGAATCGTCTTGAGATCGCCAAATCGTTGTTTCCAACCTAGGACATCTTGAGCCCGTCGGCACTGGCCGACAAGACGGGCAGGGTCGCCTTCGCGGCGTGCGCCAAGTTCGTAGGCGACCTTCTTCCCGGTCACGACCTCCGCCTCACGGATGACATCGAGCACGGAGTATCCCGCCCCGTTCCCGAGATTAAATGCCGTGCTCTCGCCACCTCGGTCGAGGTAATTCATCGCGAGCCGATGAGCTTCCGCAAGATCCAGAATATGGATGTAGTCTCTAATACACGTCCCATCCGGCGTCGGATAGTCATTACCATAAACCATGAGGCCCTTGCGCGTACCGTTCGCGACTTGAAGGACGATCGGAATCAAATGTGTTTCCGGGTCATGGTCTTCACCAATTTTTCCGTCAGGGTGCGCACCGGCTGCGTTAAAATAGCGAAGCGCGACATAACGTAGCCCATAGGCATGTGCAAAGTCGGCGAGCATTCGCTCCACCATCAGCTTGGTCCATCCATAGGGATTGATGGGACTTTGCGGATGCGTTTCGTCCATGTAATCCTGGACCGGATTCCCATAGGTGGCGCATGTCGACGAGAAGATAAATGTCTTCACTCCTGCCTCGCGCATCGCTGAGAGGAGTTCGAGCGTCGTGGCTACATTGTTGCGGTAATAGGCCTCGGGGTCTTTTACCGACACTCCGACATAGCAGGACGCGGCGAAGTGGAACACCGCGCGCACCTTGCGTTCGCGCATGACTTCGACGAGGCGGCTGCGGTCGGAAAGTTCGCCTTCAACAAACGGCGCGTCGAGCACCGCACCACGATGGCCTTCCGACAAGTTGTCGTAAGCAAACGCGTCGATCCCGTGTTCACGCAGATGTCGGAGGCAATGGCTTCCGATGTAACCCGCGCCGCCTGCGACCATGATGGATCCGTCTGTCACCTGCCATTCTCCTTGTTCTCAAACTTCCGGTAACGGTCACGGTTTGCTTCGTACCAGGTCTTCCATGCCAGTCTAGTCTTCACCATCATTTCAATCGTCAATGGTTGGGTAAGAACAGCATCTACCATCGCGGGTGTTGAGACGACCAATGCCTGATGCGCCTCGCGGAAAACGTAGGGGTCAGATTCGTCGATGGCCCGCATGAGATGTGGCACTGCCGATGGCTCTCGGGCTTCGCCCAAAGCACGGACGGCAAATGCCCTTACGTTGCGATCCTTGTCGTCGATGAACAGTGCGAGCAGCGGGACTAATTCGCCAATGGCCGGACCATACCTATCGACCAAAGTTCGAATGGCGAGAGTCCTGACCTTTCCACTTGGGTTCTTCAGACTTCGGAGAAGCGTCTTGTGCACGTCCTCATCGATTTGCGTGTAGGCCGCCAAGACTCGGATAGCCTCAAGGCATCGCTCCTCTTCCGTAGAATTCAGAAGAATATCGCACCATTCACGAGGAGTCTTCGCCTTGGGATTCCGCTTCTGCCTAGAAGGCCGGTCGCGAAGTTCGCTCGCATGGCGCAGAAGGTCCTCGCTGTCGGATGCTGCGCCCGCCGGCGCGAGCTCGGCAGCCTTTTCGAAAGAACTCGCAGCCGACGCATTCTCGCCCATTCTCTCCAGGACTTCACCAAGCGCGATGTGTAACGTGTAGTCTTTAGAATTTGCAGACAATAGTTGGTCGTAGATTGCCTTTGCTCGATCTAGGCGGTCGCCCTTGCGGCACGCGAATCCGAGGAGGCGGAGCGCTTCCTCGTTCCCTGGACGAAGCTCAACCGCCTTGTCGAATGCTGCAATGGCATCGGAGTACTTCGTCCGAAATGCCTCTAGTTTTCCGAGCGTGATCCAGGCCGAGGCCTCTTCCGGGCGGGCAACGACCAATTTGCGGAGCAATGGTTCCGCTTCGCCGGCCCTGCCGATGCGCATGAGGACTCCAGCGTACGGCTCGTAGGAGCGCCAGAAATCAGGGTTGAGATCCAACGCTCGGCGATAAGCCTTCGCCGCATCCTCATGCCGTTCGCTTGTAGCAAGGCATGTCGCAAGGCCGTGGTGGGCCCATGGCAGGAAAGGATCGACGCGCAATGCCGCTTCGAATCGTGTCCGCGCTTCATCAACCCGGCCGGCGAGCCCGAGCGCGCGACCAAGAAGGTAAAGCGAGGTCCCCGACTCCTTGACTTCAACCCGATTTTCGTAAAAGGCAATGGACTTGTTGAGTTCGGCTTCGCCACGCCCGCGTGCAAGGTCTTGTGCCGCGATCCCGTCTTCAACCTCCCGGTTCTGAGCGGGCCAACGTTGTTTCGCGCGCGAGAGGTCTTCGGAACCTTGGATTGGCCCGCCTAATTCTCTGAGCGTGTCCTCGCGCAGCCGCGACGGATCACTCTGGGCTGTCAGACTCGTGGCGACGATCCAAGAGACTATGGCGACGCGAAGCTTCATGCGGGAACTCCCCGAGCCTGACGACGCGTAGAAGCAGGCAGTGCCTAAGTTTAGCAGTCACCGAACACTGCGAGAAGCGAGGCGCTAGCGGAGGAATCGCCGGTAGCGATCAGAGTTCTCTGTCCACCATGCGTCCCATTCCTTGGCTATGCGTGTCATGGCCGTCCCCTCTTCGGATCCCGTGGGCAAGATTGGGGATACGAATGCCGGAGCGCAGCGGTACAGCGCCCCGTGAACCTCGCGGAACACGTAAGGGTCCTTCTCGGCCAATAGTGGAATCAGCGCCGGCACGACCTCATCGGTTCCGATCTCACCCAGCGCGCGAATTGCCATGGCACGGACGCCACGATCGGCGTCACGCGAGAGGATTCGGAAGATGGTGAAGAAGTCCACGGAACCCGGAAAGCGGGTCGATAGTGTTCTGATTGCAAGGACTCGGACCGCTGGAACCGGATGCCGCAATCCGGCAAGCATCGCCTTGGTTGATTCCGGCACCGAAATAGGCATCGCAGCGAGACGCATGGCGGCTTCCTGAGCGATCTTCGGATCTCTCGTGGTTGCGAGGAGCTCGGCCCATTGCGCGGGCGTTCGTCGCATGGCCGACGTGGCATCCTGCTGGGGAAGGGAGTCGAGATCACCCGCCTTGGTGAGGCATGTCTCGCGATCTTCGGGCGAAGGCGCGAGGTCGGCGGCGGCCCTGAAGCGCTCCGCGGCAGCGCCGTTACGGCCTTGCCATTCCTCCAAATAGGCCAACTGTAAGTGAGCCCGGAAATCCAACGGCCGAAGCGCAATTTCCGCCTCAAAAGCCTTGCGAGCCTCGTCGTAACGGCCAGCCCGCCGGCAAGCGATTCCGAAAGCCCGTCGAAGGTTGGAATCGCCCGGGCGCAGGGCAAGGGCGCGACCATAGGCATCGGCGGACGAGCCGGCCTGCCCAATCAGAAGTCGAAGTTGACCGAGCGCTGCAAATGCGCCCGAATCATCCGCTCGAACTTTCACCAAGGACGAGAGCATTCGTTCTGCATCAACAGGCCGACCGGTCTTCAGATAAAGGCCGGACAGCGGCTCAAACGATCTCCACCAGGCCGGGTCGAGATGCAATGTCTCTTCGAACAGGGAAATGGCTGCCGCAACTTCGCCCCCGAGGGCTTTGCATGTGGCAATTCCAAAAACGGGCCACGGAGATGCGGGCTCGAGACTCCGGGCATCATTGAACCGAACCTCGGCGTCCGCGATTGCACCCGCCAACGCCAAGATTCGCGCATGAAGAACAACATCAGAGAATGCGCCTGTGGATTGGGCCTTGCTGGCATATTCGGGAATTGCCGCGATGATATGACCCTTACCGTCGTTTCGTAGCTCGTCCTGACGCCCGATTCCCTTATCGACCGCGATCGCCGCCATCCGCGCCCGTGCCACGAGTTCGGGCGGCGGTGCCGCCCTCTGTCCCAGCAGAAGGGCACAAAACGCGAGGAGTGTCAGCAGGGTCCTTGGCATCGGAGGGAGGCTAACCGACCCGTAAACCCGCCGAAAGGCGATCGTTCACATGGACGGCGCTTAAGAAGAACGGCGGGCGCGTCGATAGCCTCCATGAGGTTTCCTCATCGCATGATGCCCTACGACCGACGCAGTGCCCCCCGCCAAGACTCAGGAAATCTGATCGTCGATTCAGATCCTGTGGCATCGGATCGGTTCGCTTGTCTCGGAATGGGTGTCACTCTCGACCTCAACGAGCACGGTGTCCGGATGCAATACGCCAAGCCGTTCTCCATGGGAGAACGCTGGCGGTTCAGCATCGCCCTTGGCGAGGCGGTAGTGGACGTCGTCGGGCGTGTAGTCCACGTGAGCCAGACGCTGAACGGCACCTACGAAGCGGGCGTCGAGTTTCTTGAGATCAGCGGGTCTGATATCCGCAAGATCCGAGACCACCTTTCGCGCAAGGCTTCCTAAGCCCACGAGAGGTCAGGACGCGGCGACGCTGGTAGCATGCGCACATCGTGCAAGCCCTTGCAACCACCCAACTGGACGGACTGAAGCCCTTTCACCGCGGCAAGGTACGCGACGTCTACGAAGTCGACGCCGACCACCTCTTGCTTGTTGCCACCGATCGAATCTCGGCCTTCGATCACATTCTTCCGGATCCGGTCCCAGGTAAGGGCATCGTTCTCACACAGCTCTCGTTGTTCTGGTTCGCCTACCTTGGAAGTTCAATCCAACATCAGGTCGTCGAAACCGATCCGAATTCGATGCCCGCGTCCGTGCGTCGCCATGCCGATGTCCTGCGCGGGCGTTCTGTGCTAGTGAAGCGGACTCAGGTGTACCCATTTGAGTGCATTGTCAGGGGCTTCCTACTCGGGAGCGGATGGAAAGACTATTCCGCCACCGGGAAGGTCTGTGGAATCAACCTTGATGCCGGCCTAAAGAAGAACGCCGCGCTCAGGCCTCCGCTCTTTACACCATCGACAAAAGCTAAAGAGGGGCATGACGAGAACGTCAGCTTTGCACGGATGGAATCCGAGCTGGGCTCGGCTCGCGCTGCAGAGCTGAGAGACCAGTCGCTTTTCGTCTACTCTCGATGTGCGGATCATGCCAAATCACGCGGCATCATCATTTGCGACACTAAACTCGAGTGGGGTAACCTCAACGGTCGCACGCTCCTCGTCGACGAAGTTTTGACTCCGGACTCAAGCCGGTTCTGGAAAGCGGATGACGCCGCCCGGTATCTGCCAGACGGTGATCCGCCGTCGTACGACAAGCAAGTGGTGCGGAACTGGCTCGAAACGCAGCCTTGGGACAAGCAATCTCCCCCCCCGCGCATCCCGACCGACGTACAAGCGCTCGCACAGGCTCGGTATGTGGAGATTTACGAGACGATCGTCGGAAGGCCGGTGCCGGAGCTGCGAGGGTGAACGAACTCCCGCACGCAGTTCAGCTCCTGTCGAACACGCTGCGAATCATCGACCAGACTGCGCTCCCGGACGTTGAACGATGGTTGACACTCGGTTCGTCAACCGAAGTGATTGAGGCAATCCAACGCCTAGCTGTACGCGGAGCCCCGGCAATCGGGGTGGCGGGGGCCGGGGCTGCGTGGCTTGCCGCCATGGAATGCCGGGATTCGACGTTCGCTGAGGACTTTGAACTCAGATGTAGGACTATAGCCAACGCCCGGCCCACGGCGGTCAACTTGCGGTACGCAGTCGATCGTGTTCGCGCTTCCGTCGCAGGTGCCGCCTCGCCCAACGAAGCCCGCGCACTCGCACGCAAGACAGCAGAGGATCTCATTCGTCAAGAAGCGCTCGCTTCGGAATCCATGGGACGCATTGGCGGAGCACTGATCGAGGCGAATGAGCAACTTCTGACTTATTGCAACACGGGCTGGCTTGCGACGACAGGTGATGGCACGGCCCTCTCCGTGATCTATTCAGCGCATCGCGCGGGGAAGAACATCTCCGTCTACTCTTGCGAGTCAAGGCCACTCTTGCAGGGCGCACGCCTCACCGCATGGGAGCTGACGCGAGCAGGGATTCCGGTCACGGTCATTTGTGACAACACTGTCGGAATTGCCATGGCTATGGGACGGGTCAATCGCGTTCTCGTGGGTGCCGATAGGATCGCAGCAAACGGCGATACGGCGAACAAGATCGGGACCTACATGGTTGCCGTACTGGCCAAACGCCACGGCGTGCCATTTCATGTTGTTGCTCCGACAACCACCTTTGACCTGACCACGCCTGATGGAACCGCAATACCCATCGAGGAACGCGACGAAAGCGAAGTCCTTTGCATGGCAGGTCGACGGGTCGCCGCGGCCGGTGCCCGAGCATTCGCCCCGGCTTTCGACGTCACACCCGCATCTCTCATCACAAGCATCGTCACCGAACGTGGTGTGATTGAAGATATCAGCGAGCGCGGCGTTCGAGCACATTTGGCCTAGCTCCCCAAATTCCCAAAGGCACGCGAAAGTGACTCAAAACCTCGCGAGCACTTCTCTCCGATAGATCCTGTCGGAGTACCCCCGAAATGCGCCCACGGAAAACGCCAGACAAGATCGAAAAGCCCGAACGCGTGTCCCAATTCACGACTGCCGTCGATGATGAGACACTTGAGTTCATCCGGGCAATCGAGGCATTCAAGGCATCCAAGCGCCGGCCGTTCCCGTCTTGGGGCGAAATCCTGCAAGTCGTGAAGGACATGGGATACAAGAAAGTCTGATCGACTTTCATCCACGTGCCCCCGGCGCTAACACCGGGGAGCATGAAGGTCCTGATTGCTCTCGCTGTACTCTCAATCTTCGCCTCCGCACAAAAGCCCGAGGTGACGGCGGAATCACGTCCCGCGCCCCGCGGATCGTTACGAGTCAGCATATCGTGGGTTGGAGACGCACCTGCCACACGACCAGCCTCCATCCCGAAGGATTGGAAGGCTCGCAACCCCGACGACGCGAAAGTCTGCGAATCCTGCGAGACACGAGGGACGCTCATCGACGAGTCTCTCCTCGTTGACCCAAAATCCAAGGGAGTTGAGGGCATCGTTGTTTCACTGTCCCAACTCGTGGACGGTGTTCAGGATCTCCCCGCCATTCCGGCGAAGCCCGTTGTTCGCAACGAAGGGTGTCGATTCTCGCCGCACATCGTGCTCTCCACACCATCAGATCCGTTGACTGTCACCAACGAGGACCCATTCACGCACGCCATTTCGGTTGCGGGACTCGGCGGTGCATCGCTCACCTCGGAAGTCATTCAGCCGAAGGGCAAGGTTGAAATCGGCAAGCTCTCAGCGCGTGGCATCTACGTGCTCACCTGCCCGCTGCACGGTTGGATGCGTGGATATGTCGTTGTCCTCAAACAGGGAGCCGCCGGCGTGACATCGCGCGACGGGACTACCTTGCTCAGCGGCCTAGCGACCGGTCGAAGGACGGTCTCGATCTGGCATGAGACCCTCGGTTCCAAGCGTGTGGAAGTGGATGTGTCTGTCGACAAGGAAACCGTGCTTTCCTTGACGCAAAAGGACTTCCCCGCACGCTAGAAATGCTGCAATCGCGTCCGGCGTCGGGTTGATCGTCACCAAGCAGACCCGTAACGTCTCATCGTCAATTCGCCGGAGGTTTTCACGATGAGATCAGCTTGGATTCAAGGGCGCCGCGATGACGCGTGCGTGACGCAAATGCACTACGCCCGCAAGGGCGTGATGACAGAAGAGATGCTTTACGTCGCCATGCGCGAGAGTGTGGATCCCGAGTTCATCCGAGACGAAGTCGCGCGTGGTCGCATGATCATCCCCGCCAACATCGCTCATCCCGAACTCGAGCCGATGTGCATCGGAATCAATTCGCGCTGCAAAATCAACGCCAACATTGGCAACTCGGCCGTTACGTCAGATGTTGCGGGCGAACTTGCGAAGCTCGATGTCTGCCTCAAGCTCGGTGCCGACACGGTAATGGACCTCTCGACCGGTGGAGACATCAACGGCATCAGACACGAGATCCTCCGCAAGAGCAGCGTCCCAATCGGTACGGTTCCGATCTACCAGGCGCTCGAGGAAGTGAAGAAGGTAGAGGATCTGACGCCCGAACTTCTGCTCGCCATGGTGGAGCATCAGGCGAAGCAGGGCGTCGACTACATGACGATCCACGCCGGTATTCTCCTCGGCCACCTCCCGCTGGTCGATGGACGCATCACAGGCATCGTCTCCCGCGGAGGCGCGATTCTCGCGAAGTGGATGACGTCACATCACGCAGAAAACCCCTTCTACACGCACTACGATCGTTTGCTCGATATTTGCCGTCGCTACGACGTGACGATTTCGCTCGGCGACTCGCTGCGCCCAGGATGCCTGCACGATGCCTCAGACCGTGCGCAATTTGCAGAGCTCGACACCCTCGGTGAGCTGACACGTCGAGCATGGGATGCGGATGTTCAGGTCATGGTCGAGGGCCCAGGACATATCCCGCTCGATCAGATCAAGATGAACGTTGATCGACAGATCAGAGTCTGCAATGAGGCTCCGTTTTATGTCCTCGGCCCATTGGTGACTGACATCTCCCCCGGTTACGACCATATCTCATCGGCAATCGGTGCAGCGATTGCAGGCTGGTCGGGCGCAGCGATGCTGTGCTACGTGACGCCAAAGGAACATTTGGGCCTACCGGACGCGGAAGACGTTCGTCAGGGGATTATTGCCTACAAGATTGCAGCTCACGCCGCAGATGTCGCGAGACATCGCCCGGGTGCCCGCGACCGCGATGACGCGTTGTCGCGCGCTCGCTACAACTTTGACTGGAAGACGCAGTTTGCGCTCTCGCTCGATCCTGAACGAGCGAAGGAAATGCACGACGCGACTCTCCCTGAGGAGTATTTCAAGTCTGCAGAGTTCTGCTCCATGTGTGGGCCGAAGTTCTGTTCGATGAAGATCTCGCAAGCTGTTGAGGCATGGAACGCTGGGAATAAGGACGAGGCAAGGGAGCAGATCGCGGCTCTGAACGTCTAAACGACAAGGAAACCCGTGACAAACCCCAACGTGGCGACACCCGACGCTCCCGCCCGCAAGGGCGGCCTGATTGACGCGGGGCCACGCACCCTGTCACCAGTTTTTGCGATATTGATCGCTTTCCTTGCGATCGATACCGCGGTGATTGTCCTGCCTTGGTTCCTCAATCGTGCAACCGACGGCCCGTGGGCGTCGCCGGATCGTTTGGGCTTCCTAGCGAAGTCGATGGCCACCTCCCTTGCCTTTGGCGTCGTAGCCGCGCTGGGTGCAGAGACACGTGGCCGCTCACCTTGGTGGTTCCTAGGTGGCCATCTGGGGTTCTTCGTGGCGATTGCCCTCGCGATGCTCGGGATCGATCGCGACCAAAGCACGACCTCGATGCTGGCGTCGATTGCAACCGGATTTGCCGGAACCATGTCAGCACTGTGGGCCTCAGGCAGCCCAGCCATCACACCATGGAGAGTTGGGCCTTTAACTCGAACGCTCGGGCGGTGGACCTATTCGATCGGCAATCTCTGGTTCGGCATTCTACTCTTGGCGTCACTCACTGCGATATCTGCCTACGGCACATTCTACGAAGAGAACTACGGCACCAAGGCAGTTCAACACACCGTCTATCGATCATGGTGGTTCGGCACCCTGTTCTTCGCAACAGGAATGGCGATGCTCGCGGCGACATTCCGCAAGTGGCCCTTCCGTCTCGAGCAGGTTGGTTGGCTTGTTGTGCACACGGGACTCGCCCTGCTGACTATTGGCTCGATGATGTCACTCCTCCTCGGGATGGAAGGATCAGTCGCGATCAAGGAGGGCTCAACCGCTCGATCGATCGGCCTCGCCACGAGATCTCAGATCGTCGTTGAGGAGAGGTCCCTCACCCCAGAGGGCCGCATCGATTCAAAACGGGTCCTCGTGGCGACTCCGTCCTTCGATCTCAACCCTGCCAAACGCGAGGTATCGGAGCGATTCACCATTCAGAATGAAGGCGGAGAGCCGTTCCAACTGGTCTTCGACCGATACTTTGGCACGGGGCAATATCGTCAGGACTGGAACGGCACGGGGGACCGTCGCCGCCTCGGCATCGAGGCCCAGATGACGATGACCAACTCCGGACGGTCCGAGCAGATTCGTCTAGACGAAGTTGACAACCCTGCTGCGAATCTTGGCTTTGGCAGCATCCGCATGGAGGCTTACCTCCTCGCTGCGCCGCCCCCAATGTTTCAGGCGCTTTCTCGTACCGAGCCCTCGGAATGGCCTGCGAAGCTCGACATCATCGATGAAGCCGGCAAAGTCCTCATCACGATCGACATCCCAGAGCAGTCGGACAATCGATCAGAAGGCGACGCCGCACCGTTAGCTCTTTCAGGCCGAGTGCCCGGAACAGACATCGACGTCGCATTGACCGCATGGGCCGATAACCTCGCGCCTTCCGAAGACGCCACGTCATTCAAGGATTCTTCCCCAGGCAATCCCTCGAATCCTGGGGTCTCTGTCGTCCTGCGTTCACCTAAGGGCGAGGATCGCATGCAAGCGATGTCGTTCTTCCCGCAGTCCGCTCCTGAGATCCCCACCAAGCATCCCTATACCGCCAGATTACGCTTCAACCCAAGGATCGTTGTTCCACCGTCGACATTGCTTTTTGTGGATGTCGACGGAGCCATGAAATGGATATGGGCGTCATCTTCAGGCGAACGGCCGAATGGCAATGTCACGCCGGGCGAACCTCTTCCGCTACCGATGCCCGCGTTCAAGATCACTCCGACGGCAATTCACCGGAAGCTAGCGATCGAAGAGTCTTTTGACTTCGTCGGCTACAAGGCCGACCTTCAAGCCACCCGCTTTCGCGTGGAACGCGACGGCAAGGAAGTCGCGCCCTCAAGATGGCTCAGCCTAGACAAGCCGGACCTCCAGACTCGTGGATTCGCGCTCGGCAACCGTGTTTATCGCGTCACGTGGTCCGCAAAGCCAGTTGATCTTGGGTTCTCATTAACATTGACCGACTTCCACCGTGACTTCTACCCAGGATCAACCCAGGCGAAGACCTATGAGTCGTATTGCGTCCTGACCCACCCGTCCAAGTTCCCGTCAGGAGCGGATATTAAGATCGACATGAATCACCCGCTGCGAATCGACGGTTGGAGGCTATACCAAGCTCGCTACGCAGGCGAAGGGACGATGACGATCTTGCAAGTCAATCGTGACCCAGGTTTGGCACTAATTTACCCTGCAACCGCTGTGGTTTTCTTGGGATTCATCGTGGTGTTCTTCATGAAGCGGCCGTTGACTAGGCTCCGACTCGATCTCGAAGCACGTAAGGCCACGACTGCTTCTCATGTCGCGCACGCACTCGCTACCATCGGTTTGGTGGGATCCGGTCCAATGGTCTTCGGAATCGCAGTCGCATTCGACATTAGCCCGTCCGGAACAATTGGTTTCGCTGCGGGATTAGGTCTACTCGTGGTCGCGCCCATTTTGGCGATCCTTCGAACCCATCGCCGATGGCCGGCCCCACCGCTGGCGCAAGGGAGCACCGCATGATCCGTCCGCTTGTACTACTCGCCATCGCCCTCGGATTTGTGGTCCCTGCTGTAGGCCAGATACCGCAGGCTCAATTGGACTTAACTGAAATCAAGAGATTGCCTGTTCTTGACGGCAATCGCTTCAAACCATTTGATGCTTTCGCGCGGGATTGGGTTGTGACGATCACCGGTGAACTCTCACCGAAAAAGCAGGTCGCTGGCGCCGCCCCCATCAAGATCGACCCCATGTTGGTCTATCTCGAGTGGATGTTTGAACCGGAAGTAGCGAGGCAAGATCCGTGCATCCTCGTCGATACTCCGGGTGCTCGAAAGATGCTCGGGTTGCCACCGGACAAGATCGAGAGCCAAAAAGTCTCATTCGGTTGGCTAGAGCAGAGCTCCGACTATTTAAGGGTCACAATGTCCTTGCGAGGCCGACCCATGGCCTCGTTGAGCAAGGATGAGTCTGAGGTCCGTCAGGTAACCGATCGCAAGAACCGCCTCGGCGAGGTCGCCGGGATCAATCCAGGTTGGGACAGCACACCAATCGAGTTCCGCGGCGGGCCCACCTTTGTTGCCCCGAAGGGCGCGCCTGTACCGGGAGAAGAGTACCACTGGGCCACCATCGCTTCGCTGCCGTCGCTTGAATACGGCGAAGCACAGTCCACCGCTCTCCTCGAGTCATGGCGAAGTCTTCGCGCCGCTTGGAAGGCCAACGACCAAGCTGGTTTCACTAAGGCGTCAATCGCCCTCAGACAATCAGCGGCTGCTCTTGGAAGCGCTGGATTCGAACAGTCGAAACTCGATCGCGAGGTCCGTTATCTCGCCGCCAATCCCTTTAGTCATGCGTCTTGGCTCTACACGTTGACCGGCATTCTCGCGATCATCGCGCTCGCGTGGCGAGTCAGATGGTTTCATTTCGTCGCAGCAATTCCTGCAGTCGCTGGCCTTGCCTATCACGCATGGGGTCTCGCAGAGCGCACGGCGATCTCTGACCGCGCTATGATCGGAAACATCTACGAATCGCTGATCTACGTTGCTGCAGTCGTGGTCCTTATTTCCGTCCTTGCCGAGGCGTACTTCAAGTCCCGTTGGTTCCTAGTCTTTGGCAGCCTGCTCGGGATGTTAGCCCTCAAAGTCGCTCTCGAACATCCGACGTTCATGCCTCCCGGCATCACGACCCTACAGCCAGTCCTCATCAACAACTTTTGGATCCACATTCATGTCCCTGTGATTGTTGCATCCTACGCGCCGCTCGCGCTCGCCGCCGTGCTCGCGAATGTGTGGTTAGTCATGAGTACCTTCCGGCCTGAGTCGTCTCCGGGTCTCAAGGAGGTCGCGCGAATCCAGACTTTCATTGTGGCCCCGGGCGTAATCCTGTTGTTCGCCGGGCTGATTCTTGGAGGAATTTGGGCCGATGCCTCGTGGGGTCGCTTCTGGGGTTGGGATCCCAAGGAGACCTGGGGCCTCATCACGATGTTGATTTTCGTTATCGTCATCCATGGCAAATGGGTCGGATGGCTCCGAGATTTTGGCGCCTCCGTTGGCAATGTGATCGGAGGAGCGTCGCTCCTGTTCACCTACTATGGCGTCAACTTCTTCCTCTCCGGACTTCACTCGTACGCAGGTGCCGGTGATGGCGCGTCTTCCGTTCCGATTTGGCAGAAGGTCCCAACGTGGATGTGGATTTACGTAGTAATCCAGTTAGTCATTCTGGCCACGGCATCACTTCGTTCGAAACTCGCGCCTGCATCACCATGATGTTCATCAGTCGCAGGGTCCGATTTTCGGCCAGCCACAGACTTAACAACTCTGAACTTTCGGCAGAGGAAAACAGAA
This sequence comes from Candidatus Kuenenia stuttgartensis, assembly GCA_945860915.1. Classification (GTDB taxonomy): domain Bacteria; phylum Planctomycetota; family CAIWVZ01; genus CAIWVZ01. Next base: position 76,872 of record CAMARR010000007.1, read on the forward strand.
CTCTATTCGGCGCCTGCAATAACCCTCATGGCCATGGACATGACTATGAAGTTGAAGTGGTTGTTCGCGGCTCGCCCGATCCACGAACCGGTATGTTTCTGAATCTTCGGCAATTGAAGGAGATCCTGGCGATACATGTCGTCGCCCCGGCGGATCGACGGAGCCTCGACCATGAGGTACCCTTCATGCGTGGGAGGATCTCGACCACCGAGAACCTTGCCGTGGCGATCTGGGACGAGGTAGCGCCGCGCCTCCCGGGTGGGACGCTTCACCTCGTTCGCGTTCGTGAATCCGAAAACAACGTTGTGGAGTACACCGGACCATGAGCGAGCAAGATCCTCTAGTTGAAATGTCTAGTCTTGTGCGTCGACAACTTGAACTGCTCGGAGAAGACACCGAGCGCGAGGGCCTCAAGAAGACGCCAGACCGCGTCGCGAAGTCTCTCGCGTTCCTAACCTCGGGCTACAAGGCCGATATCACGAAGATTGTCAATCAGGCAGTCTTTCGTGAGGGTGGCGACGAAATGGTCGTCGTCAGGGACATTGAGGTCTACAGCATGTGCGAGCATCACATGCTCCCATTCTTCGGCAAGGCGCACGTGGCCTACCTTCCCGATGGCAAAGTCATCGGACTCTCCAAGATCCCTCGACTCGTCGACGCCTTCGCCAGGCGGCTTCAGGTTCAAGAGCGACTGACGAATCAGATCGCACAGGCGCTCGAATGCGCGCTCAAGCCCAAGGGCGTAGGCGTGATTATCGAGGCCAACCACCTCTGCATGATGATGCGAGGCGTAGAGAAGCAGAACTCGTCGGCCTCGACCTCCGCGATGCTCGGGCTATTTCGAACCGATTCCAAGACACGCTCAGAGTTCTTGAGTTTGGTCCACCGTCGGTGAGTTCCTGAGAGTGGGAGTTACTCGAAAAACTTCTGCCGTTGCGGACGCGACCCGAAGGCTTGACGTGCTTGCGCGGCTGAGCAAGGCTTATCCCAACGCGCATTGCGCGTTGGACCATAAGACGCCATTCGAACTTCTCGTAGCGACGGTTCTGTCTGCACAATGCACCGATGTTCGCGTCAACAAGGTGACGCCTGCGTTGTTCGCGGAGGCGCCAACGGCTGTCGCACTCGACGCCATGGCGGACGACCGTTTGCGACATCTGATCCGCTCGATCAACTTCTTCAACAACAAAACAAAGGCGCTCAAGGGACTCGCTCGACGCCTTGTTCTTGAATTCGGAGGCGAAGTCCCCCGAGACATGAAATCGCTTCTTACCCTCAGAGGCGTGGCAAGGAAGACCGCAAACGTCGTGCTCGGCAACGCATTCGGAATTGCCTCGGGGGTCGTCGTTGACACCCACGTCGGGCGACTGTCTGGGCGTCTCGGTCTCTCGAATGAGAAAGACCCAAAGAAAATCGAGGCAGATCTCACGGCCTGGGTGCCGCAAGACGCATGGATCCGGTTGTCCCACGAACTCATCGATCACGGCAGGGCCATCTGTTCGGCCCGGAAGCCTGATTGCGCTTCCTGCTTTCTCTTCGACCTCTGCCCATCGGCCCAAGCCCTCACGAAGCCCTCGAAGACGCGGAGTGCGGGGGGCAGCTAGGCCTCGTCGTTCTTACTTAGACGGGCGGGCGACGACCACGGAGTGCTTGGAGTCTCTTCTCCGGAGACCACTTAAATGCAAGCACATCCCATCATGGCCCTCGTTCTGGCTAGCCTTCTCTTGTCCGTGCCTGTTCATTCGCAAATGCCATCCGACATCAAAGTCGAGGGAACTCGACTCGTCGAGTTCAAGCGCTCGAAGGGTGCTTCCCTCGCAGGCAACGACATTTCGTGGAATGTTCCTGCAAGGACATTCGAACGCCCGTTATGGACTCGACGAGGATTCACTCTCTATCTGAGCGATGGGATCGGAGTTCTCGTGCCAGCAGGGCACGACGCACTCGCCGAACTGCGTCGCCGGGGAGGGGTCGCTCTAGTCCGCGGAACGGTAAAACCTCATTCGGATGCAAAACCCGGCGAACCCGCGTACGTCGTGATCGTGCGCGATCTTAACCGCAGAAAGCTGCCGAAGCGCAAGTCCTAGACCTCCTCATATAGAGGGCCTGTGTCGACATGATGAGCACTGAGCGCCGCGGCAAGAACGTCACGGCCAACAAGCAGAGATGCTTTGTCTGGAGCCTCGAAACGCACGGTGAGGTTCGGGGTCGTATTGCTTGCGCGCACAAGAAACCAACCTCCCGCAACACGCACGCGGGCGCCATCGATCTCCACGACTTCGTGCCTACGTTTCAGCTCCGAGCACAGCGCATCAACAATTCCAAATTTCACATCGTCTGCGCAGGGAACTTTGATTTCTGCAGTCGAAACCGACCTCGGGATGTCGTTGAAGAGGTCACTGCAATGTACGCCGGGCGAGTCCATCAGCTTGAGAACCATCAACGCTCCATAGAGCGAATCGTCTATCGGGAGATAATCGCGGTTGAAAACGATGTGGCCGGAGAGTTCGCCCCCGAGCACGGCGTCAAGCTCCTTGATATCACGCTTCAGAAGCGAGTGTCCAGTCTTCCCCATGACGGGTATCCCGCCGCACTTTCGCACCCAGTCTTCGAGAAAGTCGCCGCATTTCACATCGTATCGAATGACGCCAGCGGGATACGTTTTCAGCATGGCCTTAGCAAATATCGCGACGAGCCAATCCGCGGAGATCTTCTGGCCGCGCTCATCGATGACCCCGACACGATCTCCATCGCCATCAAATCCAAGACCAAGATCCGCCCGCGTCTCGACGACCTTCGACATGAGGTCTTTCATGTATTTCGGGACCTCGGGATCCGGCAGATGATTCGGGAAATCTCCGTCCGGATTGCAGTACAAGGGAATCGTGTCGATGCCAAGTCGGTTGAAGGCATCAAGAACCGTCGGTCCCATCACGCCATTTCCGCAATCAACGGCTACGCGGAATTTCCTCGTGAATCGGAAGCGCGAGCAAACATCCTCGAGGTAACGATCCATGTAAGCGACCGCGTCGACACGCCCAGTACCCGCAAGGAGATCACGCCCGTGTGCCTCAAGGTTCAGACTCCGTATCGCATCTCCGTGGAGACCGCTGGTACCTAGGCAACATTTCAATCCGTTGTCGGGCTTGGGATTGTGGCTTCCAGTCACCATCACGCAACCACCCGCACGGAGCCTGTGAACCGCGTGGTACGTCACCGGTGTGGGCGCCACCCCGATGTCGAACACTGTCAGCCCCGTTGAAGCGAGGCCTTCGGCAACGGCATGAGCAAGCATCGGCGATGTATGGCGCACATCTCGACCAACCACTGCATTCGTGGCGCCGCCACGGACAATTCGACTTCCGAGTGCCTTGCCTACGCCGCGAGCCACTTCCGCGGAAAGTGGCACCGGTGACTTGCCTCGAATGTCGTACTCTCGGAAAAGATTCGGGTCGAACATGCCTCAACCATAGCGACACGCCGACCGTTCGTCGCTAGAATCAGGCCATGAGCATGCCGTTTTCTATCGCCTTCGTGATTCTCTTTGCCGGGGTCCCCCTCGTCGCCCAAGACAGTCGCCCTGCTTCACATCCATCGACCGTGAGAGAGGTCGCGATCCTGCACACGAACGACATCCATGGAACAATCAGGGCAATGCCTGATCCCCGCTCGCGCGAGGGTACCCCCAAGTTGGTGGGCGGCATTCAAGAACTCTGCGCGGCAATCGATGACGAACGGTTCAAGTCCCCGAACAACCTGCTCCTCGACGCCGGCGATTGGTACCAGGGCACGCCCGAAGGGACCCTGTCAAAAGGGCTTTGCTCCGTCGAGCTCATGAATGCCATCGGATTCGATGCGGCTGTCTTGGGAAATCACGATTTCGACAATGGGGCATCCAATGTCGACACCCTCCTAGGGGTAGCCAGGTTCCCCGTGTTTGGGGTCAACATCATGGTCCCACCCGGTGCAAGTAAGCCTCCGTACCTCGAGCGCATCACACCAGGGAAGTTATTCATTACAAACGGAGTGAAGATCTTCGTAGACGGCATTCTGACGGAAGAAGCGCCACGACTCCTGAATCCTGGCGCAATGGGTGGAGCGCTTGTGGAGGCGGAAATCACCGGCGCGCAGCGTGCGGTTTCCCGCGCGCGGCAGGCGGGTGCCGAGGCACTTGTGCTTGTCAACCACGTTGGAAAAGACCGGCACTTGGTGATTGGTCGTGACGTTCAAGGCATCGACGTCCTCATTGGCGGACACAACCACCGAGACGTTATGGATGAGCCCGTGATCATCCCCTCCACTGGGACCTTGATTGCTCAAGCTGCACCCAACGCCGGCGCGCTCGGAGTCGTTACCTTCGGCTTCGACACGGTCACCCGCAAAGTCGCCTGGAAAAAGAGCCGCCTTCGCCGAGTCGTTGGCGACCCGAGTCTGTCCATTCCACGGCTTAAGCCCATCATCGACCTACACGAGAAGGCGGTCGCCGAGAACATGGATCGTCGGGTAGCCGAAGCCCCCGTAGCCATTCTCCGCAGTTCCGACCTCCGGCGGCCAACGCCTCTCGGCAACCTGCTTACAGAACAAATGCTGGCTGTTTCTGAAGCAGATATCGCTGTTCACAACATCAACGGGATTCGTGCAGATCTTCCAGCCGGGACGATCCGAGTCCGAGATCTTTTCATGGTCTCCCCATTCGGAAACACGGTCGTCACCGTGAAACTCCCTGGAAAGCACATTCGAGCACTCGTGGAACGTCACCTCGCCAATCCATCGCGGGGATTTGTTTTCCGGGGCATCACTACGGTATGGCGAGAGTCCGATGGACGCCGCGAGATCGTCTCGATCATGCACGATGGCAAGGACCTCGACGACGAGCGTCAGTATTCAGTCGTAACAACTGACTATTTGGCGAACGCAGCTGACGGCGCCTCGCCATTTTCTGCGGCCAGAGAGCGACGTGACCTCGGTATGACGCTGTTGGATGTTTCGATACGCAAGTGTCAGGAGGCTGGACGGCTGAACATTGACCTCGATGCGCAATGGGTGGAAGCGCCGAAGAAGCCCACTCAGCCGTGATGGAGCGACTCCACTCGTTCCTCGGCACCCTAGCCATCCTAGGGATCGCTTGGGCACTATGTCCGAAATCACGTCGGCGTCACGTCAACTATCGAACGCTGTTGTTCGGCCTCGGCCTGCTTTGGGTTTGCGCGTTGCTCGTGCTTATGACGCCGATCAAGAGCGTGTTCCAGTCGGCTCAACATGGCGTTGATACGCTCATGAGTTTCTGTGATGCAGGAACGGAGTTCGTCTTCGGCAAGGAACTGGTCAACCCCAATGGAAAACTGGGATTCGTATTCTTAGTGCGAGCACTGCCGCCGATCCTCTTTTTTTCCGCGATCATGTCGGTGCTCTACTACCTCCGTGTTCTGCCCATGATCGTTCGGTTCCTTGGCCGCACTCTCTCGTCAGTACTTGGCACAAGCGGCGCAGAGTCATTCTCCACGGCTGCGGACATTTTCGTTGGTCAAACGGAGGCTCCGCTCACCATCCGCCCCTACCTAGCGAAGGCGACACGATCCGAGATTCATGCGTGCATGACCGCAGGATTCGCAACAACGGCGGGCGCAGTGCTTGTTACCTACGCGACGATGCTGAAGTCTCTTGTCCCTGGCATCGCAGGGCATCTGATCGTATGCAGCGTACTCTGTGCTCCGGCCTCACTGATCATTGCAAAACTGATGTACCCTGAAGATTCAACGCCTGAAACCGCTGGCAAGACGGATCTCGAGTTGCCTCGAACGTCCGTCAACCTCGTCGATGCCATCACATCAGGGACAACTGACGGGCTTCGTCTAGCCGTCAACGTTGCGGCCATGTTGATCGTTTTCATCGCGATGACTGCGCTCCTTGATGCGGGACTCATGGGCCTGTCAAAGTGGTTGGCGTCGCTAGTTGGAGACGGGGGTGGCTTGATACCTCCCGAAGGATGGTCGCTCGCAGGACTCCTTGGGATCATTTTCCGCCCACTCGTCTGGTTGCTTGGCATCGCCCCCGGCGACGTGCCCCTCGCCGCAAGTCTCATCGGGAAAAAGACTGTTCTCAACGAGTGGATCGCATACCGCGATATGGCCACCACTCTCGCCGACAATCCGAGCGCCCTATCCGAGCGAGGCCGACTCATCATGTCCTACGCCCTATGCGGCTTCGCCAACTTTGCCAGCATCGGAATTCAGATCGGTGGTTACTCTGCTCTCGAGCCTTCGCGGAGAAGTGACTTCGCGTCCCTTGCCGTTCGAGCCATGTTCGGTGGACTCCTAACCACTTGTTTGGTTGCCGCCGTCGTCGGCGTTCTGACGTGAGCTCCTTCGATTCCCATCCGAAGGTGGAGCTTCACCTTCACCTAGATGGCGCCCTTCGGACGGCAACACTCTTCGACATGGCAACCACCTTCGGCCTGTCCATGCCTCATGGCGGGATTGAGGCCTTTGACTCATTGGTTCGCGCAAGTCCCGACTGCACCTCACTTGAGCAGTTTCTGAAGCCATTTGACGTGATCGCGCCCATCCTCTCGCACCCGGACACGCTGATTCGGGCCACGAGGGAGGTCATCGAAGACTTGCATGCGCAACACGTTATCCATGCTGAGCTTCGATTTGCGGCTAGCCTCATGACGGGACCAAAGCGCCCTCTCGAAGCCGTCGTCGAGGAAGCTCTGACCGGCCTTCATCAAGGAACTTCGCAAACCGGGATGTCCGCCGGCATCATCCTGTGCGTGTTTCGAATTGGAAGTGTAGACGAGGCACTCCACACCGCGCGGGTCGCTGCGCGTTATCGAGATCGTGGCGTTGTCGGAATCGACCTTGCCGGCCCCGAGGCGGCCCCTGCACGACCCTACTATGAAGCATTCCGTCTCGCACGAGATGCGGGGCTTGGCATCACGTTGCATGCTGGAGAAGCATGTGGCCCCGAGAACATCCGTGAGGCTATTGACCTGTTCGGTGCCACTCGAATCGGTCACGGGCTAACGCTCGAGCGAGACTTAAGACTCATGCGCCAAGTCATAGATCAAGACATCGCCATCGAGTCCTGTCCCACCAGCAATATTCACACCGGCCAAATTCGATCACTCGCCGAGCATCCATTTCGTCGCTATTTAGATGCAGGCGTTGCAATCACGCTTTCCACCGACGACCCGTCGCTCTCTCGCATCACACTCAACGGTGAATGGGAGAATTGCAGGCGCGCGTTTGGACTTGACGCAATGGACTTCGATAGAATCAATGAGAATGCGATTCGTCATGCCTTCATCCCTGCATCCGAGAAAGCGCGCTTCGCCAAGCGCCTTGAAAGACGCCCATGACTCCTGATGAACTTGTCCAGCTCGCAGCCAAGGCTCGAAAGTTGGCGTACGCGCCATACTCCCACTACAAAGTGGGTGCCGCCATCCTGGCAAACGATGGACGTGTTTTCACCGGCTGCAATGTTGAAAACGCTTCATTTGGCCTCACCTGCTGTGCAGAACGAACGGCCGTGTTCTCCGCAGTTGCTGCAGGAGCGAAGAAATTCGCAGCGATTGCCATTGTGACTTCCAACGGTGGATCACCGTGCGGAGCGTGTCGACAAGTGCTCCGCGAATTCGGAACGTCTACGCTCGTCATCATGTCCCGACCAAAAGGACGACCAACCGCAGCCTTGCTCGGGGACCTGCTTCCGGGATCTTTCGGACCGGAGCAACTGCGATGAAGGCCGCACTGTTTATCGTGCTGATGCTCATCGGAGCCGTCTCGCAGGCTCAGGAGACGCTTCCGGCGCGACCCGAAATCCCCGAATTCCCCACAGAATCCGTGTGGATCAACACCCCCCGCCCCTTGACGCTCCACGGCGACCTCAAGGGCCACGTCGTACTCCTCGACTTCTGGACCTACTGCTGCATCAACTGTCTCCACATTCTTCCCGATCTCGAGGACCTAGAGACTCGCTTCCGCGACGTTCCATTCGTCGTCGTCGGAGTTCATAGCGCGAAGTTCGACAACGAGAATGTGCCGGAGAACGTCCGGGCAGCAGTCCGTCGTCACCACATCTCACATCCGGTCGTCGTCGATACGAAGCAAGACTTGTGGCAACGACTGGGAGTTCGCGCATGGCCGACTCTCATTCTCATTGACACCGAGGGGCGTGGATTCCGCGCCTGGTCCGGCGAAGGCAACAAGGAGTCCATCGCGGAGGCGATCACAAAGCTGGTTGCGGAAGGCCGAGCCCGCGGAACACTTGCCGACAAGGCGTGGAAATCCGAGTCTCTGCCTCCACTTGAAACTGCGACTGGCTTGTCCTTCCCCGGAAAAGTGATCGGATCACCCACCAGCGATAGGATTTTTGTTGCGGATTCAAGCGCCAACCGAATCATTGAGGCAACCTGGCCCAATAAGGAAGGAAGGTCAAAACTGGTGCGCATCTTCGGGACGGGTTCCCCGGGCTACGCCGACGGGGATCAGCTGCGCGCCCAGTTCCGCTTTCCACAAGGGCTTGCGCAAGTAGGCAATGATCTATGGGTCGCGGACACGGACAACCACGCAGTCCGACATATTGATCTCGCGTCGGGAGTTGTCTCCACGCTTGTAGGCAATGGAACGATGGGCAACGATCGTTCCGGCGGAAAGCGAGGCCGAGAACAATCGTTAAATTCCCCATGGGATCTCGCTGCGTCACCTGGGTCCTTGGCCGTCGCGATGGCAGGGACGCACCAACTCTGGAAGGTCGATACGACGAATGCGCTCGCCCGCAGGTTCTCCGGCTCAGGCCGCGAGAACATCAAAGATGGGGCGCCCGATGTAGCGAATTTTGCGCAACCATCTGGTCTCGCGTGGCTCGGGGTTGATTTATTGGTCGCCGACAGCGAAACCAGTTCCATTCGTCGAGTTTCACCGGATGGTCGTGCAAGCACTTTAGTTGGAGAAGGCCTGTTCGAATTTGGAGATACCGACGGACCCTTAGGCAGCGCACGACTTCAACATGCACTCGGTGTTGCTGTTCTCGGCAAGTCGATCATCATCGCGGATACGTACAACTCTAAACTCAAACTCATCGATACCGGCTTAACTCGCGTTGACACGTTGCCTCTCACATTCGCCAGCGAGCCCAAGTCGTTAGCGGAGCCAGGCGGAGTCTCTTCAGCCGGAGATAGGTGGCTTGTCGCAGACACAAACCACCACCGCATTCTCCAAGTCTTCGAAGATGGGAGAGCTATCGAGGTTCAAATTGCTGGGATTCGCAAGCAGGACTCGCGCCCCGCTCCGGCGCCTGAATCCCGCCCTCGTTAAAGGACAATCGTCGCGCGAACAACGGCGCTGCGTCCAAGGTAACCGGCGTAGCCGATGCTCGGATTAAACGCGATCGAGACAATGTCGAAAGTGAAGGTGCCAAAAGATCCAGCACTCGGAATCGTCACGCTAAAGTCACCTGATCCGTCCACCATGACGTGAAAGGGTGCCACTCCCACAGGCAAGGTGAAGGGGAAGAACAGGTCTCCTGACCCAGCACCCGCCCCGAGCCCAAAGAAGGGACCTGTCCCCAATGGCTGCGTCGTGACGAACGACAGCGCATTGACCACTTCGCTAAATGGCGGCGCGTCCGTCACGGCAACCGTAATCGGATTTCCTGCCGCACCAATTTGGGACACGGAAACCTGATGAATTCCGGGAACCTGAATGATGGTTGCAAGGTGCGCTTGGAGGCCGGAATTCAAAATGGAAGTTCCCGAGTTTGCACCTCCCGAAGCCGTGCATCCGGCATTGGTATGGATCCCGAAGACCAACTGCGAAGCCTCGTTGACGACGCAAGAACCGGAATTTCCGCCAGTGGTATCGACGGTGTATTCCAAGCGTGTTCCAGAGACTAAGGATAAACCACCCGTGTGTGTCGTTGGAGCCTGATTCTGAACGCCCGCGCCGGTTCCAAATCCTGAGATTCTGGTGGTCGAACCGATGAGCGGGATCGATGTTGCGCGATTGTAGAATCCCTGAACCGAGGGCGCTGAAAGTCCCGACGTGGTGTTTGAGAATAGTCGAAATGCTGCCCAGTCATTGCCGATTCCACCATTGGTGTACGCGAGTGACGCGGAATCCGCGGGGTACTGATTAATGGGCGAAGGGTGCACGACTGCGCCCGATACGGTCGACGGCGGACAGTTGAATTCGACTGTGTACTGATTCCCACCGATGCAGTGACCGGCTGTCATGAAAACACCGTTTGCGCTGATCAATCCCCCGGAACAAATCGCGCTTCCTCCGCTATTGAGAAGCCTTCCGATTCTGGTTTCGGCCGTAGGAACGCGATCGTCTGTTGCGCCGCATATCGAGTCAATGCCAACCACCGACGGGAACCCGGCGTCGACACCGCTGATCGTCACGAACCCGGTTGAAAATGGTGGAAGTTGGAGGCTAACTCGGACAGAATCACCGTTGAAGTAGCAAGACGTCCCCTCCCACTTCTCATAAGCATCCACATCCAAGTCCTGATGAAAACCATCTAATATGCCCTCAACGCGCACGAATGATCCGTTGGGTAAGTCAGCCCCACCAAACCACACCTTCATCCAAGCAGACCCTGGCATGGTGAGAGTAATCGGGGGCGTCGACATGGAGAGGCTCGATGCATTCACCACCTGTCCGGTTGTCACGAATTGCGGTACATGGGCGCCGTAGGCAGGCCCTACCTGTCCGAATGCAAACGCAGATCCGAAGATCGCAAGGACAATTCCGAAGGTCGCGTGCTGTAGTTTCATGATGCCCTCTATTCTAACCCTCTCTGATCGTAGTATGCGGAACTCTGTACGCTGCAAAGAACATGACCCAGCCCGTCTCTAGGTTGCTCATAACGTTCGCGCTCCTTGTTGCACAAATTGGCGCTCAGATTGCGTTCCCGTATCCACCCCCAAGTCCCGGCAACACAACACCATGCGACATCCTCATCGCCGGGGGCACATTTGGCGGCGTTGCTGCGGCAGTCGGCGCATCGGGTCTCGACACCTGGGTCATCGAAGACTCGGATTGGATTGGCGGACAGGTAACCTCGCAGGGCGTCTCCCCTCTCGACGAACACCGCTTTATCGAGACGTTCGGGGGCACATTCGCCTACGACACGTTTCGAAAGCGTATTCGAGACCATTACGGCGAAAAGAACCCGGGGCGAGGATGGGTCAGCCGCCTTTGTTTCGAGCCTCGAATCGGCCTGAAGGTCCTTGAGCAACTCGCTCGGGAGTCACGTACCAAGGTCCTGCTCAACGCTCGGGTGACTGCAATCACCCGTCAGGCCGAGAAAATCACGTCTGCGACCGTGACCCTCAAAGACGGCAGCACGCGCGTGTTTAAACCGAAATTCATTCTCGATGCAACCGACCTCGGTGATATCTACCCACTCGCTGGCATTCCCTTCCGCATCGGCAGCGATGCAAAGGCCGACACCGGAGAGCCACACGCAGACACCGTTGCTAATCCGCGCCGAACTCAGAGCTTCACTTACTGTTTCGCGGTCGACTTCGTCAAGGGCAACAAGGAACTGATCAACAAACCACGCGACTACGAACGCAACCGTGACAATCAGCCCTATTCTTTGAGCATCGGCGGAGCTGAGCGGCCTCAGGTTTATCGAGTGTTCGAACACGCGAAGGGCACCGGAGGACCATTCTGGACCTATCGCACGCTGACTCCTGACATTGCGATGATCAACTGGCCCGGCAACGACTATCGAGGAACGGAGGTTCTTCTTGCCAACCACGACGACGCAAAAAACCTCGCCTTGGGATTCTTGTACTGGCTTCAGAACGAATGCCCCCGCGATGACGGTGGCCGTGGCTATCCTGAGATGCGGCTCCGAAAAGATGTCATGGGTACCGAGGATGGGCTCTCCATGCGCCCATACTACCGTGAAGGTCGTCGACTCAAGGCAATGACGACCATTGTCGAGCAAGACATCGTCGCAGGGGCGCATTCTAGTTCAGGGAGTTCTGCCCGAGCGGCCCTATTCGCCGATTCCGTTGGAGTCGGGTACTACCCCATTGATATTCACGTATGCCATGGGGACACCAAGGAAGAACACAGCTCTGGACTGCCCACAAAGCCGTTTCAAATTCCGCTTGGGTCCTTGATACCTATCGGTGTCACGAACGTACTTGCTGCAGGAAAATCGCTCGGTGTTACGCACGTTACAAACGGCTCATATCGCCTACACCCCGTTGAATGGAACACAGGAGAATCAGCAGGCCGCACTGCTCGATTTTGCATCGATAAGCAGAAATCACCAATCGAAGTACGCGCGAACCCCGCCCTCATGCAAGAACTTCAACGAAGCCTGCTCACGGATGGCGTACCAATCTTCTGGTATGTCGACTTGAAGCGCGATTCGGCGGACTGGATCGAGGCTCAGATGACAGCCGTCAAATCAGGAACTGCAGTTGATCCGACATCACTTGGACTCAAGGCGAAGGTGCAATGACCCATCGGGGCGCCTTACCACGTTCCTTGTCCATTCTGGCGAGGAACTGCAACGCCCCAAGTCCGACATCAATTGCGTGAGATTCAGCCTTGGCGCGTTGTCCGGCTTCGAGAAAGACGTCCGTCGCCCGATTCGCGAAAACCGCGCAAACAGCGCCTGCGCGGCACCCGAGGAGATGCGCTAACACGAGAAGGGACGATGCCTCCATCTCAAGATTGAGGACCCCCTGATCGGCTAATTGTTTTGGCAGTTCCGAGAACCGCCCCTTGAGCACTTCATGGTCACGCCCCTGCCAGCCGTAGAAACCTGGTGCGGTCGCAGTAAGACCTACGTGGTGCCGGTGGCCGCAAGACGCGGCTGCAGACGACAACGCGAGGACAACCTCATGGTTCGCGACAGCCGGAAACCCTGGCTCGACGAAGGCTGCTGTCGTGTTCTCAAGGCGAACTGCTCCCGTTGTGATCACGAGATCGCCTGGCTTCATGTCCGCGCGCAACGCGCCGCATGTCCCGACCCTGATGATGTCCGGCGTTTCAACGCATCGGAGAAGTTCAACAACCGCGATTTCTGTGTTGTCGGGGCCCATTCCCGTCGCCATGACTGTGACGTCAAGCCCCTTCCAAATGCCCGTGAAGGTCACAAACTCACGGTGGGTTTTGGGGAACCCAGGGCGAATGGAATCGAAGCGCTTGGCAATCGCGGCCGCGCGGGCCGGGTCGCCAACAAGCAGAATCCGACGAGCCACATCTTTGGGCTTCAGGCCGATGTGATATTGCTCACCGGCAGGACCCTTCGGTCGATTGGCACGTTGCTGGCTCATCCTTCTCCCCTAACGATCTTCACTCCGGCACTCGCGCCGACGCGCGTTGCGCCGGCGGCGACCATGCGCTCGAGCGTCGCGCGATCCTTGACGCCTCCGGAAGCCTTCACGCCGAGAGAAGGACCCACTTCGGAGCGCATGAGAGCGATATCAGCAACGGTCGCACCGCCGGTTGAAAACCCGGTGGAAGTCTTGACGAAATCAGCGCCGGCCTTGACAGAGAGTCGACACGCACGGCGTTTCTCATCATCAGTCAGAAGGCACGTTTCCAAAATCACTTTGACTGTGATTCCCGCACGGCGCGCTGCGGTAACGGCCTCGATATCCCTAAGGACATCGTCATCCCGATTGGACTTGAGTAGGCCGATGGCGATGACCATGTCAATCTCGGTCGCCCCAAGTTCAATAGCCAATCGTGTCTCAGTGGCCTTCACGGCCGCCAATGTCGCGCCCAACGGGAATCCAACGACGGTGCACGTTTTAACGCCTGTGCCCGTGAGGCGGCGGGCGCATCGCTCAACCCAGATGGGATTAACACACACCGACGCAAATCGATGTTCCGCAGCCTCATCGCAAAGCCGGTCAATCTCATACTGCATAGCGTCGGGCTTGAGAATCGTGTGATCGATCAGCGCCGCTACACTTGGAATTGCGTTCTTGGGCGATGGAGTAGTTCCGATGCGATCAGCACCCGCAACCACAAGCGCGTCGGTGACCGCATCAACCAAGCGCTCAAATGCGGCCGGATCCATGGCTCGACGGGTCATGTTGGTCGGCTCTCCATGTCGAGCCCGTCAACCACGGCAACGATGACTGCTTGGACAGGTGTCGACTCACTCCCGATCATCATGCGCGCGCTGCCGCCTTCCTTCAGGATGACGACGAGATCTCCTTCGCCCGAGTCCACATGATCCACGGCCACTAACGCGCGTCCCGTGGGTGTGCCATCAGGATTTACAGGCTGGGCCAAGAGCAAACGCGCCCCCGCCAATTCACCATCGGCGATGGTGGCGTATACGGCACTCTGAATGCGCGCAAGAATCACCGAACGTCTCCGGGTAGAGGAAGTCGGTCTAGGATCGCAATGACTGACGCATCCGTCGCCACGAGATCCGTGGCATAGAGCCGCTTCCATGGAATCGCAGCCTCGCTTGCTGTCACATAAAGGACAATTTGCCCGGGACCTGCTCCAACTGTGTCAGTGGCGGCGATGACAGCACCATGCGGCGCTCCGGCTGCATTGAGAGGCTGCAGCATCAACATGCGACCGCGTTCAAGCGCTGCTTGCTTGGCCGTTGCCCAAACGGAACCAACGACACGAGCAATTTCCATCAGGAACCTTCGATGAGCGCCACACGTCGGGTGTGGCGTCCCCCTTCAAAGGCCGTGTCGAGGAATGCGTCGACGATAGCCACCATCTCTTGCTCTTTCACGATTCTCGAACCAAGGCACAGGACGTTCGCGTCATTGTGGCTTCGAGCGGAGATGGCCTCGGCTACGACGGCGCAAGGCGCCGCGCGGACACCAGCATGCCGGTTGCATGCCATCGCCGAAGCGACACCGGACCCATCAATGACAACAGCGCGTGCAACTCTTCCGGAAACTACCGCAAAGGCCGCTTGGTGGGCAAAGTCCGGCCAATCGACGGCTTCCGTCGAATGTGTTCCAAGATCGATGACCGTAATTCCTTTTGAAACAAGCAGAGGCTTCAGCGCCTCCTTGGCAGCGAATCCTCCGTGATCTGATGCCACGGCAAGCAGATTCTTCACGGGCAATGGCCCGGCCTTCATGGCGACGCCGAGACGGTCAGCCGTCTCCCGCGCCAGCGGCGTCACCAATGAACCATCCGGCACTATTACAGGACTTCGAGCGGTGTACGCCGCCAAGACATCGGCCTCTGTTACGAGTAGACGTTGACGCCTATCTGCGGCGTCATCGAAACGCCTCCATCCGGCCACGCTCGCGGGCATCGAGGTCGGAGCGAACTTCTCGACAAGCGCGTCGCGGACGGCACGGCGGATCGCTTCACGATCCATCCGGCTGTACTCCTAGATCAGTAACGCCCATCCTGTCAAACACTGCCCAATCACGGTCGACGATTTCTAGATCATCGACGATCGCAACGATCACGGCATCAACCGCCTTATCCTTGGTGGCCTCCGTCTGACGTGCGCTCGACCCCTGAGTGACGAGCACAGTTTCACCCATCCCCGCGCCAATGACGTCGACGGCGATCACGAACCCATCCCCCAGCGTTCGATCGGGCTTCAGCGCGCGTACAATCATCCACTTGAACCCCGAGACACGGGGATCTTTGCGGGTGGCCCACACGGTTCCTACAACTCTTCCAAGCAGCATGTTGTTTGACGGCTTGCGCCGGCCTTCCAAAGATAGAGGATAGTGCACGGTCCGCAAGCGTCCCCATGAAGTCATTCCCCCGCGATCTTCTCGGTTCCTCTCGGCTCATCCTCCTCGCGATGGCCGTCTTCGCGTGGCTTTGCAAGGGGGTGCCCAACTTCATGCAAGGCGCCCCAGAAATCGTCGTGGATATGGCTGATTACTGCGGTGAGTTTGCGCCTCGGCTCCTAGCTGGGTCAGCAACCGTAGCCGGCGTCATTCACTTGCGCGGCGTTGAGCGATGGCAGTCACTGATCATCCCTTTGACGTTGCTCTTGGCCCTATTCGGGCTGCATCTTCGCGCCATTAACGCTCCAAACGATGTGGGCCAGCTCGAAGACCTTGCGACCACGGTCCTTACTCTGGCTTTCCCTTTCGCTGTTCTGATTCCTCTCGCCCGACGGGGCCCCGGATGGATAGGTTCCTTCGTCGTTTCTGCCCTTTGCTTTGGCATCGGACTGGCAATGGCATTCACTCGGCCGAACCGAGCAGCGTCGTACCTGAGTTCCGGCCTGGGCCTTCCCCCAACCGGAATCTACGCGCCACTGGCGGTCGCGATTTTGGCCGCGTTACTCCCGCTGGCACTCTCTCGAAGGTACGGACTCACGGTCGCAATTGCGACGTTTGCGTCGGCGCTACTGCCCCCTCTATGGGGCGACGGAGTTCGGCTTGCAATCTGCGTTATAGGAATGGCGCTCAGCTCAGCGCCGACGATCTAGGATTTCTCGTCGTCTGACGACTCATCAGAGAATTCGTCGTCGTCGAGCTCATCATCATCATCTTCGTCGTCGCTTTCCGCTCCGTCATCTTCCTCGTCCGCCTCGTCTCCATCCTTACTGTCAAGCATCGCCAGTTGCTCAGTGAAATCCTCCACGGTCTCAAGAACGCTCGTTGTGACCATAAGAGGAACTCCCCACTTCAACGCGAAAACCATAGCGTCAGAAGCACGGGTATCGAGTCTTACCTCATTGCGATGCGAGTCAAGCTGTTGGCTCAGAATCAACGACGCACAATAGACTCCATTGTGAACACTTGAGATCACAGCCCGCGTTACTCCGATGTCGAAACCGCGCAGAGCAAATTCCATAAGATCATGGGTCATCGGTCGATCTGCTCTGACTTTTCTGAGCTCACGATCGATTGCCGCCCCTTCTACCTGACCGACGAAGATGACGAAGAGTTTGGTCGGATGCTTGATTGCAACGCCCACGGTCCCGCTTTCGCGAAAAACCAGAACGCGGTCGATCGATACCTCGACTGGTACGTTGGGATCAGTTGCCATGGCCTATGATGGTGACGCTAGCGAGGCCTCGAATCAAACCTCAAGGGACAATCGAGACGGCCGTGCCGATTGGCGCATGTCTCCACAACTCAATGACATCGGCATTAGAGAGCGCGATACTGCCATCGGTGCAATGAGACGTCGAGACAGGAAAGAAGTTCCCCTGAATGCCAAACGGGCCGCCAATCTCCGGGGGGCATTTAGGGCGTTCCCCTCGTCGACGAGCGCGAATAATGCCGTCAAATGTCTCGCGATCGATGAGCCCGTGGTCGAATGCCCGGATGGCGTCGTCTTCTGATGGGAAGTCGATCTCCATCCACCGCGAGCCGCGCGCCAGAATCTCCTCGTGCACGGCCACACGCGTGATGACATAATCCCCAAGTGGAGTGCTATCCCGTCCCACCCCGAGCATCCCGGGCACCCTCGCACGGCCGAATCCGGCAGGATAACGCTTTACAAGGGTTTCGCCGTCGTAGAGTTCAACGACTCCGCGCGAAATCGTCGCAACGATTCGAGGTTCGCCGAGAGGCACCATGAGTCCTGCGACGGCTGCCGCCTCGGGAAGCGTGTCATCGGCGCCTTCTCGAAGCCATGCGCTTGTAACAAGCACGTAGCCGATCACGCTGAGAATCGAAGCTTGTATTAGGAATCGAATCATGGCCTATCGAACGGATCGACACGATAGGCATCGGGCTAAAGTTGCATGCGATCTACGGATTAAATATCTAGCCGCCGGGGTTCAACGAACGCAATTTCGCGACAGCCCTGCGCGTGATATCGACGGCAAAATCAACTTCCTCCGATGTGTTTTCAGCGCAAAGCGAATAGCGAACTGCGCCGAGAAGACGCTCGTATCGAAAGCCCATGGCCTCGAGAACATGGCTGCCGCCAAACTGTGCAGCGCTGCAGGCAGACCCCGCAGAGAGGCAAAGCCCCTCACGCGCCGCAGTCAACACAACGGACGACCCCTCAATCCTAGGGAACGACACGTTGACGGTACCAGGCATCCGTCCATCACCGCGACCGTTGACCACGCAACCTTCAATGGTCAACAGGGACTCTTCTAGTCTGGCTCCAATTCGAACAAGAGCTGCATTCCGCGATTCGATGTCCGTCGAGGCGATTCTGGCTGCGACCCCCATTCCGACAACTCCGGGAACATTCTCTGTACCTGCGCGACGGCCCGATTCGTGTGGAGCGCCGTGGAGCAGCCTCCGGAATCGAGCGTCGCGTCGGACAAAAAGTGCACCCACACCCTTCGGGCCGTGAAACTTGTGCGCTGAGATCGAGAGAAATTCACAACCGATGGTAGTGACATCCAGCGGAACCTTGCCTGGCGCTTGAGTCGCGTCGATGTGGAAGGGCACGCCATAATGTTGGCAGAGGCTTGCGACCTTGCCGACCGGGAGAATCGTCCCGGTTTCGTTGTTGGACCACATGATCGAACACAACGACGCCCCCTTCGCGAGCTCTGAATTGAGCACCTCGAGGTCTAGTCGACCTTCTCCGTCCACAGGAATGGAAACAGGTTCCACGCCTTCGCGACGAAGCGCAGCAGCCGTCTCAATCACGCATTCGTGTTCGATTGCCGAGTAGATCACCCGACGCGTACCGCTCCGGTCCGCCGCGACCGCCGCTCGCATCGCGGTGTTGACGGATTCCGTCGCACCGGACGTGAAAACGACCTCGGTTTCCCGGCAATTCAGAAGGCGCGCGACATCCAATCGGCTCGACTCAACGAGGACCCTCGCCCTAGCACCGGCGCCGTGAAGTGAGCTCGGATTCCCCCACGATTCCGACAGCACCATGTGAACCGCACGCACAACTTCGTCGCGAGGCCGTGTCGTTGCATTCGAATCGAAATAAATTTCACGCATGCGAGTTTCCCACGAGGCGACGCCACAAACGGATGAGCACATGCGGCCTTAGGGCTCGCTCTTGCTGAAGAACCGTCGCGATGTCGGGAAGACAAGACTTGCATCCGGTCCCGGCCTTGCAGGCGCGCGAAACTGCCTCTAGCGAATCAGCACCTGACGCTCGGATGATCTCTCTGACACGACCGGCGCTCACATTGTGGCAATGGCACAACGTTCGAGTTGGATCATTCCACTCCTCAGCGCTAGGGGCATTCATGGCATCAGATTATCAGCGGTGATCTAGCAAGCACTGCCGCGACCTGGAGGGGAACATGCACTACCTGCCGACCTCGCGAGGCTCTGGTTCCGAGAATCTTGGGGATGGAAACGACCCCTCCCTCACGGAGCACCTCGGCGCGGAAGAGCATGGACTCGAGCGGAGTACCATCAATCGCAAGTCCACCATCGTCCGGCCGCCAACCCACAGCAGCCAATGCCGCTGCGCGACGTTCCAGCGCAAGCCCAAGCACTGCATGGGCGTTCGGGCCAAGTCGTGCGCCGGTACGAACGATCGCCACGAGCGGCGCTGCAACGCCGCCGATCGCGTCATTGATCGCGGTTATGGCCTTCTTTCGCCGCTTCGGGAAGAGCGCAACTTTGGTGAGCGAAGAAGGCCGAATTCCAAAGAGATTGGTGGGCAATTTGGAGGAAAGCGGTGCTCCGTCAAGGACAAGCACCTCCATCGGAGGAAGCCACGGTCTTGCTAGGATGTCTACTAAAGTCTCGGCAGCGTAGTCAAGCGAAGTCGCTGCATCATGCCAGACGACGACGGAGACAGGCAATGGTCCTGGCGGACTCTCGGTGGCCGGCATGGGCTCACCCTGTCGGCGTCGACCTAGGAGAGATAGTCTTCCTGTTTCGCTTCCGTCGATGACTCCAGGCAGACATGCGGCCTCGATGAATCGGCGCGCCCGGCGCGCTTCGGGCAGGGATGGCATAGGGACGTCGAGCAGGAACAGTCCCTCGCGACAGACTCGGCGAAGCACGGTTTCAATACGGTCGATCGCGTCTGTTCCAATTTCCGAGAGTATGGCCAGTGAAACGATATCGCCCTTGTCGCGAGCGACGGGCACGGGAGTCTTGCGCGCCAACGAGCGCAGGACGTCCGGTGGCACGTCCTCTGCGACCCAGACTTCGGACGCCGACACGGCCACGTTGTCAGAAACATCCGGCGCGGGATTCCCAGCGAGACGGGCCGGTCCGACGTGCTCGCCAAATGAGATCGTCTGCAACAATCCCGCCCGCGGCATGAGGACAAAGTTCGGTGAATCAGAAGACATGCAAGACCAAATGACACGTTGAGACGAGTCCCAGTGCCAAGCAGTAGAAGCCAAAAGGACGCAAGCTTCCACGTCGCACGAATGGGAGCAGCCACCTAAGTGCTGCCACTCCCACGGCGAACGCCACGGCGCTTCCGATGATCACCGCTGTGTAATTGACGACATTTCCCTCTGCATTGAATACGTCTTTTCCCTTGAGAGCAGCAGCACCAAGATTTGGGGGAAGTGACATGAGGAACGCGAACGGACCGACGATTTCTCGCCGAACACCGCAAAGAAGCCCAGTTCCAATCGTGGCACCCGATCGGGAAAAACCTGGGAAAAACACGGATACCGACTGCGCAAAACCCATTGCGATCGCTTCTCGCACCCCAGCGTCTCTAGGTCCTGGTCGAAATCGGCTGGCAACTAACAACCAAATTCCCGTCCCAATCAAAACGACCGAAACGACGTCAGGCCGTTCGCGAAACCCCTCGAGGAATCGTTTAAAAATCACTCCAACAAGAACGGCCGGAATCGCGCTCATTGCGACGAGCACCAACATCCGAAAATCGTGGTTTTCGGACATGGATTTACGCCACCGCATCGGTTTGAGCAGGACCGGCACGCCTCTGACCATTGAGAGGACCTCTCGCCGAAACACCACAATCACGGAAAGAGATGTTGCGAGGTGAAGCAGGGCATCGAACGCCAAATTCTGCGGAACTCGATCCCCGCCGAGCCAAGCGCGGGCCAGCACGAGGTGCCCCGACGAGGATATCGGGAGGAACTCTCCGACACCTTGGATGAGTCCAAGCAGGGCAGCGTCGATCCATTGCATGAGGAATGCTAGCGAACGGGGTAGGATGCCCCCATGAGTTCTGCCCCCCGCCCTGTCATGAAACCCGTCAACAGCGTCCTCGAGCTCATTGGGTGCACCCCCATGGTGCGTCTCCGACGAGTCGCCGACGGCATAAGAACTCAAGTAATCGCGAAATGCGAGATGTTCAACCCTGGAGCAAGCGTCAAAGACCGAATCGGCCTTTCGATGATTGAAGCGGCCGAGCGTGATGGCCGTTTACGTCCAGGTGGTCTTGTCGTCGAGGCAACATCCGGCAATACCGGGGTTGGATTGGCCTTGGCTGCAGCGATCAAGGGATATCGAACGCTATTCACGATTCCCGACAAGATGTCCATGGAGAAGATCAAGCTTCTCAAAGCCCTCGGAGCCGAGGTTATCGTAACGCCGACGGTTGCCGCCACACATCCCGAGTACTACGTCACCGTTGGGCGCCGCATCGCGTCAGAACACACCAACGCGATCTTCATTGACCAGTTCTACAACGAGGTCAACCCCGCGACGCATGAGCGCTCCACCGGTCCCGAGATATGGGAGCAAACGGATGGCCGCATCACGGCACTCGTCGGAGGAATGGGCACGGGTGGCACCATGACGGGATGCAGTCGTTATCTGAAATCCAAGAACCCGGCGATCCGAATCATCGGCTCCGATCCCGACGGCTCGACATTTAAACATGTGAAGGACACCGGACATTGCGGTACCGGGCAGCCCTATAAGATCGAAGGCATCGGCGGAGACAAAGTCCCTGGCACTCTCGATCTAAAGTCGATCGATGAGATTCGCAGAGTCAACGACAAGGACTCGTTTCTCATGGCCCGCCGTTTGGCTCGGGAAGAAGGACTTTTCGTTGGTGGTTCGTCGGGAATGGCAGCCGTTGTTGCACTCGACGTAGCGCGAGAAATTGACGATCCCGCGGCAATTGTCGTTGTCCTGCTCACCGACACGGGCGAACGCTATTTATCGAAGCTTCACAGCGACGAGTGGATGACAGAAAATCGATTCCTCGATCCGACGGACGTGAGGGTTCGTGACCTTTTGGGAAAGAAGCGCGGGGGCGCACTGATTTCTGTGACTCCCGAGAAGACTGCAAAGCAAGTACTGTCAATCTTTACTCAAAACAACATCTCGCAAATGCCTGTCGTGGACGGGGATCGATGCGTCGGCTCCGTGAAGGAAGGCGACCTGATGGCGCGCATCATCGAAGTCCCAGCAACCCTCGATGTTTCCATCAGCCGATTAATGGGCCCTCCGTACCCCGTGGTCACGGAGTCTGATCCCGTGGATCATGTCGCCCGGCTCTTCACGCGAGAGAACGAGGCTGTCGTTGTCCAATCGGCAGGAGCGCTCAATGGCATCCTGACTCGTTACGACCTCATCCAACATCTGACGGGTCGCTAGTCTCCCAGTCGCGAAATGAAATAGGCCGCGTCTTCCGTCGAAGGCGCGGCCTGCTTTTGTGTACTCAACTCGCGATTGTCACATCGCGTCGCGAGCGCGCGAAGCAAGTCGAATAGTCTTGATGCGTTCCTTTTCCTTGCGGCGACGACGCTCGCTCGGCTTTTCATAGTGCGACTTGAGCTTCATCCCGCGGTCGAGGCCTTCAGCATTGCAAAGGCGCTTGAGACGGCGCATGGCCTTCTCGACGGGCTCGTTATCACGAACTTGGACGCGAATTCCCAAACGGCTTCTCCGAAATGTTCGATTTGACCATTCCCCGTATGAGAATGGACCGCCATGTTGGCACGTCTTTCGATGAGTTCAACCGCCTGCCGCATTCTCCATCGGACGCGGAGCAACGACGGCGGGCGCCTGGGGTGCCTTCGCGGGAGCCTTTGCCCCAAGCAGGTGCTTCTGTGCCAAGTCCTTCATCATGCGACCGGCTTTGAAGTGAACGACCACTTTCGCGGGCACGTCAACCCGAACGCCGCTTTTGGGGTTACGAGCTTTTCTTGCAGCACGTGTCTTGATCTCGAAGACACCGAACTCGCGAAACTCAAGGCGATTACCGCGAGCGAGTTCGCTAATAATCTCCGAGATAAACTGTTGAATCACTCTCTTAACGATGACTTTCTTCTGGCCTGTCCGCTCGGCAATGCGGTAGGCGAGTTCCTTCTTGGTGACCGTATCCATCGCAGCATCTCCACAATATCCACAAGAGCAGTCATCTGCCCCCGCATGGATCGTAATGCTAGACCAAATAGGGATCTAGGGCAAATTTGCGATATCAATTCCGAACATTCCCAACGTCACAAGTCGTGATTCTCCACAGCCAGCGCGTAGCCGTTCCGAGCACGAGGATTCCCCTACTGGACGCTCCATGCCGAAATGAGGTCGTCGGGAGTCGTCGCTTCCATAACCATCTGGCGCACTTGGGGTTGCATCCATGCCTCTGCAAGCTGCGCAAGAAAACCCAGGTGCCGCGACCTTGCCTCGGGCGTTGAAGGCTCAACCAAGACGACAGCGCAAACCGTGGGTTGCCCATCCATGGCTTCGAAATCAACGGGGTGCATCAAGGTCACAACAGCGGCAACCGGCTCACTAAGGCCGACGCAAAACCCGTGCGGCACCGCTAGCCCATGCTCCAGCCCTGTGGCGAGGTCCCTCTCCCGTTCAAGGACTGCCTGCAGGGCAATTGTTCTTAGTTCCTCGGAAATCGCGCCCGCCTTGCATAGCTGCGCAACCGCCTGAGTAGCGACATCAAAACGATCCACCGCAGTTACATGCAAAAGGGCATGTTTGGGGACGAGAATATCCGCGAGCGACGTGGGCATGGTTGGAACCTAGCGGATGGGGTACCGCATCCAAGGGTGTTGATCGAACCGGGAAGTCTACGAGGTCAAGTGACGTAGATGCACAAATCGGCCTCGACGAACCCTGCTCCAACACGCACAATCCAAACCGCTGCAACTTCGAGATTATGCCTGAGCTAGGCAAGTTGACGTTGATGCCGCTTCGAGGAGACATCGTGGTCCAACGCTTGCGTATCCCCGTATCTGCCAAGGCACTTGTGACTGTTTTGTGCATCGCATTTTCTGCGTTTGCGCAATCACGTCCTGCCGAAGACACCTATACCTATTCGATCAGCGCCGAGGGCATCCCCCTCGAAACGCTCGTCCATCACGCCGAACAGGCCACGGGCAAATCGTTCGTGTACTCGGAGCAGTCAGGACTCAAAGGCAAGAAGGTCCTGATGATCGGAACCGCTCGAGTTCCACGGAGCGAAGCTTTCTCGCTCTTCCAGGGAATCTTCGTCAGTCAAGGCTACGCGTTGATCCCGTTCGGCGACGAGCGCAACAACATCATGATGATCGAGGCGATCGAAGGCAGCCGCTCGCTCAAGCAGCGCGCGCCCTTCGTCTTCGTCGACAACCTGCCCAAGTACCGCAATGAGGTCGGGCAGGTCATCATGACGTCAATTCCACTTAAGTACGTCAGCGTCCAGAACGTACGTGCTGCCGTCTCCCAAATGCTTCAGGGGCGTACTGTCGAATTCGTGCAGGAAGTTCAGTCCGCCAATTCGCTCGTCGTTGTCGGCTTCGCGCCGACGGTTTGCGCCGTGAAGCAACTCATCGATGCGATGGATGTCCCACAGACGGCCATCACGCTGAAGTTTGAAATCGTCCCCCTTCAACACGCTGTCGCTGAGGAATTGACGCCGATCATAGAGAACTTGATTAAGGCCGAATCGACGCCGGGACGACCTCGCGCACAGGCGGCGCCCGAAGGCGGTGTACCCGGGATGGACAAACCGGAGCCGAAGATCATCGCCGATCCCCGCATCAACGCACTCGTTGTGTACGCCGTCGAATCAGACATGAACGAGATTAAGCGTCTCGTTGCCGCGCTCGACAGCGAAGTGAAGAATCCGGAATCCAACATCCATATCTATATGCTCAAGAACACCAACGCTGCCGACCTCGTCGACACGTTGAGAGAGTTCCTCGGGCAATCGACCGGAGCTCGCGGAAGTCGCCCACAAGGAATCCAAGGCAACCAAGGTCAGCAGCCGCGGTCAACCAACTCGACGGGGCAGGACATCACCATCGTCGCCGACCGCAACAACAACGCCTTGTTGTTGACAGCGTCAAAAACACGGTACGCGGAAGTGCGGCCATTGATCGAACGTCTCGATCAGCGCCGACCACAAGTGCTCGTGCAAGCCGCCATCGCTGAACTTTCGGATGCCGACCTCAAGAACATCGGCGCAGAAATTACGGCGCTTGCGGGCGGCAGCGACAACCGTCCCGGATTCGCGACCGGATTCGGCCTATCGACTATCACGACAACGACGACTGGCGGAACCGGCGCGGCGGCGACACCATCCCTCAGCAATCTGGCTCGAATCCCGTTCTTGAGTGGCAGTACCATCGACTTCCAAGGTGGCGCTTTCGGGGTCTTCGACGACAACCTCAACGTCCCTGTCCTCATCCGAATGCTCAAGCAGAACACGAAGTCCAACCTCGTGTCCGTTCCGAGCGTCTTGACCAATGACAACGAAGACTCGAAAATCGAGGTGTCGCGACAGGTCGCGACCACGCAGTTCAACACTTCGACCGCAGGGACGGACTCAACATCCTTCTCGGGCTACCAAGAGGCAAAGGTCGAATTGGTCATCTCGCCTCACATCTCCAACGACAACTACCTCCGAATGGAAGTGACGCTTACGGTCGAAGCATTCGTAGGTCAGCGCCTTAACTCCACGATCCCACCAGACAAGACGCGACGTCGCCTAGAAGGCAATATCACGGTTCAAAGCGGCAAGACCGTGATCATAGGCGGTCTTGTTCAAGACAACGACACGGAAGTCGTCAATGCAGTTCCGTTCTTTTCCGACATCCCGCTGCTTGGCGAGTTGTTCAAGAGCACGGATACAACGAAGGAGAAGGTCACTCTCTACGTCTTCATGACGCCAACAATCCTAAATGGATTTGAAGATCTCGATGCACTCTCCTACGAGCGCAAACTGGAGATCCAGAAGCTCAACGGTCAGATTCAGCTGATCGACCCGAACTTTCGCCCGACCACTCTGGACGACGTCAAAGTTCCACATGCTTCCGTTGTGTCGAACAGCAATCTCGATATTCCGAGATACGCACCCGTCAATTCACAGGAAACGGGTGACCAAAAGGTCCGCGGCATGCCCGTTCGTCCAGCCACATCCGACACGAGACCAGCCCCCATCACCATGGGTGGCTGACCCGGGACCATGTCGCGTGGGACTTTGTCAAAGGGCTTGTTAACCCTGGCGATTGCGGTGCTTGGCGCCGCAATAGCCGAGGGGCAAGATACGCGTCCGACTAGCGATACCCGTCCGGCGCCTGAGACACGCGAATCGTTTTCAGTTTCGATCGATGGACTTCCGCTTGAGACCTTTCTCCAACAGGCAGAAAAGGCGCTCGGCCTGTGCCTCATCTTCGCGGATCCCACGGGCGCAAAAGGTAAGTCGATTCGCATGACGGGAGAGGCCCGTGTCATCACCGGTGGCACTCGCGCCTATTTCGAAGCCGTGCTGCTCTCTCAGGGGTATGCCATCGTTCCGATGGGAGGCGAGAATTCCAATCTTGCCATGGTCGAGTCCATCGAAGCGTCCAAGAACCTCAAGACTCGCGCGCCATTCGTCCCGTTCAATGAACTCGAGTCGTGGCGCGACAGCGTCGGAAGGGTCATCATGACCGTGATTCCGACGAAGTACATCTCTTCTACGAGTCTTCGAGCCGCGGTCGCGCAAATGCTTCAGGGTCGTAACATGGAGTTAGTTCAGGAAATCCCGACAGGGAATGCGCTCGTCGTAATGGGATTCGCACCCACGGTGCACGCGGTATGGCGGATCACCGAAGCCATGGATCTTCCTCCCACCGGCAATTCGCCAACATTCGAGTTGATGCATCTCGAAAACGCCGTCGCTGAGGAAATCCAGCCGATTATCGACGATCTCTTAAAGTCATCGACCCCCTCTAGTGGACGCTCAGCCGTCGCAGCAGGAGGTGGGGCCCCTATTACGCTCGGCGGCGTCGCTCCCCCGCCACCCAAAGTCATCGCTGATCGTCGGCAAAACGCCCTCGCCATTTACGCAGTTGAGCCCGACCTCTCATCCATCAGAGAGATCGTTCGACGACTCGATGACGAGGCGAAGAACCCGTCTAACAATCTCAGGGTGATCAAGCTCCAACACAATAATGCGGCTGATCTTGCCGACACGCTTCGGGATCTAATCGGCATCTCGTCATCCGGTTCGCGAGGTGGCGGACGCGCCAACACGAACCGAACGGGTGGAAACTCGGGCTCCGGGGCAACGAGTTCGCTTTCGGACGTACGCGTTGTCGCTGACCGAACAAGCAATTCGTTGCTCATTTCCGCAGACGCAACTTCGTGGCCCATCCTCTCACAGCTGATCGTCGACTTGGATAAGCCACGCAAGCAGATCTGGATCGAAGCT
Source organism: Candidatus Kuenenia stuttgartensis (assembly GCA_945860915.1). Taxonomy (GTDB): domain Bacteria; phylum Planctomycetota; family CAIWVZ01; genus CAIWVZ01. The sequence continues at coordinate 104,333 of CAMARR010000007.1, forward strand.
GCGATGATCGAGCTCTCCAACGACGACCTCGAACAGATGGGCGTCGAAATTACAGCACTTCAGGGCGGCGGCGACCCTGGCGTGGGATTTGCATCCGCCTTAGGGCTTTCCACGACACTCCGCAAGACCGGAACGGCCGGTTCGGGTCCACTCTCCTTCGATTCTTTTCATCGTGTTCCATTCGTCAACTCAACTGGTGGGATCTCTTTCGAAGGTGGCGTGTTCGGCGTGTTCGACGACGACTTTGACTTCCCCGCCCTGATCGCCTTAGCACAGACCAAAAACAAGGGACGCCTCGTCGCGACGCCGACCATTCTCACGCTCGAGAACTCTTCATCGAAGGTCGAAGTCGGACGGCAAATAGGCTTCACCTCGCGAAACACTTCGCGAGCCGGAACTGATCAGGTCTCGTTCGGTGGTTATCAGGAAGCTAGGACGGCATTGATCGTGACGCCCTACGTTGCCAGCGACAACGCCGTGAAGTTGGACATCGAACTTTCTTTGGACGCCTTCGTCGGTGTTTCCGCCACGTCAGATGTGCCCCCCGATCGCGTCAAACGACATCTTGTGGGCAGTGTTCAGGTGGCGACGGGCAAGACGGCCCTCCTCGGAACGCTCTTGCAACAATCAGACGTTGATACTGCTCTCGGGGTTCCGGGGCTGATGGACAGCCCCATTCTCGGTTCACTTTTTCGGAACCGAACGACTGGTCAGTCGGCGATTCGCCTTTTGATCTTCGTTCGCCCGCAAGTTATGAATCAGGGCGAAAGTCTCGACGACATCACGCGTCCGCGACTCGCAAACGCACAAGCGAAATTCGACGTCAACATCACGAGGCTCACCCCAACTGCGGCTGCAATCGCAGGGCATCTTGATGTTCCCGCCTATTCCCCACTCGACACCCGCCCGTCGCCGGACTCACGTCCCGGCGGGTCGTGGACGGAAGGACTGAAGTGAAGGACAATCTGCTCGACCTCCTTGGTCAACGACTCCCCGGAGACAAACTCGCGGACTGTCTGCGAATCGAAGCCGAGTCCGGCCAGACTCTCGACAAGATCATCCTTAGAAAAGGACTGATACCCGAGGAAGAGTTGCTCGAAATCGTCGCCAAGTCAATGGGTTCGGATTACCGAGCCAATCTCGATGGCGTGAAGTTCCCTGAGACCTTCACCAAGCGCGTACCTATGCAGTTCGCGCGCAATTACACGTTGCTCGGAATCGCAGAGGCGGGCGGAATCATGCGGGTAGCAACCTGCGCACCGTTCGACCTCTTCCCAATGGACGAAGCTGCTTCGATGCTCAAGATGGAGATCGAACCGGTGCTAGTCCCTCGCATGGCGATCACCGCCGCGCTCAACAAGGCATATCGACACCAGTCCGATGTTGTCGACGAGGCTATTGAGAACATCCAAGAGGAGTCAATCGATGACCTCGCAGGGCTCGTTAGCGAAACAGAAGATCTTCTCGACGTCGCGAACAAAGCTCCGATCATCAAGCTTGTGAACATGGTTCTGTTTCAGGCCCTGAAGATGAGAACGTCCGACATCCATCTTCAGCCGTTTGAAGATCGGATGCAGATCCGCTTCCGAATCGACGGCGTGCTCTACGATCAGGAAGCCGTCCCCAAGAAGGTTCAAGAAGCTGTCATCTCGCGCGTGAAGGTCATGGGCAAGATGGACATCGCAGAACGCCGCATCCCGCAGGACGGCCGCGCCACCATCAAGATCGGTGATGCCGAGGTCGATGTGCGTATCTCGTCCGTACCGACGAATCAGGGAGAGCGCATCGTCATGCGTCTTCTCGACAAGACGACCAACGTCTATAAACTCGACGAAATCGGCCTCTCAGGAGACCACCTACGCTCGGTCAGACGATTCAGCCAACTAGCACACGGCATCGTCTTCGTCACAGGACCTACCGGATCCGGAAAGACAACGACCCTCTACGGCATGTTGACCGAAATCAATAGTGCAGAAAAGAACGTCATCACGATCGAAGACCCGATCGAATACCACCTCGCAGGAATCAGCCAAATCCAGGTCTCGAACAAGAAGGGCCTGACCTTTGCCGCAGGACTACGGTCATTGCTGCGCCAAGACCCTGACATCATGATGGTCGGCGAAGTCCGCGACGAAGAAACGGCTCGTATCGCGATTCAGGCGGCTCTCACGGGGCACTTGGTTCTCTCGACGCTCCATACCAATGACTCTGCCGGAGCCGTGACTCGTATGTTGGATATTGGCATCGAGCCTTATTTGGTCGCATCGTCGCTCATCGGAGTCATCGCCCAGCGGCTGATTCGTGTTATCTGCAAGGAATGCAGAGTTTTGGTCGACCCCACACCCGACGATCTTGCTCTGATGAATGAGGTGAAAATGAAGGTCTCGGACCTTGCGGACGGCAAGCTCGCCAAGGGGCGTGGATGTGACGCATGTTTCAATACCGGCTACACGGGTCGAACCGCTATCTACGAGATCCTCAAAATTTCGGATGAGGTCCGTGAGCATGTCGTAAACCGCGCAAGCGCCACTGTCATCAAGCAGGCGGCACTGCGAGGTGGACTGATTACGCTTCGAGGCGACGGACTCTCTAAAGTTCGTTCAGGCCAGTCGACACTCGAAGAAGTGCTTCGTGTAACCCAACTCGATATCGAGTAATCCATGCCGATTTTCGAATACAAGGGGTTCGACCGAGCCGGAGCTGACCGCTCCGGCATCGTTGACGCTGATTCGCCTCGGGATGCCCGCGTGAAACTTCGGAATGACGGGACTCACGTCACCGAAATCCAGCTCATGGCTGAGTTGAAGGGAGCAAAGGGCTACAAGGGCAAACCCGGCGGGTTCCGATCGTTCACTTTCAAACGAGTTGACCAGAACGAGCTCTGCATTGTGACGCGTCAGCTCGGCACGCTCGTGCGCGCCGGCATCACCGTGGTCGATGCGCTGAAGGCAATGATCGATCAGGTTGAAAGCCAAGAATTTGAGCGCATATTCCGCGACGTTCGTGAAAAGGTGACACAAGGCGAAGGACTCGCGGACGCATTGGCACAGCACCCCGATTACTTCAGCGAACTCTATGTGAACATGATTCGAGCCGGTGAGGCATCAGGACGTCTGGACGAAATCCTCGGTCGCCTAGCCGACTACATCACACGTGTGAATCGGCTGAAAAACAAGGTCACATCGGCACTCACATATCCCATCATCATGATTACGGTGGGTGGTGGAGTCGTCACCATGCTGATGACCGTTGTCGTGCCAAAGCTCACCTCACTCTTCAAGCAAGCCGGTAAGACTCTGCCGGCCGTGACCCAAGCGTTGATTGCGATCTCACACTTCTTCCAGAACTACTGGTGGTCGTTGATCGTGTTTGCGGTGTTGCTTGTGTTGTTCCGCAAGGCCATGCTTTCCACCGACGACGGAAGGCTTCGATACGATCGATGGCTCATGCGCCTGCCGGTCGTAGGCGATCTCATCCGCAAACAGGCCATCAATCGATTCGCCACAACGATGGCAATCTTGCTTCGATCCGGAATCCCCGTGCTCGAGGCAATGGACATCGTCAAGAAAGTCGTGCAGAACTCCGTAATCGCGAAGGCTCTCGAAGAGTCACGCACCTCGATTATCGAGGGTTCGGATATTGCCACCCCTTTGATGCAATCTGGCGCTTTCCCCTCCATGGTCGGGTATATGATTAAAACGGGCGAACAGTCAGGGCAACTCGACGAGATCCTTGAACGTGTCTCGCAGGCCTATGACGAGGAGGTCGAAATCACTACCCAGCGGCTTACTGCGGTGTTGGAACCCGCTATTCTAGTTGTACTTGCGGGCGTGGTAGGCTTTGTGGTCGTTTCAATTGTCTTGCCGCTCCTCCAAATGACATCAATGTCCAAGGGATGAATTGGCCGACCAATCGGAAGTATCTCACGAGTCAGACCGTAAACCTCTAAAGTCCCAATACGGAACCCGGCACCCACGTCCATGAATCAATCGAACGCCAAATCTCGCCGCCGCAATGAGCACGGCTTTTCACTTCTCGAAGTTCTCATCGCTGTCGCGATTATCGCCCTTGTCGGCGGAGTCGCGGCGTACAACCTTTTCCCGCAGTTCTTCAAGGCACAGCGCGACAAGGCCGCTATGGATATCCAGGTGATCGAGAGCGCTATCGGCGCCTATCGTTTGGATCATCGTGGTCAGCTGCCGGACAGCCTCGATCTCCTTTGGACAGAAGGTCCGAACGGAGAGGCTCCAAAGATCGACCCGGACAAGCTTGAGGGTGGCAAGTTGGTTGACCCCTGGGGCACCGAGTACGTCTACAACAAGATCAACTCGACCAAATTCGAGATCATCTCGTACGGTGCGGACAAATCGCCAGGTGGCGAAGGCGACAACGCAGACATTTCCTCGGTCAAGAACAAGGACGGAAACTAAACCGCAGATTCGATGCGCAGCAACACGAGCAAGATTCGGATTCAACGAGGGTTCAGCCTTCTTGAGATCCTGCTTGCCCTAGCCATCATTTTGGGTTGCGCGTCGATCCTTCTGGTCGACTATTCTGGCGCGACGGCCAATGAACGCCTCAAGTCGGCGGCTCGCCGCATAGCAGGTACGCTCGGCCAAGCACGCTCGGCCTCTGTCTCGCGACGACAGCCAGTGCGCTTCCAGATCGACTTCGACAAACAGCAGTATCGGTTCGTGCCGGATCCTCCGCGAAGTCCCTGGCTCGAATATGTGGATCCCGACACGGGCGCCATCATGACCGAGCGCGACCTCTCTGAATGGGATGACAGCTACCCCTGGGAAGACCTGCCAAACAACGTCTTCTTTGCGGACATGACGATTTCGTCCAAAGAAATGTTCGACAAGGGTTCCATTACGGTCGACTTCCATCCGGACGGCACAGTGGACCCATTCGTTCTGCACCTAAAATCATCTGAGTCGTCATGGGCGAGCGTAACCATGAATGGTCTTACAGGTATCGCAAATGCAGATGAAGGCCGGTTGGGCTTTGCGAGCGCGACCCAATCTGACTTCAATTCAGTGATGTCGAATAAGGCACCTGGAACGGGCACAACCGGCAATCGCCAATCCGCAAGTGAAGGCGCGACAACCAGCGGATCGGGCGGTGCCAATCCGTCGAGCGGCGGTTCTTCGGGATCCCCGAGCAACAGCAGCCCACGCGGTGGAGCTGATGCATCACGTGGAGGCCGACGCGGATGACTCCTCGACGCAGCGATGAAAGCGGATTCACCTTACTTGAGGTGATGGTCACCTTGATGATCCTTGGGTTCTCGATGGTAGGGCTCCAAGCGAGTCTCGGTACTGCCGTGGACCTTGCGATCACCACGAAAGCCCAACGTCAGGCACGCGGGCTGCTCGCATATCAAATGGGCCAAGTCTCGGTCGGGGTCCTCACTCCCGACGAAGAGGATCCGTTTCCCGATGGTCAAACCGGCCATTTCGAAGATGTGGGCGGCTATCCGGAGGAGTACTCGATCTTCGAATGGTCGATTCGCAAGGAAGAGGTGTCCATCTGCGGTGGCGATGAATCCACCATGCAGGAAGCCGGGTTCCGCGCTGGCGATGATGGAAAGCTCACTCGCCCTGTCGACACATACCGAGCGCAGGCGGCATCAAACCGCGCAGCCGGAGCGCGGGCAGATGCGGGAGGCGACGGTGGCCGAAGCGAAGAGGAGCTTGAAACGCCCGAAGGGCAGTTCAAGCAGCGAGTCGTGCTGACGGTGACTTACCGCCCTGGAACTGTCGAATTGGACCGAACCTTCTCGCTAATCACCTACCTTCCGATCCCTGACGAAGCCATGAATTTCGCGGACCAACAGTCGGCCCGCGCGGATGCCCAAGGGGGCGCAGGCGGTGCGGGTGGTGCAGGTGGCAACAATCCTGGCGGGGCTGGCGCCTCATTCAATGGAGCCCCGGCCGCCGGGGGAACGGATAAGCGATGAACACGATTCGCACGTCCCGCGGCTTCACCATGATCGAGGTGCTCCTAGCGATTGCCATCGGAAGCATGCTACTGACTATGGTCTTCTCAAGCCTTGATTCGGCGGTGCGACAACATCGCGCCGTTAGCGACTACTCGACTCCGTACGCGGCAGGCCCCGCAATCCTCGACACCATCGAAGCCGACCTTCGGAACGCTTACTTCTACGACATGCAGGAGAACGACTCGTTCTGGGGAGCCGACGCGGAAATCATGGGCCGCGAGGCTGATGGAGTTTCCTTCATCGCAACGAGCCTAGGTCAAGTCGGAGAACCGAATCTTCTTTCCGACATGACTTTCGGCTACGAGCTCAAGCCTCACCCACGACGCAGCCCGACAAGTGAAATTCAATACGTCTGCCGCCAAAGCCCTGATGATCGTGCCTACCTCGAACTTTGGCGCCGTGAAGATTTCCACGTGGATGATGATCCCCATGATGGAGGGATCTACCGCCTTGTGTGGCCGATGGTGCACTCTCTCAAATTTGAATACGTGAGGCGGTCCCCTCCACCTGGCGCACAAGGCTCAGGCGGTGGGCGCGGCTCAGACCCGCCTGCATCGGGCAGCGCCGAACGCGACTCGGCCAACGGATCCGGCGCTGCCGGATCCACGGCTTTGACTGAGGAAATGCGCCAGGACACGTGGCATGCAATCGAAGAGGGAGGCATCCCACGAGCGGTCATCGTCACGTTGGACATCTATGCACGCGAGCCTGCTGACCGCGCTCTGGCTGGACTGGAGCCTGAGGTCTTCAGATTCCAACGCTGGATTCCGCTTCCACAGTCGGGGATGACTCAGGAAGTCGAGCAACGTATCGCGGCGTGGGATGGCAAGATGAAAGTCCCAACTCCTCCGGCCGCCGGCCGAGGTGCCCGCGGAGGTGGCCCAGGAGGCGGCGAAGGTGGTGCGGGTGGCCCAGGAGGCCGGGGCCGCGGGAGAGGCCGGGGCAACCAACAGGGCCAAGGCGGCCCGGGGCAGGGTCAGCCCGGTGCAGGTGCGGGAGCAGCCGCATCGGGAATGAACCCCTTCCTTCAGGCGCTCCAAAGCCGCGCCCCGCGCGGTGGTGGCGGCACCACCTTCATCAATCTGTTTCAGCCCCGCTAGTTCAGTCCCGCGGGGCTAGATCGCTCAGCGTCGCCCGTTGATTACCGTACGGCCATTCATGTAGGGCCGCAGGCATTCAGGAATCGTGACAGACCCATCCTCATTCTGGTGATTCTCGAGGAGTGGGATGAGGATGCGGGGCGACGCGATGACGGTGTTGTTGAGCGTGTGACAGAAGCGAACCGTTCCGTCCGCATCGCGATAGCGGAGATTGAGCCGCCGCGCTTGGAATTCGTGGAAACGACTTGCCGAGTGAGTTTCTCCGTAGCCCTGCCGTGAAGGCATCCAAGTTTCGATGTCGAATTTCTGAATCTGTGGTCGGCCGAGGTCCCCCCCGCAGACATTGACGATTCGATACGGCAATTCCAACTTCTGCAGGATGGTCTCGGCGTGCGCGACAATCTCCGCGTGGAACTTCTTGCTCTCTTCGGGGTCGTTCTTGCAGAGGATCACCTGCTCCACCTTCATGAATTGGTGGATGCGGTAGATGCCGCGCGTGTCCTTCCCGTATGTCCCAGCTTCGCGGCGGTAGCACGAGGACCAGCCGGCCATCTTAATCGGGAGCTCGGCGACATTCAGGATCTCTCCCCCTCGATACGCCGTGACAGGGACCTCGGAAGTGCCGATGAGCCAGCCGTCGTCTCGAGTCAACTGGTAGGCCTGCTCTTCCCCACCCGGCAGATATGCGGTGCCGCGCATGGCCTCTTCGCTAACGATATGCGGCACGATCATGGGTGTGAATCCAGATGCCACCATATGGTCGAGCGCGAATCGGAGAACGGCAAGCTCGAGAAGGGCGCCCTCGTTCTTTAAAAAGTATGAACGGCTGCCCGCGATTCGTGCAGCGCGTTCGGTGTCAAGAAGGTCGAGGCTTGTGCCAAGTTCCACGTGGTCCTTCGGAGCAAAGGTGAATTGCCGTGGAGTTCCGACGCGTCGCACCTCGACGTTCTCGGTGTCATCCTTTCCCTCCGGAACTTCGGGTGCCGGAATGTTCGGGATGCGTAGCATGAGCCCATCGATCTCGGGGTCGAGCAACTTAATTCGTGCCTCCCCCTCTGCGACTCGGTCGGACAGAATTTTGAGTTCGCCGCGCAAGGCAAGTTTGCCGTCGGGTGGAAGTTTCGGCATCTCTTTCGAACGGAGATTCTGTTCAGCCTTGAGACTCTCGACCGACCGTTTGATTTCGCGGCTCTCCGAATCGAGGGCCAACCAACGATCCACATCTACGTCGATCCGCTTTTTGCGACACGCGGCCTTGACGACATCGGGATTCTCGCGAATGAACTTGGGGTCGAGCATAGTGTGCACCTTCAGGTGCCGCGTGCAAGCGAGCGTACCGCATCCAGATATGCGCGTAGACCAGCCTCCTCGCGGCTACCGAAACGGTAGCGGATGCGCCGCGTCAGATAAACCCGGGCATCTTCAGCCCCAAGAACTCCGTCGGTTTCGGCGGAAAGCGCAAAAGCCTCCGTTCTTCCGCACCCGATATCACGCGCTTCATCGAGCCAGGCGCCTAGCGATTCTTCATTAATCTCAGCATCTTCGCGAACTGCCCAGACGCCGTAAACGAAGGGTAGACCAGTCATCGCGGCCCACGCTTGGCCGAGGTCCATGAGGGGCAGACCCGATCGCCTCCAAGCAAATGCTGGATCGCCGATCACCAAGGCGGCATCACAGCCCAAGGCGAATGCCCGATCAGGCGGGCATTCAATGACCTCCGGTCTGGCTCCAAGATGTCGCAAGACGATCTCAGCGAGCAACTGCGACGTCCGACTCGATGGGTCAACTCCAAGGCGGGTGACTGACGCCGGCGCAACCCGTAAGGCCAAAACCACCGAACCGACTGGACCGTCGGATGCGATGCACGCGGTTGAGACCTGTCGGAGTGGCTGGCGAAGTAGCTCCACCGAAGACACGAGCCCCAAAACGACAGTGCCAGACGCGAGTCGGGCGGCAACCGATGACGGAACCGCCGATTCCAATCTAAAGCGGCAGTCTCCTACGAGCGCGTCCCATAGAGGACGCGCGTTGAGGTAGCCGACAACAGCGGTCGAGATTTCGTTCAGTCAACTCGCTCCCACTTGGACGTGATCTTTCCAAGCTTGGGGTAGTTGCATTCCATCTGGATCCAAACTTCCCCAGCGCCGGGCTTCTTGACCTCAAGAACGTGGGGCAGCCAAATCAACTGAGAGTCTTTATTGAAGTCTTCCTTGTCGGGAAACGCCATCTCCTTGTCGAAGAACGGCGCGCCCTTCTCACCCATGCGCATCTTCACGAGCGGACGCACCACGCCCGTCTGGAACCACTCGTATTCCTCACCGAAGCAACCGATGACCTTCAGTTCTTTCGGGGCAACACGAACCATCTTCTCGCCCTTCTCTTCGAAGGACTCCGCTTTCCAAAGGAAGCGGAACCCGGGGTCCTTGGCGGCCCCGAGTTCGAGCGTGTTCATTCGCTTTTCGATCACGCGGAATGAACCTGAGCGCCCCTTGCTGATGAGGATCGTCTCCCGCTTCTCGCCGGCCTCACCAAAAGCAAAGTAGCCGGAAGTCAAACTGTACTCCCCGACGGGAACCCACATCGGCTTGTCCTTCGCATCGATCACATTGATGAAGAACGATGCAAGATCTCCCGATCCACCGAATATCAAACTCTGGGGAACGCTCGCGCCCTTCCATTCAATCTTGAGTGGCGCAACGGGACCGTCGTATGGCTTGATTCGAAAGTTGCCGCCGGCCGGATCGAGTTTTAAATGGTACAGAAGTCCCTTGATGTAAATGTATTGAGAAAGCGGCTGAATAACAGCGTCCTTTCCCTTGCCGATCACGACGCAATCCTTGCCGTAGGACGTGAACGTACCGTCGGCATCCTCGTCGTAAACCGCGATGTCCAAGCCGTCGAACTTGGTGACAGTCTGCATGGCACCCTGCCAGCGGAACTGCACCACTCCACCATCGCGCTGCGCCTTCGCCGCCTGGCCCATGATCTTGTACTGATAGGGCCCTTCCATGAGTCGAACGCTGACTTCACCCAACGTGCCATCGTTGTACTTGCGGCCCTTAAACGACACCACATCGGGCTTCTGCGGGATCTTGAAGGCCTCATCAGTCGCCTTGCCGGCGCCATCTGGATCTAGCAGGGCCTTTCCCTTCTCGTTTCGGAGTTCGTGCTCGCCCGGAAGGAACGGGAGCTTGACCTTGTCTCCACTCTTAAAGGCGATGGCGGGCCAGAAGTACCAATGTGCGTTGGTTTGATACCAAGTCGTGAACGGCGGCCGCCCGGCAGCGAGAACACTGACTTTCGACTTCTCGAGGTCCGTCCATTCGAGCTTCATCGTGTGGATATTCGCGGGCGGAGGCAGATTGGCCGGCGCATTGGGGATGGCAGCTGCGCCGGTGGCTTCAGCAGGCGCTTTGGCCGCCTCGGCCTGACGAGCCTTGAACTTCACTTTGGACTCGGCAACTGGAATCGTTACTTCAACGAAATCCTCGCGAAAACTGCCGTCCTTTGCGGCCTTCGTCGCTTTATCGTTCAACTTATACAGGTTGATGAAAGCAGTCAACTTCGCGGCCTGACCCACGACTACAGCACGCTTGTACCAGTAACAGGCCTCGAAGTATTCGAGCTTGCCCTGATGCGCATCGCCAACGTAATAGCAGCCCGACATTTCCCAATAGGGGTCGGGAACCGACACCGCGAGTTCAACGAACTTGGTGAAATGCTCAATGACCGGATCCCACGCCTTTTCTGTGCGTTCACGGTCGGCACGTTGATAGAGGACGGAACCAGTCTGCAGCGATTCATCGATCTTGCTTTTCTTGGCTACTGCCTCGGCGCTGAGCCCTTTGAGCCAGATGAGACGCTGCGAGCAAAACTCGTCTTTTTGTGCAAGCGACGAGACTTTCGATAGGGTCTCGAGGAACTTCTCCCGGCTTGCCTTGTCGGCCGCACGGTTTGCCGCTGCGGCGGCACACCATTGGCCTTCATAGGCAATGAACGCGGACTTCACGGTTTCCCCCGATTGCTTCACCAAGGATTGCATTTCGGCGAAGTTGTCGGCCACCATGGCCTTCTCGAAGTCATTGATGAATTGGTCGACGCGTCCACCCTGAGCGGGTAGTGCCAGCGCAATAAGGACCGCGGCAACGATAATCGTTAGTAGGCGCATAGAAGTGTTGTACCCGAGAAATTCGGATCCCTCAGAAGGCTATACGTTTCGGACGGAATTCGCTTAACTAGAGAGGCTAGGTTGCCGGTATCGGGCGAGAATCACCTCCGCCACCCTCACGCCGTCGAGCGCTGCCGACACGATCCCGCCCGCGTAGCCGGCCCCCTCTCCAATCGGGAACGCCCCGCGCACACCGTCGGCCTCAAGCGTCTGAGGATCCCTCTGGAGCCGCACAGGCGACGAGGAGCGGGCCTCGGGCCCTACCACCACCGCACTCGGCTGGAGGAAGCCCGGAATCTGACGGCCGAACGCCGGGATAGCCTCAAGAAGAGCTTTGAGGACCGGAGCGGGCACGAGCGGCCTTAGGTCGGCAGGAATCATCCCGTGGCGGCATGAGCCCCCAGGGAGGGAATCCGATGGACGCCCCGCCATGAAGTCAACAAGACGCTGAGCTGGAACGCGCGCCGAATAATCGGAGGCGACGGCGGCTCTGGCCTCGACTTGCTCCTGGAGTTCCATTCCTGCAAACACGCCTTCGCCCGGGAAGTCCTCGGGATTCAGAGTCGTGACAAGACCCGAGTTGGCGAAGCCCGTGTTCTTGGCAGACCAAGACATGCCATTTGTGTTCATGTGGCCGACGTCGTGTACTGCTGGGATCACCTCGCCACCCGGGCACATACAGAAGCTGAAGACACTCCGGCCGGCTCCGTTTGTTGCCACCCGATAGTCCGCGGGCCCCAATTTCGGGTGCCCACTCGCCGCGCCCCAAACAGCGTTGTCAATGAAGCCCTGAGGATGCTCAACTCGGACTCCGAGCTGAAACGGTTTGCGCACCATCACCAAACCGTCTTGGGCTAGCGTCCGCACGAAATCGCGCGCGGAGTGCCCCGGCGCCACCACGACGACGGTGGAGGGAATCTCGCCCTCCGATGTTCGGATCGACGTGACTCGTCCCGCGACTACATTCAGTCCCTCCGCCCTACATCGGAATCTGAAGGACCCACCCAAGGCGAGGATCTCCATGCGGAGTCTACCGACCACAGTGCGGACTCGATCAGATCCCAAATGCGGACGGTAATGCCATGTCACTGCATCGATGCCACTCTTGACTCGAAACTCCTCGAGAACGAAACGGGTACGCGGATCACGCGACCGTGATGTGAGCTTGCCGTCACTCCAGGTGCCGGCTCCACCTTCCCCGAACAGGTAGTGACTCTCGGGGTCAAACGTCCCGTCGCGAAGCCAGTTGCGGAGGGCCGTCGCCCGATGGTTCATTGCATCCCCTCGTTCGAGGACGATGGGGTGCATCCCCGCTCGTGCAAGGACGAGCGCTGCGAATAGCCCGGCCGGTCCTCCCCCGATGACAACAGGGCGGTGTTCTAATGGATCGACACCCCTCAGCAAGGGCACCGATTCCGCAGGAGCTTCCCAAGCGATCTTGGGATCATGACGGAGCCGAGACGGAGGCTTGGAGTCATCCAGCAAGTGCAATTCAACGGTGTAAGAGAGAATCAGCCCGCGACGGCGATCGAGCGATCGGCGGACGATCTCCATTCGCGAAACCTCGGATTCCGCTAGGCCAGCGCGGCCTAGTGCCATTGCGTAGACCTGTGATTCCTCGGCTTCAATCGGAACACGCACTTCATGTACGACGACCGGCATGGTGATTAACGCCCAGAGGCGCGTCTCTCCGATTCACGCTTCAGCGTGGCGCGTTCCGAATCGGTCAATGACGGCATGCCTTGCGCGGCAATCTTGGCAAGGATTCTGTCCAATTCTTCGTGCTCGGACCGCGCCGCCATCTCGATAGCAACACGTCGCGCGCGCGCCCGCCTCGCGGCCAATCCCGTGATCCATGGAGTCACATAACGCGGCATGACCCACATCATCACCAATCCAGAAGACGCCCCGAGGAGATGACAGAACACGTCCGTCCCATCGAGGCGACCGGGCCGACCAGAACCATCGCCCAACACTCGCAATGCGTCGATCGCCACATACCCGGCGACCAGCCAGCGAATCTTCACCGGGAAAACGAAGAAGAGTAAGACCACCATCTCGGGCGCAACGACAGCCAACGCAACGAGGACGCCGTTGATGGCGCCGCTTGCACCGACGGTGCGGACATCCGGATAGCCGAAAACAGACCAGATCAGTACCGAAAGCGACCCGACCGCACCGCAAACAAGAAAGATCCGTGCGACTGCCATCGATCCGACGATTCTTTCGAGGGCGAACCCGGCGAATCCGAAAATGATCGCGTTCCACAGGACGTGCATGACATCCACGTGGACAAATAGGTACGAAATGGGCCGCCACCACTCAAAATGCGCGAGCCCGCTCGCCGTCGACGAAAGCTCACGTCCAAAAAAGGAACCCGTCTCGGGCCAGATCGCATTGGCCAACACCTTGAGGATATGAGCTCCGACAAGCACCGCAAGAATGATGATGGTGGCTCTTCCCCGACTGCTCGAGGGCGTCCAACCGCGTGCCCAGCCACGATCTTCGAAAGTCATCGATGTTACTTAGAGTAAAGGTGCGGTTTCAGCACGCCGATGTAGGGCAAGTTGCGGTAGCGATCATCAAAGTCAAGTCCGTATCCAACGACGAAGACGTTCTCAACTTCAAACCCGACGTAATCCGCGTGCACCGGAACCTCTCGCCGTGCCGCCTTGTCGAGAAGAACGCAGGTCTTTACTTCAGCGGCGCCGAGTCGGTCCGTAAGTTCCGCCGAGACGCGAGCGAGGGTACGTCCTGTATCGAGAATGTCATCGACGAGCAGAACATGACGACCCCGAAGGTTCGTGTCCGGAACCACCTTTAGGACGACATTGCCCGACGACGTTGTGCGATCGCCGTAGCTCGAAGCCCAGGCGAAATCGAGGTCCATCGGGATCGAGATCGAGCGAATGATGTCGGCGAGGAACACGACGCCTCCTTTGAGAAGCGCGACGACCGTGAGGTCCTTGCCTGCGTAGTCCCGAGAGATGCGTGCGCCGAGTTCTGCAACTCGGTCGCGGATCCGTCGTTCATGCACCAATACTCGCTCAATATCCTGATCCATGGAGTTTTCCTTTCCTGATCGTAGCGCGATTTCCAGATCCTTGGCATCATCGACTAATGGGGACGCCAATTCTCGGAGCTCCGATCGCTCATGCCCTCGACCTCGAGGTCTTGGAAATCGTGAAGGATCTCGCTTCGCGCGGAGTTATGCCACGACTCGTCGCGCTTACCGCTGGGAATGACGCCGCGTCCGAGGTCTATCTCGGTCGACAAGCAAAGAGTGCCTCACGCCTTGGAATGGCCTACGAAGTTCGACGGGCCAGCGCGCCGACGGAAGCCGCATTCCTCGCAGAGATTGACTCACTCAACGCCGACCCGTTGGTTAGCGGAGTGATCATACAGATGCCCCTGCCACAGGGCGTCAAGGCTGAGACGCTCCAATCGCGGCTCTCACCAGACAAGGATGTCGAAGGCGTCCATCCGACGAATCTAGGGCGATTGCTTGAAGTTTCGCCCGTCGTGGCGCCGTGCACCGCAGCCGCCGTGATCGAGTGTCTTCTCGCAGCGGACGTTGAGCTGAGAGGGTCTGAGATCGTCGTCGTAGGAAGAAGCCGAATCGTCGGCCGCCCAGCCGCGTTGCTGCTCGTCGAACGAGATGCCACCGTCACGCTCGCACATTCGCGAAGTCGGGATCTGGCCGCAATCACACGTCGCGCAGATGTGGTGGTGATGGCAGTCGGACGCGCGGGACTTCTGACGCCCGCAATGATTCGACCCAACGCGGTCGTTATCGATGTCGGCATCAACGAAGTCATGAAAGACGGAAAACGCTCACTTTTGGGCGATGCAGCTCCGGAGATTGCAGACGTTGCATCAGCCTTCACACCGGTTCCCGGTGGCGTCGGGCCGGTAACCGTTGCGCTTCTTTGGCGCAACGCAGCGAGACTCGCCCGCAAAGCCTACGACTCGAACCGTTAACGCGCGCGAACTACAACGAACCCTGCGATTTCAGCAAGATCCGGCGCTGCGTCTGGGAGAGCTTCAGAGACAGCCTCGAGCCCGCGACGGATGTGATCTCGCGCCCGGACGTTTGCCGCTTCGACATGCCCACCATCGACGAGGGCTTGACGGAGCCATGCGGCATCAGCATCCGTTCCCTCGCCTCGCATGACTGCAACCAGTCGCGCGCGGTCGGCCGGGGTCGCAGATTCACGCATGAAGATGACGGGCAACGTCACTTTCCCGTTGCGTAGATCCGTTCCGAGCGACTTGCCGACCGTTGCCTCGTCGCCCACGAGATCAAGAACATCGTCAACGATCTGGAATGCCGTTCCCAACTCGAGTCCGTAAGTTCTGAGGGCTTCCACCACCAAAAGCGGGGCGCCGGCTAGATGGGCCGCTAGGCCGCAACCGGCGGCATAAAGGATCGCTGTCTTGTCTTCGATGATTCGATAGTAGAGAGCCTCATCGAGTTCTGCGTTACGGCGGTGGCGATTCTGGAGGATCTCCCCTTCACAGAGGGTCGAAACTGCCTGCGTCAACTCATCGAGCGCTCCGGCATCGCCTAGGCGACCGAGGAGGTTGATGGCTCGGGCAAACAGGATGTCGCCTAAGAGCACCGCGTCGAAGTTAGACCATTTGAAATTTGCAGTCGCCGATCTACGCCGCATATCCGCGCCATCGATGACGTCATCGTGAACTAGGGTCGCGAGGTGAATCATCTCTAGAACCGCGCCGAGGCGATGATGTCGGGGCAAGATGCCGCCACATTTCTTGGCGATGAGGAGCGCGATCGCTGGGCGCATTTTCTTGCCAGAATATCGTCCGACGTGCGCCGTCATTTCACCAATCTCATGACGATCGGCTTCGAGCGCGGCGAGGATCTCGCTTTCGACCAAAGCTAGGTCCGGCACGATCGGTCGATAGAGGCGTTCGAGTGCGTCTTGAGACATGCGTTCGATGCTTGCTTTCCTGAGTCCCACCCTACCCAGATCAACGTTGCCGCTCAACGCATTCAGGTCGTGAGATGAGACTGGGAATTTACATTTCGAAATGAACGCATCGCCTGCTCTCCCCAGATGGCCTCTGCATCGACATCGTGAATTGCGACGGCGCCATGCCAAGCGTCAGCTCGACGGGCGTTCAGTCGAACCGCCTCGGCAATCGCCCGGAGAGCACTAGGCATCAGCAATACGGGCAGTGGTTCCCGCCGTCCCTGGTTGCGTACAAGCACTGCATCGGCAGCCGAACTTGCCTGCGCCGCAGCGAATACGGAGCCGAGATCAAATGGGAGGTCGGGCATGTCGCAAGGAACGACGAGGACCGGAGCCGATGAGGGTTGGATCGCAATTTGCGACAGCGCAACGAGGGGGCCATCTCCAGGCGAAACGTCGTGCATCGCCACACTCCCGACCGGGATTTCTAGGTTTTGCGCGGATCGGCACAGAATCCATGGTCGGCCAAGCGGCGAGTCGAGTCGCGCAATAAGGCGAGCCAGAACGGATTCACCGGCAACCTGCAAGGTGGCCTTGTCGAATCCCATGCGTCTGGACCACCCGCCCGCAAGGATCGCCAGACGGTAGGTCACGTTTTGCCGGCGTTGTTTAGTCTTATTGACACTTCGATGCGGCGCGGATTGTCGACACCATGAAGCGCGGTAACCATTCCGTTAATGGCTCCACCCAGGAGGTCGTGAAGGAACTCCTTCAACGGGAGCGGCTTGCCGTCTACTGATATCGCAACTTCAAATGAGATTCCCCGAGAGGCCACTTGACCGCTGCCAGCTCGGCTCGCGCGACCCTTCTGGGTGCTACGCACGTGGCCAATCGACGCCGTTTTGATTGGCAACTTGCGTGCGCGAATCCTAGGGCTTGTCATTGGCGGGCGGGATATCGGACTTCTTATTGTCGTCTTCCGAAGCGACCTTCATGCCCTTCTTGAATTCCCGAATAGACAAGCCGATGTTGCTTGCAGCCTTTGGGAGTCTTGATCCAAAAAGCACCAAGAATATGAGGAGCACGACGATCAATTCGACCGTGCCGAGTCCGAGGATGAGAAGTGGCATGAGATGTGGGTCCCTTGAGCCCTCCGTCATCATACCGACTTTTTGGGACCCAAGTCCTTCGATTTTAGCGTTCTGAACGTCGGACGAGACTTCTCCCACCAAGTCGCCCAGGCTTCGCCATCATCCCCGAACGCCTGTCCTGTAAGGCGTTCGAGCTCTCGGCGGGCAACGGCTTTTCCTTCGCCATCCTTCTTCACCGTGACAACTAAGATGGAAACCGCGTTACGAATAACCTCATAATCGTCGCCGTAGAGTTGCCGGTTGATCGTGTCGACCATGCCTTCAACTTTCACCTGTAGGGCGACAATTCGTCCCTCGAGCAATCCGATGACGAATGCCAAAGCGGCCACAAGGACACACGCTGCGGGGCGAAAGCCGCCAATCGGGTCTGTCACCGACGAGACGGCCGCCTCCGGAAGAAACGCGGCGACTACCGCGACCACGACTAGCAATGGAACAAAGAAACTTGTTCGAGCGCGCTTCATCCGCGCACTCGCTCAATGTCGGCCCCAAGCGCCTTGAGGCGTTCTTCGATCCTCTCGTAGCCCCGATCAACCTGAGCTGCATCCAGAATCTCAGATCGCCCGTCCGCGCAAAGCGCAGCAGCGATCAACGCCATGCCAGCTCGAATATCAGGTGACGCCATTCGAGCGGCGTGAAGTCGGCTTGGGCCGATTACGACTGCCCGATGTGGATCGCAAAGCACGATGCGCGCGCCCATCTGCAACAGGTTGTCGACAAAGAACAACCGAGACTCAAAGAGCTTCTCGTGGACAAGAACAGTGCCCTTGCATTGGGTCGCCAGCACGACAATGAGCGATGTGAGGTCAGCGGGAAAGCCCGGCCACGGTGCATCGTCTACTTTGACGATGGACCCATCGACGTCGCTCGCAACTTCGAGAGTTTGGCCTGAAGGAACGACAAGTGTCGAGCCATTTTCAAACGAGGTGACCACGCCAAGTCGACGAAAAACGTGGGTGATCATTCGGAACTGCTCAGGATCAACGTCAGGGATCCTAATCTCGCCACCCGTCATGGCCGCGATCGCCATGAACGACCCGACTTCAATGTGATCCGCTCCGATCCGATGATCGACAGGTTTGAGCGAACGAGTCCCCATGATTCGAAGCCGATTCGTACCGATGCCTTCGATCGTGGCTCCCATGGCCATCAGCATCCGTGCGAGACCTTGCACGTGCGGCTCCGAAGCCGCGTTCAAAATGAAGGTCTCTCCCTCAGCAACCGAAGCCGCCATCATGGCGTTCTCGGTCGCCATAACGCTTGCCTCGTCCAAGAAAACGACATCGCCGACGAATCTGCCCGTCGGCAGTGACATGTCATACGCAGCTGTTGTGTCGTGAACCTTGGCCCTTAGCGCTTCGAGCGCAATTAGGTGCGTATCGAGTCGACGTCGACCGATCTTATCGCCACCCGGACGTGCCAAGCGGGCCTTACCCCATCGGTGCAAGAGGGGCGCCGCGAAGAGGAAGGAACCGCGAATTTGCGATGCGATCTTTTCGTCCGGTTCGTGTGACGTCAGGTTGGATGTATCGATCGAGACTTCATTGTCTCCGACCCACGCAATTGAGGCGCCGACCGAAGCGGCCGATGCCAACATTCTCTCAACGTCCCGAATACGTGGAACGTTGCGCAGAACGCTTGTCCCCGACGACAGAAGCGTCGCAGCTATCGCCGGCAAAGCCTCGTTCTTGTTGCCCGATGGGCGAACGGTGCCCGAAAGCACGCGCCCCCCTGTCACGATGAAGCGGTCCCCACCGCCAGATGTGCTGCCCCCCATACCCACCACCTTTAGGCGGGACGAACCCGCTTCATGACGTTGACGAGAGTCTCTCCCAAGTCCGCGGGACTCTGGCAGACGGTGATGCCTGCGCGCTCCATGGCCGCCATTTTATCAGAGGCCTTTCCCGTGCCGCCAGAGATGATTGCGCCTGCGTGGCCCATGCGGCGCCCCGGTGGAGCGGTTTGGCCCGCGATGAATCCGACTACCGGCTTCCTGACGTTCGACTTGACGTAGTCCGCCGCTTCCTCTTCGGCCGTGCCACCGATTTCGCCGATCATGATGATGGCTTCGGTGTTCGGATCAGCGTTGAATGCCTTGAGGCAGTCGATGAAGTCCGTGCCGTTGATGGGATCGCCGCCGATTCCAATGCAAGTACTCTGACCAACTCCGCGGCTCGTGAGTTGCCAAACGGCCTCATAGGTAAGTGTGCCCGAGCGTGAAACCACCCCGACCTTGCCGGGCTTGTGGATGTAGCCCGGCATAATGCCGATCTTGCACTCACCGGGTGTGATGATTCCTGGGCAATTGGGTCCAATGAGGCGAGCCTTCTTCCCGAGCATGTACTCGCGAACTCGAACCATATCGAGAACCGGAATGCCCTCCGTGATGGTGACGACCAGTTCAATTCCAGCCTCAACCGCTTCGATGATGGCGGCCGCGGCTGCGGGCGGCGGAACGTAGATCACGCTCGCGTTTGCACCCGTAGCGGCTCGCGCGTCTGCCACGGTTTCAAAAACGGGCAGACCCAAATGAGTGGTCCCGCCCTTCTTAGGCGTAACGCCTCCGACCATCTTGGTGCCGTATGCGATGGCTTGCTCTGAATGAAAAGTTCCGGTCTTCCCAGTGAATCCCTGGCAGATGACCTTCGTGTCTTTGTTTACCCAAACGCTCATGAGAGTCTCCCTGCCTCAGCCTTTGACCGCGGCGACGATCTTCCGCGCCGCCTCGTTGAGATCCGATGCCGTGATGATCGGGAGGCCCGACCCTTCAAGCAACGCTTTCCCCTGTTGGACATTCGTGCCCTCAAGGCGCACAACGAGCGGCACCTTGAGTGCCACTTCCTTCACCGCGCCGATAACGCCCTCGGCGATGACATCGCACTTCATGATGCCACCGAAGATGTTGACCAGTACGCCCTTCACCTTGGAATCGGAGAGGAGGATCTTAAAGGCTTCCTTCACCTTCTCCTTGGTCGCGCCACCTCCGACGTCCAAGAAGTTGGCAGGTGATCCACCGGCCAACTTGATGACATCCATTGTGGACATGGCGAGTCCGGCCCCGTTGACCATGCACCCGATATTGCCGTCCAGCGCGATGTAGGAAAGATCGAACTTCGATGCCTCGATTTCCTTCGGATCCTCTTCTGCCAGATCGCGAAGCACTGTGACATCGGGATGACGATAGAGAGCGTTTGAATCGAAGTTGATTTTTGCGTCAAGGGCAAGAACTCGTCCATCGGTGGTGAGGATGAGCGGATTAATCTCGGCAAGAGCGCAATCGAGGTCGACAAACGCCTTCGACAGGCATTGCATGAAAGCGACGCCCTCGCCAATGTTGGCAGGCGGAAGGCCGATGCCTCTCGCGAGGCGTTCGGCTTCGGCGGTAGAAAGCACGCCGTTCGACGGAAATGCGGCACGCAGAATCTTCTCGGGGCTATGAGCCGCAACCTCCTCGACATCCATGCCACCCTCTGATGACGCCATCATGACAGGACATTGAGTCTTGCGGTCGATCGCGATCCCGATGTAGTACTCCTTCGCGATGTCGGAGCCGCGCTCGACGAGCAGCGTTTTGACAGGCTGGCCCTCTGGACTCGTTTGGTGGGTGATCAACGGCTTCGAGAGAATTAAAGCGGCTGCAGCACGCGCTTCGTCGGCACTGCGGACTAGCTTCACTCCTCCGCCCTTGCCGCGTCCACCGGCGTGAATCTGGGCCTTGACTACAGCTAAGGGTGAACCAAGTTTGCGAAAGGCATCGGCCGCGCCGTCAGCAGTCGTAGTCACAATGCCTTCGGATGTTTTGACGCCGAAACGACGCAAAATCTCCTTCGCCTGATACTCATGAATTTTCATTCGATCACTCCGGAGTCGGCCGGGTCGGTTCTTCGGCGGTATCTGGCAACGTGGCGACGAGTTCACGGAGACGCCGCCGCGTCTCGGGATCGTCGGACAGATCGGCGGTGCCGACCCGGTGAATCTTGATCGTATTCGCACCGCTCCCGCGCACCACGGATCCGGTCACCACAATCACGATGTCGCCTGGAGCGACATGATTCTCGTCGAGGAGGTGACGCATACCGAGAACATAGAGATCGTCGATGTCTTTGCCTCGCTCGGTCATGACAGGAGTCACGCCAAAGCAAAGGGCTAGTCGCTGATACGCCGACGGGTTGTACGTGCAGGCGATGACAGGGATGCGGGGGCGTAGTCCGGCCACGAGGAATGCCGTCCAACCAGATGCGGTGAACGGGACAATGGCTCTGGCGTTCACTTCCTCTGCCGCAACGCAGGCGGCCCGGACCGCCGCGTGAAGAATCCCTTGCCCTTCCGGCAAGTGGAAGCCCTGTGACACCTTGTGGAACACTTCGCTGTTTTCTGAGATTCGAGCGATCTCGGCCATCGTCGAAACAGATTCCACCGGGAAATTTCCGGATGCCGTCTCGGCTGAGAGCATTACGGCGTCTGTGCCATCGAAAATGGCGTTCGCCACATCGCTTGCTTCCGCACGCGTCGGGCGTGGATTGCGCGTCATGCTATCAAGCATTTGGGTCGCCGTGATCACCAATCGACTCTTGCGTCGGGCGGCGGCAATGATCTGCTTCTGCACGACCGGAACCTGTTCCGGAGACATTTCGACACCAAGGTCACCGCGAGCGACCATGATGCCGTCGGCAACATCTAGGATATCTTCGATCCGCTCGACAGCTTCTGGCTTTTCGATCTTTGCAATGACAGGGATGTTGGCTCCGCGTTCACTGATCCGACGCTTCAAGTCAACAACGTCGGCTGCTTCACGGACGAACGAGAGAGCTACTAAGTCGACACCTGCATCCATCATAAAATCGAGATCGAGGGCATCGCGTTCCGTGAACGGTGGAATCGAGAGGCGAACCCCCGGAAGATTGATCCCCTTCCGGGACGATAGCGGCCCCCCGTTTAGCACCTTTGCATGGACATCCGCGCCCTCCACGCCAGTGACCTCGCATGCGATGAGCCCGTCGTCGAAGAGAATTCTGTCACCCGGGTGGACATCCGAGGCGAGGTGGGCGTAATCGACTGTTATCCGGGCTCCCGAACACGGCCCATCCGCAGCCGTGATGACGATGTCTTGGCCCGTGACCAAAGTCAGAGGAATTCCGCCTTCGCACTCGCGAGTCCTCAGTTTCGGCCCACAAAGGTCGCCAAGAATCGCGAGCGGACGACCTGACGTCCGGCTCACATCGCGTACGAGCGCGATCATCTCGCGCTTCTGCTCGTGAGTGCCGTGGCTAAAGTTGAGCCGGAACGCTGACGCCCCTGCCTCGGCAAGCGCAGCAATGCGCTCACGCGTATTGCTCGCAGGACCGAGAGTCGCGAGGATTCGTGTGCCCGGGAGGCGCGGCTTTGCCAGCGGCAATGTCACGTCAATTAGGCGATGAGGGCGATGTCGGCAGTAACCGCATCTGCCGACTTGTGGAGCGCGGCCGACTCGGCCGCATCGAGCTTCAGCTCATGGATCTGTTCAATGCCACCGCGTCCGAGCGTGCAGGGGACCCCGACCCATGCGTCCTTCATCCCGTACATTCCACGCACATGGGCACAGCACGGGAGAATTCGACGCTCATTCCAGAGGATGGACTGGATCATGGCGACCGACGACGCCGACGGGGCATAGTATGCCGAGCCGGTCTTGAGTAACCCGACGATTTCGGCACCGCCGTTTCGGGCTCGGTCAACGAGGGCGTCAATTCGTTCCTTAGAAAGGAGATCGGTGAGGGGGACGCCTGATACCGATGAGAATCGAGGAAGTGGGACCATGGTATCGCCATGGCCGCCAAGAAGGAGAGCTTCGACATCCTGAATCGAGCATCCGAGCTCCATCGCGATGAACGTGCGGAAGCGGGCGGCATCGAGAACGCCGGCCATCCCCATCACGCGGTTGTCCGGAAGCCCGGAGATCTTGTGCGCGAGATAGGTCATCACGTCGAGCGGGTTGGAAACCACCACGATGATCGCGTCGGGAGACTTTTCCACACATTGACGAACCACACCGCTCACAATGTCGGCATTGGTTTTGAGGAGATCCGATCGAGACATTCCGGGTTTACGTGGAATTCCAGCCGTAATCAGAACGACTTGCGAGTTCTTTGTGTGCTCGTAGGTCGTGCCGCCTTCGATCTTGGCATCAAAGCCAAGCACGGGAGCCGACTGCATCATGTCGAGGGCTTTGCCTTTTGCGACCTCGGGGACTATGTCCACGAGTGCGACGTCGGCAATGTTCTTCTCAACTAAGCGCTGTGCAGCCGTCGAACCGACGAAGCCTGCGCCAACAACCGTAACCTTGTAATGTCCGTGAACCGCCATGATCGGCCTCTTGTGGAGTCAGTAACGGGGAATGCTTGGGTCACCTGCGACCGAAGCCACGCACCCTTTCTCCTGAGGTGGAAACTAGCAGCCTCCTATGGCCTCACCCAACCCGGTACACAGCGTTGTCCTGTGCGTCAACCGCCGGATTTGGAATCGCTAGGAGCCCTCCGGATTCGCTCCTTCTCCCACCATTGTTCAATGGCACGCGCTTTCACCTCGCGATCCTTGATCGAGGCGTCGGGATCGAACGGCAAACTCATCCCGGTCAGCGCTCGCAGGGCATCGCGCGCCGAGTAGCGCACGAAGTCGTCGCTGTCGTTGAGAGCTCTGATGAGATCTGGAACAGGCTCAATCGCCCCCACTCCGCGAAGCGCTCTAACCGCAGCGTCTCGAACATACGATTCTCGGTCGCGAAGTGCGTCGATGAGAGCGGGTACGGCTGCCGGCGACCGCGTACCGCCGAGCGCAACAACGGCAGTGAATCGCACTCCGGCGGCAGGATCCCGCAACCTCGTTACGAGTGCGGCCAACTCCGGAGTGACGCCGGGAGTTGGCTCGGGGTCGACTCTCTTGGTTGGAGGAGTCGCCGGTGCCGGGAAGGACGCTGGACGGCCATCCGGCGTGTCCGTGGACGGCGGCGTGGGGGGCTCTACATCCAAGGGAGGCATCGACTTGATGCGCTCAGCCAAACCGGTGATTGCCGCCGACATCGACGCCAGGCGAGATTCGATCGCCGCCATCTTTGCCTCGAGGGCATCCCGGGACGTGGTCTCGCGCCGAATCGCCGCTCGAAGTTCTCGTGTCGCCAACTCGAGATCATCCGCTGCAAGCCGGACGCAGCGCGCCTCGACTTCAGCCAGTCTCGCAAGGAACTCAGCATTGACGGAAGGCAATGTTGTTGGAAGTCCGCCACTGCCTGGGATACGGCTTCCGAGCGCGTCAACGAGCCGAAAAAGATCGTCGACTTTAGACGACAGACTCGCCGGAGCCCACGACGGGGTCGAATTCGGAGCGATGCCCTGAGGCAGTTTCGATTTCGTGCGCTCAGCCCAAGTAACTAGGGCGATGGCGACTGCCGCAAGCCAGACGCAGTTAAATGCGATAGATCCGAGCGGGGTTGACGATGCTTCACTCGGACGTGGCATCGAAGGCAGGCAGTCGCCGCAGATCATCTGCCCACGCACGAACATCGCGGAACCTGACGCAATGTCCGGATCCGGAATGCTCCCGTGGCAGGATTCGCACCAATGGAGAGTGACTGTCACTCAGATAGGATACAGCGACCGAGATCCAAAGTGCGAATCACTCACGAACCGCCCGCGTGGCGGGACTCGAAGTACCACCAAGTCAGCGCCACTGCACTCAAGACCCAGAGGCCGATTACAAGCCACCAAGTGTTCATTTGCGACGCAAATCTTGGGTCTGAACGTCCTTCAACCACTGCTTCCAACGTCCGATTGCCGCTGCTTGCTCTGACTCGGTCGCGTTGAAGTTGAAGCCCAAGTCCTGCTTGGTGGTTTCACGAAGGGTCTCAATCGTCTTGTAGCGAACCCGGCGATCCGGATCGGCCAAGAACCCAACCAGCACCGGATAGCCAGTCGTATCCCCCATGGTTGCCAACGCGGAAGCGGCCTCATATCGGACGCCCTTGTCAGGATCCGAAAGGGCTGTCATGGCGATCTGCGCGGCCCTGCTACCGCCGATGCCACCGAGGACATAACAGAGGTTGGCTTTGGTCCGAGCATCTGAGTTCGGAAGAGCCACTGCGATGGGTTCCAATGCGAGTTCGCGCGTCCGAACAAGGACCTGGAGGTTTCGGAGGAGTTCCGCTCCATCCTGCTCCTTGAGCTTCCGAATAATGCTGCCGATCTGGGAATGCGCCACTTCCACGGGAGTCGGGCCGACAGGGTTCGTGGCCTCGGTTACCGGGATTCCTGAGGAGTCCACCGTTTGGCTTGAACAGCCCGCGAAAATGAATGTGCCAAGAACAACGAGTGTGGTGATGTGACGCATGGCGAGACCTTTCCTGAAAAGGTATCGACCAACGCGGACTTTCCGCCTCAATCAATTATAAGCACCGATGCTTCAATGACTTACGTGCGCGATCGAAGGGCATGCAGGCTAAGAGCTAGGCCAAGCGCACCCCAAATCCACCGAGAGCGGAGGTCTGACAGGGCCCCCGAAGGAACCGATGGCCACTGACGCCGCGGCTCGCGCCATTCGGACGGAACAGGCGGAGGCACCGCAAATGGGAAGATCCCACCGCTCGCGTCCTCGAGCGTCCAAGGTCCACCCCCTACTTGGATGCCCGGCGTTGAGCGGAACAGTCCCGGGCCGACCTCGCTCATCCCCCAAGCGGCCGGGGTGCCCGGCCCGCGTGCCACGATCGGCGCGACCAAGTTACGCGTGGCGGGTGAGACCTTCACAGTCAAGATCCCTAGTTCATAGGAAGCCCGAATCGAATCTACACCCGTGGGACGAGCGGCTCGCAGAGCAAGCTCCGCAACGAGTTCGGCGCTTGGATACGGCGCAGCAAGCCCAAGCACACGACCTCGACCACGCTCAGCCGTCGCGAGAATCGGCGCGCCATCAGTTGCAACAAGATCGGCTCGAGCGTCACGAGAGAGAGTGACGCGATGACGCGCTGAGAATTCCGGCCCTACCCCCCCGCCTGGCGTTCGGGTAAGAGTGCGCTCGACTTGAAAGCCTTGGGTTTCGAGACTGTCGGTGAGAATCCGATTGTCAAGGCGATCGACCGGGACAACCCTTGAGGAGATACGGGACGCCCGCGCCGACGAGGACGCCGACGGATCGATCAAAAATGCGATCACCTCAATTCGTGCAGCAACGAGGTCTGTCAACAGCGTTCCGAGATCCACATCGAGAGCCGGATCGTCGAAGTCCGAAATCACCGCGAGAAGCGCTCTCGAGCCGACCGCGACCGGGATTGC
Organism: Candidatus Kuenenia stuttgartensis; assembly: GCA_945860915.1. Taxonomy (GTDB): domain Bacteria; phylum Planctomycetota; family CAIWVZ01; genus CAIWVZ01. The sequence goes on from CAMARR010000007.1 coordinate 130,989, forward strand.
CATCGCGGCGCGGATTGCGGGCACGATTCTCGTGCCGCCAGACGGAGCGAGACGCAGCAACGTGTCGACCCCGCTCGCAAGGAACACTGACGCGGGCGACGGAGCTTGAGGTATAGGGAGGCCAGGCTCCTGACTGAAGGGTAACACCCAGAGTGTGCTGGAATCAGATGTCGCACGTGCGAGTGATTCGACGGCTTCGATTGCGCGACGCCATCGACCGTCACGTTCCATACTCCCAGACCGATCCAACGCGACACGGATGTCTTTTGCGGCCAGTCCGCAGTCTATTGGCAACAGTGCAGCTAGTGCCGAATTAGCGTAGCCTCCATCGCGATAGGCCCTTGGCCCCCCGATGACAACTAGGCCGACGCCGAAATGCGTGACTGCGCGGGAGATCACCGAGAGATCGTCTGCGTCCTTCGGAAGGACCGGTGCGTCAGCAACGATGATCAGGTCACATCGCCCGGCGAGCTTCGCAGCGTCATGCCAACTTCCGCAACGTTGCACGTCGAAGCCGAGTGTTGACGTGAGTTGTTCGGTAGGGACATCACCGAGGACTCCGACGATCCGCCTTCCGGCACGTTCAACCGGAACGTCGACGCTCGTCGTCCCTGTAAGCAGGTCTGCTCCGCCCGAGTCCTTGATCGACACACGCACACTTGTGGTTGCGGGCCCAATCGGGACATCGCCGCCCATTCGGAGCCTTCCACCGGCGACAACCTCGCCGGACCAAATCACGGCCCCCGAAGCAACGGCAGCAATTTGCACACGGCGAGTTCTTCGCGCCGTAGAAACAACGTCAATTGCCACCCTTGCGGTGTTCCCGTACGCCTCGGCCACGGAAGGCACTTCAAGAAACAGCCCTTCGGCTGGCTGAGCCAATGGAGGAATCACCTCAAGGGAGAGATTCGCCGCGAGAAGGATGGCCTTCCCATCAGCGTATGCGCTTCCGTTAAAGGCCCCATCCGTAATGAGCCTAACTGTGCAGCCTGCGACATCTCGCATCGCGGTGACGGCGCGACATCCTGCGCCGAAGTTCGATTCGGCCGTGAAATCAGCTTCAAGTACCGGAAGTTCCGCAGGCCATGGTCCAGATTCGCACACAACGCGTGCTTCGCGGCCAAAGACAACGAGCCCGCCGTCAGCACCCTGCCGACGCGCCCGCTCGAACAGAATAGCCGCGTCTGGACCGTGGCTCATCGAAACATCGAGCAACGTTATCGATCTTGATTCAACATCTAGGAATGGGATCCGAATGGAAAGGGCCGCGGCCAAGGCGGCGATCGCAGCCAGAATAAGGCTAATCCGGGGTCGCAGTCTCACGTTTCAGTAACCGCGCTGTCGATCCACCCCCCGACCTGAGTCTTGTCCGCGTCAAACACGACAGCGGCCTGCCCAGGGGTCACCGATTCCAAGGGCTCGTCGGGGACGATTAGAAGCTCGTCGCCCAGAACGTCCACCCGGCACGGTACCGGAGCGTGGCGATGCCGCACTTGCACCTCACCTCGAAAGGTGGACTTGGTTGGATCTGCAAGATGCCACGTGAGTTGTTGGACTTTGAACGCTCGCACCAAGAGGTCGTCACGGCGCCCGACGACGACAGTCCCGGTTCGAGAGTCGATCGAGGTCACAAAACGCGGTTCCAAAGCGCCACCCGGGAGACGACGTCGTTGTCCGACAGTGAAGCCCGCGTAGCCGTCATGCGAGCCGATGGTCTCGCCGTCGACCGTGACGATCGGCCCTGGCAAAAATGCTTCGGGAGCGTGTGCGCGAACCACGTCACGATAATCGCCTGTAGGAACGAAGCAGATTTCCATGCTCTCCGGCTTGTTCGCGACCGGCAAATCCAAGCGAGCCGCTTCCTCGCGCACCTGTGCTTTGGTCAAGCCCGCCAGAGGAAACTCCGCCCGACGGCGCGCATCATCGCCGAGCGAGAAGAGCACGTAGGCCTGGTCCTTTGATCGATCGGCGCCTCGTGCAATCCCTGAACGCCCACCCTCGACGACAACCCTTGCGTAATGCCCAGTCGCGACGGAATCTGCGCCAATCTCGCGAGCGAGTGCAAGCAGGCGGCCGAACTTGAATCGTCGGTTGCACTCGATGCACGGGTTCGGAGTACGGCCGCGACGGTACGCGTCGACGAAAGAATCAATCAGACTCCCGAACGCCTCCTCGAGATCCACGGCGTAGAACGGGATGCCTAGTCGGTCTGAAACGCGACGCGCATCCTCTGCGTCGTCGATGCCACAACATCCCTGAGCGCCTCGAGGCCCGGGCCCCGCCTTGACCCCGTTGCGCATGAAGGCTCCAACAACGCGATGCCCGTCGGCAAGCAGTCGCGCTGCGGCAACGCTTGAGTCGACGCCACCACTCATCGCGACTAGGACGGTTCGAGGCTCCATAGGGTTATTCTCTCAGATTGTGGACTTGCCGCGCACGTTGAGCAAGTTGGGGTCCCGTCCTCGAATGCTAAGTTCCCGCTGCCCCCGAGCCGGTGGGCCTTCGAGGAAACTGATAACCCATGCTCCCTCTCTTGCTTCAAGACGCACCCCAAGGGGACGCTTCGCCGTTCGCGAGCCTCTTCCCGATGGTTCTAATTCTGGTCCTTTTCTTCTTCATGATTATCCGACCGCAGCAAAAGCAGCGGAAGGCGGAAGAGAAGACCCGAAATGAGCTGGCGAAGGGTGATCGGGTTGTGACCTCGTCGGGAGTTATCGCCCGGGTGTCTTCGGTTAAGCCCAATGAGGTCGTTCTCGACCTTGATGGATCTGCCCGAATGACCGTTCTTAAAAGCGCGATCACGCAGCGCCTAGACCCAGAGTCTGAGGCTGACAAGAAGTGACGGGGGTCTATAAGTCCCCCTGAGGGGGTGACTGATGGGATCAACCGATCCGCAGGAATTGGGAAGGGCCGCTGAGGATCTGGCGGCCCGGATGCTTGAAGACAAAGGACTTCGGATCCTCGGACGGAACCTGAGAACCGGTTCGGGTGAGATCGACATCTTAGCGCTAGACGGCATCACTCTGGCCGTCGTCGAGGTAAGACTCCGCGCAGCCCACCACGCTGCCGCGTGGAGGAGCGTCGGTCGTGACAAGCGCCGTGCTCTGGCAGCCTGCCTCCGAGACATCGCAAGACGAAGTGGCCTCAGGCCTGGCATTCCTGTCCGAATGGACCTCGTACTTGTCGATGGTCAGGCTCAACTGCGCTGGGTGAAAGGGGCGTTCGCCCCGACGACGCCGTGGCTGATACGATGACAGCGGAGATTCGAATGCGCCATTCGTTCGCGATCGTTTGCCTTCTGTCGGTGATCACGACCTTCGTCGCTGGTCAGGCGGCGCCCATGAAGGTCGTCCCTATTCCAGCGGTACTCGGTGCCCCACGGCCCTTCCCCTATCCTTGGACTTTCCCAACTGCGTCCGCCGACGAGCTTGTGTCACGACGAGTGGCGCTTGCGAAGGCCATGGTCAACGGAGTTGCGATTACGATCTCGGGCCCGACGCCGGAGCTCGCATCGGGATCCCGATACAAGCCCGAACACGACACGTGGTACTTCACCGGGGTCGACACGGACCCATGTGTTTGGGTCCTTGTGGCAAAGGACGGCAAGATTGAATCCCAGAGGCTCTTTCTTCCGGTATTCAATAAGTCATACGAGTTATGGAATGGTCGACGTTGGTGTGCCGGGCCCGAATCAGCGGCCGCTGTCGGATTGGGTCCCGATGATGTCGTTCCAATGTCCGGTGGCAATTTCGGTGGCAGCAACTCGATGAAGTCCGTCGAAGATTATCTACGGACGCTCGCTGCAACGACGCCGCCAACTTGGTTTATTGACGGGAACATAGGGAACGAGGACACGGCTCGACTCGACATCTCAACGCCCGATCGAGGTGGCATGATAAAGCGTTTCCTCAAGTCGGTCGTTGCGAAGCCGAAGTTCCGTGGACTTGGTTCTGTTTCGGGGACCTTGAGGTCGATTAAGTCACCGCACGAAATTGATCTCATCCGTCGGGCCGCATGGATTACCGGTGAGGGATTCCACGACGCCATGCGTGAGGCACGACCTGGCATGTGGGAATTCGAATTTCAATCGCTTATGGAGCGAGCGTTTATTTCCCACGGATGCACAGGTGTCCCCTACTACCCCATCGCGGCATCGGGACCCAACGCGTGCATCCTCCACTACACCGACAGTCGAAGGCAGATGGTCGATGGCGACTTGGTACTCTGCGATATTGCTGCGGAATACGGCTACTATGCGGCCGACATTACTCGTACTTTTCCAATCAACGGAAAATTCAGCGACCGGCAACGACAAGTCTACGAAGCGGTGCTAGCCGGCCAGACGGCCGCCGCAGAAGCACTTAAGCCGGGCGCCACCCTGAACGAGCTCGATGCTGCATGCCGTGAAGCCATGATCAAGGGTGGTCTCAAACCCGGGGAACTCCATCCCCATGGTCTCGGTCACCACGTCGGGCTCGACGTCCATGATCCCGGTGCCATGGTATTCAAGCCCGGGATGATCATCACGATCGAGCCCGGGTCCTACTTGCGCAAGGAAAGCCTAGGTGCGCGCATCGAGGACCTTTACCTCGTGACAGAAACGGGCAACGAGTGCCTGTCAAAGATGATCCCGAAGACAGTAGCGGAGATTGAGGCGCTCGTGGGTGCAGCTCACCGTCGCTAAGGGAACCGTCGTAGGTCAGCAGGCGAAAGCCTGCCTGACCACCATGCGTAAGCGACGCGGCAACCCCACCAAATTCCGCCCGCCACAGCGGTTACTACAGTCATGACTAGAAAGAACACTGCGAAGGCCGCATAGCCGAGGCCAACGAGTACACGATCCGGACCCCGAGGCGCCTGCGGAGCCATGAGTTACGCCTCGCGATGCCGCGAAACACGGCCTTCGAGGCAGAAGTCGTGAGTTCCGACAACTCGGACATGGCAATCCGTCATCGTGACCGCATCTTCGAGGGTCGGGACACCCATTCCCGCCACGGGCCCGGGAGCCAAGACACCACCTAAGAGCATCGGGGCCATGTAAACCCGAATCCAGTCTGCGCAACGCGCGTCGACCAGGGCACCGTGAATCGTAGGACCTCCTTCAACCAAAAGGCGATGGAGGCCCTGATCGCGCAGATGACGCAGAGCCAGCACCGGATCGATACGACCGGATGGACCCTTCGGAATCTCGACGAGTTTGACGCCGAGAGCCTCGAGTGCCGGCTTGCGTCGCGCATCGACGTCCGGAGCGTGCAGCACCCAAGTCGGTGCCTGAGCGGCTGTGAGAACAACTTTCGACTCTAGGCCAATGTGAAGGCCCGTGTCGAAAATGACCCGCACCGGATTCCTGCCTTTGACCCCCATGCGAACGGTCAACTCAGGGTCATCCGCCTTGACGGTCGCGCGGCCGACGATAACCGCGTCGGCGCGCGCTCGTTCCTCATGTCCTTCGCGACGACTCTCGTCGCACGAGATCCATCGCGCATCGCCAGAAGTCGTCGCGACTTTCCCGTCGGCACTCATCGCCCACTTCAGAATCGTCCATGGGAGAGTACGTTTCGTGTACGCAGCAAATGACGTGATGAGTTCGTCGCAGGCTGGTGTGGAATCGACTTTCACAACCTCGATGCCGGCTGCGGTGAGAGCGGAGCGAGCCTTGCCCCCATTGGCCGCGCTGGGGTCCTTGCACGCGTAAATCACACGGCTGATTCCCGTCGCCAAGATCGCATGCGTACACGCGTCCGTCTTTCCAACGGTCGAACAGGGCTCCAGCGTGACGTAGAGATCTGCCCCACGCGCCTTCTCGCCGGCCTGGGCCAATGCCACTACCTCTGCGTGGGGACCACCGTAAGACGAATGCCAACCCTCACCGACGACTTGACCATCTTTAACGACAACCGCCCCAACCCGCGGATTAGGTTCGACGTACCCAGCTCCCTTTTTCGCAAGTTTCACCGCCCGTTCGAGAATTTCTGCATGCTGCATATGACGTCAGTCAGGCGACAGGGTCGCCAAATAGATAGGTGGGTGTTGATTCTGTGATTCGGAGATTGACTAAAGTCCCGGTTGGGTCGCTCGGATACGGGAAGTGGACGATTCGGTTGTACCGATCGCGCCCTGTCCAATTATCCGCATTACTCTTGCTCTCACCCTCAACCAAGACCTCGGTGGTCGAACCGACCAAGGTCGCAAATCGCGCAGCGGTGATGCGTCGTTGTACTTCGAGCACGACCTGATTGCGACGTTCTTTGACTTCGCGAGGGACATCGTCGGGGAAGTCCTCGGCACGCGTTCCCGGCCGTGGCGAGTACTTGAAAACAAACGACCCTTGATATTCCACCTCACGCATGAGTGAAATCGACTCCAGGAAATCCTCGTCGGTCTCGCCCGGAAACCCAACGATCCAATCCGTGGCGAGTGCAAGGTCGGGAACGTACTGGCGAAGTCGATCCACGGCTCGGCGGTAGTCTTCGACCGAGTACCCGCGATTCATGCGGCGAAGGACTCGATCCGAGCCGGACTGTACCGGCAGGTGGAGATAGCGATTGATTCGAGGATGGTCAGCAATTGTCTGCGCGAGTTCCGACGTCATGTGATTCGGATGGGATGTCACGAACCCGATGCGAAGTAGCCCTTTGACCTCCTCATGGATACGCGTCAAGAGCTTGGCCAGCGTTGAGCCATCGTCCAAATCCAATCCATAGGTATCGATGCGCTGACCTAGAATTGTAATTTCGATGGCACCGTCGTCTCGAAGGCGCTTGATCTCGTCGATCACACTGTCCTGTGTACGACTGCGTTCGCGTCCCTGTGTGAAGGGGACGATGCAGAAGGTGCAGAATTTGTTGCACCCGCGCATGACCGTGACGAACGCCGTGTGTTTCTTGGGTCTGACTGAGATGTCGCGGTCGTACGACAGATCCTGGCCGTCCTCGACAGCAAGAATTCGCCGTCCTTCGGACGCTTCATCAACGAGTTCAGCGACATCTTCAAATCTGGATGTTCCAACGACGAGGTCGACGTGAGGAGCCCTGAGAAAAATGCGCTCCTTCTGCGACTGCGCCATGCAACCCATGATCCCGATCTTTGCGCCCGGTCGTTCGTCTTTGAGGCGCTTCAACGCACCCAAGCGACCATACACCTTGTCCTCGGCATGCTCGCGGACAGAACAGGTGTAGTAGAGCACCACGTCTGCATCGAACGGCGATTCGACTCGCGAATAGCCCGCACCCTGCATGCGTCCAGCTACCAGCTCCGAATCAACGCGATTCATCTGGCAACCCATGTCCTCCAGGAAGAAGGACCGTTTCGTGGTGGTCGTGGACGTCATGATCTGGAGGGCCATCGTAGCCCCCTCCCCCCTCCCCTCAAGGGAATACGGCAGACTGCACAACTGATATGGCAGTGTCAAGCGCGCTAGACACCTCAGAAACTATCCAACAAATCGTGCGAAGTGCCTTGCAAGCATAAACGCCTCCAGTACCCGTACTTTCAGCGCCAAGCGCGAAAGCTGCCGATTGCCGTTGCGCGGCACACCCGTTGCTAAGTGGTCCATCGGTCGCGCAAGCGACTAGCAAGTGTTGGGTGATAGTTCCAAGAGGGTGGTTCACGGCTTGTCGCCGTGGTCCGCCCTCTTACTTTTTTCCTAGGACTCTATCGAAGCTGCCGTCAACGAAAAAAGGCGTGCCCACAGGGCACGCCTCCAGTCATTCAACCAAGCCGTCTCTTAGCCATCGAAGCCGGGACGAAGCCATCGAAGGCCTTCGATCGGCGAATCGGGTCCTAGGATTGGAATCTCATCGGGGCCGAACTTGTCCGCCTCGATGAAATCGGTTGAACCTTGCAGATAGAGCACGCAGATCCCGAGCCCCTTGTGCGGAAGGTTTTTCTTGTCTTCATCGGTCACGACTTTCTCAGGCACTTTGTTGGCGATGATGACAGTGGACGACGCATTCTTGTCATAGGTCGAGAGCGCATTGCGGCTTTGGCGTGCGACTTGATCCGGCCCCGTGAAGTCAATCCCTTCAGGAGTTACGTTCGCCAGGTCCGGGTCCGGGCGACGCCCCGTAGACGGGCAAAAGAACAACTCCGCCTCTTTGACGCCCTTGTCCAAATACTGCCCGCCCCAAACAGCCAAAACAAACGAAGCTCCACTTGCGGTTGGCAAACGCTTGTTGTTGCTCTCGTAAATCCGCAGGAGTCGGTGGATCTCCTGAAGATGCGACTGGCAAACCGTCTTGTCACGGTTGCGGAGCGCTGGGACGATGGTGAGCAATCCTAGCCCCGCCAAGGTGGCGATGATCGCCATGACGGTCAGGAGTTCGACGAGGGTAAATCCGCGATCGCGACGCGATGTAACCATGTCCACATCATACCCGAACGAACACTAGGAAATGACCCCATCCATGGCGAACGAGGCGACCCCCCGTCGGGGACCGCCTCGTCGACGAGCCAAGACGCACCTAAAGTTGCCTAGATACCGGCGCCTTTCCGGAGTGCGTCTGCCTTGTCGGTCTTCTCCCAGGTGAATTCCGGAAGTGCACGACCAAAATGCCCGCCTGCTGCAGTCAGACGGTAGATCGGCCGGAGCAGGTTAAGGCTCTCGGTGATCGCCCGCGGCCGCAGGTCGAAGTGCTTGCGAACGAGCGCCTCAATGGCGGCGTCCGGGATCCGACCTGTCCCACCGGTCATAACGCGGACCGACAGGGGCTGAGCAATTCCGATTGCGTAGGAAACCTGAACCTCGCAACGACGGGCGAGGCCCGCCTTGACGATGTTCTTTGCGACCCAGCGGCAAGCGTAGGCCGCCGAGCGATCGACCTTTGATGGGTCTTTGCCCGAAAAGGCGCCGCCGCCGTGACGCCCCATTCCGCCGTAGGTGTCAACGATAATCTTGCGACCTGTGAGTCCCGAGTCACCGTGAGGACCTCCGATGACGAATCGGCCGGTAGGATTCACGAAGAACTTCGTCTTCTTGTCCAACAACTGCTTCGGCAGTGCACGCGTCACGAGACTCTCACGAACGTATTCCGTGATGTCCTTGTTCTTCGCCGAAGCTGCGTGTTGAGTTGAAATCAACACCGTATCGATACGAATCGGGCGATCCTCATCGTCGTACTCAACCGTGACCTGCGACTTAGCATCTGGCCGTAGCCAATCCGCACGGCCTTTCTTGCGGTCCTCTGCAAGAAGATTGACGAGTTTGTGGGCCCACATGATCGGAGCCGGCATCAATTCAGGCGTTTCGTCGCACGCAAATCCGAACATGATGCCCTGATCGCCGGCACCCTGATCAGATTTGTCTTTCTTGTCTACACCGCGGTTGATATCGGGCGACTGACGATGGACGTAGACACCGACGCCACATGAGTCGAATGAAAATCCGAGAGTGGGATCGGTGTAACCGATATCCTTGATCGTCGAGCGCACTAGATCCTGATAGTCAAGTTCCGCGGACGTGGTGATCTCCCCCGCAACGATGACGGTGCCGGTAGTTGCGAGAGTCTCGCAAGCAACCCGCGACTCCGGATCGACGGCGAGGCACGCGTCGACGACCGCATCAGAGATCTGATCGCACACCTTGTCAGGATGTCCCATGGACACTGACTCCGACGTGAATACCTTTCGCTCGACCATGTCTAATTCACTCCGTGGAGACGCAAAGGGTCTCTTTGATCGCCGCTACCGCAAGGGCTGTGGCCCCACGGCTCCGTTCGATGACCCCCGCGGCGGAAGATCCTCGTTGTCGTGCAACTCGAGGAGCCCCACAAACATCGGCAAGCCGATGTCCGAGTGACTCCGTGGTAGGAACCATATCCAATGCCCCTGCTTCTGCGAGCAGCACAACCAAATCTTTGATCGACCCGACGTGACTGCCCACCGCAATGGGAATCCCGAATCGTGCCGGCTCCAAGGGGTTATGGCCACCGATCGGCACCCATGTCCCCCCAAGTAATGCAATATCCGCACAAGCGTACAAGTTTGCCAGCTGCCCCATGGTGTCAATGACACAAACACGGGCGGTTCCCTTGTCCCGTGCAGACCAGAGGCTCACGGGCACCCCCCTTGCGGCGCAGATCGAAACGACCTCGGAAACACGCTCTAAATGGCGCGGCGCGACCAAGAGGCGCGCCATCGGGTATGCGCCCGATCCCGCAAGAAATGCGTCTAGAATGATCTCGTGCTCCCCGGGATGCGTGGAACCCGCGATTACAACGGGTGCATCCTCGGAAATGCCCAACTCGGCCCGAAACTGCGTCCGAAATCCAGACGGGTCCGTAAAATCCAAATTATCCGCCTTGATGTTTCCCGCAGAAATGACCCTATCAGGGCTCACGCCAAGGGCGATCAGCCGTTCGGCATTCGATACTGACTGGGCTAGCCATCGCTTTGGGGACCGAAAGACCCAGGGGCAAACGGCAGCAAAGAGGCGGTATCGCCAGACGCTGGTCATCGAGATCCGAGCATTGACCACGACAACCGGCACTGCGTCCAGCCCCGCTTGGCGAAGCCAATTCGGCCAAAGTTCGCATTCCGCAAGCACCGCCACGCTAGGCCGAATCTTTCGAAACGCTCGCCTAACGGAGAACGCGAAGTCGAGCGGGCTCGGACGAATCACCACCCCATGGGGATAAGTGTTCCGTGCCATCTCCAGCCCCTTTGGGGTAGTCACAGTCAAGACGATTTGCGGCGGAGGCGAGAAAGCCTGAAGTTCACGAATGAGGCTCCGAATTGCCAAGACCTCACCAACTGACACGGCGTGGATCCAGACCCGAGGTGCGCCAGACTCCGGAATCGTTTCGAATCCACCGAGTCTCTCGCCCAGCGGACTGTCCTTCCGACCGCACAACCGCCGCGCGACGAACCACGGCACCCCTACAGCGAGTAAGAGGATGACATCGAGGATCGTCGCGACGAAAGTTCCGATCACGGCCGCGTATCGGCTCCGGAGCCCGGAACGACCCCGTGACACTTCTTGTATTTCTGCCCGCTTCCGCAGGGGCAGTCGTCATTCCGTCCGACCTTTGGAATCTCGCGCTTAAAAGGACGCGCCGGTTCCTTGGGAGCCGGCCGATCATCCGTCGCTGGAGTCTCCTCAGCCGAAACTACTTGACGCGCCACAGGTGCCGGAGCATCCTCGATGGCGGGGGTCGGAGCGGCCTTGTACTCAACAGCTCCTGCGAAGTGATTCTCTGGAGCCAATTCGACCTCAGGTCGTGCAATCTCCAAACGAAGAACGTAGTCGGTCACATGATCTTGAATGGACCGCAACATTTCCTCGAATAGCGAATAGCCTTCCTTCTTATAGGCGACCTTCGGGTCCTCGCTGGCGTAGCTACGAAGCCCGATCCCACCACGGAGGGCATCCATGTTGTAGAGATGGTCCTTCCACTTCGAATCGAAGGCATCGAGAAGCAGATACTTCTCAATCGCACGCATCATGTCGCCGTACCCGGCTTCCTTCGCATCATATGTATCTTTGATTGAAGCCAGCACATAGCGATTGGCGTCCGCTGGGATCTTTGGAATATCCGTCAATTCCGCGCCGCACTTGCGGCGGACCCAATCCGCGATGTCCTTACGGCCTTCATCGGTCATCAACCCCTTCTCATCGAGCGCACGCTCGACAAGAATCTTCACGGTCTCGGTCCACATGGTGTCGACGAGTCCGCGCAGATCCTCGCCGCGCAGAATGCGTTGACGATATTCATAGACTAGCGTGCGCTGTTCGTTCATGACTTCGTCGAACTCAAGAAGTCGTTTTCGAATATCGAAATTTCGTTCTTCAACCTTTTTCTGGGCTCGCTCAACCGAGCGCGTCACCCATCGGTGTTCGATAGCTTCGTCGTCCTTGAGTCCAAGACTCGCGAGCATCTGCGTGACCTTCGGCCCGGCGAAGCGACGCATGAGGACGTCCTCAAGCGACAGATAGAACCGAGACGATCCGTTATCACCCTGCCGGCCTGAGCGGCCCCGGAGCTGATTGTCGATGCGTCGCGCCTCGTGTCGCTCGGTACCGATGATGTGGAGTCCGCCAACCTGAGGAACACCGGTGCCCAGCTTGATGTCGGTACCACGCCCGGCCATGTTGGTCGCAATCGTCACGTGGCCAGGCTGACCGGCTTTGGCAACGATCTCGGCCTCGCGCGCGTGCTGTTTAGCGTTCAGCACTTCATGGACGATGCCTTTGCGATTAAGTACGTTCGAGAGCTTCTCCGACTTCTCGATCGACGTAGTTCCGACTAGAACCGGTCTCCCCTTCTTGTTCGACTCCAAAATGTCCTCGACGACGGCCATGAACTTTGCGTTCTCTGTTGCGTAAACCTTGTCCTCCAAATCCTTGCGAACCATCGGTCGATTCGTCGGGATGACCGTGACGTCGAGGTTGTAGATCTTGAGAAACTCACCAGCTTCCGTAATGGCGGTTCCCGTCATTCCCGCGAGCTTCTTGTAGAGTTTGAAGAAGTTCTGAAACGTGATCGTTGCGAGAGTCTGACTCTCGGCACGAATTTGGATTCCCTCTTTGGCTTCGACCGCCTGATGCAGTCCATCGCTCCAACGACGTCCATGCATGAGTCGACCCGTAAACTCGTCGACGATCACCACTTCTCGGCCTTCATCACCTTCCTGCACGACGTACTCGGTATCACGCTCGTAGAGGTGATGGGCGCGCAACGACTGCTCAAGCAGATGCGGCCATTCGATGAACGGGCCCGAATAAAAGGACTCGATCCCCACGATTTTTTGCGCAGTGACGATGCCCTCCTCCGTTAACAGTGCCTGATGCTCTTTCTCCTTGACCTCGAAGTGTTCCCCCTTAACCAACTTGCGAGCAACGGCATCCGCCTTGTAGTACTTGACGATGTCACCTTCGGCTTGTCCTGAGATGATCAGCGGTGTTCGCGCTTCGTCGATGAGAATATTGTCAACTTCGTCCAGAATGGCGTAGTTCCGGCGCTGGACCTGCTCGTCGATCGATCCCTTCATATTGTCGCGAAGGTAGTCGAATCCGAACTCGTTGTTCGTCCCATACGTGATGTCGGCCGCATAGGCTTCCTTCCGCTCCTGATTGCCGATGTCGGCCCGAATCACACCCAGCGACATCCCGAGCGACTCGTAGACAGGCCCCATCCATTCGCGATCGCGCGTCGCAAGGTAGTCGTTCACCGTAATGACGTGAACGCCTTTCCCCGAAAGCGCATTAAGGTACGCGGGACACGTCGCAACGAGAGTCTTGCCTTCGCCCGTGGTCATTTCCGCAATGCGGCCGAGATGGAGGACGATTCCGCCAACCATTTGGACATCGTAGTGGCGAAGGCGAATGCGACGTGTTGAGACCTCACGCACGAGTGCGAATGCATCGACGAGAATGTCATCAAGCGTCTCGCCGCCCGCGAGGCGCGCCTTGAGGCGATCCGTCTCCTCGCGGAGCTCGGCGTCTGTCTTCTTGCCCAGAGCCGGTTCCCGTGCATTGATCGCTTGTACCCTCGGCATCACGCGTCGGACTTCACGATCGTTCCGTGAAGGAAACAACTTAAGGAACTTGCTGACGTATTCTTCGAGGATCATGACTCTCCTCGCGCGGGTCCCCCGCGCGTCACCCTTCGATTACGAAGGGCTCGTTTGACGAACGCCAACAACACTTCGGTCTCGAAGGGTTTCACAACGAATCCATCGATGAGACGGAAGTTGCTGGCGTCAATGCTCGCTGCTGTAGCGAGAATGAATGGAATGTCTTTAGTGGAAGGGTCGCTTCGGATCTTGGTGGCAAGATCTAGGCCTGTAGCCTCCGGCATCTCAAGATCCGAGATGATGAGATCGGGAATCTGGCGAGCTATCGCGATCATTGCGTCCGCAACACGGTGCACCTTCGAAACCCGGTATCCCTGACGTGTGAGCACCGACTCAACGCCCGCGGCAATATTGACGTCATCATCAACGACGAGAACAGTCAGCGCGTCCGCTGCGGGCTCTACAGGGCGTGCTGCGCGTTCCATTTCGGCGACGACATTCGCAAATGTCGGCACGCCCTCGCGCTGCCAGGCGCGCTCAATGTCGAGTTTCAGCTCCGCGTTCTGCCGGCGCAGCGTGAGCCAAGTGTCAAAATCGTCCATCGCCCCGTGAAGCTCGAGGTCATCGTGCGTATCGACCGCGAAGAAAAAATCATCTCGAACAAGCAGCTCCTGAAAGACCAACTTCATGAACGGATAGCGTCGATTTCCGAGACGCAGAGTCCACCGCCGCATCTTCCCTTGGCGGCGCTCGTCCGTGAAGTGGCTGAGAACCTCTTCGGCTGTGGTGCACGCGGAGAAGTCAAAGTGCGGTCGACGACGGGACGTATCGTCCCCCCATGCGACGGCAAGATACGTCTCGACGGCCTTTGCAAGCATCGAGGGTGGTGTCGCCTCGAGTCTCATCCGTGGGGCCTCGGTACGATCAGAGACTGCCGGTATGAAGCTAAATCAGAAATCGTCTCATCGTCGATCCATGACTGAAGCGCCGATGCGATTTCGACCGCTGCGGAAGGGTCTGCGAAGTTGGATGTCCCGACCTGTACCGCAGTTGCGCCTGCGACGATGAACTCCATTACGTCGTCAGCGTCTCGAATACCACCGATGCCCACTATCGGGACTTCGACTGCGCGAGCAACTTTGTGAACGGCGTACAACGAAAGCGGCTTGATCGCGGGGCCCGAGAGTCCGCCGACACCGAGCTTTGAACCGAGGCGCGGGAGCTTTCGTCGCCAATCAATTGCCATACCTAGATACGTGTTTGTTAAAGCGAGAGCATCCGCGCCACCGCGAACCGCTGCACGAGCGATTGGGACGATATCGGTGATATTGGGCGTCAATTTCACCCAAAGGGGCTTTCGCGTTCGTTGCCGACATCTATTGACCAATGACTCGAGCAATGCCACATCAATCCCGAAGTCGAGGCCTCCGGAGACGTTTGGACACGAAACGTTCAACTCAAGTGCGTCGCATGCTGATACGTCGTCGAATCGCGAAACCAGCATCTCGAAATCTTGAGCCGACTCTCCCGCCACATTCACGATGCGCACACACGGAAGCTGCGCGAACTGAGGCATGATGTCTCGGATGAACACGTCAACGCCGGGATTCATGATTCCAATGGAATTCAACATCCCAGAGGGAGTCTCGCAGATCCGTGGCGGCGGGTTGCCTCCGCGCGGTTGAGTTGTGACGCTCTTCGTGACCACCCCGCCGATGGCGCCCAAATTGACGCCTTGTTCGAGTGCCTCTAGCCCGGCACCAAATGTCCCCGACGCAACGAGAATAGGGTTGCGAAGCGCAATCCCCCCTACGTTGACTTCCATGGACTTGCTCATGGATGAGCCTTGCTCGAGCTAGGTGGGTGCTTTGACATGCCGAACACCAAAATCGGCGCACCGCATGTAATGAGTGAATCGGCGACGTTGAATACCGGGAAGCGCCATGCACCCAAAATCACAGAGACAAAGTCGCGAACATGGCCCAGTTCCGCGAACACATTGTCATGCAAATTGCCGATTGCGCCAGCAATGACGGCGGCAAACGCAGCGTTGAGCCAAAACCCATCACCGGCATGTCGATTCCAAAGGACCACGAGCGCAATGGTGAGCAAGCCGCGTACCACAATCCAGACCACCGGCTTCACGTCCTGAAACAAGCTCCAAGCCATCCCGGAGTTCCGGACATTGGTGATTTCCAACCAACCTGGAATCACCACAATGCCCTGGTAACCATTGGCAGGCACGGCAGTAAACGCCCAACTCTTTGTCCAAAGGTCCAACCCGACCCCGACAACGACTGCAAGTAAGAAGGCCCAGTGGATTCTCACGTTGGGATTTCCGCTTCTGCCAAAACGTCCCGAACGTCCGCAGCCGCGGCCCTCACCTCAGCCGCCAAAAGCGGATGGACGCTCTGAAGAGAGCCCTCCCCTACACCGGCACCCAACCACCGATCCTCGAGGATCCGGAGGGCGCGGGTAAGGGCGGCAATCGACACATGCGGTGTGTCAGGATTCCCCGGACTCTTCATCATGATAGGACTTAGGGGGGATTCTAGGTTCTTCGTCAGGGTGGATCAACGAACTATCGATTTGACGGAACCCCTTTCTAGCCCTAGGTTTTAGAGACGATGAATGGGTCAATTGAGGCGTTCCTAGAGGATCTTGCCACCGCAAAGGGGGCGGGACGCAACACTCTGGACGCCTACCGTCGGGACTTAACTGGGCTTGCCGTATGGCTATCCCTTAGAAATATCGTGGAATGGGACTCCGTCGCGCCCGGTGACATCGCCACGTGGATCCAATATCGAAGAGAAGCTGGGGATGCAGTGTCCTCTCTGGCGCGGAGATTCGCCACCGTGCGCTCCTTCTATCGCTATCTTCTTCGCGAGGGAGCACTAGCAAAGGACCCAACCGCTCCGCTTCCGCAGCCTCGCCGCGATCGGCCGCTCCCTCGTGCCTTGGGTGAAGCAGACACAAAGCGCCTGCTCGAACAAACGAACGGCGACGATCCGAATTCACTCCGAGATCGCGCCGTGCTCGAGACGCTCTACGGAGGCGGTCTTCGTGCGTCTGAACTATGCGGTCTCAAACTGCGTGACGTGACATTGAGCGAAGGGCGCGCGCGCGTCTTAGGCAAGGGCGATAAGGAGCGAATGGTCCAATTGGGGGCGGAGGCTCAAGATGCCATCGTCGCATGGATGACCCGTGGACGCCCTAGTTTGTTAACTGAGGTCTCACAGGATTTCCTCTTCGTATCAGATCGTGGAAAGCCCCTGACTCGCCAGACACTCGCCTCCATCGTCAAACGCCTCGCCCGCGCGACTGGCGTCGATGATGGCACTTCGCCACACACCCTTCGCCACTCCTTCGCCACTCACATGGTGGAACGTGGCGCGGACATCCGAGCGGTTCAGGAAATGCTCGGCCATGCGTCGATTGACACGACTCAAATCTACACTGCGGTAGACGCTAAACGTCTCACTGCCGTTCACCGCAAACACCACCCCCGTGCCTAGACAAGACACACCCACGAAAACTCTGGCACAAGTGGGCGCTGACATCTCCGGGTGTCGCAATTGCGAAAGACTTGCGAATTGGTGCGGCACATTCAAAGATCGGCCTGGCTATTGGGCACGCGGTGTTCCCGGATTTGGCGATCCTGAAGCGAAACTGCTCGTACTCGGTCTCGCGCCTGGGGCACATGGAGCGAACCGAACCGGTCGTCCTTTCACGGGCGACGGTGCCGGCGTTTTTCTCTACCGCGCCTTGTTCGACCTAGGCCTTTCATCCTCTGCGGAGCCGACGTCACGGGATGACGGACTGACGCTTCGCTCGACCTGGATCACGAATACCGTCAAGTGTTGCCCCCCCGCCAATAAGCCTACTCCAGCTGAAACTCGCGCGTGCTCTGGATACCTAGTGCGCGAAATGGAAGCCCTCGTTGGCATCCGCGCGGTGCTGGCATTAGGACGTACGGCCCATGATGCTTGGCTCGCTCATCTCATGAACACTGGCCATTCGATCCGCCGTCTTGACTTTCCGTTTGCTCACGGTTCAATCCACCAATTTGGTTCGACGACTCCGGTCATGGTCGACACGTTTCATACATCTCGATACAACGTCAACACGGGACGATTAACATATC
This sequence comes from Candidatus Kuenenia stuttgartensis, assembly GCA_945860915.1. Taxonomy (GTDB): domain Bacteria; phylum Planctomycetota; family CAIWVZ01; genus CAIWVZ01. The sequence continues at coordinate 148,645 of CAMARR010000007.1, forward strand.
CGAGTTTTCTGGCTGCCATGAGATGCGCGGCGAAAGCTGCCGGAGCCCTCCATTGACTCTGGTCTTTTCCTACGAGGATGGCTCCCTTGATGGGCGATCAGACGTCCTCGCCGTCGATGGGGTTTTTGGAATCGGCCCGAACCTCTCTCATTGGCCCGGCAATAGGACGCCTACTCGATACCGCCATGACCTCAGCACAGGCATGGCACTTCGACTCGCCGCGTGTGCCGATCGAGCTAGTTTCCTTCGTGGCATCACGACGGTGTCAAACAACCACTACGACACGGATGGCGTCCTTTCCGTATTTGCCTGCCTAAACCCCGATCAGGCCCTCGAAATCAGCGAGGCCCTGCTCGATGCGGCCGCGGCGGGTGACTTCCTCGAAATTCGATCTGAAGCTGCCCTTCGGTTCGATCGGATTGTCGCCGAGCTGACACATCATCGAGATTCACCCATCTATCGAGAGGCCGAAGGCCTTGGGAGCACTGATCGACACAAGCTCGCGTACGCTTGGCTGCTCCCCAGAGTGCCGGAGCTGATCCGAACTCAAGGGTCCCTTGAGCCGCTGTGGATCGAATCGGTACTCGCGCACGACCGCTCACTTCGCGAATTCGCAAGTGGACGCGCCGTGATCCGCAAGACTCCAACTGGAATCGCGCTCGTCAACTGTGACGTCGACTTGGCCCTGACTGCGGTGATCTCCCTCGCTCGTCCGTCAGCCCGAATCCTGATCGCACAATCGACAGAAGGAGGCACGAAGTACAGGTTCCTACAAACTACGAGATCTTGGTTCGACCAAGTGTCCTTAGCGCCGCCTCGGTTCGACCTTCTCCCGACAGCGAATGAACTGCAACAAATGGAACCGCTCTCCGAAGGGAAATGGTACGCCGACGGAATTGCAGCTCCCCTTGCAGAACTGGCGTTTGGTGTCGAGCGAAAGCGGGGCGATCCGACACAGTCGCGGGTAAACCAAGTACCTAGTGCTCTGTCTCTGGAAGTCGTGCTGACAAAAATAGAAGCGGCCGCCGCATGTGCGACGGCCGCCCCATCACGATTCTGAGTCCGTGCTTAGGCCGAAACCGGCACGCCGTCGAAGCCGACGAAGTTGATCGTGAACGACTCTGTCAGAGTCAAACGCTGCTCTCTGAGGCACGAGAGTGCAACTTCCTGACCGAGCATGAACGACTCAATCGCCTCGGATCGCCAGTGAACTCCCGCGCAATTGCGGCCTTGTGCGATATTGGACGCCAGCTTGTCGAGCTCGCCGCCAACCGTGAGTGCGCCTGCACCCGGTCCAACGTAGGCATCGAGCGCCGTACCATCGGCCGATGGGATCCACGACTGAGGCAACACGTGCGATTCGTTGAAGAATGCCTTGAGGATCGTGATGCAGGCTCCTGCAACAACATTGTGCCCGGCACCATACGAAGGATGCGGAGGGCAACCTTCGGGATAGGCCATGGGCAGCAGGGATGTTCCGTTAGCCAGCTGGACGCGTTGCCGTCCAACGGAGTTCATGACATCTGCGTGAATGCCGAAGTTATCTTGTGCCGTTTGCTGCACCTCGACACGACCACCGAACTCTTCGGGACGAATGCGACGATGGACAAACCACTTCTGATACCAGACAGCTTTCAAAGAACGGAGTGCCACATCTGCGACCATGCTCAGAACATGCGGCATCGCGAAGTTCACGAAACCCGTTTGATTAGAGCTCGCGCTGTACGGGTTCATTCCGGGCTTGAGTGCCGCACCCGACTGAGCGACCTGGAACGCGGCGAACAGGTACGCCTGATAGAGAGCATCCTGACGGACGTAGTAAGCCAAATCACGGAAGTTACGGATGTAACGCTCTGTTGCGTCGAGAACCAGTGTGCCGGGGCCGACTTGTCCATTTTGGACCGCGAGCCACGACGCAAAATCCGTCATGAAGTTCGGGCCAGCCGTCGTTGTCTTCTGCTTATTCGTGATTCGAATCGAACCGAACTGGAACGGGCGGAGCAGGAACTGGGAGAGCCATGGGCCTGTGAGATCGCCGGGCATTGCCGTACGGAACACGGTCGCCGGCGTCACAGTTCCCGCGACCTTCGGACCGCGGAAGTCTGTCATTGCCGTAAGTTCCGCACACGCCGACGCAACATCTACGTTCGTGCCCCAGTCAGAGAAGTGCACTTCTCGAAGCAACGCCATCCAATAGAGTTCAACCATCTCGCCTGCTTGCTGCGCCGACTGAAAACCAGGCGCTGGGGGCATCGAGAGTTGATGGCTATCCGTGCCAAGGAGGTCATAGGAAACGCCAGCCTGTGGGCTGTGCATTTTGTTCGGACCGCCGTAGGGAACGGCCTCGAGTCCTGCAAGATCCTCGTTCGCTAGCGCGGTGCTGAATTGCCCCCACGCAGCCGCGTTCGGGCGACCTAATGCATCGTGTGGAAGGCCCTTCGAGTAATTGAAGGCTCCGTCGGGACGATTGATCTCATCCGTGTTGGCTGCCTGATTTGCGATTCCTGTTTGAAATTGAAGGTCCGCACACGCGCGGCGAACCTCGCGCGCTGCCGCACGGCGCGCGGCAAGTCCGAGTTGTGGGACTCCTCCGGCGGCATCGGCGCCACCGCAACCCGTCAATGACGCTCCGCTTGCGACGACGGCTGCACCCGCACCGATGGTCCCGAGGAACCGTCTGCGATCGACGCCGGTCTTTTTAGAGTTTCGTGGCAAAGCCATAGTTCTTATCTCCTTCGCTAGGTTCTTTGCCGCGAGACACCTCCGCCCGCATCTGTCAATCACACACGTCAGAACTGAACCGACGCCGATCGACACTTCGTGGGGGGCCCCAAGGCAACAAATGTCATGGGATAGTACCGCAATGGACGGAAATCTGGAAGGACCAAACACTTCGGACGCCGTCCGAGACAATTCGTCACGCGTTGTCCGCTCGTTAGATCTGACGCCCCACCAATTCCTGACGCCAAGTGAGCAACGCGGCGACGGTGCGACTCGTTCCCAACACACGCAGAAGGTCTTCTGCAGAGGCCTGCTTCACGCCCTCGAGCCCACCAAAGGAGCGAAGTAGCGCCTTGGCACGCGTGGGTCCGACCCCAGGGATCGTCTCCAGCACGGAAGTCACCGCCTGTTTACCGCGGATCTTTCTTGAGAAATTGATAGCGAACCGATGCGCCTCATCCCGGACTCGTACGAGTAACTTGAGCTCCTCCGACGATGCTTCAAAGAGAATCGGGAGCTCCCGATCTTCACGGATGACTCGCTCTTCCGTGCCGAAGCGCCCCGTAGCTCGTCCTAGCGTGCGCGCCTTCGCAAATCCGACCACATCGACTCCGACAATCTTCAGCTCCCTAAACACGCTCAGAACACGCGTGAGTTGCGGACGCCCGCCGTCGATCACAATGAGATCCGGAAGATCACCGTCGGCGACGCCCGCAAGCAATCGGCGACGGAGAACCTCTTCGAGCGCGGCGAAGTCGTCGTTGCGCTGTTCTGAAATGCGATAGTGACGGTATTGGGTCTTGTCTGGCTTCGCGGCAACAAACGTGACCCGACTTCCAACAACTTGGCCACCGGCAAGATGGGAAATGTCGTAGCACTCGATTCGATTCGGCGTCCGAGCCAAATCGAGTTTTCGTTCCAAACCCAACAGAGTGCTTGAGACTTTGCCGTCTTGCCCCTCGGAATCGGCGAGTGCCAGCTCAGCATTTCGCGTGGCGAGTTCAATAAGTCGCACTGACTCGCCTCGAGCCGGGACTCTGATCTCGACTGCGGCGCGTCTCCTTGATGAGAGGATTTCAGCGTGCAGGCCCACGTCCTCGGGCAATTCTGGCGCGAGAATTTCCTCCGGGATTCCCCGAGATGGATCGTAGTACTGGCCGAGAAACGCGCTGAGAATTTCGGACCGCGTGCCATCCACCCGGACTCGGAACACCTCGCCATTGCGGAGCGTTCCCCCACGCACTGAGACTATGGCAATGGCTCCAAGTGCACCAGCTGTAGCGAGCCCGATCGCATCCCGATCGCGCACAGGACCTTTTGCAACCAGAGGATGGTCGACCGTAGTTTTCGCTGCTTCAAGTCGATCGCGAAGTTCGGCCGCACGCTCAAAGTCGAGAGACTCGGCGGCCACCTGCATGTCGCGCTCGAGCTCCGCGATGACAGCCCGATCCTCGCCGGAAAGAAAGCGCAAGACCTTTGCCACGATCTCCATGTAGTCGGTACGCGCCACCAGTCCGACGCACGGCGCACCGCATCGCTTGATCTCGTATGCGAGACACGGGCGAGTTCGGTTGTAGAGCACCGAATCCTGACAGGTCCTGATGGGGAATAACGTGTTCAGCCACTGGATGGTCTTTCGGCAGGCGAATCCCGAAGGATAGGGCCCGAAGTACATTGCCCCATCGTGGCGACGACGACGCACAATCTCTAAACGCGGCCACTCAGCCTTGGTGTCAAGCCTCAAGCTGAAATAAGTCTTGTCATCTCGGAGCCTGATGTTGAATCGAGGCTGATGCTGCTTGATCAGCGCATTCTCCAGCAACAATGCGTCCTTTGCGGTTGGCGTCACGAAGACCTCAACCTCCTTGCAAAGTCGAGCTATATGCGCCACCGATGCCCGAGAGTCCGTTCGATTGAGGTAAGCTCGGACTCGCATTCGCAAGCCAGAGGCCTTGCCGATGTACAGAGGAACGGCCTTGATATCGAGAAACACATACACGCCGGGGTCCGTGGGCAACTCCGCGACTCCGCTGGGATCAAAGGCAACACGGGCCAAGTCAGCCGCCCCGAAGGAAATGCTGTTCTAAAGCTTTCACACGATCCCGAAGCTCGGCAGCCTCTTCAAATCTGAGCTCCCGCGCCGCGACTCGCATGGTCTCCGTGAGCCGTGAGATCTCCTTCTCGAGGTCCTTTCCTGTGTAGGACTTTGCATCCGCCACGGAAATTGGTGAACCACGGCCATGGCGGCCACCACGGGATCCCGCTCCCCCAATCCCTCCTACATCAACTGTCACGTAGTCCTTCTCATAGAGGCTCTCGATCAGATCGCCAATGCGCTTCTTGATCGTCTGCGGGGTGATTCCGTGGTCGCGGTTCCACTGAATCTGACGCGTTCGACGTCTCTCGGTTTCTCGAATCGCAGTTTCGATACTCCCTGTCCGCGTGTCGGCGTACAGGATCACACGCCCGTCGACGTTTCTCGCCGCGCGGCCGATAGTCTGAATGAGAGAGCGGTGACTTCTCAAGAATCCTTCCTTGTCCGCATCGAGTATCCCAACGAGCGCAACCTCTGGGAGATCGAGACCTTCGCGAAGTAGATTGACTCCAACAAGGACGTCGAATTCGCCCAACCTCAAGCTGCGAAGTATTTGCATGCGTTCGAGCGTGTCGATGTCCGAATGCAAGAACCTCGTGCGAAGACCAAGTTCGCGCCAGTAACCAGAAAGGTCTTCGGCCATGCGTTTGGTCAAGCTTGTCACCAAGACTCGGTACCCTGCCGCGATGGTCTTTCGAACCTCGCCAAGAAGGTCGTCGGCCTGCCCCGTGGCAGGACGCACCTCTACAATCGGATCGACAAGCCCCGTAGGTCGAATCACCTGCTCAGCCGTAACTCCATCAGACCTCCGAAGGTCTTCGTCACTCGGGGTCGCCGAGACGTACACCACCTGATGGACTCGTTGCTCGAACTCTTCGGCCGTCAGTGGTCGATTATCGATCGCCGAAGGAAGCCGAAATCCGTGGTCCACCAGCGTGTTTTTTCGGACTCGATCACCACGGTACATTCCACCCAACTGGGGCATGGTGACGTGACTTTCATCGACGAATACGATGAAGTCTTTCGGAAAGTAATCAACAAGCGTCGCCGGAGGCAAGCCGGGACCTCGCCCATCCAAATGGCGACTATAGTTCTCTATGCCCGCACAATGGCCGAGTTCCGTCAACAACTCCACGTCGAGTCGCGTCCGCATTTCGAGCCGCTGGGCTTCAAGCAGTTTTCCTTGCCCTTTGAAAGTTGCGAGGCTTTCGCTTAGTTCCGCTTCGATTGCCGCGATCGCCGTAGTCAGTCGCTCCCTCGTCGTGACGTGATGCGACGTGGGGAAAATCGCGACAACGGCAGGTTCGGAGAGGACTTCACCTGTCACGGCATCGATCCGCGCGATAGCCTCGACCGTGTCGCCAAACCACTCGATGCGGACGATTTCTCCATCGGCATCAGCCGGCAGGATCTCTACGACATCACCACGAGCACGGAACGTCCCACGCCGCGGTGCGACGTCATTGCGGCTGTACTGGATCCGAACGAGTCGACGCAGAACTTCATCCCGATCAAGGTCCTCGCCCTGGCGGATCTCGACGCGAAGATCGCCGTAGACCTCCGGAGATCCAAGGCCATAGATGCATGAGACTGACGCCACAATGATGACGTCGCGCCTCGTCATGAGCGAGGCTGTCGCCGCATGACGCATGCGATCAATCTGCTCGTTGATCGCAGCATCTTTAGCGATATAGGTGTCTGACGACACCATATAGGCTTCGGGCTGGTAGTAGTCGTAGTAAGAAACGAAGTACTCGACAGCGTTGTCCGGGAACAACTCCTTCATCTCGCTGTAAAGCTGGGCCGCAAGCGTCTTGTTCGGTGCCAGAATCAACGCCGGCCGCTGAGTTCGCGAGATCACCTGAGCCACAGAGAAGGTCTTGCCAGATCCTGTAACACCCAGAAGCGTTGAGTATCGCTTTCCCGTGCCTAGCGATTGCAACAAGGCCTCGATCGCCGCAGGCTGATCGCCGCATGGCTCTAAGTCCGTCTGGAGCCTAAATACGGTCCCTTCCATCGCATGCAACGGTAGCAGGACACCCCGAGGGCGATGATTTATCGGCCTTGCAGGAGAAACACGCGCTCGGCGGCATCGCCAAGTGCTTTGGCCTCGACATCCGATGCTGCGAGCGACTGCAAAAGGGCAAACTCGTTTCGCGCGGAGAATGCCTGGCCGGTCGTAAAATAGATCCAGCCAAGGACAAATCTGGCATCCCGATCTGTGCTCGAGTCGATAAGACGCCCCTCCAACTTTGCCCGCGCAGAGACAAGGACATCGCCATCACCGAGTATCGCCGTGAGATCGGCAGTTCGCACGGTTGGAACTCCTTCGAGTGCAACTCCCGCCCGGATCGCGTCACAGGCCTTCGCAATTTCGCCCGCAGGAATGAGGCAGGAGGCGAGGCGGTATGCCAACTCCGCATTGTCCGGATTCGCAATGAATCCTTGACGAAGTTCCTCCGCCGCCTCTAACCAGCGGCCGTCTCGTGCAGACTTCTCGGACGCAACGAGGTAGTCCTGTGCCGATTCCCGCGCAATGGAGCTCGATGTCAACGGCGACTTAAGACTCTGTGGCACGCCACGACCACGGCCATCGAACGAGGCGTGAGACGGCAAGGCGCCCCCGCGCTGAACGATCACCGGCGCAGGCCTAGATGCCAATCCCGGGCGATCCTCAGCAGCAGGAACGAATACAACTTCTTCGCCCGTGTCATCCCCCGCAAACTCTACGTAGGGATCTGACGTCTCGGTAACTGACACATGCGACGTCGAGTACCAAACAGTTGCGATGACGGGAGTGGAACACGACCCATAGTAATTCCAAGGGTAGTAGTCGTAAACCCGATAGGACGAATACCATGTGTCGCACCACAGCTCCGGTGAGTACGACCACCCAAAACCGTGGTAGTACCGCGGATAACAGGGTCGCTGATTAATCCAAGGATTGGATCCGCACCAGGGGCTTGACCACGCAGGTGGCGCCCACCACCCCGCCTCAACCGGCGAGATCCACATCGCACCGGGGCGATGATATGAAAAGGGCAAGCAACCGAACGGTGTCGCCCCGTTCACAAGCGCCGACGCGAGCCCGACCGACTGAACTCCGCCGCTCATCACGAGAGATGCCGACCCCACTCCAGCAATCGGAGCATGAAGCAATGAGCCTTGTTGGGCGGCTGCATGCGACTGCGGAACAACACCTCGAGCGCCTGAAGTCGACACGAGCTCACCGCGAACTTTTGCATCACGTGGAGTGGCAACGGAGAGTGAGGATGGACGCTCAGGGGGCGGCTCACGGCGGATTCGAATTGGAGGCAAGGAATCCAGAGCACCCGACTCGATCACGGGTACTTCCTTCGCTACGGATGATTTGGGTATTCCCCTTTGCGCATCACGCGGTTCGGGAGTTCGAGGCGTGATATCGCCAGTTGAAGGGGTCCGGACCGGTCCTGCATCAGGACGTCCTTCGACCATCGTCGGAGGACGTCGATTTGAGTTGTTGGATTTAGGCGACGTCCTAACAGGCGATGAACGTGCGGCCTGGGGATCTACATTAACGGGTGCGGTCGGTACAGCAGTTGGTGGGGCGACGACATGGTGCACGGGAGCAGGAGCGGGAGCCGGCGCCGAACGGGTTGGAATCGGGACGCGAACCGGAGCAGGCTGAACCGGCGAGCGTGTCGGCGGCGCAGGTGGCGGAACTTGGGTGGGTGTAGAAGGACGAGCGGATGGGAACGACGACGCGGGCGAGCCCTGCGGTGGCGTACCCCCGCTCGACTTGGGCGCGCCGACACCCTGAGCGCCCAGAGCACTTACGAGCAACGAGGTCAACGCAATATGGCCGTAGCGGTTCATGGTAAGCCCTCGCCCCCCAGTCTATCGGATGGCACCCATGAAAAGAAACATGCCCCCGGTTTCCCGAGGGCATGTCCGATCCTCAAATCTGATTCAGATCAGAACGAGAGGCGGGCTTCAAGGAAGCCGAGAACAATATCGTCGATGAGGTTGTCGCCAGGCATCACGTAGCCAAGGCCGAGGCCCATGGTGAGCGTGTCCGAGTAGCGATAGTGCACGCCGACGTTGATTTCAGTCCAGCCGAGATCCGCGCCGAAATCCTCGTCTGCATCGTTGAGAAGCAGGTTTGCAGACACGGTCCATGCGGTAGCCGGATCGAAGCTCGCGCCGATCTTGAACGACTCGAGACCACCAGCCGGGAAGCCGACGCCGGAGCCATTGAAGCCGTTGATCGAGAGAGCGTAGCCGTAACGGTCGCCACCGAGATTCAACGCGGTCGTGGTGTAGGTGTTCTCGAGGAGCGCGTACTGCGCATGCCCACGGAACTTGTTGTCCTTACCGAAGAGGTAGCCGATGCCCACTTCGAATGCCATCGCATCGTCTGGGAGGTTTGCGTCCTGGAGTGCGAGCTCGGCGTTGAAGTCGATGCCCTCGATCTTGCCGCCGACGCGTGCACCGTAGGTGTCGCTGGTGGCTAAATCATTGCGAATCCAGTAGGCATCGATCGTCATGTCCTTGACGGACTTGAGCGTGCCATACAGACCGGTGACATAGCTGTCGACGGTGGTGAAGGTAGCGGTCTGATTGAACAGGAAGCCGGTGATCGCGACGTCCTCGTTGGAGTAGTCAAGAACGTGGCCGTCCCATGTGAGGCCGTTGTTCCAGTCTTCGTTGCCGAATTGGAACTGCGTGCCCTTCACGAACTCTTGGATGCCGTGCTTGAGGTGCAAGCCGGTCGCGCCGAAGAGGTTGCGCATCTGGACCCACGACTCGTACACCTGAATGTGCGCGCCGCCGCCGAAGCCGGTGGTGTACGCATCGGTGAGGCTGAGGTGAGCCGTGACGTCCTTCGAGAAGTCGTAGGTCGTGCCAACCGTGAAACGGTTGTAGTTGCTGCGCTCGGTGCCCGTGGCATCGGACTCAGCAAGCACGAAGCGCGAACGGAACAGACCACCGAAGGTCAGTTGGTTCGCACCCGACTTGACCGACGTCGCGGCTGCGAGGCGCTCCGAGAGGCGGTTAACTTCCGTCTCAAGGGCCGCATCAGCTGCGGTCATTGCGCCGGTCACCTTGAGCTCGGTGAGCTCAGCGTTGAGGCGCTTCAGCTCTGACTCTTGACGAGCGAGCTGCTTCTGGATCTCTTCGTTCGTTTGTGCTGTCGCAAGTGAGGC
>CAMARR010000008.1 GCA_945860915.1 Candidatus Kuenenia stuttgartensis
TTCTCCTTGCCGGCCCGGAGGTCGGCAACGGCTTTCGGATTCATCTCCATGCCCTTCTTGATGATGGCAACGAGTGAATCGCGATCGGAGACCTGAACGAGTCCAAGTTTCTCCACCCACTCCTTCGCGGGACGTGGGTCTTCGTACTGCTTGGCCAGAACTTCGCGTGCGGAGCGGACATTGAGCGTGCCGTCCTTAACCAGCGCGACGAGTTCGGCGATATGCGACGGCCGAACTTTCACGTCGTCAATTCCGACGCCGCCCTTCATGAGTCCGAAGAGCTCGGAGGTGATCCAATTCGCTGCGTTCTTAGGGTCCTGGCAAAGTGCGATTGTTTCTTCGAAGTAGCGACAGATCGACGGATCGGCGATGAGCACCTTCGCGTCGTAATCGGAAAGGCCATAGGGCCCGGAGAACCGTGCGAGCCGCACGGCTGGTAGTTCGGGCATCGATTTGCGCACCGAATCCACCCACGAGGCTGCGACCGCAAACGGAGGCAGGTCAGGATCGGGGAAGTAGCGGTAATCCGGCGCGGTTTCCTTCTTTCGCATAAGGCGCGATTCGCCCTTGTCGTCATCCCAAAGGCGAGTCTCCGCCTCCACCTTGCCGCCGCCGTCAATTAACGCGGCCTGGCGCTCAACCTCGTTCTTGATGGCACGTTCCACGCCTCGGAACGAATTGAGGTTCTTGAGTTCCACGCGCGTTCCGAAGGCACTCTGCCCGCGTGGCCTAATGGAAACGTTGACATCGCAGCGAAGCGAGCCCTTCTCCATATCGCATTCCGAAAGTTCAAGTGTGCGAAGAAGAAGGCGGAGCTCCGACAGGTACTGCCAAGCTTCTTCTGCCGAGCGCATGTCGGGTTCGCTGACGATTTCTAGGAGAGGAATTCCGCAGCGATTTAAGTCGACTAGCGTTGAGGATCCGCCCTCTTCGTGTTGACCCTTGCCCGCATCTTCCTCGAGGTGCGCGCGCGTGATCCGAATCGTCTTCCCATCGCCGAGGATGGACGTGGTGAGGTTGCCACCGGAGACAATCGGACCTTTGTCCTGCGATATTTGGTAGCCCTTCGGGAGGTCAGGGTAGAAGTACTGCTTGCGATCGAATCGTGTCACCGCCGCAATTGAACCGCCGACGGCGAGTCCGAATCGGATCCCAAGTTCGGTCGCCCGGCGGTTCGGAACCGGGAGGGCGCCCGGGAGGCCCAAGCACACTGGGCAAGTCTGCGAATTTGGGGCTGATCCGAAGTGGTTCGGGCATCCGCAGAACATCTTGGTCAAGGTGCCGAGTTGGACATGGACTTCAAGTCCGATGACCGGCTCGTACTTATCGAGAACTGCGCTCATGATCGTGCCTCCGCGAATGTCGGGACGCGCGAAGGGTCCCAGCACTTTGCCTCAATGACGTACGCCGCGCGCAAGAGCAGCGCCTCAGACCAATTCGGCCCCATGAGTTGGGCGCCCACCGGAAGATCGCAGCCGTCAACGGACACTGTTCCGCAGGGGACCGACACACCGGGGATTCCAGCGAGGTTACACGCACCGGTCAGGATGTCTGCTAGGTACATCTGCACCGGGTCCGCCACCTTTTCGCCCAGCTTGAACGCGGCTGTGGGTGTGGTCGGGCAGAGTACCAAGTCGACTTTGGTAAATGCCGCATCGAAGTCTGCCTTTAATAGCGACCGTACCCGCAGCGCGCGATCGTAGAACGCGTCGTAGAAGCCAGACGAAAGGCACCATGTCCCCAAGAGAATGCGGCGCTTGACTTCCTTGCCGAGGTACTTGGACCGCGATCCAAAATAGACACCATTGATGTCAATGGCATCCGGATTGCGTTGGCCATAGTGGACGCCGTCATAGCGCGCCAGATTGGACGAGGCCTCCGAGGTGGCAACGATGTAGTACGTTGGGATCGCGTGTGCGGTGTGCGGGAGAGAGATCCGGTGCAATGTGGCACCCTCGCCTTCGAGGGCCTTGCCAGCGGCTTCCACGCGCGCTCGCACCTGTGGGTCAACGGCATCCGTGAAGTACTCGTCTGGGATCCCGATTCGAAGCCCCTTCACGCCTTGACGAAGCGAGGGAATCGCCAGGCCGACGGGCCGGGACGACGTCGTGGCGTCGTTTGGATCGTGGCCAGCAATGACGTCGTGCAGGAGCGCCGCGTCTTCGACGCGGCGGGTCATAGGCCCGACCTGATCCAAGGAAGACGCAAACGCGACAAGGCCATAGCGGCTCACGCGGCCATAGGTCGTTTTGAGTCCCACCGTGCCCGTCAACGCGGCGGGTTGGCGTATCGATCCGCCAGTGTCGCTACCCAATGCGCACGGAGCGAGATCGGCGGCGACCGCGGTCGCCGAGCCCCCGCTCGAGCCGCCCGGGATGCGCGTCGTGTCCCAGGGGTTGCGGCATACGTGAAACGCGGAGTTCTCCGTTGAAGAACCCATCGCAAACTCGTCCAAATTGGTTTTGCCCAAAACGACGGCACCGGCCGCTTTGAGTCGCGTCACGACGGTTGCGTCGTATGGCGGTCGGAAACCTTCTAGCATCCGGCTCGCGCAGGTGGTGGGGAATCCTTGCGCGTGCAGGTTGTCCTTCACGGCGACCGGCACGCCGGCCAGCGGCAGACGCTCACCAGCCCGGATTCGGGCATCGATGGCATCCGCTTCGGCCAAAGAACGCTCGCGATCCACGGCGAGGTAGGCGCCGAGCGATGCATTCCATTTGGCCATGCGGTCGAGCCAGTGTGACGTCATGGCGCGAGCCGTGGAGGAACCGCCGTTGACATCGCTAGCGATCGCAGAAAGGGTGCGGTTTGCCATCTCAGGACTCCGCAATCACCCGGGGGACCCGGAACAGGCCGTTGAACGAATCCGGGGCGTTGCTCATAGCGTCTTTCGTTGAAAGAGGAGTCACTACAACGTCATCACGGAACACGTCCCGAGCTTCGCCCCCGTGGGAAAGCGGCTCGACTCCATCGAGCTTGACTGCGGAGATCGACTCCACGTAATGCACGATTGCGCCAAACTCGGCGATCAAAGCGGGTAGATCGGACTCGGGCACTTCGAGCCGAGCCAAACCAAGGGTTCGGACGACGTCTTCTTTGGAAATGTTCATGCGTTGGGTCCCGCTTCGCGTTATCCGGGGACGGTCATCCTAGGGACGCTTTAGGGGAGTCGCAACGCAGGAGAATCGTAGGGACGTTGACGCGGGTACCCGCGGAGAGGACACTTGGCCCCTACGAGGTCGGAGCCCCCTCATTGGGGCATCCGCTCCCGGACGGCGCTCTGCAGCAGATATGTTCGACTACGACTTTGATTTCTTGGTTGGGGTGCTCGGCATGACGGGGGTCTACTTCGTCTGCACGGCCGCGCTATGGACCAAGCCGCGCCATCAGCTCGAAGAGTATTTCGGCGTTTACAAGGGCGGCCTGCGCAACCTCCGCGCTTCGGTGTTTCGCAAGCACCAGACCATTCTTGGGGGCGTCGTTCTAGTTTTGGCGCTGTTACTTCACCAGTTCCGCGACCTGCTTGCCGACCACTCGCCCGGAGGTGTCCTCAAGGGGCATGCTTGGCCGCTCTTCGGCGCCATTTGGCTTGGGTCGATCGCGTCTCTTTGCGCTGTCCTCGGCGTTTCTGTCCGCCGTTTCTCGCAGTGGCAGTTTCGGCGAATCATTCAGGACATCGTCGAAGAACACCGCTGGCCATTTGCGAAGAACACCGATTTGACCTTGGAAATCGGCGCGCTCCTCGGAGTGCCGCGCAAGGACGATGACACCATCGAAACCTATATGGCGCGACTCCGTCAACTTTTGCGGCTTCCGCCAGATCACGGTCCCGAACCGACCACCGCATCGATTCCTGTCGACGACGAGCCGTAGCGCGCAATCGCGCACCGCGCCCTTGTTCCTTCCAAGGGAGTTCGAGCTCTACGACACGTGGCGACGTTGCGCGGGCCCTGCGCGTCATTCTCGTGTTCGCGAGATTCGCGATCGCATGAGGTTGCATGAAGACATGGCGCGACTGGATGAACGGGGTCATCGACGGCTGGTTTCCGCTGACCTGCGCTTACTGCCTTCAACCGATCTCTGATGAAGGACTGTGCTGCGATTGTATGGAATTGGGCCGCGATCTGCTCACGGTCGAACCGAAGATTGACCTCGATGGAATGGAGGTCTTTGTCGCTTATCGCTATGAGGGAATAGTGCAAGAACTTGTGCAACGTCTGAAGTACGGCAAAGACATGCACGCCGGCACAGGGCTCACACATCTCATGCGAATGGCATGGACGTCGCGTGCGATCTCAGCTCCGGATCTCGTGCTCCCGATGCCGCTGTCGGTTATCCGCAGGGCTGAAAGAGGCTTTAATCAGACGGAAATCGTTGCGAAGCCCTTAGCTGCGTCACTAGGAGTGATTTGCACCCATGCGGGTCTCAAACGAGCTCATCGTCCGCGACAGGCAAGCCTTGGTCGACAGGCGCGATTGACAAATGTCGTCGGGTCGTTTCGTTGTACACGCCCGTGCCATGGCGATGTTCTCGTCGTCGACGACGTCTTGACTACAGGCGCGACACTGCTTGCTGCGCGCGACGCGCTCATCCACGCCGGCGCAAATTCCGTTAGGGCCGCCGTCATCGCCCAAGTAGTGGACTAAAAGTGTAGTAACAGATCCTGAAACGTGACAAGTGTTAGATCGGGAGGTTTGGGAAGTGGGATGTCCTCGAGTTCCCAGAGAGTTCGATGCGGAATATAAACAGTCCGCAGGCCGGCGACTTCTGCAGCTGCAATGTCGGATTTCGGAGAGTTTCCGACCATCCATGTAGTTGCGAGGTCAAACCTGTGGCGCGTCGCGATGTCGGCGTAGGACGCAGGATCTTTCTCGCGGAGGATCTCATGGCCATGAAAGAACGACTTGAGTCCCGAGCGCTCGATCTTCCCAAGTTGTTCCGCTTGGTGTCCCTTGGTGACGATCCACAGATGGTGTCGTTGCGAAAGTGTGGCGACCGTTTCCTTTACCCGAGGAAGGAGTTCGATGGTGTGGTTAAAAATGTCCGTCCCGAGTTTCTCGAACTCTGCTGCCGTTCCTCTCGGAATCGGCCCGACCAATGCTTCAAACGCTTCAACGAGCGAAGCAGCAAAATTGATAGACCCGTAGCCTCCAACTTTTGTTCGCGCGCGCTCGCGTTCGCGAACGGTGCGCTCAACGACTTGCCGGGGCTGCCCGAGCGATTCCATGTGATCAAGAAACCGCACCATTGCTTCGATGAAGTAGGTGTTGTTTTCCCAAAGGGTGTCGTCGGCGTCGATCAGAATTGTTTGCCGCAGGCCTGGTCCCATGGGGCGATGCTGCGATGTCGCGGTCCCGACGTCAACGTCCGCGTGGATTGCCCCCTGTCGAAGCCCTGACCATTTCTCGTTAGAACACGCCTATGAAGCCCCGTTCGAAAAAGCCGTCGACTCGCCCCATTATGCCTCCTGCCATGGAGGGAACCGAAACAGCTCGCGCGATACTCGAAACGGCCTTCCCGGCCTACGCCGGGCGAGGGATGCGTGAAGCACACCGCCTGATGCGCAAGAGCATTTCAGAGAAGTGCTCAGTCTTTGCCACCGTGAGCGGTGCAATGACGCCGGCCGGCATGCACCTTTCTTGCCTTATCCCGATGATTGAGGCCGGCTTCATCACGAGCTTGACCACCACGGGCGCCAATCTCTATCACGATCTTCACCGTACGCTGGGCTTCGTCCTTCATGAAGTGAATCCGCATGCGGACGACCGCATCTATCGCAAGGACCGCGTCATCCGGATCTACGACATTGGATTCGATGAGGATGTCCTGCTCGACACGGATCTCTTCTTCTGCAAGGTGCTCAAGTCCGAGGCATTTCAACGCTCGATGACGACGGCCGAAATGCACTTTGAGTTGGGCCGCGTCGTTGCAGAACTTGAAGACAAGCAGGGAATCAAGCGGCCATCGTTGCTTGCGACTTGCTTCCGCCACGGCGTGCCTATCTTCGTCGGTGCACCTCAGGACGGGAGCATCTACCTCAACGTAGTGAAGCTCGAGCGCGAGGATCCTATCGGGTTCAAGTTTAGGTTGGATGTCGCTCGCGACGTGTACCAGATGGCAGCGTTGCAGAATCTCGCCCGCGAAAAGAAGGGGAAGGCCGCCGTGTGGATCATCGGAGGCGGGGTTCCCAAGAATTACACGCTTCAGGGCGAGCCACTGCTCTCGCAGATCCTTGGCGTCGACGCCCGTGGGTTCGACATCGACGTGCAAATTTGCGTCGATGTTGTGGACAACGGGGCACTCTCTTCTTGCACAGCAGGCGAAGGCCACACGTGGGGAAAGACCTCAGCTGAATGCGTCGAGATTGACTCGGTTTACCTGCGGACGGACGTCACGGTTGCGCTTCCGTTCCTGACTTCAGCGCTGATGTCGGATGCTTCCTTGCGTCGGAAGCCACAGCGGTTCTTCGATCGCCTTCCGCAGGCGGAGAAAACACTTGACGGCCTCTGGATGAAGCCCCCAAAGCGTTCGAAGAAATAGGGCTGATTCTGCTTTGAGTCGCGGTTCTCGCGAATCGCTGCTAGGCCATCCAACGCTCCCTGCGTTGTCCTACTCTCAGGCCGCGGGGGCGCGGCGGGCCCGGATGATTTCGATCACGGCCGGCAGGATGCTCAGCACGATGATGGCGAAAATCACCAGCGTGAAGTTCTTTTTCACTATGGGCAAGTTGCCGAATTGATGTCCGAGCGCGACAAAGCCTGCGACCCACAAAACGGCGCCCGTGACATTGAACATCGCGAATCGGCGATAGGCCATTTCACCGACGCCCGCCACGAACGGAGCGAAGGTGCGGACGATTGGCACGAACCTCGCGATGATGATCGTCTTGCCGCCATGCTTGTCGTAGAAAGCCTGCGCTTTGCGTAAATGATCTGTGTTAAAGAATCGTGAACTCGGTCGGCTAAAGATGCGTGGCCCGATCCTGCGACCGATCGAATAGTTCACAGCGTCGCCGAGAATTCCGGCGATGATGAGAAGGGCACTCACCAACCATGGGTCAATGGGCGAGCCCTGAGTTGCTGAAAGTGCGCCCACGCCGAAAAGCAACGAGTCGCCCGGCAGGAACGGTGTCACCACCAGGCCCGTCTCGCAGAAGATGATTGCGAAGAGAAGCACGTACATCCATGGCCCAAGCTGACCTGCCCAATCATTCAGATGGGTGTCGAGATGGAGGAGAATGTCGATCGCGTGCTTCAGGGCGTCCATGTGAGGGTTCCATCATCAAGGCGGAAGTCCTTCACTTCAAGTTGGACGCTTCCCGGTGCTCGGAACGTGTCGAACTTGACGTGAGCCGCAAGACAGAATATCGCGCCCTTCGATTCGAGGTCTTTGAGTCGAGGGCCTGCGCCGAATGCAATCGCGCGCATGGCGGTTTCTCCGTCGGTCGTCATGAATTGGACGTGGGCGCGGCCCTCGCCGACCACGGTGGGGACTCCCGCGACTTTCATGCCTCGAAACAGGAACATCGGCATAGGATTACCGGATCCAAACGGCGCTAGACGATCGAGTTCTTCGATCAGGCCACCGGTGACGTCGCGAAGGCGTAGGTCGTAATCAAGGTCCCAGCGTGGGCGCAGCGGCGAGGTTTCAGCGCGCTTCCGTGCAACTGCACGGAAACGCTCTGCCAAGGCGGGGAATGCCGATTCGGTTGCGGTGCAACCAGCGGCCCCTGCGTGACCTCCCCACGCGACGAGATGTTCGGCGCAATCGTCGAGTGCGTCCTTGAGGTTGAATCCATCGGGTGCACGCGCGGAGCCCCGTCCCTCGTCGCCATTAAGGGAAATCAAAAGGGTGGGTACGTGGTAGCGATCCACCAACCGCGCCGCGACGATGCCAATCACCCCTGAGTGCCAGTCTTTGGAGCCGAGGCAGATGGCATCACCTTCGATGTGGCCCTGGCGCTTGAGCATGCGCTCAGCATCCTCGAGCACGACACGATCAATCGCTCGACGCTCTTCGTTCGCTTTCTCAAGGCGGTCTGCAAGGCGTTTTGCTTCGGCGTCATCTTTGGTGGTGAGTAAAGTCACCACTTCCTCAGCGCGGCCCAGTCGGGCTGCTGCATTGAGGCGCGGCGCAATCTTGAAGCCAACCGTGCGAGCCTTGATGACCTGACCTTCAAGTCCGGCGGACTTTAGGAGCGCGGCCAGGCCCTTCGACTTCGTGTGGGGAATGGCGCGCAGCCCGTGGCTGCAGAGTGCTCTATTGTCACCGCGCAACTTCACCACGTCCGCAATGGTGGCGAGCGTGACGAATCCCATCGCGTCGACTAGGAAATCTCGAAACTCTGGCGCCACCTTCTTTGAGCCGCCATGAAGCTGCGCCGTGGCCCAAGCAAGCTTGAAGGCCACAGCCGCGCCGCAGAGATCGCGCGCGCGCGACGTGCATTCCTTGCGCTTAGGGTTGATGAGAGCCACAGCTCCCACCGGTAGTTCGGGTGGGGGCTCGTGGTGGTCGGTGACAATAACGTCGATTCCGGCCTCGCTGAGCCGCCGAATACCCTCGTGGGCACTCGTCCCGTGATCCACTGTGACGACGACCTTTGGCCGCGTGGGGCGCGCTAGGAAGCGATCAATGACTGCACCGGAGAACGAATAGCCGTCACGTTTCCGGTCCGGAATGAACCACTCGACGGGGGCCCCCGCAAGGCTCAGAAAGTTGACAAGGAGAGACGTGCCAGTCATCCCGTCGACGTCGTAGTCGCCATAGATCAGCACCGACTCCTTGAGTCGTATCGCGGTGCTTAGCCGCGCCGCCCCGGCCTCCATATCGATGATGGCAAGTGGATCTTCGAGGTCTGCGAGGCTCGGTTCCAGCCAAGCTTTGGCGGCAGCCGGATCCGCGAGGCCGCGTCGGATCATCAGCGCCGCGAGGACCTTCGAGCAGCGCAATTCTTCCACCAACCGGGCCTCGGCCTCGGCGTCGCGTGAGAGTAGGTTCCAAAGTGGGGGAAGCGGCATGGTGGTGGGCCGATAGGTTAGCACCCCCGTTGAACCCCTCCCGCTCGGGTACGATGCCGCCCAAGAACATGGAATCCGTGACTGACATTTTCCGCGCGGTAGTCGGGACAGCCGGCCACATCGACCACGGGAAGTCGAGCCTCGTAAAGGCGCTGACGGGGACCGACCCGGATCGTCTCAAGGAGGAGCAGGAGCGCGGACTCACCATCGATCTCGGCTACGCCGAATACACCACGGCCGAGGGTCGCCAAGTCGGGCTGATTGATGTTCCTGGGCACGAGCGCTTTATCCGCAATATGGTGGCGGGCGCGACGGGCCTCGACATTGTGATGTTGGTCGTCGCGGCAGACGACTCAGTCATGCCCCAGACCCGCGAACACCTCGAGATCATGCAGATTCTAGGGCTTCGCCGCGGATTCATCGTGATAACGAAAATCGACCTCGTGGATGACGGGATGCCGGAACTCGTTGAGGAGGAGCTTCGCGAGTTTGTCGAGGGTACGTTCCTTGAAGGCGCGCCGATCATTCGCTGCTCAAATGCGACAGGCGAGGGGCTCGACTTGGTGCGCGCGGAACTTGAACGCCAGGTGGCAGCCGTTCCGGCGCGCGATATGACCGGCCCGTTTCGTCTCCCCGTCCAACGAAGTTTCACGGTCAAAGGGCACGGAACAGTTGTCACCGGAGTCCCGCTTTCGGGGACGGTCTCGGTTGGAGATGAGCTCGAGATTCTCCCGCAGGGCCAAGCCGTGCGGGTGCGTTCAGTTCAGGCGCACCATCACCCTGTGCCCACGGCCGGCGCAGGGCAGCGAGTGGCGCTTAACCTGTCTGACATCAACTGGAAGGACGTCGGTCGCGGAGCATCGATTTGTACTCCGGGGCTCTTCAATGCGTCAACATTGATTGAAGTCCGATTCAAGCTCCTAGCGTCTTATGGCAAGGCGCTCGATTCTCACGTGGGTGTTCGATTTCACGCGAACACCACGGAGACGCTAGGCACGCTCGTAATCCTCGACGCCAAACAGGCGGAGCCTGGGACCGAGGTGTACGCCCAGTTGCGATTGGATGAACCAGTGATCATGGCTCCGGGCGATCGATTCCTTTTGCGCTTGGCATCGCCGGAACGCACGCTCGGTGGCGGCGTGATCCTCGGCGAAACGAAGTTCCGACACAAGCAGAGCAGGACTTGGATCACGGATAATCTGGCGGCGAAGGAGTCGGCGATTGGCGACCTATCCGCCTACGTTGAAGCCACAGTGAGAGGCCAAGGCCTCCATCCGACAGATGTCCACGTGATTCCGGCGATGGTGCGAGCAACTGAGGCCCTCGTTGCTCCCGTGATTGAGAAGCTCCTAGCCGAGAAGAAGCTCGTCCGCGTGGGTTCGACTGGCACGTATCTCCATGCGGAGCCCGTCACGGTCGGAGGCGAATCCGTCGAGGCCAGCCTTCTCGCGCTCCATCAGGCCAACCACTACGCATACGGATTCACGGTTTTCGATATCGCCACGCATGTGCGGCATCCGCCGGCGGTCACCGAGTTGTTCCTCGCCGATTGTGTGCGGCGCGGCACCGTCGATCGTCAGGCATTAGAGTGGAGACTTAAGTCATTCAAGGGAGGTCTTTCGCAAGAGGACCGCCGACTCGTCGGGTGGCTTGAAGACCGCCTGAAGACAACGGGAATGGCCTCACCTCTGACTGCGGATCTGGCAAAGGAAGCCGGTCGCCCTGAGAAGCGCATTGACAACCTCATCATCATGCTCGAAGCGCAGGGGAAAGCGAAGCGCCTCGATGAATCCGTAGTTTTGCACTCCGATACGATCGCGGCTGCAAAGCAACGCCTTATCGCGCACTGCAACGCTCACGGACAAATCACGTCGATCGAGGCCAAGGATGTACTTGGTGGTACACGCAAGTACGTGATCCCTCTTCTTGAGTACTTTGACTCGATAGGACTTACCGTTCGCAGGGACTCAGTGCGCACACTGAAACCAAGCCCTTTGACTTAGGTTTCTCGGCTGTGCGGCGGGGCGTTCGAACTACGGTCTGGTGCGCTAGAGTTTGCGGAAGGGTCGCGGATAGCTCGGGTGAATCCAGAGCGTCGTCCGATTTCCCGGCGCAGACGCTCGACTTCATGATCTAGTTGCTCAGGAGTCGCGCCAAGTTCGCGAAGCAGCACGCGTGCTAGTTGTGCTGCGACTTCTACCTCTTCATATGCACCCGCGTGAATCCCGGCAGCGATGAGTTGAGGAGCCTCATCGAGATAACGGGCGCGCGTGACAATGTGAATATCTGGGACAAGTGCCTTGGCCTGCGCAATGATTGACATACGACTTGCCATATCGGGGAGAGTCAAAACGAGGTAGTGCGCTTGGCGGATTCCAGCAGCCTCAAGGATTTCCGGCCTTGACGCATCCCCGTAAACGGCGGATCGACCAATTGACTTAAGACGACGAACAGTTTCGAGGTTGATATCAATGACACTGGGAGTCACACCGCATTTGATGAGAATGTTGCAGAGCGTAATGCCGACTGGGCCATAGCCGACAACAACTGCGCGGTGGTATGTGTCACTGCGGTCGACTTTTGAGCTGTTTGGACCTGAGATATTGGGTGCGACGAGGTTGGCAAAGGAGCGGCCGATTTTGCGGGAAGCGTTAACCAGCGCAGGCGCAGGGAGCATCGAGAGGACCGCAACTGAAAGAACGAATTGGCGATCGGCGGCGCCAAGCATGGATCCCGCGGCTTGGGTCAACACAAAAGCGAATTCGCCGACTTGTGACAAGGCGACGCCGGTTCCAATGGCGGAAGGCATAGGAATTCGAAAGGGAAGGACCGCGACGGTCGTGATCACAAGCTTGATAGCCGTGACGGCAAGGAGGACACCCAAGAGCAGGGGGAGGTGCGACCCGATGTGCTTGAGGTCTAGATTGAGGCCCACCGAAATGAAGAACAGAGCGAGGCTCAGATCCTTGATGGTGACCAATTCCGCGCGAATTTGGGGGGCCAAAGCTGAGCCCGCGAGCACGAGGCCTCCAAGGAAGGCTCCGAATGCGGCGCCTGCACCGAGTGCATGTGCGGCGGTCGCAACAAGGATGACGGCAGTCACGGAGAAAATCGTGAACGCTTCACGGTGCTGCGCGAGGGCGAGTCGTTCGAATGTCCAGGGCAGTCCGACACGCGCGGCCAGGAATAGGATCGGAAGGAAGATTAGCCCTAAATGGCCCGATGCTGACGCGGATCCCGTCGCCGCACTGCCGATTAAAGGAAGCAATGCCATCGCTACGAGGGCCAGGACGTCTTGGCCGACAAGTAGCGCGACCGAGGTTCGGGCCGTCAACGAATCTTCTTCGCGTCGATCTACGAAGGCCTTGATGACAATTGCCGTGGACGAGAGTGCCATGGCGAATCCGACGACCCATCGCGCATGTCCCGTTATTCCGACGAATGGAGCGAGCAAAGCGAATACAGCAGCGGTCGCGAGAATCTGAATTAGCGTTCCTAGCGTCGCGATCTTGAAGGCGCGCTTCGCGTCTTCCACATGGAATTCAAGTCCAATGAAGAACAGCAGTAGCGTGACCCCAATCTCGCCTAGCTGACCGACGAGTTGGGTGTTGGGAAGAAGGGCCGCGCCGGTTGGGCCGACGAGCGCTCCTACCGCGAGGTACGCAACGATGGGGGACTGGCCGAAGCTACGGAGGGCCCATAGGAGTGCGGCAGTGGCCGTCGCGATCAGGGCAACTGTTTCCGCCGTTCCGAGCGTCACGGAGGATCAGACATCCCTAGAGAACGACAGATCGGAAGGAACTCAGCGAGCAGAGCTTGGACGACATCATCAGCACGCTTTGCGAGCTTACCTACGAGCTCCTGCGCATTGCTTCGGCCTTCAGCGATTGCCATCGCGGCCGCTTCAACGTCCGCCGCTAGGGTCCCGGAGGCCCATGCCTGCGCATCGGCTAGGGCTGTGCGTGCGGATTGCGCGAGTTCCGCTCCTTTTTTTTCTGCGACGCTCTTCGCCCACTCAAGGCGTTTGGTCACCAGCTCGCCGCGATACCGCGAGTCGCGCGCGCCTTGGATGCCCACCTTGATCTCGCCGAGGACGCGTTCGCCCTCGACGAGTGCGCGTTCCATGAGCCCGTCGGCAATCATGGCGTCCTGCCGACCCGCGTCTGGATTGCCTGCGAGAGTGGCGGCAACGGCTGCCTCAAGACGCTCTTGTGCAAAGCGCCACGCATCACGCCATGCATCGCTGCGAAGCCGCACTCCCTTCGCACCAAGATCTTCGGCTGTCTTGGCTGCAGCGGGCAGTTGCTCGTCGATCATGGCACCATGATCCAACCGACGTGCCATCATTTCGAAGGCAGCGAGAGCTCGATTCACCGGCGCGTCCGCCGAAACGAACATCTCTTTGCCACGGGCGACAAGGGCGGCAACGGCTGCGGGGTCGGCTGCGGAGGCCGCCGCCTCCTCAAGGAAAGCCTGCGATGCTGCCAAGCGTGTGCGGAGTCGGGATACCGAGGGGAAGGAACTACTCCACGGCCTCCCGAGGATCGACGAGATTCGAGACACCACACGCGATGCTTCGTCTGCTTGTGACCGCAGGACGGCACCGCCTTCGATCGGTGCGGTGTGCTGCTCTCCGCTAGGACCGCAACCTGCGATGGCGAACGTCAAGAAGAGACCAAGGGTGATCCGCATCATGACGATCTTAGTGTTCGCATGGCACCGCGGAAAAGAGAAAGTCCGTCACCTTCGGTACGGTGCTTCTCTCGTGTCCAACACGGGTGCTGGAAGGGTGTGAGGAAGCGCTCAGGGTGGGGCATGAGGCCGAAGACTCGGCCTGTGGCATCGCAGACTCCCGCGACACCGCCAACGGATCCATTGGGATTCCCGGGGTAGGAGGTCTGTCCGCCGTTGGCTGAGACATAGCGAAGGACGACTTGTCCTGCGGCCTCAAGCGCCGCGAGGTCGGCGGGATCTGCGGTGATGAACTTGCCCTCTCCATGCGCGACCGGGAGTTCGATGATAGCGCCATGCTTTTCGACGACGGAGCAGAGTCGCCCATCGAGTTGAACATGCACCCAGCGATCCTCGTAGCGGTGGGAGTCATTCCAAGTGAGCGTGGCTGCGACGGTACGTCCCGTCTTCAGTTTGCCTGGAAGAAGTCCCGTCTTGACGAGGACTTGGAAGCCGTTGCAGATGCCCCAAACCATCCCACCGCGATCCACGAATCGATGGAGCGCGTCGCTGAGAGCCGTCGTAAGCTCGGTCGCAAGGACCTTGCCAGAGGCAATGTCGTCCCCATAGGAGAACCCTCCCGGAATGCTCACCGCCGCGTAGCCGTCCAGGATCTTTGGCGACTCCAAGAGTCGATTGAGGTGGACTTGCTCAGCTTCCGCGCCCACCATGTTCCAAGCGTGGGCGGTCTCTTCATTGCAGTTGATCCCGGCGCATCGCAGCACAAGTACCTTGGGAGTTGCCATGTTAGCGGACCTCCTTGTTCGCGTGCCCGCCAGCGAGCCAGGCCGTGAGCGAAGGTCTCCATGCGTTCTCAAGCTCGGCGCCTTTGAGCCGCAGGAGGGTTTGATCCTCTGCGCGAAGAACCAACGTTGGCTCAACGGTCGTCACTCCGATTCGAGCACATGGGTGGCCCGCCATGGCAGTCTCGAACGAGGATTCCTTTCCTCGTGGAACCTCGACGACGAACCGTGTCAACGACTCTCCGAACAGACGCGCTGTGAGTGTGGCGTCTTGCGAGGCAACGGCTTTCATCACGTCAACTTCCGCACCGGTGTCGCCTGCGATAACCATTTCGGCGAGGGTTACTGCGAGTCCACCTTCGGACAAGTCATGGCACGACACGACGAGGCTGTCGGTCATCGTGCGATGCAAGGCTGCAAAGAGGCTCTTTGCCGCGGCTCCGTCAATGCGCGGTGCGTGCAAGCCTGAAACGCCGACGAGGTGCGAAAGCGCCGAGCCACCATGTTCCTCTTTTGTTTCGCCCACTTGGTACAGGACGTTGCCCGCGGCCTTGAGGTCCATCGTGACCGACTTCGCGATATCGGGAACAATCGCGAGAGCAGTCACGAGCAACGTGTGGGGGATGACGATGGTTTTGCCGTCGGCCTGGTATTCGTTATTGAGCGAGTCCTTGCCCGAAATGAACGGCGTACCAAGCGCAATGGCCGTGTCGCGGCAGGCGACCGCGCAACGCACCATGGCACCCAAACGGTCCGGCTTTCGGCAATTACCCCAAGAGAAATTGTCTAGAATCGCACAGTGCGATGGATCGCCGCCAACGGCCACAACGTTGCGCAATGCCTCGTCAATGCCGGCCTCTGCGGCGGATGCGGGATCGAGATCCGCATGGCGCGGCGCGATTCCGTTTCCGAGGGCAAATCCGCGGCGGCTGCCAAGGACGGGCGCGACAACCGCTGCGTCCGATGGGCCGTGGTGGCGAGTGCCGACCAAGGGCTTCACGACGCTGCCCGCCTGAACTTCGTGGTCGTACTGCCGGATGATCCATTCCTTCGATGCGATGTCCGGTGTCGCAAGCAGCTTTAGCAGCCACGCGGACACATCGGCTTGCGCGATGGTTGGATCTGCGCCTAATGGAGGCGGATCGTAGGTCGCTTCGCGGAGCGTGTTTGGCAGGCCGTCGTGGAGGAATTGCATGTCCATGTCGGCGTGGAGGATGCCGGCGTGGGTGATGCGAAGTCGACCCGTGTCGGTGAAGGTCCCAAGCACGGCGGCCTCGACGTCCTCTTCTCGGCATAGTGCCAAGAGCGATTGAATTCGCTCGGGCTGCACCGCGAGCACCATGCGCTCCTGTGCCTCCGAGATCCAAATCTCGGCAGGCGAAAGACCGACGTATTTGAGTGGAGCATCATCTAAGACGACGTCGGCGCCGCATTCCGCTCCCATTTCACCCACGGCAGATGAGAATCCACCCGCTCCGCAATCGGTGATGGCGCGGAAGAGATCGCGGTCGCGAGCGACAAGGATTACATCCATCACCTTCTTCTCGGTGATGGCATTTCCGATTTGAACCGCGCCCGAATCGACAGTCTCCGATTCGGCGTGAAGTTCCGCTGACGAAAAGGTCGCGCCATGGATCCCATCGCGCCCCGTCCGGCCTCCAAGAGCCACAATGAGGTCTCCGGGACGAACTTCCTTGGTGACCTTGGAGCGCGGCATGAGACCGACTGTTCCCGCGTAGACCAGTGGATTGCCGACATAACGGTCGTCGAACACAACGGCACCGTTGACTGTCGGAATGCCCATCTGGTTGCCGTAATCGCGAACACCGGCCACGACGCCTCGCAGGGTACGGAGCGGATGCATGCAGCCCTTTGGGACCTTCGCTGCCGGCATGTCGGGAGACGCAACGCAGAACACGTCGATATTGGCAACCGGCTTTGCTCCACGTCCCGTTCCTAAGATATCCCGAATCACTCCCCCGACGCCCGTACCTGCCCCGCCGTAGGGTTCGATGGCGCTTGGGTGATTGTGCGTCTCGACTTTAATACACAAGGCGTTTACGTCGTCAAACGCGATGACTCCGGCATTGTCGTGGAACACCGAAAGGCACATTGGATGGGCGATCTTTTCAGTGGCGGCCTTGATCGTCTCCTTGAGGAGGTTCTTGAAGTGCACCTCATCCGGTCGACCCTTGTTGTAGACCACCGAGCCGGTGAACGTCTTGTGCTTGCAGTGTTCCGACCAGGTCTGCGCGAGCGTCTCTAGTTCGACATCCGTCGGCTCGCGACCTTCTCGGACAAAGTAGGCAGCGATCGCCTTCATCTCTTCCAAGGAGAGTGAAAGGCCTCCGTCGCGGGAGATCTTCTCGAGCGTTGCGTCGTCGACACTCCGCAACAGAACTTCGCGTCGGGCGAAGGTTGAAGCATGGGCGGCGCGGATGTCGGGGATGCGCACGACGCCGACGCGGAGGTCTTCAATGGCGGTATTCGCGAGCATCCCAGAACCGATTCGCGAAAGCGCGGCATCGTCGAGCGGCCCCTTGAACTCGTACGTGGTTCCAGTGCGGACGTGGTCGATTCTGCACCCAAGACGTCCGGCCGCGCGCTTCACCGAAGCTTCGACCGGGTCCGTCACGCCTTGCTTGCGGAACACCGTGACCGAGTGGGGCCGTCTTCCGTCCCAAACCGCGTGCTCATGGACCGTCGCCGATTCTGTGACCGCATCGGCGAGCAGATCGCGGGCAAGCCGCTCGGCCTCCGCGCGTCCGATCGACCCGACCAGCAGAAACTGGCGAGCGGTCGTGACGGAGACGGGAGCCGTGACTCCCATCCATCCGAGGTTGTTTTCAACTTGGTGGCCGACAGCGTCGTCCACGGAACCCGCTAAGCGGACTTCGATTTGCCATGCCGCGTTCATTCGCCGGAACGCTAGCAGCGCGAGTTGCGATCAGGAACGCGTTCCATTCGGGCTTGTCGCCTGCCGCGCAGGGGCCTACGATGCGCGCTCCCGGTCCTTTGGGACCGTCCCTATGGCGACCCCTCCACCCACACCTCTGACGGACCCCCGCAGGCCGACCCGCTCAACGGCCTTTGTTCTTGAATTTGAGCGTCCGATCATCGAGCTCGAGGGGAAAATTCAGCAGCTAGAGGCCGATGCCAAGCCTACGGCCGCCAAGTCGAAGGCGCTGGCGAGCCTCCGAAAACAGCTAGAGGCCAAAGTCAAGGAGATCGCGTCAGGCCTGACTCCCATTCAGACGGTCCAGCTTGCGCGACACCGGGATCGCCCCTTGACATCGGACTATGTGGCGTCGTGTTTTGAGGACTTCGTCGAACTCCACGGCGACCGGGAGTTCGGCAACGACCGAGCAATTCTGACTGGGTTGGCCCGCATTGGTGCGCACCGGGTGATGGTGATTGGCCATCGGAAGGGCAAAGACCTCAAGGAGAAAATGGCGTGCAATTACGGATGCGCCCATCCTGAGGGCTATCGCAAGGCGATGCGCAAAATGCGGTTCGCCGAAAAATTCGGTCTTCCGATCGTCACGTTCATCAACACTCCTGGAGCCTATCCGGGAATCGGTGCCGAGGAACGCGGGCAGGCGTGGGCGATCGCAGAGGCCATTCGCGACATGTCGGGCATTCGTGTCCCGATTGTTTGCACTGTCATCGGCGAGGGTGGTTCCGGCGGAGCGCTTGGAATCGGCGTGGGCGACAAGGTCCTCATGCTCGAGAATGCCTACTACTCGGTTATTTCGCCCGAAGGCTGCGCGGCCATCCTGTGGGGAGACGCCAAGCGTGCCCCGGAGGCCGCTAAGGCGCTCAAACTCACGGCCAAAGACCTCCTGGGCCTTGGGATCGTCGATGAGATCGTTCCTGAGCCCGTTGGCGGCGCCCACCGCGACCATGTCCAAACTTTCGAGACGGTCAAAGGGCGAATCACGGGGCACCTAGACGCCCTGTGTCGTATCCCGATTCAGGACTTGCTTGACACCCGATATGGCAAGTTTCGGCAGATGGGGGCCATTTTCCCTCCGGCCGACGAATCTGTGCGAGCCGCAGCCACCGGGGCTTCGGCACGATCAGAGTCGTAATCCGTCAGCGGGTGGGGAAATCCCATGCACCATAAGTTGCTTCTATTGGCCATCGCTCCATTCGCGATTGGCTGCGCCTCGACGGACCAAGAAACTGAGCGAGACCGCCGACTGTCAAATTCGGTTCGCGATCAGGGTCGCCGGGAGGAAATGCACCGCCGCGTTGACGAGCGGATGGACGCTCTAGCTGGCCAGCTGCGTCGCGAAATGCACCAAATGGTGGACGAAATGGCAGATGGCCGACGCCGTCCGGGTGGGCAGCAGATGGTTTTCGAGACTTCAGATGGCCGAAATCGGGCAGCTGAAGGTGTCCCCCGCGGGCGCATCGTGGAGGGCCCCGCCGCTCCGACCCGTCCGATCCCGCCCAACGCGCCCGGTTCGACCGAACCGCGCCCCCGCGCCACCCGCACAGGTCGAGCGATGGAATTGAACCCGAACCGTGCGGCCCCTACATCGCGTCCTGCGGGTAGCCGCGTAGTCCGCAGGATTAGCGAAGGTGACGGAGCCGATGGTGTCGATCAAATTGAAGTCGACGGCCTCGATTTTAAGGTCATCCTCGACCGCGCCCGCCGAGAGGTTGAGCGCGGGGAGGGGGTAATCGAGGTTGCGCCACACGAGGGAGGCTCCGGAGCCGAATTCCGACGACTCGAGATCGGCCATGGCCCAATGGAGGTCGTGCCGGGACAAACGCCTGAATCGCGCCCGATGATTCGTCGCCGCGTCCAATGATCAGATGATCCCGTCCGTAGGTTGGCTAACCCCATGTTGGCCTGCCCATGACTTGTGATCGCTTTCGGAAACTGCTGCCTCTCCACGCAGGGGATGAACTCAATCCGCGCGAAGCGCAGTTTCTGGAGGGCCACCTGTCTTCATGCTCGCTTTGCCAACTTCGGCTGATTGAATTCCGAGCCTCGCGGTCACTTTTTCGCCAAGTTTCAAAGACCGCGTTGCTGCGTCCCTCATGGCTGGCGCTTCGTGGAGTGGATTCTCCGGAGAGCCGTACTTCGCTGAGATAGGTTCCCCGTTTCGGGGATGGGAGACACACCATGCGTTCATTGACTATTTCAATGCTGGTTCTTGTCGCATCGCTCGCGGCGCAGGATTCGCGACCAGTCACGGACTCTGGCAGAATTGCATCTAGCATCTCGATGCTCGACTCCGAGTTCTACGACGCTCGAACGTCGGCGATGGACCAGTTGCGAGCCGCTGGCGAATCGGCCCGCCCCCAGCTTGAGAAGGCCTCGAAAGACCTCGCCTTGTCGCTGGAAGCGCGCGGCCGAGCCGATGCGCTATTGAAGGACCTCGACGCCAAGAAATCTGGAATCCGCACCACCCCAATCTCCCCAGTCTCGCCAGAGGCGCCTGAGGGAGTCGTACCTGAGATTCAGGACAACTCGATCACATCTTCGAGTACTTCGATGTTCATGGGGCCGGATGGAACTGTCGAAGTCAAGAAGGACAAGTCTGGAATTCGAGTTACGGTCAAGCCTCGCGATGGGGGAATGACGGTCTATCAGGCCGATGACATTGAGACCTTCAAGAAGCAGCATCCCGAGGTCTATGAAAAGTACAAGTCGATGGGGCTCGATGGATCGAACAACAGGCTCGGGCCCATTGTGCGGAAACATGGTGGCATCCCGCTCCCCGAAAGTCGCTTTGGGGTTTGGCGAAACCACTTAGGCGAAATCAAGATTCCGGACATGCCCCCAGTCGATGGTGCTGAAATCGAGCGGGTGATTCGCGAGCGCCTGAACGGCACCGAGCGCGGCGGAGAGCTTTGGGGTCGGGGACCTCAGGCCGAAGGGGTCACGGGTCGCCAGCTAGGCGTGGTCGTTGAGAAGGTTCCGAACCTTGTGAGTCGCCACCTCAAGCTCGCAGGAGTTGGAGTCGTCGTTGTCGAGGTCGTGCCCAATTCCATCGCGCAGAAACTCGGCGTTCAGGACGACGACATCATCAAGTCCGTGGATGGGGTCGTTATCTATGATGTCGATGGCATCAGAAAAGCAATGAATCCCAAGACGACGGATAAGCCATCGGGCGCCAATCCCGCGCTAGAGATCATCCGTAATGGCGATGTGATCAAGCTCTGATTTGAAGGTTTCTTGCCGTAGGGCCAATGGCGGGACGCGTTATCGTGTCTCACCATGGCCCCTCGCATTACAGAACTCACTCATGATTCCGCGCGTGAGCTGGTTCTCGCCGCGGGCCTTCCTGAGTATCGCGCGAAGCAACTCTTTAATTGGGTGTTCGCGAAGGGAGTCCTCGACGTAGGTCGCATGCGGAATCTCCCGTCGGCTTTCCGCACTCACCTCGAGACCGTCTTTGATGTCGGACCTCCGAAGGTGCGCGCCATCGAATCCGATCGTCAATCAACTACCGAGAAGTTCCTCTTCGATGTAGGGGCCGGCGAAAGCGTCGAAGCCGTCCTCATCATGGAAGGTGACCGCAGCACGATCTGCCTCTCGACGCAGGTGGGATGCCCGGTCAAATGTGGTTTTTGCGCGTCAGGCCTGTTCGGACTGAAGCGCAATCTGACTCGCGGTGAGATTCTCGACCAGTACCTCGCGATTCGAACGAGGGCCGCAGAGCTGGGGCGGCCGATCACGAATGCCGTGGTGATGGGGATGGGCGAGCCCATGCTCAACATTCCGAATCTACTTCCGGCCCTTGAAACGATGAATGATCCGGAAGGCTGCGGTCTCGGAGCGCGCCACATCACGGTGTCGACTGTAGGTGTCAAGAAGGGCGTCGAGCGATTCACGGAAGAACCGCGCCAATACACGCTCGCCTTTAGCTTGCATGCGCCGAATGATGCATTGCGCGCGGAAATCGTGCCGTTTCCCGCCGCGATGACCTGCGCGGAAATCGTGGATGCCGCCCGAAATTATCTCGAGGCTAAGGGGCGCGAGGTGACGTTCGAATACGTGCTGTTGGACGAAGTTAACTCAAGGCCATCGCACGCCCGCGAACTGGCCGAGTTACTTCAGGATGTTCGCGGCACCGTTAACCTCATTCCATTCAATGCGGTTGATGAACAGCCATTTCGCCGACCGCCCGATCACGTGATTGACCTCTTTGCGGAGGACTTGCGCTACCGTGGACTCAAGGTGACAGTGCGCAAGCGCAAAGGACATGACATCGCCGCCGCGTGCGGTCAGTTGAGACTCCGCAATATGCCGATCGTCGGCAGTTAGGCGGGGCGGGCTTCGGTTGCTGCATCGCTGACCGAATCTGAACCGGTAGCATCGTCGCCCTTGCGGCGCGAGACCTTGCGGGCTTTGAGGACCTTCTCGCCCTTCACGTGCTCTTCAGTCACGGCGTATTCTGCTCCGCGTCCGACTTCCGGGAGCGTGAAGATCGCATCGCGCAGGAGCGTTTCCATGATGGCGCGAAGTCCGCGGACGCCGGTCTTGCGCGTGATGGCTTTGCGGCAGATTTCCGAAAGCGCGCTGTCGGTGAGTTTGAGCGTGGCGCCTTCGAGCTCAAAGATCGCCTGAAACTGTTTGACGAGGGCGTTGCGCGGTTCGGTCAAAACGCGCTTAAGGTCCGCTTCGCCGAGTGGATCGAGGACCGCGATTACGGGGAGTCGACCTAGGAATTCGGGAATCATCCCGAACTGGACGAAGTCTTCGGTCTCGACTTTGTGGAACAACGCCGAGGTCACTTCCTGCGATGTCCCTACGGTCACTTCGTCGAAGCCGATGCGCGACTTGCCAACACGGCGCGAGATGATCTCTTCGAGTCCGACGAACGTTCCGCCGCAAATGAAGAGGATGTTCGAGGTGTCGATTGGAATGTACTGTTGCTCAGGGTGCTTGCGGCCCCCCTGAGGAGGCACATTGGAGACAGTGCCTTCGAGCATCTTGAGCAGCGATTGTTGGACGCCTTCGCCGGACACGTCGCGGGTGATCGATACGTTGCCGGTGGTGCGGGCGATCTTGTCAATTTCGTCGACGAAGATGATGCCGCGTTGCGCACGTTCAATATCGAACTCCGCAGCTTGCAGGAGCTTCAGAAGGAGGTTCTCGACGTCCTCTCCGACGTAGCCCGCTTCCGTCAGGGTGGTGGCATCGCCGATCGCGAACGGCACATCGAGGAGTTTTGCGAGCGAGCGAGCGATGAGCGTCTTGCCCGAGCCGGTGGGGCCTACCAGCAAGATGTTGCTTTTTTCGATCTCGACGTCGCCCTTCTTTTTGGGGCCCTGTGCGATGCGCTGATAGTGGTGGTAAACCGAGACTGCGATCGAGCGCTTTGCCTCGTCCTGCCCGATCACATACTGATCGAGGTGGTCAACGATCTTGCGAGGCGAAGGAACTTCAAATGTCTTGGATGTCGCGGCAGTTGCAGTTGTTGCTTTACCGCCCGTCGACTTGCGTCGATCTTCCGAGACGATGGTGTTGCATATTTCGATGCAATCACTGCAGATATTGACCCCCGGAGGGCCGGCCACCATGTTGCGAACACGGTGA
This sequence comes from Candidatus Kuenenia stuttgartensis, assembly GCA_945860915.1. GTDB lineage: Bacteria > Planctomycetota > CAIWVZ01 > CAIWVZ01. The sequence goes on from CAMARR010000008.1 coordinate 23,052, forward strand.
CGCGGCTTCTGACAGAACGTGCAAAGTTCGTCGCGTCCCTCCGATTTGGCCATCGATCAGACCTTGGTCGGGTCCACAACGTGATCGATGATCCCGAGTTCCTTCGCTTCCACGGCCGACATGAAGTGGTCGCGGTCAGTGAGGCGCTCGATCTGTTCGATCGGCTTGCCGGCGTGGGTTGCGAGGATCTGGTTCAGTCGCTTCTTTAGGCGGAGGATTTCTTCGGCCTGAATCTGGATGTCCGACGCAGTGCCCTGCGCGCCGCCCCACGGCTGGTGAATCATGATGCGCGCGTTGTTGAGCGCGTAGCGCTTACCTGGTGTACCGGCTGCGAGGAGGACGGCGCCCATCGATGCCGCCTGTCCGATGCAATAGGTAGCGACCGGGCACTTCACGAATTGCATCGTGTCGTAGATCGCGAGACCCGCAGTGACGCTGCCACCGGGGGAGTTGATGTACATCGAGATCTCGCGATTCTGGTCCTTACCGAGGAACAGAAGCTGCGCGACGACGGCGTTCGCGAATCCGTCATCAATTCCCGCCCCGACGAAAACGATCCGGTCTTCGAGAAGCCGGCTGTAGATGTCCATCGACCGCTCGCCGCGGCCGGTTCTCTCGATCACGTATGGGACGTAGTAGTTGGCCTTCTCGACGCTCATCCTTCGTTCTCCCTTTTTGAGGCCGGTCGTGCCCGGCCAACGTCACCTACTTATCGGAGATCTGCGCGTGCTCCCGAAGCAAAGCCAAGACCTTGCGTTCGATGACGGTTGCCCGCAGTTGGGGCAGCAATTGTCGCTCTTCGTAGTACGAGCGAACCTCTGACATGCTTGCGCCCGTCTCGCGTGCGACCTTTTCCATCTCTTTGGCGATATCATCTTCGAGCGCGAAGATTTTTTCCTTCTTCGCGATGCGTTCGATGATGAGCCATGCGCGCGCCTCGCGCTCGATACTCTTTCGCATCGCGGCAGTGGTTTCTTCGAGCGCTTGAGAGGCTTCCTGGGCTGGCTTTCCAGCCATCATCAGTTCGTAGGTCGCTTGTTGGCGGCGTTGGGCGAGGGCCCGATCGATAGGGCCCTGGGCCATGTCGAAGGTGGCCTGGTCGACGAGCGCGTCGACCAGTTTCGTGTCGACTTCGGCGTCGGCTTGCTGGTCGCGACGCTCTTCGAGGCGTTTCCTAACGTCCGCTCGGAGAGCGTCGACCGATTCGAGGTTGAACTCTTTCGCGAAGGCTTCGTCGAGAGCAGCAGGGTCAACCTTCGAGACATCGGAAATCGTCATCTCAATGGTCGTAGCGCGCGAGGTGGAGCCGGCCTCGTGATGCCCGTGTCCGTGGCCCTCAAGCGTCACTTTGTCGCCGGCCTTGCGGCCTTGCAGCGCAGCTTCAAGACCGTGCACGTGGTACTCGCCGAATTCTTGCGTGGCGGCATCGACGCTCATGGCGTCTGTCGACCAGACGGGGAGGCCGTCAAGGAGCGCCTTGACGGAAGCCGTCACGCGGTCGCCCTTCTCGAATGCGGCGCCCGCGATGACGTTGAATGTTCCCTTGTTCTTGCGCAGGTCCATGACAACGCGATCGATATCCGCTTCTTCGACAGACTTGCGGACGCGTTCGACCTTGATGCCTTTGTAGTCGGGTGGATCAAAGGTCGGCTTGACCTCAATGTGAACGGTAAAGGAGAGTTCCTTGCCGCGTTCTGCAGGTGCGAGCTCCGACTTGAGCTCGGGCTCTGTCACGATCTCAAGCTTCTGCTCGCGGAGGATCTCCCCGAGGGAACTCTCGACGACCTTATTGGCCACGTCTTTGGCCACACCCTCACCGAAACGCTTCTCGAGCATTGCGAGGGGAACCTTGCCTTGCCTGAATCCCGGAAGCGCGACTTGGCCGCGCAAGGACTCGTAGGCATGGTTGATTTCAGCATCCACGCGATCAGCGGGGATGGTGACCGTAACTTCCTTCTTGCAGGACCCGAGGTCCGCGATCTTGGTGTCCATCAGTGAATCCGTCCGGTCGAGCCCCAAGGGCTCGGGCCGGGACGTTAAGCCTCACAGCGGACTGAATCAAGCCGTATCGAGCACGTCTCTAGATATCGTCGTCTCGTCGGTGATCACGGTGGAAAGTCCGAGGGCACCCTTGAAGTTGGCCCCGGCGAGGTTCGCACCTGAGAAGTCGGCCCGGGCCACGTTCGCTCCCGAAAAATCGCACTGTGTGAGGTCGGCCAGGGTGAAGATGGCGTCGGCGAGATTCGCCCCCGCAAACGAGCTCCCGGCGGCCACGATTCCATGGAATAGCGCGTGGCGTCCGTCGAGTCCGTTGCACTTGACTGCCTTCATGTCGGTGCCTTCGAAATTGGCACGCTCAGCGTTTGCGCCGGTGAGGTCGGCTCCATCGAGTTTGCATTCCGACCAGTTCGCTTTGTAGAGCTTCGCATTCTTGACGGAAGCCTCAGACAGGTCGGCCTCGATGAACACCGTTTCGCTCATGTTGCAGTTGTCGAGGTTGGTTCGCTCAAGTCGCGAGCGCGAGAGGTTCGCCTTCTTGAAGTCCATTCCGGCGAAGTCGCATTCGGTGAACGGGACGTTGACGCCACCGTAGTAATAGACGTCTTGAATGACATCTTCACGCCATTTCGCCTTTTCCGCATCAGGGATGTGGCGGAAGCAAGACTGCGACCAATAGACGGGCGAACGCGGGCATTGTGGGCAGGTGACGAGCATGGTTGAAATAGGCGCCTTGTGCAGTCAAGCCTAGCGTGAAGACATGGGGGACGCGAACGCTTTGGCTGATACACTTCGACAAGTGAGGGAGTGGCTCATGAATCCAGAGATTTACGCCGAACGCCGTGGTCGCCTCATAAAGGCCTGTCCCGATGGGGTTGCCGTGTTCTTCTCCACCCCCGAATCGATTCGAAACGGCGATGTCCACAACCCTTACAAGCCTGACTCGGACATCTGGTATCTCTCGGGGATGCCGGAGCCGGAGACGGTTCTGGTGGTTAGACCCGACGCCCCGCACGCGACTCTGTTCGTGCGCTCGAGGGACCGCGCCCGCGAAACGTGGACTGGGCGCCGAATGGGCCCGGAAGGCGCCGTTTCTCTGCTCGGGGTCGATCAGGCATTCCCCATCGCGGACTTGAGCAAGGAGCTCGCCAAACTCGTCGAGGGCTACCGCCGGATCTACACGGCACTTGGACGGAATAGTGAGGCCGATAGGGCCGTGATTTCACTCATCGTTTCGACAAGGACCATGGGTCGGCGGGCGGGCATTTGGCCAACAGACATTTGTGACGTCTCGCCCCATCTCGGCGAGATTCGACTTCACAAGACAGCCCGTGAAGTCGATTGCATGCGCAAATCGGCGTCGATCACATCGAGTGCCCACCTTGCCGCCATGCGCTCGGTGGATCCTGGGATGAACGAGGGGCATGTGCAAGCCGTCGTCGAATATGTCTTTCGCGCGAGTGGCTCCGAGCGCGTGGGATATCCGTCGATCGTGGGCGCGGGTCGCAACGCGACGATTTTACATTACGTTGAGAACAATGCACCCATTTTGGATGGAGACCTTGTTCTGGTTGATGCCGGTTGTGAAGTAGAAGGCTACACGGCGGACATCACGAGGACGTTTCCGGCGAACGGCAAGTGGTCGGCGGAGCAGCGCGCGCTTTACGACATCGTTCTTGATGCTCAGCTTCGCGCGATCAGGCTCTGCAAGGCGGGTGTACCTTTCATCGATATTCACGACGAGGCGGTTCGAGCCCTTGTCGAAGGGTTAATCAAGATTGGGTTCATCACGGAAACGAGAGACGCTGCGATAGCCGCAGGTTCGTACACGCGCTGGTACATGCACCGCACCAGTCATTGGCTTGGTCTCGATGTTCACGACGTGGGTCGCTACATGGACGACCGTGATTCACGCAAGCTCGCCCCGGGGCAGGTGCTGACCGTCGAACCCGGGCTCTACGTGGCGGAAGATGATGATTCAGTCGAGCCTCGCTGGCGTGGAATCGGGATTCGTATTGAAGACGACGTCCTCGTGACCGAAGGCGAACCCGAGGTCCTGACCCACGGAGTGCCGAAGGATCCTGACGTTATCTCGCAGGAGTGGCTGAGACGATTGGAACTTCCGCCGCTCGGGGGGGCCGTGCCTCAGATCACGCGGACGTAGTCGCGAGCATCCAACTTCCACACGGGAACTCCGCAGTAGCGGGGGCCTTCCGGGCAGGTGGGTTTAACTCCGGCGCGATAGCGCAAGTCACACGGCGGACCGAGATGGGCGCCGAGTCGGGGATGCACCGCGCGGATCGCGAGCTGTTCTTCGTGGCTCGCCTTCCAAATCTCTTCCTGCGCGTTGTAGCAAAGCCGCATGGCGAGCTTGTGGTGTATCGCCGCGAGGTCGCCTGATTCGGTAAATCGTATGCAGGTGGCGTTGGGAAGCAGGTAGGCAGCCGTTGCGCGATCGACGCCCATGTCAACAAGTCGGCGACCGGCTGCAAAGAGTGCCTCGACCGCCTGACGATATGACGCCAACACACGCTCGTTTGTGCGGATCAACTCAGGTGTCACGTAGTCCGGAGCGAAATCGACCTGAGCACAAAGGGCAGGCCGTGACCCCGGGGTCATGCGATGGCGCTGGTCCTGCGAGTCGGCAGTGTGTGAGAGGCGCTTGCGGAAGGTGTAGTGCGGGTGGTGAAGGGTCCTAAGGATCTTAGAATGTTCGACCAATACGAGATCTTCACCGTGCAATCGATTTACGGCCGGATCAAGCGCAAGTGCGATCGCCGCGTCGTCACTCAGTGTGTCGGGAGTGGCTCCAAGTACTTCACGAACTGACTCAGCGAGAACGATTTCTGCGTGGGTCTTCCAGTCGATGAGCTTGGATGTCTTGCCCTCGAGTGATGCGTCGAAATGCTGGCGGAACTTGGCAGGAAGGACATCGGCCGCGCCCTGCGGTAATCCGGCGAGGTAGGCGCCCTCCGGTGTCGAGGCGAGATCAATCGGCTCTTCGAGAACCGTCGCAAATCCCGGGTCATGCTTTAGAAGTTCTTGAACCATGAGTCCAACGACATGGCGCGTCTCAGCCGGAGCATCGACTTGAGCTAACAGTCGATGGTAGCGAAGCAGCGTGACGCCCGAGACGGTGTGGTAGAGATAGGCTTGGGTGGCGACGGGAAGGCAGTAGCGGGCGGCCTCCTGTGACTTCTTCTGAACTTCCTTGTCGTACTTTTCCCGTTGCTTCGCGCGTCCGGGAAATCGCGAGTAGTAGTGCTCGGAAGCAAGCGGAAACAGCATCTCGTCGAGCTGTCGATACGCTGCCATCGCACCTTCAACCGCCTCAACGTAAATGCGTTGAGCCGCGGGTTCCAGAACTGGGATCGTGACGCTTCCACGGGTCACTGTGACATAGCGCTGCGATACCTGTTCGGAGTTGTAGAAAGGGTGAGAGTGAAGGAACGCCCAAATGAAATGGCGGGAGACGTTCTCCATCGCAAACTGAAACGATGCATGTTGAAGTGTCGTGTGGTGACCCGCTTGATAGAGGCTCTTTGCGAGCGCATCACGGTTACGAGACTTGCGAGCTTGAATCTGGGCATCAAGACCGTCGCCTGCAACGTCAGATTCTGTGATGATCCCGGTCGCGGAATAGCACGTTCGTGCGGTTGCGATGGCGTTGTCAAACGGTCGCGCGAAAGCATTCACGAGCCGCACCGACGGTGCGGGTCCGAGAAGTGGGAATGGGAAGATCGCGGCCATCGCGGTGGGAGTCTACGCTCCCGGGCCGCATGACCCACGAGTTCGCAGGGGCTTACACCAGCATCACGGGTTCCACCGCAATTTTCCCGACGCTGTGCTTCTCAAGCAAGCGGAATACGCGTTGGGAAATGACGATTTCCGGCGCGACTTCCTCCCCGTGCCGAAACTGCTCGTAGGTGATGTTGACATCGTCGAAAGATTCGAGATCTGCCCCGTAGAAAGGGAGCGATCGCAACGACATACCACCCTGGCCGCAGTGAGGGCACGCTGCATCCGGGTTGACCTTGACCCGGGTGGGAGGAACCTGCATGGGTGGTAGTCGGTGCTGTGGGATCAGCACGAAGTACGGAGACATAGCACCGGTCGTGTCAGATACCGGCCTAAGGAGTCCACCGTGGATGTGTTCCTTGATAAACGCCGATGCGAGTTCCTCATCAAGGAGGCATCCGCCATTGGTGGTTTGTCTGAAGAGGTTCCCGACTTCGGTCTTCGGAAGATAGAGGGATCCTCCACTCGTGATCGGGCCGACCGCATGGCCACATGGTGGATCGTCGTTCGACGCCTTGCGATGAACCACCACAAGATCCTCTGGTGGCACGATGCGAAGCATCGGCGCATTGTGAAGTTCGGTGTCGGAGAACGCCCTAGCTTCATCCGAATCGTAGGGGATCCCGAGATGACGGAGGATGCCGATGAGAGTGACCAAACTCTCGGAAGCATGGTGGAATCGGACTTGGTATCGACCGGGTTCGAACGAGGCTCCTGGCAGCAGGTCTTCTACGGCCTCGGTCAGCAACTCGGCCATGGTCGCATCAAGGGACACGGTGATGAGAGTCTCTAGACGCATGGTTCACCTTCCGTCGCGGCGGCTTGAGGGGATCGTGACCGTCGCATGACATTTTATCGTCCGATCGACGAAAACGTCTTCAATTCTTGTACGGATGAACAGGTTTGAGCGCGCCAAGAAAATCGATTTGACTCGGCTCGAATCACTCCTCTCGTCTTGAGCCGAGATCCTCACGGACGCGTTCGAGAAGCGACTTCGTTAATCGGACTCCATCATCTTCGGAGTGGCGATCGCCTTCGTACTCGATGCCGACGAATCCGCGGTAGCCTGCAGCCAACACGATCCCCATCATGCGCGTATAATTCGTGCTTGATTCATCGCCATTGGCGTTGAACGCATGGGACTTTGCTGACACCGCTTTGGCAAAAGGCATCATCTCTTCGACGCCGAGGTACCTATCGTAGAATTTGTTGTCACCCAATGCAAAGTTGCCGAAGTCAGGCAAAGTCCCTACTCGCGGGTGGTTGGCGATCTTCATCACGCCAGCGAGCCACGAACCATCCGACGAGTATCCACCGTGGTTCTCAACGATCACATTGAGTCGACTCCCGTCAGCGTAGGTCGCAAGACGCACCAGTGAGTCGGCAGCGCGTTGAGCCACGTCTTTTCGCGTCCCGCGGCCGCCCGCATTGACCCGGATCGAATGGCACCCGAGCACCGCGGCACAATCGAGCCACTTTTCGTGATTTTGAATGGCCTTGAGCCGTGCCCCCGTGTCCTCGTGTCCGAGATCACCCTCGCCGTCACACATGATAAGGAGGCTCCTGACCCCTTCACCGTCACTTCGTGTCATGAGCTCTTTCAGGTAGCCAGCATCCCGCGCCCGGTCTTTCATGAACGAGTTCACGTACTCGACTGCGCCGATGCCGAACTCTCTTCGTGCCCGGACGGGGAAGTCGAGGTTGGTCATACGCCCGGATTGAAGTGCACGATGGAAGGACCATTCCGCGAGGGAGATCGAGAAGGTGGGGCGAGACGGGGGGCCGTTACCCGTTGTCGAGGCGCACCCAAGGGCAAGGGACGCCCCCAATGTTCCGGTCAGTGTAAGAAAATTTCGCCGCGTCAGTGACATGAACCGCCTCCCGTTACGAATCATAATGCGGCGGGCGGCAGCATGAGATCACGTTCCGGCTCATTTCGCCCGGCACCCGAATAAAGGAGCGATGGATGGCACCCATGCATGATATTCAGTACGAAGTCTTCGGCAGCGAAATGCAGTATGTCGAGATCGAACTTGATCCGAACGAAGCTGTCGTCGCCGAAGCGGGCGGCATGATGTACATGGAAGACGGAATCGAGATGGAGACCGTGTTCGGAGATGGCAGCGCCCGTGGCGGATTCTTCGACTCGTTGGTCGGTGCGGGAAAGAGGCTCCTAACCGGCGAGTCGCTCTTCATGACGGTTTTCTCAAACCAGGATTCTCGCAAGCGTCGGGTGGCGTTCGGTGCTCCGTTTCCCGGCAAGATCTTGCCAATTGACCTCGCATCTCTCGGCGGCGAGTTGATCGCCCAGAAGGATTCTTTTCTCTGTGCAGCGAAGGGCGTCAGCGTGGGTATCGCCTTCCAGAAACGCCTAGGCGCTGGCTTGTTCGGCGGCGAGGGGTTCATCATGCAGCGCCTGACGGGCGACGGGTGGGCGTTTGTTCATGCCGGCGGCACATTGATGGAAAGGACGCTCTCGTCCAATGAGACTCTGCGGGTGGACACGGGATGCATCGTTGGCTTCACCCCGTCGGTCGATTACGACATTCAATACGTGGGCAAGATCAAGTCTGCGCTCTTTGGCGGGGAAGGTCTGTTCTTTGCCACCCTGCGCGGTCCTGGCAGAGTTTGGCTCCAATCACTACCGCTTAGCCGACTTGCCGACCGAATCATCGCGTCTGCACCATCTCACGGCGGCTCGGCGAAGGGCGAAGGTTCCATTCTAGGCGGCCTCGGCCGATTGCTTGACGGTGATAAATAAAATGAAGTGGCCCCTAAAGTTTTTAACCTTCAGGGGCCACTGCCAGAGCGGGTGATGGGATTTGAACCCACGACATTCACCTTGGCAAGGTGACGCTCTACCACTGAGCTACACCCGCGAACGGGACGCGAAGGCCTCATCGGCCAACACGTTGGGGGAAGATGATAGAAATCGACCTCGCCCCGCACAAGGGGGAACTTCGGGTGCGTCTGCCCCGACGGGGTGCGGGGGCTTTCCGAGGACTGGAGTCGTTCCCTTGACGGCCGTGTGCTCGATGACGCCCTGTGTCGGTGAAAGCCCTCCGGACGAGGGTGAGGGGGGCGTGACCCATCCGAGAAGGAACGCAGCGAGAGCCGAGCCTACCCGGCCAGGGTACAAGTCGCTATTCTGTTGAGGTTGGGGAGATTTTCATGCTGAAGTGGTTTTGGACCGCGTGCGCGGCGGCGTGCGTGCTGTTCCTGTCCGGCTGCGCAACGTCTGGCGGTAATCGGAATGACCCGGCCGCGATTCGCTCGTCGCCCGTCGCATCTGAACGAAAGCAGGCCCTGCTGTCGAAAGGCTCACTCTCGGGACCAGAGTGGCTTGAGCTCGCCGAACTCCACACGGCCGATCGATCCTTCATCGCGGCAGAGTCCGCATACTGGGGAGCGTTGACTCGCGGTCTCGACGCTGGTGGTAACTGGCGGGCACGGATGGGCCTTGGGCGTTGCGACGACGCGCGCCTTCAGTGGGCTTCGGCGGCGCTTCACTACGGTGAAGCCGCTTCCATGCTTGTTCCACTCTCGGACCGCGATGCAGCCCGCGCAGCGCAAGCGCTGTCCGAGTTTCGCGGGGGACAAATCGAACGCGCAAGGAAGACGCGCGGTTTGATTGCGATGACCTCTGCTCCTCAAGTTGCGGACCTTGACCGACTCTTGGGTGGAAAGGTCGCAGCTCCATCGCCCCGTGTAGAGACGCCCGTTGGCACGTCCGCACGCGGACTCGCGGCGCGCCCTCGCGGTACAGGAGCGCGGAGTGCTCCCAAGATCGTAAGTCGAATAGAGTGGCGTGCCACGCCGACGATTCTCAAGCGCACCGAGCCAATGGGCGCGCCGACACGACTTACATTGCACCATACAGCAGATCTCAAGCCAGTTGGTACGTCATTCGCTGATGTTGCCGAGCGCATGCGCGCCTATCAGAATGGCCATAATGGAGCAGGGCATTTTTGGGCGGATATTGGCTATCACTTCGTCGTCGACAAACAGGGACGTATTTGGGAAGGTAGACCTTTGGTCTACCAAGGCGCGCACGGCGGATCCGACGCGGCGAATTCCCAGAACATCGGAATCGCATTGATTGGGAATTTCAGCAATGGAGTTCCCTCTGCAGCTCAGGTGCGTGCAACGACAGACCTCGTCGGCTGGTTGTGTTCGGAGTACCGAATCCCGTCTGCGAAGGTCTATGGACACGAAGACATCAAGAAAATGTACCGACTCAAAGGCACGGCGTGCCCGGGCGCCAAATTCGACCCGACCTTGCGTCAGATAAGAGCGTCCGTCAGCCGGTGATCGGGATCAGACTCACTTGAGCCTGGGGGGAAGGATCAACACCTGCCCTTCGCGTAGGTCCTCGGGCCGCTTCATTCGCGGGTTGAGTCGCAGGATCTCGTTGTAGCGCGACGCGTCGCCCAAGAACTTGCGAGAAATCTCGCGAAGGGTATCGCCGCTCGACACGGTGATCGCGCGCCGTCCCGTGGTTGGATCCACGGTCACGGCGATGGCCTGTTCGTTTTTCGAGGGAGTCCGCCCAAGGATCTGATCCTCGAGTTCCTTCTGAGTTGGTTCACTCTTCTTTGGGAGATCCGTCACGTCTTGAGCACCAATATCGAATTCACCGCGACCGAGCGTGACGACAACACGATTCTCGTCGTTTCGGATGTTGTCGACTTCGAGGCTCGGCCCCGGGGCCGAGCCGAAGCGGGGTCCTAAACGATCCACCATAAGGACGCCGATGGTCACGGCGGCGAGTGCCAGGAAGACGAAGCCGACCACAAGATTGCGCATACGGTTGAGGATAGGCGATCGCCGTCGAATTCGCTACGGGGCCTACGAATGCAACACGCCAACCATCCCGGAGGAAAGTTGGCGCGTGGACCCGGCTTGAGTTGGACTCAGGCCTTAGCAGCAGTCATCGCGGTCGACTTACGATCGTCGCGTTCCTTGAGCCAAACGGCCATGGGGCATGCGACGAAGATTGTCGAATAGGTACCGGCAATGGTTCCGACTAAGAGGCAGAACGAGAGACCCTCAAGAGGGCTGTCTACACCGACGTTGGCCGCGAACAGCACCGTGACCACGAAGAAGACGGTGGCTGAGGTGAAGATGGTTCGCGAAAGCGTCTGCGACAATGACGTGTTGACGATAGTTCGGAAGTTCGCGCTCATCAGCCCCGAATTCTCACGAACACGGTCAAAGATCACGATGGTATCGTTGATCGAGAAGCCGATGATCGTCAAGAATGCAGCGATCGATTGTAGATTGACTGGCGCGGAGATGATTCCGAGCTTGTTCAACAGAATCGAAAGTCCGAGAGGAACCATTACATCGTGAATCAACGCAACTGTCGCTGCGATTCCGTATCGAACTTCCTTAAAGCGGAACCACATGTAGAGGATGATGGCTCCGAGCGACAGGATGATTGAGACAATCGCGCTTTCCTTCAGGTTGGCGACGACGCTCGGGCCAAGGTAGTTGAGCTTCTTGAAGGGATCCGCAGCCAAAATGCCTGCGAGCCCCGCCCGAATGTCGGTTGCTGCGCTTCCTCGCGCAACATCTTGGCGGGCGACCTCGACCTTGAACTTGGTGGCGACAGTTTGATCATCGGAATTCGTTTCCGGATCCAACGACTGAAGCCCTGAGCCGGCGAATGGTCGATTGCCGTTGGCGTCTGTCCATCCTTCGACTTTAGTAATGACTTCATTCTGGAGGGTTGGCGCAGGCAGGGTGAATTCAACAATCCACTCGCCTTCGACTATGCGTCCTTCTTTGCCGGTCATCGCCGTCGGAGGCTTGACGTCGGGCTTGATTCCAAGCGCCGTGGTCAGATTCTCTTCGGCGAAGCGCTTGACGTCGTCGCCATCAACGCGGGTCGAAGAGCGCAGTTTGATCTCAAACTCGTCTGAGACCGAACGGGGTTTACCGGCGATTGCGTTACGAGGAAGAACGTCTACTTCGAGGTAACGGGCTGCTCCGTCTGAATCTTTGATCGATGTCAACTTGCCACGGATGTCGGCAGTCTCAGTAGGGGTGGCGAGGCGAACTGAAGCGACGGTACCGCCTGTAAAGTCCAAGCCGTACTTCTCATCGCCGGTCCCAAGGAACATGCCTGCCCCTAGGATGACGAGCGCCACCGAAAGTGCCTGCCACGGCTTCGCCTTGCCTAGCCAATCGTAGTCGCGTACTGGGATCGCATTAATGAAGTTGAGCTTCTTCATTGCTCCGGTTTTGAGGACCACGCCGAATATTGCCTTGGTTACGAATAACGCCGTGAACATCGAAATCGCGATACCCGAAAGTAGCGTGATGCCGAAGCCGCGGATCGGACCGGTTCCGAACTTGATCAAGATTGCGGCCGCGATGGCGGTCGTGAAGTTCGCGTCAAAGATCGTGATGAAGGCACGGTCGTATCCCGCTTCCACGGCTGCGACGACCCCTTGGCCTCGCGCTAGTTCTTCGCGTGAACGCTCGAACACAAGAATGTTCGCGTCGACCGCCATACCGATCGTCAAGATGATGCCAGCGATACCTGGCATCGTCAGCGTCGCTTGGAACAGGGCGAGTGTCGCCAAAATCAACACGAGGTTGAGGATAAGCGCGATATTCGCAATTAGCCCGCAAGAACGATAGAAGAACACCATGAACGCAATCGTCGCTGCAAAGGCGATGATTGTCGCCCAGATGCCGCGCGTCGTGGCAATATCGCCGAGGCTTGGTCCGATGGTTTCTTCGCTTTCAAGACGAGGCTTAAGGCGAAGGCTTCCCGAGGTCAGGCAGTTGACGAGCATCGCTTGCTCGTCTTCTGCAAAACCACCCGGGCGGCTGATTTCTACACTATCGCGGAGCGCTGAGTTGATCGTAGGCGCACTCCACACCTCTTCATTGAGGGCGATCGCCATCGGGCTGTTGACGTATTTGCTGGTGTACGACTCAAAGTCGGACTGGCGTCCACGGCCCATGTTGTAGGCGACGGAGCGGCCACCGCTGCGGTCAAACGAGCGACGGGGCTCTGTGATGTCCTGACCCGTAAATCCAGGCTTGCCGGCCGCCTTGTTGAAGTACTCCGGGTCGGCGTAGAGCCAATAGCCGAAGATCTTCGTGTGGTCGATCTCTGCCTGAGGGCGGATTCCGCGACGTGAGTCGTTGAGTTCCTTCAGGCGACTTTGAACTTCCTTGTCGGCTTTGTCATCGATGTGATGGGGGAGCCATTTGAAAGGCAATTCCGTCCAGACGCCGTTGCGGTCCTGAAGGAGCGTGTAGGGCTCACCGTCTCGATACGCTTCGCCGCGCAGGTTCTTGCCGGATTCATACGCTTGCTTGCGTTGAGCTTCGGCTTGGGAACCGCTGAACGTGTACGGTTCAGTGGCATCGCCAATACCCGTTGGGATATTGAGAGATTTTGATTCCGGTGGCTGTCCGTTCGGCTCCTGAAGGGCGATCAGGAACTCGAGGGTGCCAAGCGCGAGCATTTGCTCTTGAATGGACCGGGCCTCGGCGTCGTCCATCTTGGGCTGCTCGATGACGATTTTGTCGTCACCGATACGCCGGATGGTCAACTCCTTGACGCCGAGCTTGTCGACACGTCCGGAGATGGTGGCGACGGTGTCGTTCATTGCCTTATCGCGTTCGCCGACAGGGACCTGCGAAAGCGCCGTCTTCGAGACCGAATAGGTCATCGAACGGCCACCTTGCAAGTCGATGCCAAGCTGCAGCTTGTTGGCAAAGAAGATCCAAGCCGTGATGGCGACCACCACGGCAATGACGGTCCAACGGAACGGGAGGTTGTGGGTCACCTAGGCTCTCCTCAGCCGGAGGTCGAGGGTGTCGTATTCATCCGCTCGACCAGGCGCGTGGCCTTGCCGGTTCGCTTGCGCAAGTACGTGAGCTTGGCGCGGCGCACCTTGCCGGAGCGCTTGACCTTCAGGCCAGCGATTTTCGGCGAGTTGACGGGGAATATGCGTTCGACACCTTCGTCTTGAACAATGCGGCGGACTGTGAACATCTCGCCTGCGCCGCGACCGCGCTTGGCGATGACGGTGCCGTTGAACGTCTGGATACGTTCTTTGTCGCCTTCAACGATCTTCACGAGAACATCGACAGTGTCGCCGATGGTGAATGCGGGGAGGGGTTCCTTGCGCAGGTGTTTCTTCTCAACGTGATCGTGCTTATGCATGGCTTTCGTCCGCGTAAAGCCCCTTCATGGGGCATGTCGACTCAAACTTGAGGGCGTTCGCCTAAAAGATCGGGTCGTCGTTCTTTCGTAATCCGGAGGGACTCGTCGTGTCGCCACGTGGCGATGCGCTCGTGATCTCCAGACAGCAGGACCTCGGGTACGTCCATGCCGCGGTATGAGGCGGGGCGTGTGTAGTGCGGGTGATCCAGAAGTCCCTGTTCGAAGGACTCCTTCAGTGTGGAAAGGCCATGGCCCACCACACCAGGTATCAATCGCGCTACTGCGTCCACGATCGTCATTGAGGCGAGTTCGCCTCCCGACAGCACGTAATCACCCAGCGAAACGGCTTCGAATGGCCAACCTTGGCGGATGCGTTCATCGAATCCCTCATATCGCCCGCAAAGGATCACGATCCTTGGCTCACGGACGAGGGCACGCGCCATTTTCTGCGTGAACGGGGCACCATCCGGGGACATGAGCAACATCTTCGGTAACGGTCTTTCGCTGCCGAGTACGTCTTCGAGGCAATCGAAGACGGGCTCAGGCTTAAGAACCATTCCAGGCCCACCACCAAACGGCTTGTCGTCCACACTCTGGTGCGCACCCTTTGCGAACCGTCGGAAGTCTTGCAAGTGAACGTCCAACAAACCCTTCTCACGAGCAATCCTAAGCATGCCCGCGGACAGTACGCCCGGGAACATGTCAGGGAAGAGGGTAAGGATGTCCACTCGCATCCGGCGGCTCACGCTGGGGATCCGATCACGTATCTACCGCGGAAGCAGTCGATGTCGATCTCGGATAGGTCGAGCGGACGGGGAAAGTACGTCGGCGGAAGGGGAGGATCAAGGGAATTCCCGGGGTGCACGACCGTCGCCAACGGCCGTGTCGGGACGGATTTGGCGCAGATGGCCTCCCGGCTAGGATCGGACCCATGTTCACCGGGATCGTGGAAGGCTTGCGGCGGGTCGTCTCGATTGAGGAAGGCGACGGTTACCGGCGTTTTGGTATCGATTTGGGGCCGACATCCTTCCGAGCGGTTCTTGGGGCTTCCATAGCGGTCAACGGTTGCTGCCTGACGGTCGAAGGCACCAACGGGACCGTCGCAACCTTCTTCGCCGTGTCGGAGACGCTTCGCAAAACCACGTTAGGGGGACTTCGGGTAGGGGACTCGGTCAATGTGGAGCCGGCACTACGCGCCGGGGACGACTTAGGCGGTCATTTCGTCACAGGTCACGTCGACGGAACCGCAGTCGTCGTCGAAAAGCAAGTGTCGTCGGGTGAGACATGGGTGACCGTTGCCATCCCAGATGAGCTGACCGCCTTCGTGGTGTCGAAGGGATCTATCACGCTCGACGGAGTATCACTCACGGTTGCCGCCTGCAGTGGCAATCGGATATCAGTGGCGCTTATTCCGCATACGCTCGCCTCCACAACCCTCGCTCTTCGGGGCGTGGGTACTTTGGTCAATGTTGAAATGGATACGTTTGGTAAGTGGGTTTCAAAACTCATGAAGGAGCGACTGCCATGACAGCCCGAAAAAAGGCCTTCAGTGGCATCCAGCCTACAGGCAAAGTTCATCTGGGTAATCTCCTCGGTGCGATCCAAAACTGGGTGGCCCTGCAGGATGCCTATGACTGCACCTTCTGTATCGTCGATTGGCACGCGATGACGGTCGACTATGACGCGAATGAACTACGCTCAAAGGTTCGCGACTGCGCGATCGCGTTGCTTGCGTCTGGGGTTGACCCGTCGCGCTGCACGCTGTTTGTGCAAAGCGAGGTGCCTGAGCACACCGAGCTTGCGTGGTATTTGATGACTTGTGCTCCCGTAAGCCGCCTCGAATTGCAGGCACAATACAAGGACAAGTCCGCCCAACACGCGGACAACTTGAACGCCGGATTGCTGACCTACCCCGTCCTGCAGGCCGCGGATATCCTCGCGCATAGAGCCGATGTGGTGCCCGTCGGAGAGGACCAAAAACAACACCTCGAGCTGGCGCGCGAACTTGCCCGCAAGTTCAACTTGCGATTCGGTCAGGTGTTTCCCGAGCCGGAGACTCTTCTGACGCCCGCGAAGCGCATTGTCGGGACTGACGGCAAGGCGAAGATGTCAAAGTCTAAAGACAACACGCTCGATATTCTCGCGACGCCCGACGAACTTTGGCAGAGACTCCGATCCGCGGTAACCGACGAGCAACGGCTGCGCCGAGCCGACCCGGGTCGCCCAGAAGTGTGCAACGTGTTCGCCTGGCATCAGATGCTCACCGACGCACCACAAGTGGCGTCAGTCGAGAGCGGATGCAGGACGGCGCAAATTGGTTGTATGGACTGCAAGAAGATCCTTCACCAAAGCCTCCTTCGACTTTTGGATCCGATTCGAGAACGGGCGCAGGCTCTCTATGCCGAGCCTGAGAAAGTCGACGCGATCCTCAGAGAGGGTGCGGCGAAGGCCCGCAGGTCAGCGAAGGCAACTCTTGCGTTAGCTCGCGAGAAGTGCGGATTCGGGCCGGCGGCCTGATTTTAGGATTCGTCGTACAGGAGAGTCACGGGTCCGTCGTTGATGTTCTCGACGAGCATGTGTGCGCCGAATCGTCCAGTCGCGCACGATAGGTTTTCGGCGCGTATTGCCTCACAGAACCTGTCATAGATTTCGGATGCGGGCTGAGGGGCCATGGCGCCCCCGAAATACGGCCGTCGTTGGGTCGTGTCGCCGAGCAAAGTGAACTGGGAGATTGCCAGGATGGCACCGCCGGAATCTATGACGGATCTGTTCATCCGTCCTGCGTCGTCCGCAAAGACACGAGCGTTGACGATACGACGGGCAAGACTGACCGCCTGAATCGCAGTATCGGTCGGGGCAACTCCCAAGAATACAAGTAGACCGGAACCAATGGCCCCGGTCAACTCTCCATCCACGGTGACGCGGGCGGAGGATACTCGCTGTACGACCGCTTTCATTTATCCGTCGAGCCGACCGTCGTTGCCTCACTCTGAGTGGTGAGATTCGCGTTGTCGATGCGAATTGTCGTGGCTCGTTTTACACGGTACACGCCCGTCGCGTCGGCGTCGACGTGGCTGACGCGTCCTTTTGCCACCACGCGAATGAACGGGGTGACGTCAAGGCCCGACTTCCAGAAGGTGATCTTGTTGCGTGCTCGTAGGTCGAGATTGCGGAAAATGGCGCGGGGGGAACCGATTGCCTCGGAACGCTGCCCACCACGGTCAGCCACTTGCTTGGAAACGGTGTTGCCGGTCAACGCCACATCCCATTCGTAGTTGCACGAGACCTCGATCAGGATCTCATCTGCCATGATGGTCTGTTTGCGGTCGATCTGGACCTCGATTGCTCGTACGGCCGCCGGGACTTCGTTCTCATTGGGCTTGAGTACGGACGGGCGCAACTCCTCAGGAATCGCCTGAGGATCTAGATTCGATGCGGTCTCGGGGGTTGCAAGAGCATTTGCCGGAGATTGGTTCGAATTGGAGGTGGTGGCAGTGCAGCCTGCAAATATGCAGGCGGCGATAATCAGAGTGATGGTTCGCATGGGCGGATCCTTTTCCCCCCAAAGAGGGGCGTCTCACCGAGGATCGACCGACAAACGCGCCGAACTTGAGATGTTTATCGGAATCGCGGATCTAGTCGGGGATCTCGCATGGCGCACAGCGCCAAAGCAAGCGCATCCGTCGCATCGTGAGGCTCCGGAATCTCAGCCAATCCGAGCTCGACAGCCACGAGCCTCGCAACTAGGTCCTTGTCGGCGGAGCCCGTTCCCGTCACCGCGCGCTTCGCGACCGTCGGAGAGTACTCGAGGACTGGAACTCGGAATTCCGCTGCCGCGAGAAGCACCATCGCCCGGGCTTCTCCGATGCGCAGAGTCGACTGGGCATTCTTGGCGAAGAATGTTTTTTCGAGAGACAAAAGATCGGGTTTGTGATGTTCGAGCAGTGCGCGAAGGGAGCTAAACAAAAAGAACAACCGGTCGCCTCCGTCTGAATCACGAGGCGGACGGAAACACCCGGAGTCCACGCGCATCGTCCGCGCGCCGACCCGCCCAACTACGCCGTAGCCCATGACTCGAGTGCCCGGGTCGATTCCGGCGATGACTAGACGTTCACGGTTACGAAGATCGGGGAGTTCCACCTTGGCATGGTACGTCGGAAGGCATCGAGCGGAGCCTAACGGACGTGGGCGGTTGCGAGGTATTGCCCTACGGACCACCCGAAGAACGTGGTGATTCGAAGTCTGTACGTTCCCGTGTAGGGGGCAGTGAAGCCGCTCACGGGATATCCCGGTCCAATAACTGCATTGAATCCAGGCCCGTCGTTCGCCTGTGTCAGAAGCGGGAAGTAAGGGACTGCCGGGTTGTAGATACGGAACTCCATGTCGGCGGGCCCCTGTGCAAGGAACGACGTGTCGATGATGCGCTCGCCAGTCGCATCGTAGGCGTAGAGCTCGAATGTCAGCACCTGATTCTGAATCATGGTGAATTCGAAGTCGTCCATATCGCCAACAAAGTCCATGTTTCCTCGGTAGGTGGTGTCGGACGCGAGATCCGAAACAACACTAGATTCTGTCAGCATGAACTCTTGATACGACGTTACAGCAAGAAATGTGTCGACGGCATCCGACGTCCCGGCAGCAGTTTCTCCATCGCACGTCACCTCAACTCCGCCCGAGAACGCTCCGTCCGGAACAACGAATGTCACACAGTTGATGTTGACAGATTCAATGAAGCACGGCATACCTCCCACGGAAACGGACATGAGGCCCATGGACTTCGGCTGGAATCCACTTCCGAAGACGGTGACGATGTCCCCTTGGCGCGCGCGATTCGGATGTACGCTGGAGATCGTGAGGGGGATGTTCTCTGGCGTCCTCGCGCCAATGATCAGTAGGAAATGACCACCCGAGAGTCCATTCCACGAGTCAACCTGAACGAGGACAGTCTCTGCAGTAGCGGCGATGTACCTCGGAGCCATAGGTGTTCCAATACAGGCACTGGCAGCGGGGCCCGAGTCATCGTCGAAAACAACCATGACTGGCTGGCTTGGCTGCCTAAACACCTTGATGACGGGGTCGTAGAAAGCGACGCTGGGATTGCTTTCACCTGTGATTCGCTCGCTGATGGGATCGTAGACGTAGAGCTCTGCGAAGAGCTCGTCGCCTGGGCCCAGAGCCACCGCGTATTGGATCGGGGAAAATCTCGAGTGTATGCCCTGGATCGCACAGGGGAAAGTGATCGGCGATGGTGCGGTCGAAGGTGTGAAGGTCGCGCCTGGCATGACCGCGATCCAAGATGAGAGCGAATCGGGATTTCCTGCAGACGACCCTGCGGGTGATGTGACGCGAAGTGGTCCGGATCGACCGGAAGCAGGGGCCGATAAGGTGAGGTGACCTGGTGATGAATAGGACACGCTTATCGGAAGTCCATCGATTTCAGCTGAGAGAAGCGATGGTGCTACCGGAAATTGACTACCAAGAACGGTGACCTGCCCCGCGCACTGCACAACGTTTGGGGTAACGTGCGTCACGCTCGGAGGAGGCGCCGTGACGTGGACCACGATATTGTTGGTTAGAATCAACCCCGTTGGCGTCGTCTGAGATACGGTCAGTGCTTGCACAAAGTAAGAAGGCTCGTAGGTCCCTAGCGCGCTGGGGAAGGGGACGAAGGAGACCGTGAACTGTCCAAATCCATTCAAGACTGAGGTTGTGGCAAGCGAACTTCCCGGATCGAATCCATCGAAGACGATGTTCGCGTCAGGATGTGTCGGATCCGGAACTAGGACGCCGCTTTGCGTGGCGAGGTTGATTGAACGGACGCTTACGAGCAGTGCGAATGGAGCGCCATCGGGGCCGCTCATCGCGAACTCCATGCTGTTCTCAGGAATGACGCAGACAGGTCCGACAGAGTTCGCGTCGAGCGCGATCTGCGGTGACTGTCCATGCACTCCACCGGCCATCACAACCCACACCAAGCACGTCGCCGAAGTCCATTTGAAACCAACCATGTTCATGGCGGTCCCTCCATATCGGTCGAACTCGCAGGGGGCACTGCTTTGGCCTAAGTTGTCCCTTTCAGAACGCCTCACGCCGCGGCATCAAGGCTGTTCGGTTTTTGAGGTCTCGTCTGATAAGCCGATTGTCGAAATATCCGGCAATTTTCCGACGCATAAGCGACGTTGGCGTGTCAGATTTGTCCGATCGTCGTAGGTTGTCATCCATGAGCGTCGGACTCGTCATCGTTGCAGCAGGATCAGGGACTCGACTCGGTGCCTCGGTCCGTAAGGGCCTTGTCGTTCTTGAAGGGTTGACTCTGGTCGAACGGTCGGCGAAGGCGTTTCAGGGGATTGGCAGGATCACGGACCGTGTCGTCGTGGTGCACCCCGATGATCTTGCCGAGGTAGCTAGCGCAGAAATTGGGGCCTCACTCAGGCGTTTCGGGGTGACGGCAATTGTTGCGGGAGGCGCATCGCGGATAGCGTCTGCACTGGCAGGCGTGCGGGCAGTTTCAGCATCCTGCGACTTTGTCGTTGTGCATGATGCGGCGCGCCCATTTGTTTCGAAGAAGCGTGTGGAGGCGTTGCTCGACGTGATCGAGTCGGGGCAGCCTGCGCTCTTAGCCATCCCGTCAGTTTCGACGGTCAAGCAGTCTGATCTTTCGGGACGTGTTGCTCGCACTCTCGATCGATCAAGCATTCATCTTGCCACAACTCCGCAGGGTGGAAGGCGTGACGTGCTTTTGAAGCTACTTGAGGCCGCTTTGTCAAAAGGCGAGTTAGCTACCGACGAGGCGACGTTGCTTGAGAATGCGGGACTTGCTCCCATACTCGTAGAGGACGACGTGACCAATATCAAAATCACGCACCCATCAGATCTCGCGATGGCTCGCCGACTGCTTCCGCCGGAGCCCCCGCGGGTTGGTCACGGGTATGACATCCATCGGCTTGTTGAGAATAGGCCTCTTGTGCTGTGCGGAGTCTTGATTCCGTCCCCGTTGGGGTTGCTTGGGCACAGCGACGCGGACGCGGCATTGCATGCGATTTGCGACGCAATGCTCGGTGCGGCTGGTCTTCCCGATATAGGCGAACACTTCCCGGACACCGACCCACGTTTTCGGGGAGTTGCTTCGACTGAGTTGCTCGCAGCGGTCGTTGCCACACTCGCAGATCGAGGCCTCGTCGTCGCTTCGGTGGATGTGTCGATTCTCGCCGAACGTCCGAAACTGTTGCCCTTCAAGGCCTCGATGCGCGAGTCTCTGATGAAGCATCTAGGACTGCCTTCGGATCGAGTCGCGGTCAAGGCGCGAACGGGCGAAGGCCTCGATGCCATTGGACGTGGTGAGGCCATTGCCTGTCACGCGGTCGTTGTGGTTACGCGCTCGGAAAAGCTCGAGTAATCAGGTCGACGACTTCACGTTCATTCGGGAATCG
This sequence comes from Candidatus Kuenenia stuttgartensis, assembly GCA_945860915.1. Lineage (GTDB taxonomy): Bacteria > Planctomycetota > CAIWVZ01 > CAIWVZ01. Next base: position 44,469 of record CAMARR010000008.1, read on the forward strand.
TCCGGCTTGCTTCTTGTCGAAGACAACCTTGCCGTCTGCCGTCACGACAAAGATGCCGCCGGATCCCTTGATGAGTTGCGGCTCTTGACCGAGGTCGGTCGCGATCTCAGCGGCCACACGGGCCGCCTTGGGGTAGAAGTTTCACTGAGTGCAATAGGTGATGGTTATGATCATTGGGTAAATCACTGGCGCCCTGTGAGTGTAACGGAAGTCATGAACCTCACGTCGCCCTTGACGTGACGACGGCGAACTTGCATCATGGCGCGGAGTGCTTCAGGGTCGAAAGAGCCTGTTGCGCCGCTTTGCGGGTGTAACTCAGTTGGTAGAGTGGCAGCTTCCCAAGCTGCATGTCGAGGGTTCGAATCCCTTCACCCGCTTCGTGTAGAGGTTAGGGCCGCCGGATGACCGGTGGCCCTGCTTTAATTCCGATGTCTTCGGAAATGTCGCCTCACTAACGAAGGGGCACGTTACCGGAAAACACCACCCCGTCGCGAAGGATCTTGATAGTGACGGCGGCTGTCGCACGACGTAGGGCGGGAACGATTTTCGCTATGTCGGCCGCTGATCGAATGCGATATCGGCCGAACGAGACGACCCTGTCGCCCGGCTTGAGCGCAAGTTGCGCGGCAACCGTACCCGCCGCTACTTCCGTAACCACCACGCCATCTTCACCGGCGGGGATGTTGAACCGACGGGCGATCGGCGGGGTGATGTCTGCAAGCTTAAATCCTAGGCTGGTTATATCGCTGCCAACCGAATCCGTGTTGCCCGGAGCCGCAGGTTTCAGTTGCACTGTCACGTCGCGACCGGCACGGCTAACGGTGAGTTTCGCTGTGGCCGCCGGAGTGCGTTTGAGCCAAGTGGCCAAGAAGTCAATCGCTCCAGTAATTCTCGCTCCATCAATAGCGGTCACCACGTCACCGACGAGAAGTCCGGCATCAATGGCAGGCCCCTCCTGATCAATGCGGGAAACTCGGGCTCCATTCAGAGCCGCATCGACATCAAATCCGAGTCGGCAGTGTCCGAGTACGCTCGGGTCCATTAGCCGTGCCACGAGTTCCTTGACCCGGTTGGACGGGATTGCAAACCCGATACCACCAGCTGCTTCGCGCCGGATCGCTGTGTTGATGCCGATCAGTCGCCCGTTGATATCGAGCAACGCCCCCCCCGATGAACCGGGATAGATGGGCGAGTCGATTTGAAGGAAGTCCTTGAATATCGGCTTGCCTTCGAACCTGACTTCGCGGTCTTTGGCGGAGAGGATTCCCGAAGTCACAGTTGAAGAAAGACCAAGCGGATTCCCCAGGGCGATTACAGTCTCGCCAACTAGCGCGGCATCTGAGTCGCCGAGAAGGGCGAAGGGTAGCGGACCTGGTACGTTCAGAACGCGAAGGAGGGCAAGATCGTTGTCGACATTAGAGTTGATGACTTCGGCTTCATAGCTTCTCCCGCCGGCCACCGACTTCATTTGGAGAGTGATGCGTTGGGCGCCGTCAATGACATGATCGTTCGTGAGGACGTATCCGTCGGGATGAATAATGACGCCGGAGCCTAGCGACCGGGTGGTGGCCTTTCGGCCGTCCGGCATGATCTCGACATCCTCTGGCTCTGCGAACATGTTCCCGAATGGCCCACTTCGTCGTGCCACGAACTCCTGAGCACGAACGTTGACGACGGCCGGACCGACGTTTTCGACAGCAATGACGATCGGCGTGCGGCGGTCGAAGTTAGGTAGTTTCGGCAGTTCCTGGGAGCGAGCCGAGCTCGCTACGATGACGATTGCGATGACGAACTTGGTACGATGTATTTCCATGGTGGGAGACGACGCGGATGTCCGTCGTCGTGCCCATCATACGGACACCGTGCTGCAGATGCCCCTCCAGCCCAAAACCATGCTGCGAAATAGACTCCTCGTGCTCGCCACGTTTGCCGCCGCCCTCGGCTGCGGGAATTCGTCTGAGGCTCCGAAGGCTCCCGCCGCGGCGCAGCCGGAGGATCGCGAGCGAAAGGCAATGTCGCTCCATACCCGATCGGCGGCCGCGCCGGTGGATGAAAAGGTCACGATGCTACGGAGGATCGTAGGCGTCTATGGGGACACGAAGATTGCTCCCCGGGCGTATTACGAATTGGTGTTCTATTTGCTCCAGTGTGAGCCCGCAGCGTTTGAAGAGGCCTTCGCAGCCTCGAAGTCGTTCGCGGAGCGTTTTCCCACTGAGCCGCTGGTCACCGAGGCATTCCATCGAGTACATGATGCCTGTCATTTCGGAGGCCGCGAAGAACTTGTGAAGTCGGTACGAGAGGCTTGGGGGACTTGGCTTTCTGAGCACGACGCGGCAAACGACGTTTCGAAAGCCGTCTTGCTTCCGGACCTCTTCACGCTTCGGGTGCTTGAGGAGCGTTGGGCCGAAGCGAAGGTTGCCATCGACGCCGCAGTGGATGCTCCTGACCTACCTAGGCACAAGCGCGCCGAGCTCCTGCATCGTAAGGGAGACCTCCTTGCTCACTTCTTGGGTGATCCAATTACGGCCTGTGTTGTCCTACGGGAGAGCCTTGGAATCTGCAACGACCTCGAGGGCTTGCGGGTGCCCATGCGCCATGACCGGGAGGGGGTCCTCGAGAGCCTTGTCTTTGCAGCATCGGAGGCCCTTGGGCTGTTCGTGACGGCGTCTCGCGACTCGGATTCCGCCCCGAGATAACAGAAACCCTCGGAAGCTTTGGGGCGTTCCGAGGGTTTCATGGGCGTAACAGGACTCGAACCTGTGACCTCCACAATGTCAATGTGGCGCTCTAGCCAACTGAGCTATACGCCCGTTAGGGGAAGGGATGATGCCGCCTTGGGGCGACTTCGTCAAGGGGGCCGGATCTCAGCACGAAGTCGTTGTTCTCGCTTGAAGCGCCCCCTCGAAGGTCGAAGGATGGGTCACACAAAACCGCACGCGACTTCCCGCGTGCCTTCCGGAAACTGCGCATGATCATTGGAATTCCGCGAGAGATCAAGAAAGACGAAGGCCGCGTCGCCATCGTCCCCGCTGGTGTTGACGCACTGGTGCGTCGTGGCCACAAGGTCCTGATCGAGACGTCGGCTGGCGTCAAGTCGGGGATCTCGGATGCTGAGTTCGCCAAGGCGGGAGCGGAAGTCGTTGCGACTCCCGCTGACGTCTTTGGTCGCGCCGACATGATCATCAAGGTTAAGGAGCCCCTCGAACCGGAATGGAAGATCATTCGGAAGGGGCAGATCCTCTTTACGTACTTCCACTTTGCCGCCGCGCGCGCCCTCACCGAGGCGATGATCGCTTCGGGCGCCCAGTGCATCGCGTATGAAACACTTGAAGTGGGGCGTACGCTTCCTCTTCTCACGCCGATGAGTGAAGTTGCGGGTCGCATGTCAGTTCAAGAAGGCGCGAAGTGGCTCGAAGCGCCGATGAAGGGCGCTGGCGTTCTTCTCGGTGGTGTGCCGGGTGTGAAGCCCGCGAATGTGTTGGTTCTCGGCGGCGGCACCGTTGGCACTCATGCTGCGCGAATCGCCGCAGGCATGGGGGCACACGTCTCTATTCTGGACGTCAATCTCGATCGTCTGCGGTATCTGAGCGAGACGATGCCGGCGAACGTCACGACCCTCTTCTCAAGCCCCTACGCCGTGCGCGAGCTCCTTCATTCGGCGCATCTCGTCATCGGCGCAGTCTTGTTGCCAGGTGCCAAGGCGCCGGCGCTGGTCACTCGCGAGATGCTGAAGGAGATGATCCCGGGGTCGGTGATCGTCGACGTCGCCGTTGACCAAGGCGGATGCGTCGAGACCTGTCGGCCGACCACGCACTCGGACCCCGTTTTCTTTGAAGAAGGTGTCACGCACTACTGTGTCGCCAACATGCCGGGCGCCGTGCCACGAACCAGCACGTTTGCCCTGACGAATGCAACCCTGCCTTACGCCATCAAGTTGGCGGGTGGCGGCCTCGCCGCCGTCAAGGCCGACCCGGCGCTAGCGACCGCGGCGAACGTGATTAATGGCAAGGTGACCTGCAAGGGTGTGGCCGATGCTTTCGGCATGCCTTGTGTGTCCCTCGAAGCCGCCCTCGGGTAGGCTAGGACTTTGGAACCCCGCCTTTGGGGGTGGGGTTCCTCCATTCCATGACGTCGGCGCTTATCACAGGCATCACCGGGCAGGACGGCTCCCTCTTGGCCGAATTCCTCTTGGCCAAGGGGTATCGGGTGACCGGCCTCGTGCGACGCACGAGCGGCGACTTTCCTTGGCGTCTTGAAGCGAGCAGGAGTCGCCTAAATTTGATCGACGGCGACCTCCTCGATTCCGGCTCGCTGTTTCGCGCGGTCGAGTTGGCGGCTCCTGACGAGGTCTATCACCTCGCCGCGCAGTCGTTCGTGGGCGCTTCTTTTGATCAACCTGAGCTTACCGCGAACGTAACAGGGCTCGGGACCGTTCGCATGATCGAGGCGGTTCGGCGTTGCGCTCCTCATGCGAGATTCTATCAGGCGTCATCCTCGGAAATGTTCGGTGACGCGCCTCATTCACCGCAGCGCGAGAACACTCCGTTTCGGCCACGGAGTCCGTACGGCGCCGCAAAAGTGTTTGCCCACCATTCAGCCGTAAATGCTCGCGAGGCCCACGGGATGTGGGTTTCTTGCGGAATCCTCTTTAATCACGAGGGCCCTCGCCGCGGCATCGAGTTCGTGACGCGCCGGATTTCCCACGCGGTTGCCCGGATCAAATTCGGACTTGATAGTGAATTGACTCTTGGCAATCTCGATGCACGACGCGATTGGGGCTCGGCAACGGATTATGTTGAAGCAATGTGGCTCATGATGCAGGCAGACGAGCCCTCGGATTGGGTCGTTGCCACGGGCGAATCGCATAGCGTGCGCGAGTTTTGTGAGGTGGCATTCGCTTACGCTGGCCTCAATTGGACGGACCACGTGCGTGTTGACCCTGATCGACGGAGGCCAACTGATATCACTGGGTTGATCGGGGATGCGACGCGCATCGAGGCGGAGCTCGGATGGGTCAGAAAGACCTCGTTTAAGTCTCTCGTTGAGCAAATGGTGGACGCAGATCTGGCACGAATCGCCCAGAATCTCGGCAAGGGCTGACATGTCTTCGCGGAGGGTTCTGGTAACTGGGGGGCGGGGATTCGTTGGTCGGCGCCTCGTCGAAGCATTGCAACAACGCGGCGCGAGCGTCCTTGCACCGCCGCGAACGGGCGACAACGAACTCGACCTCCAATGTCAGGGCACGATCGAGCGACACCTCCGGGAGTTCTCTCCCGACGCGGTGATTCACCTCGGAGCGATGACACACCTACCGGAGGTTCTGTCAAAGCCGGACCTGGCATTCGACATCAATGTCATGGGGACTTGGAGGCTGATTGATTCCGTTGCCCGCGTATGTCCATCGACTAAAGTAATACTTGTTTCGACGTGCTCCGTCTTCGGATCTCCAAGCTCGGAGGACCTTCCGCTTAAGGAATCGCACCCGCGTAGAAGCACCCATCCCTATGGCGTGCAGAAAATCGCTCTTGAGGACATGGGCGAGAGATTCGCGGCGGATCGAGGTCTGAACATCGTGATTGCGCGACCATTCAATCATGTTGGACCTGGCCCAAACACGCGATTCGCTGTTGGCTTCTTCGCGCGCGAGATCGCGCGCATTGAAGCCGGAAGGGGCGAGCCCCTGATGAGAGTCGGCAATCTAGAGCCAAGACGCGAGATATTGCATGTGGATGATGTTGTCGCAGCCTACATCTCATTGCTTGAAGCCGGGAGTGCTACCGGAGTCTACAACATTGCTTCCGGTGAGAGTGTGCGCATTGGGGATGCCCTCGATCATCTTGTCCGAAATGCGAGAGTTTGTATTGCGATCGACTCCGATCCATCGCTTTTTCGGCCGATGGATGCCCCTGATCTCGCCGGGGATTCTAGTCGAATTCGACAAGAATTCGGCTGGAAGCCCGCTCATGTTTGGCGCGAGACCCTCGTTGAGATTCTCGAGGATGCCCGCGCACGCGAGGCGGGCGTCACGTGAAGTCGAGCGAGGATTCCAGTTTAGTAGAGGGAGGAATCGTCAAGGCCACATGGCGATTCGGTGCTCCGCTCGCCGCTGGTTTGGCGTTGCATGGACTGTTCAATTTCGTTGACTTGGCATTCGTGGGCCGCCTCGACGCAGGCGCGATCGCTGCGGTAACCGTGGCTGGGGTGATCGTCATGATCCCCATGTTGCTGTTTGATGCCGTGACCGGAGTTGCGGTTGCCGAGATGGCGCAGGCGCATGGAGCTCGTGACCGGACTAAGTTCCATGATGTAGCTAGAGAGGTACTGAGGCTCTCTTGGATCGCGGCGATTCCATGTCTACTTGCGATTGTCCCATTCCAAATGGTCTTGGCTCGGTTTTTTCCCAACGACATGGCGACGCTCAAGGCCGGAACCGACTACCTTGACATCATGACCCTTGGGTCGGTTTCGATGTTTGTGCTCATGTCTGTCGCAGCGGTGTTTCGCGGGGTGGGCGATGGTCGAACACCGACCGTGCTGCTTTTGGGGGCGAATCTCCTCAACATGCTGCTCAACTGGGTCATGATGTTCGGGCACTGGGGCTGTCCAGCGATGGGGGTCGCAGGCGCCGCCTGGGCCACAGTCATCTCCCGCGGTATTGCTGCGTTGATTGGGCTGTTCCTGTTGCAACGTGGGACGTCGGCAATTCAATTTGGGCGCCATGCATCGTCTCGAGCGATTTCGTACGTCGGGCGACTGCTGCGGGGCGGCGTTCTCGTTGCCCTGCAGCTTTCGGTGCGCGTTGTGGCTCAGCTTGTCATCATGGGGTTTGCTGCTGGCGCCGTCGTAGGAAACTCGACTCCGATGGTCGACGGAGTTGGTGTGGCTACGCGACTGGACATGGTGACAGTGTTTACGGCTCTCGGTTGGGGTGCTGCGGCGACAACGGTGGTCGGGCAGAATCTTGGATCGGGGCAGCCAGACCGCGCCCGCCGTGGGCTTTGGGCATGCACCGCCTTTGCAATCGTTACAGGCGGAATCATCGCGCTTACTCTCTGGATCTTTCGGGTTGAGTGTTTCGCAATTATGGCGCCGGATGCTTCCAAGGAGGTCCTTGATGCAGGCCTACGCTATTGGCGCATTTCATTGCCATTTTTCCCACTGCTGGCAATCGGGGCAGTAATTTCCCGCGGTCTGGTAGGAGGAGGCCGTACGGCGGTCCCGCTCGTGGTCGATGTGCTGATTTATGGATTGGCGCTTCCCGCAGCGGCGTGGTTCTCTGTCACACCACCACACGCGGAACGCGCGTGGTGGATTCAAGGGGCAGCGCATGCAGCGGCAGCGTTGGCCTACATAGCAATCGTAGTCTTCAGTGGTTTGACTCCACGTCGAAGCCGCGCATTGTGACGGGGCTAGGTCGACCTGTACGATGCCCCTAGAGGGGTAAACGTTGGCGACACCGATTTCCAAGCCTGAGAGGCAGATGAACCTCGTGGCACTGCTTTTAGCGGCATCAGAACCGGTGCCGCTCTCAGAAGTTATTGGGCGTGTCGCAGGCTTCGACGACGAAGGTCTCGCGTTCAATACGCTAGAGAAGCGATTCGATCGCGACCGAAAAGACCTTCGCGCCATCGGTCTCGATGTCGAGTACCTCGGACGGGCCGACGGAATGGGTGGGTATCGGATCGATCGTTCGAAGTCGATGCAGAAACCCCTGAACCTGCTTCCATCCGAGGCCGCCTTGCTCGCAATCGCGGGGCGGATCGGAGCCGCTGCAACTGGTGGGGGCGCGCTTCATGAAGCACTCAAAAGCGCGCTCCGGAAACTCGCAGTCGACATCCCTACGGATGATCCCACTCCGGCTACGCTTCCTCTCCTAGTCGCGCGTCGCCGTCGTAACGAAGTCGGAACACACTCTCGGGTCGAGCTTCTTGCTCGGGCTGTTTCAGAGTCCCTAGTTGTTCGATTTTCTTACCTAGGAGGCCGCGATACAGAACCCAACGCGCGAACGGTGACTCCATTTGGATTGGGTCTGGCGCTTGGAGCCTGGTACCTCGTGGGCGCATGCCATGACCGAAATGCGGTCCGCGTGTTTCGCCTCTCGCGCATGGCGGGTTCGGTGTCAATCGACCATTTAGCAGCGCCGAGACGGAAGGACGCAGATTTCGACCTTCGCTCTCACCTCCCGGTGCAGCCATTCGATGTCGGGAAGGGCGAGAAGACCCGGATCGTGCTTCGTCTTCGTGGAGCAAGACGAGCGCAGGTTTTTGATCCCGCCCTCTCGCCGCGAGTCGTAACCCAAGACCGAGACGGACTTGTCGTTGAGTTAAAGGCTCGCCACCCGGAGGGCTTCGTTCATTGGATTCTGACTGCAGGTGGGGACATTGAAGCGCTCGAGCCGAGCTCTCTGCGTCAACGAGTGCACGCCGCCGCGCTTAATGCAATCACGGGCGGCGACGATGGGGATGACCCATGAGCGAGTTGCCTCACGAACCCGACGTGGCGCGTTGTCTCGCGGTACTCTCCGTGGCTCGCCGATTTCCGGGGATCACTCTCGATGCACTATCAAAAAAAACGCATGTAGCCCGGGCTACGCTTGAGCGCGATCTCCTCGATACGCTCATGTTTTGTGGTATTCCTCCTTACTTTCCCCACCAGTACGTGACGGTATCGCTTGACGAAGATCGCGTCACGGTCGCATTTGCGGATCAATTTGATCGTCCGGTTTCGCTGACCCCATTTGAGGCTCTTGCACTCAAGGTTGCTGTCGAGAGCATGGTTGCTCCCGGTGCCGAACCACCACCCGTGATGAAGTCATTGGTCGCCAAGGTGGAGGGCGCAATGGGCCCGGCATCCCGAGCAGCGTTTCAGAGGCTTGCTGAGTCGGTGGACGCGCGTGGCGCGGCGTCATCATCACTCACGCAGAGGCTCGTCACGGCAGCAGCCACCCGTCATGTGATTGCAATTGACTACTTGAAGCTAGGCAGCGGAGTTTCGACCCGACGTCATGTGGAACCGTACAGCGTCCTTGAGCACTCGGGAATCTGGTATGTCGCCGCACGCGACCCGGAGGCCGACGCGGTGAAGGCATTTCGTGTGGATCGAATTCTCGCCATGACCGTTCTCGAATCAGTGTTTCGAGTAGGCACCGATTGGAATCCCGAGGCGTTCGTCGGATCCATGGCGCGTCGTGCTGCAGAGAGTCTGAGCCGCCGATGCAAAGTGCGATTTTACGGCAGTGGCGTTCGATGGATTGAGGAAAATGCCGATGCGGCTTCCGTCAAGCGAGTCGGTATTACCGCAGTATGGACGACAAGTTTTGATGATGTGAAGGCCTTCGCGACTTTTCTGCTTGGCTCAGGAGTTCGTTTCGAGGTAATCGAGCCGATCGCACTCGCTAAAGAAGTACGGGCGACCGCTCAAGCGATCGCCCGCATTCATACGCCTTCGCAAGTTGGCGATACTTAGTATCCGGGTTGAGCCTCGACGCCATTTGTGAGTTCGAAGCCAAATGGCGAGGTCGGGCTCGCGAACAACGTCTGAACTCGGAAGATCTGATTCTGGAGCACTGGATTATTCGACACCGGCGGTGTCACTACCCAGGCGCCAGAGGACGGCACGATGAATGCCGTGAAAACAATGGCAGTCAAAGGCGAGCAGTACATCTCGCAATTCCCGCCAAGAGATGTTGTTGAGGTCGGCAAGTCGCTGACAATCACGTAGCCGGCTGATCCAGGCTGGGCGTTGATACCGCTGATCGAAACCGGTTGGCCGATAGTCGGCAAGCCTGATCCCAATGTTGGCGTGGCGACGTTGGCGCCGCAACCTCGGCCGAGCGTAGTAATCGCGGGGCTTGCCGGGAGTTGGAGCTTGACTACGAACCCGTCATCAAGTCCGCCTGGACCCGCAAGCGCTGGAGACGTCACTTGAATATTGCTCGATTGACCGCCGCCGCATACATAAACGTTCGAGGTGCCGTCGACCGCGACAGAAGTTCCTTCGTCGTAGGAATTGCCGCCGACGTAACTCCCATAGATGAGAACTGATCCGCCTGGCTGGATTTTCACGACGAATGTGTCGGCTGGAGAACCGCCACCAAAGAATGTTTGGCTGAAAGCCCCAGGGGTGGTGGGGAAATTGTTCGAATTGGTCCAACCAGCGATGACTACGCGACCTGTGGAGTCGACGCAGACCTCGTTCCCTTGGTCTGTCGATGAGCCGCCGATCAACGTTGACCAAACCAAACTTGAGCCGTTGGAGGAGAGGCACGTCGCATACGCATCGGCGCCGTCGCTTGCGCCAATGAGGGCTCCAGGGGTGCTAGGAAATCCGAACCCTGCTCCACCCGTAAGACACACGTTGTTATTGGAGTCGAGGGCAAGACCGAAAACCTGATCTGTTCCAGTTCCGCCGATATAGGTTGACCAATTCAGCGACGCGCCATTTGGCGCGAATTTAGCGACGAAGCAGTCTAGGCTTCCGCCGTTGAAGGTTCGGTCGTAGGCGCCGGCAGTGGTTGGGAAATTCTGGGATTGTGTTCCGCCGCCAACATAAGCGGCACCAGTTGTGTCGACAGCAAGAGACATCGCCCAGTCGAGTGCTGAGCCTCCGATGCGCGTGGAGTAAACGAGATTTGCTCCGTTTGACGAGAACTTCGCGACGAATGCGTCCCAGCTGCCGTTCGCCGTGGTGTCATAGGCTCCGGACGTGGCTGGAAAATTGGATGACACGCATTGGCCGGCGACATAGACGGTGCCGGTAGGGTCAAGCGCCAAGGCTTGGCCGCGATCTTCATTGTTTCCGCCGAGATAGGTCGACCAGGCAAGTGCGTTGCCGGCTGGTTGAATCTTCGTGACGAAAACATCGCCGAAGGAGTTGTACGACGTGTCGTACGAGCCCGACGTCACGGGGAAGTTGTTGTCGCACATCCCGGTCACGTAGGCGGCTCCTGCGCCATCGACTTTGATCGCGTTGCCCCAATCGGAGCCCGAGCCGCCGAGGAATGTCGAGTAGACACGGGCTGTTCCTGATGAGTTGATCTTTGTGACGAACACGTCGTAGACGGTGTTGTACAGAGAGACGTCGAACGATCCCGGAACTGTTGGGAAATTCGCAGAATTCGTGCGCCCAGTGACGAAAGCTTGCCCCGACGCATCGGTGGTGATCGCGTAGCAGCTGTCGTAGCTCGAGCCGCCGAGGTAACCGCTGTAGATTAAGCCCGGGTCAACCACCAAGGTTGAGTTGTGGTCGTGGTTGATGGCTTCGAAGCCGAATCGACCATTTCCGTGATCCACATAGCGGCATACGACGGGAGTTTCGGTTCCGTTGGCCGCCATGTCCCACGCGACCGGTGGCGTCTGGACAAGTTCGCCAACGCCGGTCGTCGCAACGAGGCTGCCGTCTCGGATCGAAAGGGAATCTGCACCCTGAACGCGGAACGAGAAGTTCTCCAACTTGGCATGGGGCGCTACGACGACATCCCATTCAAGACGTCCGTTGCGTTCGCCGACGACGGCATCAATTCCTGATGCAACGTTGGGGTACCGCACTTGCGAGTACGCGGGGACATCCGCACACCACTTGGACTCGTCTGAGCCGATGAAGAAGTTGAATCGACCAGCCTGTTCGGATTCGCCGACGGGTGTCGTTGCGTTTCCTTCGAAGGAGATGAACACCGCTGAGGCGATACCGGAAGTGGTCGGCGTCAAACTCACACGCAAACCATTGTCGACAAGCCACGTTGTGGCGTTACCTGACCGCGACTGGAATTTCGCAGCAGGGTCCCACTGTCCGCGATTGGCAATGAGCGCGACGGGCAATCGGGTCGCAGCGCGTTCGGCGGAAGGTGGTTGGGTTCCGATATCCAAAGACTTGAATACAGGAGTCGACGTTCTCCCGAGAAACGGGAGACCGAATGCGGTGGCTAGCGCAAGTACAACTACAGTTGGTCGTTGGATCATGTCAACCGCGGCCGGGGAAGCGTGCCCTAAGGCACGGAGCCGATCGGAGGATTAGACTAGGTTTTGATCCATAATGCAACGTGAATCCCGATTTCTTTCGGGCCCCGTGGCATTAAACCCTCTCTTGCCGCGCAACAACGTCAGATTAAGGGGGGGAGATCAATAGCCCATCTGGAACTGGATTGCCTCGGTGAGCAGGACTCCGTCCGCCGAGAGACCGCTAAAGGCAAGGGCTTGGACCCGCACCAGTGCACCCGAGTAGATCGGATCCGGAGGGACGACCCGGACAACCGAGAAACCACCTTGGGAGTCCGCGTAGAGGGCTTGCTGAAGGACCGTGGTACCGAGGTCGAGATAGATGGGACAGCCGGTTAGGGGGGAGATCGTGGGCGCGTTGGGAACGTATCCGGAGAAAACCCAAACGAGCGATTGAGGCGGTGCCTCGCTACCCGTCAACGTAATGATCTGGCCGATGGTCGCTTCGGTCGACACGAGCGTGGGGTGCGGTGCCCCTGGGGTCTGGCATGGGATTCCGACGTCCTGTTGACTTGGGACGGGGCCGAGGCAGATCTTCGCAACGAAGCCGTTGTCTAGGCTCGCTGCCGTCGCCTGAAGGGTGCCAGGCGTTGTCGGGAGATTCGTGGAGACCCCTGCACCGGCGATGACGATGGTGTTTTCTGCTGCATCTAACGCTAGGCCGCGAATGTCCTCGTAGCCGGCTCCGCCTAGGAATGTGGACCAATGCACAGAAGTTCCGGTCGAGTTGAGTTTTGTAATGAAACCATCTGCCGGCGAGCCTCCACCATTGAACGTGGAATCGAGTGCGCCGGAAGTCACCGGGAAATCGGCCGAGTTCGTGTACCCGGCAAGAAAGACACATCCCTGAGAATCGACGGCAACACCGTTAGCCTGATCCGTGCTGATGCCACCAAGGAGAGTGGACCAGTTCAGCGTTGTGCCGTTCGACGAGAAGCATGCGGCAAATGCGTCGCTGCTGGTGACCGTTGTCTTGTAGGCGCCGGGTGTCGATGGAAATCCAACTCCCGCAAACCCCACAACAACAACTTCTTCGTTGGGTCCGACATCGGTCGCGGTGGCCTGATCGGCACCCGGTCCGCCCAATAGCCGCGAGAAGACTAGGGATGTACCCTGGCTGATTCGCGCGACGAAAGCGTCCATGGTTCCGCCGGCAAAGACCGCCCCGCCGGTGGTCGGAAAGTTGGCGCTTCCAGTGCCTCCGGCGACGATTGCATCACCGTTGGCGGCGACCGCCACAGACATGCTCCAATCCGTACCGCTTCCGCCAAGTCGCGTCGACCAACCTAGGGTGCTTCCGGTCGCGCTCAACTTGGCAACGAAACCGTCCCAATTGCTACGCGGGGTGGAATCCAGCGCGTTCGCGGTGACGGGAAAGTTCGTCGACATCGTTTGGCCGGTGACAAGAACTTCGCCATTCGCCGCAAGCGCGAGCGAATTAATGCGGTCTTCATTGCTGCCGCCCAGATAGGTTGCGTAAACGAGGCCGGTGCCCGTGGCGTTGAGCTTGGCAATCCAGCCGTCGTTCCAGCCATTCTGGGTTGTGTCATAGGCCCCTGCCGTGACAGGGAAGCCGTTCGGTCCGTAGCCAGCCACGACGGCTTGTCCTCCGGAGTCCACGGCAATGGCATGCCCCGCGTCCGAGCCGTTGCTACCGAGGTAGGTGCCGTAAAGCAGGGTGGTGCCGTTCGAGTCGAGCTTCACGACGAATGCATCGAAGTTGCCCCCGAGGCTCGTATCGAAGCAACCCGTGGAGCGTGGAAAGTTCGTCGACGCCGTGCGACCCGTAATGTAGATCGCGCCCGCTGCGTCAATCGTCACGGCCTGTGCCTCGTCGTAGGAACTGCCGCCGAGGTACGACACGAAGGTGATCATTGGATCGATGGCCAAGGAATCGCCGGCACGGCGATCGTCGACCTCAAAACCGTATTGGCTTGCGCTCACGCGACGGAACCTTGCGGCCACATTGCGCGTCACGCCGTCTTGTCCGACCGCCACCGTCACCGGGGGAGACTGTCGGATTTCACCGATGGCCGTTTCGATCGAGAGCGAACCGTCGGCGAGGATATCGATCCTGTTTCCGCCGTCTACGTCGACGACGACCGACGATAGGTCGCCAGTTGCGTCTACATGGATGTCGTACTCGATCTTATGGTCGGTGTCGTGCCACACCACGGTCACACCTGGATAGATGTTTCGCTGAGTGACCGAGCTGAACGTCGGAACGTCACAGAACCAGTTCGCACGGTCATTCCCACGAATGAAGGACAGCCGCCCAGGGAGTTCGTCAACCCCGAGTGGTCGGGTAGGCTTGGCGTCCTTAAAACGGAGCCCAACCGCTGCACCGACGACCGTCGAGTCCTGATCGCCGCGGCGATCGCGCGCCGCAAGCATCGCGCCCGAGTCGGTTAGATAGCACTCGAGATTTCCCGACCGAGCGAGGAACTCGGCGCGATCATCAAGCTGGCCGACGTTTGGCACCCAGGCTACGGGCAACGTGGCAAGTGGCATCGGGAGCTTCGCTAGGGCATCCGGCATGGCCAACGATTCAACGGACCGTTGAGTGACTGGCTTCTTGGTCGAAGTTGGTAGTGCCGCAAACGCAACGACAGCAACCGCGAGTAGCGGAATTAGGTACTTAGTCGATCTCATGAGAACCTCGTCGTGAAGGGCGGTGAGAAGCCCTGTGTCGAACTTTTCGACTTGAAGTGCCAGACGCTTGAGTCTCTGGGGGAAGCGCGAGTCAAAGGTCCTTTTTCAGTTTTCTTCGTCCGGCCCCCCATCCCTCGGGGTTGCAACCGACGCACACCCCAACGGGGGTCGAATTCGCTTGACCCCAATCCCGTGAGGTCGTTAAATGACCCCCCGCTCCGGGCGACCCACCTTACATGTCCAATCGTCACATCATTGTCGCGCTGATTATGGCCCTTAACGGGTTCTGTCAGACGGGCGAACTCGACCCACGTCGCGAGGCTCTCGATGCCGCGGTTAGAGAAGGCCGAGATCGCGTCGTACTTAATCTCTGCCAGGCAGCATTTGCGTCTAGCCCTGCCGATCCAGAGTGGCTTAAGGCTCAGGCGGAAGCCGCACGCAATGTAGGCGAGTACGCGCTCGCCTTCACTGCGGGGACTGCGTGGATGAAAGCGCGTCCGAGGGACATACGTTCGGCCAAGTTCATCGCCGACTTACATCTAGACCTCGGGGATCCCGAGGCCGCTTTGAGTGCCATCGAAGGTTCCGCGAGTCGCTCGACTCCCGCACCCACCGACAGCCCCGCATTTTCACTGCCGATTTTTGCTGTCGCCGGACGAGCTCATGTGGCCCGCGGCCGGGACAAGGACGCAGAAGTCTACTTTGACTCTATTGTTGAAGAGGCGAAGCGAGTTGTTGTAAGGGATTCAGAAGACTTACTCGCACTTGCACAGGCGTACGTTTTCTTCGGGGGTATGAAGGAAGCAGAAAAGGCTCTGATCGAAGCCCAGAAGGGGACAAAGCTCGACCCGCGTCCATCGATCGAGCTCGGGTTCCTGTATGCCCGGAACATGTATCTTCCTGCGGATGCGGTGACTGAATTCCAATTGGCACTCAAGGTGCGCCCCAATGCCTGCGACGCACTCTATGGACTTGCGGAGACGTTGGACGGATGGATGACGGCTGATCGCCATCAAGCCCGCTCTGCAGAGGCCCTTGAACAACTTCTGGCGATCAACCCTCAGCATGTCGAGGGCCTGCTATTCAGGGCGCAGGATGCAGTGACCGGCTTTCGAATTTTCGATGCCACTCGACTTCTAGATCAGGTTGCGAAGGTCGCGCCGAATCATAGAGGGTTGATTACGCTGCGCGGGGTTATTGCGTACCTTTCGACCGGCGAATCGGCGTGCAAGGGAGTTTGGGGGAAGCTCTGGTCAATCGACCCGACTTATGGCGAGGCCTACCGGACTCTCGCATTGGTGCTGAATCAGCGCCGTCGATGGCCCGAGTCACTCGCGAACGCGGAAGAGGCTGCACGATTGGATCCGAGCAATCCACGGATTCGCGACGACGTCGCGCGATATGCATTGTTTCTCGGTGAGAACGAAAAAGGCCTCGCAGCTCTCAAGGCGGCAGATGAACTCGATGCGTTCGGTCAACCATGGCGCATCAATATGCGCAAGTTGCTCTCGAAGATCGCCAAGACATTTACGACGGTCAAGGCCGGCCGTTTTGATGTGCGACTTCCCGCCAAAGACGCAGACCTTTTGAGTCGTGTGTATGGCTCGTTCCTCGAAAAGTCCTACGGAATTCTTCGCGACAAGTACGGAGTCGATCCTGATGGAGTCGCTCCTTCGCGCGATCGCATGTTGCTTGAGATCTTCGGCAGCCATGCCGACTTTTCAGTTCGGACACTAGGATTCGATGGCCTCGGGGCGCTCGGGGTTTGCTTCGGCCCTTTCCTTGCGGTCGACGCGCCCAACGCAGCCCCCAGCGGCGAGATCGGGTGGGCGCGCGTTTTCCACCACGAACTTGCTCATTCGATGACGCTCAGTCTTTCAAGAGGACGAGTCCCGCGCTGGCTTACAGAAGGGCTTTCAACTTACGAGGAGAAGTGCTTTGACGCTGCGTGGGTGCGTCCCATGCACCGCGAACTTTTCGATGCTTGGCGAGGGCAGGACCTCCTGCCAATCGCGACGTTCGATTCTGCGTTCGGAACAGCCCGGATCGGCTACGCCTATTTCCAAGGTGGACTAGTGTCCGGGTTCCTTGTCGATCGCTATGGCATGCCCAAGATGCTCGAATTCCTCAAGCGACTTGGAGAGGACGTCCCGGTAGAAGCAGCCATCGCAAGTGTGTACTCCACGACATCCAAGGAAATCGACGCGGCCTTCGCCAAATCCATCGGTGAAACTGTCGGCGGATGGAAGCTCACGCATCACCCATCAGCGTCAACGGTCGAGCGACTAGAGACAAAGACACGGGACGGTACAGCCACGCTTTCGACTTGGGTCGATCTCGGAAATCGGCATCTCTTGGCGGGAGACCTGCCCGCGGCCGAATCGAAATTGGTTGCGGCGCGAAAGCTCGACGCCACTCATCCCACCGTTCGTTTGTTGGACATGAAGCTTGCAATCAAGCTAGGCCGACGTGATCGAGGCGAGGAGCTGATGAATGCACTACTTAGCGAAGGATACGAGGATTTCGACCTTTTGTTGCTTGCTGTCGCCCGCGCAGAGCGCGACGGCAAGGGCGCGCAGGCCATTGAACTGTGCATGAAGGCAATTGAGGCATTTCCGGCAACTTCCGATTCGTCGAGTCCACGCTTGACGGCTGCAAGGCTCCTTCTCGGAGAAGGGAAGGCAGATGAGGCGATCGCTCAGCTCGAAGCTCATCTTTTGCGCGCACCCGAAGACTTGAAAGTGCGCGAGCAGGTTTGGCGCCATGCGATTGAGAAAAAAGACGACGATCGCGCACTCAACCACTTGGAGAAGGGGCTTTTAGTCGATCCCTTCCGTTCACAATGGCATTTGGAAGTGGCGCGTCTGCGTAAGTCAAAGTCCGACCTCCCGGGAGCAATTGAAGCCGCCGGATGTGCTTCTGCGGCGCTTCCCCAAGGGCCGCTGCGAACAGCAGCTCTCGTCATAGAGGCCGAGTATCTGATTGCGTCAGGCGATCCGTCAACAGCCATCATTCGACTTGAAAAAGCCCTCTCGGAGACGCCAACCGATGAGAAGGCCAAGGCGCTTCGCGCCACACTTTCCAATCGCGGAGAAAATCCGAAATGATGGACTTGCTCAACGATACGTGGATGCGACTACGGGATTCACTTGCCCGAGACCTAGGTGATCGTGCCTTCACTCTCTGGTTCCGTGATGTCCGGGTGCTTGGTCTGGCCCGAAGTGTTCTCACGCTTGAGACACCCACGCCCGATGCTCGCGCGTGGATCGCACAGAATTATTCGGATTTGGTAGCGAGAAGAGCCTCCGAGGCGATCGGGGCACCTGTTCGTGTAGAGCTTCGCGTCGCGAGGGATGCGGTATCGGCGAATGATGACGACGAGATCGGCGGACCGTCCAGAGTCTTTTCGACATTCCTCGCTACGCCGCGATCTGAAATCTGTCTTCGAATTCTGCGTTGGACCGCAGCCGGGCGAAGTCCAAGTTTCTCACCTGTGGTGATCTTCGGTTCCGAAGGGGTAGGGAAGAGTCACCTCGCATCGGCGGTCGTTGCGGCGGCTTCATTCTCCGACCGGGCCTTGTTGCTGACCGCTGACGCCTTTACGGCTCGTTTTACGGCCAGCATGAAGGTGCGGAGGCTTGCCGAGTTCCGCGACTCCCTCCTGCGCCATAGGCTCCTTGTCATCGACGGCGTTGAGCAGCTGGCGTCTCGAGCAGCCACTGCGCGGGAACTTGGATCGCATCTCCAGGCGTTGCATGCACAGGGTGGACGGGCTGTCGTGATGTCAAGGCACCACCCGAACGAGATCAACGGGCTCGATGCGCGACTTGTTTCAATGTTGGTTTCAGGATACACAACGTTACTCGACGCTCCAGGCCATGAGGAGCGATGCGAGATCATTAGGTCCGTGATGCGACGTGCTGGGCGCGACCTTTCGACCGATGTCGTGCATGCCATCGTTAGCTCAGAGTCCACTTCCATCGCGCGAGCGTTGCGCATAACTAAGAAGATGGTGGCTGTCGCAGCTGCCTTTGGCGAACCGCTCGACCCGGCATTTGTCGAGAAACACAGACCGGGGGCGACAGGCGCACCCGATCCGCGCTCTCGCGCGGCTGAAACTGCCATTGGGATCGTCTGCGATAGATTTCAGGTTGATACAGACGCGGTGCGATCGAAGCGCAAGATCCCGGTATTGGCGATCCCGCGAGAGGTGATCGTATGGGTTTTGCGCGAACATGCCGGGATGACGCTTCGCGAAGTCGGCTCGTGTCTCGGAGGTCGTAGTCACACGTCGATTCACATCATGCAAATGAAATTCGCAGCTCGCATGGCAACGGACGCAGGGCTCACCCTTGTCGTGGAAGAAGTCGCACGGCGTCTCGGATCGGTTGAGGGATGACCTTCGTCACATTGGAGGGTCCCGATGGAGCAGGTAAGTCGACTCTTAGTGTCGGCATCAAGCGTGAACTTGAGTCGATGGGATTTTCCGTAGTTGCGCTCCGCGAACCCGGATCGACACCTGTCGGAGAACGCGTCCGCGCGATACTCCTCGACCCCGCGGTCGGGGCATTGGATCCGATGACTGAGGCACTTCTGTTTTCCGCCTGCCGCAGTGAACTGGTGCGGACTGCGATCCGCCCCGCGCTTGCGGCCGGCAGCATTGTCCTGCTTGATCGCTATTTTGACAGTACGATGGCTTACCAAGGGGCCGGAGGCGGCGCGGATCCGGGAGCCCTCGAAGCTCTCGCGCTCGCCGCGACGGGAGGCCTCATCCCGGATCTGACTTTGGTTGTTGATGTGAGCCCGAATGTGAGCGCGCGCCGGCGATTGACCTCCCCTGATCGCATGGAGGCGAAGGATCACGCCTACCGCGCACGAGTCAGAGAGTCATTTCTGTCCCTCCCGAATCGACGCCCAGGTCGCGCCATCGTGTTGAATGGAGAGTCGGATCGGGAGGCTTTGGTAGCCGAAAGTGTCGCCGAGATCATCAAACGAATACCGCGTGTCATACCGTGAAGGATCGATTTTCCGACGTATTCGGACATGACGCCGTCAAGGACCGACTTGCTCGTTTGTTGGCAGAAGGACGTCTCCCGAACGGAATCCTGCTCGTAGGCGAGGAGGGGCGGGGCAAGCGCACGCTCGCCTGTGCCTTCGCGCGGGAGATTCTTCGGGAGGCAGATCCGATTGATCCCGAGGGCGCCGCTCGGGACGCAGAATTGGGCCGTCATCCTGGACTCGTGGTTTGCGAGCCGCTTCCCGAAGAACGAACAACGCCCGTTCGCCGTTTGCGCTCCATGATGGGCCGCTGCGGTTTGTCGATTGGTCGGGGCGACCGACGCGTCGTGGTGTTGCCACGACTTCATCGGGTCAACACTGAAGGTGGAAATACGCTGCTGAAATTCCTTGAGGAGCCGCCGGTCGGGACGATCATCGTCGCGACCGCTCGTGATCCAGGGAGCGTCCTCGAAACGATCCGTTCGCGTCTTTCGGTCTTGCCCTGTGCGGCCCTTGATCGCGATGGCGTTCGTTCCGTACTTACGATCAAGGGTTTTAACGCCCAAGACGCGGCGTTCCTCGCGCCGTTGTGCGATGGAGCGCCGGGCGCCGCATTCAGACTTGCTCGTGGAAACCTCGAGGCGAATCTGATTGCACCGCTTCAGTCACTCCTTGCCAACGAGACACCGGCTTCTGTGATCGCTGAGGCGCTTGCGCGCCAAGCCAAGGACGCAGGTGCCGATTGGATCGAAGCGAGGGAGGAAATTGGGCCACGGGCAGCGATCGCAGCATGGCGAGACTTGCGAAGTGCTCAGGAGTCCGGGGTCGACGATGAGAAGGCCTCCGAAGGCACTCTGGAGCCGACTCGCGTCTGGATTCGCCCCGTATTTGAGGCGCTGGGTGTCGTGATCAGGCAGTGCATGAGGGCGTGTGTCGAACAGCGAAGTCTTGCCCCCCCATGGGATTCCGTCGTCGGAATAGCCACCCCAATGCGTTCTGACCAACTCCCCGATTGGGAGCGAAGGGCCGTAGCCGTGCTTCGGGCCCTTGAAAACCTTGACCGGAACCTTACGCTGCCTCTCGTTACGGAGTCGTTGGTCATGGCGATGCGTTCGCGCTGACCATCCCTCGAAAAGCCACGGTGTCACACGACATGCCTGATGAGTTGGAAATGATCGAGCAGGTTGCTCGATCCAAAGGACGATTTGCAACGGAAGCCTATACATTTACGGTAGAGGCACTGAACATCACGTTGCTTAAGCGCCGAAAGCGCGGCGTCACCGGACATATTTCGGGACAAGAGCTGCTCGCGGGCATCAAGCAAGTTGCGCTTGACCGATTCGGCTATCTCGGACGCACCGTATTCGAAGCCTGGGGCCTACGGAGTACCGCGAACTTCGGTGACATTGTGTTCGATTTGGTTGAGGCGGGAGTGCTTTCAAAACAAGACTCAGATTCAAAGGATGATTTTGTTGGTGGCTTCGACTTCGTTGAAGCGTTCGAGCGCTCCTTCATCGCGTCACAACCATCCAAGTAGAAACCCCTCGTCCGCCGGGCGCGCAACGAGGGGTTCAGAGATCAAACGGGATGATCTCAGGGCTTCTTGGCGCCCTCTTTTCCTAGGTCCTTCGGCTTCTCTGGCTGCGGGATTTTGTCTGCAAAGATCGAGTATTCAGGAATCGACTTGATCTCGACGCCGCCTTTCGCAAGGACGTCTGCGATGGCACGCTGAACTTGGGGGTCTTCTTGGAAATCCGCAACCAATTCACGGCCTCGAAGGTCCTGAGCCTTACGTCGCATCTCGCGGCGAAGAAGCCAGCGTACATCGTCCTTTGGAAGCGGAGAGCTGAGTGACTTCAACAGTTCATCGAAGTCCGGGTAGCGTGCCGTATCGAATTGGTCTGTAACCGCGTTGCGCCCGATCGCCTCCGGGTCTTTTTTCGCAAGGTCGTTGATGTAGTCATCGAGCTTCTTCGACTCAAGTAGACGTGTGAGTTCCTCGACCTTCCACCCATCGAGATCCTTCGGGTTGATGGACTCGTCCGGCATCACACCACCGAGCGCAAGCACCTTGCCAGACTTGTCTCGCTCGGTGTGGATGCTGCGGCCGGATGGAAGAAAGTACCGCGCGATCGTGAGTTTGAGCTCGGGAGCCGTGTCGTACTTCCCGTTCGCATTCGTGTCTGTGAATGGCTCAGCGGCGTCGAACTTACCATTGCCATTGCGATCGGTGTAGGGCTCGTTCGCATCGCGCACGCCGTTGTTATTTACGTCCGTGAAGGGTTCGCCTGCTTCCCATTGTTCGTTTCCATTCGAATCCTGGAAGGGCTCAGCTGGCGCGGATCGAAGGGGAAATACCTTCTGCACAGACCCCTTGCCGAACGAGCGTGTCCCGACGACCGTTGCGCGCTTGTGATCCTGCAGGGCACCCGAGACGATCTCCGAGGCCGACGCGGAGTTCCCGTTGACGAGAACAACCAGAGGAGCGGTGCGGACTTTTGCGGGCTCAAGGGACGTAAGTGACCGTCGGGGAGCGACCTTCTTGTTTCGCCCCTCCCAGTAGCAGATCTCTTGCTCACCCTTCAGGAACTTCCCGGCGACTTCCTGCGCCGCGCGCAGATAGCCTCCGCCGTTGTCACGGAGGTCGAGGATGAACGCCGTGGCGCCTTGTTTCTCGAGGAGTTCAAGTGCAGTTTCCAACTCTGCGCCGGTTTCTCCACCGAACGTGCGCACGAGCACATAGCCGATGTTGCCGGGCAGCATGTCGCCGAGCACGGTTGGGATCTGGATCGCTTCGCGAACGATCGTGAACTCCCGTGGAGCTTTCCATCCCTTGCGCCAGATTTCGACTTTAGTCGTCGTTCCGACAGGGCCTTTGAGGCGAGCCGTGATCTCTGGAAGCGCGCGATCAGCGGTGTCCCAACCATCGACCTTCAGAATCTTGTCTCCGGATTGGAGGCCCGCACGGTACGCAGGTCCCGAGTAAATCGGCCGCGAAATGTAGATGCGGTTGTTCTCGTCAAGGTTGACGTACGAACCGATCCCGGCGTAGTTCGGGTTGAGGTCGAAATTCCAATCGATGACTTCCTTCGGAGTGAAGTAGGTCGAGAAAGGGTCGAGGCGTTCAAGAAGACCTTTGGCCGCGTATTCGCGCAATTCCTCGTCGGTGAACTTGTCGCCGTCCTGATGCACGATACGGACGAGTTCAATGATCTCGTCGAGCTGAGCGCGAGTGTCACTTGCCTTCGGGGCCTCAGAGCCCCAAGACTTTTGAAGCAGTTGGATGTAATTGGCGAGAGCGATTTGTGTCGCCGCCAAGCGACCGCGTTCGGACGGCTCGTTTCGGAGTTCTTCAAGGACGGGCTTCGCGGAGTCGAAGTCCTTGATTTCCGCTAGGGCGAGAGCTGCGGCAAAACGCGTTTCGGTTTCCGTTGACGCCAAGAGTCGGAGGAGTTCTTGCTTGGCCTCTCGCGAGTGGTCATCTGAGAGTGCGAAGACTGCCCGTGCGACCCGAGCCTTCAACGGTGCCGCCATCGGCTCCGCGAGAAGTTTGGCCAGACCGGCGCCGGCTTCCTCGACGTTGCGATCTGTCAGAAGGTCGGCGGCTTCTATCCGCAGGTGGTCTTCCGTTGAGTCCTTGACGACGGCGAGCAGGACCTTCGCCGCACGGTCGCGATCTCGCAGCATGAGTAGCGCACGGGCGAGTTCGAGGCGGACCGCGGAATTGGGGTGCTCAAGTTTCCCTTCGATCACGGGAACCGCAGGGTCTCCGAGGCGGGCCAGCTCGGCAGCAAGTCGCCATGCATCGGCACGTTTCGCTTTGTCGATTCGCACGACAAGATCTTCCACCTTGCTGGCGAGGGCATTAGCGGGGTCTTGCGCCGGCAGAGCCAGAGTGAGGAGGACAAGGACAGCAGTGAAGCGTGCTTTGAAATTCATGGAATGTAGGGTGTCGCCAGAGTCCCATGGTAGGTTTCCGGCAACGCTCGGGGAAGGATCGGAATCGTGGGCATCGCGGCTCAAGTTAGAACGATCCTCGAACCCACATGCTCCCATAACATTTCGGACTTACACGCCATGACGCGACCATCGATTCTGTTGATCACCACGGGAGGCACCTTTGGCATGCTTCCCGGCGGCAAGGGATTCAGGGAAGGCGTCCTCGAGGCCGTCCCAGAGGTTGCACGATTGGCGCGTCTTGAGGTGCGGTCACCATTTGCGCTTGACTCGTCATCGCTTTCGCCGTCGCATTGGGCTGAGCTGGCGTCCCTGCTCGCCGCCGAGCGTGACAACCATGATGGCTTCGTTGTAACCCATGGTACGGACACGATGGCCTACACTGCCGCGGCCTTGTCGTTCATGCTTCCCGGCTTCGCGAAGCCCATCATTTTGACGGGGGCGCAGCGTCCGCTCGCCGAGATTAGAACCGATGCCCGCTCGAACCTGATCGATGCCGTCGAGGTGGCGACCAAGGCATTCCCCGAAGTCGCGATCGTCTTTGGTGGCCTTGTGTTGCGGGGAAATCGCTCGCGTAAGCGCAGCCTCGAGGACTATCGAGCGTTTGATTCCCCGAATTACCCGGCGCTGGGCGAAGTTGGCACCGAACTGCTCCTGAACGAGAACGTGATCCGACGCTCGGACGAGGCGTTCTGTCTCGCGGCGGACCACGACCCGCATGTTCTTCACATTCGTCTCGCGCCTGGCATGCATGGGTCGAGCCTAGAAGGGCTTGATACACGCTTGACTCGAGGTGTCGTGCTTCAGGCGTTCGGTGCGGGGAACGTTCCGCTCACCGGTGGGCGGGAGGCGTTTCCGCTCGCCCGTTTGCGTGACGAGGGCGTTCCCGTCTTGGTCCTGAGTGGATGTGAATTCGGAATGGTGAACCTCTCTCTGTACGAAGGAGGCCAGCGCGCGGCCGCCCTCGGGGCGGTTTCCGGCCGGGACATGACGGCTGAAGCCGCAGTCGTCAAGATGATGTGTGCGCTTGGACGGTCGCGTGACCCCAAGGTGGTTCGAACGCTCCTCGCGGCCGATTGGGCTGGCGAATTGACCCCTGATCCCGATGCTCGATCGACGTAGGATGGGCGCATGACCGTCACGCGTCGCAATCCCGGCGAACTTGAGATAGACCTGTTTTGTCATGGGGTGCGGATCGATCCGTCGTGCACCTTGAAGGAAGACGCCCGTGCGATTTCGCGAACACGCGCGGGACTAGGCTCAGGGCTTGAAGTCGTTATTCCAGGCGACCTCAAGGACCTTTGGCTTAATGTGCCGGTTGAGGAGGACTTCGCTGCCAAGTCTCCTTATTCGATCCACCGCGAAAGTACGGGCTACCAAGTTTGGGATGCCCGAAACGGAGAGCGTTACGTTGTCCGAATTCCCGAGGAACCAGCTTGGTATCGCGAGCGAACCAGCAAGGGAACCTTGATGAAGGAGGTAGGTGTCCTGCAGGGGACCTACCTCGGAATCTACGTCTCGAACTCGTGCATGTATTGGTACCGGGATAATCCTGAGAACTGCAAGTTCTGCACCACGGGCTACAACGTCGGCGTCAACGAAGTGGCGGTCAAGGACATTGACGACGTTGTCGAAGTTGCGGCGCGTGCGAAGGCCGAATCCGGCGTCACGTTCGTTCACTTCAACACCGGCGATCAAAATGGGAAGGGACTGCGGCAGATCGCGCCCTACGTCAAGGCAGTCAAGGAGCGGGTGGGAGCGCTCGTCGGTGTTCAAGCCGTTCCGCCCGCGACCGATCAGGGCCTGTGGGAGTATGACTGGCTCCGCGATCTCGGTGCGGATCACTTCTCCTTTTGCTACGAATTTCACGACCCGGAGGTGTTTGCGCGACTGCTCCCGGGCAAGGAGCGCACGGTGGGGCAGAAGGCCTTCTTCCGGGCGATGGAGTATTGCCAGGCCAAGATGCCGAAGGGCGCATGCTCAGGAGAGATCATCGCGGGAGTGGAACCTGTGGATGTTACGTTGCGTGCTATAGACTACATAACCGGAGTGGGAGCATTCCCGACCATCTGCATCTTTCGCCCAGTTGTTGGATCAGACATGGAACATGTCCCGTCGCCAAACTACGAGGACATGGTGAAAGTGATGCGCCACATGTATGTCGCCTGCCGCCGACAGGGGATCCCAATCGGAGTTGCTCCCAATATCGAGGTCTCGCTTATCGTGAACCCAGACGACGCCCAGTATCTGGTACCACGCGACCTTCGTTTCAGGCTCGATCGTTGGTGGCTGCGTGCACTTAAGACGTTGGCGGGTCCAAAATTCGCGCACGAATTGAGACCGCATCCGGTCAAGGGCCGCATCGAATTGGCGGATGAGCGCGACAAAGCAGATCGATCTGCACGGACGAGGATTTCCGTCTGATGTTGGCAGCGATGGTGAGCCGACCCGCAGACCAAGCGGCGGCAGCTTTTTTCGATGCGGTGCTTCGACATGCTTCAATGTTTGATGTGGATGCGTTGCGGTCGGGTTTTGACGTGTTGTGTCGGACGGCGGATGCGTCATTGCCCAGCAGAGCGCGGCTCAAAGGCTTCAGTCCGCGCGCCGGGACGTTCGTTGTATTCCTTTACAAGGACTCCAATGTGCCGTTCTCCGATGATCGGTTCTCGTATGGAGCTCTTGTCGCAAAAGGTGATGCCCCGGATGTCGAGGATCTGCGTGCGGTTCTCGACTACGCAGCCACCGGTTTCAACCCCGAACATCGTCCGGCGTGTGCCAAGCGCACCATTCCGTTTACGGTCCCGCGCTAGGCGCTTTGAGGCGAGCGAGTAGGCGCTCTGTCGCAAGCTGTCGCGCATCATTCTCCCTGGTTCTCGCGTTGGGACAGGGGTACCCGCGTTGGTATCACCCCTGGTCGAGGTTCCACTATGCCGTCCATCAAAGCGACCGAAGTGCGCAAGGGCATGATCATTCTTCACCAAGGGCAACTCCATGTAGTTGCTGAGTTCGAACACATCGCGCCCGGGAATTGGCGCGCGATTAATCAGATCAAGCTCAAGCACATGAAGACCGGAAGCAACGTGCTCATCCGAATGGGTTCTTCTGAGAATATCGAGCGCGCCAACCTAGACCCCAAGGCATGCACCTATCTTTACCTTGACCACAATCAGGGCTATGTGTTCATGGATTCGGAGTCGTACGAGCAGTACAGCATCTCTGAGGAGATGATGGGCGACAAAAAATACTACCTTCTCGAGAATGCGCCGTGTCAGGTGACCTTCTACGAGGGGAATCCAGTAAGCGTGGAGCTTCCACCTTCGGTCACGCTCAAGGTTGTCGAAGCCGAGACTGTTGCGCGCGGGAACACCGTGAACGGCGTCACCAAGAATGTGAAGCTTGAAACCGGACTCGAATTGAAGGTCCCCGCGTTCATTGAGAACGGCGAGTCGGTGAAGGTTTCGACTGAGACCGGAGAGTTTCAGGGTCGTTCAAACAAGTGAAGCGACGCGAGTGTTCCTTGTGTCGGCAAGGGACGTGAGTCTCAAAGGGGCGTCTGACTGGCAACATGCCAGCAACGGCTCTAGGAACTGTTCTGGACGGCATCGACGCCGTTCTCGTGACTGTCGAGGCCCGCACTTCATTTGACGTTCCTGCTGGCGGATGCCGAGTTATCGGTTTGCCGGATGCCGCGGTTAAGGAAGGCATCCTTCGCGTCAGGATGGCAGCGAATCCGATGCTCGGCGACCTCCCGTTCAAGGAGGGGTTCGGCACGCTACTTAATCTCGCGCCTGCCGATGTCCGCAAGGCGGGGAGGGGGCTCGATCTCTCGTTGGCCGTCGCGTACGCCGCTCACATCCTGAGCTACGCTCAACAAGCTCTCAGCAAGTTCCTGTTCCTCGGCGAAATCGCTCTCTCGGGAGAAATCAAACCTGTCACGGGGGCGTTCTCGGCGGCGATTCTCGCAAAGCGTCACGGACTGGCGCTCTGTTGTCCTAATGAAAATTTGCGCGAGGCCCGGTTGGTCTCGGGACCAAAACTCTTCGGTGTCAGTGATCTATCCGAGGCACTCGCGGTGGTTCGAGGAGAATTACCTGAAGATCAGGGTGAGCGAGGCGTTAACAGTTTGCTTAAGACGCGCGAACCTCGGATCGACCTGTCGGAGGTCAAGGGACAGTGGCTCGCCCGTCGCGCGCTCGAAATTGCTGCGGCCGGAGGACACAACCTCCTGTTGGAGGGACCACCGGGTTCCGGTAAGTCACTCCTTGCTCGGCGCATGACTACCATTCTTCCGCTTCTGTCGGAGGGAGAAGCACTCGAGTCAGCGCGAATTGAGGCGTCATTGCGTCCGCTCGATGTCACGCGGTTCAGAGAACCCCCATTTCGCAGTCCCCACCACATGACGACCCCTGTCGGTCTCGTCGGAGGGGGCCATCCCGTAAGGCCTGGCGAAATCTCGCTAGCCCACCGAGGGGTTCTCTTCCTTGATGAGCTGCCTGAGTTCCCCCGTGAATCACTCGAGGTCCTTCGTGAACCAATGGAGGAACGTGTCGTGCACATGACGCGAGCCGGAAGGTCGCGTGTGATTCCGGCTGACGCATTGGTCATTGCGGCGATGAATCCGTGCCAATGCGGGCATTTCGGTGCGGGGGATGGAAAGTGCCGTTGCACGCCGCACGCGGTTTCACGGTACCGAGGAAGATTATCGGGTCCGCTGCTTGAGCGCTTCGACCTTCGAGTGCGTTTGCGCGCAGTGGAAGCCCGCGATCTTGTGGACTCGGCGCTTGGGGAAAGCTCCCAGTCTGTTGCCGATCGCGTTGCGAAGGCCCGCGTGCGTCAGGAGGAACGGCAGGGGGAAGTCAACGCACGCGTTCGGGACGCCGATGTCCTGCGGATGTGTGCGCTTGGGGCAACCGAGATGTCGCGGTATCGCCGGCAGATCGAAGACTTGGGACTTTCGGCACGCGCTGCCCGGCGGCTTCTACGTGTCGCCCGAACCCTCGCCGATATGGCTGGGGACCTTCAGGTTACGTCTCAACAACTGGCCGAGGCCGCATCCTTTCGATTGGCTGCGGACTCGGGCAATGTCGGTTCTTGATCAGGGGCCATACCCTGACGGCGGCGGTGTCTCGCTGCCCTCAGGTGCCGTCAGTACCGCCCGAAAACACAACGCCGTCCAGATGACGACGCCTCCGACTGAAATGAGCATGAAGGCCCAGCCGGCTGTTGAGAGCTTCGGATCATGCCGCGCCGCATTCGCAGCAAGTGCCGCAGCATCCTGAACCGCAGGCAGACCAAGGACACACGCGCACGATGTCAAGAGATGTGAAAGCATGGCGATTAATCCTTCTCCCCGTCGAGGTCAAGGCCCATCGCGCGCCAGCGCTTGGCGCCCGCCGCTGTCATGGCGACCAAAAGCACGATGACAAATCCTATGAAGATGAGGCTCTTCTTGGCCACGGGATTCGAGTCGAGTGCCTTGAGGTAGTCGGGGAGATTCTGAATACAGAACATCACGAATACCACAATCAGATAGAGCGGCGACACGTACTTCATGATGAACCGGAAGATCCTAGGGATCTTCATTTGAGCACCCTCTTCGGCCGTCGCGATGCCCTTGTCGACGCCATAAACCCAAGAGAAGCAGATGATCTGGAGTGAGGCCATCACGAAAATGAGCACCGTTCCAATCCAGAAGTCGATGGTGTCAAGCGCCATCAGGTCCTTCGAATACCACATCACGAATAGATTGCCGACGAGGGCTAAAGGGATCAGGAGCTTCAGCCCTTGGCCACGCGTCCAGCCCATGGCTTCCTCGAAGAATGCCAAGGTAGGTTGCAACATGGAAAGCGATGAAGTGATCGCGGCGAGGAACAGCATGAAGAACCAAACGAAACCCACAACGTTTCCGAAGGCACCCATTTGCGCGAACACAACGGGTAGCGTCTTGAAACCTAAACCGAAAGTGCCCGTCTGAACCGCTTCAATGGTTCCCATCGCACCTAGGAACACGAATGCAGCCGGCACCGTGATGAGGCCCCCGAGTCCGACTTCGAAGAACTCGTTGGTCGCCGACGAGGTCATGCCGGAGAGCACGACGTCGTCTTTCTTCTTGAGGTAGGTGGCGTAGTTGATGATCACGCCGAAACCTACCGATAGTGAGAAGAAGATCTGCCCGGCCGCTGCCATCCAAGTTTTCGGTTCCCAAAGCGCATCGAAATTGGGATTCCACATGAACGCAAGCCCGGCCTCGACGGACTGGTCCGGAAACTTCGGATCAGGTGTGCCAAGAGTCAACACACGCGCAAGAACGATGATGCCTGCGACGGCCATTGCGGGCATAGCCCACTTGCAAAACGTCTCAATTCCCTTCGAGAGTCCCCGCCACACGAACCAAAAGTTGAGGGAAATCGTGATGATCCAAAACAGAATGCTCGTTTTGTGCGTCCCGGCGGCCCCCGACGCGGTGTCAAAGAGAGATCCGTCTCCACCTGCACCCGAGAAGTGGGTGAAGTGGTCTTTGGATGCGACGACCTGCTCGGCCATCGTCATGCCGTTTTTCATCCCTATTGCGGGGTCGCCGAAAAGAGCGAGGAAGTACTCGTAGCAGTATCCAAGGCACCACGACTCGATCAATACATAGTAGAAGTAGACCGCCAAAGGGATGAGGACGCCGATGACGCCGAGGTATCGGGCCCACGAGCCTTTGCCCATGACCCCCATGACGCCGGGAGCCGAATGGAATCCCTTCTGTCCACCATGGCGGGCCATCGCCCATTCGGCCCATCCGATAGGGATACCGAGCAGGAGCAATGCGGCGAAGTACGGAATCATGAAGGCGCCGCCGCCGTTTTGGGCTACTTGCCCTGGGAAACGGAGGAAGTTTCCGAGGCCGACTGCCGACCCTGCCACCGCGAGGATGACTCCGAGTCGGCTTCCCCATTCTTGCTTTTGTCCCGACATCGTTGTGCCTTCCAGGTTGGACTCGACGACCGACCTTCCAATTCGCGGATCGTAGGGGAGGGGGGAGAATCGTGCAACCGAACTCCAATGACTTTCGGCGCACGAATGATGGGTATGATGACCGTCACGTCTGTCCTGGAGGTCTTCCATGCTTTTGGATCGATATGGCCGCGCGATCACCTATCTGAGGGTGTCGGTTACGGATCGCTGCAATCTCCGCTGCCAATACTGCATGCCGGAGGAGGGCACCGAGCTGTTCGACAAGGGCGATCTCTTGACCTACGAGGAGCTGACTGAAGTGATCTCGGTCGCTGTGGAACTCGGCATCACCAAGTTTCGAATTACAGGGGGTGAGCCGCTTGTTCGTCGGGAATTGCCTGTTTGGCTAGGGGCGCTTCGTGCCGCCGTTCCGGGCATTCGGTCGCTGGCTATCACCACCAATGGCCTGCTTCTGGCGCAGCACGCTGTGGCGCTGCGAGCAGCTGGAATCGACAAGGTCAATCTGTCTCTCGATTCGTTTGATCGCGCCACATTCGCGCGTCTCACGCGTCGCGACACCCTCGACAAGGTCTTGGAAGGCCTTGCAGCTGCCGAGCAGGCCGGATTTCCGGTCATCAAGCTGAATGCAGTGTTGATGCGAGGGTGGAACGACCAAGAGCTGCCCGCATTCCTTGAAGTGGCTCGGGAGCGACCGTTGCACGTGCGATTCATCGAGTTCATGCCGAACGGCGAGTGGACCGACCCTTCGTTGGTTGTTCCGGTGACCGAGATCATCGGGTTCATTGAGTCGGCAGGTTTCCTTCCTGATCGCGGGCCGGATGGACATGGGCCTGCGAGGTACTGGCGTCACCCAACGGGACGTGGAACGGTGGGCGTCATCTCGCCTGTCACCGCCAAGTTCTGTGAAAACTGCAATCGAATTCGACTCAACGCTCGCGGAGAACTTCGCGGATGTCTTCTGGATGAGAGCATGGTGCCTCTTCGAGATGCGCTGAGGGCCTCGGGGCGCGATGGAATCCGCACCGCCTTTCTTCGAACGCTCTCTATGAAGCCGGAGAAGCACTTCGACGTAAGAACATTCCATATGTCGACCATAGGTGGATAATGAACGAATCGAAACTCTCGCACGTGGATGATTCGGGACATGCACGGATGGTCGATGTCTCAACAAAGCCGGAATCTCGGCGTGTCGCCGTGGCTGAAGGTCTCGTGGTCCTAAGGCCTGAAGTTCTTGCTCGGCTTTTGTCGGGCGATTTGCCAAAGGGCCCCGTCATCGAGACCGCACGAATTGCCGGGATCATGGCGGCGAAGCGGACCTCCGACGTGATTCCGTTATGCCACCCCATCAGGCTTTCTGAAGTCGACGTTCGACTAGCCCCATTCGACTCGTCGACGTTGAGGGTCGAGGCCACGGCGATCGCGATGGATCGGACGGGAGTCGAGATGGAAGCGATGACAGCCGTCGCGGTAGCAGCGCTCACCGTTTACGACATGGTGAAAGCCGTGGATCGTGCGGCGGTGATCACGGGCATTCGCCTCATCCGGAAGGAAGGTGGCAAGTCCGGCACTTACGCTGCGGATGAGGTCACGCCATGAATCAAGTCCGGGCCGCTGTTCTCGTTGCGTCGGATCGCGCGTCGGTCGGCGTGCGTCCTGATGTGGTCGGCCCGATCCTCGTCGCGCGTCTGACCGAGCTCGGATATTCGGCAAGCCTCGAAGATGTTGTCGTCGCGCCTGACAACCGAGGGCTTCTCCTCGGACATCTCTATGCGTTTGCAGCCCGGGGCGTGAGGTTTATCGTGACCACGGGTGGCACGGGAGCGGCGGTTCGAGATGTCACGCCCGACGCAACGCGCGACTTCATTGAGCGCGAACTTCCTGGATTCGGGGAACTCCTTCGCGCTGAGTCAATGAAGATCACGATCTACGCAGCTGGATCTAGGGCGACGGCTGGCACGCGTGGCGATGTCCTAGTCCTGAACTTGCCCGGAAGCCCTTCAGGCGCGCGCGAGGGATTGGATATTTTGGCGAAGCCCGCAAGTCATGTACTCGACCTGATCGCCGGCTCGGTTGCGGATTGCAAGCCCGTTCGGGATGCCGAAAACCGTTGACGCGTCAGGGGGGGGCGGCTAGGGTGGAGGCCGTCGCCCCATTGGGGGGGCGTCACTGACCACCAACTGAGGTTTGCGGGATGGAAATCAAGGAACTTCGAAAGCTGATCTCGCTCATGACCGAGAACGACCTCGTCGAGCTCGAGGTTTCATCCGAGGGATCGAAGGTCGTCCTCAAGCGAGCGGCACCAAATCTCAACGGCGGTTCGATGGTCTATGCCCCCGCGCCATATAGCGTGGGCGCACCTCAGGTTCAGAATTCAGCGCCAGCTGCTTCGACTCGGGCGCAAAAGGGTCCGGCTGACGATACGGTGACGTTCAATTCGCCGATGGTCGGCACATTTTATCGATCGACCTCGCCGAAGGACCCACCCTTAATCAAACAGGGAGACAAGGTCAGTCCTGAGACGGTGCTTTGCTTGATTGAAGCGATGAAAGTGTTCAACGAAATCAAAGCCGAGATGTCGGGCACCGTGGTTGAGGTGCTTGTTGAGAACCAAGAAGCCGTCGAGTTCGGCCAACCCCTCTACCTGATCAAGCCCTGACCTTCAGATGTTTTCCCGAATTTTGGTAGCAAACCGCGGCGAGATCGCGCTGCGGATCATCCGCGCGTGCAAGGAACTCGGAGTCGAGACTGTGGCGGTGTATTCAGAAGTCGACGAAGATGCACTCCATCTTCGATTGGCTGACGACACGATCTGCATCGGCCCTGGGCCGAGCCTCAAGTCCTACCTCGACATCAACCGCATCATTGCAGCCGCGGAAATCGCGAACGTCGATGCGATCCATCCTGGGTACGGATTCCTCTCGGAGAACGCCAGATTCGCCGAGGTTTGCGGCGCTTGCAAAATCCACTTCATCGGTCCGAGCCC
Source organism: Candidatus Kuenenia stuttgartensis (assembly GCA_945860915.1). Classification (GTDB taxonomy): domain Bacteria; phylum Planctomycetota; family CAIWVZ01; genus CAIWVZ01. The sequence continues at coordinate 78,012 of CAMARR010000008.1, forward strand.
TGAGACCATCAGCGCAGTAGGCAATAAGGCTCGCGCTCGCGAACTTGCTCGCCTCGCGGATGTCCCGACGGTCCCTGGCAGTCTAGGTGCTGTTGCTGATGACGTCGAAGCTAGGAAGATCGCGGCCGAAATTGGCTACCCGGTCATGGTGAAGGCTGCGGCGGGCGGCGGTGGGCGAGGTATGCGAGTTGCTCAGAACGAGATATCGCTCGTTTCTGGATTTGCAGCGGCGAAGGCCGAAGCTACGGCGGCGTTCAACGACGGCACGGTCTACATCGAGAAATTCGTAGAAAAGCCGCGCCACGTTGAAATCCAAATCATGGCGGATTCGCATGGCAACGTCGTCTTTCTCGGCGAACGAGATTGCTCCGTGCAACGACGCCACCAGAAGCTCGTCGAAGAATCGCCTTCTCCGATCATGACACCCGAGTTGCGGAAGAAGATGGGGGAAGCGGCCATTCGCTTTGCCAAGGCGGGTAACTACGTCAACGCCGGGACGGTCGAGTTCCTTGTTGATCGCCACCGCAACTTCTACTTCATGGAAATGAACGCGCGCATCCAGGTTGAACATCCGGTAACAGAGCTTGTGTACGGTGTTGACTTGGTGAAGGAACAGATTCGCGTGGCTTCGGGCATGCCGCTGTCATTCACGCAAGAGGACATGATTCCACGCGGGCACGCGATTGAGGTGCGTGTGAATGCGGAGGACCCCGAGAACGATTTCCGACCGTCTCCCGGGAAGGTCACGACGTTCGTTCCTCCAGGAGGACCTGGTGTTCGCGTTGATTCGCATCTTTATTCGGGATACACGATTCCTCCGCATTACGACAGCCTAGTTGCGAAGGTCCTGTCGCACCGCGCGACGCGCGACGACGCCATCGAGACTCTGCGTCGCGCATTGTCTGAGATGCAAATCGCAGGCATCCGGACCACGATTCCATTGTTGCTTCGAGTGCTCGACAATGGCGACTTTCGCAAGGGCGACATCGACACCGGGTTCATCGATACTCACAAGAAGACTCTCTTCTCGAAGGGCTGATCATGGCGCGCGTGCTTATCACAGGTGGTGCAGGTTTCCTCGGCTCTCATTTGGCGGACGCCATGATGGGCCGCGGCCACGAAGTGATTTGCATGGACAACCTTCTTACCGGGAGCACGTCGAATCTCGGGCACTTGTTTGGCAAGCCCGGATTCCAGTTCGTCAAGCACGATGTGACCAATTTCATCCATATCGACGGGCCACTCGACGTCATTCTGCATTTTGCGTCGCCGGCAAGTCCTATTGACTATCTTCAACTTCCAATACAGACGTTGAAAGTTGGATCCCTCGGCACACACAAGGCTCTCGGACTGGCAAAGGAAAAGAACGCACGGTTCATCATTGCATCGACCAGCGAGGTGTACGGAGATCCTCTCATCCATCCGCAGCCGGAGTCATATTGGGGCAACGTGAACCCGATTGGTCCACGTGGTGTCTATGACGAGGCGAAGCGGTTCGCCGAGGCGATGACGATGGCGTACCATCGGGCCCACGGGGTCAACACCGGCATCGTCCGCATCTTCAACACCTATGGGCCTAGGATGCGCCTTAACGACGGGCGCGTGTTGCCAGCGTTCATGGGGCAGGCGTTGACGGGGCAGGACTTCACGGTATTCGGTGACGGTTCACAGACCCGGTCGTTCTGCTACGTTTCGGACCTCGTCGAGGGCATTTGTCGCCTTGCATTCTCGAACGAGCACTTCCCGGTCAACATCGGGAATCCTCGTGAGATGACCATCCTCGAGTTTGCAGAGGAAGTCCTGCGGGTTACCGGCGCCAAATGTAAAATTGTGTTCAAGGACCTGCCGGAAGACGACCCCAAGGTGCGACAGCCCGATATCACGCGGGCGAGAGCGCTCCTCGGTTGGGAGCCCAAAGTGGCGCTTCGCGAGGGTCTCGAGCACACCTTGGCCTATTTCCGCGGTCGCGTCACGGCTTCTTGAGCCCTTAACGCTTTCTGTGGCGCGGTCTAAGTTGCTTCTGGTAGCGCCTTTGCGCCCGTAGGCGATTCGGAACTTCTTCGCAATGGCTGCTAACCTAAATGCCAGCCGGGTGCCGATCCTGAACCTCGGTCCCATTACCCGGGGTGTCTGCGTCACCATGTGCGGAATCATTGGATGTGTATCTCGTAGGGAGCCCGTCGTCGAGCTCCTGCTTCGAGGCCTGAAACGGCTGGAATACCGCGGATATGACTCCGCGGGGATCGCCGTTGAATACCCGTCTGGCATCCGAATTACTCGAGAGGTCGGCAAAATCCGGCGCCTCGAAGATGCCGTAGGGGCCTCACCACAGGACGGGACTACTGGTGTCGGACACACTCGCTGGGCGACTCACGGAAAACCAAGCGAGGCCAACGCCCATCCCCACGTCAGCGCGGATGGCCGGGTCGTTGTGGCCCACAACGGCATCATCGAGAACTATCGTGATCTCCGTCGCGGGCTCGAGAGCCGTGGAATCGTCTTCTGTTCGGAGACCGATAGCGAGGTCATCCCCAATCTGATCGCAAGTCACGATCGCGGTGACTTTCCGGCGGCCGTGCGCGCGGCCTTGGCGGAGCTCCACGGGTCATTCGCGATCGCCGTGATGCACCACGATCACCCAGGTGTCGTGATCGGTGCGCGTAAGGACAGCCCACTCATCGTCGGAATCGCTTCCGATCGAATGCTGCTTGCGAGCGACGCGGCTGCCATGCTTGAGGCCACGCGCGAGATGGTGTTCCTCGAAGATGGTGACATGGCCGTCCTCACCGCGGAGTCGGCCTCATTCTCTCGATTTGACGGAACCAAAGTGCTTCGGCCTTCCGTGACCATCTCATGGGATCTGGCGCGTGCGGAAAAGTCGGGCTTTGAGCACTACATGCTCAAGGAGATTCATGAGCAGCCCCAGGTCGTCAGCGACGCGCTGCTTGGCGCGATTGGTTCTGGCCATGAAGTGAATCTTGAACAGATTGGACTATCCGATGAGGTGCTGCGCAGCCTCGATCGGATGTGCATTGTTGCCTGCGGAACTTCTTGGCACGCGGGTCTTGTGACCAAGTTCTGGTTGGAGCGATTTGCTCGTATCTCGTCAGAAGTCGATTACGCCTCCGAATTCAGATACCGCGATCCCGTCATGGACTCGCGGACAGGCCTCATTGCCATCAGCCAATCAGGTGAGACGGCGGATACGCTCGCAGCACTTCGACGGGCAAAGACGGATTTCAATGCTCGAACGCTTGGCATTTGCAATGTGCAAGGGGCGACAATCGCCCGCGAGTGCGACGGACTAATCATGACCCACGCGGGTCCCGAGATCGGAGTCGCATCGACCAAAGCGTTTACTGGTCAACTTGTGGCAGGGTTCCTTTTGTCACTTAAGTTGGCAGCTGCGCGTGGCACGCTGAGCCCGCACGAAGTCCGCCGATTGACGGATCAGTTGCGTCGGGTGCCCCAGTGGATTGCCCGAGCTCTTGAATCGGCAGACGCGGTGCGCGATGTCGCCGCCTCGGTAGCCGATGCGCGGGGCTTCCTGTTCCTTGGTCGCGGCGCGAACTATCCGGTTGCGCTTGAGGGCGCACTCAAGCTCAAGGAAATCTCCTACATGCACGCCGAGGGTTATCCCGCCGGCGAAATGAAACACGGGCCCATTGCCTTGATCGACGAGGGCTTGCCTGTCGTCGTCATTGCAACTCGGGGTCCCGTTTACGACAAGGTGGCATCGAACGTCGAAGAAGTGCGCGCCCGTGGCGGGCGCGTCATTGCCATCGTCAATCCAGGTGACGACCGAGTGTCGAAACAGGCATCCGCCATCATCACCGTCCCCGAAACTGATCCATTGCTCAGCCCCATGATCAACGTGGTGCCGTTGCAATTGCTTGCCTACGAGGTGGCTCGAATCCGTGGCTGCGATGTCGACCAGCCTCGCAACCTTGCCAAGAGTGTCACTGTCGAGTGACCTCGCTTACATCATCAAACTCCCATGAACCAAACGGCCCAAGAACTCCTGAAGAAACTCGAGCAAAAGACTGCGCGTATCGGCGTGGTCGGACTCGGATATGTCGGCATGCCCCTAGCCCTCGAATTTGCGAAGGCGGGCTTTCATGTGATCGGCTACGACGTCGATTCACGTCGAATCGCCGAGGTCAATGCTGGGCGTTCGTACATCGGTGACATCAAGGACGCGGAGCTCGCCGAGCAAGTCAATGCCGGACGACTTCGGGCGTCACTGCCCGATGACTCGATCGGTACATGTGACACGATTTCAATCTGCGTTCCAACGCCCCTTCGTAAGTCGAAGGATCCGGACATGCGCTACATCGTCAGCGCGACGGATGAGATTGCGAAGCGTGCGCGCAAGGGGCAGCTAATCGTTCTCGAGAGCACGACATACCCGGGCACAACGACGGAAGTCGTGATGCCTCGTATCGAAGCTAAGGGCCTCAAGGCCGGCGAGGACTTCTTCATCGCCTTCAGCCCCGAACGAGTCGATCCAGGTAATCCGACATTTCATACTCGCAACACTCCGAAGGTCGTGGGCGGCTATTCGGACGCGTGCCGAATTCTCTCGAAGGCACTCTACAGCCACGCGGTTGATCGGGTCGTCATCGTTTCGAGCCCTGCCGCGGCTGAGATGGTGAAGCTCCTCGAGAATACGTTCCGCAGCGTCAACATCGGCCTCGTGAACGAAATGGCCATCATGTGTCGCAAGCTTGACTGCGACGTGTGGGAGGTCATCGAAGCGGCATCGACGAAACCATTCGGATACATGACGTTCTGGCCGGGTCCCGGACTTGGCGGACACTGTATTCCGATCGATCCCCACTACCTCTCGTGGAAGTTGAAGACGCTCAATTACAACGCGCGGTTCATCGAGATGGCCGGCGAAATTAACAGCCACATGCCGGACTACGTCGTCGAGCTCGTTGGCGATGCCTTAAACGACGCGGGCAAGTCCGTCAAGAACGCGCGCATCCTCATTCTTGGCGTCGCCTATAAAAAGAACGTTGATGACTGCCGCGAATCGCCTGCGATCGACGTGATTGAACTCCTGCGCAAGCGCGGCGCGACGGTGTCGTATACCGATCCGTTTGTCCCGCATCTCCATCATGAACCGGTCACGATGGACGGCGTCGCCTACGACGCCGCAACGGTTGCCGCGGCCGACTGCGTCGTGGTCGTCACCGATCACAGTGCATTCGACCCAGAAATTCTGACCCGCCACGCCAAGATCGTCGTTGATACACGCAACATGATGAAGGGTCGCAAGGCCGCTGGACGCGTAGTCAGGCTCTGAGATGGCGCGGGTCCTTGTCACCGGTGGTGCGGGATTCATCGGATCGCACGTGGGGGAGGCACTTCTCGCCCGCGGCGATTCGGTCATTGCCGTCGACAATTTCAATGCGTTCTACGATCCTAGTATCAAGCGACAGGTAGCCGCGCTGCTTTCGCGACACGCCGGATTCAGGCTGATTGAAGGCGACATTCGCGACCGGGCTCTCATGGCGCGGGTTATGACGGATGAGAGGGTCGACGGTGTCATCCACCTCGCAGCGATGGCAGGAGTCCGTCCGTCCATCGAAAATCCTTCTCTCTATGCCGACGTGAATTTGATGGGGACCGTCTCGATTCTCGATGCCGCCGCGCTCGCCAAAGTCAGCCGAGTTGTGTTCGCTTCGTCGTCAAGCGTCTACGGAAATCGCGACGGAGGACCATTTCGGGAGTCTGACCGCGTCGACAACCCTGTGTCGCCTTACGCGGCAACCAAGAAGTCAGGCGAGCTTCTCTGTCACTCATGGCATCACCTGCTAGGCATTCCGGTGACCTGCCTCAGGTTTTTCACCGTTTATGGACCACGCCAACGTCCCGATCTGGCGATCTCCAAATTCGCAGCACTCCTTGACGCAGGTAAGCCGCTGCCCTTTTTCGGCGACGGTTCCACACGGCGAGACTACACGTATGTCAGCGACATCACGGATGGGGTGCTCCGTGCCTATGACCGAGCCTCTGGCTATCGAATCTATAATCTTGGCGAGTCGGCGACGATCTCGCTGAGCGAGATGGTCGATGCCCTTGGGGAGGCCATGGGCGTAACGCCAGTTCTCGATCGTCAGCCCGAGCAGCCAGGCGATGTCCGCATGACGTTTGCCGATGTTTCGCTTGCTCGCGCAGAACTTGGCTACGCTCCTTCCGTTCCATTTCGCGATGGCGTCATCAAGTTCATCGCGTGGCGTCGCAAGGGAGATGGCTGATGTCTCTTGATGTCATCACGATCGCCGGCGCACGTCCGAATTTCATGAAGATCGCGCCATTGTCTTGGGCGTTTGGGCGTCGGCCTTCGGTGCGTCATCGTATCGTTCATACCGGCCAGCATTACGACGCCAACATGTCGGGCCGCTTCTTCGAGGATCTTCGGATTCCCGAGCCCTGGCGCAATCTCAACGTGGGATCGGCTCCCCATGGTCGTCAGACGGCAGAAATCATGTCTCGCTTTGAGCCGCTCCTTGAAGAGGACCGTCCGGACGTGGTCGTCGTCGTTGGTGATGTGAATTCGACGATTGCTTGCGCGTTGGTCGCGTCCAAGATGGGAATTCCCGTCGCGCATGTGGAAGCGGGCCTTCGATCGTTCGATCGTTCGATGCCGGAAGAGATCAACCGTCTTCTCACCGACGCCATCGCGGACGTGCTGTACGTCACCGAGCCCTCGGCGGTTAGGAACCTCGCGCACGAGGGCTGTGATCCGAAGCGCGTAGTCATGACTGGCAACGTCATGATCGATACGCTGCTTGAATTCCGTGAGCGCGCGACCCATTCGGACATCACCGAGAGACTGGGAGTCCCTCGGAAGAGCTGTGTCACGATGACCTTGCACCGGCCCTCCAACGTTGACGATCGCGTCAAGGTGCGCGCGCTGGTGGACATGATGACCGAGGTCGCATCGCTCGCCCCCGTGGTCTTTCCAATTCACCCGCGGACCCGCACGCGCATCAAGGAAGCCGGCGTCGACCTTGCGTCGATACCGGGTCTCGTGACGTGCGATCCGCTCGGTTACGTCGATTTTCTCGCGCTCATGGACCGTTCGCGCCTCCTCATGACAGATTCCGGCGGCGTCCAGGAGGAGGCATGTCTGCTCCAGGTTCCGTGTCTCACCTTGCGCGATAACACGGAACGTCCGGTCACGGTGGACGTGGGCGTTAATCGACTAGTAGGAAGCAATCCCGCAGAAGCGCTGCGGGTCGCGAAACTCATTTTGCGCGATGGCGCTGGCAAAATGGGCATCCCCGAGATGTGGGATGGCCACGCTGCAGAGCGTATCGTCACCGACCTCGTTGCCCGCTTCTCGGGCCCCGGATCACCTGCATGAAGGCACTCGTAACAGGCGGCGCCGGTTTCATCGGCTCGCATATTTGTGACGCCCTCGTCGCACGTGGCGATGAGGTCGTGGTATTCGATAACTTTGCAACGGGTCTCGAGTCCAACCTCGAACACCTTGCGGGAAAGATTCGCATTCACCGAGGTGACGTTCGCAAGGCTTCGGACTTGGCCGCCGCGATCGGAGGTTGTGAGGTAGTCTTCCACCTAGCCGCGATGCCGTCGGTGCCGAGAAGCGTGGAAGACCCCGTCACTTCATTTGAGGTGAACGCCATGGGGACGCTCAATGTCCTTAATGCAGCGCGACTGCACGGCGTCCGTCGCGTGGTCTACTCGGGGTCCTCGTCGGCCTATGGCGACACACCGACTCTCCCGAAGATCGAATCCATGGCTCCGAACCCATTGAGCCCGTACGCAGCCGACAAGCTCCACGGCGAGAACGCGGCGCGAGTCTTCCATCTTTGCTACGGACTTGAGACCGTGACCTTGCGCTACTTCAACGTTTTCGGGCCCCGCCAACGCCCCGATTCGGCCTATGCTGCGGTGATTCCGAAGTTCACCGATTGTTTCGTGAATGGACGAGAGCCTGTGATCTTCGGTGACGGCGAACAGAGCCGCGACTTCACCTTCGTCAGAAACGTCGTTACCGCGAATTTGCTCGCGGCGTCCGCGAAAGGCGCTTCGGGGCGTATTTTCAATGTTGGAAATGGCGTCCGGACGACTCTCAATGAGTTGTTGCGTCAGATCGCAGATCTCTGCGGGGTGAAGGCGTCGGCTCGCTACGAACCCGTGCGGGCTGGGGACGTGAAACACTCGCTTGCGGATATCTCCGCCGCGCGGACAATTCTCGGCTACGAGCCCCCGGTTGACCTTCCCACGGGATTGCGGGCGACGGTGTCGTGGTTCCGGGACACGACCGTGAAACAGGAGACTTGATTATGAAGGGCATCATTCTTGCTGGTGGTCTCGGGACGCGACTCGCACCCTTGACTCACATCACAAACAAGCACCTGCTGCCGATCTGGGACAAGCCCATGATCTACTACCCGATCGAGTGCCTAGTGAACGCCGGTGTCCGCGACATCATGATCGTCACGGGCGGCAACTACGCCGGCGACTTCCTCAGGCTCCTTCGCAACGGCGAAGATTTTGGCCTCAAGCGCTTGAACTACGCCTACCAAAAGGGTGAAGGCGGAATCGCAGACGCGTTGCGCCTCTGCGAGGATTTTGCCGACGGAGATCGCATCTGCGTGGTGCTTGGTGACAACATCATCGAGCGCAACATCAACGATGCGGTCCGCGACTTCGAGAAGCAGGAACGCGGCGCCAAGATTATTCTGAAAGAGGTTCCGGACCCGGAACGCTTCGGAGTTGCGGAATTTAAGGGTGATCGCGTCATCGGAATCGAAGAGAAGCCCAAGTCGCCGAAGTCTAAGCACGCCGTTATCGGTATCTACATGTTCGATTCCACGGTGTTCGACATCATCCGGACACTGAAGCCTTCGGGACGCGGCGAGCTTGAGATAACCGACGTTAACAACGCTTTCATTCGGGCCGGCACGATGACTTGTGACGTCTTGGACGGGTGGTGGACGGACGCAGGCACCTTCGAATCGCTTCACCGAGCGACTTGCTTGGTCAAAGAGGGCGGCGCCAATCGGGTAGGCTGAGCCTCTCTATGCGGATCCTACTCGTCGGCTCTCGTGGGATGCTCGGGCGTCGGCTTGAGGAGTCATTGAGGACTCGCGGCGAACTGGTTACGTGTGCGCGTACAGGCGCCGACATTGCACTCGATGTCACAGACCGGGATGCGGTGCTGTCGGCGGTCATATCCGCCAAGCCGTCAGTCATTGTGAATTCGACAGCTTGGACTGCAGTCGACAAGGCCGAATCGGAAACCGACGCGGCCTTCGCCGTGAACTCACTGGCTCCCGGTTATCTCGCCGAGGCGGCCGACCGACTTTCGGCCATGTTGGTTCACGTGTCGACGGATTTCGTATTCGATGGAACGCTTGGACGCGCCTATGTCGAGTCCGACTCGGTCCGACCGTTGTCAGCATACGGAAGGTCTAAAGAGGAGGGGGAGCGTCGTGTGCGGAGCTCTTGCGCGCGGCACATCATCATTCGAACGCAGTGGCTTTATGGGCCAGATGGCAAGCACTTCATTGCGACGATGCTTCGACTTGCTCGGGAGGGGAAGCCGCTCAGAGTCGTCTGCGATCAGATTGGCATTCCGACCTGTACCGTCGATGTTGCTGAGTCCATCGGCCGCTTGATCGATGGCGGGGTCGCGGGCACCGTGCATGTCGCTTCACGCGGTGAAACCTCTTGGCATGGTTTCGCATGCGAGATCATGCGATTGGCTGGAATTCCTGCCTCGGTAAGTCCCATTGCTACGAGTGAATATCCGACGCCAGCACGTAGACCCGCGCATTCTTCCTTGCGCAATCGAGTGATGGAGGTCACCATCGGGGATAGGATGCCTTCATGGCAAGACGCCTTGGCGGCGTACTTCCACCGTTGGCCCCCAAGCTGAATTATGACTTCGATTCTTGTTACCGGCGGCGCCGGGTTCATTGGTTCGAATTACGTCCGTCGCATTCTTGCGTCGGGGGTTGCCGACAGCGTTGTGAACCTCGATGCGTTGACCTACTCCGGGAATCTCGAGAATCTCGATGGCGTGCTAGACGATCCACGCCACCGATTCGTGAAGGCTGACATAGCCGATGCCCCGGGTGTTGACTCCGCGCTCGGCGGAATTGACTTTGACCAGGTCGTCCACTTCGCAGCTGAAAGCCACGTTGATCGGAGCATTGAGGATGCTGGCGCCTTCCTGCGCACCAACGTGCTTGGGACGCAGGTGTTGCTGGACCTCGCGCGGCGTCGAGGTGTCACTCGGTTCGTCCATGTTTCGACGGACGAAGTCTACGGAGCACTTGGACCTACTGGGCTCTTCTCCGAAACGACACCGCTTTCTCCCAATAGCCCGTATGCCGCCTCTAAAGCGGCGAGCGACCTCCTCGTCCGAGCCGCCATTCACACACATGGTTTTCCCGCGCTCATCACACGATGCTCGAACAACTATGGGCCGTACCAGTTTCCGGAGAAGCTCATCCCACTGATGGTCAGCAACGCGCTGGAGGACCGCCCGCTGCCGGTTTACGGCGACGGGATGCAGGTTCGAGACTGGATTCACGTCAACGATCATTGCGACGGGATTGAAGCGGTGCGGCAGCGTGGCAGAGTCGGCGAGGTCTACAATCTTGGAGGTGGCAACGAACGCGCCAACATCCAAGTTGTGAAGGCGATTCTCGCGGCCACGTCAAAGCCAGAATCTCTGATTCGCTATGTCGCGGATCGTCTTGGTCACGACCGGCGCTATGCCATCGATGCGACCAAGGCGGAGACCGAGCTTGGGTGGTCGCCCTTGGTTTCGTTCGAGGCGGGCCTCGCACAGACCATTGACTGGTACATCAGCAATCGCCGCTGGTGGGAACGCATCAAGTCGGGAGCCTATCTCGAATTCTATGCCCGCCATTACGCGGCAAGACTCGGAGGCAACTAAAATGCTTCTTTCGGTGATTGTCCCGGTCTACAACGAAGAGCGCACTCTCGAAGAGCTCTTGCGCAGAGTTCAGAACGTTGATCTCGAGAAAGAGATTATCTGCATTGACGATGCGTCGCGTGATGGCTCCTTCGCGATTCTAACTAGAGTCGCCGCGGAGAATCCAAACATCCGTGTCCTCAGACACGAAGTGAATCAAGGCAAGGGCGCGGCCATCCGCACGGGGCTTAGAGCGATCAAAGGCGACATTGCCGTGATTCAAGATGCCGATCTCGAATATGACCCGAAGGAATACTTCGTTCTGATCGGACCGATCCTCGATGGAAGGGCGGACGTCGTGTTCGGTAGCCGCTTTCTCGGCGGACCTCACCGAGTGCACCTTTTCTTCCATTATCTTGCCAACAAGTTCCTGACCTTCGTCTCCAACGTGTTCACTAATCTGAATCTCACGGACATGGAGACTTGCTACAAGGTCATGCGGCGCGAAGTCGTCGAGCGTTTGAATCTAGAGACCAATCGCTTCGGAGTTGAGCCCGAAATCACTGCCAAGGTCGCGCGGATGAGGGCACGCGTTTACGAGGTTCCGATCTCCTATAGCGGTCGCGACTTCAATGAAGGCAAGAAAATCGGGTGGAAGGACGGATTCCCAGCCCTGTGGGCTATCTTGAAATTCAATCTCTGGGCGGGCTCAGTGGAGCCTCTTCCACGCCCGGACCGCCCCGCCGGCCGCTGATTCACGGCGCATTCCTCGCTTTTCCATAACCTGCTCGCCATAAGACCTTATGAGGCAAGGGATGGTGTTTGCTATCCTGTTGATGCTTGGGGGGTTGCGGCGTTCGAGGCTTCGTTCAACCTCGAGCCCCGACCCGGCCGAAGTAAGGCTAGACCCGTCTTTGCGGATGGGAATGGAATCCATGGATTCGATGGGAATCGGATCGCCCGGTGGCTCGCCGCCGGGGTTCAGGAGGTTAGTCCGGGATGACACGGTCAGCGATCCGCGCCCTAGTGGCCAGCCTCGTATTGATTGCTTGCGGGTGTGCCAGTAATGGCCCCGCTAGCACGTTCAATGAACTTGGTCCCGATGCCAACACCAAGGGCTTCGGCGATCTCTATCCGCCTGACAACGACGAAGGTCGATTCTCGTTCGGGCTAGGCGACGAGGTCATTCTTAAGACCGACGGGGCTCCCGAATTCTCGGGTTCGTTCTCGGTCGGCATTGAAGGCCGAATCACGATGGAGATGATCGGCGATGTGATGATCGCCGGTTTGACTACCGACCAGGTCAAGCGAAAGTTCGAGAACAAACTCTCGACGTTCCTTCGCGAGCCGAATGTCAATGTCTCGATCGGTCGCATCGTCTCGAAGAAATTCTATGCGGCGGCCCTCGACACACAGGGCGGCGGTTACCTGGTCAAGGCGATCCCTTACACGGGCGACACGACGCTCTTTGATGTATGGGTCGCGATGGGCAGCCCATCGAGCCTGCTCCAAGATGAGTGCCACGTCAAAGTCATTCGAGGTGATCCGAGACGTCCTCAAGTCCGAACAATCAACGTTCGCGAGATGCTCGTGGGCGGGTACACGGGTGGAAACATCCAGATCCGGCCGAACGATATCGTCTATGTCCCGCCGACGTTTTGGGGAAGCCTGAATCGCGTGCTGACGGGCATCTCAGTTCCGTTTACCGGGCTCTTCCGGATCTCGTCCACTATTGAGCAGAGTGATCGCGCGTGGCGCGTCCTCAAGGGCGAGAACCTCTACCGCTACGGCGGCAATTCCTACCTACCCTGATCTCTGATGGAAACTCCCACGCAGGACTCTGAACCGGGACTGATCGACATACTCGGCGTTGTCAAGCGCCGCGCAACGTCGATTCTGCTCGTGTTTCTGGCCGTAACGGTGCTTGGCACCGCCGTGGCATTCGTCATTCCACCCGAATTCGAGGCAACGACGCTGGTTCGTGTCGAGGATCCGGACACGGTCGGCAGCTTCTTCACCGGAATCGGTCTTCCCATTCCCCACAAGCAGATCCTGACGTCCATTGACCTCGACATTCGCCGGGGCGAGTTTCTAAGGGAACTCATCGAGCGCATCGACATCGACGAGGGATATCGCCGTGGTGACCAACGAGAATACAACCGCCTCATGGATCGCGTTCTTCGCAATCTTAAGGTGAAGCTGGTTCCCCAGAAGCTCGGACCTGATTACTTCGAGATTACCTATTCAGGACGTGATGGCGCGAAGGTCGCGACCTTTGTCAACGCCATCCGTGACAAGTACCAAGCAGAGTTCGAACGTCGCTATCGCGATGACATTCGGTCTGCTCATGACACGGTGAAGGCGATTCGCGATGCGGCGAACAATACCCACATTTTGTCGACTAGCGCATTTGAGAGATTCCAAGCCACCGAGGGTGCGGAATATGGACATCCTGATGATGCTTACACGCGGTTTCGTGATCGCCTCTTAAAGCTCGAACAAGACCGTGATGCGATCGACGCTGACTACAGAATGAAATCGCAGGCGCTCACCGATACGGACGCGCAGATTGCCGCGACAACTCAGTTCACCGCAGCGGGTAGCACTAAGACCATCAGCGAGTCATGGAAGGCACAGAAGGCTCGCGTGGATGCACTCGAGGAGAGCCTCGCGCAGCTTGCTAAACGCGTACTTCCTGCTCACCGTGATTTCCAGAAAACCAAGGCCTCACTCGAGATCGAAACAGCTCGTCTAGCGAAGATCCCTCAATGGGATGAGACTTCGCAGAGTACGGCTCAGAATCAGGTTTGGATTGACCTCGACACGCGTCGCAAATCGCTTCAGGTTGAGGCGGAGGGGCTCAAAACTAGGCTCGGTCGCCTAGACAGTGGTCTGCTCGCACTTCGCAATGAGATCAAGTCAGTGCCCGACAAGGTCTCCCGAGCGACAGACCTAAAGGCCGCCGTCGATCGCACGATGGCGGAGTTGTCTCGAGCGTCTGCCGCATTCTCGTCGGCTCGGACGACCAAGGAGCGATTTGTAGACAAGTCTCGATCGCTCTTCGTTTCGCTCAAGGTACCGACGCCGAAGGAAGTTTCCGAGGACGATCCAATCTTCCCGAATCTCGGTTTGATCATCGGACTTGGTGCGGTTATCGGACTCTTGCTCGGAACCGGAATTGCATTCGTTCGAGAGTTTGCGACTCCGTCGTTCACAGCGGCAAGCCAGGTCGCCTCGGCCATTCCCGTCCCATTACTCGGATCAGTCGGTTCGATTACGACGCTGAGCGAACGTCGCGAGTCGACGGCTCGGAATCGGACAACGTGGGTCGTATGTTCCGTGGTCGTGGTGCTCTTAGGCTGGGCTCATATCGCGTACTTCAATAAGGGGCTGAACAACACCTTGCCACGCTGGGCTTACGAGTCCATGCGGCGCATCTACGGAAAGAACTGAGATGTACGAGTCTTTCCATGGGTTCGAACGGCCTCCGTTCGCAAACGTCCCCGACACGTCGTTCTTCTTTCCTAGTGGCCACCACACTGAGGCGCTCGCGCAACTCGTCCATACGGTTGAAGCGCGTCGTGGTTTCGCGGTGCTCACGGGGGAAGTCGGTGCGGGGAAGACCACGATTACGCGCGCCCTATTCCGGAAACTCAGTCCAGACACGGTTACCGCCGTCGTGACCAACAGTCGACTAACTGGCGTTCAGCTTCTTTGTGCGGTCGCTCGCGAGTTCGGCATCGAAGACGTGAAACCAAATCGCGTGGATCTGCTCGATCGAATCAACCGATTTCTGATCGATTGTCTAGCGAAGGATCGGAACGTCGTGCTCTTGGTTGATGAGGCTCAGGACCTACCGCTTTCGACTCTTGAGGAGATTCGACTCATCTCGAACCTCGAGACCGAGCGCGAGAAGCTCATTCAGATTCTCCTCGTTGGTCAGCCGGAGTTGAGACAGAGCATCGACCATCCGTCGCTTCGCCAGCTCCGTCAGCGCATCAATTTCCGCTACCACTTGGCACCGCTTTCGGCGTCACAGGTGGCGGATTACATCAAACACCGCCTTCACGTTGCAGGACCTCTGAGCCCCGTCAGTTTTACGGATAGGGCGATCGAAGTCGTGCACCGCTATTCGGGCGGTATTCCTCGTGTGGTGAACCTTGCATGTGACAAGGCACTCCTCGTGGCGTTCACCGAGGATACGCACCGCATCGATCACAAGATCGTGATCGCTGGAATTCGTGAGATCGAAGGACCGCATTGGATTCTCCCCTCGCGCGCGGAGATGGCCGCCGCGGGTTCGGGTGAGCCACGTCGTACATTCCTCAGGCTGCCGTTTTTCGGCGGCCGAACGAGCTGAGATTTTCACCAATGGGACGCATGGAAGACGCGCTCAAGAAGGCCTCGGAAGATCGAGAGCGTGTTCGCACCGTCGAGGGAGCGGCACCACCGAGCAAGGCATCGAGCGGCGCTCCATCCACTGCAGGTGGACAGCTCGCCGGCGCCTCGGTTGGCGCGTTGTTTTCGGACCGGCTCGACGAGCGGTTGGTGATGGTTACCGAGCCGCTCTCAGCGCGAGCCGAGGAGTTTCGTCGCCTGAAGGCAAACCTTGTAGCGCTGTCGCCGTGCCCGAGAATCTTGACCGTCGCTGCGCCTACCGATGGTGATGGTGCGCATATCATTGCTGCGAATCTTGCCATCGCCCTCGCCGAGTCCCGCAACGGCAAGGTCCTCATTGTCGACGGTGATTTTCGACGTGGCGAGATCGCTCGACTCTTGGCGGTGACCGCAGCTCACGGTCTTTCCGAGCTCGTCATGAATTCTGAGGGTCGGGCGAAGTCGGTGCCTGTCGCCAGTTTTGTTCCGAACCTCGATGTTTTGGTCGCCGGTTCCATCGGTCTTGATGCCACACGACAAATTCGACCTGGTATTCTGAAGGAGATCCTTCAGCGGATAGCCGCCGATTACGCCGCCTGTGTGGTCGTTGTCCCTGCGATCGATGGCTTCGCCGATGCTCGGGTGCTGGCCGCCGACACGGACGGTGTGGTGCTGGTGTCGCGGATAGGCGGTAGCGATCGTCAAGCGCTCAAACGTGCGTACGACGCGCTGCTGGGTGCTCGGGCACGGGTCCTTGGGACCGTGGCCTTCGGTGACTAGGGAACCCCCCTTGAGGATCCTGCTCCTCGTGCACCGATTCCCTTTTCCCCCCGACAAGGGGGACAAGATCCGGGCTTGGCATGTCCTCAAGGCGTTGCTGAAGGAGCATGAAGTCGATGTGGTGACGCACATCGACGACCGTGCGGACCTTGCGCTCGTGAGCGAATTGGCGGCGAAAGTTCACTCGCTTTCAGCCTCTTATCTAAGTTTGCCGCACCGGATTGCTTCGGCTCTTCTGGGTTTTGTTCGTGGTCGCGCCGCATCACTTGCCTGGTTCGATCATGGAGATGCCCGCCGAGTCGTCGCCGACTTGGTTCGGTCGCGACGCCCCGACGTCATCGTCGCAGTCTCGGCACAGCCCCTCGAGTACGTTCTTCACCTTCCGGAGGCGCGGGGAATCCCGATTGTCGCAGACCTAGTTGACGTCGATTCGGAGAAATGGGCTGCCTATGCGCGTGGCATCTCGTGGAAACGGCTGGGGCCGCTTGGCCAGTGGTTCATGCGTACGGAATCTAATCGCGTACGGGATGAGGAGCGCCTCATCGCCGAACGCGCAGCGTCAGTCATCGTGACCACGTTGCGTGAAGCGGAGCTATTCACGAGCAAGGTGTCGAATGTTCCGGTGCTCGCCATCCCGAATGGTGTCGACAGGACGGATTGTGACGGCAGAACGCCGGATGAAGCCTTGTTGACGTTCATCGGCACGATGGACTACTCAGCGAACGAAGATGCTGCGATGTGGGCCGCCTCCGAGATCCTGCCGGCCATAAGACGTGATTGCCCAAGTGCCCGATTGCGCATCGTTGGACGAAATCCGACGAAGCGCGTTCAGGAACTCGGTATGCAAACGGGTGTTGAGGTCACAGGTGCGGTTGAGTCGATTCGTCCTCACCTCAATGCTTCAACTCTCTCTCTTATTCCTTTGCGTGTTGCACGCGGTGTTCAAAATAAAGTGCTCGAAGCGCTCGCCGCGGCGGTTCCGGTCGTAACTACCCGAGCCGTTTGTGATTCGCTCGGTGCAACACCGAATGTTCATGTCTTAGTTGGGGACTCGGCAGCCGAACTTGCCGCTCATTCCGTCAGACTGATTCGTGATCCTGCGCTTGCGAAGAGTCTCGGTATTGCCGGACGAGAGCTCGCATCAAAGGACTATCGATGGGAGGACTTCGACACTTCGATCCTCGCCGCTGTCGGGGGGGCGCGCTAGATGTCGCTCCGCTTCGCCGTCATTCTGATGTATGTGCTCGCCTCGTCGGGCGTGGCATTGGTCCGTCCATTCGTCGGCCTCTTGGCACTGGTCGCGATGTACTACTTTCGTCCGGACATCTGGACCCAGCCTCCGTGGTTTCGACCTCAGCTATGGTTGACCGCATCCATCGCGATCGGGTGGGCATTGTCGGCGAAGAGCATCAAGGTAACTCCTGTGATGCTGGCTGGATTCCTTGCAACCGGCACGCTCTTCATCGGGTCCTTCACGGCAGTTGACGACACAGAAATCGCCTACTTCGGGGCCGTGGTTGTCCTCAAGTTGGCGCTTGTGATGTTCCTCACGTTGAATCTTGTGAATTCGACGGAGCGGGTTCGTCAGTTCCTATGGGCGAACATCATCGGGATGTTGTGGAATCTCAAGTCCATCATAGTGACCGGACTTCGCGGTGGCGAAGTCACCGAACAGCGTGTGGATATCGGAGTTGGGCAGGGTGGTGGTGCAAATTACATCGCCATGGTCCTCGTCGCGGCCATTCCATTCCTCATGGTGCGAGCGCAGGAGGGGACGACGCGTGAGCGATTCTGGGCGAAGATTCTCTTGTTTCCCCATGTTATCGCACTCATTCTGACGGGTTCCCGCGCCGGATTTCTGGCCTTTGGTGCCGTGATGCTGTGGACCACACTCCGTTCGAAGCGAAAGCTTGGCGCGCTCGTGATGGCAGGTGCGTTGGGCATCGTCTTTTTGCTCGTCGTCCCCGACAGTTTCATAGACCGGTTTCAGTCCGGCGTGGGGCAGGATGGGGTACGTGACAGCTCTGCCCAGACCCGGCTCGTTCTCTGGAAGGGCGCCACGAAGATGTTTCTTGAGCGCCCGCTTACGGGCGTTGGAATGGACAACTATCCACTCCTCTCGCCTCGCTACGTAGGCTTCTACGCCGGTCGCACAGCGACGCCTTATCAGCCTGGCGTGAAGGGCCCTGGATTCGTCACTCACTCGACTTGGTTTCAGACGATCGCGGAGGGCGGGCTCCTGACTGCCGTGCCTTTCATTGGGATGATCATCCTTGCATGGTTTTGCACGATGCGAGTCAAGGGATCGAAGTTGGTCTCGAACGCGGCAGACCAACTACGCGCGCATGCGACCGCAATGCAAGGCATGCTGATTGGCATCGTGATTACGTCCACTTTCGGCAGCCACATGAAAATTGACTTCCTGTGGTGGTATGCCGGTCTCGCATCAGCTCTAGTTCTGATCATGGAGCAAGAGCGTCGCGCCGTGCGCATCTTGGAAGCGTCGCGCGTGACTGCCGTGCCGTCTCCGGAGTTGGCTACTTCCGTGAACTCGTAGTTGGTGGTGGCGGGCCTACTTCCCACGTGGCATCATGGGGTCCTATGCGACGGTTTGCTCCTCTTCTGGTCGTTCTAAGCGTTGCAGCCGTCCTTCTAGGGATCGCAGTAGTGGGGGAAGGATACCCGTCCTCTTTCTATGCTGACGAGCGCGTCAACATCCAGCGAAGCCTGTATTTTGGCGCCGTTGAAAGTTTGAATCCTGGCTACTTCAACAAGCCGGCGCTCTCCTACTACTGTGGCTTTGCCGCCTATGGCGTGGTGTACGTCGTAGGGCGCATCAGTGGCGTTTTTCAGGGAGCGGAGGACTTCGGAGTCTGGACCATCGATCACGAACACGTGCTACTCCTCGTTGGGCGCATCGTGGTTGCAATCTCAGGCTTGTTCATGCTCTGGTCGACTTGGTGGCTTGCCAAGAAGTTCGTCTCGCCTTATGCGGCGGCATGCGCGGCGCTGATAGTTGCTCTTTCACCCGCATGGATCGGCTCATCAGCCGTCATCAAGGAGGACGCGCTTAGCGCCGCGTTCTTTGCGTTGGCGTTGGCATCCATCGTCGAGACATCCCGTACACGATCATGGCGCGACGCAGCACGGGCGGGCTTGTGGGGCGGCCTTTCGATGGCCGCAAAGTACTATGCGGTGGCGCTGATCGCTCCGGCGATTGCCATGCTCGCCGTGGTCGGACTGTCTTCGCGTGCTCCGGGCGAATCACGCTCGTTTGATCGAGGAGCAAGACTTCTCGGCGTTGGCGCGATTTTCTTCCTCGGCGGGTTCTTCATGGGAAGTCCCTTCAACTTCATAGACCCGGCATTTGCCCGTGATCAGGTGCTTCCTGGCTTGCGGTCGGTGATGAAACTGATTGGGATCGGCGGTTGGCTTGCGCCAAAGGCAGCGTTCTTTCCACAGAATCCAACCTTGTTCGTCGATCCACATCGCGAGTCTATTTTTTCGCTCATGTTGCATTCTGTATCGGTGCTCGCCTCCGCGGCGACATTAGGGCTCGGCGCGTGTCTTCTGGGGGTCGCTGGGTGCGTCGTTGCGTCGTTCCGTCGAAACGCCTCTGCAATCGGGTTGGCAGTAGGCACCATTGGAATTCTCGCGGTTGTTACGGCTGCGAATCGCCAACATGCGTCGCCTCGGCATTTGCTTGTGCTCCTTCCTAGCATTGCAGTCATGGGGGTCATCGCACTTGAGGCTGGATTCGCTTGGATCGTTGCCCGGCATCCGTGGTTTGCACTGCGTGAGGCGTTGTATATGCCCGCCTCGATCCTCTTGGTGATGCTCGTGCCATCGATGGGAGGAAGTCTGATTTCGGCCACCCTCGGAATCGTAAATGACGGCCTTACGCGCGACCCTCGACTCGAAGCCATCAAGTGGATCGAGAAGGAGATTCCTCGCGGGTCGACGGTGCTGAGCTACAACGAGGGGATTCCGCTGCGATTCTCGGAGGCGAGATGTGATTGGGCCCTCGATGCGATCCCTCGCGCAAATCGAGTCAACATGGCGACTCACCAGAGGGGATACGACGCTCTGTGGAAAATCCGCAAGTTGGCGGCCCAGCGCCGCTCCGGCCATGACTTGGATCTCATCCTTTTTGAAGCTCCCTGGCAGGGGAGCGAAGAGAGTGCCATCGAGTCCTCAAAGATCGGATACAACCCACTTTGGATGGAGAGGATGCCGACGCGCCCGGATACCCTCTCGCCGGTCGAACGTTTGACAAATACGCCTCGTGGTGCAAGGACTGCGGCGGTCATGGCAGATTGGCCGATTGCCCGCTGGCTAAGGCAGGACACCGCCGTTCAGTTTCTTGTGATTCTTGACATCGGAGACAGCAACTTTGACCAACCCGACCGTCGAGCGGCGTATCCCACGTTCGCTGCGTTTTTCGACGATCTTCATCGCCATTACGATTGTTGGCAATGGACGGACCCCAAGGCTCGCATGAGTCGCACGGTGCGCGTCTATGATCTTCGCTCGCGTGCTTTCGGCAGGGAACCGCTCCGTCGGGAAATGTTCGCTTCAGGTTAGGCTCGTCGCGACGTCTCTAAGTCCTTATTGCAAATAGAAATAGGACTTTTGGAGTTGATCGTAGATGCCGATCAATACAAATGTCAGAAAGGCGGCGCGGAGCCAACGAACTCCTAACCGAATCCTGTTTTGACTCCGGTAGTACGGATCGTATACTCAATTCCCGCGACCTCCGTGTGCGAAGGCACCATCAGGAGTTTAGCGGTGTTACCTTGCCGCCCGGTTTCGTTGTCTCAAATTCCGAAAGAACAGTAGGAGCACATTGCAGCCTTCTCCGGCTTACGCCGGTGGCGCGTCGTGTCGTAACGCATCCATGACCCTAGCCTCACTCATTCTTCGAAAGCCGTTCGGTCTCGTCAAAGAGCTGGTTGACAGGCTGTTGGCGGTCATTGGGCTCGTAGTGCTGCTCCCGCTGCTGTTCTTGGTCGGTGTCGCCATCAAGATGTCAAGCAGGGGTTCGGTCTTCTTCCGTCAGTCACGGGTCGGAAAGGACGGGGTCCTATTTAACATCATCAAGTTCCGAACCATGGTGCAAGACGCCGAGTCAAGCACAGGTCCTATTTGGGCGATGGCGAACGATCCACGTGTCACACGACTAGGGCGATTCCTTCGAAATTCTCATATCGACGAGATTCCGCAGTTGATCAACGTCCTTCGCGGCGAAATGAGCATTGTCGGGCCTCGCCCCGAACGTCCGGTGTTCGTCGAAAAGTTCCGTCTCGAAATACCGAATTACGAACAACGTCTTCGAGTGAAGCCGGGCATTACTGGTCTCGCTCAGGTGTGCCACAAGTACGATGAGACCGTGAAGGATGTAAGGCGCAAGTTGGCCTATGACCTCCTCTATATCCAAAAAATGTGCCTTATGGTCGACATGGCCATCGTATTCCTCACATTCCGCTGCTTGACCGGGCGGGGCGCACGCTAGGTCACCGCTGTCTTTGCCGGCGGGGGCCGGCGCATGTCAGAGGGTGGTTCTCATGATTTGCACCCTGTGGGCTCGATAGAAGCGTGTAGGATTCTGCATCGTGGTAAGCCCCCAAAACGCCTTCTCTATTGACGTTGAAGACTACTTTGATGTCTCCGTATTCGATGGGCGCCTCTCTGGTGAATTGAGGGCAGGTCTTCCGTCGCGCGTCGAAGGAAGTGTGCGCGCAATCATCGCGCTTCTCGAAGAGGCCAACGTGTCCGCGACGTTCTTTTGCCTCGGATCAGTGGCCAAGTCCAAGCCTAGTCTGATTCGCGAGATCCACGCCCACGGCCATGAAATCGCCAGCCACGGGGTTACGCACACCAAACTTGACCACCTCGGCGAAGACGCCACGCGGCGCGAGCTGCGAGATAGCAAAGCGTTGCTCGAGGACATCACCGGCGCAGTCGTTTGCGGATTTCGTGCGCCGTCATTCTCGATAACCCATAGGAACCTGTGGGCCCTCGATGCGATTCTTGATGCGGGATATCTCTACGATTCCAGCATCTTTCCGATTGGGCGACCGGACTATGGCATTGCAGGGTTCCCGCTTTCGCCGCATCGTGCGACCGCGCCGTCGGGTCGCAGCATTGTCGAGTTTCCTTTGACGGTGGCAACGGTGGCAGGAGTTCGACTCCCTGTCGCAGGAGGCGGCTACTTTCGTCTGCTTCCATATGGCGTGACGCGCTGGGGGTTTCACAACGCGAATAGCGCGGGCCGACCCGGCATGTTCTACATGCATCCATGGGAAGTCGATCCTGGGCAGCCCGATCTGCGCGCCCATGCGGGGCGACTTGGCGCATTTCGGCACTACACGGGATTGACCCGCACCGCCGGTCGCCTGCGTTCGCTTGTTCGCGAGTTCTCTTTCACGCGAACCGACCGCATCCTCGAATCGATGGGCTTGATCTAAGAGCTAGACCATTCACCGGCGTACTAATTTTGAGGGGAGAGAAGTTTCACCATCTTCTCCAGACTCAATCGTTCATTCGACAGTGGACTTAGCCGAGTCCACGACTCGGATAGCTCTCGGATCACCGACACATTCGAACGGTTAACACGCACGATCTTGATAGTCAGAATTGAAGCCTCGGACTTCGCTGCGAATGTGAGGAGTGCCTCGACAAGTCGAGGAGCTAGCGCATGGAATTCCATGCCTTTCGACTCAGCAATAGCCTTAATGCGATTTGTTGACTCTTTCCTTAGTATCTTACTTCGCGCATCGAGCCAGAGAGCGGAAATCTCATGAGTGTTAGATGTCCATTTGAGGTCGGGCGACCATCGAGGCGAGAGGAAAGAGGCCGCAATGTTGGCATCACCCTCGGTGGCAGCGACTTCAAAAATGAGGTCGCGGTCGATTGCCGACGGAGACTTGATTCTCTTGAGAACCTCACGAGCAACAGGCTTGCGACCCTTCTGCCAAGCGCGCATCGCAAGATCGCCGATAACTCGGTCCGTCGGCGGGGAAGGGAGAGTTGAGACAAACTTCGCCAAATTCGCGATTCCGCCGTTCTCGAGGGCAAGACATGCTCCCACGTACTGAACCGCGGGATGTGAGCCCGGTCGTTCAAGCAGAGGCATGATCGTCGATGTCGCTCGGGGCAGGTCGCCCCGATCGATGGCTGCCATCGATCGAAGCGCGGCAAGCTCGACTTGCGCATCCGGGACCAATTCTGCAATGCGACGCCAGTCTGCGTCGGGATCGCCGCCGGGTACACCGAGCGCCCATTCGATCCAAGCCCGGGTGAGTGCTTGTGCTGCAAGTCCAGCGTCATGCGCGGATGCGGCTGCACGGCCAGCGACTGTTTCGAGTGCCGTTCGCAGCGACGGCGGTAAGTAAGCAACCCGTGCAGCTGCAGCCGTCGCGGCAGTTGGATCGCGCTTTTGAATCGCCGTCACAACATCCGCTACTCCATTGGATGGCGCGGCTTGTCCGGAAAGTGCAACAAGGAGGCTGTGGATCTCGCGCGAATCACTGACGGCCCCTGGACGGTTTTGCATCACATCGCGAGCTCCAACGACATTGCTTTGACGGAAGCGCGCTGCCGCGAGGCAAGCCGCAGCACGAGACGTCCAGACTCCGCGCTCCGGGTGGGCTGAGAGGAGCCTGTCTGCAGCGTCTGGCGCCGACGCGCGAAGAAAGGCTTCAGCTATGGCGATACGGCAATCCAATTGCCTCTGGTCGAGCGCAAGAAGGGCGTCAAGCAGGCGCATCGCGCGCACGGTATCCCCGCGTGCGGCCATAGCCAAGCATGCTTCGCGTAATCGGTCCTGCGCTCGAAGATCCCCAGGGATCGGCTTAACGCCAAGGAGTTTATCGGCTGCGTCGCGGTCGCCGGTGGACGCACGCATGGCGAGTTCGTCTGGTTCAACTAGGGCCGCGGCGTGGGGGATCCGACGGAGATCCGCAAGAACGCGCTCGGCGTCGCGGATGGAACCGACCGCGAGGAATGCTGTCATGGAGTGTTCTAAGCTCGGTACGTCGAGACGGCCAGTTCCGAGGATCGGGCGCGAAATCGCCGCGACAATCTCGTAGGCGCGATCTCGGGTCAGGACCTCAATGAGCCACCAAAGGTAGGTGGATGACTGACCTGTCGTAGCCAACTCATCGAGGATTGCATAAGCCAGTTCGATGTCCCCGCCCCACCAGGCATCCAATACTGCGCCTCGCTCTACGCCGTTGCGAGCGTCACCTTGCATGGAGCGAACAAGCACCCGGCCCATGCGCGCTGCGAGCACAAGACGAGTTGTCGATCGAAGCTCTTTCAGGCACGCAAGTCGAACTGATATTGGAATTGCCTGGTCGGCCGCGAGCTCTTCAACCCTCGTGTCGGCAGTAGTTGATCCGAGTCGCAGCGATGCGAGGGCGAGCAATGCCTCGGACTCTCGGTCGTTTGAATCAAGATCGAGGGCGGTCTGAAATAGGTCGCGCGCACCCGCAGCGTTGTCGAGTTGAAGTCGGGCTCTGCCTAGAAGGCGCAGAACACGCGCGTCTTTCGGGTACTCGGCAAGCAAGGTGGTCGCGATGCTCTGAGCTTCGAGGGCCTGCCCTGCCTCGATATCGAGTTCCGCTAGGAGGAGTCGAGACCAAGCTTCTTTGGGCGCCAATTCATAGCACCGTCGGGCAGCGACCATCGCGCGATCGGCATAGCGTGCAAGCTGTAGGGCGCGCGCTTCATCGTGCCATGTTGCCGCGTCGTCTGGAGCGAGTCGCCGGGCGACTTCTGCGGCTTCGATGGCAAGCGCGACGGGTAGTCGTCCTATTGTCGCGAGATGCAGGCGAATGCGCGCGAGAAGTCGCCAACCCTCGGGGATGTTGGCTTGAGACTGCGTAACCTCTTCCACACGTTGAAGGGCCATGCCCGTTCGATCCCCGTAATCACTCCCTGGGCGAGTCGATTCGCTGAACTCAAAACTCGCGACGGCGATCCGAAGGAGGGGGTTCGATGGGTCGAGCCGGAGTCGATCGTAGGCTTCCTGAAGTGTCTTAATATCCGCGCCCACATCCTTATGGAGAGATCGGTAGACATCGCGAATCTTGGCGAACGCCGGAGACCGCGTGTCACCGATGGAGGCAAGTCGGCCTGAGATGTACGAGCGCGCTTCCTCAAGCTCTCCGCGCTTGGTCAGGACGTCGATGATTGCGATCACTGCTTCGTCATCGAGAGGACGAAACTGTACGACGGAGCGGAGCGTCGATTCGGCGGCGTCTGGTTCGCCCGAGTTGAGCAGGGCGAAACCGAGCGAGCGTCGGTACTCGAGACTCGTCGAAAGAGTTGAGGCCTTGCGGTAGTAAGGAACTGCATTCGAGACGTCACCCTGCGCCTCGAGAATGCGTCCTTTAACCCAATTGGCATGCGGGGAACGCGGGTCCTCGTCGAGGGCCTTGTCGATCGATGAATTAGCACCTGCCATTTGCTTTGAAACCAGATAGGCCTCGGCGAGAAGCGCGAGTTTGGAGCCGTCCTCGTTCGTGCGCGGCGTCAGAAGGGCGATCGCATCGTCAGCCTTGCCAGTCGCGATTGCCAACGATGCGAGGGATTCGAGCGCCGCGTCGTGGGCTCGCAAGGCTGCCTCGGCACGTAGGGCGTCCATTCCATCCATCTTCATGTCGATCAAGGGCATGAGGTGGGACTTCGCAACGTCGTAGTTCCGGTCACTGGCCGCCTTAAGTCCGAGCTCTAGTCGGGCGCGGAAGGCATTTGGGTCGGCAAGGCACTCGTTAAAGAGCTTTCTGGCAGCCAGCGTTGAATTGCGAATGGGCTCTACGATGTCGCTGAGAGTGCTGGGTTGAGTCAGACCTGCGGTCTGAATGAGACGCGTCGTGAGTTGGCTAAGTCGCGCGTCGTAGCTCTCTTTCTGCACCCCGTGGAGGTCCCAGAGAGCTTGTGAGACCCATCCGGCCGTTGTTGTCGAGACATGCGCCTCGAGTGCCGTTCGCATCTTGACTCGCAAAGCTTGCGCCTGTTCCTGCAGGCAGATGGCAAGGGCTTCCCGGAGCAGGAGATCGCTCGGAGCCGAATCGACGGCGGCCTGAGCCACTGCGATTGCTTCTGTATGGCGTTGGCCTTCCATGAGAGTCTCAGTGAGACCCATCACGGCCATCAGTCTCCACGTAGGATTCGAAACGTGAGGACGAAGCAAAACATCGGCTTCTTCGGTGCGTCGTGCGCGCGCGAGACAAACTCCGAGGACAATGGCTACATCGACCCGCTCGGGATTTCCTTGATGGGCGATCGTTAACAGGTCGGCAGCTGTCTTGGTGTCGCCCTTCGCGAATGCTGTCAGGCCGTCTCCAGCGAAATCGCCTCCGCATCCGGCAAAGAGGGAAACCGCGACGACTATCGCAATGACATGGCGACTCATAGGATGGAAGATAACCCACGGGGGAGGCCCCCCCGAGTGCCAACGGGCTATCATCTTTTCATGCAATCAGGAGCACGGGCACTTGTCATGGATCTCGGGGGGACGGGGGCGCGTGCCCTGCTGATTGACGGACCGGAGAAGATTCATACGGTCGGCCCGGCAGCCAATCCGAACCGGGTCGGGTTGGACGCGTCAAAGGACTGCATTGTCGGGATGCTCAAACGCCTCCGACTCTCTGGTAAGCGTGTGGAACGGGCCATCATAGGTATGGCGGGCCGGAGCCATCCCGCGGCCGTGAGCATTGTCGCGAGTGCCATGAAGGAGGCTCACGTAGAGGTCGACATTCGCTGGCTCGTCAACGACGCGGAATTGGCCCACCTCGCGGCGTTCTCAGGGCAACGGGACCCTGGAGTCTTGGTGGTCGCCGGAACCGGGAGCATCTCGGTGGCGCGCATGGGCTCGGGCCAGTTCGTCCGTGCAGGCGGTCTTGGACCGAAGGTCGGCGATGAAGGGTCTGGGCATTGGATCGGCGAACGCCTGTTCGGATGGGCGCGGGATAACCCGGGGTTTCGTGAGGCGCTTAGGAAGCTCGGTGTAACCTCCCTTGACCTTCTCAATGCCGCGCAGACGCCGTCGATCCTTGCCGAGCATATTGACGGACTTGTGGAGGGCGAGCCCCTCGCCCGCGATCTGGCCGAGCAGGCGGGGCTTAAGTTGGGTCACCTCGCGCAAGAGGCTTGGCGAAAGGCGGCCATCCCTTCGCGTTCGGTCAAGGTCTCGGGCAGTGTGCTCGTGGAGTCGCGCACGGTCCGGGCCGCGTTCACCTGTGCTTTGGGGAGACTTTCCCCGCCACTTCGAGACGAAGGGGACGTGGGGGACGTTCTTGAAACTGGAATGGCCTGGCTGCTTGAGTCCCCTTTAAAGCCTGTCCCCCCCGGCTGGTAGGTTCGTCCTGTCAGCTCGCTCGGGGTTATGAGTGGGAGACAGGAGAGTTTATGTCGCTTGAAGCATTCCTTGACGCGTTGCGCGCCGACCGTTCGCTTGCGGACAACGTTGTCAGTTGGACGTCGACACCGGGACGTAACGGATCGTATGCCGAGTTTCCCGACCGCGTCCCGCAGGCATTGCGCGACGTCCTTAAGGAACGTGGGATCACTCGACTCTATAGTCATCAAGCAGCGGTCTGTTCCCACGCCCTTGCCGGTCGCGACACTTTGATCGTGACACCGACTGCGAGTGGGAAATCGTTGGCCTATAATCTCCCGGTCTTTTCATCGATCCTCACCGATGATCCAGATAAAAGGCCGACAGCACTCTATCTGTTCCCGACAAAAGCGTTATCGCAGGATCAGGTTGCAGAGCTTCATTCACTTGCGACAGCCCTCGGCGACGAAATCGGATGCCATACGTATGACGGCGACACGCCCCCCGATGAACGTCGGATTGCGAGGGACCGTTGCGATGTACTCGTCACCAATCCCTACATGCTGCACGTTGGGATATTGCCCAACCACGCCCGATGGGTCTCGTTCTTTCGTCGACTGCGCTACATCGTGGTGGATGAGCTTCATCATTACAAAGGTGTGTTTGGGTCATCCGTCGCCAATGTCTTGAGGCGACTTGTTCGCATCGCGAACCATCACGGCGGACGCCCCATTTTCATCGCCTGTTCTGCGACCATTCGCGAGCCGGCTCGGCACTTCGAGCGACTGACTGGACGAACGCCTGCGTTGGTTGACGTCAACGGCGCCCCGTCAGCCGAGCGGCATCACGTGTTTTATAATCCGCCTGTCACCGTTCCGGCCCTCGGTATCAGGGCTCGAGCCATTGACCACGTTCGCAAACTCGCCCGTCAGCTAATGCAACACGAGGTCCCGTCCATCGTCTTCGGCCGTAGCCGCAGTCGCGTTGAAGTCGTAACGAAGTACTTGCGCGACTCTGCGCGTGAACTCGGCATTCCTGAGTCAAAGGTGGCAACGTACAGAGGTGGATATCTTCCTCAATTGCGACGCGACATCGAGCAAGGCCTTCGGGGTGGGAGCATCCGGATGGTTGCAGCCACCAATGCTCTGGAACTCGGCGTTGACATCGGCGCTCTCGACGCTGTCGTGATGATGGGCTACCCAGGCACCGTGGCGTCCTATTTTCAGCAGGCAGGCCGTGCGGGGCGGCGATCAGGCATCTCCCTCTCACTTCTAGTGGGGACATCCGTACCGCTAGACCAATTCGTTCTCACACATCCGGAACGCATTCTGTCTGGGCTTTCAGAGTCACCGGTTATCAACCCCGACAACCCCATCTTGCTTGCACAACACCTCAAATGCGCAGCGTTTGAACTTCCTTTTCGATGCGGAGATCCCTTCGGCAGTTCGGCGGAGGCACCCGAACTTCTCAAGTGGTTGGCATCCGAAGGCGGAGTCCTTCTTGAACGGGGTGATCGATATCACTGGATGGCAGAAGCCTATCCAGCTCAAGAAGTCAGTCTCGATTTTGTCGATCCCGATTCCTTCGTCGTCCTAGATGTCAAGGACAACACGTCACTTGGCATGGTGGCGCGCTCTGACGCAGCAACGACGATCCACAAAGACGCCATCTATCAACACCAAGGTGAACAATACCACGTTGAGAAACTCGACTGGGACGGGCGTCGTGCGTACGCACGCGCAGCACAAGTCGATTGGTACACCGATGCAGAAACGGAGACCAAGGTCAGCGTTCTCACCGAAGATGAGCGCATGGAGACGGCCGCGGCCATTGAGGGGCGCGGAGATGTACACGTCACGACCCTCGCGACGGTCTTCAAGAGGATTCGTTTCTATACGCACGAAACACTGGATTCTGGCGCAATTCAGCTGCCTCCCGAAGAGCTAGATACGACGGCAATGTGGTTTGCGTTGTCGGAAGAGGTCATTGTTGCAGCAAGACTTCGGGATGGCTCGCGTTCGGGTGCCGTTCCGGGGATTGCGTATCTTTTGCGCGGACTGGCACCCATTTTTGTCCGCTGTTCGCCCGCAGACATCAAGGGATTCGGGGAATTCGAGAACGACCATTTTCAACGACCGGTGATCATGTTGATGGATGCTGTCCGAGGTGGTGTTGGCCTCGCAGAGGTTTTCTTTGAGCGACGCCGAGACCTTTTGTCCGCTGCCCGAGACGCGGTGGCGCGTTGCCCGTGCGAGATCGGCTGCCCTTCCTGCATTGGACTTAATCGTGGCGGGCGAGAGTCGAAGGACGCGGCGCAAGCGGTTCTGGATGTTCTGATAGCATGGGGAAACACGGTGCCCGAGCAATGCCTGGAGGTTCGATGAATTCAGGCTTTCTTGATCGGTTGAAGCGTTTGGGCGTAGCCCCGAACGGGAAGATCGACCTATCTCAGAAGCCGACAATTGTCACCCCGCGGTCGTCCGACCTGCCGCGACGCCCGAGTGCTTTGGACGCAACACTTGGTATCCCTGGCCTACGCCGCGAGGCCTCTGCGTGGGTTGTGGATTCCGAGTCCGATCCCGAGGGTCTGCATGGCTCTGTGGCACTCTCGTTCAACGCGGGAACATGGCCCATTTTGGCCGCAGTCGCATCACGGGACGCTCGCTTTCGCGATATTCCTGTTGAGGATTGGTGTTTCATCGACACGGAAACCACGTCGTTGAACAGTGGGGCGGGAGTTTGGGTCTTCCTTGTTGGGGTTGGGAGATTTCAGCGAGGCCGATTCACCGTTCGTCAACATCTGCTCGCAGGGCCCGAGCATGAGGATGAATTCCTCGGCGCGGTTGGCGCTGATCTCTCTCGCGCCCGCGCGTTGGTTTCTTTCCATGGGAAGTCGTTTGATGCGCCTCGCATCGACGACCGGTTTCGTCTGATGGGTCTTTCGCCTCATTGCCAGGGCGTTCCTCATCTCGACCTCATTCATCCCGTCCGACGCATGGTGCGAACGCGTTGGCCTGATGTTCGACTTCGGACCGTCGAAGAGCGCTGGCTGGATTTCATCCGCGAGGATGATCTTCCGGGTTCCCTTTGTCCGACGCAGTTCTTTAGTTGGCTGCGGGGTGAACAGCATCGGATGGCGGCCGTGTTCGAGCACAATCGCCTCGACATCGTGAGTCTTGCCGCGTTGACTCGAGTTCTGCTCGATGCCTACAACGGGGACAGAACTCGGGGGTGTCAGGTCGCTGTAGGGCTCGACTACCTTTTAGCTTCCGAGACGGAGCGGGCGTTTTCCCGGCTCGAAGAAGGGTTGAATTTGGGGACTTGCACCGATCGGGGGCTGATCGTTCAGGCCTGTCACGCCGCGATCGTCCACCGCCGGTTGGGGCTCGCGAGGGCTTACGTTGACCGAATGCGGTCGGTTCATCCCCAAGATGTGAAGACTCCGGTGTTGGCCGAGAGGCTTGCTCGTCTTGCGACCCGGCTTGCGCGTGCGCAATTCTCTGTTTGAACTTGCACTGTTAGGCCCTATCCTGCAAACTTGTGCCTGTGCTTGGGGGCGGCCTGCTCCCGAAAGGTGCTCATGACTCTGTCACGCTTGGTTCGCGGTGTAGGCATGGTGGTGGTCCTCACGACTGCTGCGCTTGCCCAACTCAAAGTTGGTGAACTGGTCCCCGACAAGACATTCGCCCAGATGCTCAATTCGGATGGGCGTAAGTCCATGGCGGAGCTTAAGGGCAGTCCGGTCCTCATCGACTGGTGGGGAAATCATTGAGGCCCGTGTCTCGGCGGGAGCGTGCCTCACGCCATCAAGATGCAGGACAAGTACGGCAAGGATGGATTCGTCGCGTTGTTGCTTGAGTCTCAGGGGCTCGATGCCTCGGATATCCCCGGCTTCATGTGGAAGCGGTTTCCAACCAACAAGACGTGGTTGAGTACGTCGGGAGATGCTCCGTTCCAGATGACTGGAGGCGGGTTGCCTCACGCGGCACTCGTTGGTGTCGATGGGACGCTTCTTTGGGAGGGAAATCCGAATGGAGCCCCGAAGAAGATCGAAGAGATGGTTGAAGCTGAGTTGAAGAAGTCGAAGTCGGGATGGGGTAAGGGCGCGATCGCCAAGAAGGCTCGCGGACTCCTCTACGGAAAAAATGCGTTTGTCGACGCGGCGAAGGTGGTCGCCGATGCTTTAGCCAATGCCAAGGACGACGAAAAGGAAGACCTTGAAGCAGTTGCCCGCGAGATAGAACTCCGGCGCGAGGCGTTCAAGAAGGCACCAAAGGTTCTTTCAGAGGACGCTCGCTACCTCGAGGGCGTCAAGGCTGCTGAGAATTACGCCAAGTGGGTCAAGGGCAATCCCGAATGGGAGAATGAGGCCAACGCGATTGTGTTGGATTTCCAACGGCCAGAGATCGTGAAGGAATTGGATCTCGAGAAGGGCCTCAAGAAGATCTTGGCGTCCGCAGGCGATAAGGCCCCGACGGCCGACCTCGCGAAGTCACTACGTACGTTCGCCAAGAAAAATGATGGTTCTCGCATGGCTGCACGTGCCACCTTGTTGGCTGCAGCAGCTGAGTTCGATCCCAACAAGAAGTGAGCGTTAGATCATGGCTACGCGTTTACTACGCGTGCCTCGACTGGCTGCGGCCGTTGCCCTCGTGGCTGCGGCCGTTTGCCTTTCAGGCTACGCACAGACGGCTAAGTCAGATTCAGTCTCGAGTTACTTGCCGATATCCCGTCGCATCGCGATGGCGGCTTTACTCGGAAACGAGGCGCTGTCCAACCTTCATGTGCTCTGTCACTCGGTTGGGCATCGACTCTCCGGTTCGCCAGGAGAAGCGAAGGCGATCCCATGGGCGGTCGATGCGCTCAAGCGAGCAGGTTGTGATCGCGTCACGACCGAGCCGGTGGCGGTTCCGACGTGGTCGCGGGGGCATACTTCAGTCAAACTACTGACGCCTGTCATTGAGGACCTGCCCGCTCTCGCGTTGGGGGGCTCGGTTGGAACGACCAGCGGCCCCATCGAAGCCGATGTTGTTGTTGCGCGGTCGTTCAATGACTTGGAGCGCTTAGGCAAGCTTGGCATTCAAGGGAAGATCGTCGTCTACGATGTTCCGTGGGATGGGTACGGGAAAACCGTTCGCTTTCGATCTGATGGGGCGAGTCGGGCGGCTGAGTACGGTGCGGTGGCTGTGCTGACCCGATCTGCGGGTTTTGGCGGCACTCGGACTCCGCATACAGGTGCCATGACCTACGCCGACGGAGTCGCCAAGATCCCAGCGGCAGCCCTCGCGTTCGAGGATGCGGGTCGCATCGGCAAGTACGCATCCGCCGGGGTGGCGGTGCGAATGCGGATTGACCTCGGATGTCGAACGTCTGCAGATTCAATGGGCGCAAACGTCATCGGCGATTATTTCGGATCTGACCGACCCGACGAGATTGTTCTCCTTGGAGCTCACCTTGACTCGTGGGATGTCGGGCACGGGGCCCAGGATGACGGCGGTGGGGTTGTATCGGTTATCGAAGCAGTGGCTGTTCTCAAGAGACTGGGTCTTCGGCCTCGTCGGACCATCCGCGTTGTGCTTTTCGCCAACGAAGAGAATGGCCTACGAGGCGCGCGTGCCTACGCAGCCGCTCATGCACCGACGATGAAATTGCACGTTGCGGCGATCGAGAACGATGGCGGTGTTGAGAAGCCCGTCGGGTTCGGAATGAATTTTCCGAAAGGCACCCTCGCGACCGACCCCCGTGCGGTGGCGTTCCGCGACATCGTAGGGCTGCTAGAGCCGCTCGGGGCCGCGAATGCCGCGATGGAGGGCGGAGGCGCGGATATCGGCCAACTAGGGCCCTATGGGGTCCCTTTGATGTCCATCAACACGGTGGGAAGCCGGTACTTCGAGTGGCATCACACCGAATTGGATACATTCGATAAGATCGTTCCAAGCGAGCTCGATAAGCATGTCGCGGTTCATTCAATCATGGCATTCGTGCTCGCTGACATGACCACGACGCTGCGCTGAGACTGAGTCTCATCGTGGCCTAGAGTATCGGGCGAAGCGCGCATAGAATCCCGCGCCGACTGCGAGGCTCGGGAGGCTCCCGACATTCGTAGTCTCAAGGAAATTACGCACATGGCCTACGTCGTTACTCGTCTTTGCGTTGACTGCATCTCAACCGAGTGTGTGGATGTGTGCCCGGTTGACTGCTTCTACAAGCCCGCGGCATCTTCGGAGGGTATCCCCAACATGCTCATGATCAGCCCATCCGAGTGCATCTCGTGTGCTGCTTGTGAGCCGGCGTGCCCATGGCAAGCGATTTTCGAAGAGAATGCTGTTCCTGCGGTCGCAGTGGATGACAAGGCTTGGAATACTTACGTCGACAGCAATCGCGAGGTATTCGAGAAGGCTGAGTACGAGAACAAGGAGAACCCGGGCCCCGAAGCCGTCGCTGCGAATCGGGTCCGCTGGGGAATGTAAGACACAAGATTTCGTCTTGTGTCCTCGGCCGAAGCCGCGATCGTCAAGAGACGGCGCGGCTTCGATCATGTCCGGCATCGGTCAAAGTCAGTTAGGCTCAAGTCATGCGGCGCGATCGGTCCATTGCGACAACGATGACGATGATCCCCCCGACCAGAATCTCTTGGGCGTAGTTCGGAACGCCTACCAGATTGCATCCGTTTGCGAGGAATGCCATGACGAGTGCTCCAACTAGTGAGCTCGTAATGGACCCGACTCCTCCGGAGAGGCTCGCCCCGCCGATCACCACGGCCGCGATGATGTTCAACTCCAGCCCGGTTGCCGCCGTCGGGTCACCGACCGTCAAACGGGAGAACTGCATCAGGCCAGCGAGGCCGGTGAGCAGACCCGATAGTGCGTAAAGGCGAATCTTGATGCTTGAGACGGGAAGCCCACACAGCACTGCCGTCGACTCATTGGAGCCGATGGCGAATGCGTAGGTACCGATGACCGATTTCTTCAGGACGGCACCAAAGAACACACCAAGAACTACGAGCGCCCAGACACCCGGCGAGACGATGAGCCACGCGGGACTCGGTGACTTTGTCATCAGGTCTGCTAGCCAACTCGCGGGCGCGTCGATCTTCTGTTCACCAGCAACGTACTTCGCGATTCCACGAACGATTTGGAGTGTTCCAAGTGTGACAATGAACGGCGCGATCTTGAGTCGCGTAATGAGGGCCCCGTTCAGAATTCCGACGCAGGCGCCTGATAAGACTCCACACACAGCCGCTAACCAAGGAGACCCTCCATCGCGGAGTACGCGCGCGACAACGATCGTTGATAGTGCGATAGAGCTGCCAACTGAAAGATCGATTCCTCCGCTGACTACAACAAACGTCATTCCTATTGCGCCGAGTCCTACAATAACCGTTTGTGTCAAGACCGTTCGGATGTTTTGAAACGCTAAGAACTTCTCTGGTTCGAGAGACCCGAACAGGACCAGAACCAACAGAAGTCCGACGAGCGGGCCCAGAGATCGAAGGGTCGAAACAAGTCGATTCTCAGGCATGGATATCTCCGGACCCAGCAGTCGCTTCAACAAGAAGAGAATGTTCCGTCCATGCGGAGGCAGCCTTCTTCTCACCGAGGCGGCCGCGTTGCATTACCATCAGCGCATCACATCCCGCGAGCATCTCAGGAAGGTGCGACCCGACGACAAGAATGGCCTTTCCCGAAGCGGCGAGGTCTCGAATGAGATTCCAGATTGTGGCTTTACTCCGAACATCAATTCCTCGTGTCGGTTCGTCCAAGAGGAGGACATCGACATCGTGGTGAAGGAGGCGAGCTAGAGCGACTTTCTGTTGGTTTCCACCTGAAAGTGATCCGACTGGGGCATCAACCGACGACGCACGAATATCAAGTGATTGAATCCACTTCATCGTCTTTTCGACGAGTGCCGACCGGGAGATCCATCCATTGACGGCTACTGAATCAACTCGCGAAAGGACGAGATTGTTGCTGATGGGAAGATCAAGCATCAGTCCCTCGCCCTTACGATCTTCGGACACCATACCGATCCCAAGTTTCCACCTAGAATCAACACCGTCCGAAGAGCGGAATCCATGCGCACCGACACGCACGGTGCCAGCTCGAATGCGCTCCAAACCGAAGACCGTGCGCAGCAGCTCTGTGCGCCCAGCGCCTACAAGCCCCACAATGCCGAGAATCTCGCCCCGATGCAGAACGAGAGAGGCACCCTGCGGGAAGCGTTCACCCGACAAGTCACTCACACATAGCAACTCCTCGCCACGGTTCTCTGCAAGGTGACTACTGGCTCGCTCAACGGGTCGGCCAGCCATGAGCGTGACGAGCTCATTGTCCGTGACATCCTTCATGAGTCCGCTTCCCACGGTCGCGCCATCGCGAAGCACGGTGTACGACTCTGCGACTTCGCGCAACTCATCCATGAAGTGGCTGATGTAGACCACCGCACATCCTTCGCGGGCGAGTGCCTTCGTGATCTCGAAGAGTCTGAGTGAGTCTGAACGAGAAAGTGATGATGTGGGCTCATCCATGATCAGGACTTTTGCGCCGTCTAGGAGTGCGCGTGCAATTTCGATAAGCTGCTTTGCGCCCTGACTCAAACTGCCGACAAGCGTGTCTGGCTCCAAATCTGCGATTCCAAGACGGCGCAGAACGTCATAGATTTGGGGGCGCATGGCGTCACGAAGGACGAACCCGAATTGAGATTGTTCTCGACCTAACGAGAGATTCTGCTCTACGGTGAGGTGGGGCGCGAGATTGAGCTCTTGGTAGATCATGGCCACCCCTCGGCGCCGTGCGTCACTTGGACCACGTGGTGAGTAGGTCTCGCCGTCAACGAATAGCGTTCCACTGTCGGGTTGCAGCGCACCCGATAGAACCTTCATGAGTGTGCTCTTGCCGGCCCCGTTCTCGCCGATCAGGGCATGGACTTCGCCTGCATTTATGTTGAGTGATACACCGCGAATCGCCTGTGTTGCGCCGAATGACTTGGTGACGCCCTCGATCGAAAGGCGAATGGGTGCCGTTGATGTCAAGTCAACGCACCGTCGGCGGGAGCTTCGGACTTAGAAGTTCGGTAATCACAGGAGTGTTCATGTTCTCCTGAGTGGCAATCATCACGCCTGTGTCGATGCGAGCCGGAACGGGCTTTTTATCGAGGACGTCGATGGCAGTTTTGACTCCGAGGTACCCCATGCGAAATGGATTTTGCAAGACCAACCCGTGGATGTCCCCGTTGCGAAGGCCCTCGGCGAGTTTGGTGCTCGAGTCGAATCCGACGAACTTAACCTTCCCGTTGCGGCCGACGGAAGTGAGCGCTCGCAACATGCCGAAGGTCGCTGACTCGTTTGGACAGAAAATCCCATCGATATCAGGGAATTTCTGCAGGAGGTCCTCGGCTTTCGCATAGGCCATTTCGGCAGTCGCTCCCGCGTACTGATTGTCGGAGACGACACGAATCCCCTCGTACTTTGCAATCCCCGCGAGGAAGCCGCGCTCGCGCTTCTCTGTTGAAGCCGACCCGACCTGGTAGCGCAGCAAGAGCACGCGTCCCTTGCCCCCAAGGATGCTGCCAAGGCGTTCGGCTCCCATCATCCCGCCTTTTTCGTTGTCGGTTGCAACAAACGAAGAGTGACTCGCCCCCTTCAGGTCCGAATCGATGACCACGGTTGGCACACCGTCTTTCGCTGCTTCGGCGACGGAGGCCGCAAGCGCAGTCTCGTCGAGCGGAGCCAACACAATTGCAGAAACGCGTCGGGTTACCGAGTCTTCGACGACTTTGATCTGCTCGTCGCGATCATCTTCCTTGGGTGGCCCCTTCCACGCGATTTCAACTCCGGACTCGGCCGCGGCTTGAAGGGCACCCGCGTGAATCGACTTCCAAAATTCGTGCGTGGTGCCTTTGGGAATCACCGCGATTACACGGCGGCCTTCTGAAGCGTCTTTGCCGCAACCTGTGAGGATCAGGATAAACGCAGCAACGGTTGCGGTAGCAAATCGGCACATCGTCATGCTTGGCTCCATGTAGGAGGATGCCCCATGGGACAGGCCAGTTCAACGTCTCTAGTTTATGGGAGTACGATCGTGATGGGCGGCGATATCTCGAGAGGCGTATTGGAGGGCAGCAACGTCACGGCTGCCATGTTGAAGGAGATCCCAGTAAGTCCAGGGACCGCAGGGATCGCGATATTGGCGATCGCGATCCCGCTGCCCGACAACACGCCGATGTTCCCGGTAAAAATGGACTGAAGTGGATCCATTGAGAAGGTCGTCAGGGTGTCCACGGCGAGCGGGATTTCGCGACCGTCTCCCAATGCGAGCCCAGGAGTCGATGCGAAGGCGGCTGCCGCGATGTAGGTTCGATTTGCGGATGCTGGGAACTCGAGGATGAGCGGGAGATTGCCGCCTAGGGTGGGTGTGCCCCCGAGACGAAGCGGTAGAGGCGCCATGAGCTTTAGGATGCGTTCAAGAAGCTGGGCGCGCTGCGGCACGGTCGGAACTGCGTCGATGGGGAAGCCGATGCCAAGAACGCGGGCGTCATTCCGAAGCATGGCTGCACCGGCACCGCTGGAGTATTGGAGCACCACGGTGGATGTAGACCCGGCCATCGGCCCAAGCGTGTCAGGGTAATCGACATCGTAGATGCCCGCTGTCCCATTATCGAAAGTCAATGCGGGCAGAGGTGCTAATGGACCAGAATTGAGCGGTAGTGTCGTGTATGTTCCGGCGTCATCGGTGAGGTAGTTCTGTCCAAGAATTCCTTCGTAAAACGACCGATCTCCGAGCGACCCCAAATGGTCGAGATCCCATCCGACTTCGGCGCCGGAGAACCAGAACCGTCCACCACCGGCAAGGTATGTCGACACCAACGACTGCTCCTGCACTGAGAATGTCTCATCCGCAGTTGACTCTTCACCGAGTATCCAACCAACCGATCGATAGCTCAGAAGTGATATGAGCCCAGTTGTCACGGCCTCATTCGTCCCTCCGTCAAAAGGCCATGCGGCCGACGGGATCGCTACGAGGGCCTCGGCTGTTCGAGACATCCCGTCGTGGAGATTGTTCTGCGACTTCACGTATCGGTCGTGACGGTCGAATGCGTGGACCAAGAGCAGTGGCGTCGTACCCTGTGGAGCGACACGTCCGCCGACTGGTTCGCTGAAGGGGCCAGTTCCACCGGCGTTAACAGCAGCGACGCGCACGAAGCGCACGGCACCGTGTGGTAAATCCGGGAATGTGTACGCAGTTGCTCCGCCCGAAACCACGAAGCCGTCGTCAAATGCGAATCCATCTGTCGACACTCGAATACGATATGCCGTCGCACTGACCACCGGGACCCAACGGGCCTCAAGCGTCCCTGTAGGCGTACCAACGACCGCGACCGCATCAGGCGGGTCCAAGGTGAAGGGGACCCCGGGTGCCAAAAACGAGGCAAGCCCGCGGTACATCGCGCGGGCTGCGATTCTTCGGAACTTAGGGTTGTGTAACGAAACTAGATCACCTGAAGGGGTGTCGTGAAACGCCAATTCAATCAGAGCCGCAGGAATTGTGAGATAACTGCCGTTGATCTCGCCGAAGTTGGCTGTCTGTTGTCCACGGTCAGTCCAACTCGGATCCCAATACGAGCGAATGTCGGAGATGACTCGAGTGTGAACAAGAGACCGGAGAGAGGTCGAGTTAGGCGGAGCATTCGATGAATGAGAGTAGGTTTCGGTGCCCGTTCCGCCCCCTGCATTGGTGTGCAGTGAGAGGAATGCGTCGGCACCCCACCACTCGGCATAACGTGGACGACACGAAACATCGTCTGTGTTGTCTTCGCCTGATGCCGAATCATAGACAGACGAGGATGCACCGTTGAACTGTGCGAAGTAGCGCGAACACTCAAGCCAGCGAGGTTGTCCGCTTGTCAAAGTTCCTCGCACGATGGATCCCATGCCTTCGCCGATCCGAACCGCGTCCGCAATCACAACTCCGGATGATGTCGACGCGTTCGAGACATGTACTTTGAATGGAAGGGCGGGATTTCCTGGGAATGTTCCGACGTAAACCCAGCGCCCCCCATCGCGTGTTTGATTCACGATGCGGTGCGAAATGCCTGCGGCATGTTCGATTTCGATTCGCGCGGCTGGCGTTCGATTTGACGACGCAACGAAGTTGACGTAGACGGGAAATTCGCGACGTGCTTGTACGGTGGTACTAAACGTCGCGCGAGCGGTTTCGAACGGTGCCGCCGTGGCGTAACGGTAGGTGCCTCCGTAGCCGGTCGCCGATCCCGTGGTCCAAAGTCCCTGCTCTGAGTAGCCTGCAGCAATTGAATCGTTGTTTACGATGTACTCTTCAGTTGTTCGCGAACGCCCGCGCACCATGATTACGTTTGCACCTGCGCCTTCCAGCCATTCGAGCAGGTGGTCGATCACGATTTCGTTTGTGTGTCGATCTTCAACCGTGGTGTCGATGATCCCTCGTTGAGTCGTCCATCCGAGACTCGAATGCCAGTAGTATCCGTGCCCAGGTGAGAGCACGATCCGCTTAGTTGAAAGTGGACCCGAAGGATTTTGTCCGACCGCTGTCAATGCGAGTAAGACCGAGGTGAGCAATACGAGTCGGATCATCATTGAATTGTGTCCGGGAGTACTCGGTCGCGCCAAAAACAGATTTTATGGTTTCGCGAGATCCACGTAGGTTCCGCCTGATTGTTGAGCTAAAGCTCTCAAGAATAGGGAGTTAGGAAGGCCGACACCGATGGTGTGGATCTTGATTCTGCGCACGCGATTTCTGTCACGGATGTCTGCCAACAGGGCGGTTGCGTTCACGATAGCCCCCGAGGAAGGCTCGCCGTCGGTGAGCAGGAAAATCGTGTCGATTCCCTGACTGAAATTCTCGGTGAAAGTCCAATCGGGATCTGGATAGAACGCCTTCACGAGGGCACCGTGGATGTTCGTCGAGCCCATCGGATTGAGTCCGCGGACACGTTTCAGAGCGTCGGCCCGAGTTTCGTCATCCGCATCGAGAATCCTGCCGTTCTTCCACGAAGAGATTTCAGTTCCGAAGAAAACGAGCTGGAATGCCGTGCGAGGGGGCAACGTCGCGATCGTATGCTGAAGTTCCTCCTTCGCGAGGTCCAGCCGAGTTTCGAGACGCTTCTCTCGTAGGTGGGGCGCCTTTGCGGCATACGCCTTCGCCGCAGCTGTCAGTTTCTCTTTCATGGACCCAGAGAGATCGATTGCGAATGCGATGCGTCCAGGAAGGACGGGGACACCGTAAAAAGACGATGATCCGTACGCCGAACGCTGCCCCTTCGGGCCCTTGGCATCGGGGTCAAACGTCGCGCGGTTTGCTTCCCACCAGCGAGTCCATGCGCCGGTATCTTCTCCCAAGTCTCGACCGGCAAGCACAACCAAGGCGTTGTTGGCGTCATCTCGGATACGCGCATTCCCGTCCTTGAGAAACGGAATGAGGCCACCGATTGCATCGCCGGTCCGAATGACACGGAGTGCCTCAATCCGCGCTGACCGCACTTGCCATGGATCATCTTTGTGAGAGACCAACTCGGGGATCAAGGCAGTTGCATCGCGTCGCATGAGTGCCCCGATAGCAGCAACCTGATCTGGGGGGGATCGTCGGTCCTTTGCGAGGGTCAAAAGCCATTCTCGGGCGGCAAGTCCTGGCATACGTCCGAGGGCATCAATCCACCTCCAGCGATGCGTGGTGACGGCCTTTCTTGTGCGGACGATCGCCTCAGCGATCGACTCATCCGTGCGGGAGCGCCCAGCAATCCCGATTGCGTCATCAACTAAGAGGGCCGAGGGCTCGTTCGCTAGAACTTGATCGAGGATCTTGATGCGGCGTCCCGTATCGTACTCGCGGAGCGACTGGATGAGCAGGGTGCGTTGCGCGGGGTTGGCGTTTGGAAATCCGTCTTCGAACGCCTTGTACGTGCGTGCCTCGGCTTCGGGGGAGCCTGCATCGGCAACAAACGAAACTCGAAGCCGGTCGAAAATCAGGTCGATGGGTTGGGGCTGGGAGAAAACGTAGAACGTGACGGAAGTTAAATCCTCCGGGTCTAGGAGGCGGCTTCCGGACGTGGTTCTCAGGTCCATAAGGCTGATGCTTAGCTCGTTCCACCCCGGTTCCATGCGTCTTGGGCTGCGGTGAAGTTCTGCCTCGGTTGCACGCGACTTCGCGTCGTCGATTCTCACGCCAAGACTGACGCTCTTTTCTTGTGGATTAAAAACGTCAAGCCGAATGCTCCGCGCACCTCGAACTTGCAGTATCTGCTTTGAAATCGTCAGCGACGGCAACACGGTGGGCTTTGCGAATGTGATTCGAAGCGACTGGATTCCGGATTTGACTAGGCTTGGACTACGTTCGGCCGTTGGCGTGCCGGAAACCACATAGCCTTCAACCTCCCCGCCTTCAAAATCGAGGACGGTTTTTTCTGAATCTTGAGCACTCACAGGCGCAGAGAGAAAGGCGACGGAAGCCAGTAGTGCCAATGCGAGGTGGAGGGCTTGATTCAGATGACGCATGACGCTTGATTCAGTGAGGTGATAATGACGCGGGAGCTATCCCACTTGATCTTAAGTCGCTTCAGTTCCACTGCGCATGCGATTGGGCAGCCAAATGCAGACTACCGCCAAAACCCCGCACCAGAGAGTGCCCGCGATCGTGGTGCCGAAGGCCGTACCCAATGCAGCCAGAAACTTGCCGCCGACGGTGGCCGCAATTTCGGGGGCGCGTCCCTTGGCAAATCGACCGTGATCCCATCCGGCATATTGAGCTGTTAGGTAGGAGACGAAGTTGGGAAGGAACCAAGCACCCGCAGCCATCCACGTGGAGATTCCCAAGACGCGTCCGATGGATCGCTCGCGAATCGTCCCAGAGAATCCGAGCGCAATGAAGATGCCGAGCGAGGCTCCGTACACACCGAATGCGTCAAAGAAGCCTGGGTTTCTTTGGAATTCCAAAACATATCGAAGAGCGGCGACACAAAGAAGCGCCCGCAGATAGGGCTTTGCGATGCAGAGGATGGACGGTGATGTCATGCGCGCATCCTAGTCCGCGAGCAACACGGAGAGAACCCATTACGTCAAAAGGTAATTCTCACGATGTTGGACAGGGCGGGCGAGGGCCCGAGGAACACCGCGCGCGAGTCGATGCTGAAGCCGAGAGGGACGCTGCCCGGAGGGAAACTCGTCACCTGAACGCCATTTGCATCAAGGTATCCATGCAACGGGGGCAACACGGGAGGGAGCGAGACTACAAACCACGCATCGGCGCCAAGACCGAGCAACGGACCTGAGCCAAGCGGATTGGAGACGACGGTCGACACGAAGAGAAGCTCCTCTGCAAACGGATGTCCGGGCGCAGAGAGGGTGACAGTGAAAGCGCCCGCTCCTTGATTCATGATGGAAAGAGTGGGTGCGGGAAAGCTCGTTGGCGAGAACACGGTCGGGTTGGTCGTCGTGGCGTTGCTTCGGCGATCAACAGCCGTCACGGTGAACGACACCGCGGCGCCTTGCGGCACGTTGGGAATCGACGACTGAAAAATGTCAAATCCAGCCCACTTCATGGGAGAAGTGAAGGGTGACCCATTGACGGTGCCCTGAAGCGTGACCATGTATCCTGGGTTGCCTTCAGTCACGAGGATGTCGCGCACGGCGCAACGCACGGGGATTGTTCCGAATGGTGTTGATGCCCCAAATGCCGGAAGTCGGACCACAGGCGGTCGCGTGTCGCTTGGTCCGGTCGTGTTGATGTACACGCGATTTTGAAAAGCGCCCGATTCACCGACTGCGCTTACGTAGTCAAGATCGCCGTCGTTGTCCACATCGGCGAGCTCTCCATCCATGCTTGAGTCGGTGAATGACGTAAACAGAGCCGAGTTCTGGGTGAAGACGCCGCCGGCATTTACCAACGCGCGCTCGGGCGTGCTCAACGCAGCAACCACAACGTCGAGGTCGCCGTCGTTGTCGATATCACCGAGGTTGGCGTCGTTGTCGTCGGAGCCGCTGTTGCCCACGACGCTCGCCAGTGAAGAGGTGAAGCTGCCGCTCCCATTGTTGACGAGGACGCCTTCTGAAAGTCCGCTCAACCCGGTGACGAAAATGTCGACATCGCCGTCATTGTCTACGTCGCCCGGCTCGAATTCGTAGGTGCCTGAGCCCTCAGGTGGGAGTGAGGCTGTCACAAAATGGCCGGCTCCATCATTAACGAGAAGGAGGCTCTGCCCATCGCGACTGGTGATTGAAGCATCGAGATCCATGTCGCCATCTATGTCGAGAAAATCGCAGTCAACCTGAGCAATCAGTGAAATAGTTGGGAGCGAAGTGCCGGTTTGGTCAGTGAAGTGACCGGTGCCATCGTTGATGAATAGACGCGGCTGTCCGCCTGCTCCGCCAAACTGACTGGCTCCGGAATTGCAAAAGAGAAGATCGATGTCGCCGTCTGCATCTATGTCCGCTCCCGCCACGCTGAATGAAAGAAGGGTGATGGAAGGGAACCGAGTTGCAGTGCCGTCGGTGAAGAATCCGAGTCCGTTGTTCAACCAAATGCGGGGTTGCGCACCCCACGCGTTTGCGAGAACAAGGTCGGTGTCTCCGTCTCCATCCACATCGATCCCGTCGATGTCCTTGG
The DNA here is from genome assembly GCA_945860915.1 of Candidatus Kuenenia stuttgartensis. GTDB lineage: Bacteria > Planctomycetota > CAIWVZ01 > CAIWVZ01. The sequence continues at coordinate 122,074 of CAMARR010000008.1, forward strand.
TGTGGGCGAGCAACACAGGAAGCCGTGCGGCCGTTGCGTCGGTGAAGCCCCCTGAACCATTATTCAGAAGAAGGGTGCACTGGCGGGCGGTGCCGGCCGACGAGAAGCCGTCGCCTTTGCCGTAGAGCAAGTCGAGATCGCCGTCGCCGTCGACATCGATCGCGTCAACCTCTTCGGTCCAAACGGCCTGAGCCGGAAGGCGAGCGGCTGTCTGATCCTGGAATTGTTGTGCGCTGACATGGAGCGCCGCCAGAGCGAGTACGAGGGTCCATCGGAGCATGTGGATAGTGTACCGGAGGGCTTTGTCATTTTCGGTAAATCAACCGAATAATTGCTCCGAGTTGCCTACTTGATGTCGACGGTGGTGTAGCGATTGATTTCTGGACTGACCGTCACGGATTTCTTGCCCACGGTCACGGTCATAACTTGGCCCGGGGAAAAGCCGTACGAAGGTTCAACGAAGATCACCGAGGGCTCGGACTGAGCTAGGAATGAACCGTCGACTCGCAGGCGGGCAGTCGCCGTAGGGGAATGGCCCATGATGGAAAGGGTCGCACCAACGCCGTCGAGGTTGCTCGTGCCGCCGCGGATTCGAATGCCGATCCAGCGTCGTTCTTTGGCCCGGTTATGCAGAATCACGGGTGGGCCATCGATCCGGCTCATCACGGCATCGAGTCGGCCGTCCGCGTCGAAATCACCCAACGCAAGCCCACGCCCAACCCGCGGCGTCTCGATCGCAGGCAACTCTCTCGCTTGACGGAACCGCATCTTTCCTGAATCGTTTGTTCCACCGAGATGCAAGGTCATCGGCATCTCGAACGTCGAGCCGACGAGCTTGGCGTCGGGATAGACATGTCCGTTGGCAACGAGAATGTCGGCGCGTCCGTCGCCGTCGAAGTCCCTGATACCGACGCCCCAGCCGAGCCGAGGTCTGTCGACCGGCGCTGTCCCACACGAAGCAGACACCTCGGCAAAGCCGCCCGAGGTGCGCTGAATGAGAATCGAATTGGTCTCGCCTTCAAAATTGGTGATGACGAGATCGTCAAGACCATCTTGATTCAAGTCGCCGACGTCGATCCCCATTCCAGCTTGCGGTGCTCCGTCCGCACTAAACGCGATTCCGGCTGTCGCACCTTCCTCGTGGAAGCCGCCGTCGGCGTCAGAAACAAAGAGAAGGTTTGGCGTCATGTCCGCCGCAACGGCGATGTCGGGACGGCCATCACGGTTGACGTCAAGCGCCACAATCCCTAGTCCATAGACGGCTTCGCAACGGTCAAACCGCCACTCTGTCGTCGCGTCTTTGAAGCCGATCGTGTTGCGGCGAAGGGCGAGCGGTCGCATCGGAGTGAATCCGCGCGGACCACAGACTGTCGGATGTCCCTTGTAGCGACATACACGCCCATTTGCGCCATCCCGTGGTGGATTCTCCCACGGAAACTCGAGATACCTCGCCACAACAAGGTCTAAGTCTCCATCGAGATCAAGGTCTGCCCATGTGGCCGAGGTACACCAGCCGGCATTGATCGCGGAGTCGGGCATCCACTCCTTGGTGGTGTCCGCGAAGCGAAAGTCGCCGAGGTTACGCCAGCATCGCAGGCCATTCACGGTCGACCACACGACGTCACGACGCCCATCGCCGTCGAGATCGTCGTAGATTGATCCCATCGGCCACGAAAGGGCTGGCCAGGATGCTGACTTTACTTCTTCGAACCGCATCGCACCGAGCCCGCGCCAGATGCGGGGAGGGGGCGTGGGTCGTTTGGCAATGACGTCATCGACGCGTCCGGGTATGCACGCGACGATGTCGAGGATTCCGTCGGAATCGAGATCAACTACCGAAACACCGCCGCCCTTCGCCTCGGGAATGTGTGAAATCATCATTGCAGGGCGCGACGCGGCCATGGGTTCGAGTTCGATGGACTGAAAGAGCGGAGACTGCGACATGACCTCTGCCGCTGCAAAAAGAAGAACGATGGCGCGCAGAATCATGGGGACTTTCGTGTAGCGGGACGGGACTCTGTACGTAGTCCTTCGATCATGTTCTTCGCACGGGTTGATGTTGGATCGCGGTCAAGCGCGCGCTTCGCCCAAGTTCGAGCGAGTTCTCGATCGCCTACGTTGGATGCGATTCCAGCGATTGAAATGCAAACTTCGGCGGGGACCTTGGACGTCGGAATCGTAGCGACAAGGGCAGCCATCTGGTCGTTTGCCGTGAGGAGAACCCGGTGACGTGCGAAAGCTGTTTCTGCTTCGATCGGGCGGTTAAGCCGGGCAAGAGTTAACGCCCTTGTGTGTGCGGCCGCGACCGAGGTCGGCTTTGCGGACAGGGCTCGATCTGCGTGGGCGAGCGCTTCCTCCAAACGAGATTCGGAGAGGTCCAACTGCGCCAGTCGGATCAGGACGCGGCCGTTCTTTGGAGTGACCAACAAGGCCTCGTTCAAGAGCTTTCGGGCTATGACAACCTTGTCGTCTGCGAGCGCGGCCAAGGCCGAATAGTAATACGCGGATGCACGGCGGTCGGCGTTGCTGCTGGTGAGAAACGGCCTGAGCCAGGCGACAGCATCGTCCGTGCGCCCGGTCCGAACGAGTGCGAAGCCATATCTGACCATAAGCGGATCGAGTGATGCATCTAGCTCGTGAGCTTTTGCAAAATGCGCGCAGGCTTGTTCGAATTCTTCCAGCTCTACCAGCGATTCCGCCGCGATAGCCCACCAAGCAGCACTGTCGCGTGCCGTCGTAAGGCGCGCGCGCGCCAGATCCCTCACGTCAACGAAGCGTCCGTCCGCAAAAAGTCGCGACGCCTGAGCGCGCAGTGGCTCGGCGGGGAGCGACTGCCCGAAGGAGACGAGAACCGCGAAGCAAGCGACGACAATGAACTTCATCGCCGTTCGAGCTCGTCAAAGGAAACATCGAGAATCGGGTAATTCATCCAGTCGCGGTAATCGAAGTGCCACCACTCCCTTGAGTTCACATAGAAACCTTCGGCTTCCATAGCAGCGCGCAGAATGTCTCGGCGCCAAGTTTGAATTGCTGTACCGCCGCGAAAGGTAGGAGCGGCAGAGTCAGTGAAAGCGTCGTAGTCGCTTGGACAGGCGACTGGGGCTCCCGTCGCGAGGTCGAACAGTGAGACATCAATGGCACAGCCCCGATTATGGCGTGATCCGCGGGATGGGTCTGCGACGAAGGCCCGTTGGTCCGGCGGAACGGCTTCGAAGAATAACTTGGTTACCCGCCAGGGTCGGTAGCCATCGTGCAGCATGAGGCCGAAGCCAAGCGGCCGCAGTCGACTCTGAGCGCGAACTAGCGCCTCGGCCGCGGGCCGCTGGAGATAGACCCGACCCGTGGGGTAGATCGGTGCTCCGAGAAAGTTCCGATCCGTTGCGTAGCGAACGTCAAGTCGAAATCGAGGATCAAGCTGGACCGGTTCGACCAAGTCGACAGCACTTTTTGATGGCGGCTCGACCGGCGGTTTTGCGCCGTCGATGAGGCATCGAATTTCTTCTAGCGAGGCGACCGGGACAACACGGAATGGCTCGAGCGTAGGTGGGGCATCTATCAGTGCAACCGCAGGACGCGCGGCAGCCACAAAATCAAAGCTCGGTCCATGATCGAGTGCGTTCGAAAATGGTGCCGATGTGCCGGCGCAAGCCGTAAGGAGGATCAGGGCGAGAATCGGATAGGCGCGCATCCCTTGCATTATGCTGCGCGAGTCATGAATGCCCTAGTACCCAGTTGCTCGTTGCGTCTCTTCCATCTCTTCACGGTCTTAATCACCATGTCAGTTCCGCTGTTCGGGCAGGAGTCGCGTCCGAGTCCGGGCCGCGTTTGGGTCTTGGCCGGGCAGTCGAACATGGAGGGCAACGGCTACCTCGATGCCGCTGCGGCCGACCCTAGGGTCCTGATTTTACGGAAGAAAGAAACCGGAAGTGCCTGGGAGGAGGGGAGAGAGCCTTCACATCGCGGGATCGAGCCTCGTCCGTTGGCAGGGTGGTCCACTGGACCGGCGCGTGCCGGAGTGTTCACAGGCATCAAGGGCGCAAGCCCGGGAGTTTCGTTCGCAAGTGCACGCGCCGCGTGGACGAAGTCGGTCGTTGGGATTATTCCATGTGCCGTGGGGGGCACCTCTCTAAGCCAATGGGATCCAGAGAAGAAGAGTGACCCCACTTCACTCTACGGCAACATGCTGACTTTGGTGAGAGCTTCGGGGGTCAAGCCTGAGGGCATTCTCTGGTATCAGGGTGAGGCAGACGCGGTGTCGAAACTTGAGGTGGGCAAGAGTTATGGCCAGCGGTTTTCAAATTGGGCCGCGGCCGTCCGGCGCGATCTCGAGTCGCCCGACCTCCCGATCGTAGTGACGCAGCTGTGTCGGTATGTGACCGACAAGGAGGCCCCAGGCTGGACACTCGTTCAGGACTCTCAAAGAACCGTCACTCTTGGGATTTCCCGCATCGAAGTCGTTTCGACTATCGACCTTGCGCTGGACGATCCCATCCATCTTTCAGCGCACTCGGAGCGACGACTCGGCGTACGTTACGCGAAAGCCGCTGCGTCTCTGCTTGGCGAACCGGATGCTCCAACATCGGGTCCGAAGCCTCTCAAGATCTCAATCGATGGGCCTCGCCGAGATCGAATCGTCGTGGAGTACCGTGGTGTCAATGGAGCACTGCAGCCGCGGGATCGTGTTCATGGATTTAGCCTAGTCGACGCCGTCGGAAATGACCTTCCCATCATCTTTGACGCGAGTGTTGATTCTTCATCACCGAATCGTGTGATTTTGAGGCTGGCGGCTTCGCTCCCTGAGAATGCGAAGTTGGGTTACGGGCTAGGCCTCAATCCAATCTGTAATCTCGTCGACGAGGAAGATCTTGCGGCGCCGGTATTTGCCCCTCTCTCCATCCTTTGATTCACGGATAGAGGAGCACCTTGCCTCGAGCTGCGCCGAATGTCCGAAGGCCATCTGCAAACGTTCGCTCAACCGCTTCGATTGAGGCTCCAGATGAGATCATGGGGATGATCTTCTCATTGCCCCAATGGATGGAGAGACTTCGTTCATTCTCGAACTTGACAAGGCCGGGGTGGATCGCCTCGAGCGCGACCAGAATCCCGATGGCGGTTCGAAGTGGCAGGAATCGCTTCGGATCCGTAATGATGAGTTGGATTCCCTTAAGGGTTTTCTTGGCGAACTTGCCGTAGTTCGGTGTGTAAGTCAACCCGCGGAACTCCACCCCTGGGAGTTGCATTTTGGCGAGAGCAGAGATTACTTTTTTGGGGTCCATCCACTCGGTCGCGATTGTCTCGAACGGCAACGTGTAGCCGACACCCTCGTTTACGTTCTCCGTGATGCCCCCAATCATTCCGGTGGCAATGTAGAGGCGCGCATGAAGCGCGTGGGGGATGTGGGGAGATGTGGGCACCCAATGGAGTCCCGTGTCCTCCCAAAGCATCGACCGTGTCCATCCGCTCATCTTCACGACATGAATGTCCGCCTTGGGTGCAAGTACAGCCTTCATCCAAAGTGCTACCTCGCCTAGAGTCATTCCATGGGAAACCGGCATCGGAGCCCATCCGACGAATGACTTCCACTTTTCATCGCGGATTGCGCCTTCGAAGACGAGCCCTCCGCACGGATTGGGACGATCGAGAATTACGAGGGGCTTTCCAGCCGCCTCACATGCAAGGATGCACTCTCCAAGTGTGGATACGTAGGTATAGGTTCTGCTCCCGATGTCCTGAATGTCGAATGCCAGAACGTCTAGGTTGGCCAAGATCTCCTTTGGCGGCGCCTTGGTCTTGCCATACAGACTCGTGACCGGGAGCCCGGTGACGGGGTCGGTTGCATCAGCCACCGTCTCCCCTGCAGCCACATCGCCGCGAATGCCATGCTCCGGACCGAAAAGATGGACTAGCTTCCACCGCTTATCGTTGGCGAGTACGTCGGCCGTTGGAACCAACCGTCCATTGACTCCCGATGGGTTGGTTACAAGTCCCACACGCTTTCCTGCAAGCGCTGGATGCCCATTTACCATCAGGACGTCAATGCCGAGAGTTACTGGTGCAGAACGCTCCTGAGCCAAGACGAGACACACGAGCACCAGAAACGCAATTAGTTGGAGATGCATGCCACGAGGCTACCGCGCGGGTCAGCGGAGGTCGAATGCGTGCGCGCGAGCAGAGTTTCCTGTCGGGGACAGACTCGACACCGATGGCATCTGGATGCGAGCGTAGTTGGGCGTCAATAGGCCAGAACTGAATGAGACTACTTCAACAAACTGACATGCGGGAAATCCGGCGGATGTATCGACACCCACGACCATGTCTTGCCGTCCCGAAAGGCGCGCGCAACCTAAGCTGGTCGAGGGAAACGTGACGGTACCGAGCGAGGAACCAAAAGTGTTGCTTTCCGGGTTGATGTCGAAGATATGAAACTTCCCTGGGGAGGTGACGTCAGCCAAAACGCCGATAGCGGTGCCCTGTGCCTCGGCTACTGCACAACCAGACCCGTTGGGTCCAAGGGCAAATGTCCCGGCGGCAACAACGGTCATCGTGTCAACGGACACTACTGCGAATCCTCCGTTCGAGCCCGTGACAAACACCGTCGATCCATCTTGACTGAATTGGACATCGTTGGGGTATGGGTCACCTGAGAAACCTGGAAGCGGGACGGCGCCAATCGAGGTCAGCGGCACCGACCCGGTCATCGAGACGGAATAAAGAGATAATGTCGGAAAAAGATCACTTCCGATGAGGAGCGCCATACGAGTCTCTGTACAGGCAAGATCAAGCGCTAAACAGCCGCCTCCTGTGCCGGGAAAACTCATGGACTGCATTGCAACAGGTGGAGACTGGGAGACGTCGAATACATCTAGTTGGGATGTCGCAGCGGCTGTGCCGGCGCCGGATGTCGCGAAGAGTCGGGAGCCGGCATTGTTGACGGCCAAGTCCCGCTTGCCAGGGGTTGGGTCAACGGGCAGAGTCAACGGAATGGAATCGACCATTACCCACGGCGAGATTCCGACTGGGTCGCCGGCAATGTCGTAAATCCGAATTGATGAGTTGGCACCATTGCCGTGGGCAAAAGCCCTTCCGGAGAGCGAGGCTACTGCGATCTTTGGCGCGAATGGAGTAGAGGCAGAGCCCAATGTGCCACACGCGCGAAAGGATGGAGGCCAAGTGGTCAAATCTAGCGACGCAAGCGCCGAGACCGTGGTGCCGGCGACACTCACATCCTCACCAGGAATCCACGCGCGCCGTGGGGTGACGTCGGGGAGCACCGTCACAGACAAACCGTTCGTGAATCCGTATCCCCACGGGATGATCGGATCGACCACCACCGCTTGGGCGTACGCGGTCAAGCCGGCGATGCCAGGCACAGCAGGAATAGCGACCGGAAAAGTGTCGACTAGAGACGGCAAGTCAAATAATAGAATGCCAGTCGGGTCGACGTAAAGCGTTGTGAACTGAAGTGAGATGTTTGTTGAGTTGGCCGACACGGCCAAGATCGAGCCGAAAATGTTTGGCGTGTAGCGAAGTCCGATTTGGAAACTCGAATTACCCGCGAATGGAATTTGACCACGCGAGGTCAGTGTGGGCGTGAAATTGGCAGGCGTCGACAGCCCGTACTTCGTGACCTGGCCGACCGCTGTGGCCGCGAGTAAAAATGCTGTCGCAATCTTCCTGTTCATGTAGACCCCATTTGACCACATCGACCTCTAGGTGCGCAAGATTGGAATCGGAATGTTCAAATAAGGGTGAAAGACTCGCAACGTTCGAGGAATTCCGGCGACGGAGCCGCCCCAAGTCCAGGGCTGTCCGGGGTTCGCACGGTTCCGTTCGATCCATACGTCATGCCGCCCAATATGGGGTCTTCCGCGTGGAAATCAGCGCCATCGAGGTCGGCAAACACGAAATTTGAGCTCGCCTGGGCCACATGAGCTGCCGCGGTGAGTCCGAGTCTCGATTCCGTCATACAGCCAATCCCGCATCTGATCCCGGCTGCAGCTGCCACTGAGGAGACATTGAGTGCTTCGAGAATTCCCCCTGTTTTCGACAGCTTGACGTTCATGTAGTCGCAGGCGCTCGCTCGAATGAGCCTGAGCGCGTCAGATGCAGTGAATACAGACTCGTCAGCCATGATAGGGACTTGAGTTCTAGATCGAACCCATGCCATCCCATCAACATCATGGGCATTTACTGGCTGTTCGCAGTACTCGATTCCCTCGTGCTCCAATGCTCGGAGTACGTAAGCCGCGTGGGTCGTCGAGAAACCTTGGTTGGCGTCAACACGTAACGGGATTCCCGTTCCGATCTTGCGTCGGACCGACTTAACGGCATCGATATCGACAAGAGGCTCACGGCCAATCTTGAGTTTGATGGCTGGGAATTGGCGCGATGCAAAGCCGAGCGCTGAATCGGCCATTTTCGCAGGCGTATTGATGCCGACGGTTCGGTCGGTCGGAATGGGTCGAGAGCTCCCGCCCCACAGGGCGTAGAGCGGGAGGCCTGCACGCTGTCCGACAAGATCCCAAAGGGCCATGTCAAACATCGAGCGGACCGTCGGGTTTCCGGCTAGGAACCCGGACATGTCCCGTGCCCTCGCCTCGACCGCATCGGCGTCCTGGCCAAGAAGCACCCGCGCGAGCTCCCGCCCAGCCGCGAGAACGGTTGATTGAGTCTCGCCGACGATGCGCCAATACGGGTTCGCTTCACCCCAACCCGTTCTCCCATCATCCGTATGAACCGCCGCAAAGACGCACTGAGCCACATCTACGGTCATCGTCGCGATGCGAAATGGCTCCTTCATCAGGATGTTCGCTCGGTATAGGTCGATTCGTCGGATCTTCATGAGGGGAAGGGATTTCGGAAATGGGAAGTTGAGTGTGGCCTTGGCGGCAGACTTCATTAGGTTGAGATGCCCGGTGGCGGGTATCATTCCACACGGCGTTTTGTTGCGCCAGCACGCGCGAACCCAAGATGGATATTCAGATGTCAAAGTCGTTGATTCACGCTCTCGTATTCTGCCTAGCTTTGCTCGCATCAACCGGATCGGCTCAGACTGTCCCGACCGGCTTCGCTACCGAATCCGTGGTCGCCGGGACCTCGGGCGCGGTCGCGTTGTCGTTTCTCGCGGATGGCCGTCTTATATGGGCGGAACAAACGACCGGCGCCATCAAGATCGCGACTCTTTCACCAAGTGTCGCCTCGGCGACCATGGGCACGGTCACCAACATCAACCTGTCGGGGAACGAGCGTGGGTTGCTCGGCCTTGTCTCGGACCCCAACTTCGCAACTAACGGGTTCATCTACGCGTACTACAGTTCAAGCCTGTCGGCGCACAATCGCCTGACTCGGTTCACCTGCGTCGGCGCGCTTGCGAATCCGGCTTCGACTGCAGTGACATTCAACACGAATACGGCGTATCAGGTCATTACTGATTTCCCCGACAATGCGTTTAATCATAACGGGGCGTCGCTTCGTTTTGCTTCGGACGGGATGCTCTATATGAGCCCCGGCGACGATGCGAGTTCGTGCAACGCACAGAACGTCGACATCATCGCAGGCAAGATCCTGCGACTGAACGTCAGCACTTTGCCAGCGGGTGCAGGTGGACCGCCCGCCAAGTCGCTGATCACGCCAGTCGGAAATCCCCTCACGACCGGCACGGACAACGCCAAATTGATGTGGGCTAAAGGGCTTCGCAATCCGTTCCGATTCCACATCGATCCAGTCACGAACAAGATGCTGATCGCTGATGTCGGCCAGAATGCTTGGGAAGAGGTATCGGTTGGCAACGTCGGCACGGGTGGCGGACAGAATTTCGGTTGGCCATTCTTCGAGGGCACCGCGAGTTACTCAACGTGCGCAGGTGGCTCTTCTGCTGGAGCCGTCTCGCCGATAGTGACGGTCAACCACAGCGCAGGCTGGTTCTCTGTTATGTCGATGGGTGTGTACCGGAATCCTGTCGGTGGCGTCTACAACTTCGGACCTGCATACGAAGGCACGTACTTCTATGCGGACTACTACTCCGGCGCCGTTCGGATCATGAATTTTAACGGGTCGACGTGGGTGACTGCGGCTGCTGTTCCCGGACAGCCAAATGCAAACGACTGGGGTACAGGATTCGCGAATACCGCGGACGCACTGACCGGGCCCGATGGGGCGATCTACTATGCAAATCAATCGTCAGGCATCCGACGCATCAAGTCGAACGCCAATGCGCCTGTTCTCACGGTGGTGTCTGGTAATTCCCAAAAAGGGGTAGCCGGACGCCCATTGACCAACCCTCTGGTTGCACGTCTTACGACGGTTGGCGGTGCAGCGATTGCTAACGCTACGGTCGGATTCGCCCTCACTGCAGGGGGCGGTACTCTCGGTACGACGGTCGGCACTACGGACGCAGCCGGCTACGTTTCGACCACGCTGACACTTTCCGAAACGCTTAACACTGATCCGGTCGTCACGGTCTCATCCACCGGTGCGACTTCGACGACGTTCACGGCCTCGTGGCGTGGTTTGATCGTTTCCTACATTCCTCAGATAAACTTCGTGTCCTTTAACGTCAAACACTCGCAGCTGAACTCTCCGTTTACGATCTGCGCGGACGCACCCACGGTAAACCCATTCCTGACGACTCAATGGGGCAATATTTGGACGAGTGTCTTGACGCCTTTGCCGAGCTTGATGTCACTCGATGGGCTCGGACTCGTCGGTCCACCCAATCCGTTTTACAAGACAGGCGCGGTTAACCCGACATTTTCTCAGACGCTCACAAACTTGCCTATACTCGGTGGGGTGACGTTGCGATTCCAGTTGTATGCGGTGGACACGGCGCTGTATCCCGCTCTCGAGTCGATTGTGTTGTCGAATAAAGTCGACAGGACGTTCAACTAGGCGTGCCGTCGAGGGCTCATCGCCTCGCCGGCGTCCTCGTTTTGTTGTTTTTGTCATGCGGGGTGGGCTCGGATCGCTCAACGAGCTTGCCCGAGCCCTCGCCGACGCTCGGCCCCGAAGCTCGCGCCCGTTTCGAGCGGGCTTCCGGTGGTTCGAGTGACTTGGTGTATGAGTACGCGCGTTGGCTCCACGCGCATGGAGCGTTCGGCGACGCCGCAATCGCCTATGGTAGATGCCTCGGCGGGTTGAAGGATGCGGGGCGAATCGCGACGACCGCTTGGCTTCGAGCGCTCGCGCTCGATCAGGCCGGACTTGACGCGACGGCAGCTCTGTCCGAAGCACGGAATCTCGCGTCGGGGTTTGCGCCCGTTTGGCGATTGTCATCTGAGCGCGCACTCGATCGAGGTGAAACGGAGAATGCGCTTGGATTCGCACAACGAGCTGCAGCGCTCGATGCGGGCGACCCGATGGCTAGGGTTTTGGTGGCGCGTGCGTATCGCGCCTCAAATCGCTTTCAGGACGCCGAGCAGGCCGTCTCGGATGCGCTGCGTATCGATCCCGACCATTCGGCCGCGCGCCACCTTCGCGGGGTCATTGCTCTCGAGCGTGGTCAAGCGGATGCAGCCATTTGGCTTAGTGGAAATGCGATTCGCCGGTCAGACGTGAGTCGCGACCCGACATATCGCGAGGTGCTCGAGTTGTCTCGTGGTGTCGAGGGAACGCTTGCGCGCGCTGAGGGCCTTGCAGCCGCGGGGAAGGTCACGGCGGCTCTCGCGATTCTGGAGCCACTTGTGGTGGCGGGAGAGAAGTCGATCGATTTGCTCGTGACGACCGCGGACCTTCGATTCAGAACAGGAAAGAGGGCGTCCGCGGTGGAACTCTGGCGACTGGTGGCATCCCGTCCTGATGCAAGTGCCATGGTTTATGAACGCCTTTCGACGATTGCGATGGATGACGGAGACCTCGAAGGGGCTTTGTCCTCGGCAGAACTTGCACTGCAGCGCGATGCGGGGTGTACGGGAGCCCTACTGGTTCGGGGCGCTGTTCAGTGCCGCCGTGGAAAGCCCGATGCCGCTCTTTCGGATCTCCGACGGGTACATCGCCTCCGTCCCGAATGGGAAGTGGCCACAATTGAACTCGTCGGAGCGCTTCGACAGGCAGCGGCTAGAGTCAAGGGCGGCATCGACTCGGAGGCTGCGAAGGCGCTCCTCAACGAGGCCGACGCATTGCTTCGAGTCAAGACCCGAGGATTGGCCCGGTGATGGCTTCCCGTTGGCTTTGTCTCGCGATCACGATGCTCGCCGCGTGCGGTGGCCCTGGGAAATCGGTCCAGTCCGGAGCCGGTGTAGATCGGGGGGCATTTGTCGATGTAACCACAGAGCGCGGCATCGCGTTCACCCATCGCTCGGGAGCTTCTGGGAGGTTCTTGCTGCCCGAAATCATGGGCGGCGGTGGCGGTTTCGTCGACGCTAATGGTGATGGGTTGCTTGATATTCTGTGCCTCGGTTCGGCGCGAGATCAAAGCGGCTACTGCCCGCATCGGCTCTACATTCAGCAGCCAGGCGGAACCTTCAAGGAGGCCTCAGATGTGTCTCTGCCGAAGAGCAAGTTGTACGCGATGGGACTTGCGTCTGGCGATGTGGATGGCGATGGAGATGTTGATCTGTGTTTGACCGGTGTTGGGTCTTCGGAACTCTGGCTTAACGCGGGAAATGGAACATTCGTTGACTCGACATCCGATGCACATATCTCAGGCAATACTTGGGGCACGAGTGCGGCGTTCGCGGATCTCGATCGAGATGGCGATCTTGATCTCATCGTCGGCGACTACCTTGATTGGAAAGAATCGACGGCTTTTTTGGACAAGGCGTGCTTTACTGTGGATGGACAGAGAGACTATTGCTCTCCACAGTCGTATGGGGCACCGGGACTCACGCGAGTCTTCTTGAATGAAGGCGGAGGCCGATTTACTGATGCAACGGACCGGCTCGGCTTGTCGCGAAAGCGCGGCACCGCGCTCGGGGTCGTAGTGTGCGACTTCGATCGAGATGGGCTTCCCGACATCTATGTCTCGAACGATCAGATGCCTTCGTTTCTGTGGCGCCAGCAGAAGGATGGCACGTTCGTCGAAGAGGCGACCGAATTGGGTTGCGCGGTTGACGAAACAGGGAAGTCTCAGGCCGGAATGGGAGTTGATGTCGCCGACATCAACGCTGACGGCACGTTTGACATTTGGAAGGTTCACCTTCACCGAGAAACCCATGTCCTCTATCTGAACAAGGGGACTCATTTCGTCGAGGCGACGGCAAGATGGGGCCTTGCTGCTCCTACGCGCGCGTACACCGGGTTCGGCACGGCGTTCCTTGATGTGGATCGCGACGGACTTCTCGATCTCGTCGTCGCAAACGGTCGGGTTGCCCTGGTTCCCGAACTCATGTCGGGTAGCGACCCGTTCGGCGAGTCCAACCAATGGCTTCGACAGGTCCGCCCTGGTTGGTTCGAAGATGCAAGTGAGAAAGCGGGACCGGCCTTCGTCCTGAAGGAGACGAGCCGGGCGCTTGCAACAGGTGACTTCGATAACGATGGAGCCGTCGACCTGATTGTTTTTAATCGTGATGGTCCTGCACGGCTTCTTCGCAATTCTCTCGTCGAAGGTCGCAGGTGGATCGGTCTTTCGATTCGAGAGCGTAATGGAACCGAGGCCATCGGCGCCATTGTCAGTTTGACTCTTAATGACGGCGTCGTTCTTCGAGAAGTCAGAGCCGCAAAATCTTACCTTGCAACCTCCGACGTTCGCCTAGTCGTTGCGTTCTCGGATCAGCAAACACCCCAGACGGTTGAGGTTCGGTGGGTCGATGGAACTAGGACCCTGTTCCCGGCTCCCGCGATGAATCGGTACACGGAGTTACGTCGATCCTAGGCCGGTGGGCCGATGTGTTGGCATTGACGGATGGCGGCCTCCCGCAGGCTTCAGTCCATTTCGCCGGCGGTATGGTCTGAATCATCTAGGACGCTACCGACCGCGTTGGTTAATGTTCCCCGTGCCGTCCATCGTACTGACCACTCTGAATGCTCGATTCGCGCATGCTGCGTTCGGGCTTCGCTACCTTGCCGCCAATCTCGGCGAGTTCCGGAAGGACGCCTCGATTCTCGAATTCGAAGCGTCCATGGCGCCAGTTGACGTCGTTGCGAAACTGCTTGAAGCCGAGCCCCGGATCATCGGGTTTGGTGTCTACGTCTGGAATGTTCGGCAGCTCACGGAGGTGGTCGAAATCCTCAAGCGTCTGCGCCCGCAAATTACGGTGATTGTCGGAGGCCCGGAGGTCAGCCACGAGTGGGAAGCCCAACGGATCGTCGAACTCGCAGACTACCTGATCACCGGTGAAGCCGATCTGACCTTCGCGGCACTCATCGCGGATCTTCTTGCAGGGAGACCACGCCCGGAGAAGGTCATTCACTCGCCAATTCCGGACCTTGCGTCTATTTTGCTTCCGTATCATGAGTACACGGAAGCAGACATTGCGCATCGCATCGTCTATGTAGAGGCTTCTCGCGGTTGTCCATTTGAATGCGAGTTTTGTCTCTCTGCGCTCGATGTTCCGGTTCGCGCATTCGCCATCGAGAGGTTCCTAGGAGAGATGGATGCTCTTCTTTTCAGAGGAGTTTTGTCGTTCAAGTTCGTCGATCGGACATTCAATCTGAATCTTCGCTTCGCCGAGCAGATCCTCTCATTCTTTCTCTCGCGATTGCGCGCGGGGCTCTTTCTGCACTTCGAAATGGTTCCCGATCGCCTGCCGTCTGGACTGCGCTCGCTCATCGCGAAGTTCCCGCCGGGCACATTGCAATTTGAGGTCGGAGTGCAAACCCTCAATGACGAGGTCTCACGTCGGATTTCCCGGTTCCAAGACATCGCAAAAATCGAAGACAACCTCCGTTTTTTGCGAGATGGAACGGGCGTCCATGTGCACGCCGATCTCGTTCTGGGTTTGCCGGGTGAGAGCCTTGAGAGCATTGCGCTCGGGTTCGATCGACTAGCCGCTATGGGTGCTCAGGAAATTCAGGTCGGTCTGCTCAAGCGGTTGAGGGGTACTCCGATCGTGCGCCACGCTGATGAATTTTCCATGCGCTTTGCGCCCGAACCTCCCTACACGATCCTTGAAAATTCGACGCTTCCGTTCAGTTCGGTGCAGGCATTAAGTCGCTTTAGCCAGGTGTGGGACCATGTGTGCAATCGCGGCAACTTCGTTGCGACGGCGCCGCTTTTCTGGCGTGACGGCCGGTCGCCATTCTGGTCGATCATGGCATTTTCGGAGTATCTTCAGGCCCGATACGGTCGAACGCATGCCATTTCGCTGTCCAAGTTGGTCGAGGCCGTCTTTTGTCATCTGACGGAGCAACTTGGACTCGATCCGCAGTCGGTGGCAGAGCACGTGTGGGCTGACTATCGGCGTGGCGGTCGGACTGACCGGCCTCCCGTTCTTAAACCGTTCGTGCTTGAGGACGCCATTCCTTCGCGGGTGGATCGCACCGGGGGGCACGAACGCCAGCTCCGTCACCTCGCGCCGGAGTTGTGAGTTTCCTCTCCCCGAGGTGGAGATTCGGCCAAGGCGCGACCGAAGTCCTATCGAGTGATCTTCGTCAGCGCCGCAAGCAGCGCGTCGACATCCTCGTCTTTGGTCGTGAATCCAATACTTGCGCGGACAGTTCCTCCGAGTGGGGCGCTACCCACGGCTTCATGGGCCATCGGCGCGCAGTGGAATCCAGCGCGAAGGGCAATTCCGAACTCGTCGAACAGTTGTTCTCCGAGTGCCTTTGGCGCGTGTCCTGCCACGTTGAATGACACCACCGGCGTCTTCAGTTGCAGGTTCGTGTGACCGTAGATTGTGAGTTTTTGAATAGACTTCAACCCGTCGAGGAGTCGCGCGAGGAGTCGCATCTCAGCGTCATGGATTGCGTCGAGCCCGGTTGACTTAACCCAACGGATTCCCTCTGCGAGCGCGAGGATCTGTGGCAGTGGGATCGTCCCGACTTCAAATCCGTCTGGGGTTGTGGGAGGCAGCTCGTGCCTGCCGGAATCGCCGCCGGTTCCGCCCTCCATGAAGGTCTGAAGCGGCACTCCCTCGCGAATGAAAAGCGCGCCAACCCCTGGCGGGCCATACAACGACTTGTGCCCGGGAATTGCGATCATGTCGATGTTGAACGCGTCGACATCGATCGGAAGGACGCCCGCCGTCTGGGCAGCATCAACGAGATACGTCTTCCCGTACTTCTTGCAGAGTGCGCCAATTTCTCCGATCGGAAGGACCGAGCCGAGAACATTGCTCGCATGGGTCGTGGCGACGAGACGGATCTTCGGATCACTCTTCAACAGCGCCTCGAAGGCGCTCAAGTCGAATGGATTGGTATCGGTGTAGGGGACGACATGAAAGCGGACGCCCTTGTCTCTACTGACCTTTCGGATGGGACGAGATACAGCGTGATGCTCGATGGCACTCATGACGATTGCGTCGCCCTCTGCCAGTGGGAACGCCAGAATCGCGGCATTGAGCGCGTGGGTCGCGCCGCCCATGAAACAGATGCGCTGTGGGTTCTTCACCTTGAGTATGCTGGCCACGAGGCCTCTGGCTTCGTCGAGCTGGCTCGCGCCAAGTCGCGCAGCCTTCGCAGTGCCTCGCTTGGGGCTGAAGAGATGTCGGAAAGCGGAGTCCATCTTCGTGTAGACGGCTTCCGGTTTCGGCCACGAGGTCGCTGCGTTGTCGAGGTAGTGCATCGGTGAGTGAGTTTACTGATCCGGCTACGGATCGGTGGCGTGTGTTTGCGGGGATCTCGGCGATCGTTCGCGCCACCATCGTCCCAAGATTGCCAAGGGAATGAAAGTGGCGATGGTGAGTAGCAATCCCGCAGCCGCCGCGGTTCCGAAAGAACCCGACCGAAAGCGCTCGAAGATTGCGATAGCCGCAGGTTTTGTAGTCGGTTCGTAGAGGAGGATCGACGTGACAAATTCACCGGTCGATGCTGCAAATGCCAAGGTGGCTCCCGAGAGGATCGCAGGCCGCAGAAGCGGGATGATCAACCAGCGAAGCGTCTGAAAGGGCGTGGACCCTAATGTGGCCGCCGCATCCTCAAGCCCTTTCGGGATCATCGAAAGCCCAGAATCCGTCGCCTGAACCAGAATCGGGAGATTCCTGACGGCGTAGGCCAGTGGGAGAATCGCGATAGTCGAGGCCAAAGGCGGACCGATCCCAAGCGGGCCATGGGCAGAGAACGCATCAGCCATGGCAATTCCAAGTACGGTGGCCGGAATCGCGAATGGTATCGACGCCATACCGACCAGAAGAACCCGCCAGCGCGCTGCAAGGCGCCGACTTGCGAGAACCAGCGCGAGCGCGAAGGCCACGTCGACGACAGTCGCCACCGCGGCAAAAAGAAGTGACCTTAAGATCGACGACGCAAGTCCATCCCCGTGACCTGCGCCGATACCACCAAACGCCTCTCTCCAATGCCGGATGGTCATCTGTTCGACGAGCCCTCCGTCGCGGATGCGCCCGTCTTCGAAGCATGAGAGAACCAGCGTTGCGATGAGCGGGAGTAGTACGAGGACGGCCAACGGAGCTGCTATCGCCAAGAGCCCACGGCGTGCGGCACGTGTGAGTTGTTGCGGACGATGGGCTGCGCCCTTCTTGGCGGCTGCATGGCGTCGGCGTGCGAGAAGCAAAGGCACCGCGGCAATCACGAGCACCAGAAGCGAGAGGAGTGACGCGGCTCGCGGATCGTCCTGTCGCAAGACCACGGTTGCGGTCGTTAGGGTCCGATCGGTACCGAAAACGAACGGAGCCGTGAGGGATCCCATGGCAGCCATCCACACGAGAACCGACGCGGCAAGGACCGATGGCGCAATCTGAGGGAGTACTGCGTCGATCCATGCCTTGAAAGGAGAAGAGCCGAGTGTCCGCGCGGCGTCGTAGGGCGCCGCATCGACGCGGTGGAGCGCTGCTTCCGTCATCAGCGCAAATGCTGGGGGCAGAGTCAGCGCATGAATCATGAGAACGGCGCCGAACCCGCGAAACTCACCCTCATATCCAGGGACAGCGGCTTGCACGAGGCCTCCGCGGCCAAAGACAAACCAAAACGCCAGCGTACCGAGTACCGCCGGTGTGAGCAGGGGTGCAATGGCCGACGCTTTGAACAACCCAGGCCGTCTTATCCGCGCGGCAGCGATGCCGATGGGAACTCCTACGCAACCGGCACAGAGGACCGACAGGAGGGCTAGAACGGCACTCTCTGATGTGACTTTCCAGGTTGATCCGGACTGGATCATTTCATTGAACCGCTGAGCACCACCTTCGAAGAAGGCTGAGGCGAACAAAGCGATAAGGGGCTGCCCGATGCCGACCGCGAGTGCAAGGATCAGAATCCAGAGAACTACGCGCGAACTCATCGTGTGCCGGACTTCTGAAAGACCGCGAGCGGGCGTGATCGGAGTCCGATCGAAATGGACATTCCGACTCTCAAAGCCGCTTCCGGAGAATGGGGCGCGCAACGCATACGAAGCGAGCCGTAGGTGGAGACAAGCAGAACCTCAACCGTGTCACCGAGGTGTAGTCGTCGGCTGACGCTCCATGGACCACCCTCATGCACCAATGCGAGGTCGATGGGACGGAATGCGACCTGGCAACTCCCGACGATAGGTGATTCCGTCGCGATCGACTGCATCGCCGGAAGCTCGATTCTTCGTTGTGCGGCAACGCCATCCCAAAGGGTCATCCCAAGAAACTCAGCCGTCGGCGCGTCACAGGGCTCGTTCCAAACAACCTCCGTTGGCCCAAACTGCTTCAGGCGACCGTTGAATAGGATCGCCATGTCATCGGCGACGGCGAGCGCTTCTTCTCGGTCATGTGTGACATGCAACGTCGTGATTTGCGCATGCTCATGAAGCGTTCGCAGCCTTTCTCGCGTCGCAACGCGAAGTGCAGCGTCGAGGTTGGCAAGAGGTTCATCTAAGAGCAGTACCTTCGGGCGTGGTGCGAGAGCTCGAGCGATCGCAACCCGCTGCTGTTCTCCACCGGAAAGCGTGTCAACATGTCGGCGTTCAGATCCAGGTAATCCTGCGAGCGCAAGCGCCTCTGCGACGCGTGCAGCGCGCTCGTCCACTGCGACTCCCCGCGCCTTCAAACCATAGGCAACATTGCCTGCAACATCGAGGTTGGGGAAAAGGGCGAAACCCTGGAACACGAAACCCACGTGTCGTTTCTCGGTTGCGAGCTGTGATACGTCTGCCCCGTCAAGTTCGATTCTCCCAGAAGCCATAGGCAACAGACCCGCGATTGCGCGAAGGAGTGTCGTCTTACCGGATCCAGATCCTCCGAGGAGGGCAACATAGCGTCGACTTTCGGCGACGAATGAAACGTCATCGACACCGAATCCGTTCTCGTAATGTGCGGTGACACCGCGAAGAACGACGCTCATCGTTTGCCCCGTCCGCGTATCTCCTCTTCGAACCGTCGCATCCAAGGCTTGAGTTTCGAGGCTAGGATCGAGCGGTCTACGACTGCACGATCGAATGCGATTGCGGCGACGTCCGGATCTAGAAGTTCCCGTGGGAAGTCGGCGCGTACAGGAATGCGCGCGTGCGCCTTGGCCGCTTTCGCAAGTGCGGGAATAGACGTGACATGCTCCACAAAGGCCATTGCATCCTTGCGTGACTCCGATCCAGCGACTAAAGCGATGCCGTCCAAGATGACAGGAACGGGTTCATTCAGCCCGGCGGGCAGAAACGAGTAGCCCTTTGTTTTGCGTTGAAACACGAGGTCGGTCAGGTTCCAAACGGTGATCGCAGCGGGACCGGACTCGAGTCGTTCGAATAGGAGCTCGGGACTACCTTCATAGGAGCGGACATTGCTATCGAGCCTCGCGAGGAGTTCGAAGCCCGAAGCCTCCGATGGTGCGCCAAGCACTAAGGACCCAAGCCAAGTTCGCATCGACCCGGATGCCGCGGGGTCTCTGAGGATCAGACTGCCCTTCGATGCATCGCTCGCGAGTTCCGCCCATGTCTTCGGGAGCTTGGCGCGATCGATCAGCTTTGGGTTGTACCCAAGCACCATGGGCAGTTCGTACACGCCCCACCATAGGCCGTCCGCACCGCCCGGATGGCTTGGCGATGACCAAGTCGGGTGACTCGCAGTAAGGAGCTTCTCGGCTGCGGAGGAATCGAGCGTGACGGCATCGGCGCCCCATATCACGTGAAACGTCGGGCGTGCTCTTGATGCCCGGAGTCGTTCAAGGATCTCGTTCGACCCGAGATACACCGTGACGACGTCGACCTCCGGGTGAAGCGACTCGAACTCGCGCTCGGCCTCTGCGAGAAGGTCGGGTCCGTGCGCCGACGCAACAACGAGGGTCGTTCGGCTATCGCCTGTGCACGCACCGATTACGAGTGCGAGCGAGGCGGCGAAGGTGAGATGAAGAAGCCTCTGCATGGCTCGACGATACCGCACTCGCGAGGGTCTTTCGGTGACCAACCCGAGCTTCGACCTTGTGGGCGGCGTTCGAGTGGGGGAAAGTTCCCGTGGAGTATGCTCACGCCATGGCCAATGAAGCCCCTCTCGTCGGTGTCATCATGGGGTCCGAGTCCGATTGGGACACCATGCAGCACGCGGTCGACGTCTTGTCGGCCCTAGGTTGCGCACACGAAGTGAAGATCGTTTCGGCACATCGAACACCCGACCTGATGTTCGAGTACGCTTCCACGGCCGAGGCCCGTGGGCTACTCGCGATCATCGCCGGTGCAGGCGGAGCCGCCCACCTCCCGGGTATGGTTGCCTCGAAGACGATCCTTCCGGTTTTGGGAGTTCCCATCGAATCTCAAGCGCTTAAGGGTATGGACTCCCTCCTTTCGATCGTTCAGATGCCGGGAGGCGTCCCCGTTGCGACGTTTGCCATCGGCAAGGCGGGTGCCATCAACGCGGCACTCTTCGCGGCGTCATTGGTCAGCCATTCTCGACCCGCCGTTCGTGAAGCGATCCGCTCTTGGCGCCAAGCGAAAACCGATTCCGTCCTTTCTCGCCCTGATCCGAGGAAGCCCGCTTGAAGATCGGAGTTCTCGGCGGCGGTCAATTGGGTCGGATGCTTGGATTGGCAGGGATCCCAATGGGGATCGAGTTTCGTTTCATGGATCCTGCCAATGGGGCTCCTGCAGAAGCTGTGGGAAAGCTGATTGTGGCACCTTTCTCTGATGCCAAGGCTCTCGACGAACTTGCCGATTGGGCCGACGTCGTGACCTACGAGTTCGAGAACGTGCCGGTGAGCGCGACACAACACATCGCTCAATCGGTTCCCGTGTGGCCGCCGTCCGACGCGCTGCTTGCGTCTCAGGATCGACTCGCCGAGAAGAAGTTCTTTCGGGGCCTCGGAATTCGTACTGCACCATTTGAGCCCGTCGAGTCACCGGAAGAACTGCGTAGCGCAACGGAGAAACTCGGTTTTCCTTGCGTATTGAAAACCCGTCGCATGGGTTACGACGGGAAGGGCCAATGCGTCCTGCGCTCCGCCAGCGATCTTACAAGCGCGTTCGATGCTCTCGGTGGAGTCCCCTTGATACTTGAGGGCTTCATCCAGTTCTCGCGTGAGGTTTCTTCGATCGCCGTGCGAGGAGTCGATGGCGAGATGGGGTACTGGGCGCTCTGCGAAAATGTCCACCGAGATGGAATCTTGCGGACATCCATCTCGCCCCCTCGAGACACGCTGCGCATGGAAGTCGACTCGAAGCGGCACATGCAGTCGATTATGCAAACACTCGGCTATGTTGGTGTGCTGACAGTCGAATGGTTCGTGACCGAGGACGGTCTCGTTGCTAATGAAATGGCACCTCGCGTACACAACTCGGGTCATCTCACGATTGAGGGCGCGGAAACCAGCCAGTTTGAAAACCACGTGCGCGCAATTGCCGGCATGCCTCTAGGCTCATGTTCGCCAAGAGGTTGGTCCGCAATGGTAAATATTGTCGGCGCCGAGCCCGAATCCAAGTTGATTTTAACGCAACCGAATGCGCACTTGCATCGCTATGGAAAGTCGCCACGCAAAGGCCGAAAGCTCGGGCACGTCACATTGCGCGTGGATGACCAATCGAATCGTGACCGTCTACTTGCTGAGCTTCTTCCGTTGATTCCGTAGATGGCCTCAGGGGCGGGAGAACGTAATGGCTAGACCGTTAGACACAGCCATGCCACCGACAACGTTGGGATCGCCCAACACCCATTGTGCATAGACGGACACCCCGTTCAGCGCGGGCATTTCAGGAATGGTCACAAAGAGTGAGGTGTAACCTCGCCCCGGCACTCCCACCGGACCGCCGTCGAGCGTCATCGGAAGAATGTTGAGTGATGCGTTGGGCACGATCCAAAGTGGAAGGCCGGCGTAGAAGTTGCCGGGCGGCAACGCGCCGTCTGAGATCATGAGGTATGCCGGCATGCTGCCAATCCCGCCGCTGACCCCGAAACCGAAATGATCTGACCCAATCATCGCTGGGGCCGGCGCGACCATCTGTGGAACAAAGCCTCCGGTTCCGATCGAGCCCGTCCCATACGGAAGTGGATCCGCGGGACCCTCACTCTTGAGAGTTGGCCGATCAAAGGGCGCAAGTCTCGCAGGGACACGAGGGTCGAGCAGAGCGTTCGTCAGGAAATCGAGTAGCTGCGACTTTTGGGTGGCCGTCAAGTTGAGCGGAGTAATGAAGGGGTCGAGATTGTCGGTGAAGTCACCACCACGGTCGTAGAAGTCGATGACGTCGGCGAGCGTGGCGAATTTGCCGTTATGGAAGTAAGGACCACGTAGTGATGCGTTGCGGAGCGACGGTGTTTTGAACTTGCCGCGGTCGTTGTTGTCGTTGGTGGCGTTTGTTCGTCCCATGTCTTCCGCCGGTGGTCGCACGCCGATGTTGTGGAAGGACGAATTGGCGAAAATCGGCGATGGGTGGCAAAAGGCGCATCCGGCGACACCGGTAAACACATTGAGTCCTGCGATCTGATTCGGAGTCAACGCCGTGAGGTTGCCACCGAGGTAGTTGTCGATGGGCGCCTGATCCGGGACTAGTGTCCGTTCGTAGGCTGCAAGCGCGAACGCGACGTGCGAGGCCGTAAGCGTCGGGCTGCCAAATGCGGCATTGAATAGTGCTGGGTAGGTCGGGTTGGCCGAGAGTGCCGCGGCAATATCCGGCGTGATCGCTGAGGCGAGACGCATTGGGCGCGCCGACGTGAGTTTCGCCAAGATGACTGTCCAGTTACGACCCGCGCACGACATCTCACCGGCGAGAGGAGGCAGCAGGGCTTGCGACTCGAGTGAGCCTCCTGACCAAATCACAACCTGATTGGTGATGGGATCGTGAACCTTGCCGCCCGCGCGGCCGTCCCAAAACTGAACTGGATCCCACTGATTCCCAATGAATGCTGGCGCCTTACGCCCGGTCACGATTGCCTTGGGGAAGAACACACCGTCGTCCGTCAGCGTCCCGCTCCCGGAGCACTTCACGATCCCGCGAGAGCCGCGGACGTCGTCTGGCGTGCCGAAAAGCCCGTCTGGGCCGGGGTGTAAATTCCCTGGGGTGGACGTGCGGGGATCGCTTCCCGCGACCTCAGGCATGTGACAGGACGCGCACGCCGAGGAGTTATCCGACGACATCTGCTCTTCGTAGAAGAGCATCTTTCCCAAGACTACTTTGGCTGGAGTGGTCGGGTTCTCGGGCGGCATTGGCACCGGGGGGAGGCCCTGACTGAACGCCGCCGAAACGAGCACGAGTGTGGACAGGAGTGTGCGCATGGTACATGCGTAGCGTATCACGCTGTGGGGCAATGAGTCGCATCCAAATTCGACCTCGTGTGCGAGGAATCCCGCACATGAGTCTCAGTCTTATGGCGTCGGCGTGTACAGCAGGCAATCCGACAAAGATGTGCTCGCCGCATCAGATCCGCCTGCGACAAGGATGCTGCCGTCAAAAAGGCGCACGGCGAAGTGGGTTCCACGCGCAGCCGGGAGCGGTGTGGTTGAGGTGAACGTGGTTCCACCACCGAGACGCGTCGCACAATTCGCGATTGCCGACGTCGTGAGCGTTGTCCCTGCGAGTGCCACCGTGGTCCCGCCGGAAAGATGGACCTTGCCATTCTTAAGAAGCACTTGGCCGTGAAGCAGGGCTCCGGCGGGCATCGTGCCCGCCGACGACCACGCGGTGCCTGCGGACGATAGTTTGACTGCGCTGTTGGATGTGGTGATCCCAAGAAGAATCCCGAGAAAGTATGTCGGAGCAAGTCCACCCGAGACGAACACCTCGCCATTGGGCATCAAGGTGGCGCGGTGTGCGGTTCTTGGCGTTGAAATATTCGGACCGGCCGCGAAGGAGTTTGTGATGGGCGAGTAAATCGAGACCGTGTTGGTCCACGCGGGCACTTCGACGCCAGCCAACGAGCCAGTGCCGTTCAAACCTGAGACGAGCACGACGCGACCATCATTGAGGCGTGTGGCCGATGCGGCAAAGCGCTTCGATGCCATGGCGTTGCTGACGGGGGCCCATGTATTGAGGGCCGGATCGTAGACTTCTCCGGTGTCCTTGGATGTCCCGAGGATGTCGCCGAGTGGTGTCGTCGATCCAGGAAGGCTTGTGAAGGAAGAGCAACCGCCTGCCACGAGGACCTTGCCGTTTGCGAGCAGCGTCGCGGTGTGGGCCGCGCGCTGGGTCGTCATCGAGGCGACGGAATACCATGCATTCCCGATAGGATCGTAAATCTCACAGGTGTTCGTGACCGCGCCCGTGCCATCGGCGCCGCCGATCACCATGATACGACCGTCGCTCAACGTCACGCTTGTATGAAACGCCCGTTGTGTCGCCATGGACGCAACAGCAGACCAACTGCGACTCAGTGGATTGTAAGCCTCACACGTTGCGGTGCCGACCGCGGCTGTCAACGAGCCACTGCCGCCGCCTGCAACGAGGACGCGGCCATCGGGAAGCAGGTCTGCCGAGCCGAGAGCCCGAGAGCCCGAGAGTGACCCGACTGGCACGAAGGAATCCGGATTCTCAAAGTCGATTCGAACACAACGACTCAGTCCAACTCCACCCGGGGCCGTCGGGTCGACGACGATGCACTGAAGGTAGGCCTCGAATCCAAGATATGCGGGGTCGTTCGGGACGTTGAACGAAAGAGTCGTGTACGTCACTCCAGCGCCGGCCGGTAGATTTCCGTTCGCAAGTTCGCCGAGCGAGGGTGATGCAAAGTCGAGCCACACCGTTCCAATGCCCGGGAAGTTGTTGACTGCAGTCCCACCTGAGAGCCATAGCGACCATGGAGCGGCGGGACGCCCGGAGATCTTCAACGTGAAAGTGCTGTTGATCGCCATCGGTGATGGCTCAAGGTCCGCAGATGATCCATTTCCGCCTTGAGCTATGACTGAAGAAGCAAGTGCAAGGGTGAGGGCGCTTAGTTTGATGTGATTCATGGAGTTGAAGTTGGGCAGGGACGCGCAAGGAGGTGCTCTCGCGCGGGCATTCATTGTCTCGGGAACTACGGGATATTGTAGTCTTTCGACGGGTGCTGTGTCCACCACATCTGAGAGATCCGCAGGGAAATCCGCTAAGTGGCATTGTTCGTCGCCTTTCCTTTGAGTGGCAGGCCGGTTCCGGCGTCGAACAAGGGATCGTTCGGGAGGGTAGGGCGTTGACCGATTGGTGGCTACTATCGGCGGGTCATGCAGACCCTTAAGAGCTATGTGTGCGGAAACTGGCACGAAGGCACCGAATCCCCGATCTCACTCGTCAACCCGACGACCGAGGCCGTAATTGGCACGATCAAGTCCGGTGGGGTGGACATGAAGGCCGTGGTGGCCTACGCCCGCCAAAAGGGTCTCCCTGCGCTTCGTGCGTTGAGTTTCGGTGCACGCGGTGAGCTCCTTAAGCAGGTTGCTGCAGCAATCCACTCGCATCGTGATGAACTACTTGAACTCTCGATTCGCTGCGCCGGGACACCGCGCGGCGATGCCAAATTCGACATCGACGGCGCCATCGGCACGTTGACCGCCTATGCGACTTGGGGAATTGCCATCGGAGATCGACACTGGATTTGCGACGGCGATATTGAGACTCTCGGTCGCTCTTCACGATTCTCGGGACGTCACGTGCTTGTGTCGCGGCAGGGCATTGCGGTCCACATCAACGCGTTCAACTTCCCAGCATGGAACATGATGGAGAAGGCTGCCTGCGCGTTGCTCGCCGGCGCCCCAGTTGTCGAGAAGCCAGGGACTCCGACATGCATGTTGGCCGCGCGGATCTCGGAGATCATCGTTGCGTCAGGGGCGTTGCCCGAGGGCGCATGGCAGCTCATTCTAGGTTCGGTTGGCGACCTATTCGATCATTTGACCGAGCAGGACGGAGTGGCGTTCACGGGATCTTCTGGAACAGCCGCCGTGATAAGAGGCAACGCCAACCTTGTACGACGAAACGTCCGCGTAAATCTTGAAGCCGACTCGTTGAACACAGCAGTCCTACTCGGGGATGTCGACGTCGAGAGTCCGACATTCGCGATGTTCATATCGAATGTCGCTCTCGACATCACACAGAAGTCGGGTCAGAAGTGCACAGCGACCCGGCGTATTCTCGTTCCGCGCGCCCACGTGGAGGCCGTTACGGCTCGGCTTGTCTCAACGTTGGCTGAATCGAAGATTGGCGACCCATCGGACGCTGCAATGCGTGTCGGCCCGCTGGCCTCCGCTGCGCAATTGCGCGATGTTCGCACGGGAATCGCCAAGCTTGCAGCCGAATGTGTGACTGCGTGTGGGGGTGCAGGGCCCATTGCCGAGAAGGGTTATTTCGTCGCTCCGACATTGTTCGTCGCTCCGAATGCGCGCACTCCTGTGGTGCACGAGCACGAGGTGTTCGGCCCCGTCGCAACGATCCTGCCGTTTGATGGGACTGTCGCCGAAGCAGCGGCTATCGTCGCGTTGGGGCAGGGCTCACTTGTGACGAGCATCTATACCAATGACAGCGCCTCGGCGGCGTCCATCGTGGACTCCATCGCGCCGTGGACTGGTCGAATTTGGATCGGCTCAGATCGCATGGCAGAGCAGCAACTCCCTCCGGGCATGGTGCTGCCCGCGTCGATTCACGGTGGTCCGGGCCGTGCGGGTGGTGGCGAAGAACTCGGAGGCCTGCGAGGGCTGGGATTTTATATGCAGCGTACTGCCGTGCAAGGATTTAAGGGGATCCTTGAGTCACTTGCTCCCACGCCCATGGCGCAGTGATTCTCTGGTTGTTTGGGATCGGATAAGATTAGGCGTACTGAGGTGAACATGAAACTGATGAAAACGACGATACTCTCGGCTGCTCTTTTTGGATCCGTCATGGTCGCGCAAACGACGCCGGCCATTTCCTACTACAAGTTCAATGAAGCACCGGGATCTACGGTGGCGATCAACGAGGCATCGACGGGGGCAGCACCTGCGGTAGGCACCGTTGTCGGGAACATGAACTTCACTGCGCTTGGACACAACGGCAATGCACTCGAAGGATTCGGTGCCGTCGCCAACACTGCGTATGTCAATACCGGATACAACCTGAACATCCCCTCGGCAGCAACGCCATGGACTTTTGAACTTTGGCTCCTTCGCACGGGGTCACCGAGTCTCCAATATTTCGTCGGCCAGGGCTCGACAGGAGGCTTTCGGATCTACTGCGGCGGAACTCCGTCTGCTACGGCTACGATCGTGTTGTCTGGAACAGGCGTAACCACCACGACGATTCCCGGATCGACTCCGCCGGTTGGTGTGTGGGTGCACTTCGCGGTCGTCAACGACACCTCCACGAATCCACCGACGTTGCGGCCTTATCTGAACGGGATACCGGCTGCGACTTTCTCTAACACCGGTGTTGGCGCGATCACGGGGCCGCTCTACCTTGGCTCCAATGGCACCACGAGCACGGGGCTCTTCGGCTATCTTGATGAGTTCCGCTACTGGAATGTGGCGCGCACCGCGGCAGACATTTCGGCGAACTACAGCATCGAGTTGTTCAACCAGAACATCCTGTCCGCGACGACCTCGGGATCCGGCGCTGGGGACCTCACCTTGTCGGTTAGCCTGATTTCGCCCGGAGCGGCCGAAGGATATCTTCTTTTGAGCACGACCGCGACGGGCGCCCTTGGCGCAGGCCCGCTCCTCGGCATCGTTCCTGATGCATTGACATGGAGTGCCCTTGGCACGCCGATTGGTTTGGGCAATCCGCTTCACTTCCCGGTGATCCTTGGGTCGGGATTCTTCCCCGACGCGCCTTTTCAGGTTCCTGCCGGTGGCCTTTCGAGCTTGGCTGGGCAGACATGGGATACCGTCCTCGTGATGTTTGGAAACAACCTCACGTACCTCGGACGATCGTCGGTTCAGCGCCTCGTCTGGTAATCTGCGCGAGGTCAGCTTCCCGAAATGGCAAACGCCACCGGTTGGTCCGGTGGCGTTCGCATTGCGCAAGGCACGTTTGAGCTCCCCAGGTAGGGCTCGAACCTACAACCAAGTGATTAACAGTCACCTACTCTACCATTGAGCTACTGGGGAAGAGTCTTCGTGACCTCATCGGCCACGAAAGGCCCGGAAGTGTAGGAGGGGACAGGGGGGGTATCAAGTCCCCGG
>CAMARR010000009.1 GCA_945860915.1 Candidatus Kuenenia stuttgartensis
TGGCTACCCGCGCAGCATTGCGGCCGGGCGATCCAACGACCTCGACCGGCGCTGAGGCCGCTGGTCGCGATCCGAACGCCACGATAGTGCCCGCCGGCAGACGTTCAGGGAGCGGGACACCGACAAACAGGGTCAGGTCATGGGCACCCGCCGAACCGACCTCCCCGATGGAGGTCACCCTGTGAGATTTGGCAGCATCCAACTTCCCTGAGGCTGCCAGTGCGGCGTCCAGATAGGGCGTCTTCCCCTCTGCCACCACCAACACGGCGACCAGAGCCTCCGGTGGCAAGACGAGTTCCGCTACATCGTCATCGGGCCATGCATCGGAGGGGACTAGCCGCAGCCGCGGGCTTTGGCCCGTTCCCGATGGAATCGGCAATCGCACCTGCCCGGTCCCTGAGACACTGACACGTGCCCGTACTTCACCGTCTGATTCAATAACAAGTTCCCGAGCCGACCTAGAGTCCACGTCGACCGTGAGCCCCTGCGCATCATGCGCGACGGCACGGATGCCACCGATTTCTGGTAGCGCGCCATTGTGTGACGAAGCAACAAGCACCGAATCAGGCAGGCCAACGCTTACATCGAAAGGAGTAACCACAACACACCGCACACTCGGCGAAGCTCGTACGAATCGTGCAAGCATCGTCGTGTCACGCAAGCCACGGCCCACAATCGCAGCCTCCGGCGCCGTGATACTTGCCATGCCTTCTTCCCACGCGATAAAACGCACCGACCCATCCCGCGCTGCGACAGCGCGAACCTCATTGGCCCGGGCAACGATGCCATCCCAAAGCGAATTGGCTCCGACTCGCGACGTAACCCCAGGCGAAGTATCAAGGAATACGGCGGTCTCGCGCCGCGGAGGCTCGCCGTGCTCGCGATAGGGGTTCGCTAAAGCCACGATGACAAATGCCAACGCGAGGATCTTGAGTAAAATGCTCAACATCTGCCGCAGGAACTGAAAGTCGCGCCGTTTCGCCGACACGGCTCGATCCCAGAGCGGTAACCACGGAACGGTCACCACGACTGCGCGCCGGCGAACGAGGAGCAAGAGCAAGACCAGCGGAAGCGCCCACAGCCCTTTCAGAATCTCCGGATTCTCGAAACGGAGGTTGGCCCAAAGGTCATTGAAATTGATCATCGGACGAGCGCCCTCGCCCGCAACGTCTCCAGCACGAGCGTTTCGGTTTCTGCTGACGCATCTAACCGGTGATATCCCACGCCGAGCGCCCTTGCGGTCCGTGACGCCTCTGCGAAGTGGGATTCAACGATCTCGCGGTACTTCGCCAAAAGCGAAGGACTCAACTCAGCGCGGGTACGACGCCCAGATTCTGAATCAACGAGTTCGACCAGCCCCGAAAGCGCAGGCTCGGTTTCAGTCGGCAAGTACAGGTGCAGGGCCTCGACAATCTCGCCCCTCTGCCTGAGCCAAGCCATGCCTGTTTCGAAGCAACGCGTATCCCACCAGTCACTCAAAATGAGAGTGACTCCGGGGTGTCGACGCGCGACAAACACCGATTGCGCCGTTGCGAGGAGATCCCCTTCCTTCGCCCCATCGAGCTTGTCGAGATGAGCAAGGTAGGCGGTCGCGCCCGCGCGACCCGAAAACGCGGTGTCGCTTCGGCTGCCCGGAAATGGGACAACGCGTACTGCGCCGTGACGTGCAAGCACAATCCAGCCCAATGCGGCAGCAAGTTTCCGCGCCGCGTCCGCTTTACCCCCTCCCGAAGATGTCATCGAGGCACTGACATCGATGAGGATGGTGACTTTCGGCTGCACCTCCGCGTCAAACTCCTTGATCACAAGTTCGTCCAAGCGCAAGAACGCATTCCAGTCGATGAACCTAGGGTCGTCCCCCGCCACATATCCGCGGTGTCCTCGAAACGACGTGCCTGGTCCGCGCCGTGCCGAAAGCGTATCGCCCTGCCGTTCTCCCGAGTGCATCCTGCGCACACGAAGCTCGAGCCGTTCAAGTCGTGCCAAGAACTCCGGTGCGAGAAGCGATGTCATGAATAGATCAACCGTCTACGCGGCGGAAGTAGCGGCGTGCCGCCTCGCGATCCGCAGGGGCAACCTGATGCTTCGGCATTCCGGACTCTGGTTGTCGCGTCAAATCGCGGGGCGGGACAAGCGATGGAGCCGGAGGCGGAGGAGGTGGCAGTGGCGCATCGCCACCCTTCTCCCGATTCCAGACCGAAACTTCCTTCTCTATAGTTGGTCCACCGGAAAGCAACGGCTCGATCGCCTTCGCGACGCGCTGCGCCTCCGGAAGTCGATCAGGATCGCCCAGTTTTGGCGCAGTTTTGGGTCCGTCAGTATTGCCCTTCTTGTAGGGCTTATCCGCCACCTCTCGTTTCTCCGGC
The DNA here is from genome assembly GCA_945860915.1 of Candidatus Kuenenia stuttgartensis. GTDB lineage: Bacteria > Planctomycetota > CAIWVZ01 > CAIWVZ01. The sequence continues at coordinate 2,367 of CAMARR010000009.1, forward strand.
TTCTCCGACGTTCCCACCGGTTGGCGAATCTTGATGGACTCCTGTTCGATATTCTCCGTGACCTGGAAGACGATTTGATTTCCCATCAGTCCATCATCGATCACCGTGTTTGGGATCGACGGAGCCGCGGCGATCTGTAGTGTGAATAGACCTGGACGGTAGATCCCGAGCCGCTTCATCAGGTCGAGAATCGGGACACGTTGTTCGCGCTTGCCTGGCTCGGTCGGGACAGTCCATCCAAGTGGCAATGAGACGACGCGAAAACCGTCGCCAAATCCTGCGTCTGGATAAGGAAGGCCATCCGAGATCGCGAGCCGGACATCAATAGGAACGTCGGCCGAGATCCGCTCACGAGACTCCAATGTTATTTTTAATTCAATTGGACATTCAAGAATGTAGATGCGACGATCACTCTTCATCGTGATTTGCACGGATGAAACGCCGACATTCGTCCTGGAATCAGCGGAGGCCGATTGCGCCTGACGCGATTCGGGTACGAGTCCCGCGTCGTCCTTTGCAGTGATCGCTGCTGCCACGCTGCGAGCAAACCTCGCCAACCCATTGCTGCCGTCAGTGCTGAGCATCAGGGCCAGCACGACGCTGATGCCCAACATGATCAGCAGCCAAATGACATCTACAGGAACGACCGCGAACCGCTTCGGCGGTGCGAGGCCGGCAGCCACTTGATCAGCAGAAGATAGGACTAGAGGCGCAAGGCGACGCTCGTGTCCTTCCGAAATGAGCCAAGCTCCCGCCACAACGAGATCGGGCTGAGGTGAACGCGCGCCAAGGTCATGCGCCGCCGACGTCACACCCTCGCGAATCAAGCGGCGTCGTTCGCCGAACCAAGCGACGAGGGCGGCAAACAGCACCAAGACCAATCCCCCTCGCGCTCCAGTGATCCACGGGGCTTTGATCGAGTGCGAAAAGAAGCCGATGACCACAAGTGGGCTCGACCACGCCGCTAGGCGCAAGAAATGACGAACCCCGGCCGAAGCCCAACGTCGATCCACCTCGCGACGGAGGTGTTGCTCGAGATGGCTGGCCGGGGTGGTCATAGGGAGATGCTATCGCCCCAACCGCGTCGCTTCAGCGGCGCGTCGATTCGCATTCCATGATCGTGGTGTCGCCAATCCCCGGGATGTCCATGCGGAAGATCGCCTTGCGTGTCTTGGCTGTCGGACGGGTGATGGTCTCGGTCATGATCGTCGTCTCTCCCATGGGACCGGTGCCAACGACCTTGTAGACGGCTTCCTTCTTCTCTGCGCTATGGGTTCCGTCAATCGAATGCGGAGCCATGGACCAAGAGTCGACCCATGTGCCTCGATAGCTCTTCTTGAAAGGATCGTAGCCCAGAACGAGATGCCCGTGGAAGGAGCCGTCGGTTGCCTTCCAGTCCTCGGTGAGCCAAAGTCCGCCAGGCATCAACGTCGCGGTATGGGTGCCCTTCATGATGGTCGGGGGTTTCCCTGGCTCCATGTACATCTTCATGGTGAAGTCCCAGATGCCAACGTCCTCGGCTAGAGCTGCGTGCTCAGGCAGAGCTTTCGCCACTGGCATTCCCGCCGCCTCTGCGGCTTTCGGAGGATCCTGCGGCTTCTTTGCATCCTGCGGCACGGCGCGGGCTATTGAGGCGCTGGAGGTTGTCGGGGGCCCTTGTTGTTGCGTCTGAACCGGAAATCCAACCCAAGCCGCAAACCCCAAACCTACAAGCGCTACAGCTGACTTCAAAAGCATATGGTCCCTTCACGGGGTGCTCAACGCGACCCAAGCGGCATGATCTTCGCCGCCGAGTCCCGACATTGCAACCGGGCGTGCTATCAATTCGTCCTACCGATAGAACTGCCCAATGCCCAAGTCCCTTGCTTCTCGCGCCGACAGACACGATCTCTATCAACGTTCCGTCCAAACTCCGGATCGTGACATGCGCTGGCTCGTCAACGCATATGAGCGACTTGCGGGTCACCCCCTACGGCACTTTCGCGAGGATTTCTGCGGGACAGCCGCGCTTTCATGTGCATTTGTCAAACGTCATCCGGACAACCACGCAATTGGCGTCGATCTCGACGGCCCGACCCTTTCGTGGGGAATGACCCATAACGTTGCGGCCCTCACGGAAGAAGCGCGCGAGCGCGTCGCCTTGGTTCAAGCGGATGTCCGCGACGTGACTCGCCCAAAGGTCGAACTTCTCGCTGCAGCCAACTTCTCGTGGTTCGTTTTTCACGAACGACCCGCACTTAAGCTCTACTTCGAGAACGCAAAGAGGTCCATCAAGAGTGGTGGTTGGCTGTTCCTCGACCTATGGGGTGGTTCGGAATCCCATGCGTGTCACACGGAGACACGACGCCTCAAGGGATTCACCTACACATGGGATCAGGTGGACTTTGATCCAATCAATGCGCGCACCGTGGCACACATTCACTTTGGTTTCCGAGACGGTTCAAAACTAAAGAACGCGTTCACCTATGACTGGAGGATGTGGAGCATTCCCGAAGCCACCGATCTCCTAAGAGAAGTCGGATTCGAGGATGTCCATGTTTACTGGGAGAGTGCTGAGCCGGAGACTGGAAAGGGCACCGGAATTTTCCGTAGGCGAGAAATCGGGACACCCGACCTCTCCTATGTCGCCTACGTCATGGGGCGATGCCCCTGACATGCCTTAGTTACGTGCGAGCCCTTCAGACAAGACAAGCAAGCGGTCGGCACGACCTGTAAACGGCTGCATAGCGCTTGAGGTTTCAATGCCCTGCGCCAACAGGACTAGATCACCCTGAGCAACCTGGTCCCTAAGTTTGCTGAACAGGCCTGTGCTGTCAACGACTACCCTCGCCTGGACACCATGCGCAGAAAACCGACGAAGCGCCTCGGACAAGGCCCGGCTCGCGGTCGACGCTGACGCGCTGTCGGATGCAAACAGTACGAACGCGAGAGGAAGTCGACGCGTGGCAGCGAGGCGGACGCCATGGCGCACCGCAAACTCAACACCCCTACGACCATCGAGAGGGACGATCACTCTTTGGACGACATCCATCTTCACGGAAGCCCGCATGGCAATCTCCGAGTCCGAGTGATGAAAGAACCGCGGAAAAGAACTCTCTGGAGAAGAAGGAAGGGAATGAAAGAGGGAAAAACAGAGAGCTTTTTACGTGGGGTCCACAACCCCGGTACTTCCACTATTCGAGCGGAGCACCACTTCGGCCGTTGCCCGGATGCCTCCAACGTGGATGCAAATCCCACAACGGGTCCTCTGCAGAACCCCATTGCGTCGGACTATCGACCACGCGAGCGAAAAGACTTAAGTCCCGCCGACTCGGGTCAACTCGGACGGACTAGCAGTTGCCGAAGGCAGCGGCAGCCGCGGCAAGAAACGCCTTTCGGACCCCCTCATCCACGGTCGCGCTATCCGGAAGCTCGATGAAGGACGCTTCCGCGAGGGCGAGCAATGCCAAAGCACGGGCGCCCGAAAGCCCTCCCTCGACCAGGTCAACGACGGCAGGGCGGTCGGCCTTGTCCCGGGTCACACGGAACCGCGCCACCATCGCGGCTTCCACTACCTCCCGCGGCCCCTTCAGGCCTGAAAGAAGCGGAATGGCATCCTCTCGCCGAGAAGAGCCGACCGCCCGAAGGGCAGCCAACGGCACCGATGGATCGACGTCCTTCAATGCACGGAGAAGCGCGCCTCTCCCCACGTCGCCCGGAACCGCTACCAGAGCTTCCGCGGAGCGCGATCTCACTGACGGGAATGGGTCGCCTAGAAGCTCTGTGAGCATTGCATGGGACTTAGCAGTCCCCATTCCAGCGAGCGCCTGCGCCAAACCTGCTCGCCAAGTCGGCTTGTCCTTTGCCCGACCTAGGCCCTCCGTGATGAATGGCAGGGCGGGGTCGCCAAGACGCGCCAACATCTTGCGGGACTGCTCCATGAAGAGAAACTGAAACTGGCCGACGATATCGACTTCAGTACGGATCCGCGCATCCACAATCGCGTCGAAACCGACTACGTAAGGTGTCCCTTCTCCTTTAAGCAACGTCGGGTCCTGAGAACGCTTAGCCCAGTACGTCTTCCAACGTGTGGCAGCGCGGGCCTTCGCTTCCATTCCAATGTCAGCGTCAAACCCAAAGTCTTCGCCTGTTGACTCAATCAACATGCGGTTTGCGATTTCACTCTCATAGGCTTTTCGCTCAAGCGACGCAAGAAGGTTGCTTATTCCCGAACGACATCCGAGTTTCAGAAGGGCTCGCGCCGCATGGGCCGCCACAAGACCGTCACGATCATCTAGGGCGTGAAGAAGTTCAGGCAATGCGCGATACGACGAGATTGCTTCAAGCGCCACGGCCGCCATCGCTCTCTCGACTCCTCGGTCAAGAGGAAGGGCGTACGGATTTTCAACCGGTGCGAGTCCAAAAGTCGCGCTCGCGCGATATTCGAGAATAAAGGCTGTTTGACTGCGGTCCGCAAGCACGTGGCGCAGCGTGGCGACCGCCGCAACGTTGCCCGGCCGCGCTTCTTTCAAAATGCGCTCGATCCGTTCCGACGACGTCACAGTTTCGTCAGTCATCATCGCTAACAGCGCCGAATTAGGAGTGTGGTTAAGGTCAGTCGCGGGCACGGGTACACGAGCCCCGCAGGCAGCGAGCAACAACAACACCATTAGGCTCAGGCTACTTCCCGACATTCTTCACACTTTCATGGAGGACACGGGCCTCACCGTCAGCAAGGAACGGTTGATTCTTGTACAGAAGTCTTACGGTGACACGTTTGACTCGCTCGGGCAACGAAACTCGATACTGACGAGCCTCCCCCGACGGAATCTGAGTGTTCTCCGCATAATAGACCTTTCGATTTGGATTAAAGTCGGCAGCGACCCGCAGTGCATGGACGCTGACTAATCCAACGCTTCCAAGCGTCACGGTGTATTCCCTTTCAGCGCCAGGAGTCCTAAGCGGGTTCCTTAGATCAAATTCGTCGCGATACGGATTGCGGTAGCGATCGATCCGGCACGTGGCCACGGTCCCGTCTTCGAGCTCGCAGACCAGCGTGAGGTCCACCGTACGGTGTCGTTCGTCGGCCGGAAAATTGTGTCCTGTTCCGTCATTGCGCACAACAACACCCAAGGTCTGACCCTCAAGGTTGACGGTCATCGAGGCGGCGGACTTCAGTGTGGCGAGATCATGCGACGCCGGAAAGCGATGAGATTTACCCTTGCGTGCCGGGAGGGTCGATGTGGGGGCGCGAGCAACTTCCGGCATGTGGCATCCATTACAGTCCTTAAATCCGGGCCCTTTCACTGCGTAGGTCGTCTCCTTCCAGTCCTGCACGACCTTGTGTTGATCGTGGCAAGGTGTGCACGTACGCAAGTCCTTGATTGCAGTAGAAGGCATCGGGTTGCACGGCGCATCGACGGCCTGCGTGATGTGAGTTCCGCCAAGCATCGTGTCTTGATTGCGGTGACACGCAAAGCAGTCGACGCCATCCTCGAGATCCACGAGTCGTTCGAGTGCGCGTTCACCCAAGCCCGTCTCAGGAATTGGACGCGGCGCGTGGCACGGCAGGCAGTCGCGATCTCTGAAGCCCTTTGAAAGACGCTGAACTTCAGGATTGACGTAGGCCATTCCGTGCTGAGATCCAACCCACTCGTTGTACACCTCCTCATGGCACGGCTTGCAATCAGAACTCTTGCTCAAGGTCAATGCGCGCCCAAACCGGGGCAAGCTCTCCGCCGTCCTGCTCATACTTCCATTGGAGTCCTCGTCTCGCAGCCAGAGGACTGCGGCGATTGTCCCGATGAGAAGTGCGATTGCAAGCAGGGCGCGAGTGTTCATAAGGGGCTACTCCTCGAGACAGCCGGGCACGAACCCTTAACACCTACACGCACCTGTTCTCCGATCTTCGCCGATGTGGCGGAATTGGCAAAAAACGCTGACGCTCCTACTTTGAGCCCCAAGCGATACTTGCCTTCTCGAAACCACGAAGAAGTTACGTCGGCGACTACCCCATTCGGGTCACCAAGCACCAGGTCATCAGGCCGAATCACAACATCTACGTCATCGCCACGCGGTACATCCGACAGCGATAACACGCCGAGGCATGTCTCAACACGGCGGCCATCGAGCAAACGACCCTTGAGCAGCGTTGCCTCTCCGAGGAACTGAGCAACCGCTGCACTGTCCGGGTGGTTCCAAAGAACTTCTGGAGTTCCAGTCTGCAAAAGTCGACCCGCGCTCATGATGCTGACCGCTTTCGCCATGGCAAATGCTTCGCGCTGGTCGTGCGTCACAAGCAAAACGGTTGATCCTGTTCGGCGAGTTAAAAGTCGGATGCAATCGCGAATCTCATCTGCCGTGATCGGGTCGAGTGAAGCGGTTGGCTCGTCCAGAATCAAGAGGGCGGGCTCCGTCGCCACGGCTCTCGCAATTGCAAGTCGCTGACGTTCGCCACCGGAGAGAGTGTCGGGCTTTCGAAGAGCGAGAGCTGTGAGACCAACCTCACCGAGCACGGTATTGATGCGGGAGTTGGCCTCGGTGGCGGTTACGCCCGCACACTTCAACACGAAAGCCAAGTGCTCCCTAACGTTAAAATGCGGCCACAATCCATGCCCTTGGAACACGAAGCCAACCCTTCGCTCTTCAGCTGGCACTTCAGAATCCGCGGTGGCGACGACCGTTGTTCCGAGCGCGATCGCCCCTTCGCTCAAACGCACAAGACCGGCAACCGCGCGCAGAAGGGTCGTCTTGCCCGCGCCCGACGGCCCAATGAACGCGTGGGTCTCGCCTAAGCCGACCTCCACACTCATGTGCTGCACGAGCACGCGGGAACCCGCGCGAATCAACACCTCACGAATGGAAACGGACGTGCCCATCTCAGGTGCCCTTTCGGCGACGCAACAGCGCGTAGAACGAAACGGGTAAGGCCGCAAATGCGACCGCCATCAAACAGAGAGCTGAAACCTCAGCGTCGCGAGCATAGTGCACCATGTTAAAGATGCGAACTTGAACCGTTTCCATTCCTGGCGGATAGAGCAACAACGTGAGGTCGAGTTCGGTTATCGCCAAGGTGAACGCGATGACGATGCATGCGATGATGGATGATCGCATCATAGGAATCACGACACCCCACGTCCTTCGCATCCCGCTGGCCCCCGCCACGCGAGCGGCTTCTTCGGCTGAAGGATCAAGCGCCAAGAGTCCATCACGAAGGTCACGGACAACAATAGGCAGGAATCGGCCAGCGAGGCCGAGAACCAAAAGAATCAAGCCGGATCGATAGATGGCATCAAGGAGTGGCACATTGGAAACGTGCTTCCATGCGAGAATCGTGCCGACCCCTAGGACGAGGGGTGGCAATGCAATGGAAGCAGTCAGGAGTCGCTCTGAAATGGCGCCCTGACGTGCTGCGAAATGTCGCGCCAACGGCCATGCTGTAAGCAATACTACGACCGTCGCGAGCATGGCGAAGATCAGCCCGTTTCCGAACGAAGCAGCAGTTCTAGAAAACACCACCTTGAACGGCGACGGTGCCGATGGGTTGCGAAGCGCCTCCTCGACGATCTTTGCGATCAACGCCCCGATCGGAACGATGACGCCACAGAGAACAGGGAACATCGCAATCGCTGTTCCAAGCCACCCAACGCGCTCACGAGCCGTGCGGCCAGCCCCACCCATCGCTCCAGACCGAAACCACGGGTCGCCTAGAAGAGCTGCGGCGAGTGCCGCCGAAACGAGCAGAGGCAACACGAGAAGCGCACCCTCGCCTTGGCTTCGCTGAGAAAATGTGAAAAAGACGCGCTGCACCAATACAGGTGTGTCGAGAAGCGACGGAACCGCATACGCACCCGATGCTAGGGCAAACACCAACGAGGCCGCCCCGGGAAGCGCTGTGAATCCAGCTGGTATGACTGCAACACGCAGGGCCGCCGATGACCCCCCAGCGAGCGTCGCCGAGGCGATCGCGTCGCGATCGAGGCGAGTCACGGCCGCCGCGACGGGCAACGCTACAAGCGGAAACAAGGCCAACGCCATGATCCAAGCGGGCCCAGGCCAGAACCCGGGGAATGCCGCAGCGCGAACATCAAGCGTCACACCTAAGGACGCGAGTGCCTCAGTCATCCAGCCCTGACGTCCGAATACGCGCATCCATCCGATCGTCTGGACGTGGTGTGGAATCAACAAGGGAACTGCGGCTAACAGTGCGATCGCGCGATTCAACGGGAACGAATAACCACCAAGCAGAATCCCAAGAGGAAAGCCCAATACACACGCGAATACCGTAACGGTCGCCGCAAGCGCGAGCGTATTAAGCAGAAGTCGATGCAGCTCGGGATCAACCAGCGTGGCAACAACGCCCCCTGCTGATGCTGCCTCAACTCCGATAAAGACAAGAGGCACAATCAGACAAAGGGAGGCCAACCCCCAAGCGACTGCTGCGCCCCGAATGCTCATGCACGCGTCCTCATGCGAAAAATCGCTAAGCCGATCACGAGCGCGACAAGTCCGGCAAGAATGTAGGTCGGCCCGCGATCGGTCGCGCCCGACACCGCTTCATTCGGATTGGATCCGATGAAAATTTTTCCTAGGTCATCGGGAGCGCCTTCTAGGACTTGCGAAACACTTTCCCAGTCCACCACCATGACCTTTAGATCTTCGAAGCCTTTCACGTGTTCGGGCCGCGGCACACCCGGATGAAGGGGAATTTGAGCGGAGCGGCCCTTTGCCAGCTCTGCCTCCGTCTCGGGCCGGAGGATCCAGTCAATGAGTGCTTGGGCTTCGCTCACATGCGGAGCGCCCTTCATCATCATCACCGTGTTCGGAATGAGGACGACGCCAACGTCATTCGGACCCTGATCCGGATAAATTACGCCCACCGGCTTTCCGTCAAGGACGGCCGCGTGGGCGTCATCCGTGTCGGTCATTCCGAATGGGCGCCCGCCATCGGCAACTTCTCGCATAGCGGGTGCGTTGCCTTTTTCAAAGCGCGTACCGTTAGCAAGCACCTCGCGGAAGTACTTGAACATGCCTTCTTTGCCATCACGCACCCCCAGAATCGCGGCGTGAGTAAGTGTCGTTCCAAAGAGCGGCTTTGACATCACACAGGTCCCTCGCCAACGAGGGTCCGCGAAGTCGGCGATGCGCGAAGGCGCTGTCGAAATAGCAGCAGCCTTGGTATTGACGACGATTACTCGGCCGCGCGCGCCGAATCCTGTCCAAAGTCCCGTCGCGTCCTTAAACGCGGGAGGAATCGTGGCCGCATTCGCCGAAACATAAGGAGCAAGAAGGCCTTTCCTTGCGAGTCGGATGGTCTGTCCGCACTCATTGTTCCAGAACACGTCGGCTCGCGTGGCCCCCGCCTCGGCGATCAAACGATTGACAAGGCCGACGGTCTTGTTGTCTTCAGTGTCAGACACCGCAGCGACGCGGATGCCGGTGGCCTTCTCGAATGCCTTAAGAATGGGCTCTGCGTGCTCGAAGTCGGTGCTCACATAGACCGTGACGCTCCGGTCCTGAGCGACGACAGCCATTGCTACGAGGCAAAATGCGATCAGTACACGCATGGGGTTCTCCGAGATGCAGCAAATGCCATGCCCCCGCCGCAAGGCAGGTTGATGAGGCGGAATTGCCGGGCAAACAAGACGGTTCATCAACGGAAGGAGGTTCCATTGGGGAACGCTGTCGCGGGATAGTAACGCCAACGGGACGAGCCGCGTGCTACTTGTGCTCGATCTTGGGCCAGTACTTCTTGAAGTCGAAGGTTGGCGAGTTATCGGCGTCGTGACAGCGCTGACACGAGGATGTTGTCACTTTGCCGCCCGGCGTTTTGGCCATGGCCTCGACGTGATCCGATCCTGGCCCATGGCAAGACTCGCAATTGACGTCGCGGTGCTGCGGAGTGGTCGTGGCGTCCACGTATCCCGACTCTACCCCCCAACCCGTGACATGACACTTTGCACACTCGGGATCGGCTTCGTCCTTCGTGTCGACGAGGGTGGCGAATGCCCGTTGATGAGGCGTTGGCTTGAGCTTTGCATGGATGTCGTCGTGGCACTCGATGCAACGTTGATCACCCACATACTTCTGAACGCTCGGAAGCCGCCCGATCTTCGTTGCGAGCAACTCCTCGCGAACCGTCGTCCGATAACGGTCAAGCAGTGCGTCCATGGTCTCGGTGCCCGGACGTGATTCTTCAAGCCGCAGTCCCTCATACTTATTGAGCGATGGCGTCCAAAGAGCGATGTTCCGCCCCTTGGAACCCGCGACAAAAATGCGGGTGGCGGGATTCCGAGGTTCCAGATACCCAGGGGCATCAGCGTGACCCGGGACAAGGAGATCCGTTTCATGTCGACGATCGACGGGAATCGCCGCTGCGATCCCCGCGGCCTCCTCGTCGGGTCCGTTAAATACGACGAGAATCCGCCCCTTCGGAAGCGTCGGGAACATCTCGGCCAATGAAGTCGCCGCGGGCTTTACCTTCACACCGGTTGCGAGGCCAAGCTTTCCAATAAGCCCGACGACCGTTACCCCTGCAGACTCAAGTCGAACTGACGGGACAAGTCCGAGCTCCGTGGCTTCGACATTTGCCAACACCCACGGAAACGGTGCCAACATTCTCATGTCGCGCAGCACCGGTAGGCCGAGAAGAAACTCGCCGGGCCCCGGAACGAGGGCTGCGTAGTTCATGTCAGCGAGAGCAAGCAGAAAAGTCTCGAGCTTCACCTCCTGCTGCCTTCCGCCCTCGGTCACGAGGTTGCCGCACGAGATGGCCTCAACGGAGCGGCCGCCGTGCCGGAGCTCAGCCAACGCGTGCGCCCGTCGATGAATGCCGCCTAGGGCCGGTTTTGAGCAGCCACAGGGCCTTATGAAGCCCTTCTCGTTGCCCGTTATGGCGACGAGAGGCGCCGCGGGTCGCGATGACGGCGCCGGTCGCGTAGTTACCGGATCCTGTTGCTTACAGCTCGAAACCGGTGCCAGCGTCGTCGCTGCCACGCACAACACGACAAGAGGGGCCGCAACTCTCCACATTCGGCGAACTCCTACTTACAAAAAGCGTAGAAGTAGACGAGGAGTCGCTCCTCACCTTTGCAGTTGGTTGAAATGGTAAGCGTTCCGCGCTGGTAGCCTTTTTTCAGGTCCTTACCCGGACGGATGATTACCTTGTAAGCGGAGCCAGCCTTTACTTCTTCGACGGTCCCCGTGAATGCACCTTCGGGATCGAAGCGAAGGCTCTCGATCTTCAGATCAGGATTCCCCGACTTGTCGACGAGAACCTCGCGCAACGAGTCGCCGCCCGCCGTCACGTTTCCGAAGTTAAATGTTCGCGGCGTCACGTTGACTTCGCCTTCGACGAGCGCGGTCACGGGAACGGTGATGACCGCTTGGGACGTCAGTGTGGTCGCGATGGACAAGTTGGCGCGCAATGCGCCGACTGGAAGGTCCCCTTCGATTTTAACACTGACTTTGTACAGACGTGCTCCGGTTGCTCCTTCAACAGGAAGCACCGTGGCTTTAACCTGGGAGAAGTCGGGGCGCACGTCCCTGACGTCGGCGGACACTCCGGGCCCGACGAGGATGTCGAAGGTTTGAGCCTCAGTGGCTTGTCCCTTGCGGATTCTGCCAAAGTTGACTTCTGTCACCGAAGTCTTGAACGCCGCCGAGATTCGTCCGGTAAGCGATAGGTGGAGGTTCGGAGTCTCGGGATCGTCACTTCGCACATCGAGTGACTTCGTAATGAGCCCTTCGAAGGTAAGGGTGTTAAGTGTTGCCTTAATATCCAGCGTCTCTCCAGGCTTCACGAGATCGCGTTCTAGGGGCGCACTTGTGCACTGGCAGGACGCCGTGACTCCTTGAATCCTGAGGTCCTTTGTTCCACGGTTCTCAATCTTGAAAATGTGGGTAATCGTGCTGTTCTGAGAAGCCTCGCCGAAATCATATGCAGGACGGGCGCAGAATATCTTCCCAGACGGCGGGGTGGCGCCGGATCCGGGACGGGTCGCCTGGGCCGAAACGGGCGCGAGCAGGAAGGTCAGAACGGCAACGAACGGGACGAGTCTATTCATGGGAACACTCCACATCTCAATGGCTTACGCATCGGCTGAAACGAGGCTCCCTCGGGAGGGGGTCTTGCAACAGGACTTCATCGAGCGCACGATCAAATCATGTTTCGATGGGTCACATTTGCGTTGTTACTGACAATGGTTGCCGGTTGCAGCCCGGAGATCGGTACCCCCGAGGGCGCGTACCGACTTTACCTTAACTCGCTGGCCCACGGACGGCTCCGCGAGGCTTTTGATCTCTTGGATTCAGCGTCGCGGGAGGGCATCCCCCAAATCGAAGGCAATCCACCCGTAGCCGATCCCTTTGAGCGATTTGTGGCCCTGATGGGGTTTGGGGAGTCGGGCATTACTCCGTTGAGCCCCGCTACAGTGGAAAAAGCGAATCCGCGTCGGAAGGCCCTATCAGGTGATCAGGCCGACGTCGAGGTTGACACGCCGCAGGGATCGCCGGCCGTCATCCGAATGGTCCGCGAGGGCGTTGGATGGAAAGTCCACTTAGACCTACGGCCGCGATGACGCCTTCGCTCGCCTAGCGTCCCTGTGCTGGGTTCGCACCGCCGCCAAGTGCTTCCCGGAGAGCTTGGGTCGCTTCCCCTGCCGCGCGGGCAAGATTCGGATTGCCTTGAGAGCGCGCAAGTCCTGCCCGGAGTATCTCAATTCCTTGTCGTACGAGCGTGGCGTCCTTCGAGGTAACGCACGCCGTACCAATTGTGAGCAACTGTTCCGGCGCAGCATTCATGAGATTCTGCAATGCAGACTTAGCCTCGAACACCAAGGCCTCATTGATTTTGCCATCGCGGCGCAGTTTAAGAGCCTGAATACTCCAAGTCGCAGGAGAGTCGGGATACTCCGAGGCCATGCGCGCAGCGAGCGTCGCAAAGCCATCCTTGTCCCCTTTCATGAGGGCCAATCGTGCCTTGGAATCAAGCAGGTCCGGATTGTTTGGGTTGATTTGCGAAGCAGATTCGAGATCTGCCGCCGCATCGCCAACAAAAGCCGAGCGAGCCTCGGCGGATGTCTCGAGAGCCATAGCGTAAAGCGACGAGGACGAGCGTGTGCGGTACGCCGAACTGAGTTGGTCACGCCAGGACGTGGTGTGCCACGGCGCGGCCGATGCACGCATGGTCTTACAGAGATCCACAGCGCGATCAAACGCTGCACGAGCTGAAATCACATCACGCCGAGATTCGATTTCAATCTTGCCCAAATTCATCGTTGCCTGAAATCGAAGTTCCTCGAGATCTTCGATTGGCACGGCCGTACCCGGAACCATGACGACAGGAGTATCAATCGCTGCTTTGAAGTGTTCTCTTGCCTCGGCAGGCGACTGGACGAACTTCGCCACTCCAAGATTATAGGCGGCATGGATGCTCGTCGCGGACCTTGCGCGCTCGGTGGCAAAAAGCGTTGCGTCGTTCCGCCAAACTGCGATCTCGCGCGCAGAGAAGAACGCTGCGACGGCTGTGACTAGGATCGCAAGAAGAACGCCGACTCCTCCGCCCTCTTGACCGAGCCGACGGTGCGTCCCGAATAGATCAGCAAACAAGGGCAGCGCGATCCACGGCAGCGCGGGAATCAAGAACCGGGACGCCGTGACGGCGCCAGTCGGAACGAGCAGATTGGACACAGGCAAAAGGAATGCAAGGAATGTAAGGACGCCCCAGAACCAAAGAGGGCGGCCCCGAGATGACACGAAGTAGGCGCATCCAAGCGAAAGCCCGACAATCGCAACACCGAGGAATGCTCTCGGGTCTGACCAACCACTTGCCGGTAGGGCGTCCGCATGACCTACGACGGCCAATAGGTAATTGACATCAAACAGCATGGGCAGCGTCGATGTCGCGAAGACCGCCATCGCTGACGCCATGCGCGCCGAAGTCGAGAAGCCGGCATGGACCGGATCGCCTGCGCCGACCATTCCAAGCACTGACACTCGCAGTGCCAATGCAACGAAAACACCCACGAGAGAGAGTCCTATTGCCCGAGCAACAGTTGCTCGAAGATTTGATGCCTCACTAGGCATGAGCACCGCGACAGCGCAGGCGGCGGCAGGCAATGCGACCGCGCTCTCTTTCGATAGCACGGCGCAAGCCGAGGCCACAACGATCCCCACCGAGGCCTTCCACCCGACCCCCACGGCGAGTATCCACAACGCGATGGATTCGAATGCGACGGCGAGCAAATCTGCGGCACCCACAGGGCTGCCGATCGCTTCGGCGGCAACAGGATGCAAGCAGGACACGAGCGCGATGAAGGCCGCTGCAGTCTCACCTCGAGGACGCCCCTCGAGGATGCGTCGAAACAACAAGAACCGCATGACCGCAGTGAATGCTTGGAGAAGCACGCTGCCGAGCAGAATCGTCGAAGCCGCGCCTCCTCCCACCTTCAGGAGAGTTGCGAGCCAAAGCCCAGCTAATGGCCGATAGAGACCACCGGGCTGCCCAGCCGAGGCCCACCAGTCGCCGGTAAAGATGGTCTTCACGTCGAAGGTTTGGAGACTCGGGTTTTCCCGAACTAGCGGGACTGAGTCGAGTGTGTAGGTTCCGCCGCGAGCACCACCCCAGATGGCGATCACCACAAGAACAATTGCGATCGACCAACCACGGGCGCTCGCTACGGACGCGGGCCCCGAAACAGGTGTCGGTGATGTGGAGTTCGAGCGACCGGAAACTGAAGTCACGTCACTCTGATCGTCTTGGTCACGACGTCCCCATTTGAGTCCGTCGCGGTCACGCTGATGTCTTGACCGGCGGTCCCCGGCGGAACCACGAAGCAAAGTATGGTTCCGTGTTCAGTTTGCCGAGGGACCACTTTGATGTCCCGATCACCTTGTTCGACCTTCACCGCGGGATTGCCGGACGTACTCGTCACGGTGACGCAAACTGTTGTCCCCGCACCTGCTGTAGACGGCCCTGAAATAGCGATCGAAAGATCCGTCTCCCTCGCTTGGACTGGCACCGCAAAGATCCCCGCCAAGAAGGCGAGGATAAAGCAGAAAAGTGCGGTACGTCGATTGAAGAGATTCAAGGGATGATACGTCTCGTCATGTGGATGGGCGTGACGAGGGCATCATATCAGAATCCGCCCCCGTCAAGTCAAGGAAACCCGCCCGGAGGTCATCGGCATTTCACCCCTATTTCATTGTGCGAAGACCGCTTACGGAATGCGAGGTCTCGGCCTTGGGCCTCCACAACGACCGTGTCGCCCTCCGAAAAGGTCCCTTCAAGCATCGAGCGCGCGATGGGGTCAACCACCCGCTTCTTGAGCACCCGCTTTAAGGGTCTGGCTCCCATCACCGGGTCAAAGCCCTCCTCAGAGAGAAGTGCGATTGCCGGCTCGCTAACTTCGATTCCGATCCCAAGCGACGACAATCGGTCGCGAATCGGACCGATTTGGATGGTGAGAATCCGCGACATATCCGAACGCTTGAGGGAGTGGAACAGAATGACCTCGTCGAGACGGTTCATGAACTCAGGGGGGAAGTGCGCCTTCACATCGCCCATCACCGCCGCCCGAATACTCGCGTCATCTGGATCCCCTTGAGCGAGGTACCGGCTTCCAAGATTCGACGTCAAGATAATCACTGAATTCCGGAAGTTGACGGTGCGGCCTTGGCTATCCGTAAGTCGACCGTCGTCGAGGACCTGAAGCAACGCGTGGAATACATCAGGATGTGCCTTCTCCACTTCGTCAAACAGGATTACCGAGAATGGCTTGCGGCGCACCGCCTCTGTGAGTTGCCCCCCCTCCTCGTGGCCGACATATCCCGGAGGAGCCCCGATCAACCGCGCGACGGAGTGTTTCTCCATGTACTCCGACATGTCGATTCGGATCATCGACGATGCGTCGTCGAACAGGAGCCATGCCAAACTTCTGGCTAACTCGGTCTTACCCACGCCGGTTGGTCCTAGGAAGAGGAAGCTCCCGACCGGGCGCGTCGGATCTGACAGCCCTGCACGGTGTCGACGCACGGCGTCCGCAACCGCCTCCACCGCTTCTTCCTGACCGACAACACGCTCGCGCAGACGGTCCTCAATTCCAAGCAGCTTCTCCCGCTCGCCTTCCAGCAACCGCGACACGGGAATCCCTGTGGCAGCGCCGACAACTTCGGCGATGGCATCCTCTCCAATCTCCTCTCGAAGTAGCGCGCCATTCCCTTGGACCTGCGTCAGCGTGGCTCGCTCGGTTTCAAGTTCCTTTTCGAGCGTGGGGATCCTGCCGAATCGAGTCTCTGCAGCGCGGTCGAACTTGCCTTCGCGCTGGAATCGCTCCGAGTCCCGCTTGGCGACCTCGATCGCTTCTCTGGTCTTCGAGATCGATGTAAGGAGGTCCTTCTCCCGCTGCCAACGAGCTCGCAGCCCCGCCGCCTTCTCCTTCACCTCGGCGAGTTCGCGTTCTGTTTCGGGCAGTTGTTCGACGCTCTTGCGATCAGTCTCCTTCGAGAGCGCTTCGCGCTCCACCTCGAGACGCCCCATCGCACGATCGAGCGCGTCAAGTTCGCTAGGCTTCGAGTCAATCTCGATGCGCAGCCGCGATAGGGCCTCGTCCACGAGATCAATCGCCTTGTCGGGGAGTCGGCGGTCGGTGATGTAGCGATGCGAGAGCCGCGCTGCTGCTACCAGCGCCGCGTCGCGAATTCTGACGCCGTGGTGAGCCTCATAGGCTTCCTTCAATCCACGCAAGATTGCGACGGTCTCGTCGACGCTCGGTTCATCCACCATCACCTTCTGGAACCGACGTTCGAGCGCCGCGTCTTTCTCGACATGGAGTCTGTATTCGTTGAGGGTCGTCGCACCGATGCAGCGCAATTCCCCTCGCGCAAGCGCCGGCTTCATCATGTTGGCGGCGTCCTGCGATCCTTCGGACTTGCCGGCACCGACGACCGTATGAATCTCGTCGATGAAGAGGATGATCCCGCCCTCGGACTTGGTGACTTCCTTGAGGACCGCTTTCAGGCGCTCTTCAAATTCGCCTCGGTATTTCGTTCCCGCAATTAACGCACCCATGTCAAGCGACAGAACCCGCGTGTCTCGCAGACTCTCTGGAACATCTCCTGCGACGATGCGTGATGCCAAGCCTTCCACGATGGCTGTCTTGCCGACGCCAGGCTCCCCTACGAGCACGGGGTTATTCTTCGTTCGGCGTGTGAGCACCTGCATGACGCGTCGCACTTCCGCATCGCGGCCAATGACTGGATCCAGCTTCCCGCGGCGGGCTGCCTCGGTGAGATCTCGGCAGTACTTCTCCAACGCCACGGCGCGATCCTCGGCCGTGTCGGAATCGATCTTGTCGTCACCATGGACAGCCTTGACCGCTGCCTCGGCCTTGGTTGCTTCGAGTCCGACGCGCTTTAAGTACTCGGAAACTGGTCCGCCTTTGCCAGCTGCGAGTGCGAGCAGCACGTGCTCCGTTGCAGTGAATCCATCGCCTCGCTTCGCCGCGCTCGCATCAGCGGCATCCATCAGGGCTGTGAAATCTCGCCCCATTGCCACCTGAGTGCCGGCGGCCTTCGGAGCCTTCGTGATTTCCCGCTCGACGAACGCGAGAAGTCCACTCGAGTCGGTTCCGGCGCGAGAGAGCAGATCGACTAGAGTCGAACCTTCAACGCCCAGCAGTTCCTTTACCAAATGAGCGGACGTGATTTCTGGATTGCCTGCCTTGCGAGCAGCTTCAGCAGCCGCAACAACTGACTCACGCAACTTGACGGTCATGCGATCAAGATTCATGGCGATCTCCGACGTCTTCGACGAGACGCGTCGATCTCTCAACGCAAAGATCGGGCCATGGTGCCGTTCGGGCTCTTGATCGCGCAAAACCGCCAGTCCTGCAGCGCAGCTCCTGACATCGCGCCATCCTGTCAGGTGAGATGAGAATGAGGATCGCCCGCGTGCGGCTAGATGCGCCCACAAAAAAGACCCTGCACCCATCAAAGGGAACAGGGCCGTTCAGGTTTGGCTTTGCCTTACTCGGTGATCGTGAAGTCCTCGCGATTGTCGTCAAGCAATCCGAGCTCCTCCAAACGCTCTTGGCATGTGATGCAGTACTTCGCGTTGGGGATGTACTGCAGGCGTGGCATGGCGATTAGGTTGCCGCATTCTTCGCATGCGCCATAGGTGCCGGCGTCGATCTTTGCGAGGGCCTCGTCGATTCCGTGAAGCTCTTTGGCTTCGCGCGCGGCGGCATCAACTAGGATGTCCCGGTCGAGCGAAGCTGCAGCACGGTCGGCGGAGTCGCCCGAAGCTTCATCGATTGACTCTTCCGCATTTCCAAGACTCTCCAAGCTGAGCCGTTGAATCTCGTGACGACGGTCGAGCAACGCCAACTTCAACTTCTCGAGTTGAGCGGTAGTAAGGGTCTTCTTCTTAGGTGTGGCCAAGGCGATTCCTTTCAGGGCCAAGGGGAGCGACGGCGCCCAAACACAGCGCCTCTCACGGGCGGGAAGGTTAGTCGAGCGGCGTCAAAAGGCAAGTGTCAGGCGCATTTTTTTCATGCCAAAACGGGATTTGGTGGTAGCGACCATCGCCCAAGGGGCCCTCAAATCCTCATCTAATCGCTCGAGAATGAAGAAACCACCGCAAAAGGGCGACCTGTGCAAAACCGTCTTCGATCACCCCCGCCGTCAACATCTCGATGAGACGTGCGGCCGGAACTCGAACTGTTTCGAGGTTCTCGAGCGCCTCGGGACGGGCGGGCCCCGGAATCAAGCCCGTCGCGGCAAAGATGTACCCCACATGATCCGAGATCCCCGCTAGAGGGAAGAACTCGCCGAGGGGCTCTAGTCTCGCCGCCCGGTACCCGGTTTCTTCCTCAAGTTCGCGGGCGACAGCCTCTTCGATCGGCTCCCCCGGCATGGCACGACCCGCCGGCACCTCGAGAAGGACCTTTCCGACGCAGTGCCTCCACTGCCTGACCATGACGATTGCACCATCATCTAGGACCGGCACGACGACCGCGGCACGTGGCAGTTCAACGCAATAGTGCACGCCTTCAACCCCTGCCTGACGTATCTGATCTTCGCGGACGTCGACGAATCGAGTCTCGAGGACTCGACGCGAGCCGGTGATTTCATAAGGGCTTAGTGACACTCGATAGCTCCTTACTTGAGGGCTCGCAGCTGCTCAAGAACGGCATTCGCGACGTCCGCAGCCGCCTGGGCGGATGAAGTCGAAATCACCGCATGGGCCTCTAACCCCTGTTCCATGGCCTCAAGCACCACGCGGTAGGTGTCGGTGCCAACCGTGACCACCACGTGTCCCGCGCCACCCAACTTGGACTCGAAGGTCCAGGTGGAACTCACTCCTCCGGGGCATGCCACGGTCCGTAGGGTCCAAGTCCCTTTCATGGCCCCTTGAAGCACTTGAAGAACCGGCGGCGGAATGGGCTGATTCAGGTGAGTGACGACGGATGCGCGAGTGGCCAATGAAACTGAATGCGAATCAGACATGCCGAGAGTCTAGCGAAACCGGAGCGCAAGGGCGGATATCATTCGTACATGGTCCGGACTCCGCGCATTCTCCTTGCGACCTTCCTTCTCGCGTTCTCAGTCGCCTCACAGGGCCTACCGGTTGCGGCATGGGCCGACGGGAGCACGACTGACTTCCTAGTCCTCGAAGGCTCGTCGTCCTGGGTGACAACGCCCGACCGCGTGAAGACCGGTGTCGCTGCTCCTCGCGTTGCTCCCGGAGACTCGGACTTTTTCGGGATCACCTACGGAGAGTTCGCGACACTCGGCGCTGCAAGCGTCCTTATTGAGGCGTTTCTCGAAGGCGACGAGCCTGCGCGTTACCGCGTGCGAGTCGACGACGTCAATTCCGGACGTGCGGGAAAGGACGCATTCATCTTCAATGTTGACCTCACTCCAGGTTGGAACATAGTCAAAGTACCGTTGAAAGACACGAAGTCTGGAGATGGTCGTGCAATGGACTTCGCGACAGCCGTCCGGAAGATCCAGATTTCGAAGCGTAAGGAACAGGGTGACGTTGCGCTCACCTGCGATGGTGTGCGACTCGAGGGCGCGACGGCAGCTGCTCGTGGGGCCTTCACCAAGGCCCTCACCGAGGAGAAGGATGGGGCCAAGAGGGCTCGCTTTCTACGTGAGAACCTCGCACTGCTGTCGGAACAGGATCGGGTCTCGGTCATTCTCGATGTACTCAAGTCCGATCGACACCCTCGGGCGCGCCGCGCTGCAAGAGAGTCGCTCTCGACTTGTGGGACCGATGAATCGGCGGCGGCCGTCGCACACTCCATCAAGGGAACGGTGCTGCCGGACCGTCCTGAACTCGTGGCAGGGCTAGGCTCAATGCCGAGTCGCTCTGCGCGTTTGAAAGCCGAGCAAATTGCGGCCGATCCCAAGGCCGACTCGACGGAACGGACTGCGGCAATTTCTGGGCTGACTTGTTTGGCGGTAACACCATCCAAGACGGTTCAAGATTCAGTCAAGTCAGTTGGCGGCTGGCAACCCAAAGCGGCCCTCGTGCGCGCCTTGCTCACTGCGGGACTCGACCGAGGTGCAGATGGGCTCATTGCACTCCTTGACGGCGAAACTTCGACTCGGATCCTAAGCGACTGTTCCGAGGCGCTCGCATTCCTCGGGGGAACCGACCTAGGGACCGATGCCGCGGCCTGGAAACGGTGGTGGGATGCAAACCGCGACAAGCGGGGTCCTCGAAAGCCAGCGACAACCCGTTATGGAGTCGGTCGGTTCTACGGGATTTCGATTCCACCGGGCAAAATCGCCTTCGTCATCGATACCTCGGGTTCGATGCGTGAGCCCGTCGTAGGTGGTCCTGCAGCAAAGTGGATCGCCGAGGCCCCACACCTCAAAGGCAAGGCGATCAAGTCGCGTCTTGATCTCGCGATCGAAGAGCTCACACATGCCCTCGCAACGCTTTCCAGAGCATCGACCGTTGGCGTCATCGCGTACTCCGAGGCGGCGCAGTGGGTTTCGAAGGGCTTCGAGCCTCTAGACCCTGCCCTCCGCGACAAACTGATGTCAAAGGTCCGTGCATTGAATGCTGCGCGAAAGACCAACATCTTTGACGGACTTTGGCTCGCATTCCACCCGAACAAGAAACTCGCACAGGCCGATTCTGTGGATGGACCTGACACGATCTTTTTGCTGTCCGATGGGAACCCTTCGGTCGGTAAAATCGAGGATATTCAGGAACTCCGGGACGAAGTCCTCGCTTGGAATCTTGGAAGGTCGATCAAGATTCACTGCGTCAACGTGGGAGACGCCGATGCTCGTCTTCTGAAGGCCCTCGCGTCCTCGTCCGGTGGCACGTACCTTGACCTCAAGTCGGACCGGGCTACGCCCCCCGATGAGGAGCAAAAGAAGTGAGCGACTTGATCATTCGACCCGCGACCCTCGAGGATACCGGACTCTTCCTTCGCCTCGTCGAGGAACTCGCTGTGTACGAGCGGATGGCTCCACCGAATGCCGAGGCAAAAGCAAGGCTCATCGAGGACCTCTTTGGCCCAAAGCCGTTCTATCAATTGATCCTCGCGATCAAGGCTGGTCGCCCAGTCGGTTATGCCGCGTACTTCTATACGTACTCAACCTTCGTTGGCCGGCGCACGCTGTATCTCGAAGACCTTTTTGTGCTTCCGGAAGCGCGCGGCGACGGCGCAGGGCATCGACTTCTTGTCACCATCGCTCGCGTGGCGCTCGCAGAAGGCTGCGGCCGACTAGACCTCATCGTGCTCAGGTGGAACGAACTCGCCCACAAGTTCTATGAGAAGCACGGGGTCAAGCGGATGGAAGAATGGGCGCTCTACCGACTGGCGGGCGAAGAGATCGCCAAGGTCGCCGCCATGCCGGATGCCTGACGCATTTCAAACACACGCCTGAGTAGCCCAATGGCAGAGGCAGGGGACTTAAAATCCCTCAAGTATGGGTTCGACTCCCATCTCAGGCACTTAGAATCCAAGGGTTGCCGCAACGATGGACTACATTCCCTCCCGACGGTCGACTTTTGGCCGAGAGCGCGCGGAAGTACCACGTCGTCGCTTCGACCTGACGCGGACTCTTCCGGGAGACGTCGGCCTTGGCTGGCCAATGCAGGAAGCCCTCGATCCGCTACTCACTGAAGTCGCGGCTGACTACATCCCGGACCCGTTCGGCCCTTTGGCCGCGCGGCAGGCGATTGCTGAGTTTCTTGGCAACCTCGGATGTCCATGCAGCGCGGACGACTTGGTGGTGGCATCGGGCACAAGCGAGCTGTTCGCTCGCATTCTCGAGGCATTGACTGACCCGGGCGACGAAATCCTGGTGCCGGAACCGGGGTATCCCCTGCTTGAACTGATCGCGCGCTCGCTCGGCATTGTATTGGTGCCCTATCGACTCGCCTCCTTCGGAGGATTCCACGTCGACGGCGACGAGATCCGTCGTCGCATCACTGGAAGGACCCGAGCTATTGTGGTCACAAGTCCGCACAACCCGACGGGCATGTGTCTCACTCAAGATGACATCTCGATGCTCGCAAGCATCGGCCTCCCTGTCATCGCAGACGAAGTCTTCCGAGGATACGACCTTCGGAACGAAGTGCATCCCTCGGCGACCGCACTGCGGGACTCGCTTCCCGTCGCTGTTCTTGGCGGACTCTCGAAGGGCGCGCTTCTCCCCGGCATGAAAGTCTCGTGGGCACTTGTCGCTGAGCCGCGTGGAGTACGTTTCCGCGAGACAGTCGGACTTCTCTGCGACACGTACCTATCCGCCTCTTCCCCTTCTCTCGCGGCCATTCCGACTTGGCTCAACAAAGCGGCCCCCAAGAGACAAGCGTTGCTTAATCGATGCAGACGCAACCTCGCCGCACTAGAGCAGGCAGCCACGAATTGTCCTTCATTGACGATTCCGCGGCCATCAGGAGGCTGGTCGGCGCTCGTACGACTCCCGGCAATTCGCACCGAAGACGAGTGGGTCACGACTTTTTTCGACGTCGACGTCAATGTCCAGCCAGGCTGGCTCTTCGACATGGACGGTGGGCCTTGGGTCGTGCTAAGCCTCATCACTGAAGAGAGCACTTTCGACGAGGGTATTGCGCGGATTTGCAGCGCCGTTTCTACAGCAATCGCTTGATCAGAAAGGAAGCATCGCTCGAGCGACGTAACGCGCGATCTTGGGATTCTCGCGGAGTCGACGGCATGAATAGCCATACCAGTCCTGACCGAACGGCACGTAAACGCGCACAGGATGGCCCAGCCGGAGAATGATCTTGCGCAGCTCCTCATCGACTCCCAGGAGCATCTGAAACTCGAAGCGGCCCGCTGGAACCTTCAATTCGTCGATGATGCGCAGTGCCTCGAAAACGAGTTTCTCGTCGTGAGTCGCAATCCCGACGAATGCTCCACCGGCGAGCATCTTGCGAAGACTATGACTATAGTTTCTGTTGATCGTTGACGGGTCCTGCCACGCATCCGCACGGGATTCGCGATAAATGCCCTTACAGAGTCTGAAATTGGGCGCTAAATGGAGATGCGCATCGACATCAGAGGGAGTTCGGCGAAGGTACGCCTGCAACACCACGCCCACACAACCAAATTCGGCCTGCATCGTCCGGTAGACGTCTAGCGTCGCATCGGTGTACGGAGTGTTCTCCATGTCGATCCGAACAAATGACCGCAACTCCTTGGCCTTCGCGACAACCCGACGAACATTTTCGAGGCAGGTCTCCATGCCAAGGTCGAGGCCGAAGGCTGTCAACTTGATGGAGACGTTTGAATCGAGATTCTCGGAACGAAGTCGCGTCAAGATCTCGACATACGCTTGTGAATTCGCCGTCGCTTCGTGTGCGTCCTTGACGAACTCGCCAAGAAGATCGACGGTCGCCCGGCATCCCTGATCGTTAAGGTGGCGGATGGCCTTCACCGCATCGTCGAGGGATTCGCCGGCCACGTAGCGGCTGGCTACCTTCCGAACGATTGCCTTCGGGAGGAGCGGAACCGTACGCGCGATGATCGTGTCAAATGCTGACATGGATAACTCGAATCTAGTGGCCTTCGGACTCGAGGAAGCGCTCGGCGTCGATCGCGGCCATACAACCAGACCCAGCTGCGGTAACGGCCTGTCGGTAGTAGGAATCTTGAACGTCGCCGCACGCGAACACACCGGGAATCGATGTATTAGATGACCCTGGCACCGTGACTAGGTACCCCTTCGAGTCCAACGGCAACTGCCCGTTGAGAAGCGCCGTGTTCGGAACGTGGCCGATCGCGAGGAAGCAACCCTGCGATTCGATCACTTCGAATTGGCCGGTCTTCGTGTTCCGAACCTTGAGTCCCGTGAATCCGCCAGCGTCGGGCTGCCCTTCGTAGGCAATAGGCTCGCGATTGAGCACGAAAGAGATCTTTGGATTCGAGCGTGCGCGGTCAAGCATGATCTTCGATGCGCGAAACTCCTCGCGGCGATGAACCAGCGTCACCTTCGACGCAAAGCGCGTGAGGAAGTTCGCCTCTTCCATCGCCGAGTCCCCGCCACCGACCACGATGATTTCTTTGCCTCGGAAGAAGAACCCGTCACACGTCGCACACGCTGATAGTCCGCGCCCCATGAACTCGGCCTCGCGCGGGAGTCCGAGGAGTCGCGCGGAAGCTCCCGTCGCGATGATCACAGTCGACGCTTTCATCGAACGATCGGACGACTGCACGGTAAACGGGCGGCTCTTCGTGAGCTCAACCGAGTTCACTGTTTCATAATGAATTTCCGTTCCAAATCGGACTGCCTGTTCACGGAACTTCTCCATAAGCTCCGGCCCCATGACTCCGTGCGGGAAACCTGGGAAATTTTCCACCTCGGTGGTAATCGTGAGCTGTCCTCCAGGCTGGGCACCTGCGAAAACGACCGGCTTCAAATTCGCGCGTGCTGCGTAGATGGCGGCCGTGTATCCGGCAGGCCCTGTACCGATGATCACAACGTTGCGGGCGTCTTCAGTCATGGGGTTCTTGGGTCAATCGGTCCCCGAACTGACTACCGGGACCTCAGACTTCCTTTGAGGGCCCACGTTACCGCGGGAAAACGGCTCATCCAACGCGAGAGAAATCTCAGCGTTGACGGGGCTGCGCGAGGGAGTAACTTGGTTGGCCCGGAAATTGCCCCCGGGGGTCTGCCGAAATCACTATGGACATCACAACCCTCCTCGCTCCTGAACGCATCGTCCACCTGAAGGACACGACGAAGGATGATTGTCTCAAGACCCTCGTCCGCGTGCTCTCGAAGACTCCTCAGGTCTCAAAGGAGAAGGAACTTCTCAAAGCGATCTCTGATCGCGAACGTATCCTTTCGACGGGCATCGGACAGGGCATCGCAATTCCCCACGCAAAGATCGACTCGGTTTCCGAATTCGTTGCTGCCATCGGCATCTCGAAGGTCGGCATTCCGTTCGACTCCATTGACGACAAGCCCGCCCAACTCATCGTCATGATCGCCGGACCTGAAGGTCAGTCGGAGCGCTACCTGCGCATCCTCTCCCGCTTCACCGCGATTCTGAAGCCGGAGACCACGCGTTCCCGCATCATCGAGGCCAAGAAGGCCGAACAGGTACTCGAAATTCTCCGCGAGACGCGCTGAATATGCGCAAGGTTTTTGTCCTCGGGCTGGACGGAGCAACCTTCGATCTCATCGGCCCGTGGATCGACTCTGGCGAGTTGCCGAACCTCAAGCGACTCGCCGACGAAGGCGTTCGCGGAGACTTGACGAGCCTTTGGCCGCCTTTGACTCCTGTCGCGTGGCCGTCGTTCTACATGGGCAAAAACCCAGGGAAACACGGCCTCTACGGCTACAAAGTCCGTCAAAAGGGATCCTACGAAGAGGTTCCGGTAACGGCCGCGGACCGCAAAGGCAGGACGCTTTTTGAGCACGTTGGAGATCAGGGCGGCAAGGTAGCGGTTCTGTCCGTTCCCATGACCTACCCCGCTACGGCGGTCAACGGTGTGATGGTGACGTGCATCTTCACTCCGAAGCTCGAAGACATCTATCAGACCGACTGCGCCTACCCGCCCGAGTTCAAAGACGAGATGAAGCGTGTCATCGGCACCTTCAAGATTCACCCCGACCACCAGTATCGAAAAGGCAACATCAAGGATCTTCTCGTCGACTATCGAGAGACCTTGAAACAGCGTATCGACCTCTGTGAACACGTCATCAAGACCCACGAGTGGGACTTCGCCATCACGGTGCTGAACGAGACGGACCACATCCAGCATCAGGTGTGGCATGTTCACGACACCAAGCACCACGACCACGACCCGAAAGAGTTCGCCGAGCATGGCCATGTGATCAAGGACTTCTGGAAGGAAGTTGACCGCGACGTCGGGCGCCTTGCCGCTGCACTTCCCGATGATGCGACATTCATGGTCATTTCCGACCACGGCCATGGCCCCATCTACCGCTGGGTACACCTGAACAACATGCTCGCGAAGAAGGGCCTAATCCGCTTCAAGCGCGGTCCGCTCAGCCTGCTAAAACGAGCGGCTTTTGCCTGCGGAATCACCCCTGGAAACGTGTTCCAGGCCTTTCTTAAACTCGGAATTGGGGGCAAGAAGAAGGGCGGCGGAATGGAGGGCGGCGGCGGTGCGGGCAAACTCGCACGCAAGCTCTTCCTTTCCGAAGACGACATTGACTGGAGTCGTACCAAGGCCTATGCAACGGGCCACATGGGCCAAGTCAACATCAATTTGAAGGGCCGCGAGCCGCAAGGCACGGTCTCAAAGGGTGAGATCCCCGCACTCCGCAAAGAAATCGAGGCCGCGCTCAGCGAGATCGAGGAGAACGGGAAAAAAGTTATCGATCGTCTCGTCCCCCGCGAAGAGCTCTTCCATGGCGAGACCGTTGCCCTCGCAAGCGATTTCTTCGTGATGACAAAAGACCCCGGGCATCAGGCCCTCGGCGGCGCTTCGTTCATCTCGAATCGTGTGATCGAACCTTCCTACGGGAACTCCGCCACCCATCGACTCAATGGAATCTTCCTGATGAAGGGCCCGGGTGTTCGAAAGGGCGAACGCATCTCTGCGCTACGCATCCAGGATCTTGCCGGCCATATTCTCTGGCGAATGGGACTGCGTGTCCCCGCCGACTTTGACGGCACGATTTCTCCGATCCCCTACGAGTCGGGCCTTTTAGAGAAGGACCCGCCGCAGACGCTCCCGCTTTCCGAGATCAAAGCCGGATCCGGGCGCGAACGGTCTTTGACAGCCGACGAGATCGAGAAGATGAAAGAGAACCTCCGCAAACTTGGCTACGTCGACTAGTTGACTTACTGCCGTCGGATCATGAAACGCGCCTCATCTGGGCGCGGCAAACCCACGAGTTCAATTCCGAAGCGCGCATTCATCGCGGCATGGCGCATCGTGATAAACACGGTTTCGACATCTTTGGTGTCACACGCGCGCGCGAGTTGTTTGACGTTCAACGCTTTGCCGCGTTTCGCCGCGAGCACTGCAAAAAGCGCCTTCTGCAGGGTCAATACTGAAGTCGCCGCCTTCTTGCCTGCTTCGACACCGGGCTGATGGTAAGCATTGATCCCGACAAGCGTCGCGTAATAGCCTGTCGCCCGCTCGAACAACGCGATGAGCGCACCAACGGACCCGGGCGACACATCAGGCATCGTCAATGTCATGGTCCTCCGTTTGTTCTCATGCAGCGCACGGCGAGTCCCTTGGAAGAAAGCTGAAAGGTAATCTCCTGAAGTCATCCCGGGCTCCACGTCGATCGAGGGACCCTGTCGGTCCTCGAGGACCTCAATAAAGAGAACAAAGAAGTTGTCAACACCGTCCCGCAACTGCTGAACATAGGCATGTTGATCTGTCGAGCCTTTGTTCCCATAAACCGTCAGCCCTTGATGAACGGCACGACCTTGAAGGTCGAGTTCTTTGCCCAGCGACTCCATGATGAGTTGCTGCAAATAGCGTCCGATGAGCTCAAGGCGGTCTTTGTAAGGGAGGAGCACCATGTCTCTTGCCCCCACGCCTTTCGAAGCGACGTGCCAAGCCGCCGCTAGGCGTGCGGCAAGATTCACTTTCGGATCCCGCGTTCGCGTCGCGGCGTCCATGGCAGCCGCGCCTGCGAGAAAATCGCGCGTGGCAACACCAATCAGTGCTAGGGGCAGCAACCCGACGGCACTGGTCACCGAAGTGCGTCCACCGACCCAGTCCCACATCGGGAAGCGGTCTAGCCACCCGTCCCTCACTGCGACTTTGTCGAGTTCCGAGCCCACACCCGTCACGGCAACGGCGGCTGACGCAAAATCAAGCCCAGCGGCCTCAAAGGCGGCGCGCATTTCCAGCATCCCGTTTCGAGTTTCCTTGGTCCCACCCGATTTCGAAATCACGGCAACCAACGTACCGGCAAGCCCGGCAGGATGCGAAGCAACACGGCCGAGCAGCGCGTCGATACCGTCGGGATCCGTGTTGTCGGCGACATGAAGCACCATAGGTGCATTCGGTTTCGACAACGCCGCCGCCGCGAGCAACGGCCCCAATGCCGATCCACCGATGCCAACCAGAACCAGCTGTGAAAAACGGCTCGCGCCGCGCGGACGAACCTCACTCGCGTGAACTGCCGATGCGAACCGAATGATGCGATCGTGAGTCGTCGTGATCGCAGCTCTCATTTCCGCTGTCGGGGCCAGTACAGCATCGCGGAGCCAGTAATGACCAACCTGCCTTCCCTCATCGGGATTTGCGATGGCCCCTTTCTCGAGCGATTCCATCGCATCGAAGACGGCAGGGAATCGACTTTCGATCTTCTCCCAATCGGACCTGCCAGCTCTCAGGCCGGAGAGGTCCAACGCGAAACGGGTCCAGGGGTCGTAGACGACCCCCTTTGCGTACTCAACCAAGGATTTGGATGGCATGCCCGCATCGTAACCGAACGTCCTGACCTCAACGCACGCCGCTAACCTAGGTCCGCGAGGTTCAATTCGAGTCGAGACAGCCGAGTTTCCGCGTCAACGAGCTGTTCGCGCTCACGCGCCACAACCTCAGGCTTGGCACGCGCGACAAATCCCTCGTTGGAGAGCTTTGCCTGTTTCTGGGCGATATAGACCTTCAGCTCCTCGACCTGTTTTGAGAGGCGGACCTTCTCCGCGTCAAGATCGACGAGACCCTCTGTCGGGACAAATATCTCAACCCCTGCCGCCACTTTCGTGACCGCGGCGGAAGGCTTCGCGACGCCAACCCCCGAGGTCACCGAGGCGAGATTCACCAACGCCTTGGCGCGATCTTGCACCGAAACCAACAACGTCGCCATGTCCGCATCCCCTGCACGGAATGTCGCGTGAAGGGCTGTACGGAACGGCACCTTCAAATCGTCTCGGATGGAGCGAATCGCGCTCACCACTTCGATCAAGAGCCCGATCTCGCGCTCAGCCGCGAGATCGCGCGCCGCCGCGTCGACTTTCGGCCAAGTCTCCGTGATGAGGTACTTCGTCGCACCCGGAACTCGCGATGCGAAATGTGTACGGATTTCCTCGGTGACAAATGGCGCAATCGGGTGAATCAAACGCAAGATGGTGTCCAGCGTTTCGACGAGCAAGGCCTGCGCATCGCGACGGCTCGCGCGACCTGAATCCGATTTGTCCTGAAGGCGCGACTTCGCGAGCTCGAGGTACCAATCGCAGAACGTGTTCCAGGTAAACTCGTAGGCGGCCTTGGCGGCGTCGCCGAACGCGAGCTTCTCAAGCGCCGCGGTAACGTCACCCACAGTCGCGTGTAGTTTCGAGCGCAGCCAGCGATCTTCGGCCGCCTTGAATGACACTGGACGGGTTCCGTCCCAGTCTTCGACGTTCATCAGCGTGAAACGCGCTGCGTTCCAGAGCTTATTGACGAAATTTCGACCTCCCTCAAACCGGCTTTCCGCTAGTTTGATGTCCTGCCCTTCCGAAGCCAACATCACGAGCGACCAGCGCACGGCATCGCAGCCATACCGCTCGATCATGTCGATGGGATCGATGCCATTGCCGAGAGACTTCGACATGCGGCGGCCCTGCTCGTCCAACACGGTGCCTGTGATATACACCGTGTGAAACGGGACTTTGCCCATGAACTCAATGCCGCACATCACCATGCGGGCCACCCAGAAGTAGATGATGTCGCGCGCGGTGACTAAAACGTCAGTCGGATAGAAGCGCGCAAGGTCCGGCGTCTTGTCCGGCCAACCCAATGTCGAAAATGGCCAAAGTTGAGACGAGAACCACGTGTCCAAGACGTCGGGATCCTGCGTCCACGACTCCTGCGCGGTATCAGCGGGTTTCGTTGCCGACACCACGGTGCGACCCGTCGACGACACATACGCGGGGATGCGATGTCCCCACCAAATCTGACGGCTGATGCACCAGTCTCGATACTGCTCCACCCAATCGAGATACGTGCGCGTGTAACGCTCGGGCACGATCTTGACACTGCCGTCCTTGACCGCGGCGGCCGCCGGCTCAAGAAGCGGGCGCATCTTCACGAACCACTGCTTCGAAAGCCTAGGCTCCACGACAGTCGTGCAGCGGTAGCAACGGGGTAGCGGGATTTCCTTTTGCTCGAATTTCTCGAGAAGCCCCAGCTCGTCTAGTTGAATCACGAGCTTCTTGCGGGCGGCGAATCGGTCGAGACCCGCATAGGGACCGGCCGCGTCCGTCATCTTGCCTTTCTCGTCCATCGCTTTGACACGAGGCAACGCATGACGTTCACCGACCGCAAAGTCGTTGAAGTCGTGGGCGGGAGTGATCTTCACGGCGCCGGACCCCTTTTCGGGATCCGCATGAGTGTCTGCAATTACCGGAATCGCACGATCAATCACCGGAAGTAGCACGCGTTTGCCTATGAGATCGCGATATCGCGTGTCGTCGGGATGGACAGCGACCGCTGTGTCGCCAAAAAGCGTCTCGGGCCGCGTGGTTGCCACCACGAGAAATCGGCCGGGCTCGCCCTCGATGCGATAGCGAAGGTGCCACATGCCTCCCTGTTCGGGCGTAGCTTCTGCCTCTTCGTCGGAGAGCGCGGTCAGGCAGCGCGAGCACCAATTGATGAGACGCTCGCCCTGATAAATCAGGCCCTTTTGATGAAGACGAACGAAAGCTTCGGTCACTGCCTTTGACAGGCCCTCGTCCATCGTGAAGCGTTCGCGGGACCAGTCACAGGAACATCCGAGGCGTTTTAACTGCAGGATAATGCGGTCGCCGTACTGCTCCTTCCATGACCAAACGCGCTCGATGAAGGCTTCGCGACCAAGCGAGTCCCGTGACTGCCCTTCCTTCGCGATAGCTTTCTCGACGACGTTTTGTGTCGCGATTCCAGCGTGATCCGTTCCCGGCACATACAGAGCGGCGAAGCCCTGCATCCGGCGAAAACGCGTCAACACATCTTGCAGGGTGTTGTTGAGCGCGTGGCCCATGTGGAGGGCACCCGTCACGTTGGGTGGCGGGATCATGATGACGTGCGACTTGGCGTCGTCTGGACGCACCTCGGGACGGAACGATCCTTGGGATTCCCACTCGGAGAACCAACGGGCCTCGATATCGGCCGGAGAATAGCGCGGAGAAAGCTCAGTCATGATCACACGTCCTTGGTGGGAATGTTCCCAACGGACGCGTCAGGACGGAAGGAACAACGCTAGTCAATGCCGCAGATGCGAGTAAGGCCGAATTCGGGGTAGGGCACGCGCCGCATGGGGCCGGTTCGCAGGACCATCATTTCAAGGGTAATTGAAGCAACTGCTTTGAACACATGCCCGCCAAACGCGCCAAAATCCACTCCCGTGAACAGCCCATGAACATGCAAGAAAGGCGTTCCGTCGCGAAGCGAGAGATTCCCCATGAGTGACACCGCTTCGACTCGATGACGGATCAAGCGGCGAATGTAGGTTTTTTCGGGCAGCGAGAAATAGCCCAGTTCGAGATCGTCGACAGCGCCGATACCCGAGACCATGGCCCCCTCGATTCCATGCTGTGCGGCCGCCGCACAAAGCGAAGCGTGAAGTTCGTCCCCCGGAGCGAGAACGACCATCAAATCCGAGGAAACGCCGGAGGGGGACCCGAGAACATGGCATTGCATGGGGTGCATTCCACCCAAGTGGATAGGCCGCGACAAGCCCCCACGAGTCGCAACGTTCCCGCGAGACTGCTATCACAACTCCCCGTGAAACGTGTCAACCTCATCGTCAACCCGATCTCGGGTCAGGGCCGCGGATTGCGCGCCGCCATGCGAGCTCAGGCTGCGTTCAAGGCTGCGGGGATCGACGCTGACATCCTGCCCACTCAAGCGGCTGGCGATGCCACACGCTTCGCACGCGAGACGCATGCGAACGTTGACGCGGTTCTGGCCGTCGGTGGCGACGGGACGCTCAATGAAGTCATGACCGGACTCGTTCGCAATATTCCAGTAGGCATCATCCCCGTGGGGACAGCCAACGTCGTGGCGCGCGATCTCCGTATCCCGTTTTCGCCCGAGCGGGCCGTGAAGGCCATCCTCAGCGGAAGCACGCGACGCATCGACGTCGGCACGGTCAATGATCGACGCTTTCTTGCGATGGTCGGGATCGGATTCGACGGCGCTGTGGTTAAAGCCATCTGTGAAAGGCGTCGCGGCCCAATCACGATGGCGACCTACGTGGCACCGGCCCTGCGCACGCTCTGGGAATTCAAAGCGCCAACGCTTCACATCGAAGTGGACGGCCAACGCCAACCCCTCCCACACCACGGGGCGATCATCACGAACACCCGCAACTACGGCGGAGTGTTCAGCGTGACCCCGAAGGCGCGCCCCGACGACGGCATCCTTCACTGGGTGGGGCACAAGAGCCCAGGGCGGCTGCCGCTGCTCGCCTACGCGACGGCTGCGCTCCTCCGATCTGAGGCTCCCGCAAGCTTGGCCACGTACGGCTCAGGGAGGTCATTCATGATCGGGTCTGACGAGCCCTGCGCCGTCGAGGCCGATGGCGACTACGTTGGAATGACCCCAGTACGAATTGGGGTGCTTCCAGGCGCATGCAACATTCTCGCACCGCAATCGAGGCGCGCATGATTCCTCCACCACCTTCCCCCACCCCCATCACCGACGGCAATCTCACGATTGGCGGCGGCGAGCCATGGCTCGTTCTGGCAGGTCTATGCGTTCTCGAATCCCCAGAAGACACATTGCGCCAAGCGCGTGCCCTCAAGGCATGTCTCGAAGGCCTTCCGATCCAATTCGTCTTCAAAGCTTCGTTCGACAAGGCGAATCGTTCTTCGATCCATGGCTTTCGTGGACCAGGCATCGAAGCGGGACTCGAACTGCTCGCTGAAGTGAAGCGGACGCTCAAAGTTCCGATCGTGACCGACGTGCATGAAACATGGCAGTGCGAGAAGGTGGCCGAGGTCGCCGACATCCTGCAGATTCCAGCCTTCCTCTGCCGGCAGACCGACCTCATCATCGCCGCAGCCAAGACGAACAAAATCGTCAACGTCAAGAAGGGTCAGTTTCTCGCGCCTTGGGACGTCAAGCCAATCATCGCGAAGGTCCGCGACTGCGGCAACCCTCGCGTGATGCTGACTGAACGAGGGTCCTCGTTTGGCTACAACACTTTAGTCAACGATTTCCGAGGCCTTCCCAAGATGCGCGCGCTCGATGTTCCCGTGATTTTCGACGCGACCCACTCGGTGCAGCAGCCGGGTGCTCACGGCGACCGAACCGGCGGTGACCGCACCATGGTCCCCTATCTTGCACGCGCGGCTGCTGCCGTTGGCGTCGATGGTTTCTTCTTCGAAGTCCATGAAGATCCATCGCGAGCGAAGTCCGACGCGGACAACGCCCTCCCGCTCACCGACCTGCGCCCGCTCCTCGAGCAGATGCTTCGCATCCGCGCCGCGCTCTAGTTCCCTAGCGGCGCCACTTGTGGATCCGGCGGATCGTCGGGCCCTTGACCTTCTGAGTTGCGCGGCCGAACTCGGAAGCGCGACGCGTGGAACGTTCGGGCAGGGCTTCCAAGTCTTCGAGGAGTTCCGCGGGGGTTTGGTATCGGTCCTTCGGCGACTTCGCGAGCATGGTCAATACGACACGTTCTGAGGCGGGGTGAACGGTCGCGACACGATCTCGCGGTGGAATCGGCGCTTCGTTCAAATGCTTGACCATCACCACCGTTGGGTTCGGGCCATCGAACGGCGGCACGCCCGTGAGCAGGTGATAGAAAGTTGCCCCCAGCGCGTAGATGTCGCTCCGGATGTCGATCTCGGGATCGCCGCGCGCCTGCTCTGGAGAGATGTAATTGGGTGTTCCGATCGTGACGCCTCGATCGGTGCTTCCACCTTCGACCACCGTGTCCTTGGCCAGACCAAGGTCGCACAACTTCGCCACGCCACCCTCGACCAACATGATGTTGTCAGGTTTGACATCGCGATGGACGAGTCCATTCTCATGTGCGTGGTCGAGTGCCCGCGCGATCTGGGTGATGATCGAGATTGCTCGGTCCTCATCCATCGCGCCGCCGCGATCGAGAACCTGCAACAAAGTCGGACCATCGCAATATTCCATTGAAAAGAACCGGATACCCCCGCGTTCATCTGCATCAAATCCCTGAACGACGTTCGGGTGGTTCAATCGTGCGATGACGCGCGCCTCCTTTTCAAATCGGCGAACGTAACCTGGATTTTCGGCAAGCCACGGCGCAAGAATCTTCACGGCAACCACTCGATCGAGGGCAAGCTGCCGCGCTTTGTAGACCGTACCCATCGAACCTGTTCCGAGTTTCTCGAGAAGCTTGTACCCCGGCAGCCGGAACGCGGCCTTGATCCTCGCCAATTGCTTGGTGAGCTCGTCAAAGCGCTCCTGAGTCAGCACGCCGGTCTCGAGAAGAATCGTGCCGACGCTTTTCGGCGCAACCCCGAGTTCGGTCATCTTCCGTTGAACCTCGCGTGCAGACGCAACGCCTGCGTCATCAAGCCAACCGGCTCGCCGCGCGGCCTTCTCAAAGAGCTCTTCATCGTCTGGGATGCGTTCCATAGTGAATTCGTATCAGCGAGGAGGGCTGACGCCAATCGCTCCGAGATAGTGCCGCTGTCGATCGAGCATCCGTGCGCGATCCGTCGGATCTTCGTCATCATATCCGCAAAGATGAAGGAGTCCGTGGCAGACGTAGAAGAGGAGCTCGCTCATCGCTTCGTGTCCAAGGTCCTTCGCAACTTCCTCGGCAAACTCTGACGAGACGACGATCTCGCCAACCAACGAGTCATCGCCACCCCCACGCAAATCGAAGGTCACGACATCAGTCTCGAAGTCGTGATTGAGCGCGTCACGGTTGATTTTTCGAATCGAGGCATCGTCGGTCACCAATAGCGACACCGGGAGCCGCTGACGCTCACCCGCTTCGACGGCACGGCACAAGGCATCGAGCACGGCGGGGTCCAAGACACACCGCCGATCCTCATACCTGACATCGATCGTCATCGATCGCGACGAGGCTGTCTGTCGACTCCACGCCGATACGGGCCATCTCGGTCAAGAGCCGCTTCGGGAGGGCCATTCTCCGCTTCGTCCTCGGAATATGCTCGGAGGATATCTTGCACGACGGGATGCCGAACGACGTCGCCGCGCTCGAAGTGGCATATCGATACGCCCGAGATCCCGGCGAGGATCCCCTCCGCGTGGAGTAATCCTGAAATCTTGGTGGTTGGAAGATCCGATTGGGTGACGTCGCCCGTAATGATCATCTTCGATCGCTCACCCAATCGCGTGAGGAACATCTTCATCTGAGCGACCGTGGCATTTTGAGCTTCATCGAGAATGATCACGGCATGATCGAGTGTGCGGCCGCGCATGTAGGCTAATGGCAGAATTTCGATGATGTCTTCTTCGATGTACCGCTTCAGCTGTCCACGCGGAAGTTGATCGTTGAGTGCGTCATAAAGGGGCCGCAGGTACGGGTTGATCTTCTGCTGAAGATCGCCTGGAAGAAATCCCAGGTTTTCACCGGCTTCAACGGCTGGACGACACAACACGAGCTTGCGATAAGCAGCAGCCCTCAAGAGCTTGACGGCAGAGCACACGGCAAGATACGACTTGCCCGTGCCCGCGGGGCCAATTCCAAGAGTGATCGTGTTCGCGGCGATTGCGTCAAGATAGACCTGCTGGTTCTTCGAGCGAGCCGCGACCGGACGGCGCTCGTCTGGAGCACCAAACGGGGTCGGGCCGTGCGGAACCATGTTCGAACCCGGCACACCATGAACGGCGCTATTCCCGCTGTGGTGGGAATCGCCATCTGCGGCCGCGAGTTTCCGCCAATCCTCATCGCCCGAGCGATGCCGTCGGTAGCGAAAGAACCGCTCGACGTCACCCGGATCGGTGATCTGCTTCTCTCGTATCAATTCGAGCACCTGTTCGACAGTCTTGGATGCCTCGTCGATAGCACCCTCTGATCCCTTGAGTCGAAGTTGCCCGCCTCGCGAAACTGCTTCAACACCGTGAAGCCGCCGGAGCAAATGCAAATTACGATCAAGGCTGCCGTACAAGAACCGTTCTTCCTCAAGATCACGGAGAACGATGGTGCGTTCGATCAACGAGGTCTCCTTGCGGGAGTCTGGCGCCGTTATGGCGCGAGCCATGCCCGCAGTAAAGTGTACCCTGCGGGGGCGGCAAAAATGAAAGAGTCCACGAGATCAAAAAGTCCGCCGAACGCCGGCAAAAGCGATGCCGAGTCCTTGACACGAACGGCGCGCTTGATCAACGACTCTAGAAGGTCCCCTGTGATCGTGGCCACGGACACGACAATCGCGAAGACAACAGCCTTCATCGGACCGATCCCAAGAGAGCTCAAGACAGCGATATTGGATGACGCGAGAACTGCGCCGGTGGCCGACAGAAGCATCCCCCCGACGGCCCCCTCTACCGACTTGTTCGGCGAAACTCCGGGACACAACTTGGTGCGGCCGATCGCGATGCCAACCAAGTATCCGCCCATGTCGTTGAGTTTCGAAGTAAAGAGGGCAAAAAGGAGGAGATAAGGTCCGACGGCATCGCCGAGCACAACTGCGCCATGCGGGCGTTGCAGGCAACCGATCTCAACGAGTATCGCAAGCGGCAAAGGAACGATAGAGAGCCCCAAGAACGCTCCTGAAAGGTCGCGCAAGGACTCGGGCGTGACGTCGCGATGACGGTGCGACCATACGGAAACCATCCCGACAAGTGCGAATGCCACAAGCGCGGCTGAGAGTGGTCCGGCGACACCACAGTCGATTCCGAGAAGCACCGTGACCGGACGCACCAAAACGATCATCGCGCCACCAAGTAGCATCGCGTCGAAGACCCGCCGCCTCGTCGCATCGACGGACAGCATCGCCGCGTACTCAAACAGCGCTCCCATGGCCACCGCGGCCGCTACCCATGGAGCAATCCGCGGGAGTTTCGATCCGACATCAACGAGTGTCGTCACTATCACCGTCGCAATAAGTACAACACCAAGGATGAGTCGGGTTGCGAGGCGCTTGCCTTGGGGTGCCGTTGCGGTCACGTGGTCTCCTTGGCTAGAAGTCCTCCGAATTTTCTACGACGCAACGCAAACGCACGCAGGGCCTCTTCGATCTGGGGTTTGCGGAAGTCAGGCCAGCAAAGCGGCGTCGAGAAAATCTCGGCGTAAGAAATTTGCCATAGGAGGAAATTGGACACGCGCAATTCACCCGCGGTCCTAATCAACAAGTCAACATCAGGCATGGCTGGATCGTAGAGGTACTTTCCGAGCATGGCCTCATCGATCGAACTGGATTCAACGAGGCCTGCAACAACGTCGTCTGCGATGCGACGCGCGGCATCGCTGATCTCTCCACGGCCACCATAATTCAATGCCAGCACGAGCGTCATGCCGTTGTTGTTCGCGGTCAAAGCCTCCGTGCGACGGAGTTCCGCCACCACCTTCGCCGGAAGTTCGGCGATCCGTCCCACACTCGTCAAACGAACGTTGTTTTCCATCAACGTCGGTCGCTCATCAACGAGGAACCGCTTCAACAGCACCATGAGGTAACGGACTTCCGTCCAGGGTCGCGAACGGTAGTTCTCAGTTGAGAGCGCGTACAGCGACAACCACGGAAGGTCAGCTCGGGCGCACTCAGTGACAACTTCCCGGACGGAATCAACGCCCGCACGATGGCCTCGTGTCCGCGCCTCGCCACGTTCACCGGCCCAACGCCCATTGCCGTCCATGATGACCGCGACATGTCGGACCCCAAAAAGCTCCATCAGGGAGTCCGCCGCAGGATCTGACTGCGTTCAGCGCCCGTCGAGACCCATCCCACCGTAGCGCCCGTGTAGGACTCGATAAACGAGGTGAACCGACGGAGCCCTTGAGGGAGATCGTCATATCGACGCAGTCCCGAGAGGTCCTCACTCCAACCATCGAATGTGCGCCAACCCGGCTCAACCAGCGCCAAGTCGTCTGATCGCGGATACGAAGCGACGGCCTGTCCGCCGAGTCGATACTCGGTACAGGCCTTGACCTCCCCTAGCTCCGATAGGATGTCCGCTTTAGTCACCACCAGCGTGTCGACGCCATTGGTCTCAACCGCATGTTTAACGGCAACGGCATCAAACCAGCCGCAACGCCGTGGACGTCCGGTAGTCGCGCCGAATTCGCCACCCTTAATGCGAATGGTGTCGCCAAGTGGCCCAAGCTCCTCAGTCGGGAACGGGCCTGCGCCCACACGGGTGCAGTAGGCCTTAACCACGCCGGTGACGGAGTCGAGCGCGCGCGCAGGAAGGCCGCACCCCGCAAGTAGGCCGCCGATGTGGGTATGGCTTGAGGTCACATAGGGATAGGTTCCATGGTCGATATCGAGCATGGATCCCTGTGCGCCTTCGAGGATGACCTCTTTTCTTGCGGCAACGAGATCGCGCAGCGGAACGAACGAATCGCGGATGTACTGTTTCAGGCGACGACCAGCTTCAAGCAGCGGCTCAATCGCGGCGGTTCGCTCGAGTGTTGGGCGGCCGTACGCGGCGAGTAGCCGATTCTTCGCCGCGAGCTGCGTGTCAAAGAGCCGAATGAAACGCTCCTCATGAAGGAAGTCGCCCGCCTGGATGCCCAGTCGCGAGGCGCGATCTGCGTAGGCCGGGCCGAT
This sequence comes from Candidatus Kuenenia stuttgartensis, assembly GCA_945860915.1. Taxonomy (GTDB): domain Bacteria; phylum Planctomycetota; family CAIWVZ01; genus CAIWVZ01. The sequence goes on from CAMARR010000009.1 coordinate 41,467, forward strand.
GCCGCGACCCGTAGTGCCGATCTTTTGATCGCCGCGAGCATCCTCTGCGGCGCGGTCGAGTTCCTTGTGCCACGGCATGACGAGGTGGGCGCGATCAGAGACGATGAGGCGTCCCGTCATGTCGTGCCCAGCAGCCCCTAGCGCAGTGATTTCCTCGACGAGCTTGTTCGCGTCGATCACCACTCCGTTGCCGATGATCCCCGTGACGTGCGCATACAACATGCCGCTCGGCACAAGGTGCAGCACGCGCTTCACTCCGCCGACAATGACGGTGTGCCCCGCGTTTGCTCCGCCTTGGCATCGGACGACTGCGTCGACCGATGCGGACAGCGCATCGATGACCTTGCCCTTGCCTTCATCTCCCCACTGGAGGCCCAGAAGTGCCATGACCGGCATTAGGCTTCTCCCCGGTTGGCGTCCACGAGCTCGCGGAACTGGCGGAAAAGGTAGAGAGAGTCGTGAGGTCCCGGTGCAGACTCGGGATGGTACTGGACGCTGAAAGCCTTAAGCTCCGGAAGTTCCATTCCTTCGCAGGTCATGTCATTGAGATTGATGTGTGTGACCTTCGCGACGCCATTCGGGATCGAGTCCGGATCCACAGCAAAACCGTGGTTCTGGGACGTGATCTCGATCGCTCCGGACTTCAAGTTCTTGACTGGCTGGTTACCGCCGTGGTGACCGAACTTCAGTTTGAAGGTCTTCGCGCCGATTGCCTGTCCCATCAGCTGATGGCCAAGGCAAATTCCGAACATAGGTACTTTTCCCAACAACGACTTGACTGTTGCAACTTCGTGGTGAAGCACAGAAGGGTCGCCGGGGCCATTTGACAAAAAGACGCCGTCCGGGCGATGACCCATGACTTGCGCAGCGGTGGAATTCGAGGGTACGACGGTCAATTTGAAGCCTGCGTCGATGAGGCTCCTGAAGATGTTCTCCTTCGCTCCGTAGTCGATCGCGACCACGTGCGCGGGCAATTCTCCAGCTGGCTTCGTCCCAAGATCGGGCGCGAAGGCAGGATCACCGCCTTGGGTCCATTCAAATGTCTTCCCGCGAGTGACCTCTTTGACGAGGTCGCGCCCAACCAGTTGTGGAGCCTTCTTGACGCGTCGCAGGAGTTCTGCTGTGTCTGCGGTTTCGGTTGTCAGGAGCGCCGTCATCGCACCCTTATCTCGAAGGATGCGCGTGAGCTTGCGCGTGTCGATCCCCTCGATCCCAGGAATGCCGTGGCGCGTGAGCCATGAACCAAGATCTTCCGTCGCGCGCCAGTTGCTGACGACCGGAGAAAGTTCGCGAACGACGAAGCCCGAAAGCCATGGCTTGGGCGATTCGTTGTCTTCGACGTTGATGCCATAGTTCCCGATATGCGGGTAGGTCATCACGACGATTTGGCCGCGATACGACGGATCGGTCAACACCTCTTGGTATCCCGAGAGAGATGTGTTGAACACGGCCTCGCCACTCGACTCCACGAGAGCTCCAAACGCTTGCCCCACGAAGATTGTCCCGTCCTCGAGCACAAGCCTTGCTTCTTTTCGCTTCATGAGCGTGCGAACTCCCTGTTGATGAGTGCGGCCACGTAGCCCGCCCCAAATCCGTTGTCGATGTTTGTCACCGTGATGTTGGGTGCGCAGGCATTGAGCATGCCGAGCAGCGCCGCGATCCCACCGAGGGAGGCGCCATAGCCCACCGAAGTCGGAACGGCAATCACCGGCCGATCCACGAGCCCACCGACGACAGACGGCAGGGCCCCTTCCATTCCCGCGACCACGACGAGAACGTGGGCCCGACGCAACGCCGCCTGTTCCTCAAGAATCCGGTGCAACCCCGCGACTCCAACATCGTTGATTCGTATGACCGACGCGCCGAGGCACTCGGCCGTGAGCGCGGCTTCCTCAGCCACCGGCAGGTCCGCGGTTCCCGCACAGACGACCGTCACATTCCCCGAACGCACTTGATCGGGAGGGAGCAGTCGGACGATGCGGGAGCGTGGATGCCATTCTGCCGATGGAACGGCGATGCGCATGAGCTCCGCATGAGCGGGAGTGGCGCGTGTAGCCAAGAAGTACCCCGACCGCGCCGTGATCCTTGCGGCGATCGCGGCGGCTTCTTCGGGGGTCTTTCGCTCCGCGTAGATCACTTCAGGGAAGCCGCATCGGCGTTCCCTGTCGTGGTCAATACGTGCGAATCCCAAGATCTCAGTCGGGTCTCCCATCACAGGCACATCCGGAGCGCAGCGCGCTCATGGGGCCCGGAGGCGTCACCCGCGGTCCCGGGGGCACGTTTTAACCTTGCGGCGATGACGGAGCAACCGCCGCTTCTCGTCGCCAAACCGCTCGCGGGGCCGTCACCAAGGGCAGTGCGTCCGGCCCCTGTGCCATGAATCGGAAATAGCCCTGCGAAGCCACCATCGCCGCGTTGTCCGTGCAGAGGCTGGGCGGGGTGAGGTAGACCCGAAACCCCTCCTTTGCGCCCCGTGCGACCAAGGCGTCTCGCAGAGGCCCGTTGCAGGCAACCCCACCACCAATGGCGAGGCGCGGCGTTTTCCACCGACGGCAGGCGACGGAGGACTTGGTAACGAGCGTGTCAACAACGGCGGCCTGAAACGAGGCTGCGACATCTTCTACCCGCACTCCGGGGCGAAGCTGCGGCAAAGGCCTCCCATCGGGGTCCTGCTCAAAGCAGCGGTAGCGCACGGCGGTCTTGAGACCGGAGAACGAGACATCAAGCCCATTTGGATCGAGCAGGGGCCTCTTGAACGGATACAGCGCCGCGTCGCCTGACTTCGCGGCGCGCTCAACGGCAGGGCCGCCCGGGTACCCGAGACCCAACGCCGCGGCGACCTTGTCGAAGGCCTCACCTGCCGCGTCGTCGAGCGTCGCACCAAGCAGTAGATGATCACAAGCGCTCGACGAAAGGAAAAAATGCGTGTGGCCCCCACTCACGACGAGCGAAATAAGTGGGTATTCAGGAGGATCGCCGGCCGCGAGCCACGGAGCACCGATGTGCGCTTCAATGTGGTTGACCCCGACGATGGGAATCGACGTGGCGCATGAGAGGGCTTCCGCAGCCGCGACTCCAATGAGAAGTGCGCCAACTAGGCCCGGCTCCCGCGTGACCGCCAGAAGTCCGATGTCAGCCAATGTGACGCCTGCATCCGTCAGCGCCTTCGTAACGACGGGCAAAATTGCCTTCACGTGCTCGCGGGCCGCGATTTCCGGGACCACGCCCTTCCATGCGCCATGGCGCTGCACTTGACTCGCGATGATCGACGAACGAATCGTGCGGCCACCTTCGACCACAGCGGCCGCGGTCTCATCGCACGAGGTCTCTATTCCCAAGGTCAGCATGAATTCCTCTCTACTTCGGAGATCCTAGCGCAGGAGCTTCATCGCGATGTCTCGTGCCTCATCGGCAACATTGGCTCCGTCGTGGCGTTCGACAAGTTCGCGCACGTGAAGGGGCCAGCGCTCACGGTGGCGTGCCCTTTCGAGCGCTGCTCGATTTCCCGCAGGCACCTTGATGACAACATCGGGTATTAAGCCACCTCCGCCGACACCACGCACAACGGATGGCAGATGCGATTCAAGAGACCTCCCGCTCGGTGTCAACAGCACTCCCGTCGTGATCTTCATTCCACCTGGAGAGTTGGCGAAGGCCATGACTTCCTGAATCGCACCTTTGCCATAAGTGCGCTCCCCAATCATCAAGGCACACCCGTGGTCCGAAAGAGCGCCGGCGAGAACCTCAGCTGCTGAAGCTGTTTCGCCATTAACCAGCAACAGCGTCCTGCATGAGGCAAGCGGAGATCCGGAAGTTGCGCCAAAGCTCGAATCTTCCGTCCGTCCTACACGTCGATAGATGATGCCTTCCTCTATCCAACGATCGGCGACCGCGGCCGCAGCATCGAGGTCGCCACCATGGTTATTTCTCACATCAACAATTAGGTGCTGCGGGGGCATCAATGCGAGCTTCGACCACGCGGCATCGAATTGTGCGGGCGTCGTCGGACGAAACTCCGTAATCACCAGCAGTCCCGTGTGGTCATCAATCCGAGTCGCGTGAACCGTTGGGCGATCCATATCACGTCGAGGAACAGAAAGTCCTCGACCATCTGCCCCTTCAAGGGTCCCTACAATCAGAGCAACTCGCGACCCAAGCGGCCCATCGAGAAGGATGTCGACATCTACTGCGTCATCGATCGGCTTGTTGTCGATGCTCAATAGCCGCTCGCCCGGTCGAATTCCGGCTTCTTCCGCCGGACTCCCAGGAATCACGCTGGCGATTATCGTGCGTCCACCGAGCGCGACAAGGTCGAGCCCAACTCCGGTGAATGCGCCGCGCGCGCGCTGCCGGAAGATTTCCCATTCAACCGGACCGTACGCCTCCGCGTACGGGTCCACCGCGCCCACCAATCCAGCGACGGCACCCTCGCCAAGTCGCTCCTGATCTAACGGGAGTACCGAATGCTCACGCGTCATGGCATAGGCCTCGCGCAAGAGGGACTCCCCGGGCAGTGCCTCAGGCCGAACCGGCGGTGGCATCCAAGTCCTCACCGCAATGAACGTGACCGAAACAGCGAGCGCAACGGCGACAAGGGCGGGCCAGATTGGTCGAGGCTCGCTCATGGGTCGGAGGCCGCCAACAATGGCGCGATATTAGGTGGGAGTCTGAGTCGAGCTCCCTTGACTACCCCGAGTCGGTTGGCCTCTCCGGCTCCGACTTCAAACACCATTCGAACCGGTTCCATGGATGCGAATCGAGGTAACGCATCATCCGGAACCGATGGAGCGGGAGCGTCCATCCGTCCGACATTGACGACGGTTCCGTCGTCACGCAGGTAGGCAATGTCGAGAGAGACGAGGCAGCCCTTCATCCAGAACCCTCGGACGTCTGCGTCTGAATAGGTGAAGAGCATACCGGTGGATACGGGAACCGACGTGCGCCCCGACATTCCTTTCGCCCGCGATTCGAAGTTGGAAGCCACCTCGCACGTCACGGATCCGTTCGGGCATCCAACCGTCACGGTCCCACGGAGAGAAGGAACGACCGCAGGCTTCTTGATCACACCCCCGGAGTCGGGTTGCGTCGGCTCTGGAGCCGAACATGCCACGGTGATCGCTGCAAAAAGGATCGCAAGATTTTGGAATCTCATGAAACGTCCTTCAGGCCGAGCGCGGCGAGCGCGGCGAGTGCATGTCTCACCGGCAACCCCACGACGTTGTCCAATGGACCTTCCATCGCGATCACGAATTGATCTGCGGTTTCCTGGATCGCGTACGAGCCTGCTTTCCCTTCATGCTCGCGTGTCGCGATGTACGCTTCGATATCGGCGTCGGTCAACGGACGCATCGTGATGAGTGTTGTGACGGATCCAGTCACGAGCGCTCCGTCGGATTGGCGGCCCGCTGTAAATCCGGTCACGACGCGGTGGGTTGAACCTGAGAGCAGCTGCAACATGCGGCGAGCATCGTCATCATCCGTCGGCTTTCCGAGGATCTCGCCACCAACGGCCACGACCGTATCCGCGGCAAGAACGTATCCGTCAACGCGCCTCGACAGCACGTCCATGGCCTTTAACCTCGCTAGTCGACTCGCGAGTCGAACAGGATCGGTCTCACCATTCGGACTTTCGTCTACATTCGGGGAGACAACTAGAAACGCAACCCCCCGTTCCACGAGAAGGTCACGACGACGAGGGGATGAGGAGGCGAGGGCCAGCACGCGCCCATCCTAACGTCGGGAACTCATGACTTTCGGGGTGAGGCCTTGGCGCGCGCAGGGGTCTTATCCGCGTTGGATGGCGGCGCCTTCTGCTTCGTCCCCTTCACTGCGACCTTCTGCGTCGAGGCCTTCTCAGTCTTGGATGCCTTTGCCGAGGACGACTTGGCTAGCTTCGGCGCAGCTTCCTTAGCGGGTGCCGGAGCATGGGAAGAGGGGCAGAATGATCGAGCGACGCATGTGGTGCATTCCGGCTTGGGTGAAACACACGTTGTTTCGGCAAGTGTGTGAATGATCGACAGCAGGGCCATCAGATCGGATTCAGGCACCAACCCGCGCACATGCAGTTTCAGCGCCGTAGCAGCGCCTTTGCCATCAGAGAGCCCGAGACGCTGAAGGACCTTCGGGAAGCCGCCGTCGACGACGACCTCAGGGGAACGGGCCACCCAAGACTTGAGTGAGACCACATGGGCGAGCGAACGATCGCCCAACCATTTCACCAGTCGGTCCATCTTGCGACCGCCGGTATCCTTCGCAGGGTCCGACAGCCATTCCAATGAAAGGCGATTGAATCGGAGAAACACCATCGCGAGAAGTTCGACAAGGCGTTCAGCGCGCGCGATCGAGTCCTCGCCGCCAACTTTGGCGGCGAGTTCCCGGACCGGGGTAACGCGTACGTCGTTCCAATCGACGTAGTCCGACTCAAGGCGGCGCACCGCTGCGCGCGCTCGCTTGGTACCGAGCCCCCGGCAGATGGTCGTGAGCGCAAGGTGCGACAACGGATGAGTTTCCTCCGTATCGCGTACGCCGCCGATCACGAGCTCTAGTTCGGCGAGGACCTTTTGGGCCCTCTCCTTCATTGCCGGAGTCACGGGCATCGGATCACGTCTTCTTGGCGGGCTTCTTGAACGCAGTCTTCTCGACGGTGCGACCCGTCTTCTTGCGCGCAGCTACGCGACCCTTACGACGCTCGGCGTTGGCCTTGCGCGTTGCGGTTGCATCGCCATAGACGATCTTCTCTGCGCGAAGATGGGCCTTGATGGTTTCCGAAGGCGTTGCGCCCTTCTTCATCCAATCAAAGAGGCGCTCGAGATCGAGCTTCCAAATCTTGCCAGTCGAATTAATGGGATCGTAATAGCCGAGATGGTCAAGCACCTTGCCGTCACGGCGGGTGCGAGAGTCATAGACGGCGATACGAAAGAACGGCCGATTTTCACGGCCGATACGGCTGAGACGGATGTGAACTGCCATGGATATCTCCCGGTCGGGGGTGAATCAGTCTACCTACGTTTCCGTTGCTTCCGGGCGTCAGCCCGAGCTTTCTGCCCGGAGAACTGCCTCCAGGCCTTGACTTGGTCCATATCGAGGAGGTTGACACCGGCCTCCTGCATCTTCGAAAGAGCCTGTTCCTTCTCCTTTTGGAGCCCCTTTGTCGGGTCCAAAAGGCGGCCAAACACGCCCATCTTTCGCAGTTCTCCGAACTGCTTCTTCATTTCCTTGAACGAACGCATGAGGTCATTGACCTGCTCTAGGGTCACGCCCGCGCCCCGGGCCACCCTTTGTCGTCGGGACACGTTGAGGATGTCCGGTTCCATCCGCTCGACAGAGGTCATCGACAGGATGATCGCTTCCGAGCGCATGAATTCTCGTTCGTCCAAGGGCATATTGGCCATCTGCTGGCCGAGCCCCGGAATCATGCCGAGAATGTCCTTCATATTCCCCATTCGCTTGATCTGCTGGAGAAGTCGGAGAAAGTCATCAAGTGAGAACGTGCCGAGGAACATCTTCTCGGCCTGAGCACGCGCCGTCCGCTCGTCAACCACCTCTTGGGCTTTTTCAACGAGCGACACAACGTCGCCCATTCCCAGAATGCGATCGGCCATCCGCGAAGGGTAAAACTGGTCGAATTTGTCGAGTTTCTCACCGAGCCCGACGAATCTAATCGGCTTTCCCGTAACTTCTCGAACCGACAACGCCGCGCCACCGCGGGCATCGCCATCGAGTTTAGTCAAGATGACTCCCGTCAACGGAAGTCGGTCATTGAATGCCTTCGCTGAATTGACGGCATCCTGACCGGTCATCGCGTCGCATACGAGAAAAACCTCATGCGGCGAAGTCCGACGGGCAACTTCCGCGACTTCCGCCATCAGGGAATCGTCGATGTGAAGCCGGCCCGCCGTGTCAAGAATGACGACGTCGATGCGCTCGGTCTTCGCCCGCGCGACGGCGCGCTCGCACACGGCCGGCGGAGGCATTCCCGTTTCGGTGTGCACGGGGATTCCAAGCGATGCGCCCAAGACCTTGAGCTGCTCAACCGCGGCGGGACGCTGCAAGTCGGCCGCCGCAAGCAGCACCGACTTCTGGTACTTCTTGGCAATGAACGCGGCCAACTTGCCGCATGTCGTCGTTTTGCCCGCGCCCTGAAGTCCGGCCATAAGGATGACCGTCGGACTTCCAGTGGAGAATTTGATCGGTTCGGCGTCAGCCCCACCCATGAGGGCCGTGAGTTCGTCGTGAATGACCTTGACGATCATCTGGCCTGGGTTGACGCCTTCGATGACTTCCCGGCCGAGAGCCTTGATCTTGACACGCTCCATGAAAGCTCTAGCAACGCCGAGATTCACGTCCGCTTCGAGCAAGGCAATACGCACCTCGCGGAGAGCGTCTTTGACGTTCTCCTCCGAGAGCTTGCCGTTACCGGCTAGGCGGCTGATGAGGCCTTGGATGCCCTTCGACAGGGATTCGAGCATGCAGTTTGGAGCCCCCGGGCCCCGCGGCGCCATAGGGCACCCGGGGAGGCGGCTTGTGGCGGCCTCCGGGAGGGGGGCAACCTAACTTACAAGGGCCGGATGAACAACGAGACGGAACTCAGACCCTCCCCTTCTTGGGGCGGGGCCCTTCGAGACGTAGACTTTTCGCCCTTCCGTGCGCCCCGGACATACCGTCCGGACGCCTGCGCAGCATCCTCCGGAGACCTCTTCCCATGACGAACGCGGAACTGGGCGCCTCGGCCCCCACGATCGACGTTTGGAGTTTCGCGACTGAGAAGTCGCCCTCCCTCGATTCGCTACTTACGACCAAGCAACTAGTTTTGACGGATCGCAGCGCACGACGCGCGATTGACCGTCAGCTTAATTCGCTCGGCGATGGGAGTTCTGATCCGCGCAACGCCGGAATCGCCCGCTGGATGCTCGGCCAATACCACCTCGCGTTCGGCTTCCTCAAGCAATCAGGCGCAACCGGCCAAGCGATTGAGTTCATGCTCGCCGAGTGCTGTCTGCGTTCAGAAGTCCAAGAAGGCACTGCACGTCCGATGCGTCGTCCAGACCTCGCCGTGAAGCGCTTATCCCGACACGAAAAGGCCCAAACCGATATTCGTGTTTGGCGCCTGTGGATGGATGCCCTCCTCTATTCCGAGGACTTCGTTGGACTCGTCAATGCAGTGAAGAACTGTCCGAACGCGTTCAAGGATGGCGCTGACATCAATTACTACGACGGTCGCTGCCTCGAAGCGGAGGGCCAACGCATTGAAGCCTCTGGCAAATACGACGCCGCGCTCCAGCGCGACCCGGACCACCTTCCATCGTTGTTCCGCCAGGCGTACCTGTGCGACCTAGTCGGCGACGAAGATCGCGCGCTCGCTCTCTATGAGGCGGCGGCGCAGCACGAGCCGAAGGACACGCACACTCTGATCAACCTCGGCATCCTGCACGAGGACAGTGGCCGCTACGAACAAGCCGTCGCCTGCTACAAGGCGATTCTTGATTCGTTCCCGAACCACCGACGCGCCCGTCAATACATGAAGGACGCTGAATCGTCACTCAACATGCGCGTCGAGGACGAGCATCGCGGCGGCACCGAGCGTCAGAACCTCATGTTCAAGGTCCCAGTTACGGACCTCGAGTTGTCAGTTCGGGCACGCAACTGCCTCCAGAAGATGAACATCCAGACCATCGGCGACCTCGTAGGTCGTACCGACGGCGAACTCCTCGCCTACCGAAATCTTGGCGATACAACGATCCAAGAAATCAAGTCGGTCCTCGCCTCAAAGGGCCTCCGCCTCGGCATGATCGTCTCCTCGACGCCTTTGCCGCCGCTTGAGATTCCGCAGGACGACGATTTCGATCTCGCGGATCTCGCGGGAGATTTCCCTGGCGAACCACCCACGGGCATCGGCTCACTTCCGGTTCCAGAAGGCATCAGCGACGAGACTCTGAACATCAACCTCTCGGAATTGGATCTTTCGATCCGTTGCCGCAAGGCGCTTCAGGCGCTCAAGGTCACCTCAATTCGGGACCTCCTCACCCATAGCGAAGCTGAACTCCTTTCACTCAAGAACTTCGGACTCACAAGTCTGACTGAGCTCAAGTCAAAGTTGGCTGAATTCGGCGTCACCGTCCGCGGCGGCTGAGACTAAGGACGCGCCGTGTACGAGCACCTGCACGGCCGTGTGATCTCCAAGACCCCTGCGTCTCTCGTCATCGAGACCGCCGGGGTCGGTTGGTTTGTGGAGACCTCGATCAGGACAGCCGGGCGATTCCGCGTCGGCGAAGACGTGCGTGTGTTTGTCCACCACCGTCAAAACGAAGACTCACAGAGGTTGTTTGGATTCGCTGACGAGGATGAACGCGACCTCTTTCGACGTCTCCTTCGCATTTCTGGCGTCGGTCCTTCCCACGCGTTGAATCTCCTCTCGGCTTTGGATCCGGCCGCCTTTTGGGCGATCGTGCGCGAAGGATCGGAGAAACGACTCTCAGCGTCGAAGGGTATTGGCCCAAAGATTGCCCAACGCGTCCTCACTGAGCTTAAGGACGAAGCGGGCCGACGCACTCCCCGACGCTCGAATGAGGCGGGTGGGGAATCGGCCACGACACCGTCAGGACTCGAGGGTGACGCCATCGGCGCGTTGATCGTCTTAGGCTACAGCGAGTCTGCCGCAGTCAAGGCGGTGCTGGCCGCGATTCGCAAGCTTGGCTCCGAGTCCTCAGTGGACGTCGTGGTCCGCGAAGCCCTCAAGTCGTCCTAGCCATACTGCGGCCGCGTTTTCTAGCGCCCAGGGCGGGTCGTCGAATCGTCTGGAATCTCGATCGGACGAAGCCCGTCGACTTTCGGCGTCACTGGTTCTGGAGGCTTCAGGTCCGCGAGTTTCTTCCGGAACTGCGCCACCGTGAAGTCCGAGAGAAGAAACACTTTCGAATCGCCGGCCACGGAGGCATAGCGCGACACGAGGTTTTTCCGTACGGGATCGTCAGATGGTGGTGCCTTGGCGCCAACCTTCATCGATCGCACCGTGCCGTCCGCGAACGTCAATTCAATCGATACCGATGGGCGGTCGAATCCGAACTGGGCAAGCGACGGATCGGTTCCCGCAATGTCATCGCAGCGCGCAAACAACAACAACCGTGCGAGGTTGTCCACCATAGGTGTATGAAGCAGTGCCTGCTGATAGGGCTCTGCCGCCTGATACCGACGCTCCTTCTTAGTCGTTGGCTTAGTATCGGATGGGTTTTCGTCAACCTTCGGGCCAGACGGTGACGCCACAACGGGGACATCCTCCTCCTTTGCAGTCATGACAAGCCGCAATCGATCCGGTGGGATTGTGGGGACCGTTTCAGGCTGTGACTCGGGCTGCGAGCCCGGCGGAGGCAGATCGTCAAATTCGAGTTGGATCTTGGAGACTTTCCCAACGAGCTCGGCGACGTCTTTCGGCTCAATAGATGGGAAAAGTCGATTGTCCAACCAATACGAGGCCTTCGGATAGACCAGATGCTGCAGCTTCTTCGAATGCGTCCAAACCGTCTCCGTCCCTGTCACACGAAGATAATTTCCCGCATCGTTGAAACTACGATCCCCCGCCTGATCGACGGTACCGACGACGAGGTCTAAGAGAACCTTGGACTGTGCGCCCATGAATCGGAGGCGCTTAGCCTTCACCGGATCCAATCCAAACTGAACGTCCATGCGGGTCGAGTCGGCAACTCGCTCAGCCTTGTCGATCTCAGAGAACACACCGGCAAGCTCGTCGGCCCGCTGAGAGTTGACTGGTGCATCGAATTTGGCTGGGAAAACCCAGCCTTTCTCGCCGCGACGGAGAAGAATCGTCTCCGTTGCGTCCGAGATCTCGATCTCCACCACGTCGGCAGCCTTCAGAGCGGCCGGCGGCCTCACGTCATCGCGTACGTTGCGTACACGCTCCGCCTTGGAGGCCGAGAATCGCGGGAGCACTCCGACGACGAGCAGGACAACGAATAACAAAGAGAGGATCATCAACGTGCGACGATTCACGGTGTCATGTCTCCTAAAGACTCAACTTACGGACGGAGTGTCTTCGCCACCCGATGGCGTCGATACGGCTGCGGCTGGCACGATAGGAGCCGTTGCCACGGCAACCGATCTGTGCGACGGCACGAATGTCTGCGCCTTCCTGATGATGAAGACTACGATTCCGAACGCAATCAGAGCCAACGGCATCAGGGCAATGTTGTTGAACAAGATCTTGTCGCGGTCGGCCTTGACCTTGACCTCGTCGACGGATCGATCGGCCAATCGTGGGCGTCGAATTTCGACCATTTCCGGGCCAAGAATCGAAGCGTCCACCATATTAAGCAGCATCACCGAAGAATTGACCAAGGCTCGAGCACCGGTGATGGCACCGAGGCGCTGACCAAAAAGCGTTGGCCAAACATCGAATGCGAAGTCGGCGTCGGCGATGACCCATAGTTGGGGGTTGATCCCCTCCTTCGAATCATCGAGACCTGGAGGGAGCTTCGGCGCTTCAGGCGCTACGTCTCCGGCGACGGGGACGTCCTTCCCAGCGAAATACGACTTTAGTCGGCCATTGGCTCGCATGACGAGAGGACGCCGTGCAAACCCCTCTGTTGGCGGTGCTACCGCGAAAGGAATCGCATCCTTCGCGTCAATGACCCACGCATTGGATGAGGACGAAACAAGTGTCGTGAGCTTGCCCCGCGGATGGGTCTTGGCGAATGCGTCGCTGTTTACTTCAAATGGCGACGGTGCGAGGAATCCAAGTTGCGAGATTCCCGTGAGGCAAAGTTCGGTGGCGTCAACTTGGCCGGTCGAGTTCGAATCCTTGTCCGACTCGATCACATTGATCAAAGCGGGCAGATCGGTATTCACCGGAGCCATCACATACATGGGGACGCCCCCTGGTCCGACGACTTGTTGCCTACCTAAGCGCTGCGACTGGAAGCACGCCTTGTCGAGCAAAGCGCCGGCAGATGGCTTCATTCCGAAGTGAGTCAACCAATCGTCAATGCCCGTCTTCACGGCGCGAGGAACGAAATTGCCCTGCTGAAGGCCCGCCGAAATCGGCTGTTCTCGATCGAAGTCAAGAACCGACACGGAGTCGTGCATCACAATGACGCGACCTCCCCTCATGAGGTACTGGTCGAGTTGATAAACCTCAACCTCCGTGAACGCTTCCGGGCGAAAGAGGATGAGTGCCTTGACGTCATCGGGTACTGGCACGCCATTTTTCAGCGAGACGTCCTTCACCCGGCAATGAGTAGCAAGCCGATCACGGAATCCCTTAAGTCCGTCCATGCCCTCTTGGGGTTGGCCCGGATTCTGCGGGTTCTGCGGCGGGACCTTCTTGTCGCTAATAATGCCAACGGACACATCAGGCTGAGTTACGCGTAGCAGTCGAGCGGAGATAAACCCGGGCAACGCGGCAAGCGCACGCTCCTCCTTGAGGATGTCCTGCCCGATGTCCGTCATGGGCAACGTGGCGATCTCCTTCCCATGGCGGAACACCATCGTCATCCAGTAGACACCTGCAACGGCTTCGCCTCCACGAACGTCCTGGAGCGATAGGGGCTGCAGCTTGAGCTCGCTTAACTTCTTGAGCAGGTCCTGATCTTGACCTGGGTCAACGAACTCCCATTCGATCTTGCCATCCGCGTACCGATTCATCTCCTTAAGCCTCGTCGAGACAGTCCGACTTAGATGACGAAGGTACGAAGGCATCGGGTCGGAGAGATAGACGGTGACCTTACAGGTGTCTGTGAGGCCTGCACAGATTCGACCCACTGCTGGAGGAAGCGTGAATCGCTCGTCCTGTGTCAGGTCCTTTTCGAGGCGAATATCAGATACGGCGATATTCAGAACGACGGTGATTCCTGTCATCAGGACGCCACCAGCCACCCACGACCAAAATCGGCTTCGCGAGACGTTCATGGGGATCTCCTCAGGAAGCTTTCCGAGCTTCAAGTGTGACCACGTTCAGGAACAGGAAGAGCCCCGTGAACGAAGCGAAGTACACCAAGTCCCGGATGTCGAGGACACCGCGAGCCATACTTTCAAACCGCACGGTGAACGAAATCTGCCGCGCAATGTCGGAAAACCAGTCCGCCGATTGGATTAAAAAAGCGCTCGTTCCGAGCATGACCAGCATGCCGCACGTGAATAGGGCGACGATGAACGCGGTCACCTGTTCGCGGCACAACGCGCCTGCGAAGAGTCCGACCGAGAGGAACGCGCCGCCAAGCAGCAAGGAAGCGGCGTAGGACCCCCACACCGGCCCCCAATCGAGCCCATGACTTGTCCGCGCATAGGCCTGAACAGTGAGGGGCGTGACAAGAGTCAGAGCAAGAGCGGCGGCGATAAGCGCCAGTCCCGCGAGGAACTTGCCAAAGACCACTTGCCATGGCCGCACGGGGAACGTCATCAGGAGCTCGAGCGTCCCGAGCTTGATTTCATCGGGCCACAAACGCATCGCGAGCGCCGGCACGATGATCACGAACGCTGATGGCAAGGCCTGAAATAGCGATTCGAGGCTCGCCTCCTTGACCTGTACGCCCGTGAACGACCCGCCTGCAGCAATGTTGCCGAAGAAGTAGTTCACTCCTAGCCACAGAAGAAATAGGATCAGAAAGATGTAAGCGAGCGGCGATGTCACAAAGCCGCGAAACTCTTTCCAAAAGATGGTGCTTATAGGTCCCATCACGCTGCCCCCCCGGCCGCCGTAAGACGACGGAATGCTTCCTCAAGCGTCGCAACGCCGAGGCCCGACGCGAGGTCTCGCGGCGTACCGTCGGCGACAATGCGCCCTTCGTTGATGATGAGTGCGCGCCCGCAGGTGGCCTCAACCTCAGACAAAATGTGGCTGCAGAGAATGACTGTTCGTTCACGCCCAACGCCGCGAATGATCTCACGCACCGGCACGACCTGATTTGGATCAAGTCCAACCGTAGGTTCGTCGAGAATCAGTAACTCGGGCTCATGCAGCAGCGCCTGAGCTATGCCAAGGCGTTGGCGATACCCCTTCGAGAGCGTCTTCACTGGGGCGCGCCATTTCGGGCCGAGATCGGTCTGTGACACCACGGCATCAATGCGTTCTTTCGCTCGGCCCGACGACATACCTCGCAACGACGCTGCGAAGTTAAGGTGCTCCTTGACCGTCATGTCCGCATAGAGAGGCGTGTGCTCGGGGAGGTATCCGATGCGTCGACGGGCTTCGAGCGAGTTCTCTACGACGTCGAAGCCCGCAACCTTGACGCTTCCCGCCGTTGGCAGAAGCGATCCGGTCAGGATCTTCATGGTCGTCGACTTGCCCGCACCATTCGGCCCTAGAAAACCCACCACTTCCCCGCGCGCTACGGAGAACGTGATTCCAACGACCGCATGGAATGAGCCGTAACTCTTCCACAAGTCCTTCACATCAATCATCGGTTCCAAACGAACTCTCCGAAGAGGCCCATGACATGCGGCCCCCTTATTGCTGTGTTGTTATCGCTTCCGCCGGCCATGGGCTACTCTATCGCGAAAACGGTGCCGGAAAGCCCACATACGATGCAAAGTCCATCGACGATCGCTGCGGACGCAGAGAAGGCCTCGCCTAAATCGGCGACTTCGCCACCCACCCCGGTTGCGGCATCGAAAACCCATAACTTCGAATCGGCGCCGGGCACGACGATCTTATCTCCGACGACCACGGGGGATGCATCCAAAGTCCGCTCGGTTCGCGCGAACCAAAGCTGCTTGCCATCAACGGGATTGAATCCCAGCACGAACGGACCACCTGATGTGTAGACGCGCTCGTCGTCCGAAGCGCAGGAAGTTCGATACTGTCCAACGCTCTCGGTTTTCCAAAGGACGTTGCGGGAGAATGCATCGACTCCGGTAAACTTGCCGCCAGCCGGCCAGAAACAGTACACACCCGCCGCGAGAGTCGGCGTTGAGGTCGAGTGGCCGCCGGTGTCGACCGCCTTCACGAGCGTCCCTGATTTTAGATTGATGATGTGCAGCTTCTTATCACGCCCAGTGACGGCTGCTTCTTCGCCGAGAATACAAGCCGATCCGCCAATCTCCCCGCCGAGTTTAAGCTTCCACACCAGATCGCCCTTCTTCGGGTCGATCGCATAGAAGTAACCGTCCAAGCCGCCGACGTAGACATTGCGACCGTCCGTCTTAGGCGAGGACCAAACCTTGTCGCCCGTTTGGACCTTCCAAGCAACGGATCCGTCTTTTCGCGAAATTCCGTAAATCCGCCCTTCATCACTTCCGATGACGATGACCTCGTCAAGCACGAGTGGCGTGCTCCAGCCGAAGCCCCTCGGAGATTCCTTCGGAAGATCTTGGGGCGAAATCTTCTTTTCCCAGCGACGATTTCCAGTCGCGAAATCCAGTGCGTGGACCGAACCTTCCTTGGTCGCGACATAGACCACCCCATCCGCGACAACAGGCGACGACTGCATCCCGCTCTCTGCGACGTACTTCCACCGAACGGCCTTGAACGTTGGAACCTTGCCGTAGGATCGAGCAAGATTCGTTGCGTTGCCACGCCATTCTCGCCAGCCGCCATCGGCTGTTCCAACGAGGGCCGGCCGTGAAGCGGGTCGGCTCGCGGGTACTTGCGCAAACGCGGTCGCCGACATGGCAAGAACGAGAAAGGCGAGGGCGATGTGGCGAATGGGGTTCATAAGCAAGGTAGGGAACTATACCGGGAAACTCGGGCTAGGCGACGTGGGTTTCTGCCCTACGCCTGACTTACGCATCTGGCTCGACAGGGCTCCGTTTGGGCTAGCCCTTGTCCTTCGAGCCACCGCTGCTAATAACTCCCTTCTGGAATTCATGCCATGAAGACGAACGTACGTAACAGCAGGCTCAAGTGGCTCAAGAAAGTCGGCTTCCTCACTCGGATGAAGACGAAGGGCGGACGCAACATCATCAAGCGTCGTCGCCGCATCGGGCGCACCTTGACTTCAAAGGGCTAACTTAGCCGCGGGCGCCCCGCTTGGGGCGGCTCTCCCTCCACGGTCGCTATCCATAGAGCGGCCGTGAATGGTTTTTGTAGGGACTGAATCCCATCACCGTCGAAGCCAACCGCATTGGGGTCGCCACATAGGCGAATGTACCTCGGTCGCTTTGCGCCTCGCATGTCGATGGTGCGTCCGAATATCTGCTCGCCGTTTCCGACCCCGTCGTCCACCACGGCAACGTCGATTCCCCCGCGCTCCAGTATTGCCTTGGCGCCAGCAACGTCGGAACTGAGGACCACCGAGTGTCCTCGCATGCAGAGTCGCTCGGCAAGGACCCCTCGGGTCGATGCGTCGTCGCCAACGATCAGAATCGACAAGACTCGATCCGCAGCCCTCGATTCGTCCACTTGGCGCGCCGGAGGAGCATCGACGGTGGAGACCGGGACGGCGGGTAGCCGGATCTCAAACGTCGCCCCTTCGCCGGGACGACTTCGGACGCAGAGAGTCCCGCCGTGCTCGAGAATGATCGACTGGGCGAGGGAAAGTCCAAGCCCTGTTCCTGACGGTGCTCCGTCCTGTCGAACGGCCTTTGTCGTAAAGAAGGGATCAAAGACCAAAGACTGCATCGCCTCGGGTATTCCGGGTCCTGTGTCTGTGATGGTCATGATCGCATCGCCATCTTCACGCGTCGTCGTAACTGTGAGTTCCCGCGTGCTCGACTTCGCCATCGCATGCCGAGCATTCGTTACAAGGTTCAGGATGACCTGCAGAATGCACGTCTGATCGACTCTCGCGGCAACCGCGCGGTCGCTGCGCACGTTCACGCGACATCCTTCAGCCTCGAGTCCCCGCGAGACGAGTCGGAGGGTCTCCTCAACCAAATCCGCCAATCGAGTTGGAACACGCACGTCCCCGCGTGGCCTGGCAAACGCCTGCAGTCGATGGGTGACCTCGGACGCACGAGACGCTGCGCCAAGTGCCGTGGCTGTGGCCCGACGAACAGCACCTCGATCATCGACCGATAGAGCATATTCAAGCCAACCCATGATGCCCTGCAAGAGGTTGTTGAATTCGTGGGCCACGCCCGCGCTCAATGTCCCTAACGCCGCAAGTCGCTCAGATAACAACGTCCGGTGGCGCGCATCGATCTCCTGAGTTAGGTCGCGTGAAACCTCCACCCAACCGCGCACATCGCCGCCCTGTCCGAGTAGAGGACTCAACACGAGCTGAATCGGAAGCACCGTTCCGTCGATCGCTCGACGGTTCGTCTCAATAGAAACACGTTCGCCGCGTGCCGCATCATGAACAAGATCCGCGAATCTCGGAGTCCCGTCCGTTGCTAGCGCATCAAAGTGAAGCGGCATCGGCGAGTCCTTAGCTCCAAGTAGCGACGCTGCCGCAGCGTTGCGGGCGCCCGCATGGCCATCTAGCCCCCACGCAATCACCATGTGCCCCGTCAGAGCGTCGAAGAGGGCTTTCAAAGATGCCGTAGCCGTCTCGAGGTCATCGGTTCGCAAGCGGAGCTTGTCGTGAAGTGTGCGGAGGCGCTCACTTTCGCTTGCCGCCCGGCGCGAATGGTCGCGGAGCCATGTGTTTTCTAGGCTCACGATCTCAGCGTCGCGCCGACGTGCTTCGGTGCGGATCATCGCAAGGGCCTGCCCCGTCTGCATTGAAGCAAGTGCGACGAGATGGGACCTCCCCAATGAACCAGGGACCGCAGGGTCTAAGCCGCCAAGAATCGCGACTCCGCGTCCAACGGGACCATTCGGAAACGGAAACACCGTGATCCCGTTCGCTGGATCGGCGACGGGGACTATCGATCCTGTTGCACATGTGCGAAGGAGATTCCGCGCACCTAAGGCGAACGAGTCGGACTCTTCGACCTGTTTGATTCCATCACAATCGCCCCGCTCGACGAATGTGGCGCCCTCA
The DNA here is from genome assembly GCA_945860915.1 of Candidatus Kuenenia stuttgartensis. Classification (GTDB taxonomy): domain Bacteria; phylum Planctomycetota; family CAIWVZ01; genus CAIWVZ01. Next base: position 60,339 of record CAMARR010000009.1, read on the forward strand.
TCGAGAAGCGCTGCCGCAATGGCTCCTGAGACCTGACGCATTCTGGGCAGCGCGACGCGAACAACGTCATCCTCCGATGCCGACGCCGCGAGTTGTTCCGCGAGATTCGATAAGAACCGAATGCCAGCCTCATCTGTTGACACCGAGGGCTGGACCGGAGATCGAGGCGCGACAACGGGCATGGGTGCAGTCACCTTTGGCTCCTTGGCCGAAAGGAACGGCGTGACGACTCCCGTGAATGCTCCCGTAAGACGACGGGCGACGGTCGCCGGAAGGTACCCGCCACCATCATCGAACGAGCCAAGCAACTGTGTCAGCGGCAGTCGGCCGAGCCCGGTCGCCGCAATCCACGTCTGAACATCGGAGGGACGAAGGCCGCGCAACCGTTCGGTTGGACAGGCGCCAGCAATCCCATGCCCGACGGTGCTGAGTCCCCCACTGCATTCAGGGATCGCCATGACGACAGCGATTGGAAGTTCCTTTGGAAGCTCCAGCAGCCGGCGCAACGAAACGACATCTGCCGATGTAAGTCGGTCGGCGTCGTCAACAACCAGCACAAGTGGTGCATGATCAGACGAGTCCCGGTTCTCTTCTGCCCACGCAAGCGGATCGAAATCCGCCGAAGTTTGACTGTCGAGCAACGGCGTGCCGTCGCCAAGCGCAACACAGCGCGCAACCCGCACGCCTTCCCACTCAAGCATGAGGGCCACTTCGTTAAGCAACGTCGATAGCCCGGCCCCCCTTTGGCCACTGATCGCAATACGCCGCTCCCCACCTGAGTTCAATGCGGATCGAACGGCGCCAAGGACACGGTCGAGAGATTGTTCGCGACCAATAAAATGCCCGCTCACATTAGGGGTAGGAAGAGGGACGCGCGACACAGGGCGCGGACGGCGACCAAGAATGGACGCCATGGCGGCGATGGCCGCATGGGCGTCGATCGTTGCGTCGCCGGCTGCGTGGGACAGCACGCCCATCGCGGCGCTTGCTGCTGATCCTTCCAAAATGTTGGCCGAGCGCATAAGCAGGTGCAAGTCGACCAAGTCGGCTGTCGCACTCCCATCGCCCCCAAGCCCGTTCCGGCGCGGCTCGATTCCGACGAGGCGTGCGACAACTCCCGTGGGATCATCCGAGACCATGACGTGATTGGAGTCCACGGAGCCGTGCGCGAGTCCGATGTCGTGGAGATGCGCCAACCCGATCAGAATATGACCGATGACGCTATCTAGCTCTGCCGGCGTGAGGCGCAGCAGCATATCGGCGATCGGTCTACCTGACGGCTTCGATTCAGTCAATCGCGCGATGCCGGTCCCTGACATCGCAATCACGATCGGAAACTGGAGATGGGGATGACTGACTCGAGTCTTGATTATCACATCGCGAACAAAACGCCGCGCTTCGGCCGCGTCGAGAGAGCGAACATTGACTTCACGGACAAATGAGCCCTCCTCTGCGGCGAGAGCCGCGGGATCAGCGTCCAACCCGGCTGACAGCCGATGGAGAGAGTCCGATGTTGAATGTCGTCGCGGCATTGACCGCACCAATTCCCAGTGGTGGGCACGCCGCAAAACGCAGTACGCCCTTCATCCTGTTTATCGGACGAAGGGCGCACAGCGTAGGAATCAGGAGTCGTCGCGCGGAGTCGCGAAGCTCATCAGGAATTCTGCGTTGGTACGCGTCTTTCCGAGCTTGTCGATCAGGAGCTGCATAGCTTCGGCCGGCCTCATCTGGGACAAAACGCGCCGTAGAAGCTTGATTCGCTCGCCCTCATCGGGGTGAAAGAGCTTCTCTTCCTTGCGCGTTCCGGAAGCAGCGACATCAATGGCGGGGAAAACCCGGGCATTCGAGAGATCGCGCGAGAGCACGACTTCGCTGTTGCCCGTGCCTTTGAACTCCTCGAAGATCACTTGGTCCATTCGAGAACCGGTGTCGATCAAGGCCGTCGCGATGATGGTCAAACTGCCGCCGCCCTCAATGTTTCGGGCCGCCCCGAAGAACGCCTTGGGCTTAAGCAAGACCTTCGCGTCGAGTCCGCCCGACATAATGCGCCCCGAACCGCGGGTTTCGTTGTTGTAGGCGCGCCCGAGACGTGTGATTGAGTCCAACAGCACCACCATGTGGTGGCCTGCTTCGACTTGTCGCCTCATCTTCTCGAGAACAAGCTCGGTCACTCTGACGTGATTGCCTGTTCCTTCATCGAGGCACGAAGCGATAATCTCGGCCTTAGTGTTCCGTTTGAAGTCGGTGACCTCTTCCGGTCTTTCGTCAACAAGCAACACCAGCAGCTTGACGTCAGGGTAGTTGTGCGAGATCGCATTGCACATCTTCTGCATCAGGATCGTCTTGCCTGTGCGTGGAGGCGCAACGATAAGGGCGCGTTGACCACGACCCACCGGACAAAGTAAGTCCACGATTCGCATCGACACATCGTTGTTCGGATGCGTCTCGAGAATGAACCTCGAATCGGGGTCGCAAGGAAGAAGGTTCTTGAACGGGACTTCCGACCCGTGCAGTTCCGGATCCTTGTCGTTGATCGTCTTGACCGAGGCGAGCGCGGGCTTTTGGCCGGGCTTGCGTGACGGTTGAACTTCACCGTCAATCATGACGCCTGGGCGCATGCGATATCGACGAACCAGTCCTGCCGGAACGTAAACGTCTTCGGCCTCCGGAAGGTAGTTGTTTTCAGCGAACCTCAGGAACCCGAAGCCGTCAGGCATGAGCTCTAGGAGGCCAGGCGTGCGCATAGGCTCCGTCGGAAGAGCCTGCACTGGCGCGGGTCGATACCCTGGCTGAGGGCGAAATCCGCGGTCGCCGCCGCCCTGATTGAACCCCTGTTGGAATTCGCGCTCGCGATCATCGTTCATGGGTGGGCCGTCATCGCGATGATGACCGCGTCCCTGTTGATGCGGATGGTGGCCTTCGTGATGATGGGGCATCTGGGACGACTCGTGCGGCGAAAACTCTTCGCGCGACGATCCATGGTCACCCTCATTGCCGTAACCATCGCCGTCCGGGCCGTCTTCGAACGAGTTGTTCTCGTAGCCTTCCGGCGCACCTTCAAAGACCTGACCAGCCTGACCAGCCTGATCGGGTGGGAATCCGGGCCCGCCCATGGGGGGGCCTGCTCGGCCCCGTCCTCGGCCTCTACCGCGTCCGCGACCACGTCGCCGACGGCCTCGAGGGCCGCCGCCGGGTCCAGCACCACTTGGGGGCCCACCACTACCAGGGTTAGGGCCATCTCCACCACGCCTCGATCCGCGAGGGTTCATCATCTCTCCTCAATCACGGGAAGGGCCACAGAATCCAATGGACTCCGAGCACCGATTTCCGCCGAAGCGGCTGTTCCCAACAAAAATCAGCCGAGACCTCTCAAGCCAGATACGACAAGTGCAGGCACCGAAAATCGGTGAGCGCACGGGGGCTTCGCGTCGAACCATGGCGGATAACTACGGAAACCGGTCCGCCTCCCGCCACGAAGCGGGGCGAGCTCGCGAGGGCTCGCAGGGAGTTGGCGACGGCCTCGGGACACGCCAACTGTGCCTATTATGCACCCCGGTTATCGGCACGCAAGCCTACGCAGGCACAAAACTTCTGAACAATGGGGCTTCCACCCCGTGCTTTTCTGTCGCTTGATCGAACCGCAGCAGCGGGCTAACTATGACCCCAAGCCGAATATTAGGTCATGCTTCTCGCGTGCCATAATGCACGACCGGCCATCGTCATTGCACAGGCCACCCACCATCATGAGCGACACCAAAACCAGCACCGAAGCCCCCATGAATCTTTACGAGATGGCCACTGCGCAGTTCCAGCGCGCTGCGGATGCCATCGCCCTTGAGCCGTCGATTCGATCAATCCTGACGGAGCCCAAGAACGAGATTAGTTTCAACTTCCCGGTGCGCATGGACAACGGCGTGGTCCGGATGTTCAAGGGCTACCGCGTTCAACACAACAACATCCTTGGACCATACAAGGGTGGCATCCGCTTTCACCACGACGTTGATGTGCACGAAGTCAAGGCCCTCGCGGCTTGGATGACTTGGAAGACAAGCCTCGCCGGCCTCCCATTTGGCGGAGCCAAAGGCGGCGTGACATGCCGTCCCAATGAACTGTCACGCCCGGAGCTTGAGCGGTTGACGCGTCGGTTCACACACGCGCTCGGCACGAGCATCGGTACGGAGTACGACATCCCGGCCCCCGACGTCGGCACGAACAGTCAGATCATGGACTGGATGATGGATACTCACGTCAACACGGTCTCCATCTTGGATCGCACCCGAGGCAAGGGCGTAGTCACCGGCAAGTCGCTTGCCTGCGGTGGCTCAAAAGGTCGCGAAAAAGCCACCGGTCAAGGCGTTTGCCACATTATTGATGCGTGGGCCAAGGACTCGGGACGTTCGGTAAAAGGCCTGAAAGTCGCTATCCAGGGTTTTGGCAACGTCGGCTATTGGACTGCCAAGATCATCGTCGACATGGGCGCCACTGTCGTCGCCGTGATGGATCACACAGGTGCGGTCGGCAATCCTCAAGGCATCGATGTCGCAGGCCTCAAGGCCTATATGGACGCCAACAAGAAGCTTCCGGGCTTCGCGGGCGCAAAGACCATCACGCCTAACGAGTTCTGGGGAAGCGAATGCGACGTCATGGTTCCCGCGGCGATTGAGAATCAAATCACCGGCGTGACTGCGCCACTCATCAAAGCAAAAGTCGTCGTCGAAGGCGCAAACGGCCCAACCACGACCGCCGGCGATGCCGACCTCGCGCGTCGTGGCATTACCGTTATTCCCGACATCCTTGCCAACTCCGGCGGAGTGATCGTGTCGTTCTTCGAGTGGCTCCAAAACCGAGCGTCCGAATACTGGGAATTGGAAGAAGTCGACGCTCGGCTCAAGCGTCAAATTTTGGAGGCCTACTCGAACGTCACCGCGACTGCCCGGGAACGAAAGCTCGACTTCCGCACAGCGGCCTACGCCGTCGCATTGCTCCGTATCGCGGAAGCCTACAAGGCTCGAGGTGTTTTCCCGTAAGACGTTTCACCTCCAGACCGACACAACACCCTCGAATTGCCATAGGGCCTTCGAGGGTGTCGCATTTGCGGAGGGATTGCACCCGAGGGCCGTCTCCGCGATGATGACGGGCGCAGCGATTGCTCGTCCATTCGCGCTTGAGGAGTCCACCTATGAAGAAGTCCATACTGTCCGTCGCAGCGATTTGCGCCTTCACCACGCTTGCGCAGGAGGTGCCTGTCCCGGCCTCCCGCCCTATGACGCCGGCTACGCCTACGATGTCGCCTGCTGCGGCGGCCAAGCGCGCCGATAAGGGCCCGAAGGCGCCAACCTACGACGAGAAGGCCGATGCCGCCGCTGACATCAAGGCCGCATTGGCGCGCGCCAAGAAGAACAACAAGCGCGTCCTCGTCCAATGGGGCGCGAACTGGTGTGGATGGTGCGTTGTCCTCGCCGACACGATGAAGTCGGACGGGAAAATCTCGCGCGAGATGCTCTACGAATATGAACTGGTGAAGGTCGACATGGGGCGCTTCGACAAGCACCTCGATGTTGCCAAGGCCTACGGTGCCGAGTTTAAAGCCATCCCCTACCTCACCATCCTAGATGCGGACGGCAAGCCGATCGTCCAGCAGAACACCGAACCACTTGAGCTCAAGGCCGAAGCCAACGCCAAACCGAAGTTGGGTCATGACACCGCGAAGGTGCTCGAGTTCCTCAAGACTCACGAGGCAAAGCCATGGGTCGCGGCTGATCTCGAGAAGGCTGCGCTCGATAAGGCGAAAGCCGAAGGCAAGCAAGTGTTCCTTCACTTTGGCGCGCCGTGGTGCGGATGGTGCCACCGACTTGAAGACTGGATGGCGCGACCGGAGATCAACGCAATCCTCTCAAAGGAATTCGTCGATCTCAAAATCGACACCGATCGGATGACAGGCGCTGCGGATCTCGTCACGCGCTGGCGCGGATCGGAAAAGGGTGGGATTCCCTGGTTCTGCTTCATTGCCGCAGATGGGACCAAAGGCCCCGTCAGCGAAAGCGATAAGGGCCAAAACATTGGATTCCCCGCGCAACCGGACGAGGTGGCTTTGTTCCGCGCAATGCTCACCAAGTCATGCAAAATCCTGACGGCCGAAGAAATCAAAACACTCGGCGATTCGCTCGAAGCACCCAAGACGGCTGCGGGACGCTGAGCGCGGTGATCAACAAGAAAGGGCGCCCGGGATTAGCCCGGCGCCCTTTCTTCTTTCTACCGATCGCTCAGGAGTCGGAGGATTTGCGCATCCGTTCGCGATCGTTCGGTCGAAGTGACGCTTTGCGAATGCGCACGGCATCTGGCGTAATCTCGACGAGCTCATCATCTTCGATGTACTCAAGCGCCGCTTCAACCGTATAACGCCTCGGCGGCGGGAGCACGAGTTTCTCATCCGCCGAAGTCGTGCGGATATTGGTGAGTTTCTTCGCCTTGCAGACATTGACGTCGAGGTCGTTGTCCTTGGAATTCTCGCCGACAACCATCCCCTCATAGACCTTGTCCTGAGGATCGATGAAGAACGTGCCGCGGTCTTTCAGCTTGAACAGCGCGTAGGCGTTCGCATCTCCGCTTTCGGTAGACACCAACACGCCGTTGATGCGCGTCGGAAGATCGCCCTTCCACGGCTCGTATGCAGCGAAGATATGGTGAATCTGGGCTTCCCCCGCCGTGAGGTTGAGAGCCTTGGTTCGGATGCCGATGAGCCCACGCGATGGGCAGCGGAATTCCATTAGGACGTGGCCCTCATGGCTTTCCATCGTCGCAAGTTCGCCTCGGCGTTGGCCGAGGAGCTCGATGATCTTGCCTGCGCTGACTTCGGGCACTTCGACTGTGACCGTCTCAATCGGTTCGCACTTCTGGCCGTCGATTGTCTTAATGACGACCTTAGGCTTTGCGACGCAGATTTCGAATCCCTCACGACGCATGTTCTCGATCAGCACCCCAAGGTGCAGAACTCCGCGCCCATACACCTTGATGACCTCTGGGCGGTCCGTGTCTTCGACTCGTAGCGCAACGTTGCGGAGCAACTCCTTCGCGAGGCGGTCGCGAATCTGGCGGCTGGTGACGTACTTGCCGGCCTGGCCGACAAAGGGGCCATCGTTTACCGAGAACAACATCGAAATTGTGGGTTCGTCCACGCCGACATGCGGAAGCGCCTCGGGATTAATCGGGCACGCGATGGTGTCACCGATATCGCAATCCTCGATGCCTTCGATTGCGCAGATATCTCCGCAATAAACGACTGGGCGCTGATCACGCCGCAAGCCTTCAAAAACCATGACGCGCTTGACGGAAGCCGACTTCACTGAACCGTCGCGCTTCATGACCTTAACCTGACCAGGCTTCATCACGCCGCGACGGACGCGACCCACGGCGACGCGCCCCGTGAAGTCGTTGTACTCAAGGCTTGTCACTTGGAACTGAAGCGGACCTTCGATGTCGACTAGAGGCTGCGGGACTCGCTCAACGATGGCATCAAACAGCGGGAGCAGATTGACGTTCTCGTCGTGAAGCTCACGCTTCGCCCAACCCGCGCGGCCCGAGGCAAAGAGGACTGGGAAATCGAGTTGACGATCGGTCGCGCCGAGCTCGACCATGAGATCGAACACTTCGTTGACGACCTCTTCCGGACGCGCGTCCGGTCGATCCAATTTATTGACAACCAAGATTGGCAACAGGCCGGCAGCGAGTGCCTTGCGAGTCACGAAGCGAGTCTGTGGCATCGGGCCTTCTGCGGCATCCACCAGCAGCACTACACCGTCTGCCATGCCGAGAACGCGCTCGACTTCACCGCCGAAATCGGCGTGTCCCGGCGTGTCGATCAGGTTGATCTTTACGTCCTTGTAGGGGACCGAGATGTTTTTCGCGAGGATGGTGATTCCTCGCTCGCGCTCGAGGTCGTTAGAGTCCATGAAACAGTCGGGGAGCGCTTGATTGGAGCGCAAGATGCCGGACTGCTCCACGAGGCGATCCACCAATGTGGTTTTACCGTGGTCTACGTGGGCGATGATCGCCACATTGCGAATGGCGGAAGCGGACGTCGTGATCATGGAGGGGTTTCCCGGCACGGAGCGGGGCCGCATCCGGAGGGAACAACATGCACCTTCCCGCCCTTCGTTCAAGGCGACGCCCCATCGAAAGTCCCGAATCCCCTACCGACGTTTGGTCTTTCGACGCACCCGACCCGTCCCTTCGGGGGCAGGCGGGCCCTCCCATGCAGGGGGGGGGGCATCGGCGACACGAGGGTCTAAAACGCTCGATCGCGGCGCAGGACGGGGCCTCGGAGCACGCGAGGGAATCTCACGATTCGCCCCGTCCAACCCCTCGCGAGTCCCCGCGCCCGAGGATTGGTCACTCTCGCCGGCCTTCGCGCGCGCTTCACGGAGAATTGCCACGACTTCCTCCGCGCTGTCAGCCATCTTCCAGAGGACGAGATCCTTCTCGCTGATGGTCTTTCGAACGAGCAACGTGTCCTTGATCCATGAAATCAGGCCCGCCCAAAATGGGCTATCGACCAAAATGACCGGAAAATTCTTGATCTTCGCTGTCTGTATAAGTGTGAGCGCCTCGAACATCTCGTCGAGAGTCCCGAATCCACCGGGCATCACGACATACGCTTGCGCGTAGCGCATGAACATGACCTTACGCGCGAAGAAGTAATCAAAGTCAACCTGGACATTGACGAATGGGTTCGCCGATGTCTCCCACGGAAGCTCGATCAGGAGTCCGACAGATGGGGCATCCGCCATTGCCGCGCCACGATTCGCAGCTTCCATAATCCCGGGACCTCCGCCCGTAATGACCGCGTAGCCCTCGCGGGCAAGCGCTTCTGCAACTTCCAAGGCCAGCCGGTACTCGCGACTATCTTCTGGAAATCGGGCCCCGCCAAACATAGAAACCGCCGGCCCCAGTTTGCGAAGAGTCTCAAACCCATCCACAAATTCGCCGAGGATCTTGAACACCATCCACGTGTCTTCAGTCTTGAAGTCTTTCACGATTCACTCCGCGGCAGTTCCATCTTGAGGCAGAACACCGAACCACCCGACTTGCGAAACTCGGTCATCGGCAGTCGAACCACATTCCATCCGAGCTCCTCCAGAAGCACGGCGGTCCGCGGCGAGGCATCATCGATAATCACCGATTCGCCTCCGACGACATGAAGATTACATGCAAAGCCACGCTCGCCCTCGTCCTCGACGGGCGAAATCCAATCGGGAAATAGATCTTCGATCGCATCCCACGACACAGGGTCGAATGCCTTCGGGCAGACCAAAGCGCGCGAGCCATCAAGCGGTGCAAGGCAAGTATCGAGGTGATACCACCGCGGATCGACAAGTCGCAGCGGCACCACGGGAACACCGACGAGAGCTTCAATTTCGATAAGCGCACGTTCGGACGTGCGAAACCCGTGCCCCCCAAGAAGCGCCGGGCGAGTCGGATGCCACAAGAGATCACCCATACCTTCGAGAAGTCCCCAGCTCGGGTCCGGGACATGGATCGTGTAGCCACGTTCTTCGTACCACCGCCGGAAGTACGGCACCTCGGGGCGACGCTCCACCGACGCCATGCTTGAAAGGAGTACATGCAACGAGCCATCGGCGGTTCGCCAAGGGAATGTCTGATTCGCGGTGAACACCATGTCGGGAAGGCCCGCCACCCCCGGAATCACGTTGACCTCGACGCCAAGCCGCTCATAAGCGTTCTTCAGGCCATGCCATTGAGCAACCGCCCGGGGTCGATCGACTTCTGAAAGTCTCCCATCGTCTCCAACCATGTGAGGGTTGATTGCATAGACCACATCGAAATGGTCCGGTGAGCAGAGCAAAACTCGAGGACTCCCCATCCAACCGATCCTTTCGGTGCACGAAGCGGCCCGTAGCATAGCCCTCTCGGCAATGCCGGACGATCCCCATGACTGACATCCTTGAACTCATCTCCGGCCTCACGCGGCAAGCGGTGCAAAAGACTTTCGGAACCGACGTCGGCCCTTTGGCTTTGGAGTTCGCTGAGAACGCCGCACACGGCGACCTCACGGTGAATGCCTTTCATCTTGCCAAGGCGCTCCGCAAGCCGCCCCCCGCACTTGCCGCATCGCTCGCGGCCGCCCTCTCCGGGCAGGGCCCCATCACGAAGGCCGAGGCGGTGGGCGGCTATGTCAACCTGACTCTTGACCGCGCGACACTGGTGGACAGCGCCGTGCGACCGGTTCTTGACGACGCCGCGAATGCCGGTCGCAACAATCTCCTAAATGGCAGAAGCATGCTGGTGGAGTTCTCGGCGCCCAACACCAATAAGCCACAGCACCTTGGCCATCTCCGCAATAACTTCCTCGGCGATACGGTCGCACGAATTCTCGCGAATGCGGGCGCAAAAGTGAACCGGGTCAACCTGATCAATGATCGCGGCATTCACATCTGCAAGTCAATGCTTGCCTACCAGCAGTTCGGCAACGGCGAAACCCCAAAGACGGTCGGGCGCAAGGGAGACCACTTCGTCGGCGAGTGGTATGTCCGTTTCGAGAAGGAATTTCAACTAGAAGTTGACGCGTATATCGAGTCGAACGAAGCTGCATTCCAGTCCTATTTTGAGACCCACCGTCTCGACAGAAAGGGCCAGCCGCGCGTTGAAGCCGACGTCCGAAAGGAATGGCGTGCGACGTTCAAGGAAGAGAACTTTGGCAAGATCCCCATGGGAGCCGCGGCGCAGGAAATGCTGCGCCAATGGGAAGCCGGCGATTCTTCGACAGTCGCCCTGTGGAAAGAGATGAACTCGTGGGTGTTCGAGGGATTCGACTCGACATATCGCCGGCTCGGAATTTCGTTCGACAAGATCTACTACGAGAGCGAGGCGTACAAACTCGGACGCAATCTCATCCTCGATGGTCTCGAAAAGGGCATCTTCTCTAGGCGCGCCGATGGCGCGGTCGAAATTGATTTGTCGGACAAAGGTCTTGGCAAGAAGGTCGTCCTACGATCCGACGGAACGTCGATTTACATCACCCAAGACATCGGCACGACAGTTGCGAAAGCAGAGGAATGGAAGGCCGACGGCCAGATTTGGGTCGTGGCCGACGAACAACGCCACCACTTTGCAAATCTCTTCGCCATCTTAGTGAAGATGGGCTACCCCTGGGCGGGCAATCTTCACCATTTAGCCTATGGGATGGTGAATCTCCCAGAGGGGCGCATGAAGTCCCGCGAAGGAACGGTAGTCGACGCCGACGACCTGCTCGACGAGGTCGTCGCCCTGGCTTCCGAGGAGATTCGTCGCCGTGACGACCAGGCGACGGATGCCGACATCGCGCGACGCGCCGAGTCCATCGCACTCGCGGCCTTGCGATTCATGTTGCTTAAAGTTTTGCCATCGACAACGATGATCTACAATCCGAAGGAATCCATCGCCTTTGACGGAGAGACTGGCCCATATCTGCTCTACACACATGCGAGAATGACCCGCATGTTCGCGGAGTCAGGGCAATCGGAGCATGGTGGGGCGACAAAATTCGACGCGGGGCTCTTAGTCGAGCCGAGCGAGATCGCGATCGCACGCGTGCTCTTGCAATTCCGTCAGGCAACCGAGCGCGCCGCTCGTGATTACGCGCCGTCAGCCGTTGCCAAATGGCTGGTGGACATCGCCCAAGCGGCGAACACGTGGTACCAAGAGGTTCCGATCCTCAAAGCCGCTGACCCTGCTCTTCGCGAGTCTCGTCTGGTCTTGGCAAAAGCCATCGCAGAAGCCATCGCCGCCGGCTCCGCTCTACTCGGCATCCAAATGGTCGGCCGCATGTGATCGCATCGAGGCCCCTCTGCGAGGCCTCGACCGAGACTATGCGTCAACGCTTGAGGTAAGTGCCGGAAGAGACGATGCGCATGAAGCAGTCGCGGTAGCGCACAGCTTCAAGAGAGTCATCGCCACCCCAACGCTCGTCGAAGCGGGCGCGCAAGAGCGACAGTGGATAGCCGAATACTTCCATGGCCTCGGCAACAGTCGTGCCACGGTACTGATTTATGATCGAGAAACTGCCGTCGTCATCGATGATGATGCTGGCTTCGTTTGCAGCGCCGAACAGGTTGTGAAAATCGCCAAGCGTGTCCTGATAGGCACCGACCAAAAAGAGGCCGAGGTGGAATGGCTCGTCGGTATTCAGAGTCGGAAGCGGCAACGTCCGCTTGATGCCGGCGCAACCCACGAAATCGTCGATGCGCCCGTCGGAATCGCACGTGATGTCGCCAATCGTCGCCTCCGTCACGGGATCGTCCAGAAGGCGCGTCAGCGGCATCATCGGAAAGACCTGACGGAACGCCCACGTGTCGGGCACGCTCTGAAAGATCGAGAAGTTGCAAATGAACCGAGGCGCGGTCATCTCAACTAGGTCTGCGATTTCCTTTTCCGCAGCATCTTCGCGATCCCAAATCTGTGCGGCGCGCGAGCAGATGTCGTGAAACAGAGCCTCGCCGGCGGCGCGATCTTCGAGCGTCACGAACCCGAGCTTGAAGCTCGAGATCAGCTCGGCATGAAGGGATCGCGCGTCGTTGATGAGTTCGCGGCAATTATTCTTGCGCAGTTCATCCAACGTCGACTTGAGCTCCTTCACCTGGTGGCAAGCATCTTTGGCGATGTGAACTGGCCTAGATGAATCGCGGCCGATCACCTTGAGTGGCGTAACGACGGTTACTGCGTGGTACGCAAGCACGGCGCGACCCGACTCCGATACCAAAACCGGTGGCTCAACTTCTTCCTGCTCGCAAACAGTCTTCACATTGTAGACCGCATCGCGGCAGTACTCCTCGAGCGTGTAGTTGAGCGACCAGTCCGTCGCGGTCGACGTTCCGTCGTAATCCACAGCAAGACCGCCACCCATGTCCAGGAACTCAAGCGACGGCGCACGTCGTTTGATGTGGCAGAACATGCGCGTCGCTTCCTTAATCGCTTCCTTCCATGCACGGATATCGCAAATCTGCGAACCAATGTGGAAGTGGATGAGCGACACCGAATCCATGCGACCTTCAGCCTGAAGGTAGTCGAGTGCTTCGAGGATTTCCGCTGTGGTTAAGCCGAATTTCGCGTGCGAACCGCCGGACTCTTCCCACTTGCCGACGCCCGATGAATGAAGACGAACGCGGAAACCGATCTGAGGCTTGACGCCGATGTCTCGCGCCACTGTGATGATGTCCCGAACTTCGTGAATCGTCTCCGAAATCAATACAACACGTGAGCCTGCGGCCTGTCCGCGCAAAGCGAGTTCTATGAAGTCGCGATCCTTGAATCCGTTGCAAAGCAACAAGGCTTCCGGATGAATCGTCATCGTGAGGGCGAGTGCGAGCTCACCTTTGGATCCCACTTCTAGCCCATAGCGATGCCGGCCGCTCTGCTCAACCGCGGCTTCGACAACAACACGTTGTTGATTCACTTTGACGGGGAGAACGCCCTGATAGTGCTTTGGGTAGTCGAACTCCCGAATGGCAGCAGCGAAAGCATCATGAAGCCGTGTGACACGATGCTTGAGGATCTGAGGAAAGCGAAGAAGGAAGGGAGACCGAAAGCCCCGACGTTTGACTTCGTCGACGATGTCCGCAAGGCGAACGGCAGCTCCGGGCCGTTGGAGCGGATTTACGGTTGCACACCCCCCGTCATCCATCGTGAAGTAGCCGCCCCCCCACTCGTTGACATTGTAGCGAGCGAGAGCCTCCTGTCGCTTTTTGTCACTGACAATCGGCGCCGAGACAATTGCGGTGCGATCGGACGATGCCGATGCCTGCGCAGGTGAAACAGGAGGTGTCGATGCCGGTGTCCCGGCCACGGGAGGATTCATGCGGGAATCCTACGGATCTCGCCACACAAGTCCAACCCTTTTCGCCAGCCTACGAGCGGCCTTCATCGCGGCGGCGCTTCGTCTCCCCCGAGTTTCCTGAAAAGCGTTCCCATGGAATCGGTAACCCGCTGTTGAACGGAACGACTTTTTCGCCGAACTTCAGGGTTTTCTGCCGATTTGGCTTCGAAGTCCCGCGCCACGCACGACCGACAGCCAAGCACCGTGGTGTGGAAATCGATGTAATCCCTGACTGCAGTGTCTCCAAGAGCCGCCGCTGCATCCGCAAGTTCCGCCTCGGTCGGGCAAGAAATCCGCTCACGGAACCAAAGTCCCGAGATTGAATATTGCATGGCGAGGACTTCGTTCTCGAGAGAATCGAGCGCAATCTGGCAGGTCTTACAATCGCGCAGGTGCTCAGAGACGGTCGCGTCCGCGCGACCCGACTCGATGAATGCCGAAATCTCGGCAGCACGCAAACAGGACCGGCTCATGTGTCCCTCCAGAGCCCGGCGAAAAGATCTCGGCCTGGATCCTTCGCTTTGAGTCGTTCTTGCAGGTCTTTAATCGCTCGAAACTTAACGCCGGCGATCGACTTCTCGTCGTCGATCCCCAGTCTGTCGGCGATCTCTCGGTGCCTCCACGGTTTTAGGAAGCAGAGTTCGATGGTCTTAAGCTTGCGCCATTCTCCCTGCGCCTTGAGATCGGAGACCATTTCCCGAAGCGCCTCGACGAGCATGGCGCGTTGGCGCGACGCGAGTTCTCGTGTGGATTCGATCTGACTCGGCCGAGCGTGCCCGCTATCGACCGTCGAGAAGTAGGCCTCTCCATCGTCGGAATCGGGCAAGTTGACTTCTAGCTTCTTCTTGCGGAAGTGGTCGATCAACTTGTTGCGTGCAATGCCGACTAGATACTGCTCGACGTTGTAGCGATCATCGAAACGAGAGATTCCTCGAATCGCGCCATGAAAGGTGTCTTGGACGAATTCCTCAACCAAACCGTCGTCCTGCACCTGCCGTCGTATGTAGCAATAGAGCCGATTGTTGTAAGCCTCGACCACGCGCGTCCATTCGGCGTCGTCGAGTGCCTTGAGTCGATCCAAGTCGAATTCTTCGCTCCCCATTCTGAGAAAGTCTATCAGCGAAGCCCGGTCGAGGACGTACCTTGCATTACCCCTACCGCCCGTCGATACTCCCTGCATGCCCTCCGAGCCCCCAACCAATACGCTTTCCCGAGATCGACCCGCCTTGATTGCCGCGGGAATCTCCGTTGGTTTGGCCGTGCTCAAGTTCGCCGGTTGGGGTATCACTGGATCAAGCGCGCTGCTCGCGGCCGCCGTTGATTCGGCGACCGATGTGGTTGTCAGTTTGCTCAGCGCCTGGTCGGTTCGCGCTGCCGATGCTCCGCCTGATAAGGACCACCCGTATGGCCACGGAAAGCTCGAGCACATGGCGTCCCTCGGGCAGGCCCTGCTGCTTCTCGGCTCCGCATTTGCGGTGCTGTCATCTGTCATTCGGCGCGGTGGCGAGTCGGCACCGCTCACCTCGCCATATCTCGGGATCGGCATCGCGGTGGTCGGCGTTATTACACCGACTCTGCTCGCGCGCTTCTTAACCAAACGAGGAGCCGAGTTGCATTCACCTGCAACCGAAGCTGACGGCGCTCACTATGCGTCGGACTACTGGGTTAACGCGGGCGTCATCGTAGCGTTCGTCTCCGACATGTGGCTTGGATGGAAGATGGTCGACAACATCATCGCCGTCATCATTTCCGTCGCCATCCTCCGACTCGCGGCACTCACCGGCGCGACCGCCCTGCGTGGGCTTATGGACGAGCAGATCGGGTCCGACCATCTCAACGTCGTCGATGGGATCATCAAATCCCACCATCCCGACGTGCGGGGGTACCACGATCTCCTCTCTCGCCGGTCCGGTCCAAATCGCTTTATCCAATTCCACATGGAAATCGACGCGACGCTGTCTTTTCGCGACGCCCACCGCCTCGTCGAAACCGTATCGGCTGCCATTTCAGAGGCAATCCCCTACGCTCAAGTCACGATCCACGCCGACCCGTGGCCCCTTGAAGATGATGACCTAGAAGCCCCGAAAGTTCGGCTGGAGTGAAATCCTGATGGGTCTGCGGTAGACTTCGCTCCCCCTGCCGGGGTGGCGAAATGGCAGCCGCAGCGGATTCAAAATCCGCCGTCCTAAACAGACATGAGGGTTCGAGTCCCTCTCCCGGTACTTCTGAGGATCGCGCCCTGACTTGTTTGTCACTCCGACGTGATCGCTCAAAAGGCGACAGCGCGTCTCGAGTCACCCGTCTGATCGCCCGAGGCAGACGCTAGCCCGGCGGCCACGACAATGGCCTGCCTCCCATCACATGCACGTGAAGATGGAAGACAGATTGACCGGCTGATTCCCCGTTATTGACGACCAATCGGAATCCATCTCCAATCCCCTCAGACTTGGCGACGCGCGCGGCAACCACGAGAAGATGGCCCAATAGAAGTGCGTCTTCATCCGAGGTGCCAACTACGTTGATGAGTTGGCCCTTCGGAATCACGAGAAGGTGGGTTGGTGCTCGGGGAGAAATGTCACGAATGACGATGCATCGGTCGTCTTCGAAGATTCGGGGAGCCAGAATTTCTCCACGGAGGATCTTGGCGAAGACGTTCGATGTGTCGTACGTCACATTCGTACCCCATGTCGAGTCATCAGGGCGGTCCATTCTGTAATGTCCAGCACCGAAGACTCTTCGAGGACCATGACGGCGAGGTCTCCATCCTCGATGCGATAGGCCCGACGCGTCGCGGGATCAGTCGAAACAAGCCTGTCCCCGTCTACCACCAGAGTGGCCCGAGATTCGGGACAGCGCAAGATCGCAAGAAGGCCAGTGTCGATAGGCATTGCCAGTCTCCAAACCCTGTGGCCAAGGGCCAATGGGGCAGAAGGAAGTTACCGGGCGCCGAATACCGGGCAAGGACTCCTAACTAGACCCGTTCGCCTCGCCGTTTCCGCTGCTAGGATACCCCCCCAACGAGGCGAGGGTTCATATCACGTGAGTACCGACATCAGGATGAAGCAACTCCGCGAACACGCGGAGCGCGGCCGGGTCCAGCTCTTCGACGCGCTTTGGTCCGAAGTAACGGAAGCAGGACACGACGACGTCCATGCGCTCGTCACAGCTATCGGCGGTTGGGAGACCGTCGGCAATTTCGGCAAAGCGGGAGAACTCCTTTCAACGCTTGCGAATCGCCTAGTCGAGCATCAACGCTTCGACCACGCGCTCGTGCCGCTCAGGCGAATGGCCGACATCGCACCAAAGGAACGATTCCTGCGGTACGGCCTCCTTACGATTTTCAACTGCCTCTACAAAGACGACCCGCGACTCCCGATCTACCTGCGCCATTCGGCGCTCGAAGAATCACTGGACATCAAGTCGTCTCTAGCCAAGATCGAAACCTACTTCGCCTACGACGTAGGGCGTTATGTCCATCACCTCACAGGATGGGGCGCGGGCCGGATCGTGGATGTAGACGCAGAAAACGTGTCGGTTCTCGTCGACTTCCACGAGAAGAAGAGTCACCGCCTCACCATGGAGATGGCTCGTCGCATCTGCGACTTCATTGAAGCCAACGAACTCCGCGCCATGCGTCTCGATCGCATTGAGCAACTGCGCGCCATGGTCGAAGACGATCCAGTCGAGCTGATCCGCGTTGCGCTCCGATCGAAGCGCGGCAAGTCACCGCTTAAGGACATCAAAGAGCGACTGACCGATGGCATCATCCCCGGATCTGACTGGTCAAAATGGTGGACCAAAGCAAAAGTCAGGCTCAAGTCGGTACCCGACATCACCCTCGCACCTGGAACAAATCCGGTGGTCGAGCTCACGGCCGGCACCCGAAATTACCCAGAAAACTGCCTTCGCGACCTTCGCATGCTCGATGGCGACGGGAAGCGGGTCAAGTATCTGCGAGACCTCATCAAGGAGGCCCAGACACACGAAACCGACGGCGAGATCGCGCTGAAGGGTGTCGCGGCACTTCTCGTCGCCGAAGCCCCGATCATGTCGCTCGGATCCCGCATCTCACTTGCTTGTCTATTGCGCGACGCCAAAGCTGTCTACCCATCCGTCGAAGTTCCGGAGTCCCTCACGCTCGCCCAAGTTGCGACGGATCAGGCAGCGGTTCTCGTCGCGCTCCCAAGCATCCCGGTCGTCTCGCACCGCATCGAAGCACTTCGCGTGCTGCGTGAGCGCGGCGTCCGTGACTGGCAAGACCTTTATAAAGAAGTCATCCTGCGGGGCGAGTCCGAAACCGCCGAGGAGTGCCTCTCGGATCTCACGCGTTCGGGCAAGACGGAGTTCGTTAACAGTCTCGTCGATGCCATCGTCGCGAGATACCGCGACTTCCCCATGGCGTTTACAGCGCTCGTCAAGGCTCAGCTCTCGGACCGACTCCCAGAGGGCATTCACCGCCTACCGAAGACTGTAATCCTTGAGAGAGTCCTTCACCTTCACGATGCCGTGTGGCGACGTGACTTGCGCAATCCGGATTCGGAGCTCAAACGCGCGCTGAAGATCCTCGAAGGCATCTTGACTTCAAAGAACTTCGAGCTCGTTCGCGATGCCATCGCCACATCGACCGAGCCGGAGGGAACAAACCTCGCGACGGTGCTCCGTTCCAACCGGAGCATCTCGGAGGACATTCAGAACAAGTCCTTCGCTGCCATGCTGCGAACACGCCCGTCGCTCGGCCGCATCACGACCGAGGAGGCTCCCGAGACCGATCTCGTCGCTCTCGACCCGAACGTCCTTTACACAACGGAAGTCGGATTGGCTCGCCGCCAACGTGAATACGAGCACATTTCGAGCGTCGAATTGCCCGAAGCCGCAGCAGACAAAGGTCGCGCCGCCGAACAGGGTGACTTGAGCGAGAACTTCGCGTACACCGCAGCGATAGAGAAGATGGGGCAGTTGTCACGCAAGGCTGAGGAGATCGCGAGCGAACTTTCGAAGGCCCGAATTGTGAACGAACCGCTCACGGACTTCGACCGAGTCACGATCGGCGCAAAAGTCGCGCTAAGCGACGGCGAGCGCAAGATCGCCTATACCATCCTTGGTCCATGGGAAGCCGACCCCGAGCACGGGATCCTCTCGTATCAATCGCCCCTCGGTCGTGCGATGCTCGGCAAGGAAGTTGGTGCCACGTTCAACGTCGAAGGCAACGCGACCCAGTGGAAGGTCGATGCAATCGCTGACGGACTCGCAGCATTCCTCTCTCGCTCAAATAGCTAACCTCGGGTGCGAGCTGCGACGTCACACGGACGTCGCGGCTTGCCGCACGTGATTCGCAGCCCGATTAGGTGCGAAACTCCTTCGCAGTGTGGTGAGAGCCTCGGCGAACCCGCCACACAGCACTGCTCCCGCTGGCAGAATCGCCCCGCGGTGATTCGATACGGCACTCCCACCGACCATGATGAGCGCCCGAGGCGCCCGACGCCGCAATTTAAGCAGCGTGTCAGGCAGTCCGCGCCATTCAGATTCAAGGCCTATCGACACGGCGACGACATCGGGTACCGCCCCGCAGAAAATGTCTCCATCGAAATCCGTCGGATGAAGGGAATCGGCGCGATACCCCTCCGCCAAAAGAAGGTGAGACAGTAGATCCGCCGCGAGTGTGTGACCGTTTGCTGGTGTCACTAGGACCACCGCGCTTCGTCCGTTAATTTGCGTCGATTTTCTTGGTGCGACGGCCCGAGCAAGTTTGGCTAGTCGACGGTAGATAGCACCGACTTTCACCCCGCGGATCTCGTCGAGGGCCGCTGCCTCACCTAATCGTGCGAGCGAAGTGACCAGCGCGTTGTCGACCCATGTAGTGAATCCAACCGAGGCTACCGACGCCTCGACGCGCGCTCGGAGCAACGAGTCATCTCCTGCTTCGGCCAATTCGAGAAGTTGCGAGGTTTTGGTCAGGGGCATCCTAGGCTCGTCGGCCTAAACCGGCCCGACCAAACACCTTTCGACCAAACGACCGTCGAAACTTGACTTTCAGCGCAGGAAGTACCCCTGGGCGCGCAGAGAGTCGGCAATGCGAACTGCCGTCGGGTCGTCTTGGACCTCGATGATGGTGTCGGTGATGCGTTCACCCGCAATCGCTCGAAACTCGCGAATTCGCAGGGCAGAATCGAGCGCCTGCTTAGACAGGGCGCGGACGAGGATGACGCGCCGAACCTCCAACACTGTCACGGCGTTGCCCCATGATTCGATCGACGCCGACACGCCCTGTGGCACCGGATATCGAGCGTGTTTGCGCAACGTCGCCAACATGTCTTCCACCGATGTACCTGCCGCGATCGCCTCCTGAACGGATCGCTCCGAAATGCGGTAATGGAGAGTCACGTCAGACTTTTCGCGACGCGCAAAACGGCCTAGGCGATGCAAGGTCTCGATCTCGACTCCCTCGGGATAGACAATGACCTCAAAGTCCGCCATGACAATCAGGCCGCCACCGACCGGTGCGGCGGCGTCGCTTGCCGCTCCGAGAACACCCGCACCGAGGCGGCTCAGTCGAACCCCAATCGGACCCATCTCAGGGACATACGTGTCCGAGAGTCCGGCGAGGGACAGGCGCTCAGTCGCGAATTGAACAAGCTCGCGCGACAGAACTCCGGGAGTCACCAGAGGTGGAACCGGCGCGTATTGGTACCGACGTTGGAATCGTTCTGCGGAACTTCGCTGGTCGATCGTCGCGAAGTAGTGATTGCGAGCGAGATGTGCCACGCGACGCACATCCACCCATCGGCCCGCAGCCACATCGCGCAACATCGTCAAGAAAATGCGCCTAAGGCGCGTCTGGTGAAACTCACTACGAGTCCCCCGCAGGTCCTCCTGAACCTGCTGCAACAAGAGGTGCGCCCGCTCGATTGGACCCTGCTCCTCAAACTGCTCCCACGCCGGACGGGCGCGTAGCCGCTGGTCCTCGTCGACCTTCGTAAACCCCCGCGCAGCGAGGAAGCCGAAGAGGAAATCCATGACGTCTTCCGGCGGCAACGGTCTGGCCCCCGGACTCAAGATCTCAGACTCCATCTTGCGCACCGTCGCACGATAGAGCGCTCCTTCGAGCGTACACCGAACACTGTGGTGATCTAGGAACGCGCGAATACTGGTGAGGTCCGAGAGCGGATCAGCAGATCCCTCGGGTTCCTCGTCGAGGACGAGTTCAAGACCGTCGGCGGTCCACCCACGAGCCACTTCGCCGAAGATGATGAGCGATCCGGGCTTGAACTGGACGCCGATGTCGGCGAGGTCGCCTGTGAATATCGTCCCAAGAAATCGTGATTCGAGCGCCTCCTGCCATGCAACGACCTCCTGCGGGCGAAGTTCCATGCGTTCGAGCTGAGCGATGTCGAGCAGGCCGCCGTGTTCATCGAGGGCCCGGGTAACCGCGTCCCGAATCGCAGAGTCGTCAATGCTCGCGATCGCTGCCTCAACGCGGGGACGCAATGCGAGCTCTGCACAGACCTTTGCACGGTCGGAGACCAATCCTGCATCTACACCAGCAACACGCAGTCTCGCCACAACCGTATCGCGGGACATTGTCTTCAGAAAACCCCGCAGCGTGAACCACCCCTCAAGGGTCCTAGGTGATCCATCCAACACCGATGACAACGTCGGAATAAGTCCTTCAGGAATGCGCCACACGGACTCCTGATACCGCACCCAGCTCTTATCGCGCTCCTCCGATAGAAAACCGCGCGCGCGAAGTTCGGCAGCGGCCGCTTCGGGTTCGAGCCCTCGGAATGAATCAGGTGCGTTGCGGTCGCGGAGTGCCTTCGCGGCGATGGCGTGGTCATCTTGTGAAAGCACGTGGGCCAGAAGATCACGAAGCGGCTTCGCCAAATCCTTGACACGACTCGCCACGATGTCGGCATCGGACATGAGACGAAGGACAGCGTCTTTGAGGTCAACGTCGTCGCGCGGTCGCTCTTCACCGGGCGGTGCCCAATATCTCCACGCTTCCCGCAGGTCGGCGCGGCTGAGCTTGTCCAAGGGTGAAGGAGGAGGAGTCATCGCATTCAACTACCGATTCGCGACTTCGCAACGAGTGCATCGCCGCTGACAACTTCGTAAGGATACCCCTGCTCGGCAAGAAAGAGCTGACGGTGTGCCGCGAACTCAAGGTCCCGCGAAGCCTCTGTCACCACAGCGTAAAACACCGCGCCGCCCCCGTCTTTCTTCTTCCGAAGAATACGCCCTAAACGCTGCGCCTCCTCTTGACGCGAACCGAACGTTCCGCTTACTTCAATTGCGACATTTGCGTCGGGAAGATCGATCGCAAAATTTGCGACTTTCGAGACCAGAAGAACCGGGATCTCGCCGTCACGAAATGCGGCGTAAAGGCGGTCCCGTTCGGGATGTGGAGTCTTGCTTGTAATGAGTGGGACTCCGAGGATCCCCTTCAAAAGATGAAGCTGCCGTAGGAAGAGCCCGATTACCAACACTCTGTCACCGGCATGGCGAGCAATCAGTTCTCGAATGACTGGGATCTTCCCTTCATTCTCTGATGCAATGCGAAACTGCTCCCTTCGGTCGGCCAGTGCATATCGATCGCACAACTCCTCGGCGAGTGACACCCGCACCTCAACGCAGCGCGCCTCGGCGATGTGCCCCTTGCGTTCGAGTTCCTTCCACGGCAGGTCATAACGACACGGGCCGACAAGGCTGTACACATCCGCCTCTTTCCCATCCTCGCGGAGGAGGGTTGCGGTCAGACCAAGTCGTCGTCGCGCCTGGAGTTCTGCTGTGACACGAAACACCGGTGCCGGAAGCAAATGGACTTCGTCGTAAATGACCAATCCCCAATTGTTCCGGTGGAATAGGTCAAAGTGCGTAAATGGGTCCGACTGAGACTTCCGCCAAGTAAGGATCTGATAGGTCGACACCGTGACAGGGCGAATCTCCTTGGCCTCACCCGTGTACTCGCCAATCTCGGATGGCTCGAGCGTCGTGCGTTCGGTGAGCTCACGTATCCACTGGGCCACGGAGGTCCGATTGCTGGTCAACACTAAGGTCTGGGTCTGGTAACGCTCCATAACAAGCAACCCGACGAGCGTCTTCCCCGCACCGCACGGCAACACGATGACCCCCGATCCCCCACGCTCCGTTCCACCACACCAAAACGCATCCGCTGATGTATGTTGATAGTCCCGCGCTTCGAAGGGTTCGCGTGAGGCTCTGAGCTCCTTACGCAGTTGGAACGGGAGTGCATCACCTGCGGTGTACCCAGCCAAATCGTCGACGGGAAATCCAGCCTTGACCAAGGCCTGCTTGATTTCGCCACGATGAGACGGGGGAACCAGCACATGGCCGTCCTCAAGTATCGCCACCATTTCGCGAACGCGGGGTGCATCAAGGACGGCAGATCGGAGGTCAGGATCGATGTCGAGGAGGAGTGCGCCCTCTTTTCGAATTAGCCGCACACGTCCGGTTCTGGACAAGATGTCCTCGACGAACATCCGGACTTCCCTCGGGACCCTCGCGATAGCGTGGATATCCAAGAAGTCGAGGATCGCTGCCGCGTCGAGCCCAACTCCTGCGGCATTCCAGAGGGAAAGCGGAGTGATTCGATAGGTGTGGAGGTGATCAGGACTCTTGAGAAGATCGGCAAAACGAGCAAGCCCACGCCGGCAGGCCTCCGCGCCCTTGGCGTGAAGGTCGAGAAGCACAGACCGGTCGCGCTGAACGACCAGAGGCTTTGAATCAAGACTTGTTGGCGCCTCGTCCATGACGTTGCTTCGGTCTGACTTTCACGGGTGTGACTTTGGGATCAACAAGAAAGCGGCCCGTGTGAGAATTTGGATTTTGCGCGATGTCTTCCGGTGTTCCACATGCAACGACATAGCCGCCCGCGTGACCACCTTCCGGTCCAAGATCAATCACATGATCGCAGGCGCGGATGACATCCATGTTGTGTTCAATCACTAGCACCGTATTCCCCGCCTCTACGAGTCGTCGCAGCACGACAACCAACTTGGCAACGTCGTCCATATGAAGACCTGTAGTCGGTTCATCGAGTAGATACAGCGTACGCCCGGAAGAACGGCGCGCGAGTTCACGAGCAAGTTTGATTCGCTGAGCCTCCCCACCAGACAACGTCGTCGCGGACTGCCCCAATTCGATATACCCCAAACCCACGTCCTCTAGCAACTGCATCGGACCTGCCACTCGGCGGTGGTTGGCGAAGAAGGCCACAGCCTCTGAAACTTCCAAGCATAGAACGTCGGCGATTGTCTTGCCTTTGAATTCGACGGCGAGAGTCTCGGCGTTGTATCTCTTTCCCCTGCAAGCATCACAGACGATCCAGACGTCGGGCAGAAAGTGCATCTCCACCTTAATACTGCCACGTCCATCGCACGCCTCGCAGCGACCGGCTCCAACGTTGAACGAGAACCTACCCGGTCCATATCCACGTTGCCGTGCAAGCGGGACTTCGGCAAAGATCGCTCGAATTTCATCAAACACCTTGGTGTACGAGGCGGGGTTGGACTTCGGAGAAGACCCAATCGGTGCTTGGTCCACGACGATGCAATCTTCAATGTGCTCTGCGCCTCGAAGACCGCCCAACCCTTCCAACTTGACTCGCCGACGACCTGTCGACTGTGCAAGGGCGGGCGCAAGGGTATCCATGACGAGCGAAGACTTGCCCGACCCGGAGACGCCCGTCACGGCGACAAGTACGCCGAGCGGTATCTCGACGTCGATCCCCTTAAGATTGTTTGCGGTGACGTTTTCCAGAATCAACTTATTGCCGTTGCCGACAAGTCGCTCGGCAGGACGCCGAATCGATTCGGTCCCGCGCAGGTAGCGTCCGGTTAGCGTGTCGGCTTCGTCGATGAGCTGGCGTGGTGTCCCGGTAAACACGACGGCGCCGCCGTGCTTGCCCGCTCCTGGTCCGATGTCGATCACATGATCAGCGCGTTCGATCGTGTCGCGATCGTGCTCAACCATGACCACCGTGTTCCCAAGGTCACGAAGCCCCTCTAGGGTTGAGATAAGTCGGTCACTGTCTCGGGGATGTAATCCGATCGTCGGTTCGTCTAGGACATAGATGACGCCGGTCAAGCGATTACCAATCTGCGTGGCAAGCCTGATGCGCTGAGCCTCACCGCCCGACAGGGTTCCTGCACCACGAGACAACTCGAGGTAGCCAAGCCCGACATCCTTGAGGAACTTCAGACGATTCCGGACCTCACGAAGAGGTTGTTCGGCGATGATTGACTCGTTGGCATCAAGCACAAGTGTCTCAAACCACGACGCGGCGCCCTCGACCGTCATCGAGCTCACGTCTGCCAATACCCTCGACGCAAATCGCACCGACCGGTAAGCCGGCTTGAGCCGTTCGCCGTTGCATGATCGACAACGTTCACTTCGCATCACGCGCCCAAGGATCTCTCGCCATTCCTCGTCCTCTGACGTCGAGAACCATTCCTCTATGTAGGCGCAAAATCCCTTCCACTTTGTGGTCACAGACCACGAGGACTCGGACGTTTCGGACTTCGACGCAAATGTCACGTCTAGCGGGTCCTCGCTGCCCTTTAACACCGCCTTCTTGAAAGCGGCAGGTAGCGCACTCCATGGCTTCTTGAGGTTGACTCCGCGAGCTTTGGCGAGCCGCTCGACGACTCCGCGAAACCAGCCGTCACTTCGAGCAAGGAAATCTCCCGGCTTCTCAATGAGGGCGCCATCGAACAATGGTCGATCCGGATTGGCGATCAGTAGATCGGTATTGCAGCTGAGTTCGACTCCGAGTCCGTGACAGGTCTCGCACGCTCCGCTGTGGCTGTTGAAAGAGAAATGCCGCGGCGTCAGGTCGTCGCCGAGAATGAAACCGCACTCGACGCACGCCGGGCGTAGCGCGAACCAAGACCGCTTGTCGTCGGTCGACTCGAATGCTGCATATCCCCTTCCTTGATGAAACGCCTGGGCAAACGAGTCAAGGAGCCGTGACTTGCCCTTTTCCGAAATGACCGCGCGGTCGATGACGAGAAAGACTTCCTTCGCCTTGGCAAATGACGGCAACTTCTCGTCCAGACGAACTTCAGATCCATCCACCTGCAGGCGCATGAAGCCCGCTTCGACCGCGGGTTTCACCAACGCGACGACATCCGAAGGCTTCTTTGCGGCGAGCCCGAGTGGGGAGCCCTTCATGTAGAGCGGACTCAAGATCCGCCCCTTGACGCCAGAAGAAGTCATCAACGACTTGACCACACGATCGGGAGACCATGACCTCGCTTCCTTGGAACACGTCGGGCAATGCGGGACGCCTACGCGTGACCAAAGCAATCGGAAGTAGTCGTGAATTTCCGTCGTGGTGGATACCGTCGACCTCGGATTACGACTCGCGTTCTTCTGGTCGATCGCGATTGCCGGCGCCAACCCTTCAAGTGAGTCGATGGGAGGTCGGTCCATGCGACCTAGGAACTGGCGTGCATAGGTCGAGAGGCACTCGACAAATCGTCGCTGTCCTTCTGCGAACAACGTGTCGAAAACGAGCGACGTCTTCCCGGACCCCGAAGGGCCCGTCACGACTGTCATACGACCTGCCGGGAAGCTGACATCGATGTTCTTGAGATTATGAAGGCGTGCTCCCTTCAAGATGATGTCGCCATCGATCGCAGTGTCTCGAACCTCTCGCACGCCTTTTTTCTTTTGCTCCGGAGGACAAATTGCTTCCCGCAGCATGGCAGCCGTCGCACTCTCGGTATGCCGAAGCATGGCATGGTAGGGCCCGGAGAAAATGAGCTGCCCGCCTCCGCGCCCACCTTCGGGCCCCATGTCGATGATCCAGTCGGCACTCGCAATCACGTCGAGATGGTGCTCGATGACCACTACGGAGTTTCCTGCATCCACGAGCGCGTGCAGCGCCTCGAGAAGGCGGCGCACATCGACGAAGTGCAACCCGGTCGTCGGCTCGTCTAGAACGTAGATGGTCCGTCCGGTGGGTGGTCTCTGAAGTTGACTCGCGAGCTTGACGCGTTGAGCTTCTCCTCCGGACAACGTCGTCGAAGGCTGTCCTAGGGCGACATATCCTAGTCCGACTTTCGACAACATCTCAAGACCACGACGAATCTTCGGGTGATTTCCGAAGAACGCTAGGGCCTCGTCAATCGTCATTTCGAGGACATCGGTGATCGACTTCTCGCGATACTGGATTTCAAGAGTCTCGGGATTGAATCGCCGTCCCTCACATAAGTCGCAAGGAACCTCGACGTCGGCGAGAAACTGCATCTCGACAACTTTGACTCCAGCTCCCCCACAGGTTTCACATCGACCACCCTTTACGTTGAAGGAGAAACGCCCCGGCGCATAGCCGCGCGCCTTGGCCTCCGGGAGTTCCGAGAACAATCCGCGAATTTCATCGAAGATCTTGGTGTAGGTCGCGGGATTCGACCTCGGAGTCCGGCCAATGGGAGACTGATCAATTTCGATGACCTTGTCGAGGTGCTCGACACCGTCAATTCCGTCGTGCTCACCGGGAGTGTCCTCGGCTCGATGCAGGGTGTGAGCAAGCGACTTCCGGAGAATGTCATTGATGAGCGTGCTCTTGCCAGACCCAGAGACACCTGTCACTGCGACGAGGACCCCGAGCGGGATCGGGACATCAATGTCCTTGAGGTTGTTGGCGCGGGCGCCCCGAACAACCAATCGCTTCTCTCCCGCGACGCGTCGCACTGCTGGAGGCGTGATGGCCTCACGCCCCGACAGGAATGCGCCGGTGATGCTCCGAGGCGCGTTCATGACGGCGGCTAGGTCGCCTGCCGCGACGATTTCGCCGCCATTGCGGCCAGCACCGGGTCCAACGTCTACGACCCAATCGGAGGCTTCCATCGTCTCGCGGTCATGCTCAACGACAATCACCGTATTGCCCACGTCGCGCAATCGCTCGAGAGTATCGATCAAGCGCCTGTTGTCACGCTGATGGAGGCCGATAGACGGTTCATCGAGAACATACAGAATTCCACGCAACCCGGCGCCAACCTGAGTTGCCAATCGGATGCGTTGAGACTCGCCGCCCGACAGCGTCGACACTCCTCGATCCATCGAAAGGTAGCCAAGTCCCACGTTGGTTAGAAACCGCAGCCGAGCCTTGATCTCTTTAAGAATCGGATCGCCGACAGGAGCCTCGCGCGAATCAAACTGAAGCGTTGCAAAGAACTCCGTTAGGTCCTCGACGGTGAGTCGCCCCAAATCGCCGATGTGGCGTCCTCGGAAGCTGACGGCTAGCGCCTCCTTGCGCAAACGCGTACCAAGACAGTCCGTGCACGGGGTCTCGGCCATGTACGCTTTGATGGACTGTCCCTTCAATCGTGCGTACACAGCGCGCAGAATCGGCATGATTCCTCGCCACGGCTTGCGCTCAACGCTACGGACCTTCAGGCGCTCTCCGTCGATCGAGCGCTGGAAGGTAATGGGGGTGTCGGGATCACCCTGCAAGATCACCTTCCGCTGCTTTTCCGTGAGTTTGCGCCAAGGGACATCCCACGGGACATTCAGCCCTTCGCAGACGGCTTCGAGAATATCCGCTCCCATATGGTGACGCAGCGACCACGATGCGCCATGACTTGGTGCAATGGCCCCCTGGGCGAGACTCAAGGTGGTGTCGGGAATAACGAGCCTCGGATCAACGTCCTCGCGTTCTCCCAAGCCGTCGCACGATGGACATGCCCCATGCGGACTATTGAACGAAAACGTTCGCGGTTCCATCTCAGGGAGACTGACGTCGCAATCAGGACAGGCTGCTCGCGACGAAAATGACTCCGGGACGCCATCATCGGTCTCAAGAACTCCGACGACACCGCCACCGAGTTTGAGTCCGTTTTCGACCGCCTCGGCGAGACGTGAACGGCGTTCCTCTTCGATCTTGATGCGATCGAGGACAACTTCGATCGTGTGACGTTCGAACCGCGCAAGTTCAATCGGTTCGTCGAGTCGCCGAACGAGTCCGTCGATGCGCGCACGGACGTACCCTTTCATCCGCAGTTCCTCGAGTTCCTTGCGGTACTCGCCCTTGCGGTCCTTCACGATGGGCGCCAGCACCATGACGGATTTACCAGCGCGGCTCGCCATCACTCGGTCGGTGATGCGGTCCGATGTTTGGGCCGCCACCGGCTTCCCACAGGAGGGGCAGTGAGGTGTGCCCATGCGGGCGAACATGAGGCGCAGGTGATCGTGGATCTCGGTGACTGTGCCAACCGTCGACCGTGGGCTCCGATTGACGGTCTTCTGATCGATTGAAATCGTCGGGGATAATCCCTCAATATGCTCCACTTTGGGCTTCTCGGTCCGGCCCAAAAACTGGCGCGCATAGGAAGAGAGCGATTCGACGAAACGACGCTGTCCCTCCTGGAAAATCGTGTCAAAGGCCAAGGATGACTTCCCGGACCCCGAGACACCCGTCATCGCGATCAACGCCCCACGAGGCAGACGGATGTCCACCCCTTTCAGGTTGTGTTCACGCGCACCAATGACCACGATCTCGCGCTGAGAGTTCTTCAACGGTCCACCTAGAGGGAATCTGCGGCGCCACACCTGGGATCCCGACCCACCATCGTGAATCGTGAGATGCTACAAGATCCGCGAGGCCGCGTCACTTTGATTCGGGAGGCAAAACCGGCGCGTCCATCACCACGCTCCGGAGGACCGTCCCGGGCGGAAGTCGAAGATCGATGCCTGGATTCGCTCCGATTACCGGGAGTCCAGATGCCCGTAGAACGGCATCGCCTATGCGCAGCCTCGTCAGTGCAGGGTCCTTGCCGGCGTCCATGCGGATGGTCACAGGCATTCCCCGCGCCGGAATGACGAAAGGATCACCCCTTTGGAGCACATTGGATCGCAAGTCCTTCCAAGAGATTCCTGCGACCGCCCCCTTCGCCACGGTTCGCACGGCGACCAAGTGCTTCTCCAAACCATGAAGTGACATTCCGGCGAATGGAGCGCCATCACGAAGCTCGCCAATCAGGAGCGCGCTATACCCGCCGCATCGCAACGCAAAAAACGGAAACGCAACTTCTGCGGGAGGCATCTCGAATGTCACTTCGACCGATACTGCCGCGTCTCTTACCGGGTCGGGCAACGGAATGCGCAATGCAGGCGCCTCTTCCGGAATCAACGCCAGATCGCCCCAGCGGCCGGGCCACAAGAGACCCGTCGCAGTGGTGGTCGCACCATCGGGGAGCACGACACCATCGCGCGCGCCGCCCTCCTTGAAATCGAATTCTAGGCGCACCCGACCGGTCGCCACGTCAATGTGCGTCGCGGCACGTCCGAAGGGCCGCAGACGCGAGCCCCTTGCTTCGAGATCCCTTGCCCGAGTGGCCAAAGCGACGATCTCGTCGCGATGCTCCTTGAGAAACGAGGTTCCCGCGAGCACCGGCCGCGTGAGCAGTCCTGCCGCCGCCTCGGCCGCGGCAAGATAGGCGCCCGAATCCAGCAGCCGTCGAGCCGATAGGAGCGACGACATCGCCTCCTTTTCGAAAGCAGTTCGGTAGTTTGATGTCGCGCCGGCAATCCCGGCTTCGACAAGACTCGCGACCGCCTCTCGCACGACACCGACCGCCGCGTCTTTCAGACGATCACGGGCAGCGAGATCATCACCATCCCAATGAAGGAGAAGCGCCACGGCGACGGGGTCAGGCGTCCTTCCGAACAGGGCGAGCCCAGCCTCCGCGTTGACTGCGGACAGATCCTCGGGACTCCATGTCTCTTCAAGTCCGTCGGTGGTTTTTCTGAACACGAGTAAACCGCCGCGTCGTCCGATCAACTCACGCGGGGTCGGCAACGCCCCGGGTGCGCCGGACTTGCGTGACACCAAAGTCATCATTGATTTTGGAGGAACGCCATTTCCGACGGCCTGAATCCAAGCGTCTCGCATAGAGGCGGCCTCCTCGGCGCGCATAAGCAATGCGACCGCAATTGCCCTCGACGACATCGTCTCCTCGAGGGGGCCCGCCGCTTCTGCTCGTGCAATTCCACTTCGTATGGCCGCGATGATCGCGCCCCGCCGCGCAGTATCGACGGGCCTCTCTCCTCGGGCGAGAACCGAGGGAAGCCCATCGAGAACTGCTGCGAGTCCCACGGCAGCTTCACGCACGGATTCTCTCAGGTTTCCAAGTCGAGCCACTGCTCCCGGCACGCGCTCGTCATCGGTAATCGACGTAAGCCGACGCTCCGCGGCCCGGGCCTCCGCGAGTTTCCCTTCTCCAAGAAGCGTCCTCACCTGTAGCAGCGCTGTAGTAAATGAGCCAATTGCGGACTCGGCGAGGGCGGACTCGGCCCGTCGGCGGGCAGTATCGACCCTTCGCCGACGCACGACTCCCGCGTCGTCAGGCAAGGACGCCGTGATCGCGTCAAGCCTCGATGTTAAATCGTGAGCCTTCCACGTCGGAGCCTGCGGGTTCGTCACGAGACCATCCAATCGAACGACAGTCTCCTCAACCCAGTCATCGAGGATTGCGGCGCGATCTCCCGGCTCCGCCTCGTCGGCTCGCGATTCGGGTGCCGCTCGCGAGTCCGGAACCGCTTGCATGGACGTCGGCCCGGCCAAAGGCGCAGACTTCGGAGCGATGCTCGGTTTGGGATCGACTCGAGGGCGATTCCATGGCGACCACCACACGAGGCCGGCGACGACCGCTAGCGTCGTTGCGACCGCTGCGATTCGCCGTCGCCGTCCGGCGGGCGACAGAATCGTCTTCCCCTCGAGGGCCCCGCGCAACGCCTCGGCCATCATGAGGGCTTCGGGAAACCGATCGGAAGGGTTTTTTGCGAGCGCCCGGGTCACAACCGCAATGAATGCCCTCGGGACATGCGGAACGATGTCGCTTAACGGCCGGGGAGAGTCGTAAAGAAGGTGCGTGAGGGTTTCGGCAACTGTCGCGCCCCCGAAGGGCGGAACGCCCGACACCGCCGCGTAGAGCGTGGCTCCGAGGCTAAAGAGATCCGCTCGCCCATCCACTGCCTGTGGGTGGAGTGCCTGCTCCGGCGCCATGTAGCGAGGCGTCCCGACAGTACCCCCTTCGTGGGTCATCTTCGGGTCGCTCTCGCGACGTGCCATCCCGAGATCGAGGACCCGAGTGCGACCATCGGGGCCGACAATGAGGTTCGATGGTTTAAGGTCTCGATGCACGACGCCTCGTATGTGAGCGTGCGCGAGTGCGTCGAGAACATCGAGCGCCAACCCTACAGCCCGTCTCCAAGGCAGTCGGCGCTCGGCCTTCAGCACGTCCTCGAGAGTCTTCCCCTCGACAAGCTCCATAGCGAACCAGCAGAGCGGTCCGGCCTCGCCGGCATCGATCCCGCGCGCGATCAGCGGATGATCCAAGGCACCCGCAGTCCGCGCTTCGCGGAACAGCCTCAGCGCACGACGTCGCCCTTCGGGACCCTCTGAATCGAGCACCTTGAGCGCAACAAGACGGCCGAGCGCAACTTGAGTGGCCCGATACACGGTCGCGCTCGCACCCTTCCCGAGCACCGCTTCAATGCGGAATCCTGGAATGTCGGGAAAGGGGTGCGAAGTCGTCATCTTCCTTAGTACTTCGCCATCACATACGCACGCCACTGTTCTTCGAATCCAGCGACTTCGACTCCGAACACTTCGAGAATCGCTTTCTCCTGAGCCGCTGTTTTCGCGGGCGTGTGTTCATAAACAACGGCCGCCGGCCAGAGACGTTTGACCGCCCCGATGAAGGCGCCGACCTTGCCAGGTCCTAGGCTCGCCATGTAGTCGATCATCGACCATGCCTTGCCGACTTCACCTGCGCCAAGCTCCGAAAGTTGCAAGGGAATGAAGTTCGCGAACGTCTTCAGTTGTCGCGACTTTGCAGCGGCTTTCACTGCGGTCTTCCATTTGGCGAACTGCAGGTCCGACAATTTTTCCAGTACCGCACCCGCATCTGCGGCTCCGTAACGCTGCGCGCCGCCGGGCGAGAAGCAATAGCAGTTGGTGATGCCAAACACCCTCGCTTCGAGATAGGCGCCCATTCCTTCGCAAAGCCACGGTGGCGAGTAGTTCGAATTGAACTTGTACCGCTGGACGCAAAGATGCCCCGTCTCGTGTGCAGCAACATGCGCAAGTCCGACTGCATCCGAGGGCTTAAGATGCATGCCGATTAAACATCGCGGCGAATCGAACGGGAAGTAGGTCGAATTCGCCACCGCATCGCCCATTCCTGGGCGCCCCTTCGCCTTCTCATACCAGTACCCAAGTTTCTTGTAGGATTCGGCCCCCGGCAGAATGACAAGGAGCGGCTTCTTGATGCCGAACATTTCCGCCGGGCCAGACACACCTGAGATCTCCTTGAAGACTGCGAATGCCTTCTCGGCGCCATCGACAACAATCAATGTCTCATCTCGTGAGAGCGACGATGCGCAGTCGAAGACAGGGTGTTCAGATGCCGACAGGCGCGCGCCGGTAGCCGCCGCAATTGAAGCGACTTCCTCTTCCAGCTCTTTCGCTATAGGCGGGGGCGGGGGTGGAGGAGCCGGCTTCGACGCTAGTCCCTTGCCGACTGGAGGCTTCGTCTTCGGATCGGGCTTCTTGGGCGTTTGGGCAAGGACACCGCTTGCGAAGCTCGCAAGAACGACGAGCAGTGCCATGGTGCGATGGGTCAAGGTTCGAGCTCCCCGGCCTCCGAGAGGCCATGTTTTTCCATTTTCCGCTGAAGGGCAAAACGCGTGATGCCGAGGAGGGCGGCCGCACGTGACTTGTTGCCTTCCGCTTCATCCAACGCGCGACGAATCTCGCGGATTTCGATGGCAGCAACGAGTCCGGTCAGATCGTTGCAGGTCGCGTCTGCCCCACGCCGCGCTTCACGGAGTGAGTCGGAAAGGTCGCAAAGTCGAAGGTTCCCGTCAGAAACCGCTGTGATTCGTCGAATTTCGTTCTCGAGCTCGCGGACATTTCCTCGCCACGGCGCGCCCACAAGACGCTCTAGTGCCTCGGGTTCGACTTCGAGCGCCGGCTTACCCCACTTCACGAGAAAGTACCGAACGAGCGACGGGATGTCATCGCGCCTATCCCGAAGCGGTGGGACATCGATGGTCAGAACGCGGAGGCGATACCAAAGATCGTCCCGAAAACGCCCCTCGGCAACTTCCTGTGCCAAGTTGCGATTGGTCGCGGCGACGACACGAACATCCACTTTGCGAGGGCGGGGCGCCCCGACAGGGCGTATCTCACCGGATTCGAGTGCTCTGAGGAGTCGCGCCTGCAGCGACGGCGACATCGCTTCGACTTCATCGAGGAAAAGCGTCCCACCAGTGGCGGATTCAAGGAGTCCTGTTCGAGCACGGTCTGCTCCGGTGAAGGCCCCGCGAACGTGGCCAAACAATTCGGATTCGATGAGAGTCTCAGGAATCGCGGCGACATTGACGGGAATCCAGGGCCCGGCCGCCCGACGGCTCTGGGCGTGAACCGCGCGAGCGACGAGCTCCTTCCCGCTCCCTGATTCCCCCGTGATCAACACAGGATGTTCCGATGCTGCGACTTTCGCGATCATACTCCGCAGACTCTCCATGGCGTCCGAATGCCCGACGAGGGCTGGCGCTGGGAGAACCTCCGCTACGAGCAACGGATCCTTGCTTTCTGCAGCACGACGCGCGCGTTCACGCTCGAGTGCAATTCCGGCCTGGTGTGCCAAAACCTCGAGAACTACAAGGTCATCGCTCGAAAACCGGCCAGCGCCGCCCCGATGATCAACGTACAGAACGCCGAGAACTCCGCCTGGAGCTCGAATCGGGACACACGCAACGGATCGAAGTCGAAGGTCCTCAACGCTCTTTGAAGCCGAGAATCGTTGATCAGATGCTGCGTCGACCAACAGCACGGACTCACCGGTCATCCCGGCTCGAAGCGCGATACTCCACGACACTTCGAATTCGGGTCCTCTGCGGTCCTCTTCGGCGACGTTTCGCGCAGCGCGGAATTCCATTCCGGCCATCGTCCGAGTAATGACGAAGCCTCGCTCCGCACCGGAGAGTCGCACCGCCGCGTCAACGAGTGCAATCAAAAATGCAGACTCCGACTCTGGAGTTCCTAGGCGACGCATGAGACTTGCCACTTCACCGAATCGCGCGTCAAGGGGATCCGGAACCGCCACCGCGGACGCAGGGCTCTTGTCTTGCTCGGAGGGCATTTCGACCTGCACCACCACACCCCCGACGCGCACCGTCATCCCGTCCATGAGCACGACGGAATCAACTCGCTGATCCTCAAGCCAAATCCCATTGGCACTTTCTTCGTCGATCAGCTTCCAACCGCCCGCCACGCGCTCAAGCCGCGCATGAAGACGACTTACACTCGGGTCATCGATGACAATTGCGCAAGCGATTGATCTCCCCAACGTGAGCGTCGACGCCCCCTGAAGGGGGACTGTGGTCTGACCGGACGCCCGCGAGATGAGCAGGCGAGGGCCGGAATGGGCCGGGACGTTCGACATGGGGAGCGAAGAAAGGAGGCAGCCGGGAGGGACGACTCTCTGTTATACGGACTTGTGTTCCTACGAGGCAACTCCCTCGGGCCGTGTCTTCCACCTGCGGTGCGTCCAAAGCCAGCACCCTGGGTGCTCACGAATGCGTATTTCGATCACTTTGGCGACGCATTGAAGGATTCGGTGGACTTCCTCGTCGAACGGCGCGAGTGGGTCCGGCACGATTGCATCCCCAACGTCGATGCCAAACTGCCCATTGGGTAGCCGGTGGCAGAAGATCGGAACGACTGGACGCTTCGCCCGCAAGGCGAGGACGGCAATGGTGCGGGCGGTCGCAGCAGGGATTCCAAAGAAGTCGATGAACTCTGCGCCTCGCCCCCGGTGATTGAGATCGGCGAGGACGGCTACTTGCCGACCCGCCTCCAAGCTCCCGATCAAATCGGCGAGCCCGCCTCGGCTCGCGGCAAGTCGAGCACCGAACCGTGTTCGACGACGCGCGACCCAAGACTCCAACAGCGGATTATCGAGAGGACGCACGAGTGTCGTCACGTCGAATCCCATCAAGGGACCGGCCGACCCGAGCACCTCCCACGCACCGAAATGCGATGCGGCCCATATGAACGGGCCTCCCCCGTGCCGTGCGACAAGACCATGCAGTTCGGGTCCGACGATCTGGACAATTTGTGATCTCACTCGGTCCTCGTCGTCCGACATAAGGAACAGTTCAAGAAACGACTGGAGGAGATTCGCGATCGACGACTTACCAATCACGGATGCTGACGGACGCGTTACAGGATCCGGGTACGCCAGTACGAGGTTGTGTTGGACGACTTTCCGTCGACTTGGGACGAGAGCCCAAGCGATGGATGCCAGCATGCGACAAAGCAACGGCAGACCAGCTGCGGGAAGACACCAGGCAATCCCCACGACGAGCTTGGCAAACGCGAATTCCAATGCGTTTCGTATCGGAGCCTCTCGGGTTCTCATCTTCCCGCCGTCCGGGCAAGCCGCGTTCGCAAGATCCCAACTAGGGCCTGATTATCTCCGACGAATTCAACGTCGACATCGAGCGCAACGATGGGAATCCCATAGGCCTCGCTGGAAATCTTGGGCAGGTCTTTCGATGTGACAACAATCAACGTGACATCCCTCTTGCCGGCTCGGGATGCGATACCTGAGATAAGGGCGGATGGGATCGGCGCGTGATCCGGCAAAATCGTGACTCCTATAACTTTGGCGCCGCATTCAACGACGGTTCGATGAAATTCCGAAGGGTGACCTATCGCGGATAACAACCAGACGGACCGCCCATTCAACTCCGAAACCGGTCGGTCTCCGGGTAGAAGTCGGGTGGGTACATGCCGCTGAAGTTGGACGATCTGACCCGGGTTCTTCCTTTGGATATCGTCGCACAGACCCGAAGCGACCCGAGGATCGGCATCCGACCGAGTAACGACCACGACGTCCGCACGCGCGATCGAGCCTAGCCACTCACGCAGCGGCCCCGCAGGGAGCGGCCAGCCGTTTCCAAACGGACGCGTGGCGTCTACCAGAACAATGTCGAGATCGCGTTCCATTTGCAAGCGCTGAAACCCATCGTCGAGGATGACAACGGCACCAGCCTTCGCGGCAAAAGACCAATCTCCGCGCCCCGATCGCACCTCCGTACTCTGAATGACCGTGATTCCCGGCACGGATGCGCGAAGCAACGCGCCTTCTTCATCGACGTCGCTGTCATGGGCGCGCGTTCCGTATCCACGCTGAAGTACGATCGGGTGAAACCCCTCGGCGATGAGCCAATTTGCAAGCCATTTCACCGTAGGCGTCTTACCCGTTCCCCCGACGGTGATGTTGCCTACACTCAGTACCGGCACCGGCGCTCTGAACCCGCGACGCCAACCTCGTCGGTAGATCAGCGATCTGATCGCAACCAATCCGCCAAAGATCACACCGAACGGAACGAGCAAGATACGCGCGAGCAGTCCACCGACCGTCGGGGTTCTGCTCCACCAAAGGGACTGAAGGGCATCAGGTTCCGCCACGACGGCACGTTAGCAGACCGGTCGAGAATCGCGGTCGCACGAGGAAGGCGACCTGACGCTCAGATCCATCGATTGGGGAAGGTGTTACGGAACGCCGACCGCGACTGTTGTGGCGCGGATTACCGTTGAAACGGAGCCTCGTCATCAATGTCACGCGCCAACCGTAGAAGCCATGGGCCGCTGTTTCGCCCATGAGCTCGATTCATGACTCAACGTGCCGTTCTTTTCGCAATACTCAGCGGCCTATGCGCCCTCGTGGTCGTTCAATCGACTGCGGTGAGTGATATCCGCGAGCCCACGGCAATCCCGTCTCCGTCCGCAGAGTTCGTCCTGCAGGCTGCATCACAGCAGGACGAAACCGACATGAAGCTCTTCATCGCTGAGCTCGAGCACGACCTCGGAATTCACCAACGCGAAGTCGAGCGTGCAATCGAGTCATCGCTCGACGAAGCTACCGACATCACATCGTGTGGACGGCTCGTTGGATATCTGACCTATGACCTCATTTCTAACTCGCACTCAACCGAAGACTACCTGCGAGGCGAAACGAACGACGCACTCGACCCCGCCATCGAGAGGCTTGCTACGGTCGGGCGATCCGCATCACACCGCCTCCTTCATCGGCTGGAAACGACGAGCACGCAAACCGCATTTGATCTATGCGCAAAGGCGCCGACCGTACTCGTTCCACACGTAGGCGATCCATCTAAAGATCTAACGCACGCCGAATGCGGCGCGCTTCTCCGTCAATTTGGATTCGGAGCCACTGTCCTGGTGCCCGCCGGCATCCTTGACGCATTCATGATTCGCGGAATTCTACGGCGCCAATTCTCCGAGTTCGCAGTTCAGGCTGGCGCGCGTAGCGCTTCGAAGATACTTGCCGTTCCGGTTGCGAGAACCTCTGCATCTGCATTAGCGGCAGCGGCAGATGGACCACTCCCGATTGGTGACATCTTCGCCCTCGGTTGTAGCTTGTGGACGATTCACGACATTGCGTGCCTTCGATCGGAACTCAGGGACCATCTCCGCATCGCCCTGTTGCGCGCCTCCGATCAGTCACGCATCGACATTCACTCACAAGCGTTGTCGATGGCAAGAAACGCCGCTTCGAGACACGCACACGCAAGAAGGCAGATGGCAGAGAAGCTCGGCTATTGCGTCTTACAGGCACAATGACATGACAAAAAAACCACGGTTCAGTTTCTCGGCGCTCTTCATTGCGATGTTCCTGTTCGGATTGAGCATCGACTCCATCGCGCAAGGAGGGATGGTTGCCCACGTAGCGGATGAAGCCGTGGAGCTCTTCGCTAAGCGCGCGGCGCGTGCTTCTGTCCTTGATTCATCGAGTGTAGGGGTCAGAGCGTTCACCGAGCGTCTCGCTTCGAAGTTCGGTGACGATGCTGTGCGTCTCGCCATGAGGGACGGTGGCCCCGAACTTATCGAGGCCGTGGCAATCCACGGCGACGACTTGATGGAGCTGGCGATGAAGGCGTCACCGGCCGGGCGTCGCGCGCTCGCTGGGTGCGCCAGCGAACTTCTCCCCCATATCCGGCGTGTGGGTATTTCCGTTCTTGAGCTTGAGGCAAACGCTCCCGGCCTCGCTTCGCGATTCATCCGAGTCTTTGGAGACGAGACCACCGTCGCCCTTGCGAAGTCTGTGCCGAAAGAGGACCTGCCGCGCCTTCTGCGCATGGCCGAATCCGCCGACAGCCCCGCGACTAGGG
This sequence comes from Candidatus Kuenenia stuttgartensis, assembly GCA_945860915.1. Classification (GTDB taxonomy): domain Bacteria; phylum Planctomycetota; family CAIWVZ01; genus CAIWVZ01. Next base: position 99,436 of record CAMARR010000009.1, read on the forward strand.
ACCTTCTTGTCAAAGGCTACGCGGATCGCGGGGCGGCCCTGCTCGATAAAATTCCACCGAAACTTGTAGTTGCATCAGGTCTCAGCGCGGCGATGGTCATCGTCGCATGGGAAGGCACGTCCCCATTCCGCTCTATTGCGAGTTCGATTGAGGAAAACCCGGATCTCGCAAGGGAGGCGATTAACGAGTTCGCAGGCGCTTCGGTCCTTCTCATCAGTGTGATCGGATTAACCATCATCGGAGCGATCTCTGCGGTCGCATACCTTGGATTGAGGCGCTTTGCTGGAAGGCGAGCGAGTTGATTGTCGCTTCACTCACGCAACGGGGACGAGATGGCTGGCTTCGATGGCTTCGCGGCTTCAGCTTTGTCGTACGCAGTTCGGAACTCATCGAATCGATCGACAAATTCCTGTTCCTTCTTGGTGGGATTGATGTGCAACACGATCCGACGGCGCTGGATCTCTCCAAACCGTTCAGGGTTCCACCCCTCATCGATGGGGAACTCCTTCAAAATTGCTGCGTCGGCCGGATCGGGCGTGGGTTCCGCCGGGCGTGACTCCGGGACCGGAACGGACTCGGTGACTCGCGTCGGCCGCGATGCCGGGGTGCGAGTCACTGTCATCGCTTTCAACAATGCGGCTGACTCCTCGACACTCAGTTCACCCAAGATCGACGTAGATTTGATTCGGGAGTACTCAAGAAAAACATAGCCGTCGAGATCTCGCCAGTACCAAAGGCGAATCCCCGCGCCCTTGGCCTTCTTGTCATCACCCTTCGTGAATTGCCCTCGTCGGCTTACCTCGACGGTGACACCTCCCCGCGCAATACCCGTGAAGGGCTCCCCCTTTAAGTCGGTCACTTGGACGCGGACATCAGCCTGCGCGTGGACGACCGAGACGAAGACACAGAGCAAGACCAGCGTGATGCGCATAAAGACCCTCTTCTCAGTGTGAATGATCGGGATCTTGGTGCTACGACCTTGAACCTGCGCTTGCGGGACTGAATAGTCATGCGGTTATGACCGTGTGGTTCCCGCGCCGGGCGGGGGCCACGAAATCGCCCCAGAGGCCCCGATCCGTGAATTTCCTCCGCGACCCTGACCTCATCGCCTACCTCCGGTCCGACCGGAGGACCCTGCTACGAGGAGGGGTCGCCCTGATAGGCCGGACGGCCTTCGCGGTGCTTGTTCCTTGGCTGGTCGGCCGGGCATTCGACGCCGCCGTTACCGCCGCCCCGGGTAACGTATTTGCCAAGGGAATCCTGCTTCTGATTGCCGCTGCGACCATCGCGGGACTTTGCCAATGGTGGATGCGCTCACTGCTCGTCGGAGCCAGCCGGCACTTCGAACAACGCGCCCGAGAGAATCTCTTCTCGCGATTGCTCAAGCTTGGGCCAGGCTGGTTCTCGCGCCAAAAAACCGGCGATCTTCTTTCGCGGCTCACCAGCGACCTCGAAGCCGTCAGAATGGGCGCTGGCCCTGCCGTCATGTACCTCGCCGACACTGGACTTCGCGCCATTGCCATCACGATCACGATGTACGGAGTGTCGCCCCTGCTTGCGACCTGTACCCTCATTCCCATTACCCTAGTCTTTCTTGGACTTAAAGCATCACTCAAGAAAGTCCACGATCGCTCTCTCGTTGTACAGGAACAACAGGGAGCCTTGTCGTCGCGAGCTCAGGAGTCCTTTGCTGGAGCCCGTGTCATCAAGGCATTCGGACGTGAAGACGACGAGGCCCGGCGATTCGAAGGACTGTCACGACAGTACATCGATGCCAATGTCAGTCTGTCACGTGCCCGCGCGGTCACGTCGGGACTCATCGAATGCGGCGGTGATTGCGTGGTCGCCGTCATCATTCTCGTCGGCGGAAATGAAGTCTTGGGCGGTCGAATGACGCTCGGAAGTTTGGTCGCATTCCTCGGCTACGTCGAGATGCTGGTATGGCCAGTCATCGCCATCGGGTGGGTGATGAGTCTATGGCAACGCGCCAAGGCATCGGAGGGCCGTCTTCAGGAGATTCGACAGGCGACCCCGGAGATCGTCGAATCAACGGCCACCGAATCTCCCGCAAAAACTACGGGACGGGTCTCCGTGCGAAACCTTAGTTGGAAGCCTAAGGGTGCGAGTCGTCCTGTTCTCCATGATGTTTCTTTTGAACTCAAATCGGGCGAAAGATTGGGGATTGTCGGCAGAATCGGCAGTGGGAAGTCCTCCCTCCTCCACCTTGTTGCACGCTTGGAAGAACCGCCCCCGGGGACAATTTTCGTCGACGGAATCGACGTACGGAATTGGAAGATCTCGGAACTTCGAAGGGCGATTACTCTTGCGCCTCAAGATGGGTTCCTCTTCTCGGAGACTCTGAAGGCCAATGTGCTCTACGGCAATCCGGGAGCATCGGAGACAGACATCACGCGCGCTGTCGATGACGCTGGGCTTACGGAAGCCGTAGATTCATTTCCAGATCGCTTGGAGACCATGCTAGGAGAGCGCGGGGTGACCCTCTCTGGTGGCCAACGCCAACGCACCGCACTTGCGCGGGCGATCCTCACGGATCCCGCCTTGCTTCTCATCGACGACGGCCTCTCAGCTGTTGACGCCGACACCGAGGAGAAAATCCTCGCCAGTTTAATGCTGCGACTTAAGGGGCGCACATCCATCATTGTCTCGCATCGAGTATCGGCGATTCGCAATCTCGATCGTGTCTTGGTGCTAGAGGCAGGCCGTGTTGTCGAATTCGGCTCCCCGGGCGAGTTACTCACGCAGTCGGGCCCCTTGGCCCACCTCGAGAAGCTCCAGCAAGACGTTGAAGCGCTTGAGGGTGGAGAGGCTGCATGACCAGCTTAAGTTCCGACCCGACAACGAAGCCACCGCCCCGGGTCTTGGTTCGAATCTTCTCCTTCGCGCGTCCCTACGCGGGCCGCTTGGCTGCATCTGCGCTCCTGCTTGCGGTCCTCGCAGTAACTTCAGCATGCGTCCCGGCGCTTGTGCGCACGGCGATCAACGACCATATCAAGCCGGCCCTCGACGCGTCGAACGTCAAGCTTCCCGAAGGCGTGGCGTTTCTCGCCGCCGCCATCTTTGGCCTCGGAATCGCAGGGATGCTGGCGCGTATTGGACAACTTCTTCTCATCACAGTGACCTCGCAGCGTGCCATGCATGACCTTCGCATGGCGCTGTTCCGTCATCTCATGTCCCGCAACCTTCGGTTCTTCGATGCCAACCCTTCGGGGCGCCTCGTGACACGCGTGACCAACGACATTGAAGCGCTCAACGAGCTTTTCAGCTCGGGCCTCGACGTCATGGCCTTCGATTTCCTGCGCATTCTGATTGCCGCAGCGCTCTTGTTCTGGCAAGACTGGCGACTGGCACTTGCGGCATTCGTCGCAGTACCGCTGCTCGTCGCCGTTTCATGGCAGTTCCAACGAGCAGCACGCAACCTCTTCCGAGACGTTCGCTCGAAGGTCGCGGCTGTCAATGCCCGACTCGCAGAACGCCTCGCAGGCGTCCGTACGATCGTCGCATTCCACCGTGAAGAGTCCGAGCAGGAGAAGTTTGCGCAGGCGAATGTGGAGCTCCGGGACGCGCATCTAGCGACTGTCAATAACTACGCTTGGTTTTATCCGGTGATGGAATGGTCGGTGACGATCGGCACCGTGTCGATCCTAGTTGCAGGATGGTGGATTTCCGGAGGAAAAGGCGCATCTGCTGGCGACCTCGTCTTCACGTGGATGCTCTTCGGGATGTTCGTGGATCCGCTTCGTCAGCTTGCAGACCGCTTCAACGTCGCGCAGGCTGCCATCGCCGCAGCAGAACGCATCGTAGCGACACTCGACGACGATCGCACCCTTCCGATTCGACAGCCTCAGACCCCACTGCCAGACCGACCGCGTTCCGTTCGATTCGAACGCATCCGGTTCTCCTACGACGCGCGCAAGCCCGTCATCAAGGACATCACCCTCGACGTCCCACCTGGATCGAGTGTGGCCATCGTAGGCGCAACCGGTTCTGGAAAATCGACTCTTATCAATCTACTCCTGCGCTTCTACGATCCCGATGAAGGGCGAGTTCTCGTCGACGGAGTGGACATCCGGGATGTCAACCCGTCCGACCTGCGAAGGAAGATTGGTGTTGTCCTTCAGGATGTCGTGCTGTTCGGAGGAACCCTGCGCGACAATCTGGCACTCGGCGATACCGCTCGTCGCGACGACGTTCTCATGCGCGCACTCACAACGGTCGGGGCTGCCGGACTTGTGGACCGTCTAGGAGGTCTCGATGCAGTCATTGCAGAGCGAGGCGCAACTCTCTCTGCGGGGGAACGGCAACTCATCGCATTTGCACGAACTTTGGTTCATGATCCATCGATTCTCGTGCTCGACGAGGCGACCGCATCTATTGACACGGAGACCGAGCGCGCTCTTCAGAGCGCACTGTCTGTCGCACTGAAAGGCCGGACATCCATCTTGATCGCGCACCGACTCTCGACCATCCGACACGCCGATCGCATCGTGGTCATGCATCACGGAGAAATTCGCGAGTCCGGGACCCACGCGCAATTGCTTGCCGCCGAAGGAATGTACGCTCGACTTCACCGCCTCCAGTTCGCGCCAGAGTCTCCCGCGAATGACGGATAGGTGGTAGATTCACGACATGCGGTTTTACCTTGGAAGAGGTCTACAAGTCCTAGGACTCCTCCTGACGGGTTACGCTGTCGCCATGGCGTTTGTTGACATGCGGATGAGCGAGGGATCCATGTTCCTTTTCGGATTTGGTGGGCTCGCGGTCTTCGTGGTCGGCACCAAGATCCTAGGCGGATGACTCACCCGCCACCATCCGCGCGCGAACGGACCGCCTGGTGCCTATTCGATTTCGCGAATTCATCATTTACGACGGTCATTATCACCGTCGTGTTTGGCCGCGTGTTCGTGGACTCTATTGCGCGTGATCACCCCAATCCGAATATGTTGTGGGCCGTTTCCATTGCCGTCGCGAATCTGATCTCCCTTGTCGTCGGCCCGGTGCTCGGGACATGGGTAGACGCGGGGATGGGCAAGAGACGCCCCCTGCTGTTCTCATGGGCTGCCTGCTGCGTCCTCACGGCCGCGCTTGGGTGTTTCGGCGAGGGCGACGCAACTCTCGCAATCATCGTCGTCACGGCCGCGAACCTCGCGTTCTGTCTTGGCGAAAATTTAATCGCCTCGTTTCTTCCCGAGCTCGCGCCTCCCGACAAGATCGGCCGGCTTTCGGCACGTGGATGGGCGACGGGCTACGTCGGTGGGCTCTTGGCGCTCCTTCTCGCGCTATTCCTCGTGCGCGACTCCCGCGTTGCATGGGTGCCTGCCGCGACGGCACTCTTCTTCTTCATCGGCGGCCTTCCGACCGCGATTTTCCTGCGCGACCGCGGTCGCGTCTCCCAAGGGCCGTTGCCCAGAATCAGCGCGGCCTTCGATGGGCTTCGGAAGACCTGGCGCGACCGAAAGCAGTATCCGGACCTAGGCATCCTTCTGCTCACACTTTTTCTGGTGCAAGGTGGGGTCTCCCTCGTCATCGGATTTTCCGCTCTTTTCGCGCGCGACGCCATCAACATGGGCAACGAAGAGGTCATTGTGCTGTTCATCGTGATCCAGATTGCCGCGGCGGTCGGTGCGATGATCTTTGGGGTGTATCAAGACCTTAGAGGTTCGCGCGCCGCGTTGTTTGCAACCACCTACCTCTGGATCGTTGCGACGATCATCTCCCTCTCCTCGGGTACCGCGTTGATGAATTGGATTGCATCGCATGTTGACGTGAACAACGAGGACACAACGAGACGAGTCGCTCGTACTGCGTTCTGGATCGGCGCCTTACTCGCAGGCGCTGCCATGGGCTCAAGCCAATCTGCGGGCCGCGCCATGGTTGGAGTTCTGTCACCTCCTGGGCGCGAAGCAGAGTGGTTTGGGCTTTGGGGTGTATCAACTAAAGCATCCGCTTTCGTCTCGGCTCTAGTGCTTGCTCTACTGACGACTCGCTTCACACTTCAGACTGCGATGGCATCGACGCTTGTCTTTTTTGTCGCCGGGTTGTTTGCTCTCCGCAACCTCGATGAAAACCGCGGCCGGTCCGCGGCCGGGCGCTTGACTTCGGAATCTGTAATCCCATGACATCGCCCCCTCTCCCCGACCCCGTAACAGGTTCCGCGCGCTCCTATCTGCACCCTGACTATCTGATCGAATCCGCGCACGAGAATCTCCCTCCAACCGTTGCCAAACTCGATCTCATGTCGATCGCAGACGAACGTGGCATGGTCAAGACGGGGGAACTCCTCGCCCCGCTATTCACCGCATGGGGCCGGGATCCGAGCCCCATTCTTCCCTATCCCGTCCTCGACCCGTGGTGGCGGGAGACGCTCGCACGTACGACGCTCGACGCTTTCGGCGGGCAGAGACTCTCGATAGATGCCGCGACATTCTCAGACGGTTCGTACGAGATCTGGAAGGATTTGGCTGGATTTGTACTGCGAAAAGGCACGATGCTCGGAGCGGGTCCGATCTACCCAGAGTTTGCGACCTGGTGGCAAGCCGCCGGCGGCAGATTCCGTCCCATCGTGCCACCTGACTTACGCTTTCCGAAGAGAGAACTCCTCGACGCGATCGCCACAGATCCCGCGGTGACCGTGATCTATGCGGACACCCCATTCAACTCAACCGGTGAGTGGCCGGATCGGCAGGGCTTTTTAGAGGTTGTCGAAGCGGCAGCCAATCGCGGGATTGTCGTCGTTGCAGATGAAGCCTATGCGAACTTCCTTGGCCCGGAAGTGACGTGGATTCCCGATGTCGTCGACCACCCGAATCTAGTCATCATGCGCTCTTTGTCAAAGGCCTACGACCTGCGAGGCTTGCGGTTCGCATTCGCGGTTGCAGGAAGTTGGGTTGCCCCGGTGCTCGCGCAATTGAGGACGCCTTACGCTCCATCACAAGTCGGCGCGCAGTGTGGACTTAAGATTCTGCGAGAGGGTCTGCAGCTAGTTGTTCCGCTCCGATCTGCAGTCCGAATGGCGAAGGCGCAAGTTCTCCCTTGGTTGACAAAAGCCGGATTTCAGATCCGCGCATCCCACTGCGACGCGCCTAATTTCATGTTTGGGCTGGCTGGTCAGGATCTAGCGACACTGTTCGCTTCGATGGGTGTTCGCGTGGCGCGCGGCACGCAATTCGCCCCAACTTGCGGCCGTACCTGCGCGCTCGATGTTCGTATCCGCGTGCCGTTGGCACCTCCGCGACTCAAGCTCCTCCGTGATCTTCTCGAGTCGAGGACTTGGACTCGATCGACTACGTAGCGAAACGCCGCACGTAGATATCGAACGACTCACGATCGAAACAACAGAACACAACGGACTTAATCGACGAAAGGCCATCCAACGCGGCGAGAACTGCATCCACGGCAGTTTCGCACGCGAGGGGCTTTGGAAAACCATAGACTCCGGTGCTGATCGACGGGAATGCAATCGATGCCGCGCCCGCGGATGCCGCGACTTGGAGAGCGGAGCGATAGGCCCGGCTCAGCAATTCGACTTCGTTCCGAGTCCCACCGTCCCAGACGGGTCCGACGGCATGGACAACGTGGCGTGCCTTGAGTCCAAATCCCGGCGTGATGCGCGACTCGCCAGTCGGGCAAGGCCGCAACGGGCGGCAAGCGCTCTCGAGTTCCGGACCGGCACTGGCGAAGATGGCTCCGCAGACGCCGCCGCCTGCAGAGAGTTGTTCGTTTGCCGCGTTGACAATCGCATCGACGTCAAGGGCCACAATATCTGCCAACACCACGGAGACCGCCCGGCCTCCGATCTGCCGCACCACGCTGGGGGTCACGGCGCGCTCGGTCGTTGGAACACGCCATACGCAGCCGCGACTAGAAGTCCAATGGCAAGCAACGCAGAAATGATGACAAGTGCAATATTGATCAACTGTCCGCGTCGTTTGCGACGCGCCTCGCGCAACTCGGCGTCTTGCCAGAGGACATGAACCCGCACTGACTCCAGCCAATCGGCGAGTCCACCAAGCACCGAAGCGACCTGCTCGGCTGATGCTGGCTTAGTATCGTTTCCAGATCGACTCATCCCAATGTCCTCTCGAGCCACGCAATCGACCGACCGCTCGACAAAGGCATCATTTCAGTAACTCTCCAGCCACATGCGTCCGTACACGTCACCAGGGTTTCGCGCGCTATTGCAGCAACTGCGCTGCCTGATTTCATTGCCATGCGAACCTCGTTGGAACTTACATCGGTAAATGCAATGGCGATGCGCCCCGAAGATGTCGTGATGCGCGAAATGGACTTGATTCGCTGCGCGATTTCTGTCGGTCCCAATCCATCACAAGTCAACAGACAGATGACCACATCGCAGCAGCCCTCAGCAAGGGCCGCACCGACACCGCTGTCATCGCGAACTACCCTCACGGATTCGACACCAACCCAGTCGAGAGCAACCGCCCGCGCCTGCGACGCGCCTCGTAGCGAGACCACCACGCTCGCGCCGCGCTCGACACTCGACTTGATCAATTCGGGCCACCCTGAACAGTCGATCCAAACGCGTGCCCCAGGCGCCACGCGCGCAGCGATTTCTGCGCATTGGTCAGATGACCACCCGATATCGCGTCCTCGTGAGGGCGCCTTCAGAAGTTGATCCCAAAGGACCACGTCGGTGTCGGGCGAAACGCGCGATCCCTTCGGCACCAAGGCTCGAAGTTCGCTGACTACGCCCGCGACCGCTCCAGCTACGGCGGTTTCCACCGCCGCATGTACGCCTGCCGATGCCATGAGGATCGGTGCCTTGACCATCGGGGGGTCGGGGAACTGGGCAGACGGGGCGCCACGAACGAAGTCTCGCAATCCCGGGACACTCGGGATAGGGGCGAGCGTCGGAGACGCCGCATCCATCAAACTCCGCACGCGTTCACCCAACGACGAAAGTCCAACCGCGATCATCCACGACATGCCGAACGACGCGAGAACAGGAGCCGTCCGGCTTTCCATGATCGCACCGGGGAGAATCGCGAGCAGAACCCATGAGAGTCCCATTCCGACTGAAATCCCAAATCGGCTGTTCCGCATGTGGCGCTGGCGAATGAACGCGGATGTTGCGAGCGCCCCCAACGGCAGAAGGATGCCCAATGCGGCAATCGCCCCGTCAGATGGCGGCACACACAACGCAACGCACGCTGCCCCTGAAAACCCCGACGCGGCCCAAGAAGGTGCAGCGCCCGAAACTGTCCACCACGCAGGGAAAGTTACAGCTGCGAATCCCCAGATGACTCGTTTCCAACGCGTCGCGACGACATCGAACGAGCCCCGGTCGTACGAGACATCCGTGAGCCAAATCAATGCGGCCCCGAAGGCCGATCCGACATCCAATGCCGCCGCAACGGCGCAAAAGAGCATCGCGGCGATCTCGCGCTTTCCCAGTCCCGGGTGGTTTACGGCATTGGATGGCGAGAGGCGGATGGTGGCTGCAACGAGCAACGCGACAGCAGACGCAATCGCAGCCATGGCCTGTCCGGACTGAAGCGCTGTGGTCGTCGCAGGGTGACCGAGGCTCAAGACCCCGGTCATGACCGCAAGTGTCCGGTTTCCTGGAACGAGGCGCAGGGCCAGCGCATAGGACGCAGCCCCGAGTGCCGCGAGCAGGAACACGGTCGTGACCGCTCCGCTACCGGAAGACCCGATATGCCATCCGTGGGCAACGATGGCCACCGGAAGCGTCCAAAGCCAAGGGACGGATAGGTCGTAGAGGGTGTCGGTTCGGCTCGGCGCCACGACCTCATGCTAGGGATCACGCCACGGACGGGCAAGGATGCGTTGACGGGTACCGCGCCAAGCCTTAGATACAATCCACCATGCATCGCGTCTTCTGTGTCCTTGTCCTCCTTGTCGTATCCGTCGTCGCGCAGGAGTTCCGTTGGGTCGACGGCCGTGGTCAGCCAAAATCCACCAAAGACGCTACAAAGATCCCGGCCAGCGAATGGAAGGGTGTCACGGCAACGACAAAGATTGTCAAAGCCGAGTCTGGGGAACGCCTCGTCACGCAAGAAGGACTTGTCGTTGTCCTCGAGGGCATCCAAGCCCCAGATCCGATTTCCGATGGGACAGTCATCTCGTTCCTTGGCAGCAATGCCCGGGAACGGGCCGAGGCTTTGACCAAAGACAAGTCAGTGACCCTCGAGTTCGAAGGATCTCGAAAGCTCCCGGATGGAGCATTTCTAGGTCACGTCGTTTTCGATGACAGCCGGCTCCTTTCCGTCATGCTTCTCGAAGAGGGACTCGTTCGTCTCGCAATCGAAGAGACAGCGCGACGACACGAAGTCGAACTTCAAGCTGCCCAGAAGAAGGCGCAAGCCGCCTCCGCCGGGGTCTGGGGCCGAGTCCCGCCTCCGATTCCGGCACTTCCGAAACACTTCCGTGGAATGGGCCTCGGTCTTTATGCGCAGAGCGATGACTTCGACTACGGACCGTTTATTAAGGAGATGGCGGAGATCGGATCCTCGCACGCTCTGATTTCGGTGCCATGGCTCATGGAGGACTACAAGTCCCCCGACATGCGTCCTGTCGGCGGCCGATCGGCGAGTTGGATGGCGATCGATCGTGTCTGCAAACAGGCGAGACAGCAAAGACTCGGAATTGCGTTCCTTCCCCTCGTGCTTCTCAGGACCGGTACCTATGAGTACTGGAGGGGCAACATTCAGCCCGATCCCGTGTGGCTTTGGTTTCGCAACTACGGTCGCTATATGGCGAGGTGGGCCGATGTATCACGTGAACATGGCGCAGCGCTCCTGTCGATTGGATCTGAGTTCACGACGATGGAACGCCATACCGGAGCGTGGCGTGCCGTCATCGCGAATGTCCGCTCGCGCTTCGCTGGCCCCCTCACCTACTCGGCGAATTGGGACCATCTCAAGGAAATTCGCTGGTGGAATGACATCGACCTCGTCGGAATGACGGCCTACCATTCACTCACGAATCCCGACGACAAAGTCCTCTCGCCGACAGACGAGCAACTGCTCCAAGGCTGGATTCCTATTCGTGACCGGCTCATTGAGTTCATCCGCCGTGATGTCGGGAAGCCCTTCTTCTTCACCGAAGTTGGATACCCAAGCCAAGACGGATGCAATCACTCTCCTTGGAACTATTTTCTGGCCGAAGACAAGCCAGATGCAGCCGAACAGGCCGCGTGCTTCAACGCCTACTTCAAGGCGTGGGAAAGCGCTCCACCCGACTTCAAAGGTGAATTCGTCTGGAACTGGTTTCGAACAGACACCAAGGCCGATGACATCTCCTACAGCATCTGGAAAAAACCAGCGTACGATGTGGTCAAATCCGCATTCGCGCGATCGAAGACCAAAGAGCGTTAGGCTTCGTCCCCCATGAGCTTCCGAACCTACTTCGAATCGCTTCTCGGACGCCTCAAAACCGGCTCCGGTCGCGTGATCAAGCTCGAAGGCGAATACCGACTGATCCGGATACTCGGCGCCGGGGGCATGGGACAGGTCTGGCTTGCGGAGAAGCGGGGTGCGGCGGGGTTCTCCAAGCTTGTGGCGATCAAGACAATTCTGCGTGCAAAGCTCGGCGACCCCCGAACCATGGAGATGTTCCTCGACGAGGCTCGACTCGTCGCGAACTTAGTCCACCCGAACATCATCCAAGTGATTCAACTCGCCCGAACGCGACGCGAGGTCTTCATCGTTATGGAGCACGTTTTCGGCGTCACGCTGCTTCAGATGATTGACCGCGCAAAGGAGCTCGGCGAAGAAGTCCCGCTCGATGTCATCGCCTTCATCGTCGCACGCACGTGCTACGGCCTAGCCTATGCACATAAGAAGCACGATCGCGAGGGACGACACCTCGGCATCGTGCACCGCGATATTTGCCCGACGAATCTCCTTATTTCTTACCGTGGCATCCCAAAGCTCTCCGACTTCGGCGTCGCTAAGGCCCGCACATCATCGGTGGACGACGAGCGGTCCGTTGCCTGGGGCAAATACCCGTACATGGCGCCCGAGGCAGTTCATCGCCGTGGCACAGACCTACGATCCGACATCTACTCATTGGGCTTGGTTTTGTACGAGTCAATCACCGGACGACTCGCTCACGATGTCGAGAGCACCCGAGCACTTAAGTTCAGATTGGAAACCGAGAAGCCGCACGACCTCGACCCGCGCGCCCATCGCCCTTACGTTCCCGAACAGCTCGCGAACATCGTTCGCAAGGCGACGGCGCTCGACCCCAAAGATCGACATCAGGACGCCATGGAACTCGCCAAAGATATCGAGCAGTGGTTGCTCATGTCTTTCCTATTCCCCGATGAAAACCGCGTTTCAGACTACTTGGTCGAGCGGTTCCCTACGGCCCAAAAACACCGCTACTGGTAGGACAAAGTCCTGCTCACTTATGTTACGGCAGCGGTTTGGGTCGGCGCCGGCGAATCGGCTTCGGCGAAACGATCCACGCCTCAAAACGGTGACGGTGAACGCGAGGAATACTTGCTTTTATCAATACCCGATCATCTCGGTACTCACGTTCACGAACAGCCGCCATGCGTTCCAATGCAGCAACGAGGGCACCATCCCCCGCCGGCATGTCGAGGTCAATTACATCCTCGAACTCGGCCGCAGCCCCCCGAACGCGAGCTCTAAGGCCATCCAGTCCGTGGCCGGTAAGAGCGCTTACAACGAGATGCTCCCCCAACGACGACCTCAATGCCTCTAGACGTGCCACGTCGTTGACTCGATCACACTTATTCAACAACACGAGTTCTGGAATCGACGCCGCGCCTATCTTGCCCAAAACGTCACGAACACAACCGATTTTCGCCACTGCGGCATCATCGCTTGCGTCCACGATGTGAAGAAGCAAGTCAGCTCCCGTCACTTCCGCGAGGGTTGCGTTAAACGATGCCACAAGGTGGTGCGGTAGCTTATCGATAAACCCGACCGTGTCGGAGAGCAGCACGCCTGTGCCGTCCTCGAGTTCGAACTTGCGCGTGCGGGTATCCAACGTCGCGAACAAGCGATCGGCAATATAGACATCCGCGCCCGTCAGGGCGTGCATCATCGTTGACTTGCCGGCGTTGGTGTATCCGACGAGCGCGACTTTGAATGCGTCGCGGCGACCCTTGACTTCCCGCTCCTTGCGCGCCTCGATGATCTCGAGTTTCGCACGCAAATCTTCGATCTTTCTCTTGACGATTCGTCGGTCGACTTCAAGCTGCTTCTCGCCCGGACCGCGGCTGCCGATACCGCCCGCACCCGTGATACGAGACAAGTGAGTCCACATCCGTCGCAACCGCGGCGCCATGTACTGAAGCTGCGCAAGTTCGACCTGAAGCTTCGCCTGCTCGGTACGCGCCTGTTTGGCAAAGATATCGATGATGAGTTCACTGCGGTCAATCACGCGGACACAGGTCACCTTCTCGAGGTTGCGCACTTGTGCCGGCGTGAGGTCATCGTCAGCGATGATCAAGGTCGCTCCGGTCTCCTTAAGTTGCTCGGCGAGCGCTTCAAGCTTGCCCTTTCCGAGGTACGCGGACGACTCCGGGTTGGCCTTGCGCTGATAGAAGCGCAGGACCACTCTCGCTCCGGCCGTCCGTGCGAGCTCGGCAAGTTCGTCGAACACAGGCAATTCTGCGTCGTCGGCGCGTGCGTCCATGCCGACGCCGATGAGTGCGGCGCGCTCCTCGGGTGGCGCCGTGCCCGAGGGCTCGACACGAAAATCGCGGTTCTGCGATGGGTCGACGCCCTTTTTTCGGCGGCGGTCGCCGGCATAGTCTTTTGCGGGATTACCCGGTGATCGGCTGCGCATGAATCTCCTGACCGATCACTTGAACCGAATGCGCCTTGAAATGGACATCGTCCTTCTCGGGCCAATCGGTACGGAAGTGTGTTCCGCGACTCTCGTGACGCCACGCGGCGGCCTCCGTTACTAGAAGACCCACCGTCAATAGGTTAACCAGTTCAAATCCTCGCGCATCCTTGAAATCAACCTGAGAAACGTAGTCGTTCCAGGAGGCAAGCCGCGATCGTGCGGCCTCGAGGGATTCCTGATTACGCATGATCCCAACAGCCCGCCACATCAAGCTGCGAATTGAGTTTGTCATGTCTCCAACATGGAGAACGCTTCCGGGTAGATCACGCTGGGGCGACGAATCACCTTCTGCAGATTCCCGAAGCTCGCCGCCGTCTGCGCCCGCTAGCTCTCCCGCTCGTCTTCCGAACACGAGCCCCTCGAGCAATGAATTTGAAGCAAGTCGATTGGCACCGTGCAAGCCGGAGGACGCGACCTCACCGGCAGCGAAAAGTCGGGGAATCGATGTTCGTCCCGATAGATCTGCTTCTACCCCTCCCACGTGATAGTGCGCGCTCGGGAGGACCGGAATTCGGTCTTTCGCGAGATCTAGTCGAAAGGGAGTCAACGTTCGACTGATTCCAGGGAACAGCTTGTGAACACGATCGCCTAAGTGCGCGAGCGAAAGATAAACACAGGAGCCCCCGGTCGAAGCAAGGTGGGACACAATCGCACGACTCACGACATCTCGCGGAGCAAGTTCGCCGGCCGGATGATATCGGAAGGTGAATCGCTCCCCCTTCTCGTCAACCAAATGGCCACCTTCGCCCCGTACGGCTTCCGTAATCAGGTGGCGCGCTGAACCTGCGACGTAAAGCGTCGTCGGATGAAATTGCACGAATTCAACATCTCTGATCCGCGCCCCTGCCCTAAAGGCCATCGCAACACCGTCTCCCGTTGCAATGTCCGGGTTGGTGGTTTCGCGATAGAGGCGCCCCGAACCTCCGGTGCAAAGAATGGTGCTGCGGGCTCGCACCCGAACGACATCGCGGCGATCACGCAAGACCAGGGCCCCTGTGCATCCAAGGTCGTCAACGTCGAGATCAATCGCGAACGTAAACTCCCAAACGGTAATATTCGCGTGGGCACGAATTTGGCTCACCAATGTCCGCTGGACCTCGGCCCCCGTTTCATCCTTCGCGTGAACAACTCGTCGCTGCGAATGCCCGCCCTCGAGGGCCAGTTGGAGACGCCCGGCTTCAGAATCAAAGCGCCCACCCCAACTGATAAGTTCTCGGACGCGTTTGGGCCCCTCGGAGACCACAATGTCCACTGCGGCCCGTTCGCAAACGCCGCTCCCAACCGTGAGAGTGTCCTCAACATGCGCCGAATGGGTGTCTTCCTCGCCGAGCACAGCGGCCACGCCACCTTGGGCGTAATCGCTATTGCTCTCGCGCATCGAGTCCTTGGCGATGACTAGAACACGCCCATGCGCGGCCGCCGCAAGAGCTGCGCTATAGCCGGCTACACCGCCTCCGATAACCAGGGTGTCGGTCTCAGCGACTTCCAGCCGTGGATCTATGGCGAAGATGCGTGTGCGGCGACAGCCTTGCGGGTTCCAACCCATAATTCACGCTAGCAATGGTCGAATCGGCGCGCTTGATAGGTCTACAAACGACAACACGCGACCCGAGGGGATCGCGTGTTGGAATAAAAAAGATCCGGCAATGACCTACTTTCGCGCTTTCGGCACTATCATCGGCACATAGGGCTTGACTTCCGTGTTCGAGATGGGAACGGGTATGACCCCTAGGTTATGGTCACCGGATCGAATAGCGAGAAAGTGGCAGCAGCCACATCAACGTCCCTGATTCGGGCTCGTTGATGCCATGAAGGCATCAAAGAGCCCAAAGCGTACAAGCCAATCGGGCTATTAGTACTGGTCAGCTACACGCATTGCTGCGCTTACACACCCAGCCTATCAACGTGGTAGTCTTCCACGGCCCTGATGGGGATGTCCAATCTTGAAGAGGGCTTCGTGCTTATATGCTTTCAGCACTTATCCGTTCCGAACTTAGCTACCCAGCTATGCCGTTGTTCGACAACTGGTGCACCAGAGGTTCGTCCGACCCAATCCTCTCGTACTAAGGTCAACCCTTCTCAAACATCCTTCGCCCACAGTGGATAGAGACCAACCTGGCTCACGCCGGTTTGAACCCAGCTCGCGTACCACTTTAATCGGCGAACAGCCGAACCCTTGGGACCTACTTCAGCCCCAGGATGTGATGAGCCGACATCGAGGTGCCAAACCCCGCCGTCGATGTGAACTCTTGGGCGGGATAAGCCTGTTATCCCTAGAGTACCTTTTATCCGTTGAGCGATGGCCCTTCCATGCGGTACCACCGGATCACTT
>CAMARR010000010.1 GCA_945860915.1 Candidatus Kuenenia stuttgartensis
TGGCGACTCCTGCGGCTTTCGGCGCGTGCCGAGAGTGTCGGTCGGGAGGCGAAGCGTGGCTGAGCGAGAGTTCCTCCTATGCTGACGATGGACGCACCGTTCCTGCTCTCCGGGGACATTAGCGATCCCCTCGAGTGGATCCGCCACCACGCCCTCGACAACATCGGTGAGCCGTTTTTCAAGCTCGGTCCGATCCCAATCACCAAATTCTCGGTTATGGCGGTGCTCTCCGGACTCGTCGTCTTCTGCGTAGCGGCTGTTGCTGGTCGTCGTAAGGCCGGCGTTTTGGTGCCGAGCGGCGTCGTTCAGAATGCGGGTGAGTCGCTCGTCCTCTTCATTCGCGACGAATTCGTGCGTCCTGGGATGGGACACCACGGCGACAAGTTTCTCCCATTCTTCTGCACGCTCTTCTCATTCATCTTTGTCACCAATCTTATGGGGATGATTCCGCTGCCCGTGATCGGCGGAACGGCGACATCCAATCTCGGCATGACCGGGATGCTCGCAACATCCGTTCTCTTGGTGTCGATCTTCGGCGGGATCAGTGAAAACGGGATCGGGGGCTTTCTCCGCTCGTTCATCCCGCCGGGACTTCCCGTTTGGCTCGTCCCCGCACTGTTCGTCCTCGAACTCGGCGGGTTCTTCATCAAACATGCAGTGCTGGCGATTCGTCTTTTCGCCAACATGATCGCAGGCCACCTCGTCGTCGGCGCGTTCCTCGGTCTCATCTTTGTGGTGAAGGCCTACTGGGTCGCGGTTCCATCCGTCGTCTTGGCGCTATTCGTGAACGCACTCGAACTCCTGGTTTGCTTCCTGCAAGCCTACGTTTTTACCCTATTGGCGTCGCTCTTCGTGAGCGGCACCGTCCATCCGGAACACTGACGAACCGCGGGGCGTATGTCCCCGCCTTAGGAGCCCTCTCCCATGTCCTTGATCCCCCTCGCAGCTATCGGTGCTGGTATCGTGACCCTCGGCGCAGCGTTCGGCATCGGACGCCTCGCGTCGTCCTCAGTTGAGTCGATTGCTCGTCAGCCTGAAAAGGCCGGCGACATCCGCACCACGATGATCATCGCGGCAGCGCTTATCGAAGGATTTACCTTCTTCGCGCTCGTTGTCTGCCAAGGCGCAGCGAGAAACGCGTGACCTCAACGGTGCCCGTTCGTTCGGGCACCGCTAGGAGACTGGAACCATGACGTTCACCGTACTGGGTGTGTCTTTTGCGGACATGCCTCGGATCGCGACGGCGATCCAAGAAGGTCACGCTGCGGCAGCTAACGACGCTGCGGCAGCCGGGGGCCACGGCGGGTTTGACCCGCTCGCGGTAAGCCCGGGGCTTGCCTTCTGGAGCGGCGTGACGTTTCTGGCGCTGTTGTTCCTCCTCACGAAGTTCGCCTGGAAGCCCATCGTCGCAGCCGTCGAGGCTCGTGAAGGGAAGCTGAAGGGCGATCTTGACGCTGCCGACAAGGCTCGCGCTGAGGCAGAAGCCACTGCGAGGAAACTCACAGCGGAACTTGACTCCGCGGCGGTCAGGGCTCGTGAGACCGTCGAGCACGCCCGTGTCGCAGCGGAGCGCGTTGCCGCCGAGATTTCTGCACGTGCGAAGCTCGATGCTGAAGCCATTCGCGTTCGCGCGGAAGCCGACATTGAGGCAGCGCGTGACAAGGCTCTCGCCGACATCAAAGAGGTTGCAGTCGATCTCGCCATCGCGATTACGCGCGATGTCGTGAAGCGCAATGCAACGGACGATGATCATCGAAAGTCGGCCGAAGAGGTCGTCAAGTCGATGGCGTTGTTGAAGAAGAAGGGTGCCGCCTAAAAAGGCTTGCGATGGCTCAAAATTTGATGCCCATTGCCCGCAGCTATGCGGAGGCACTCTTCTCGCTCGCGCAAGACGAGCAGCAGATTGACCAGGTCGCAGCGGAGTTGGTGTCCGTTAGGGATGCCATCGCCGCCGATCAGGAATTTCGCAAGTTGCTTGCAGACGAGCTTGTTCGCCCACCCGCAAAGGCTGCGGCGATTGCGAAGAAGTTCCCCGCAAAGTCTCATGTCGCGAATACGCTGTGTCTCATGGCACTTCGTGGCCGATGCGCGGCATTCCCCGCGTTGTTTGAGGCTTTGGCGGAGGCTCTCGATCAGCACCATGGCCTTGTTCGTGTGTCGGTGGAATCCGCCACAGCGCTCAAGACCCACGATCTCGATGCCCTGTGTGATGGTCTGAAGGCCACTCTCGGCGGGCATGTGGTCCTCGATGCGTCGGTCGATCCGGCTCTACTCGGCGGACTGCGTCTCAAGTTTGGTTCAACGTTCGTGGATGGAAGTACGGCTTCCAAACTCGAACGGCTTAAGTCCTCGATCCTCGCGCGTGCCTGACGCGCGAGGTTGCAACGAAAGATTCCCACCATGGGCATGACTCCATCGGAAATCACCTCCATCCTGAAGAAGCAAATCAAGGACTTCGACGGGAACATCGCTGTGAGCAGCTACGGCACCGTCCTGTCGGTCGGCGACGGCGTTGCCCGCGTTCACGGCTTGAGAGACTGCAAGGTCAGCGAACTCCTGCGTTTCCCCAACGGTGTGATGGGCATTGCGCTCAACCTCGAAGAGGAAGACGTCGGCGTCATCCTTCTTGGTGACGACACTAAGGTGAAGGAAGGCGACCGCGTCGAAGGAACCGGCGAGATCGTCTCGGTCCCCGTAGGCCCAGGAATTCTTGGCCGTGTCGTGGACGCACTCGGACGTCCGATTGACGGCAAGGGCCCCATCAAGAGCGAAGGCACGATGCCCATCGAGCGCAATTCGCCCTCGGTCGTCGAGCGCAAGGGGGTGCACGAGCCACTCCAGACCGGTATTAAGGCCATCGACGGCATGATTCCGGTCGGTCGTGGCCAGCGCGAGCTCATCATCGGCGACCGCCAAACCGGTAAGACCGCAGTTTGCATCGACACGATCATCAATCAAAAAGGCAAAGGTGTGAAGTGCGTCTACGTCGCCATCGGACAAAAGATGTCGACGGTCAAGGGCGTGCAAGCGGTGCTCGAGAAGGCTGGCGCGATGGATTACACCATCATCGTGAACGCATCGGCGTCCGAGCAGGCCTCCATGCAGTTCATGGCCCCATTCTCCGGCACGACCATGGGCGAGTACTTCCGCGATCGCGGCGAACACTGCCTTGTGGTCTATGACGATTTGTACAAGCACGCAACGGCATGGCGCCAAGTGTCGTTGCTTCTTCGCCGCCCGCCGGGCCGCGAAGCGTTCCCTGGTGACGTCTTCAATCTTCACAGCCGACTGCTCGAGCGTTCCGCGAAGCTTGCTGATGATGCCCACATCATCAACCCGTCCGAGTACAAGGCGGGCTCGGGTTCGCTCACCTCGTTGCCTATCGTCGAAATCCAACAGGGCGACGTGACCGCATACATCCCGACGAACGTCATCTCGATCACGGACGGCCAGATTTACCTCGAGACCGACCTCTTCAACTCGGGCATCCGTCCCGCGGTGAACGTTGGCCTCTCGGTGTCGCGCGTCGGTGGTGCCGCTCAGACGAAGGCGATGAAGAAGGTTGCGGGCAAGCTTCGACTCGAAATGGCGCAGTTCCGCGAACTCGCGGCCTTCGCCCAGTTCGGTTCGGATCTCGACAAGGCCACACTCGCGACTTTGCGTCGCGGCGAGCGTCTCGTCGAACTCTTGAAGCAACCGCAGTACCGACCAATGAACTTCGAAGAGCAAGTGATGGTTTTCTACGCCGGAACCAACCGATTCCTCGACGAAGTCGCCAAGGACCAGGTCGCCGCATGGCAAGAGCAATTCTTGTCGTACATGCGCGACGCACGCCCTGAAGTCGGCAACGAAATCCGCACCTCGACGAAACTTGAGGCGGACACCGAAGGCAAACTCAAGGACGCGATCGCGTCGTTCAACAAGACGTTCAATCCATCGGCTTCGTCCGGCGCTGCCGTGGCGGCCAAAGGCTGATCGGGGGACACTGTGAAGGGTGTGCGCGAACTCAAGCGGCGTCTCAAAGGCGTCCAGAACATCCGCAAGATCACGAAGGCGATCGAGCTCGTGGCAAGCACGAAGCTTCGTCGTCTCCAAGAGCGTGCAGCGGCTACGCGTCCTTTCGCCAATCAGCTCGCAGCAATGATGAAGCGTGTGGCAGGCGGCGCCGATCCTTCGGCATCGCCGCTGCTCCGCGCCCACGATTCGGTAACCATTGTCGCGATTCTCGTCGTTGCGGGCGATAAGGGCCTCTGCGGCTCCTACAACTCCAACGTATTCAGGACCGCAATTCCGGTTGTCCGTGCCCTGATTGCTGAAGGCAAGAAGCCGCATCTGTTCGTCATGGGACGCCGCGCTGCAACATACTTCGCGAAAGTGAAGGACGTTGAGGTCAGCTGGGTGTATCCCGACCCCGTCGAGAAGATTGACTTCGCGGCGGTAAAGCGGCTTGCCAGGGATTTCATGGATGGCTTCGTTGCGGGGCGCTTCCACGAAGTTCGAGTGGTTTACACCTCGCTCCGTACGGCAACGTCCTTCCGCCCGCTTTGCCAAGGTGTTCTTCCGGTTCCGAAGCCGGAAGCGAACTCCGAAGCTGCGGCGGACTACATCCTCGAGCCGGAAGGCCAGGTCATTTTGGACCGCATCCTTCCGCGATTCGTAGAGATGCAACTTTTCGCGGCGATCTTGGAATCGCTCGCGGCTGAATTCGCATCGCGACGCATCGCGATGAAGAGTGCGACGGACAATGCAGGCGACATGATCAGCTCGCTGTCCAAAGAATACAACAAGGCTCGCCAATCGGGCATCACCGCCGAGCTCCTCGAGATCTCGGGCGGTGCCGAAGCGGTCCGTGGAACTTGATCGAAATTAAGGAGTCACGAACGTGAACGTCGGCAAACTCATCAAAGTGGTCGGACCCGTCGTCGACGTCCGGTTTGAACCGGGCAAGCTCCCACCCATTTACAACGCGTTGAACATCAACATCGACGCGAAGAACCCGAAGAATGTGATCGTTGTCGAGGTTGCTCAGCACCTCGGCGATGACACGATTCGCGGAATCGCCATGCGTTCGACGGACGGCCTTGTCCGTGGCATGTCGGTGACAGACACCGGCTCGCCGATTATGGTGCCGGTCGGCGAGGGCTGCCTCGGCCGCATCTTCAACGTCCTTGGCGCTGCCATCGACACGACCGAGCCTGTCAAGAGCGATGGCCTGCGCGCCATCCACCAAGACGCACCTGCTTATGAGTTCCAGAAGCCGGCCACCGAAATCTTCGTGACAGGCATCAAGGTCATCGACCTTCTATGCCCGTTCACGAAGGGCGGAAAGATCGGACTCTTCGGCGGTGCAGGCGTAGGCAAGACCGTTCTCATCCAAGAGCTCATCCGAGCCGTTGCAGCGGAGCACGGCGGCAAGTCCGCGTTCGCCGGCGTCGGCGAGCGCACGCGCGAGGGTACAGACCTTTACGTTGAAATGAAGGAATCGGGCGTCATCAAGAACACGATGCTCGTGTTCGGCCAGATGAACGAGCCGCCGGGCGCACGTCTCCGCGTCGCGCTGACCGCGCTCACGATGTGCGAATACTGGCGCGAAAAGGGACAGGACGTCCTCCTGTTCGTCGACAACATCTTCCGCTTCGTTCAGGCGGGTTCGGAAGTGTCGGCTCTCCTCGGTCGTATGCCCTCGGCGGTCGGTTATCAGCCCACCATGGCGTCCGAAATGGGTGCGCTCCAAGAGCGCATCACCTCAACGAACAAGGGTTCCATCACGTCGATGCAGGCGATCTACGTGCCGGCCGACGACTACACCGACCCCGCGCCGGTCGCGACGTTCGCGCACTTGGACGCGACCATCGCACTAGAGCGTTCACTCGCCGAACTTGGAATCTTCCCGGCGGTCGATCCGTTGCGTTCGACGTCGCGCGCTCTTGATCCACTGGTTGTCGGTGAATTGCACTACCGCGTTGCGCGCGATGTGCAGCGCATCCTTCAGCGCTATCAGGAACTGCGCGACATCATCGCGATTCTCGGCCTCGAAGAGCTTTCTGACGACGACAAGCGCATCGTTGCGCGTGCACGTCGCCTGCAGAAGTTCCTTGCACAGCCGTTCTTCGTCGCTGAACAGTTCACGGGTACGCCTGGCAAGTTCGTGAAGGTCGAAGACACCGTTCGCTCGTTCGCTGAGATCGTCGACGGCAAGCATGACGACCTCCCCGAGGACGCCTTCTACATGTTGGGCGCCATCGAGGAAGTGGTCGCGAAGGCGGAGAAGATCCGCGCGACGAACTGAGGAATTCGAAATGCCCCTCACTCTCAAGATCCTTACGCCAGAGAAGACTCTCTTCGAAGCCGCCGTCACCAGCGTGACGGCGCCGGCGACCAAGGGCTCGATGGGCATTTTGAACGGACACGCGCCGTTGGTCACGACTCTTGATCCCGGTGCCGTTGAGGCAACATTGCCGGATGGCAGCCAGGTTGCATTCTTGGTTACCGGCGGGTTTCTCGAGGTTTCCAGCAACGTGGTGACCGTGCTTGCGGACACGGGCGAGCCCGCAGATGCGCTCGACGAGAAGCGAGCACGCGAGGCCGAAACGCGAGCCCGAGAGCGACTTTATGCGATGCGTCGTGATTCGCAGTTCGACCTCGCACGTGCCGAGGCCGCGCTCGCTCGTGCAGCAGCGCGTCTCCGCCTTTCGGGACGCTGGAAGTCGCGCAATCCGCGCGTCTGAGGTTTCTCATGAAGAAGCGCACGCATACGTGCGGCGGGCTCCGCGGAGCTGACGCCGGCCAGTCGGTCGTTCTGAATGGTTGGGTTGCATCGACCCGCGACCACGGCGGCGTGCTTTTCGTGGATCTCCGTGATCGCTTTGGGATCACTCAGGTCGTCATCGATGGAGCGGCCATTCCGGAAGCCCATACACTCCGCGCGGAGGACGTCGTCGGAATCGAAGGCGAGGTCAGGCTCCGCCCTGGCGAAGCAAAGAACGCCAACCGCGCGACCGGTGAGGTGGAAGTGGTCGCACGCGGGGTTGAGATTCTCAACCGTTCCAAGACCCCGCCGTTCGAGCTTGGCGACAAGATCTCCGTCCGCGAGGATCTTCGACTCGAGTACCGCTACCTGGATCTCCGCCGCAAGGTGCTTGCCGACAATATCGAATTCCGGCATCGCCTGTGCCATTCGGTGCGCAATTCGCTTTCGGGGCATGGATTCCTCGAGATCGAAACGCCGCTCTTGATCAAGACGACGCCCGAAGGTGCGCGCGACTTCATCGTCCCATCGCGCCTTCATCCCGGCGAAGTTTACGCATTGCCGCAGTCGCCGCAGCTCTTCAAACAAGTGCTAATGGTCAGCGGAATGGACCGCTACTTCCAGATCTGCAAGTGTCTGCGCGACGAGGACCTCCGCGCGGACCGGCAGCCCGAGTTTACTCAAATCGACTTGGAAATGTCATTCGTCGACCAGGAAGACGTATTCAAAGTCGTCGAAGACATGGTCTCGGTAATGTGGCGCGACCTCATGGGCGTGTCTCTTCCGACACCGTTCACCCGCATGCCCTATGACGAGTGCATGCGTCGGTTTGGCAACGACAAGCCGGACATTCGTTTCGGTCTTGAGTTGTTTGATCTTGCCGACATCGCGGCCGACTGCGGATTCAAAGTCTTCTCCGATGTGGCGAAGTCCAAGGGCGGCGCGGTCAAGGGGATTTGTGTCCCGGGCGGGGCGGCCATGTCCCGCAAGGAGATTGACGAGACCGAGGCTGTGGCCAAGACCCACGGGGCTCGCGGCCTCGCATGGATGAAGCTCACTCCTGAAGGACCTCAGGGGCCGGTGGCCAAGTTTCTAGCCCTCGGTGACGTTGCCAAAATCGCTGAGCGGTCCGACGCGAAAACAGGCGACCTTCTCGTGTTTGTCGCGGCTCCATTCGAAACGACCTGCGCTTCCCTCGCTCAGGTTCGACTCCACCTCGGTCGTACCCGTAACCTGGTCGATACCTCGCGGACAGCATTCCTCTGGGTGGTGGATTTCCCGATGTTCGGTTGGAACGAAGAGGACAAGCGTTGGGAGGCGAAGCACCACATGTTCACCTCGACGCGAGGACCGATGCCGAACGTCGGCGACGACCTCACGGACGTGAAGGCGAACCTCTACGATCTAGTGCTCAACGGCAACGAAATGGCATCGGGCTCGATCCGTATCCATCGCCCAGAAGACCAACAGAGGGTCTTTGACCTTGTCGGATTCTCCCGCGAGGAGGCCGAGGCCAAGTTCGGGTGGTTCCTTCGGGCCCTTGATTACGGGGCCCCACCACACGGAGGCATCGCCCTTGGGTTGGACCGTTTGGTCATGCTCATGCGGGGCACGGAGAGTCTCCGGGACGTGATCGCGTTCCCGAAAACCGCGTCGGGCACATGCCTCCTGACGCAGTCGCCGTCGCCAGCCGACGACCGCCAGTGGGCCGACCTTGGCCTGATGCTCCGTCCGAAGCCGACGTCCCAAGGCGTGCCCCCTCCTTCCCAAGCTTAGGGGTTGATAGGGGGGCAGGGGTTTACGTACCCTGTTCGTCCAAAGGCTAGCCAAAGGGTGCGCTCTGCCCTCACGCTGCCGCAAGAAGCCTCGCGCTTCTTATGCTCTTCGGAGCATCGGGTTCGGGGCCCTCGGGCTCCCACAAAAGGAACAAGAGCGATGTCGGAAACCGCGTCTCAAAACACGGTCCGGGTAACACTACCGGACGGTCGTGTGTTGGAGACCCCCAAGGGGTCGTCCATCCGTGACGTGGCGTTCCGTATCGGGACTGGCCTCGGAAAGGCCTGCGTCGGCGGTCGCGTCAATGGCGCCCCTGAGATCCTCGACCTCCGTTTTGTAATCGATTCGGATTGCTCCCTGTCTATCGTGACAGCGGACTCTAAGGACGGACTTGAAGTCATCCGTCACTCGGCATCGCACATTATGGCAGATGCCATCTGTCGGTTGTGGCCGGATGTCAAGCTCTCGATCGGTCCGTCGACCGACGACGGTTTCTACTACGACATCGATCTCGACGTGAAGTTGCAGCCGGGCGATCTCGAGCGCATCGAGAGCGAGATGACGAAAGTCATCGACGCCGATTCAACGTTCGAACGATGCGAAACGCCCCGCGATGCTGCGCTTGAGCGATTTCGCGCCATCGGCGAAAAATACAAAGTAGAACTCATCGAGGGCTTTCCGGCAGGGGAGGCGATCAGTCTCTACCGGCACGGCGGCGGCTCGTTCGAAGATCTCTGCCGGGGTCCGCACGTTCCCTCGACGGGTTATGTCAAGGCATTCAAACTCCTCTCGTTGGCCGGTGCCTATTGGCGCGGTGACGAGAAAAACAAGATGCTTCAGCGCGTCTACGGGACCGCATTCTCGTCGAAGAAGGACCTCGAAGTTTGGTCCAAGCGCCAAGAAGAAGCCAAGGCCCGCGACCATCGCAAGTTAGGCAAAGAGCTCGGCATCTTCATGATGCATCCGATCTCGCCTGCTAGTCCGTTCTTCTTGCCGCGCGGCACGCTCATCTACAACCGCCTCGTGCAGCACATGCGCGAGCTTTATCGTAAGTACAACTACCAAGAGGTCATCACGCCCCAGATCTTCGAGTCGGAGTTGTTCAAAACATCCGGCCACTGGGCCCATTATCTCGACGCCATGTATGTGACCGAAAAGGACGAGCGACAATTCGGCGTGAAGCCGATGAATTGCCCGAGCCACACCTACATCTATGCCAGCGAGAAGCGATCGTACCGCGAGCTCCCGTTGCGACTCGCCGACTTCGGTCGTCTCCACCGCTACGAGCGTTCCGGAGTGACCGGTGGTTTGACTCGTGTCCGCACCTTCTGCCAGGACGATGCCCACCTTTTCGTTGCGCCGGACCAGATCAAAGGAGAGATCACCATCCTCCTGAAGATGATTACCGACATTTACGAACTCTTCGGATTCACGCCGCCTAGAGTTTTTCTGGCGACGCGCCCCGCAGATTCGCTAGGCACCGACGAGATGTGGAGCAAAGCCGAATCCGGCCTTGCCGACGCGCTCAAAGAGAACGGTGTCGCTTACACCATCAATCCAGGCGATGGTGCATTCTACGGTCCGAAGATCGACTTCATCACCGAAGACGCGATTGGCCGGGAATGGCAATTGTCGACCATCCAACTCGACTTCAACTTGCCCGAACGATTCGATCTCAAGTACACCACGCGCGATGGAACTGAAGAACGCCCCGTGATGATTCACCGCGCGGTTCTCGGCTCGATCGAGCGCTTTATTGGTGTCCTAATCGAGCAGACCTCGGGCAACTTCCCGTTCTGGCTCGCGCCGGAACAGGCCCGCGTGCTCCCGATCGCTGATGCCCACACGCCTTACGCGCGCGAATTCGTCGCATCGCTAGAAGCGTCAGGCCATCGCATCGGACTCGATGGCTCCAATCAAAAGGTGGGCGCGAAGATTCGCGATGCCCGCCTGATGCGAATTCCGTACTTGCTCGTTGTCGGCGACCGTGAGGTTGCCGAGGGCACTGTGTCGGTGCGCGAACGACCTGATAAAGATTTGGGCGCGATGCCCAAGGATCAGGTGCTCGCGTTGTTCAACGAACTTGAGAGGACTAAGAAGTGATGATGAACCTGCTCGTTGGGGGCTTCTCCCTGTGAGGCCCTTTGATCGCGGCCCTGCCGCACCTCCCCGTCACCGCGTCAATCTGCAGATCCGCGTTCCCGAGGTCCGTGTCCTCGGTCCGGAGAGCGAGCAGCTAGGCGTCATGACATCGGATGCCGCTCGTGCCTTGGCGCGCGAGAAAGGCTTCGATCTCGTGGAAATTTCGCCCACGGCGGTTCCGCCCGTTTGTCGCATCATGGACTTCGGGAAGTTTAAGTATGAGCAGAAGAAGCGCGAAGGGGAGTCGCGTAAGAAGCAGCACATCATCATCGTCAAGGAAGTTCGACTGCGTCCGCGCACTGACGTGCACGACCGCGAAGTCAAAATGAAAAAGGCCCGGGAGTTTCTGAACGATGGCGACAAGGTCGCCGTCACAGTGATTTTCCGCGGCCGCGAAATCGTTCACCCTGAGCTCGGCGACAAACTCCTGAAGGAGTTCGTCGTGGAACTTCAGGATGTAGGCAAGATTGAGCGCATGCCGAAACTCGACGGCAAGCGTATGACCATGGTGATCATGCCCTCAAAGAAGTGAGGCATCACCTTCACTGGAGTTAGTTATGGCTCGCAAGAAGACAACACACTATAAGCTCAAGACCTCCAAATCCGCGAAGAAGCGGTTCAAGGTCACCAAGAACGGCAAGATCCTTCGCACGATCGCCGGAAAATCTCACTTGATGGTGGGCACTTCCGGCGGAGTGGTGCGAAAGCTCCGCGGCCGAACTGTTATGCACAAGTCCAATGTCAAGGCAATGATGAAGTTGCTTCGACCAGGCCTCTGAAATCAATTAACCCATGACGCTTGGCGGAATGTGCCGAGCGCGGAGAGACTCCCATGCGTGCGACCAACTCACCGGCGCGCAAGAAGCGCCACAATAAGGTTTTTAAGGCCGCGAAGGGCTATCGCGGAGGCCGCGGGCGGTTGTACCGCACGGCAAAGGAAGCGGTGCGCCGAGCAGGTGCGTACGCGTTCCGCGATCGTCGCGTCAAGAAGCGCGAGTACCGCTCGCTGTGGATCATCCGCATCAACGCGGCGTGCCGCGCAGCGGGTATTACCTATTCGAGGTTCATCAATGGTCTGAACAAGGCTGAGGTGACTCTCGACCGACGTCAGCTTTCCGAACTTGCGATCAACGATCCGGCAGCCTTCGCTGCGTTGATCGACCTCGCGAAGTCGAAGGTTTTGACAGCCTGATCCTGTCGGGGGAGCGATGAGCGGCGACGACCCACTGAATCGCGTTCGCGCCGCCCTTGCCGAGGGCGAGCGCGCCATTGCAGCTGCGGCCGATGCGTCGGCACTGGCGGTGGTGCGCTCGTCGCTTGTTGGAAAGACCGGCACGGTGACTCTCTTGATGGATCACCTGCGAAGTCTCTCCAAGGAGGAGAAGCCTCGATTTGGCGCTGAAGTCAATCTGGTCAAGCGCCAGATTGAGTCGCTTCTGGCCGAACGCGAGGCATCCGTCGGAAAGGCGGCCCACGTTGGGCCGCGCGAAGATCTCACACTCCCGGGTATCCGGCCGGCTTCCGGTTCCCTGCACCCCATTACCCGAACGATTCGGGAAGTTGTGCGCGTGTTCGGAACCCTCGGATTCGAGGAAACCGACGGCCCCGAGATCGAGGACGAGTTCCATAACTTCGTCGCTCTCAATATCCCTGAGCATCACCCTGCTCGCGATGAAGCGGACAACTTTTACGTAGACGCGCGCAAACTTCTTTTGCGTAGCCAGACTTCGACTATCCAGATCCGAACGATGGAAACACGCCAACCACCCCTTCGGGTTGTTGCGACTGGGCGCGTTTATCGGCCTGACACGGTCGATGCCACCCATCACTACATGTTCCATCAGATCGAAGGCCTCGCCCTCGATGAGGGCCTTTCAATGGCCGACCTCAAGACCACATTGTTGGCGTTCGTTCGCACCCTCTACGGCGAGGACGTCAACGTGAGGCTTCGGCCCTCGTTCTTCCCGTTCACCGAACCATCTGCGGAAATCGACGTCGAGTTTCCAGGTCGCGGATTTGTCGAGATCGGGGGATGCGGGATGGTTGATCCTGCGGTGCTTGCAGCTTGCGGCGTCGATGCGACCCGTTGGAGCGGGTTTGCGTTCGGTCTCGGTATCGAACGCCTAGCGATGCGACGCTTTGCGATTCCCGACATCCGTCGACTGACGGAAAACGATGTCCGCTTTCTCAAGCAGGTGCATTGATCCATGAAGGCCCCGGTTGACTGGATCCGTGAACTTGTTCCCGAACTTAAGTCGTCACCCAAGCGACTCTCGGATTTGCTGACTTTCTCCGGGACGGAGGTGGAGGCGATTACTAAGGACATTGTCGGGCCCGTCTTGACATGCGCAGTAACGTCCAACCGGCCGGATTGTCTTGGCGTGATGGGGCTCGCCCGCGACTTGGCGACCGTAGCTCGAAAGCCGTTTCTCGCGCCACCTTGCGACGTCGAGATGTCATCGCCGGATTCCGCATCGCGCGTTTCGATTGCGATTCACGACACGAATTTCTGCCCTCGTTATGTTGGCGTCGTGGTGGAAGGCATCCGGGTTGGCCCGTCGCCTGACTGGCTGCGGACGCGCGTTGAGGCCATGGGCGCGCGCTCTATCAACAACGTGGTCGATATCACGAATTACATTCTGTTCGAGCGTTGTCAGCCGCTACATGCATTCGACCTCGACAAAGTTGTTGGGTCGTCCATCGTCGTGCGACGCGCGTCGAAGGGCGAGAAGATACTTGCATTGGATGGCCGCACGTACGCACTCGACCCGTCGATGGGTGTGATCGCGGACTCGGATGGTCCTGTCGCGATCGCGGGAGTTATGGGTGGAGAGCGCACTTCTGTTTCCGATCGCACCACACGTGTTTTGATCGAAAGTGCCTGTTTCGATGCACCTTCCGTCCGAAGGGCTTCGCGTGCGCTCGCATTGCGATCGGACTCATCGTATCGATTTGAGCGAGGAGTTGACGCTGAGGGCGCCATGCTCGGCGCGCTTCGAGCCGCGCGTCTTCTGGTGGCGATTGCGGGCGGAACGGTTCGTTCGTCTCCTCTCGACCTTCGAACGGCACCTCGATTGCTTCCGACACTTTCGTTGTCGCGCCAGCGAATCAAATCTGTGACGGGTACATCGATTACGGCGTCACGTGTGAAGCAAGTGCTGTCCG
This sequence comes from Candidatus Kuenenia stuttgartensis, assembly GCA_945860915.1. Taxonomy (GTDB): domain Bacteria; phylum Planctomycetota; family CAIWVZ01; genus CAIWVZ01. Next base: position 13,832 of record CAMARR010000010.1, read on the forward strand.
ACCTAGGTTGTGATGTCACTGTTTCGGCAGCTAGCGCATTCGCCGTTCGCCCGCCCTCCTGGCGTGCGGATCTGACTCGGGAAATCGACCTCATCGAAGAGGTCATCCGTGTCGTCGGACTCGATAAGATCCCCGATGGGAATGGCCTCCGAGTCATACCGGTGAAGCTGCACCCAGAACGCATGTTGATCGATGGAGTGAAGACCCGACTAGCACTCCTCGGTTTGGATGAATGCGTCACTCCGACTTTCGTCCGCGAGGGTGCCGACGCCGATGTGGCGTTCCTAGCTTCAGGCTCGGGGCTGAAGGTTCGCAATCCGGTTCGGCAGGGGGAGGGCGCCGTCCGCCGTAGCCTCTTGCCATCGCTGCTTGACGTGCGGTCTCACAATCAAGATCAAGGCAACAGTGACCTGCGGCTCTTCGAGGTCGCCAATCTCTCCTATGATCAGGGGGGTGCCGTACCCGAGCGCATTCCCGCGGTCGCCGCGTTGTTGGACGGCACCCTCCGTGCCGCGAAGGGGACGCTAGATGCCCTCGCCGATGGCCTCGGAGTAGTCATCACGTATGGGCCCTCGCTGGCTTCGGCACTCGACCCTTCCATGCGGCAGTCGGTGCTTCTTTCTGGGGTCCCGATCGGCGTGATCGGGCGAGTGGATCGCGAACTTGCCATGGAACACAGGCTCGAGTTGGCGCCTTTGTTCTTCGAACTCGACCTGCGGGCGCTGGTGGGCGCTTGGCGTCCCGTCAAGACCTTCATGGGCTTACCGAAATTCCCCGCGAGTGTCCGCGATCTGGCGTTTATCCTTCCCGAAGGGGTGCCTTATGCATCCCTCAACACGACATTGAAGGCCGCCGGAGGGGCTGATCTCGAATCCGTGTGTTTCTTTGATGAATTCCGTGGCCCTCAGATTGGCGTCGGAATGAAGAGTCTTGCTGTCTCGGTCATTTTCCGCTCGGCATCGGGCACGCTTGCAGGGCCTGCCGTGGACGCGGCGTGTGCCGCCATGGTCGGAGCCGTCGCTTCGGCACTCGGCGGCCGCCTTCGATGATCCCCGGCGCACCTTGAAACGGCTTGCCACGCCGTCTCGGGCGTGGCACCCTTCCTTGGACTTCTGCTGTGCCCGCCTTTGGTCAGCTGCGCTCGTCCTAATGATCGTTTTTGTCGGGGACAGACTCGACTGGTGGCGTCTCCGCGTTCTTCGGGACGCACGAGGCAAGGCCGGCCGGGCGTCCCCACTTTTTAGTGAGGGCCGAGCGCCCTCCGCCAGACGGCACTTTGGTGGATGTTCACGCCCAGGCCGCCGACCAACGTCGGTGGCCTGCGGTCTTTCATGGATACGCTTCGCAATTCCGTTGCATATGAGGCGTGAGCCTGTCACGATGTAAGCCCCCTCCCGCCGAGTTGCGCCGGGAAAACCATGAATAAAGTCACGTTCGTTGTCATGGCGGCCTTCGTTGGCTGCTTCACTGTTTCGTTGGTTGCACAAGATCGTCAGCCGAGGCCGCCGAGGCCGCGTGCACGGCCGCTCTTCAGTCCAACCGAGAACGACTCTTCACCGCAGGGCCCACAGGCTCCGACCACCCGCGTTTCTCCGGACTCGCGATTGGCGGCGCCACCCGATGCACCCAAGGTAGAGCCGAGCGATCCGATTGACGCGCTCTTTTCACGGCTTGATCGGTTTCCGCAAAAGGCCGGCAAGGACGCCGCAGACGCACTTTCAGGGCTCGGCGCCAACGTTGCCGAGCGACTTGTCGCCGCACTCGGATCCAATGACTGGCGTGTTCAAGCGGGGTCGTCCCACGCACTTGCCGAGATGAAATGGACTTCCGCTGCGCCCGCACTCGTTAGGGCGATTCGCGAGCCAACGAATCGTGCGGGTCTTCCGTGGCTCATGGACTCGTTGGTGCGTCTTGACCCCCTTATGGGTCCCGCTGAAGTGATGCCCTTCGTCACCTCGTCAGCGGGTGGAGTGCGCGAAGCGGCCATGAAGGCGATGCCAGCAGTCCTCGATGCGCGGTACGCCGACCAGGTCCGCGCCCTCTGTGAATCACAGAAGCCACAGATTCGGACGACCGGGTTCATACTCCTCAGCCGAATTCCGGGAACAGCGGATCTTCCGATCTGGATCGACGCGTTCCTAGATCCTGAAGTCGCTGTCGCAGATACGTCATCGCGATATCTTGCGACCCACGCGACCAAAGATGGAATCACGAAGCTTGTCGCGCTCGCCAAAGACGGCGTGATGCGATCTTCCGCCTATTCGATGCTGACGCTCGCGGGTGTCGAGGAAACCGCAAGAGGCTGGGTGATTCCGGAAGACGATGCGGCCCTTCGTGAACGAGCCCTCAAATTCCTGCAGGGCGATGATCCGTTCCACCGGGCGAGCGCCGCGGTGCTCCTTGCGAGCGTTGCCTTCCGTGCGCGCGATGCAGCGTTACGTGACATTGCAGATCGATATCTCGTGCCCATTCTTCTCGACGCCGTCGCCGGTGGCACGTTCTTTAATGACTACGTTGCTGTAGAGGGTGCTGTATTTCGTCGACTTGAACTCTTGTCCGGTGAGTCGTTTGGGCCGAATGCCCCGAAATGGCGGTCGTGGTGGACTAGATCGCGAGACGCGTTTAAGGCGCGTCGGCGCATTGTCGCGATCTCGGCAAATGATCTTATCGCTGGATCCGTAATGGTTCGGGTGACGGATGACCTCGGTCGCACGCGCGCCGCGTTTCTGACCGGCGACCTTGCGGATTCGCAGCGAGTGCGCCCTGGAGCTCCGCTATGGCTCTCGAACGAGGCATGTGTGGATCTTGCCGCGGAATTCGCGACATCGAAGATCCTCGAGATGACTCCCGCGCGCGGTGATGCCCCAGGGGGCGATGGATGGGAAGTTATCGTCCGGCGTGGGGCAGACACGACGATTCGTCGCGGATTCGGGGCCCCTCAGGGGCATGTTCTCGCTCTTGTCGAGTACATACTGAAACTCCATCGCGACTTGGCATGGCAGCGATTCGCACCCGTCGAGCCGGCTGCGCGAAAGAAGTGGCTTGACGCCGAATCCACGGCGAGATCAGGTCTCGATTCGCTTGCACGTGAGCGACGCTTAGTTGACTCCGCATTGACGGGATTCGCCGAGCTTGGCCGCGAGGGCCGGATTGCAGCAGCCGAGGTCATGGCTTCAGCGCCGGTGTCATGGCGCTTGGCCGAAGCGCCGCGCTTGGCGTCGTTGTTGCGCGCAGAAAAGGGAATGACCGACGAAGCGCGGCTCCTCGTTGAAGCTTTGACAGCATCCCATGATGTTCGTATCCGCGACGCAGTCCTCGATACACTTTCGAAGTACCCTGGCTTCCGCGCTGAGGAGTCTCTTCGCGCTTACCTGCTAGCTGCGCCCACACCCGCGGCTGTCGCTGCTCTTCGTAGCCCCGCAGTCGGCCTCAGATCGGTGGCCGCCGAGGATCTCGGTCGTCGCGTCGGTGATCCGGCGTCCGCTGATGCCCTGATCGATGGCTTGCGTGATTTCGAGCCCCGCGTCCGAGAAGCATGTGTCCGCGCTCTCGCCAAGCTGGGCGATCCGAGGACTCCCGCGCTTCTCGAGACCGTGCTCGCATCAGGGGATCGTGGGCTTCGGGCACGCGCGATCGAAGCTCTTGGCGGAACGGGTGGTGATGCCGTCGTTCCGAGACTCATCGAAATTTTTCGTGACGGATCGGTTCCGGATCGATTCGCCGTGATGCGAGCGCTTCAGGCGTCCGGTGGACGTCGCGCGGCCATCGCCCTTGGAACTCTGGCGCGCGAGGTCATGGACACCGCACAGGCGGCCGAAGCTGTAACAACGCTCGGCCGTATGAGGACCCGAGCGGCAGCCGACGAGGTTGCGACGCTTTTCAAAAAGTCGAAGGATCGTGCTCTGAGACTCCAGGCAGCGATGACGCTTGGCGAGCTCTTAGGCGCAGAATCCGTCGAAACTTTGGCGCCGTCCCTCACGGGCGATGACAAAGACTTGGCCCGTGTAGTCGCGCTAACGCTTGGCCGCGCAGGAGCGAAAGAGGCACTGCCACATTTGCTTGAATTCATGAGGAATCCCGCCGGGGATTCTCCGGCAGAGATTGCATTCCGACGCCTGACTTTTTTTGCATCGCAGGCGAAGTCGCCAGCGGTACGGTTCACAGATTGTGAACGGTGGGTCCTTGAACATGGCGACCGTGATCGGGCCGACTGGCTGCGATCGGCTCTACGGGCGGCCGACCTCGATCCGACGGCATGCGAGTCATACTTTGCTAAGAGCCGCCTTGATCGCCGCGCAGTGAGCGTCTTGATCAAAGCCATCGCCGCATCGAACCCAGGTTTGCGTGAGGGCGCAGATGCCATCTTGCGTCGCACGAGTGGTCTTAGCCTCGATGCCTTTGCACCCGATCCGTCATCGGAAGACATCGCGGCGCATCGCGATGCTTACGATCGGTGGGCGACGACACGCGCCGAACTTATTGGCGAAGGGCTCGTCGTTCCAGCGAATCAGATCATCGAGGAATCCCCGGAATCGCGCCCGGCTCGGAATCGCTAGGCCGACCAAGCCGCGAGCAAATGACGACACTGCGCGACGATACTCTCGTCGCCTTGCGCGTTTTCGATCACCACATCGCATTGTGATCTTTTGGCATCAAGAGGCATTTGCGCCGCCTCGCGACTCCGATGTTCCTCCGATGTCCACCCGCGACTGGCGGCCGTGCGCGCATGTCGCACAGGCTCCGGGGCGTCAACAAAAACGCGGTGCGTGCATGCGTCATTGAGCGGGCCTTCGAGCAGGAGCGGAACGTCGAGGACGATTGCCACGGGAGGCGGGGATTCTTCGAGCGCTGTTCGCAGGTCGGAACGGATGAGGTCCGAAACAGCTGGATGCACGATTGCTTCGAGTTCATGGCGAGCCTTCGTTGCGGCCGGGAGAGGTCCGAAGACGAGCTGCCCGAGGCGGGCTCGGTCGACCGATTTGTCGTCGGCGAGGATTCCTGCCCCAAATTTTTTCTGGAGGGCCTCCCGGATCTCGGGCAGTCTGAGCACCGCGTGGGCGGTGCGGTCCGCGTCGATGACGCGTGCCCCGAGACTGGCAAAACTGCGAGTTACAGCCGATTTACCTGCACCGATACCCCCGCAGATCCCGATGATGGGCGTCGAAGCCATGCCCCCACCCTACCCCCCCCGTCGCCAGGAATCCACGATCCGAGCCCCTTGGCTTGACGGAAGTTCGGATGTGTCCGTAGAATCCGCCCCGCTTCGCTCGGATCTCTCCGTTGGAACCGGCCTGCCATGTTGCGAGCGACAACGGGGTAGGCCCTGTGAATGAAACGCCCTTCGGGGCGGAGGAATCGGATGTCTCATTCGGAACGCGGCGCGGTCCATATCGCGTGGCTCATCGCCGTCCTTTTGGTCGCATTGGGTGTTACTGCATTCGGTTGGAATGCAGCGGCCGAGCGCGACAAGAATGCAGCCGAGGCTAAGAAGGCCAAGGCCGATCACAAGCAGCTCCGCCTAGATGGCGAATGGAATGCAGCTTGCTTCGACAGGCTGTCGAAGATCGTCGGCGGTGGCATTCCGAACACGCCCCCGGCGCTCGACGTCGCTTCAGAGCCGTTGCCTGATGCCGCCGAGGAGAAGTACGTCGGTAAGTACATTGCACTCGCAAAGAACTCTCTCAAAGACGCTTACAAAGCTGTCGGCGATGAATCCGCGAGCACGATGACACTTGTCGAGGGCCTCCAGATCCTCGTCAACCGTTACAAGACCGCGACGGGCGAAGTCGCCGCATTGCAGACGCAAGTCAAGACTCTCGAAGCGGAAGTTGCGGGTAAGACCGCAGCCGTCGCCGAGGGCGATAAGCGCCGCGCGGCGGACCTCGATCAGCTCAAGCAAGAGACAGACAATTCGCAAGCGCGTCTCCAAGGCCAAATCGCACAGCTCACCCAAGAGCGTGACGATGCCCAGGCACAGAACCGCAAGCTCACCGACGAAACTGCGAAAACGAAGGACGACTCTAATAAGGAGGTCGTCGCTGCTCGAAACACAATGAAGTCGATGGACGCGCAGCTCGCAGCGATCAAGAACCAGGTTCAGGTCTCGAAGGAATCCGAGGCGCCAGACGGCAAGATTCTCGCCGTCAACCGTGCGATGAAGACCTGCTTCATCAATCTTGGGTCCAAGGACAAGGTGTGGCGCGGTGCCGCCTTCCGCACGTACCAGATCCGCAAAGGCAACACGAAGGTCTTCACGGGTCGCCTCGTGGTGGTCTCGATCGGCGCTGAACGCGCTGAGTGCGTGATCGAATCCGAACAGTCCGGTGAGATGGTGGGAGAGGGCGACCTCATCCTGTCGCCCATCTTCGACAAGTCGAAGACGCTTCACTTCGTGATCCTCGGTGAGCTCCCGGGCCGTTACAACCGCGAGATGGCCGCGAAGATTCTCGAGTCCCATGGCGCGAAGGTTGACACCAAGGTCACAGTCGAAACGGACTTCGTGATCGTCGGCATCAAGGACGGTGCAGATGGCGCTGAACCCGCCGAATCAGACGACTACAAGAAGGCCCAAGGCTGGTCAATCCCGGTCCTTCGCGCCCGCGATCTCGAGCCCTTCCTTCAGTTCTGAGGTAATGTGACACGCAGGGCCCTCGTACCGAACGGTGCGGGGGCCTTCTGCTTTTCGGTAGGCTAGCGTCGCCTGATGACCGCCAAACCAGCCATGACATCGAACGGAGAACCCCAAGTCGAGTCAACGCGCATGAGCTTCTTCGATCACCTCGAAGAACTCCGCCGCCGGGTCTGGCGTTCTGCCATCGTCACAGGGGTCATCTTCGCCCTAGTTACGACCTACGGTGACGAATGTATGCGGCTGATCGTCGCGCCGTATCAGGATGCGATGCGTGACTTGGGGCTAGACCCGACACTTAAGTACGACTCTCCCACTCAACCCGTCGTGACCTGGTTTAAGGTCACCATGTTCGTGAGCTTGATCTTTGCCGCCCCGTATTGGGTGGCTCAGATTTGGGGCTTCATCTCAGCCGGGCTCTATGAAAAGGAGAAACGATGGGTCGGTCGCTTCGTGCCCTTCTCAGTCCTTCTCTTCTTTGGCGGTGTGGTCTTTGGATACACGCTCTTGTTGCCTATCGCGCTTCGATACATGGTCGGATTCGCGCCCGCTGACATTGCACAGGGGTGGATTGGACTCGATCAGTACTTGAGTCTGTTCGCAGCGCTGACGTTGCTTCTTGGCGCCACGTTCCTAATGCCCTTGTTCATGGTTGGGCTAGCAAAAGTCGGCATTCTCGAGCCTGATACCTATAGAAGTTATCGACGCGTGACGATTCTCGTTATCTTCATCGTGTCCGGCATCCTCACCCCGCCCGATCCGATCACACAGTCGCTAGTTGCCATTCCGCTGTGTTTCCTCTTTGAGTTCGGGATCATCTTGTCATCGCTGGCGACCGGGAAGGGACTTCCAAGCTTCAAACCGAAGGATCTCTATCGCAACCTGCGAATCCCGTTGGTCATCGTGGGGCTCTTGTTCGTTGTGCGTGAACCGCTGTTAAAGGCATGGAAACGGGTCGACGCGGACGGCAAAGTTGAGTCTGCCGCAACTGCCGTGGTCCCATGGCCAGAGGTCGGGGCGGCTGTGTTAGGTCTCGCGCCGACTGCCGCACTGCGAATACAGGAGTCGCAGCTCGGGCGCGACTTCGTCGTCGTTGCCGAGGGGCGAATGGCCGTCCTGCGATTCACGTTGAGCAATGACGCACCGGTCATCGTGAATCCGCGACTAGGTGGCAATTCGTTTCGCGCGGTACGAGTTCAGTCGGGCGCCGTAGTTTGGAAGGCTGAGCCGTTGAGTGACTTGAATTATGGCGACGTGCTTCCGAAACTCCGGAATGCGGTCTTCGCCGGTTCTGCTGATTCGTTTAATACGGCGACCACGATTCTTGATCTCCTCGAATCACCAAGACGCCCGGCGACTCGCCCAGTTATCGCCGAGATTACCGATGAACTGCGGTCTGAGTACAAGAAGAGGCTCGAGGCGATGATTGCGTCATCCAGCGATCAGAAGCTCCCTTTGGTCCAATCACCCAAGTAATGCCGGGCGCCATCGTCATCTCCGTGGGCGACGAGTTGCTGGCGGGCCGCGTCGCAGACTCTAATGCCCAATGGGCATCCGTTCTCTTGCGTCAGCACGGGTTTCCAGTTGTCCGACGGGTGACGGTCTCCGATCAGGAAGAGTCCATTGCGTCGGCGGTAACCGCTGCGTTCGAGTCCGCATCCGTTGTGGTCGTCGGTGGCGGACTGGGGCCCACTCTGGACGACATTACGCGTGACGGTTTGGCTCGTGCGTTCGGAGTCGCTCTGCGCCGTGACTCCACGATCGTCGACGAGCTCAGCGCCCGCTCGATGGCGCGTGGCCGTCCGATCACCGAATCGAACCTCCGACAAGCAGACGTTCCGGATGGATTCTCTGCCATGCCGAATTCGATTGGGACCGCTCCGGCGTTGCTCAAGTCGGATGGGAGTCGGATCCTCATTGCCGTTGCTGGCGTTCCCGCCGAGTTCCGGTCTCTGCTTGAAACCCACCTCGTCCCGCGGCTTGCGACGTTACCGGGGCGCAGCGGTGTTCCAGCGGTCGGGAGTGTGACGTTATGCAGCATTCCTGAGTCAGAGATTGGCGAGAGACTCAAAGATCTGATGCGACGCGGTCGTGATCCGGAGATCGGTTCTTATCCGAGCTCCGGGCCTGTCACGCTCGTTGTCACTTCATGGAATCGAGATGATTCTGCCGCTAGACGTCTCGTTGATTCCGACATCGCCGAGATCAAACTCCGATTTCCGGCAGCGCATCTCTCCGATGCGTTTGCTTCTCCCGCGGCCGCCCTTGTCAGCGCTGCGCGAAGCAAGGGACTCAAGGTTGCGGTTGCTGAGTCATTAACGGGCGGACTCGTCACCTCGATGATCGTCGATGTCCCACATGCGTCGGAGGTTCTCGTCGGAGGGATGACGACCTATGCGAATGCCTCAAAAGTCGCGTGTCTCGGGATTCCGGACGAGGTGATTCGCCGACATGGGGTCGTTTCGAGAGAAGTTGCTCTGGCGATGGCCGAGGGCGTGCGTGCTTCTCTTGGAGCGGACCTCTCCGTCTCGACGACGGGTGTGGCCGGTCCCGATGCGTTCGACGACGTTCCGGTCGGAACGGTGTGGTTTGGACTTGCGTGGCGAGGCGGGGCGCACGCCATAGAGGTTCGACTGAGCGGTAGTCGTGCGCAGATTCGAACTCTTGCCGCGGCTCGTGCCGTCGATCTCATGCGGCGCTACGTGGCGGGCGTCGCGCTATCTGGGCCCTGATTCGCTTTGGTTTGAAGGAACGAAGTCGCGGCGACGAGCGCCAAGGCCGGGAGCGCCTGCACCGCGAGGCGCTCCGCCGACGTCCAAACATGCCATTCAAGCGGGTCTGGTGTCACGATGTATGCCGCAGCGGATGCCACAAGCAATCCGAACGCAACCCTGCATTGAAACTTGCTACGTCCGACGATTGCCACAAGAAGACACCCGAATGTCGTTGGCAGAACCCAGATCGAGCCAGCGACAAGGCCTGGGTAGGCTGCCGCTATATGGGGTGTGTGCGGCCCCATCGACATGGTGGCAAGATGGCCCACGAGTTCTGGAATGCGCCTTAGGGCAAGTCCAGCGTTGTCGAGGAGGCCCGGCATGAGCAGCGTGGCCCTCGACCCGACCCCTGACCGAATCGCCAGCCACGGCGCAAGGAAGGCCCACGGAAGGAATGCCAATGCAAGCGATTGGGCGTCGCGGCGCCTGACGGCACGCGTTGCGCAAATGAGCGTGACGATCGCCGCAACCACCAGACCCTCATCCTTAATTGCACCCGCTCCTGCTGCCGCAACGAGGGCCACCATCGGTGCACCGATCGCAGTACTCAGTCCAATAGTTGCTAAAAGAACACATGCCGCGAGCGGAAGATCCGCAAGTCCTGATGGTGCTGCGTTCGCCATTTCGGGGACGGCGCCGGTGAACGCGATCGCGACGATGCCTGCAACCGGTGTGGCGTGAATCGAAGCGGCATCTAAGAGCGACACGAGAATTAGAATGAACACGAGCACACCGAGGATCGACGCGGCTCTCGGGTCGAGCCGGTGCGAGAACCCTCCCGCCGCCGCAATGAGACTAGGCCAACCCCGCGGGTACTCGGCGTGAGCATGTTCCGGCGAAGAGACAGGCGATGGTGGAGCCTCATCGAGAGCCCTAGCCGCTTTGGGTAGCCAGATGAACGTCGTGTCATGACGTACCGGGGATTGGCGCAAAGACTCGACGGCGGGGCTGAAACTTAAGAGGATGATGAGGGTTGCTGCACCGGCTTGAATGGCGACGGGCGTTCGTGCGGGCGTCGTGCTGCGGGTGGGCGGACTGGACCTGATCCAGCCCAAGGTCCCGAGCACGGCAATCACGACTAATCCCGCGCGACACGGGATTCCAAGCGCGAGGAGAGCGTGCGATCCGGCCGCCAATCCCATAAGCCCTGTGAGGACTTCAATCCCGATGCGCGTCCAACGTTGTCGCGCCGGCGCCATGCCTAGAGTGGCCCATCGCCCAAGAGGCCAGGCAGCAATGGCGAGCATGAGCACGAAGTGGAGGGGACTCATCGAGGTAGCGTCTCAAGGACGAACGCCGATTGGGTGGAGCAAAGAAGCAGCATCCCCACCGGAAGTTCAGAGGGCGGAGGTCGGAATATAAGGCTGCATCCCGCTTCCGTGGTGATGTCGAGACTTTGAGAGTCACTAATCCAAACGATCTGACGCGGCCAGAGTCGCCATGCCGCTTCTGCGGCCAATCGGAAAGCGGGTCCGGAGGAACTACACGGCGCGATCCGGACGAAACCTGATCGTGGAACGTGTTGTGCAATAGTGTCGACAAGAGTCGAAACATCATTCTCGTTGGATGTGGCGGAATCGTCTGGCTTAACTGGGATGATCGGGTGGATGTCTCCGCGACGCCCTCGCGCTTCGCCTGGATCGGCATGAAGCCGAGGCCATGCGCAGATGGAAGCCAGCAATGCCGCAAGGATCGCCCGGGGGACGATGGGGATCGCGACCACCCAGTTGCGCCGTCGCACGATAAAGCACGCTGCGCAGAGCAAGAGGGCGATTCCAATCGCCGGGGCGGCAGCAAGTACCCCGAGCCACCCATCGCGAGTGACGCTAAGGTTGTCATCGACCCAGTTCACTGTGAAAGCGGGGGAGACCGATATTGCAGGCGCGTCCTCGTTCTCGCCCGCAAACACCACCGCCTGAATGGTGCGCGGCGACTGACGGTCCCGGGGCCATGGGATAGCCAGAGCGACATCCCCGAGGGTTGTTGCCTTGGCCTTGGCCAGCACTTCCGTCTTTCCCGGCGCTGGAGGCCAACTCACGCTAAGGAAAGGGCGTCCGTTCGATCGGGGGTATCCCGGACCATCGGGGCTTCCCGCAAGGACCATGACGACGGAGGCTGGGGGAGCCTTGGACGTGAATAGGAGCGACTCTCCCGCAGGTTCTAGCTCCGGCTCGCCCTTGCAGCTGGCGAAGGCGGAGAGGATCAGAGCTGTGAGGATTTGGATTGATCTCCGGCCCCCCCCCTCCTGATCCCCGAATGCCATGCTAAAACCTCTCCCGGTTCATCATTGCCCTGTGGTGTAATTGGTAACACATCAGTTTTTGGTACTGAGATTCTAGGTTCGAGTCCTGGCGGGGCAATCGGCTGGAGAGTAAGGGGTTGAACACGACCGGCGGTGCCGCTACCCTTGGCGCCCATTTTCCGGGGATGCTGTGTATGCCCCGGATCACCATTGCCCTGTGGTGTAATCGGTAACACGGCAGGTTCTGGCCCTGCAATTCTAGGTTCGAGTCCTAGCGGGGCAATCAACAACGACCCAAGTCACTCCGACTTGGGTCCAAGTGTCAAGAAGAGACCTTCGATGGAACTCGCGACCCTCAACACCGAGCCCCGTGCAATCCTCGGCAGTGCCGAATCCCGCCGCATCCGTCGGGGTGGACGCATTCCGACTGTTGTATACGGGCTCGAGAAGGCCCCCCACTCCTGCACCGTCGACGCTCGCGCGTTCGACGCGGAGTTTCACAGGGGCCTCCGTACCTACAATCTTGTCATCGCCGGAAAGCAGGAGGCAGCCCTCCTGAAGTCCATTCAGATGGACACATATGGCAAGGATGTCGTCCATTTGGATTTCCACCGTGTGGACCTGACGGTCAAGGTACGGGTTGCGGTTCCGTTGTCGTTCATCGGCCACGCCGAGATCAACGCAGCGGGTATCGTCGACCACGTGGCTGAAGACATCCACGTCGAGTGTCTACCAACCGACATCCCGCCGTCCCTCGAGGTCTCGCTCGAAGGATTGCAGGTTGGCAAGCGCATCGAAGCCAAGGACGTCAAGCTCACAACGGGCCTGGTTCTTGCCGACGATCCGCACAAGGTCATCGTCAGCTACCACTGGCGTCACGCTGAAGTTGTCGCTCCGGTCGCAGAGGTGGCTCCGGCCGCCGATGCCGCAGCCAAGCCGGCGGATGGCGCCAAGCCAGCCGCACCTGCTGCGAAGTCCGACGCGAAGAAGTGAACGACGCGCCCCGTGGCCAACCTGTCGGGCGCTTGGCGCTCGGCATCGGAAATCCCGGGGCTCGTTTTGTCGGTACGCGCCACAATGTGGGATTCGAGGTCTTGGACCTCGTCGCGGCCCGACAAGGTGCGAACTGGGTGCCCAACGGTGAGGGCGACCTCGTGGCTCAGGGCCAAACGGCTTCGGGCGCGTGGTGGCTTGTCAAGCCGGGCACATTCGTCAATCGATCGGGAGAGGCGCTTCGACGCGTGCTCCCGCTTGTTGACGGTGACCCAGGAAGGGTGCTTGTCATCGCGGATGACATGGCGCTCGATCTGGGGACTCTGCGGCTTCGTGCCGCGGGCTCTCCAGGAGGACACAACGGGCTTCGCTCGGTTCTTGCCGAGCTTGGCACGCAGGCGGTGCCCCGCCTTCGGGTGGGCATCGGATCGGCTTCTGCCGGTGATTGGACAAGCCATGTGCTTGGCCAATTCACTGAATCTGAGGCCGAGTCCCAAACCCGGGCTTTCGCTCGGGCTGCAGATGGTGTTTGGGGTTTCCTGCAAGGGACCGACCTCCACGCGCTCGCTGCAGAATTGAATCGCTCCCTTCCCCGGGGACCGGCCTCGGGGACAGTTAAGTCCGATGTTCGCGACGCGAGTCGCACGGACCGGCTGCCCGAGGGGAGTGAGGAGACACCGACTCCACCGGAGGTACCACGGTGAATAAGTACGAAGGCATGTTCTTGCTGGACAACAGCAAGGTGAAACCCGACGCAGCCGAATGTGCGGCTGTTGTGTCGGACGCGATCAAGAAGCATGGTGGAAACGTCGTGCGTGCGGACCGATGGGACGAGCGCAAGCTTGCCTACGAGATCCGCAAACAGAAGCGGGGCACATTCGTGCTCGCTCACTTCGAAGCTGAATCGGCGAATGTCGCCGCCATCCGCGACGATGTCAATCTCAACGAGAACTTCCTCCGCATCATGATCATGCGTTGCGGCGACGAGTTCCCGACGTTCCTTACGGCGGTCGACTATGAGGCCATGCGCCCACGTCGCGAAGAAGAGCCGATGATGGGCGATCCGGCGAAGGGTGATGTACTCGAGGAGGAGGTCTGATCATGGCACCTAATGGACCAACTCGCCAAAAGGCGAAGGACAAGAAGAAGAGACTCAAGAAACTCACCGAAAAGGCTCAGTGCCGTTGGTGTAAGGGTCTCAAGACGTGCGAGGAGGGACTCGCGCGTATCGACTGGAAGAATGTCGACCAACTCCAGCGATTTGTTACGCCTCAGGGCAAGCTCTTCTCGAGGAAGCGTTCGGGCAACTGCTCCCGTTCGCAGAGTCTCGTGAAGGCTGCGGTCAAGTACGCCCGGCAGATGTCGCTCATGCCCTACGTGGGCTGAGCTTCAGAAGGAATTCCCCATGGATATCCTCCTCATCCAGGACGTCGACAAACTCGGCCGCCGCGGCGATCGAGTTCAGGTGAAGTCGGGCTACGCCCGTAATTACCTCCTCCCGTTTGGCTACGCCGTGCTCCCGACCGTCGCGAATCTCGCGGCGACCGAGCGTTCACGAGCAAAGTGGCTTGCCGAAGAGACTCAAAAGGTCGAATCGGTTCGCGCATTTGCCGAACTTCTCAAACCCATTTCGCTCAACCTCATCGAGCGCGCGTCTGACGAAGGCCGCCTCTATGGTTCAGTGAACGACAAGGTCATCGCGGCGAAGCTTGCCGATCTCGGTTTCAAGGTGGACATGAAGGCGATTCGCCTCGATGCCCCCATCCGAGAGATTGGCAACTACGACGTTCGAGTTCATCTCCACGCTGAGGTTGAATTCATGATGCCCGTCCGCGTCCGAGCCGAAGGCTTCGAGACATGGGAACCTGGTCAGCCGAAGGTCCGCAAGGTAGCGGGACCGCTTTCTAACTGAGCCAAACCATTGGCCGCCCCGGCTCTCCGGGGCGGCTGTGTCCCCCTAGCCTGGTACTCTCCCCGCGTCCTCCCGCTCCCCGAGCGCCCTAGATGAGTCACGACGCGAATCTCCCAGAAAACGCCGAGGCAGAACGCAGTGTCCTTCGGACCCTGCTTGTAAGTCCTGAGCGCTACGCGGATGTGCGTGAAATCGTTGCGCCGGAAGATTTCTACGTCCGAAGCCACCAACTGATTTTTGCCGCTCTCGGTGTGCTTGCGGATGACCCCCAGGGCGTGGACATCATCACCCTCGAAGAGACACTCCGAGCGAGCGGCGATCTCGATGCAGCGGGCGGGCGACCCTATCTGGCGGAAATTGTATCGCAGTTCGTGACGGGCAATGTCGAATCGCACGCCGGGCTTGTCCGCGATTGCTCGCTCCGTCGAAAGCTCTTGCGTGCCGCCGACGAGATTCGTGTCAGCGCGATCGAAGGCCCGAAGCGCGCGGCAGAACTCGTCGATGAAGCGTCGGGAATCTTGTTTGACTTAGGTCTACAGGGCTCCAAGCGCGACACCGTTCGAGTTGGTGACGTCCTTATCGAGACATATCAGAAACTGATGTCGGACGAGGGGACGTCTGGAGGGTTGACGGGAGTTGACACCGGATATTATCGACTCAACGATATGCTCGGTGGTTTTCAGTCTGGAGATCTGGTCATCATTGCTGCTCGCCCTTCGATGGGAAAGACGACGTTTGCTCTGAATTGCGCGCTGAATGCCTGCCTCGGTGCTGGCAAGCGCGTCTTGTTCTTCTCGATCGAAATGGCGGAGGAGCCAATCCTCACCAACATGCTCTGCGCGACTGCGCGGGTCGATGCACAGCGGGTTCGGAAGCGGCAGATGACCCGAACCGAGCAAGACAAGATCTCGGAGGCTGCTGGCCGCCTGATGGAGGCACCGTTCCTCATTGATACGACGTCAGGGCTGACACCCATGGACGTCCGAGCCAAGGCGCGCCGAGCCCAACATCGACACGGCAAGATCGATCTCATCCTGATCGACTACCTGCAGATGATGCAGTCGCACGTTAAGGTGGAGACGCGCCAACTTGAGGTCGCGCACATTTCGCGATCTCTCAAAGAGCTAGCAAAGGAATTTGGCTGTCCCGTCATTGCCCTATCCCAGCTCAACCGTGCACTCGAGGGCCGCAAGGAGCACCGTCCGCAGCTTTCGGACCTTCGCGAATCGGGGGCTATCGAGCAAGATGCCGACGTCATTATGTTCCTCCACCGCGAGGACTACTACGGGGCGCCCGAGGCCGCTCCGCCTATCGAGTCCGGCCGTAAAACCGAGGTCATCATTGGCAAGCAGCGCAATGGCCCGACGGGAAAGGTCGACCTCCTCTTCTTCCCGAATCTCCTCCGTTTCGAGAACCTCGCCGAAGGGGTAGGGTGAGGGCCGCCGGAGCTGGGGGAGGGAACCCCGTCTGGTCGGGACTCTGCATGCCGATCCGAATCTTGTCTGTCATTCTGTTTGTCGCAGCATTCGTTGCCGCGCAGGACACACGCCCACAGGACGCGACCGAAGGTCGCTCCGTGACACGTATCGAACTTCCGTTCCTGAAGCGACTTACCCCTGACGCCGTACGAGCGCGCATGGGGCTGAAAGTCGGACGCCCGTTCACCCGCGAGCTGTTCGCGAAGGACCTAAAGGCCCTCGTCGATTCGAAGATCTTCTTCAATATCTCAAAGGCTACGGCCGAGTTAGACGGCACGGGCGTCGTCCTCACCATCGTCGGTGAAGAAAACGTCCGCGTGCTTGAAGTTGCATTTTTCGGCCTCGTCGACGCCAGTCGCGACACGATCAGCCCCGTGGTCAAGACGACAGCCGGAGGCCTCGTCGATTCATTTTCACTCGATGTCGATAAGCAGTCGATTCTCCGATGGTATCGACAGCAGGGATTTCACTTTGCAGAGGTGAATATTCTTCAGACACCGGTCGAAGGCGGCGACGGTGTCGTGGTCGTGTTCCAGATCACAGAAGGCCCGAAGGTCAAAATCAAGGAAGTGAATTTCGACGGGAACGCGACGTTCTCGAAGGCCGATCTCCTCAAGGCCATGCCGAAGACTTCAGAGCCCGGCTTCCTCTCATCGACTGAGTTCGTTCTTGAAGAAATTCAACGCGACGTTGTGCAGTTGAATCGGTACTACCAAGGCAGAGGGTTTCTCGATGCTCGCTGTTCGCTCTTAGGCTACGAACCAACCCCTGACTATTCGAAAGTCACGATTCGCATTGCAGTTGACGAGGGGCGGCGCTACGTGGTCCGTTCGGTTGCGATCGAAGGCATGACTCTCTTCGATCCCACTCTGACGTTGTCTGAACTTAAAACGACTGTCGGATCGCCCTACGAACCTGGCATCGCGTTGGCTCAGGACCTTCGAGACATCACGACTCGCTACCAAGAGCGCGCGTACATCGAAGCCAACGTCCAAGATGCCTCGACGCTCGACGTAGATGGCAATGCTGTCGATGTCATCGTGCGGGTCGTCGAAGGCGAAATGACCTACACCGGTGAGGTCGTGATTCACGGCAACATTGAGACTCGCGACAATGTGATTCGGCGCGAGATCGACGTTTGGACCGGCGAGCCGTTGAATCTGAAGAAGTTTGAGCGTGCTCGTAAACGTCTTTTCGCCCTGCAGTACTGGGAGGCATCGCGCGATGGCCTGTCCGCGGAAACAACAGACATTCCCAACGCTGCCTTTGGGACCTACAGAGATGCCTACGTCACGCTGCGCGACACCAAGCGCGAGAACGTAAAGGACGTCATCATCAACGTAAAGGAGAAGGACTCAGGGTCTCTTCGATTTGCCGTCGGTGTTGGATCGAACAACGGGATCGTCGGCGATATCACATATCGTAAAGAGAACTTCGACCCCTTCGACTTGCCTGAAGGGTTCGGGGATATCCTTGATGCGTTCACCGGAGGCGGCGACACCCTCATTCTCTCGGTCCAGCCCGGAACGATCTACTCACGATTCCAGACGACCTACATGAATCCCCGCCTTTGGGATTCAACGTACTCGTTCCGAGTCGACGCCTATAAGAGCTTCTTTCTACGCGAAGCGTGGTTGGAAGATCGAATGGGTTTCCGAACGACCTTCGGGCACAGATTCGGTGATGACCTCACGGTGTTCGGAGGCTTCCGCAGCGAAGTTGTCAAAGCCACGGACGTCGAGACCACCGCTCCGCAGATTGTGTTTGACTTTGAGGGCGAGCAGCTGATCGGATCGTTGTTCCTTGATGCCAAACTCAATCACACGGACGATCCGAGCGACCCGAGCGAGGGATATGCGCTCTCGTTGAACGGGGAGTTTGCTGGTCTTTGGGGTGACTTGGAATTCGCTCGTGTTCAGGCGGGTGGGGACGTTTACTTCCGACTGTCGCAGGACTCCCAAGAACGTTGGCATATTCTCTCCCTGCGCGCTGAAGTCGGTTGGGAGTCTGAGTACGGCGATTCAAACGACATACCTGTCTATGAGCGATTCTTCGTCGGCGGATCGGGCTCGCTTCGCGGGTTCCGGCATCGCGGCGTTGGTCCTCACGAGAACAGCGAGCCGATCGGTGGAAAGGCATTCTGGACAGCTTCGGCGGAGTATGGGTTCCCCCTCGTCGGGGTCCCTGCGCCGGGCGAGCCGAGCCTGCGCGGCGTAGCGTTCATCGATTCGGGTGCATTGGGCGCGGATTGGAGTTCGAACGGAATTTCGGACGTTCGCCTCTCGCTTGGGGCGGGTATCCGTATCGTGGTACCGTTCCTCGGCCCACGGCCCATCTCAATTGATTTCGGCATTCCGGTAATCAAACACGATGGCGATGAGCCTCGGGTGCTCACATTTAGTTTCGGTTCGAATTTCTGAGGGAAAGCCAATGCGCGGCCCAATCCGGCTGCGCCGGAGAGAAACCATGAACCGCATTGCAATCATCCTTCTAATGGCGATTGTGGCCATTCCAGTGTCCGCTCAAGTTCAGATCGGCTTCATTGACTTCCAGAAGTGCTTTGAGGAATACAAGAAGGCTGATGCGCAGGTCAAGGAGCAGGAGAAACTGCTCGAAGCCGAACGCGGCAAGATCCGCATCGCAGAGCAGAAGATCATCGCCATGCGCGACAACCTTGACCTGCTTACTGACGGTTCGCCCGATCAGCTTGAACTGAAGAAGAAGATCGAGGTTGCAAAGGTCGATCTCAACATCGACAAGGAACTCATTGCGATGAACTACCAGCGGATGTTGGTGGAGCTTCTCAAGAAGGTCTACGAGGACATTCGTCGCGAAGTCAAGGCCGTCGCTCAGGAGAAGGGACTCAAGTTGGTACTCCTTCAGGCAAGCGGCGATATCACCGGCAAGACTCGTCAGGACGTTGTCAACAACATCTTGATCCGCCCCGTCTTCTACTTCGACGCCTCGCTCGACATCACCGCCGAGGTGGTAGCTCGCCTCAACAAGTGAGGCGTTGACTGAACGATGAAGGTTCAACTCCGGATAGCAGACATCCTCGCCTTGACCGGCGGGGAGTTAGTGGGCGATGACCAGGCGGTCGTCACGGGCCTCAACGGTGTTGATCTCGCACGTGCAGGTGACCTTACGTTTGTCGATTCAGACAAATACCTGCCCCTTTTGAAGTCAACTTTGGCGGCGGTAGTGTTGGTCAGGTCTGCCGTCTCAGATTGCCGCGCTACTCAGGTCGTGGTCGCCGAGCCAAACGTCGCGTTCAACCGTATTTTGGCGAAGGTTGTTGATGCGGCGGACCGAGATCGTCTGCGTGGCGATGGGGGCGTGCATCCATCTGCGACGGTACATCCATCAGCCAAGGTCGATTCAACCGCGGCCATCGGCGCACAGGCCGTGATTTGTCCGGGCGCGAGCATTGGGCCTCGCAGTGTCGTCGGCCCCCTCACGTATGTGGGGCACGGTTCGACGCTCGGTGCGGATTGCATTCTGCATCCGGGCGCCGTCGTGATGCATGGCGTCACGCTAGGCGATCGTGTCACTCTTCAGCCGAACTGCGTCGTCGGATCTGACGGATTCGGATATGCAAAGAACGACCGCGGTCATTACGAGAAGATCCCACAAGTCGGCGGAGTGCTGATTGGCGACGATGTCGAGATTGGGTCGTCAACCACGATCGATCGGGGCCGTTTTGCCCCCACGCGAATTGGTCGGGGCACGAAGATCGACAATCTTGTGCAGGTGGCGCACAACGTGATTCTTGGAGAGGACTGCATCTTGGTTGCTCATTGCGGTGTCGCAGGTTCCTCTGAACTTGGCGATCGTGTGACGATCGGCGCCATGACTGGCGTGACGGGCCACATCAAGATCGGAAACGATGTCGGCGTTGCGGCGATGAGTGGTGTCTCGAAAGGACTCGACCCTGGCCAGAATTACCTTGGCATCCCAGCCAAGCCGATCTTGGAAGGATCAAAGATTCGCCTTTCCGCTGAGAAACTCCCCGCACTCT
The DNA here is from genome assembly GCA_945860915.1 of Candidatus Kuenenia stuttgartensis. Classification (GTDB taxonomy): domain Bacteria; phylum Planctomycetota; family CAIWVZ01; genus CAIWVZ01. Next base: position 33,877 of record CAMARR010000010.1, read on the forward strand.
TGGCAAAGGTCCGTGAGCTTGAACAGAGACTTGCGAAGCTTGAGTCAGCCAGCAGTCAACCTGGGACATCACGGTGAAGCCTCAACGCACTCTGCGCAATCCCGTCACATTGCGCGGCGTGGGTCTCCACACCGGCAAGGACGTCACGATGGTCCTCAAGCCGTCGGAACCTGATTCCGGAATCGTTTTCGTGCGAACGGATATTCCAGGAGCGCCTCGACTTCCGCTTCTGCAGCAGCATGCCGAGAAACGCGACCGTCAATCGGCAGTTCGCCTGGGCGATGCCGAGGTAGGCACTGTAGAGCATTTAGCCGCAGCACTCTATGCCTGCGGAGTTCATAATGCAGTCATTGACATCGACGGTGCTGAAGTGCCAGCGATGGATGGTTCGGCGATCGCTTTTGTTGATGCGATTCGCGAGGCCGGACGCATTGACCAGAAGGCTGAACGGCGAGTGCTCAAGCTCGATCGCAATCTGGCCGTCGTTGAGGGAGATTCAACACTCAGTGCGTTCCCGGGCGATGGAAGCCTCAGACTTTCGTACACACTCGACTACTCTGCTGCGGCCCCATGGCTTCGGCCCCAACATGTAGCGATGGTGATCGATGAAGATCGGTTCGCTCGCGATGTTGCGCCGGCGCGGACGTTCTGCCTCGAGTCCGAAGCGACGAAATTGCGCGAAATGGGCTTTGGCAGGGGCGCCGACACTCGGAACACCTTGGTGCTTGGCAAGGATGGCGTTCAAGACAATTCGTTCCGACTCGAAGACGAACCGGCGCGCCACAAGATGCTTGACCTCATCGGCGACCTATCAATGCTGGGCGCCGATCTTGAAGCGAAGATTGTCGCGGTCAAGACCGGACATCGTGCGAATCTAGAACTTGTCACACAGCTCAAAGATCGAATGGCGGCGGCTGAGCTCGAGGGTACAGCCGAGGCCTCGACATCCATCGATATCAACGAGATCATGCGGATTCTCCCGCATCGATATCCATTTTTATTCCTCGATCGCGTTGTGTCGGTCGACGGTGCCAAGCGCGCCGTGGCCATCAAAAACATCTCGGTTAACGAGCCGATTTTTCAGGGGCACTGGCCCGAAGACCCGGTTTTCCCCGGCGTGCTGCAGGTCGAGGCGCTCGCCCAACTGGCGGGTGTCCTGTTGATGCGCAAACTCTCTCATACGGGTAAGCGAGCGATGATTGTGGCGATTGAACACGTCAAGTTTCGCCAAGTGGTTCGACCGGGAGACCAGCTCAGGCTTGAATGTGAGACTCTCGAAGACCGTGGCGGTTATGCGAAGGTCTACGGGAAAGCCATGGTCAACAACAAAGTCGCGAGCGCTGCCACATTGAAGTTCCTTTTGGTGAAGGCATGACGATGACGTCGAATTCTATCCACCCCACGTCAGTCATCGACTCAACCGCTCGAATCGGCGAGGGCGTCACGATCGGTCCTTGCTCGGTCGTCGGCCCGAATTCCGTCGTCGGCGATGGAACGATCGTTGGTCCGAGTTGCATCATCGGACCGAATACCCGCCTCGGGCGTCGCAACGTGTTGCACGGGCATTGCGCGATTGGGGGCGACCCACAGGACAAGTCCTACAAAGGCGAAGAGGTCTTTCTCGTCATTGGTGATGACAACCATATTCGCGAGTTCGTGACAATCAATCGTGGGACATCCAAAGGCGATGGTCAAACACGGGTGGGACACCGCAACTTGTTCATGGCGTGTTCGCATGTCGCTCACGACTGCGTCGTCGGTGATGGCGTGATCCTTGCGAACAACGTTTTGCTTGCGGGCCACGTCCATGTCGAGGATGGCGCAACGTTGAGTGGTGCGGTCGCCGTGCAGCAGTTCGTCACGATTGGCCGGATGGCCTATGTCGGCGGACACGCATCAGTGAAGAAGGACTTTCCACCTTTCATGAAGGAAGATGACCCCTCGCAGCCCCGCGGAGTCATCAACTTTATTGGTCTTCAACGGGGCGGCTTCTCTGATGACCAGATCAAAGCCCTCGATGAAGCCTTTCGAACGGTCTACGTTCGTAGCGACACTCTCGCCGAGGGAATCGCCCGAGTTACGGCGTCTGCGCCGCTGAGTCCGGAAGTTGCGCTCTTCATCGGCTCGCTTCAGCGATCCCATGCGGCGCGTGATGGTCGAGCTCGGGAGCCGCGCTAGTGTCGCGCCTCGGCGTTGCGGTCGTCGGGGCAGGGCGACTCGGGAGCATCCATGCACGGATCCTCTCGCAGATGCCGTCAGTGAAGCTCGAAGCCATCGTCGATGCCAACCGTGAGCAGGCCACCAAGGTCGCGAATGAACGTGGCGTCACCGCGTTCACCGACTGGCGAGATCTGCCACCCTCAGTCAAGGCCGCGATTGTTGCCGTTCCGACGACGCATCATGCTGAGGTAGCGACCGGGCTCCTTGAACGTGGCATTGCATGCCTAGTCGAGAAGCCTCTCGCGTCGACTCCCGAAGAAGGTCGTCGCATCATCGCTGCGGCGCGAGCGGCACGTTTACCCCTCATGACCGGCCATGTCGAGCGATTCAACCCAGTCGTGACCGCTGTACGCCAAATGGGCCTTAAGCCTCGCTTTCTTGATGCCACCCGCGTCTCTCCGTTCCCGTTTCGTTCGATGGACGTGGGAGTTGTCCTTGACGTGATGATTCACGATCTCGATATCGTGTTGCATCTAGTCGGAAGCGAAGTTGTTTCCGTGGATGCCGTCGGAGTGAATATCACTGGTGATTACGAGGATCTGGCCTCGGCTCGTTTGGTGTTTGCCAACGGCGCCGTGGCCAATCTCACCGCTTCGCGGCTTGCACTCAAGACCGAGCGCAAACTCAGATTGTTTGCTCCCGACTTCTACGCGAGCCTCGATTTGGCCGGGAAGAAGGGGCGCGTTGTTAGGCCGGCTTCGGATATCGTAGATCGGATCCGCGCATTTAAGCCCGTTGGCATCGACACAATCGACGCAATGCGCCTGTCAAAGGCGGTCAGCGAGGTCGATCTTGAGATACGCGATCTCGAGCCGTTGCGCGCTGAGGACGACGAATTTGTTGCGTCTGTGGTCGAGGGCCGCGATCCTCTCGTTACTGGCGAGCATGGACTGGCGGCGATGGAAGTGGCATCGCGTATCGTTGCATCCATTCACGCGCGACTTGAATCATCTCGGACAGCGGAGTCATCCCTATGAGTCGAACTAGCATTCTTGCATTGGGACTGCTCTTGGCGGTCGCCTGCTCCTCACCGGACGAGAATTCGGCGATCGTGGCTATCCGAGGTGCCGTAAGTGGTCCTAGTTTCTTCTTGGACCAACAGGGAGCCGTGGCACGCATCGCCTTAGTCCCCGACCTTCACGGCAGTCTTCTGACCAGCGTGAGCGTATCCGTCGCCGATGTTGAGGGACGAATTACTTCTTCTGCACCCACCGTTGTGTCTGATGGTCGCCTGGGCGATGTCACGACGACGCGTGGCTCTGAGACCATCGTTACGTTCACTCCGCCCGTTTCGGACGGTACTGTTGTCACGCTTGTTGTCACGGCTCCGGACAGGGCGCCGGCACCGTGGCGCTGCTTGATCGTCCCGAGCGTCAAGTCACCGAACGCGCCTTGATCAGCGAGGCGGGATCAGAACGAACACGCTAATGGCGTCGTCGATCTTGATCTGACGCTCCACGACGCGGCCGTCGTGGAGGCGACGAACCGCCTCTTGGCGTTCTGTGGTCGCATTCATGAAATCGTCCCACCTGCGCACCAACAGAATGACAGGGCGTTCGAATCCGGGATCTCCACGAACAGGAAGCTCGCGAGGCTCGACGGCGTTCAAGTCTGCGCCATAGGCCGAGTACGCGAGTCGGTGTTCGAAGATGTTGGGTTGACGCATCACAGCCGAGATCCAAGGTTCGCCGATGCCAAGCGTCCTGACTCGCGCAATCTCCTGACGAACGACGTCCACACCGCGCTCCATATCCTCTCGTGGCACTGCGAATGCCTGTGCGACTCCGCCGGCAAGAGAGCACAGCAGGAGGAAGCCTGCGAGCGTGTTGCGCAACTTGGTGTTTGAAATGGAGGCGAGTACCTCGGCCGCAACGAGAGGGAACGCGAAGGCTGCAATCGAGTAATACTGGAGTCCGACCCGCCCCCAAGATCGAATCGAAAGGAAGCCGGTGAGCGGAACGAGAATCACCAAAAGCACGAACGCCTGCGCCGCGACGCGGCTTGTGAATGGACGTTCACTCGAAGTGGACCGCGCGCGCAACCACAGAATGGACCCGAAAGCCACGGCCCCCAGAGTCCCCGCCATCGCGCCGATTGCAAGTGGAACCCGCCACGAGCCTAGCGTGTTGATGCGGGGGGCGAACATCCGCAGCGGAGCCTCAAGAAACTCCCTCCATGCGAGGCCCGATGTTTGGACGTCGGTCGGCACAAGGTCATTCGGGTTCTCAATCGCCCACGACATGTAGCCTAGGATCCATGGCACGATGAGAAGCGCGCCAAGCGCGCCGGTTCCGATAAGCGCTCTCATCGAAAGCGGGGGGTTATCTCTGACGTGCCGCCATGGCCACGCTGTGAAGATTCGTGATGCGCCAATTCCGAGGACGGCGATCGTCATGAGGTATTGCGAATTCAGTCCAACGCCCACTGCGATTCCGAAAATCGTCCCACGGAGCCACGGAGGTCCATCGTCGCACCAAGCAGCCCACGTCGCGGTGACGGTCGCGAGCATGAGAAATGCATAGGGCCGCAGTTCCTGACCATAGTAGGTGAAGTAGGGCATCGTCGAGAAAAGACCGCACGCGACGACCACGCAGAAGCGTCCTCCATTGAGACGGCGGGCAATTGCGGCGAGCGGAATCAGCGTGAGTCCCGACACGAGGATCGTCAGGATCTTCGAGAAATGTGGGTGTTGCCAAGAACCGACAACATGAATCGCGGTAAAGAAGAGCGGAGCATGAAAATCAAAATGTGTGTGCTCGAAAACGCCCGCGAGGTCTGGTTGGAGTCCGTGGCCGAGCGAGTGCAGTTCGTCTAACCACAAGCTCGACGTTGCGGCCACGACCTTGAGGAGCGTTCCGACTCCCAATGCCACGGCGAGAAACGTCCAGGGCAGCGGATTCGACGTCGATGCGGGGAGTTTTTCACGCGGCACCGTCATGCGACTGTCCCTAAGTCCTTGATGGGTATCGTTTTAAAAAAATCGCTTAAATTGATCATGCGGGCTTGAGTTGTTCAACTATTTAGTTGAACATACTCCCGTTGGCAGTTCCAGCTGGGTGACCGGCGCGGTGCAGCTAACGACAAAACAAGATGCCCGAGAGGGTGCCAGGTGGTTTGCGCCAACTGCCTGATAATCGCTCGGCCGAGGCCCGGAAGTGTTCCGGGTCTCGTTTTTTTTACATCCGTTTCACTCTCGTTCACGGTAGACCTCGACGTCGCCGAGCGCAGACGGGTACACGGCGACTCGGTCACAGCGATTTTCGAGGGCACGGTGAATCGCAGGTCTGTAGGCCGAAACGAAGATGGGTGATGCAGACATGACCCATGAACGGCCGGGGCGATCCAACGTGGCGGCAAGTGCATCGATGTCATTCGCACCGCGATACTCGGGTGCGTAGAGATAACCGCAGGCCCAGTAAGCAGTGCCGACGGCAGAAACATCCTCCGTGGCTGCACGGCGCTGTTCGATGAAGGCCTTTGCCGCGGGAAAATCTTGCTTTGTCGCATAGACCCCTGGAATCAGCGGAGTGAGCGCAAATAGGCTAGCCATCGCGAGGCGTCCAGTTATGTGTGCGGGTAGCCAACGAGCGGCGGCCGATGCCAAGCCGCTCGTTGCGAGGAGAGCGAGTGGAATCGCTTGGGCAAAGAAGAACCTGGGCCAGAGGTGTCTCCCGAGCGCAAATGTCACGATTGGGGCGAGGAGTACTGGCGAAAGCGCGGCGACAGTGAATCCGCTGACACGCTTGCGGATTTGTATGGCCCCGGCGACGACCGAAGCACCGCCTAACGCCGCAATGATCCCGCCCAAAATCGCGGATCCTGATCCGATCCCTCGCAAGAGTTCTTCGACCGTCCACCAGGGGCTGCGCCAGGCGCTCACGGGGCGTGGAGCCTTCGGGCCGGTAAAGAACACCACCATGTCGCCAATCATGGGTGCGTGCAGCAGAATCGCTCCCACGGCGCCGAGGGCTAGGGCGGTGACGCACGCCCCGTTTCTGCCTGAGGGGGATGGGGGGGCGCCAGCGCGCATCGACATCAGGGCAACGCACCACGAGAGTCCGAGGCCGGCCGCGACAAAGACCCCAGTTAGGTGGGTCCAAACAGCGAGCGCGAGGGCTAGGCCACAGACCACGGCCGCGCGACGTGATCCTTGAAGCGCGTCAATCCATGAATCAAGCGCCACGGCCGCGAACAACGCAAGTGCCGTGTATCCCCGAGCATTCTGAGAGAACCAGATGTGATGGGGTGACAGGGCGAGGAGCGCGGTTGCCCAAAGCGCGCCGCCGCGGCTAAGGAATCTACGCCCCAACGTGTACGCGACGGCGATTCCGATGAGACCGAAGATGACTGCCGGCAGCCGAATTGCCCATGCGGATTGGCCAAGCACCAAGGCCGCGAGGCTAGCCGAGAATGAGTACAGCGGGTGTTGGTTATCGGTCGGATACGTGGTGATGGTCTTCACCAACGGCCCCTCGACGAAGTCGTGCAACATCAGAACTTCGTCAAGCCAAAGCGGTGCGTCGAGTCGCCAAACACGCAGAGCGGTCGCGATCGCGAGGATGACGAGCAACACCGCGCCTCCCTCGCGCATTCGCGATCCGAACGTGGTGTTCACGTGTTCGTCCTAGAACGAACATCCGTGATGACGTCCTTTAGGATTGCAGCTAGGTCGTGTTTTGGTGCGAACCCAATAAGCCGTCGAGCCTTGCTGATATCGGGCACGCGGCGTCGCATGTCCTCGAATCCTTCGCGGAAGGCCTCGTCATATGGCACGTGAACGATCGTCGAAGCACTGCCCGTCGTCGTAATGATCCTGCGTGCAAGGTCGAGAATCGTGATCTCTTCCGGATTGCCAAGATTCACCACTTCGCCAGTTGCCGCAGGAGTTGCCATCAGTGTGATCAGCGCACCCACGACATCATGGACGGATCCAAAACACCTTGATTGAAGGCCATCTCCGAACACGGTGAGCGGCTCGGATCGCAGAGCCTGCCCAACGAGTCGCGGGAGCACCATCCCGTAGCGTCCGGTTTGGCGCGCGCCGACGGTGTTGAATAGCCGGGCGATCACGACCGGAACCCCACGCTCCGCATGGGACGCCAGCGCAAGGAACTCATCCAGCATCTTCGACGCCGCGTAAGACCATCTCGAGCGTGTGACCGGGCCGAGCGTCACATCATCATCTTCCTTGAATGGGACGCGTTCGCTTTTTCCATAGACCTCGGAAGTTGACGTGATCAGTGTGCGCGTCTTGTTCAACGCAGCGAGTCGAAGGAGCAAAGCGGTCCCTTCGACATTAGTTTCAATCGTGCGCGCAGGACTCTCGAGAATCAGCCGCACACCAACTGCCGCAGCCAGATGCCAAACTGCGTCGGCTGCTCGCACAGTGCGACCGAGCGCCGCCTCATCGCGCAGATCGGCCTCGACGAAAGTGAACCGAGAGTTCTGACTACAGGCTTGCAGATTCGCCAATGACCCCGTGGAGAGGTCGTCAAGTGCAGTGACATCATGGCCACCAGCCAAAAGCCTCTCGCACAGATGGGAACCAATAAAACCGGCGCCGCCGGTGACTAGGCACTTCATGAAGGGAACTCCGCCGTGGATCTTACGTGTGTCGTCAAGTCTCAATCCTCGACAACATGGTGTTTGAATGCTTCACGGCACCGTTTCCACGCCTCGTGGTCAAACGTGCCGTTGGGGCGCAGGCACATCGCGATGTCCGAGCCCATCCGAAGCGCATGATGCGTGTTGTCATGTGCCATCAGCCCCAGTCGGCCGACGGTCGTGACTCGAGGTACTTGGCCGACCCACGCGTCAAGGCCACGGAATGCCTCTTCCGTTGCTTGCGTATAGATCGGATATGCGTGTCGCACGCGAACCGCATGGACTTCCTCGATCTCCGGCAAGGACGGTAGTCCCGCGCTGGCTAACGAATCTCGCACAAGCTTGGCGAGGTCCGCATCGGATGCCGTGAAGGTGGAGTCGTTGAAATCGCAGGGGATCTCGGCACAAAGGACCGTCTTGCTCGTCGGCGTCACGGCATCGGAGTAGTTCTTCGGTTCCGACAGGCGGGCGACACGAATCGCCTCTTCTGGGAAATAGTGCGCATCGAATTCAGTGTATTGACTGATCGGTAGCACGACATAGACCAAAACAAGCGATCTCCAATTGAGTTTGGACGTCAACTCAAGTGCAGAGCTAGGTGCGCGCGGCGTAACTAAGGAAGCCAACAGTCCAATCGGAATCGTGGAAATGACCCAATCAGCTTCGCAGGATCCCGAAGGGGTTCGGACCGACACTCGGTCATCGGCGAGGTCAATCCCTTGGACCGGGCTCGACAGACTGAATTTCGCGCCCTGATTGGTCGCCTGCGCAGCTAGACCGTCGACAATGCGTCCGAATCCTCCGCGCGGGTAGAAGAACTTGCCGGCGTACGGCGTGCGAAGCCCCGGCAGTTTTCCGAATACCTTTCGCAGGAGCTTCGTCGGCGATCCCGCTGAGACTCGGCGTCGCGCCTGTGTTGCTGACAATTGAGAAGGGTCAAGTCCCCACATCTTGCGAGCGTAGGGGAAGTAGAAGCGCGAACAGATCTCCGGTCCGAGCCCCTTTTCAAGCACACCTGCAAAAGTCTCGGCCTTCACTGAGCGAAATGGCGAACAAATCGCATCTCGAAGTGCACCGGCAAGGAACCGCGGAGGTGCGTGGGCAATCATGTCGAGAGGGCGGAGTGGGAAGTGAATCCAGCGACCCAGGAGTCGAATGCGTCCATGGCGTGGCCTCACCAGCAGGTCATCGCCAAGCGCGTTCCTGATGGCCGCGAGAAGATCGGGTTCCGTTGACGGGTGGAGGCGATGACTGCCAAGGTCGCAATGAACGCCCGCGATGGTCACACTCTTAGCGGTGCCCCCGATTTCGGGAGCGGCCTCGAATACTCGGACGTTGAAGCCGCCTCTTGCGGCTAGGCGCCATGCGGCACCCACCCCCGTTGGGCCAGCGCCAAGGATCGCGATCGTGGGCGTCATGCGGGCTTGCCCTTTTGAGTTTGAGGCGTGAATCCGCAGACGGCTCCGGCAATGAGGCCCCCGGTCATCAGGATGGCTTGCCAGAGGAGGGATTGCGACACCGCGAGGTCGCGGGGGAAGCCTAGTGGGGTCGCGATAGAGGCGAATGCCGCTTCGCGGATGCCGAGGCCTCCCAGTCCAAGCGGGAGCATTGCGCATGCCTTGGCTAGAGGCCATGCGACCAACCACGCGGAAAGATCTGCGGGTGTGCCCATCTGAATGGCAAGACTTCGGTTCATAAGCAAGAGTGAAAGCTGCAAGCCGCACGAGATCACCAAGGCTGCGACGAGTCGCCAGATCGCGACGCGACGAAGGGCGACTCGAAGTCTGAGTCCCGGGCGCTGCATTCGCTTTGGCAAAAGAGACGTCCAACGCCAACGAACTGCGCCCCAGAATCCGATAACGAGGCTCGCAACGACCGACCCTCCCAGAATCATGACCGACGATGTTGTGGCCGAGCCCGAGCCGACGTGAGATTCGCCACGCATCAGGAGCCCTATGACTCCTAGTGTCAACAGTGCAACGAGGTCGGCTACGCGGTCAATCAAGCTGCCGAGGATCAAGGCTTCGGATCGACTCCCGTCGCGAAGCGCCATGGCGGTGCGCACGAGGTCACCGCCCACCACGGACGGAAGCCAGAGATTTGCTGCAAGACCTGCGCCATGGGCTCGAATTGCTGATCGGCGGTTCAACGTCGCGCCGAAACCCTGCAACGTCATCCGCCACTTGAGCGCACATCCGACGTGGACGACAAGGAAACCGAGGAGTACGAAGACGAGCGAGTCAAGCGGAACTCTCGACATGGCGTCGAGTGCCTGGCGCGCTCCAACCCATGTCAAGATGGCGCCGGCGAGGAGGACGGGAAGGATGAGCCGCCAAATCCAACGGCTTCGAAGGAAGTTCACGTCGAATCTCGCCGCGCGCGCGCGGCAATGTTGCTCATGCCGAGGCGGGAATTTTGATCCGCCAGCAACCCCACACAGAAAATGATGACGCCTGCGAGGATGGCCATCACGGCGGATTCTGACAGATTTCCGATCACAATGTCGTACGCAGTTTTTGCGGAACCTGCGAGAAACAAAAGAAACGCGATCGGTCCAAACACTTTGAGCGGATTGAAAAGAACAATCAAACGAACGATCAGCAGCATGAACTGCGTGAAGTGCTTTGCTCGAATTTTAGATACGCCCTTGCGCTTTCGGTAGTCGATCGGGACATAGCGGATTTCCATGTCTCGACATGCGAATGACAATGTGATGGTCGTCGTGAATGAGAACCCGGATGGGAGAATGGTTTCTAGAGCAAGCGCATCACGACGGCGAAACAGCCTTAGTCCCGAATTGAGATCTGGGATTTTGATCCCCGAGAGATACTCGGCGAGCAAGTTCAGCACACGTTTGGCCGGCTTGCGCTCCCATGGGATGTTGACGTCTGCGCCGATGCGTGCACCGACCACCATTTCAGCGCCTAAGCGACCTTCGATCATTAAGGGAATCGCACTGCCCGGGTATGTCCCGTCCGCGTCGATGATGACGATCCACTCTGTTCGTGCGGCAGCGATTCCCCGCTTCAGCGAAGCCCCGTAGCCCTTGTTGCGCTCTGATCGAATGACCTCTACCCCGACGCTTCGCGCGCGTTCGCTTGTGCCGTCAGTCGAACCGTCGTCCACAACGATGATGACGTGGGGGATCGACGCTCCTTCTAAAGCGGTTCGTACCTCTGCGATCGTGCCGATGATGCCTTCCGACTCGTTCATCGCGGGGATGACGACGGTGATGGCAGCGGACGATGGCTCTAGATTCGGTTGCGACATGGAGGCGGTTCGGATGATAACCCTTCGACCGAACCTATGGCAGCACCTTGAGTTGGGACGGCATGATCAGGTGAGAATGTCGCTTCCGAGGCAACAAATCACGAAAGGCGGCGCTCGATCACCCCGCGTCCTTCGCCGACGGCCCAGAAGAATGTGAATACGAAGACTAGGGGTGCGCAAGCCAAGAGGCGCAGTGGCGGTAGGTGACTACGAGCCCGAAGCAGCGTGCGAACTGCGAACCATGGCGACGCCAACAGCACGGCCGGTAGATAGAACAAAGTGATCCATCGCGACGGCACGAGCAGTCGGCCACGACCGAAGTGACGTCCCCACATCATCCGTTCCGCGAACAGTGAACGCAGACTAGCCATGGGGCGTTCTTGTTCAACTTGAAGCGTTGCATCGCGAGAAAGGCCTCCGATGGCGAGCAACGCACCATGGACATCCGGTTCGTGGAATCCAGCTCGCCACGTGGGTGAGATATCAAGGATTGCGGTTCGCTTGTAAGAGACATTCACGTCGGAAAGCGACTTGGTTGCTCCGCTTCTCACCGGCGCAAGGTGCCGCGAGAAATCGCACATCCAAAGGGCGTAATGACGCAAGTGGGAGGAACGGCAGCCTACGCCCCCTCCGATCGCAGCGCTTGGATTGTCACGGTGAGCGTCGACGACGAGCCGCACGAATCCCTCGCATGGGGTGCCGTGGTCCTCAAGCATGGCGACGATGGCGCCTGACGCAGCGCGAAGCCCACCGGCTCGTCGCAAATCGAATCGTCGGTGCTCCGCGCAGGGATCATGGGGATCGACTTCCGAGTCCATTGGTCCGAGATCAACGAACCGCACGGCATCGAATTCGGCGCTCAACACGGCGACATCGGCGCGTTCACGCTCAACGGGGACGAGGACCTCGAGCCATGCCGGGTGCCCGTCCGAAAGCAACGAACGGAGGCAGCGGCGTACGCTTTCGGCGCCACTCACAATCGTCACGATGACCGTGACCTCGATACCCCGAAGAGTCGGTTCCACATGTGGATCCTATCGCTCCCCGCATGGAGTGAGTGGTAGAGTCTCGGTGTCTTGGCGGTGCTTAAGCTGCATTTCTCAACGCCAATTCGCCCGTCGACCATGCAGGACGCTCCCATCAAGCCATTGGACCCCACTGCGCCCGCAGCAAACGCCTCAAATCTAACCCGGAATTTCGGGATTCTTCTGGTTGGCGAGGTGGTTTCGAAGGTCATCGGGTTCTTCGTCTTCGGCCGCCTCGGCCGAGTCCTCGGCGATTCTTGCTACGGAGAACTCGAATTTGCGTTCGCGACCACCACCATCGCGGCCTTGCTTGCTGACGCCGGGCTTGTGGTCTTTGGGGCTAGGGCCGTTGCGAGAGATCCATCGACCGCTCGGTCTCTGATGCCGTCGTTCTTTGTGCTGCGTGGGGCGCTCGTTGTCTTGTCACTGATTGCGATTGGGCTAATTGCTGCCTCAGGTCGCGGTGCGTCGCCCGCAATTCTCCTTGCCTGTGGACTGGTTCTCTTGCCCGTTCCTTTTGTGTGCGACTGGTTCTTTCAAGGACGCGACGAGATGGTTGTCGTCACGATATCCAATGTCGTCCGTCAATCGTGTCTCCTCGTTGGCGTCCTACTGTTCGTCGATGCTCCTTCTCACGCGTGGCGGGTGCCGATAGCAGACGCCGTTGGACTTGCAGTGGTGGCAGGACTCCATCAGGTTTTGCTCGGGCGCCGGTGTGGGCGTTGGGCTTGGAAAGGCGCGCTCAACCGGGCTCAAGCGGTGGTCCGTGAGGCGGCGCCACTAGGTCTCAGCACAGTGGCATGGGCTGTGCGCTTCTGGGCCCCAATGGTCTTTGTTGGCATGACGACCACTGGTGGTTTTAAGGGACAGTATGGCGCCGCGCATCGTCTGGCCGTGGCAATGCATCAGGTCGTATTCCTCTACTTCTACAACTTGCTTCCTACGTGGAGTCGACTCGCTACGACGGGAGATTCACGCATCCCGGACGCACTTCGAAGTGCCGTGCGCCGTTCCACGTGGATCAGCCTCGCGGGCGCCATTCTCATGATCACGACGACTTGGCTGCTCGCGCCTGACGTAATCCGACTCCTCGGGTACGGCGCGGAGTTCGAAAAATCAGCGGACATTCTTCGGTGGCTGTGTGTCGTTCCGGCCGTTGCATGGATTTCAGGCAACGCGCGATTCGGTCTCATCGCAGCAGGGAACTCACGGGGAGACATGTGGGCGAATGCGGCGGGCGCAGCGTGCGTCGTAGGCGCCTATTTTGCGTGGATCCACTCAGCTGAAACTGTGGTTGTCCCGGCGTTCATCGCAGCCGAAGTGGTAACCGGTCTGGTCGCACTAGGACTTTGGTCTATGAGGTCGAATTCGAAACTCGCGATACGGGTCTGAGCAGGAAGTAGATCGCAACGATCGCAATCAGGACGGCAGTTACGGATGGGATGGGACCTTCCATAAACTGTCTCACGGCATCTTTGGATGGTGAACCCGGCAGATGTGACGAGACGGCGTTGGCGAGTTCGCGTCCCGACGCAGTTCTTGCGAGGGTGTCGAAAATAGGAAGCTTAAAATCTCCAGAGAGAAGACGCTCCCAGTCATCAGCGACGTTGAATAGTCGGGATGTCGTCAGTACCAGAGTGTGAGTGATCGCAATCGCGAGAACCGTGTGAATCAAACGCCGCGGGAGAGTCGCGAGCATTGCGCAGGTAGCCATCCACAGTGGAATGATCACCGGAGTGAGGTAGCGAAATCCCGTGTTCCACTGCATGCGCGCGTATTGATTCGAGGAGGCGAAAAGAAGGTAGAGCGCGACCATGAGGCAGCCGCGCCGCCATGTCGAGGTGGAAATCAGCGAGCCTTTGCGGGGTGGGAAGAAGCCGAGCAGCAGAAGGGGCGCGAATGGGATTAGTCCAAACCGAGGGTCAATCAGATTCGCAACAAGAAGGTCAGGCGAAGGAAGGTCAAATCCACGCCACCCGAGGTTTGTGAAGTTGGCGTCGGTCATCCAACGCGCGGGCGGAAGCCACGGGTTGCCGAAACAGAGCCATTGGGCGTGAAACTGAACGGCAAGGCCCGGCAATGAAGCAGCCACGAGAATCGACGCGAAACGGAGCCGATCCTTCCAACGGGTCTCAGATGCAGTGAGGATCAGCAGTCCGGCCCACAACGCAGTCATCGCGCCACTGTAGTCACACATCATTGCGACGCCCGAGAACAACCCCGCAGTAATGACCCGGCGAGAAGTGAAGGCGATTCGGCCACTAGAAGACTCGAGTGCAATCCAAACCCCGAGGGTCGCATAGGCGACGAAGAGATTGTGATTGAGAGTCGCTCCGCGGAAAAGCAAGGGAGTAGCGACAATACCGGCGAATCCGAGCCAGGTAGCCAGCGAAGGGGAAAGACCCCTATCCCGTAGATGCGTCGCCATCGCAATAGACGCCAAGGCGGCGAGTGGTCCGAGCAATAGGGCAGCAATTACGAGAGTCGAGACCCCGAAACGAAGGTCAAGGCCCCTTTCTCTCGCTAGTCGGTACATCCTCTCGCGGTTTGGGAAGGGCGTTGAGTAACTCGCGTCAATCGACCCACTGTTCGAATTCAACTTGGATTTGGAGATCGCCTCCACGCGATCGAGGAGGGGAGACGCGATCCAAAGTGGGATCGCTGCGATTGCGGAGCTGCCGATGTTGTTGTTGATGTACCAGTGGCCATCGGTATGCAAGAAGATGTCGCTATGGAAGCCCGCGTAGCGGTCGCACTGCCACGCGGTGCCATCGACAACGGCGAATGCAGGGTAGTGCTCTCTCGTGATGTTAGTCGCCATCACAAGGACAGTGGCGATCCAGACCGCGATGGCGAGTCGCCAACGTCGAATATCAGGCGCCTCGCTCACAGTGAGATGCCCTTGGCCGATGCAATCCCACGAATCATCGCGAAGTAGTCGCGGAAGTGGGCTTCCTTCGTGAATCGCTCCAAATAGTGGGCAAAGCCGGACTCTCCCATTTTCTTGCGGAGTTCCGGGTTTCGCGTCAATTGGTCCATCGCCGCCTCAAGTTCCGCATCCGTGTCGTATGCCAAGCCGCCCGCGGCATCGGCCACGATGTCGGGAGGCGCACCGAGATTCCTGACGATGGAAGGAGTCTTTGCAGCAAACCCCTCAATGATGATCTGTCCAAGGACTTCGTAGCAAATTGATGGCACAACAACGGCGGTCGCACGCTCATAAAGGCGATGTAGGACATGCCTCGGTTGATTTCCGAGGAAACGGACGTTCGGAAGGGCTGCGAATTGCCGTCTGAGTTCCGTGCCATGGAGCCCTTCACCAGCTATCAAGAGCCGAAAATCTGGGCGACGCGCCATCACGGGAAGAAGCGTATGGACGCCCTTCAAGATCTCTAGGCGTCCGACGTAAAGGAAATATGGCCCCGACTCTGTCGCGAGAATGGACTCAGCCGCTTGCCGTTGTTCCAGCGGCTCTTCCGGGAGTTCCGGTAGGAAGTAGGGGATGACTTTCATCGACACGGGAAGCTCGGCTTCATGACGTCGTCGAGTGAATGCTGATGGAGAAATCATGCCATCTACATTCTTGAGCTCGCGTTCGATCATTCCGGTTATGCGCCATGCTTGTGGCGGGCGCTTGTGCGCAAGAACACATCGCAGACAGTCCTTCGTGACGCACGGCTCTTTGTTGTACTTAAGGAGCACATGTGTCGGACACACGAGCCAGTGTTCGTGGGTTGTGTAAAGGCGGATGCCGCGACCCATTCGTAAAACGCGCGGACCACCCACGAGTGAGATGTTGTGCCAGTGCACCACGTCGTGTCCGCGATCGAGGATTTTCTTGAGCGCTCGCGATTTGAGCCACGGCGCACCCGTGGCCTGAGTCAGAATCGGAGACAGTGCACCAAACGGACTCTTGAGCGGGAATGTCGTGACGTTCGGGTGATTAACCACGGGGGGCATCGGTTTGCCGCCGAGTAGGCGATACGAATCCGTGCAATGAACGACGTCCACGCGGTGCCCATCCTCGGCCAATGCGTTGGCGAGTCGGTAGATGAAAATCCCGTCCCCGCCGAAGTTCTCAGGCGGGAAAAAGGTCGTCACCATGCAAAATGACAAAGGGCGCATGAGAATTGGGGGCTCGTTGACGATCAGGGAATGATACCTCCGCGTTCTCAGACTAGACTTGGGGCACACCGACTTCACCGTTCATGTTCAGTCTTCCCGTACTCACATTCCATGCGCTCGCAGCGACGTCGCACGTCGTCGCGTGGCCAGAGGCTGCTTTTGATGCCATGGTTTTGAGGCTGGCCCGCCGCGGCAGAACACCGCAGGGACTCGACGCGATAGAGGCCTGCCAAGCTGGGAGATCGGTCGCCAAAGGCGGGTATTTGGTCACCTTTGACGATGGTTACGAGTCGGTGGTCGCGGCACATGCGTCGTGTCGTCGGGTCGGGGGGCGAATTGTGCTCTTCCTCGCGACGTCCCTCCCGGAGTCGAACCCCATATTTCCTGGCGAAACTGAGTGCCCGGTACAGGCTGCAGTCACCTGGAGCGAGCTTCGCGAATTGGTGAAGGACGGTGCCGAGGTGGCATCTCATGGGCACCGCCACGTTGACCTGCGAAAGCTCTCGGATTTTGAAATCGAACATGAACTGATAAATGCAAAGGCGGCGCTCCGCGACTATCTTGGGGTAGCGCCTCGGGCCTTCGCCTATCCGTTCGGGGCGGTGAACGCACGAGTTCGAGGCATCGTCGGCGCGCACCACGCGTTGGCCTTCGGAACACGACTCGGTGCGGTGACTGCCGAATCCGACGCGCTGGACATGCCGAGGCTCGAAGCGCACTATTTTCGGCACCTTTCGACTCGCGGCGATCTTGATGGAATTGCTGTGCAGGCATACATCGGGGTCCGGCGAGTATTGCGGGCCGTGCGCGGGAGTTTTCACGGGTGACTCAACGCGCATCCATCATCATGCCTGCTTATGGCGGAGGCCCTGCCTTTGCGCGGGCGCTAGCTGCGATTGCGCCCGCGATCGACTCCGGACACGAGATCATCATTGTGGACGATGCCACGCCCGGCGGCCTGCGTAACGCCTTGCCTCCTGGGGCTCGGCTAATTGTCCGCGAGCGCAACGGTGGCCCCGGCGCAGCACGGAATGATGGGGTCGCTGCTGCGACTCATCCGACCGTCATCTTTATCGATGCTGATGTTGAGGTTCGGCCGGACACGATCGAGCGAATCGCAGAGAAGATGGCCGGGCCAAGTGCGCCTGCGGCCCTATTCGGATCATACGACGATGATCCATCGGAGCGCACCCTCGTCTCAAGATTCAGGAATCTTCTGCATCACTGGGTGCATCAACATGGCAACCACGAGGCGTCGACATTCTGGGCGGGATGTGGCGCAATCAAGACCGATGTGTTTCGGCAAGTGAATGGCTTCGACATCGAGACCTTCAAGCAGCCGAGCGTTGAGGACATCGATTTAGGGTATCGATTGCGCGAACTCGGTTTGAGAATCGAACTTGATCCCACAATTCTTGTCAAACATCTTAAGAAGTGGACGTTGATCGAAACGATCCGAGTTGATGTCTTTCGCCGCGCGATTCCCTGGACAAGGCTGATGGCGGCACAGCCGGCGATGACCTCAGATCTCAATGTCAGAGGATCGCAACGCATCTCAGGAGGACTCGCGTCGCTGGCGCTTGCTTTCGCTTTGGCGCTACCGTGGTCCATCGCGCTGGGGGTGTCATATTCGGTCGTCGCCATAGCCGCTGGTTTGGCGCTTGTCGGAGTAGCTCTGTGCAATTTGGGGTTTCTTGGTTTTTTGGCTTCACGCGGAGGAGCCCCGCTTCTGACCGTCGGCTTCCTACTTTACGTACTGTATTTTGTCTACAGCACGATCGCATTCGTTGTTGCTAAGATCGGGCTTGCCACGGGAGTCCTGAGCCCTATCGGGAGCACGCGCACATAGACGCGGCCTAGCGGCTCCGCGCCAGAGACTTCGCAAGGAGAAATAGCGCGAGTCCGATCGCGGCGCCTGTCAGCGCGTCGGTGCTTCGCTCATCTAAATACACCTTCGTGAGATATGAGAACGGAATCATGGCAGCCGACATCCATCGATAGCTCCTCGGCATGGGGGCGAACGCCCAAAATGCGCCAAGCAGCGCGTGACCAGAAAATGGCCAATCCGAAAAGTAGCGACCGGCGGTAAGGGTCAATGCGAGCGCGTTGATTAGGAGCCAGATTCGGCCTTCGTCGGTCTTCCTTCTCCACCAAATCTCAAGGGAAACAGGACAGGAAAGCACGATGATGGGCCAGTGGTAGACCATAGCTCGCAACGGATAGGTAAAGCTCACGACGATCCAGACGGCTGACGCAATCGCGACAGTTAAAGTCAACGCAGTGACGACTCGTATTGGTGGCGAGGGTGGACTGTCGGTCAACGTGCTCATCTCCCTGTGAGTCGTTGCCACCAGATTTTTAGGTCAACGTCGCAATCGACTCCAACCTTTGGCTCGGAAAGCGGGAAAAGGCGATTCTGGGGGACTCGAAGCGATCGCGCGACCGGAGTCACAGGGTACGGGATCGAGCGACGATCCTTCATAGCTTCAGAATCAAAGTGGGCGCCTGTCGCGTCAAGACGGACTAAATCGCCGGTGCCTGGATCCGTGGCGTGTGCATAGATCGCGGGAAGAATCGGCACCATCGTGACGATGCCAGAATCCGAGGATTCTGTGGGACTGAACGGGCTCCTGACGACTGCGGCAGCGTGATTAGCTGCCAAAAGCCATGCGCGGTGCGACTCCGTCGATAGAAGAGTTCCTCGTCCCGAGGAAAACGCTGACCAACCGAGACGCGGTGGGAACGGGCTTCGAAGGTACGACGGAAGAGCGTCGTCGGGTGTTATGGACGCGCGGTCGACCGAGATCGCTGCGCCAAGGTCACGCGCCTTCGATGGCGCTTGTCGGTACGTTTGAGCACCAAGGAAGACGGCAATGAGCAGACCGAGCAGCAGGAAGAAGCGGTCGAGGAGCCGTGCATCGGCCAACAACGCGGCAGTGGCGAGCCAAACAAGCGAAACCGCAGGCATCATGTGATGGGGCGCGAATCCTCGCGTAATTGTAAACAGACCAGCACATGCGGCCGCGGCGATGCCAACAGACTTGATTGTCTTTGGTACCGAACTTCTCATGCAGCGTGCAGCAACGAGGATCGCTCCTCCTCCCGAGGCGGCAATGACCCAAAACCAGCGGCCTTGATCTTGGAATGTCAGCGCACGAAGGCGAGTCTTAAGCCCGCCAGAGGCCAAAAATTCATCTGATCCAGGGCGGATGGCGGTGACAAGGTAATTCTCAATCAGCATGACCACGATCACACTTGCGAGGAGTGCGACTAGAAGGCGAAGCAACTTGTACCGAACGTCGATGGGACGCATGGCGACAAGGGCAAAACCGACAGCAGCAGCGACCAGCGGACCTGATGGGCGAGCTAGCGCGCAAAGTGTTGCGATCGCGACGACCTCCAACATGCTCCCGCTAAAGCACGCCCCGACAAGAGCGATCAGCAGGGCTGCGCCGACTGCATCCCAAGCAGCGGGAGACGACGGGTCTGTGATATGCAGGTCGAAGGAAGCGTGAAGTGCGAGCAGCAGCAACCCGATGGTCACAACAGCAGGCAAACCTAGCCCCATTGAGAACGAGCGGCCGAGGATCCTCTCCGCGGAGCGATGCGCAACGGCAGTGACGACTGGCGCGGCCACGATCAGAAGAAAACGCGGAGTGGACTCCGCGTCGCCGACGAGCGGAAACAACGCATGGATCAGGTAGGCTTGAAGCCATCCACCAGAACCTAGGCCCGCCCCGCCGGTTGGCGTCAGGAAAAGAGGGAACGGGTTTAAGTCAAGACCTCGACCTAGCACATAGGACTCGAGTCCATCCGAAGAGAACTCTCGACTCCAAAGCGCTGGGCCAAGGCCACAGGCCAACATCCCTGCGACGCCAAGGAGCGCGGCTAATTCGCTTCTCGCGGACAGAATCGCCCCGGGCTTCCGCATTCGAAAAGCCCACGCAATTGCGGGGAGCGCCAAGGTCCATCCAGCCTCAATCGCCGAGCGACTCTCCGCAGAGACTCCGGTCATCATCGCACCGCTGGCGAGTCCGGTTCCGACATGCCAAATCGCGGACCAGAAGCCTGCTCCCACGACCCAATCGACCAAAGTCATCGAGTCTTTTCGCAACGCCGAGATGGCCAATCCTGGCGCAAGAAATGCCACCGTCACGAAGCACGCAATAGCCGGCCCCGCGAGTGTATGCGCTGCCCAGGGAGGGAAGTGTGATGACGGACATGGCCATAGCCAGCTGGCGCTCGGGAGCGACAGCGCGAAGGCCGTCGCCGCAGTCACAATGGCGAGACAACGCGATTGATCGAGGGTCTTCGTCATGGGCTCGTTATCGCGTCGGGCCTAGTATCGCCACGATCGGCGAGGAGTGCGAGAAGCAGCATAGGAAGAGCCCATTCAACGTACGATCCGCCCGCGTGGGTCTTCCAAAGCTGAACCACACAGGGCATGGCTGCCGAGAGGGCTGCCAAGCGCCCATCTCGTGATCGATATCCAGCCCAAAGCCCAAGCACCGATGTGATCACGACGAGAAGGAAGGTCGGCTTTGTCAGCGAGCCTCCAAATGAGAACAGCGGGTGGTGCCACGAAGATGCGAGGTCGGGATGGACTCCCCAGAAAGAGAATGGACTGGATCCGTACTGATCCATCCCTTCTTGGTGTTCAAGCGTTGATCGGAAGAAGAGACCAACGGCGCTTTCACCTGGAGCAGTTTTTGTTGACAAGATGACCCACGCAGCAAGGACGAGGCCTGTCGCGGCGAATCCGGCGACGTATGAAAGTGCGGCGCGCCGGTTTCTACCGAAGTAGTGACCAATCCAAAGCGGTACAAGGAAGGCGGGCCAGTAGACTGTGCCCGCGCCCAGTGCCATCAGCATGCCGGCAAGCCAAGGACGATTCAGCGAGGCCATTGCGAGCGCAACGAAGGCGGCGGGTGTCAAATGCGACACATATCCGACGCCACAAATCGCAGCATCGCGACCGCCGAGACCAAGCACGTACGCGCTTGAGGCGAAGAGTGTAACCATCAACCAAGCGGTGGCAGTGTCCGCCATACGACGGGCCGCGATGAACAATCCGACGCAAACGCCAATGAGTGAGAGGGCGGCGACCCACTTGGTCGCACCCATGTCTGGCCGAACATATCTGGACGTGTCCATCGGTCGTGCGTCGGCGGCGTTCGGGAATGTAGCGCCGCCGGAGACCGCCAGCTGGGCTAGAGCATGAAGTCCATAAAGAACAGGCCCATACGTTGCAGCAGCGCCACCACGAAGCGCCGAATCGCCGTACGGAAGTGTGCCCGTCTCGATCCAGCGTTGGGCGCCCAAGTTCGAGTAGACGCCGCAATCGTCTGGAGTCCGAACAGCCGTCGCGGTGAGGGCACATGCGACTGCCACACCTGCCGCCATTTTTGCCCAGGATTCTGGAATGGGTGGCCGCCAAGGGGTGCCCTCGGGGCGACGGGCACCGAGCCAACCCACGATCGCCCAGATTGCCGTCGCCACATACAGAGAGGTGAACGCCAGGGTGAATGCGGCTCGTCGATTAAGGTCGTTCCCGAAGAACTGCATCGGGACGAGTCCGGTCAGCGGAATCGCCGGCCCGACTAGCAGCGCGGCGAGGAGAACACCCTTCATTCGATTGCGGCAGCCTGCGATCACCAGGCAGGACGTAGTCAAGAGTCCAATCGCTAGGGAAAGACCGTCGCCTGGAAGACCCTTCCGGACAAAATGACCACCCCAGTTCTTGAGTGCAGACCACGAAGCCCAAGCCGACGGAGGAAGGGCAGACTTCGCTGGAATTGCTTCGTGGTAAATGCCCCCCGGAACGTTCGACTGGTGACGCGACGTTGGCTCTTGGGCGAACGTCGTTACCGCGAGCAGGCACATGGCAAGTGCGATTCCAATACGAGCCATGACGCGATGGTATCCGACTATGCTCAGGCTGTGACTAGGTTGTAGAACAGTTTCGCCTGCCTCCAAAGACTACGGAAGTCGCCTTTGATGAGACGGCCCGCGACGTAAGAGGGGCGTGCGTAGTAGTGAATATAGGCTCGTCGTGTCATCCGCTTCCAGTCGGCGAGTGAGAATCGACCTTCGACGGCCTCCGGGAAGAGCGAGTCGTCAGAGAATCTGAGCGATGGGTCCTTCTTTACTTGTTCGTGAAGCTCAGTCCCCGGGTAAGGGGCTGCGATGTGGAACAACGGGTAATCAGGCGCCAATTCCTTGGCAAATTCCTCGATGTCAACCATGTCCTCCTGAGTGGATTCTGGGAATCCGATCATGAAGAAACACGCGGACCGGATCCCGGACTCCTTGGTCAGGGCCATGCCTCGGCGAATGGCATCCATGGTGATGCCCTTGTTGACTTTCGAGAGCATTCTGTCGCTTCCGGCTTCAACACCAAAGTGAATGAGAGTGCAGCCCGCCCGTTTCATCTTCTCAAGGACTTCGGCATCAACCAGATCGAAACGCGTTTGACAGCACCAAGTGAGTGGAAGTTTACGCTCAATGAGCCAGTCGCAGAGCTCCATGACCTGCTTCCGAAGCACAGTGAATTCCAAATCAATGAAGTACGCCGTACGTACTCCAAATTGGGTCACCGCTACTTCAATTTCGCGGGTGAGCCGATCCACGCTTTGCTTGCGAACTCCATTGCCATAGGTATCTAGCAGGCAGAAGGTGCATTCTGACGCGCAGCCACGCGACATCTCAAAAAGAGTGAAGGCGTTGCCCATGACCTCGTACTCGTACAAGTGCATCGGCAAAAGATCGAGGGCGGGAAGTGGAAGTTCGTCCATGCGGACTCCCTTGCCCGGGGGGTTGGAGACCGGCCCGTCGGGACCATTCCATGTGACGCCGGCAACTGCCGAGAGTAGCGCGCCCTTTGCGATCTCTTGGATCGCACCCTCGGGCTCTCCCTGAACGACCGCCTCCGCTTGAGTCTGCTTGAGGATCTCAACAGGAAGCACTGTCCCGTGACTCCCCATGACCACCAAACGCGAGACCTTGCGCCGGATGGCCTCGGTGGTTTCAAGGAATGGGACGAGATCGAGGTGGGGGCACTGCCATCGATCAAGACTTGTCGACGTGATGAAGACGATGTCGGCGCCTGCGCATCGATCTGCAGTGGCCTCGCTCGTCAACTGCTCCGCGTTTGCGTCGACAATGGATACATCGTGACCTTCTGCCCGGAGAATTGAGGCCGATGTGGCGAGGTCCAAGGGGGTCCACGTGCGGTTATAGATGCGTCCCTTCTTTCCGACGAGTCGGATCTGGAACGGATTGACCAACACGGCTTTCATTGCGTTGTCCGATCTCCAATCGGCTTCGTGGCCGCAAGTTGCCGACGAACTCTGAGCACGCCTCGTATGTCGTCGATTGCGGTTTTCACGATCTTGACACGACTATCGTCATCATCGATCCACTTTACGGGAACATCTTTGATTCGGAATCCCTGTTTTTCCGCCAGCGTCAGCAATTCCGTATCAAAGAACCATGATTCGTCCTGAATCTGAGGAACGACAACGTCAATCACCCTTCGACTCACGGCCTTGAAGCCGCACTGGGCGTCACTAAAGCTGGTCTTAAGCGCCACTTTCACGAAGAGGTTGTACGCCCGCGAGATAAATTCTCGCTTGATGCCCCGGCGAGTCTCTGAGTCCTTCATCAGTCGCGATCCTATCGAAATGTCGTAGCCGGCGATGGCAATCGCATCGGTGATTTCCCGAAGGTGCTTAAGGTCGGTCGAAAGGTCTACGTCGGTGTAGGCGCAGATGTCGGCGTTGCTTTCCGTCCAAGCCTTGCGGAGTGCGCGGCCACGACCGCGAACCGTGAGGTGGGAAACCCGGACTTCCCCGTAGGCCTGCTCAAGTCGGCGAGCGACTTCGAGTGTTCCGTCGGTTGATCCGTTGTCCGCGATGATGATGTTGCATGGATAGGGGAAATCCGTCGCCAAGTAGGTGCGGACTGCTTCCACGCTGCGCTCGAGTACATGCGCTTCGTTCAACACCGGGATCACAAGATCGACGGTCGGACGATGGATGCGGTGGGTCAACGGACAGGCTCGACCAAGGATAACCCGATGGGGCCATCGCGAACGGGCGCGACAATGGAATTCGTTAAGAAAACCCACCTCAACCCCAATCAAATCTTACCCAAGGACGCCAGTAGTCCTTAATGCGCGCGGGAGATCATAGAGCGCACCCGGATTCTCTTGATGGTCTCCTTCACTTCAAAAAAACGAACGCTGTGCGTTATGGTCGCTTTGGCCATTTTGGCGATTTCTTTGGGAAGTTCTTGGCGCACTGAACAGCCAGCGCATGTTGAACCCGACGCAGAGGAGGCTCTGGCGTTGTCGGATGACGTGCATGCGGAGGAAAGCGACTTTCCGAATGCCCTTTCAGAGCTCGGGGTGTTCTCGAATCTACCCACGCTTTCACCCGCCGGAGGGGTGGTGGCATTTGATGTCAATTTCCCGCTGTTCAGTGATCAAACAGCGAAGCATCGTCACTTACGTGTCCCGCGTGGAGCCGGTGTCGTGCGCTCGGAGCAGGGAGAGCCAGTGTTCCCAACGGGTACGCTGCTACTCAAGACCTTCTCGTATCCCGACGGGATTGGCCGGATCGAGACTCGGGTCTCACGTCGCACGAAAACAAAGTGGATCTACGCGACCTACATGTGGCGGCCCGATCAGACCGACGCAGACCTCGTCCGGGCCATGGGATTGGACACGTTGATTCCGATTCCGGAGTCCAACCTCACGTACGCGATTCCATCTCGGACGTCCTGTATTCAGTGCCATGGAGTCGGTGGCGCGCCCCTCGGTTTTTCACGTTGGCAATTGACGGATGCCACCGCAAAGAAGCTCGAAACTCTGATGACGGGCGACCAATTGCCGCTTGCTCGTGAGTCCATTCAAGGTCGAACGGCGGCCGAATCCCATGCGCTTGAGCACTTCATTGCGAACTGCGTCTTCTGCCATCAGCCCGGAACGACGGCGAGCGCGGGGAACGACCTCGACCTCCGACCTCGCCATGCGGTCGAGTCTCTAGTGAACGTCCGAAGTCGCAGACTATCTCTACCCGACGCATCGATGCGCGTCGCTCCAAAAGACCCAGACGCAAGTCTAATCTATCGACTTACAGCGCGAACGTATTCGTCAGGCAACGATCGACAGGTCGCAATGCCTCCGATTGGAAGTCGTCTTGTCGACGATGAAGGTGTGAGAGTTATTCGCGACTGGATCTTGGAGCTCTCGACCGACGAACGCGGCTTGATCTCGAGATGAGTTTGTGGTTCGCAACTTGGAGCAGTGTTTATGAGACCAACAATTCGATACGTACTCGGATTCCTCGCGGTAGCACTCTGTGTCGCGTGTGGAGAGAAGGGTGTCGCTAATCCAGCTCCGAACGGGCCGGATCAAGCACTCAATCCGAATACGGCGGGCGAAGCTCCCGCGCCGCCGATTCAGAAGGCTCCTCGAAAGGTCCCACGCGGGAAAGCCACAGGCGTCGAATTCGAAAACGTCTTAGTAGGCGGTGGCAAAAAGCCCAAACCCCTTCCTCCCGTGCCTTGCGCTCTGCAGTCGATGCCGAACAATCAGGGATTCTATGTGCTAGGGCGGGACGGCGATCTTTGGAGATACAGCACGCCACTCGAATCACTCCCATTCCGCGAAAAGCGGAACGACCCCGGTGCTGAAACCCATGATGGTGTGATCGTGAAAGCGCGGATTGAGGGGTCGTTTGCCTACGGTGACATGGGCACCATTGGGATGACACTCGATCCCGGGTTTCATTCGAATCGGTACTTCTACGTTTGGTATTGCGATGCAAAGGGGAAGGCTGGCGACAATCTGTTGCTCGATCGATTCACAGACGGAACGACTGCGAAGGAGATTGAGGCGAGCCGAACGAATATCATCACGATCAGTAGAAGTGATCCTCCTAAGCCATTCCACATGGGCGCCGTGTTGACATGGCTCACTGACAACTCACTTGTCATCTTCACAGGCGACGCGGAGCAACCCGAATTAGCGCAAGACAAGAAAGACCTGAATGGGAAGGTGCTGCGGATCGTTCCACTCGCGGGCGGGGGGTACGCAGTTCCGAAGGACAATCCTCACGTAGGCGATACCGCTTGGGCTCCTGAAATCATCGCCTCTGGACTTCGCGCACCCTTCCGAGGCGCAACTTCGGTCGACCGGAAGTACGTTTGGTTTGGAGACGTCGGCGCGGACCACGAGGAGATCAATGTGTGGAAGGTCGGAGCGACGGCGAATTTCGGGTGGGGCCTTACTGCGGTTAGCGACGGATTCCTTAAGAAGGACGGGGTGACGGACCCTCAAGTTGTTTGGACGCCTTCGGAGGATTACTCGAGTGAAGATCCCGCATACACCGGGGAGACACGCCTATCTGCTGCGGTCGGTGTGATATACGATCGTCGAGCGCCCGATCGATACCAAGGACTTTTGTCGAACAAGGTTGTTTTCTTCGATATCATGCGTGGTTGGGTCCGATGTGGTCCTATCCTTAGAGGTGATTCGATGGCCGACCACGCTCACATCGGTCACCGGGTGTTCATTGCAGATATGCTCGTTGGATCCGATGGTTACATCTACGGCCTCAGTTGGGGGCGTCCAGAAGCGCTCTTTCGGATGCGCATCAAGGGAGAACTCGATCCGGAATAGACTCTGCCAGACCTCGACCTAGCAGGTGAGCTACGAGTTTGAATTACACCGACCACGCGCGAGACGAAAGCAAGGTCGAAACAAGATGGCGCGGCGAAAAAGTGAAGCTAGGCCATAGGAACACTTCGTTCGTGCACCAGCATTCTTTTCGGGCGATCGATTGTCGCAGCGCCTCGGCCTTTGGCCCATCCCATACCCCACGGAACCCACCGCCTGTGCGAATGTTGCCTACTGGCGCCAAGGTCTCGCAGAGTCCGATGTCTCCGTTGGCGTGTATGACTCCGGTCATGCGACCCGCGGAACACGGAATGACTTGTCGCTTTTCGTCAAGCGTGCGCAGTTTTGCGTGATGAAGCATCGGATCAACGATGCCGCCAAAACGACCCTTCTCGCGCGGCGCCCACCGCATGCGTAGGTGTCGCCAGACGGTGTCGTAAGCCTCACGCGCCGGTCCCGTGAGTGATTGATTTAGCCTGTCTCCACGCAGGATCGCCAGATTGTGATGCTCCATGCTGGGGCATCGCTCGTAAAGGTGATCGGTGAGTTCCTGGACCTGACCAACGTTCTCATGGGTAACGGTGGTAATCGCATGGATACGCAATCGAGGATCGCGCCGCGCCACTTCTGCAAGAGCGTCATGGGTCTTCATGGCGCGGTCAAAGGATCCCTGTAGCCCACGGAACTTGTCGTGGTACTCGGGCAATCCGTCCAACGAGAGTTCAGCTACGAAGTGATCAACGGAGGGTTCCTCGAGCACCTTTGAAATTTGCGCAACTGTCTTGTCGGTGAACCAGCCGTTAGTCGGGACGTAGATGTTCTTGGCGTGGTTGCGCGTTATGAAGAGGCGCACGATTTCTGCGAAGTCTGGGCGTAGGAATGGCTCGCCACCCGACAGATTGAGGTTCTCGACTTTTCCGAGTTCTTTTGTCAGACTATCGAACTCGGCAAAGGTGAGATCGTCACGTTTGTTGAGATTGCTCCAGTAGAAGCAGTGCTCGCACGTCATGTTGCAAATGGAGTTGATGAACACAATCAGAAATGGTGGAGTCGTCCCCGCAGGCGACGACGAAGCGCGGCGCGTGAGTTTCACGTGACGTGCGATGCGCGATGGAATTGACGGTGCCATGAAGTTTCTAAGGTTACCTTAGGTGCGACGTGTCGGTTGAATGATCCTCAGGATGTCTGATTGAGAGGATCGAACTTCTCGAGCACGGGCAGGAGTCTTTTGGCTGATTCTTCCCAAGTAAACAACGCAGCGCGCTTCGGACCCTCACGTTTCAGTAATTCGGCGTTC
Organism: Candidatus Kuenenia stuttgartensis; assembly: GCA_945860915.1. Lineage (GTDB taxonomy): Bacteria > Planctomycetota > CAIWVZ01 > CAIWVZ01. The sequence goes on from CAMARR010000010.1 coordinate 62,099, forward strand.
TCGGGTGTCGTGGCGCGAATGAAGGCGCTCGCTAGCGCACTAGGGTCGTTGGGATCCGCCTCAACGCCGAGGTTTCCTGTGACTTCCGGCAGTGCACCTCGTCCCGATGTCACGACTGGCGTCCCACACGCAAGGGCCTCAAGGGCGGGTAGTCCAAAACCTTCCAGCAAAGATGGGAACAGGAGCGCATCTGCGGCTCGAACGAGGTCTCCAAGGTCCAAATCTGAGATATGACCTAAGAAGCGAACGGAATCGACGATGCCGAGGGAACTTACCAACGCGCGAAGGTCCTCCGCCTCCGAATGGAATACGTCTCCCGCTCCTCCGCCGGCGAGGGCTAGCACCACTTTGATCCCTGACTTCCTAAGTAATGCACAAGCGTGGATTGCGGCTTTCAGGTTCTTGTGAGGGCTTAACCCCCCCACGGTAATGGCAAGCCTTCCATCCGGCGGTACGCCGAGTTGCGTCCGGACTCGGCGACTCGTGATTTCGTCGCGATTGGAGTGGAAGGTGTCCCGATCGAATCCTTCTGTAAGCACCGTGATTGAATCGGGGTTCAATTTCCAACGCTCGATCATCGAGCTTCGGGCCGACTCAGATACGGTTGCGAGCGACGCTGAGCACGCAAGGGCCGCCCGAACCTTCAGATTCCATAGGAACTTGCCGGTCTTAGTGGGAAATACGAGCGAGGGAAGGGACTCTGCAATGGTGTCGTGCACAATGGTCACGGTCGGCAGGCCGGTGGGGAACCACGAGTAAACGGTTGGAACAAGGATGGCGTCCGCACGAGACTGACGTGCTGCCGCGCGGAACAAGAGCATATCCCTAACCGAACGGCGTCCTTCTGCAGACGCCGCATGCCCCGGCCGAACTGACACTTTCACGATCCTAGGCTCGAGACCATCGGGGAGGGGCATTTCGCGCTCTTCGCCGGGTGCCAAGAGAATGGCCCATCGGTGCCGATTCCCCGCACGAACGAGCGCACTTACGAGCCCCCTCGTGAAGCGTCCGTATCCTCGGACGTTATTCCACGTCGCTCCATCGATAAGAAAGGTGGCCATCCGGGAATAGGTCTACCACAACAGGGGCGGTTGCGGTGTACCATCTCCTCGCACCCCCCCATGAGCGCAATACACGCAGTCACACATAGTTTGGTTGTCGGCACCATCGGTGCAGGCGTTTGGGTTGCGACTGGATTGATCTCAAGCGACTCGCGGCCAGAAGGCGTCTACGTGTACCTGAATGGCGCGCTTCCAGTCCTACTTGCGGTCTCAGCGTGGGCCGGGTGGCGTGACGCTAGGCGCCCGTGGCGTTGGGGGGTGTCCGTCATGTGCCCGATTCCATTTATTCACTGGATTGGGTCGATGGGGCCTATAGCCCCTAAGATTTTTACCACCGGCCATGGCGGATATCCGGGCGACCTCGTGTCGTTCACCCTATTCACCATCGCCTGTGTGATCGCGTCATCCGCGGGAGCTTGGCTTCGGACAACATCGCCGACGCCTGAAGGAGTTGAACGTTGTGGCTGATCCGGGAATTGTCCTGAAGGAACTCGAAGATCGTCGACGCGAGGCGATCCGCCGATCATTTACGCGGCTTGATCCCGTCGGGGTCGGCGCAGCAACGGGAATTGTTGCTTCTGGTGTGATGTTTGTTGTTTGCGCTCGTCTTTGGTTCGGAAATCCAAACCCTAAACTCTCCGAGACCATTGGGGCGATGAGTCATTACCTTTTCGGATTCGACGAAGGCGTGATCGGGATATTGACCGGGGTGCTCGAAGTCGGCCTCATCGGCGCCATCGCTGGTTGGGTCGTGGCTACCGTGAGGAACGGCGCTCTGCGCGTCGTGCTCTGGAAGTCATTCCGAGATCGAGATTCCTTCTTTAGACGACACGCACTGGATGAGATCGGCTAATGCGTTCACCCTACGACACCATTTCGGATCAGGTCGAAGCCGAACGGCTTCTTGAGTCAACGCTGCGCCGCATGAATGCGCGCGTGCTAGGCCTCACCGTCGGCTTTCTGGCAGCATCGGCATTGTTCGTCGCAACCATGATTCTCGTCGTTCGCGGCGGATCCAACGTCGGAGCGCACCTCGGGCTCCTTGGTTGGTACTTTCCTGGCTACGAAGTGACGTTTATCGGGAGCTTCATCGGAGCTGCTTGGGCATTTCTATTCGGATACATCGTCGGCCAAGCTATTTCGCGTATCTACAACCTCATCGTTGACCTAGGATTCCGTCGTCGGGGTTCCGGTGGGACAGCGGCGCCGTAATGCGCGTCTTCACTCAGCATTTCATGGGTCGAAGTTCGATGACGAAAGTCACGGCTTCACTGCGTAGCACCCAGTACGCTTCAAAACAGTGACGTCGCCGACTCCGACACGCCAACAGCATGTGATCGTCTTGGGCGCGGGCCCTGGAGGGTTGACCTGTGCACATGAGCTCGCGCGAACTGGATATCGCGTCACGGTTCTTGATCGCGAGAACTTTCTAGGAGGCCTTTCGCGAACCATCGTGCGTGATGGATTCCGATTCGACCTTGGTGGGCACCGTTGGTTCACCAAGAACCCCGCGCTCGATGCATGGTTTCGCAATCTTATGAAGGGGCGGCTCGTCGAGGTCGAACGGACAAGTCGTATTCTCTTCGGTGGCAAGTGGTTCGATTATCCAATTTCGGTGGGCAACGTTCTCAAGACGGCAGGCCTAGTCACAAGTGCCGCATGTGTGCTTGACTATAGTCTTAGCTACATGAAGGGCCTTCTTAGGAGCGCTCCGCCCGTCACGATGGAGGATGCCTTCACCCAGCAGTTCGGCCGCCGGCTTTACGACATGTTTTTTCGCCGCTACAGCGAAAAGGTGTGGGGGCGTCCGTGCGGTGAGATGTCTGCGGATTGGGTGTCGCAGCGCTCCAAGGGGCTTTCGGTCTGGACTGCGGTTTCGAATGCCCTCTTGAAGCCGAAGGAGAAGGCCCAGAGCCTCATCGAGACCTTCCTTTACCCGAGATATGGCTACGCCGATATCTGCGAGCGAATGCGTGACGACATTCTCTCAGCGACCGGCAACCGAGTGATGCTCGAGTGCGAAGTGCGGAACGTGGACCTATCGGACGAGCTGCATCCTAAGGTCACATGGAATGGGCCGAACGGTCTTGTGACAGAGTCGGCTGACTATGTCGTTTCCACGATCGCACTTCCTGTGTTGGTCCGTAAGATCATCACTCCGACTCCGCCAGCCGCCGTTGTCGAGTCCGCATCTAGTTTGGAATTCCGTTCCGTCATTTGCGTCAATCTCATGATCGACATGCCGCAGCTCGCCCCCGATACATGGGTCTATTGCCATGACGAGGGGCTTGGATTCGCTCGCTTCCATGAGCCGAAGAACTGGAGCCCAGATATGGTTCCGGATGCTTCGAAGACCAGTGTCGTGCTGGAGTACTTCTGCACCGAGGGCGATAAATGGTGGAACACATCAGAGGCTGACTTAGTCGCACGGTCGGTCAGGGAATTGGCTGGACTCGGACTACTTGACCCGGCGCGCGTGATTGGGGGCTTTGCGGTGAAGGCTCGCGAGGCGTATCCGGTTTACAACCTTGGCTATAGTGAGCGCCTTCAAGCTATGAAGGACTGGATCGGCGCTATTCCGCGGCTTGCGATCGTCGGCCGTGGTGGCACGTTCCGCTACAACAACGCGGATCACTCGATCGAAATGGGCCTACTGACAGCGCAGATGATCCGTGGGGAGGTCGGCAAGGACGATATCCTCCGGGTGAATACGTCAATCGAGTACTGCGAGACGAACCTCGTACCTGCCGCCACGCGCGACTAGCGACTGTTTAGTTCGGCGATCACCGCATCGGCGGCGCGCGCATAGGCGCCTGGTGCATGCAATTTGGCCCTGACTTCAGATAGGCCTTCGATTTGCGTTTGCATCGCGTTTGGGTCCGTCCAAAGACGTGCGAGGTCGGCCGCGATTGGACCTTCAAGCCCACCCGATCCGATGTGCTCGGGGACAATGCTGCGCCCTGCGACTAGGTTAACCAGACCGACATGGGGGACGGTCAAAATGCATCGACCAACCGCGTTCATGAGCGGGCTTACACGATAGGCGATGACAAAAGGTCGACCGATCATGGCGATCTCAAGGGTCACCGTTCCGGACGTCGCCAGACAGATATCGGATGCCCGGATGACGTCTGTTGCGCGACCACAAGTGAATTCAATGTGCCGGTGTTCGTTAAAGGCCTCGCGTGCGATGGCTTCATGCGTCGGGTGCGCGAGCGCGACGATCAACGACCCACCGGTGATTCCGTGGTGATCACGTAGTCGGGCTAGGCTACCGGCAAGCACGGGGCCGAGTGATCGAATGACATGGGGACGGCTCCCGGGAAACACGCCGATCCGGGGTGATGCTCCGTTTGATTGAAGCCGCGCAATGAAATCGGAGTCGGGTACCTGCGCTGTTACATGGTCGGTCATCGGGTGACCGGTGAACGTTGTCGCGAGCCCTGCCTTCTCGAAATAGGGAGCCTCGAATGGCAAGATCGTCAGAAGCCTATCGAGCACCCTAGCGACTCTCCGAGTTCGCCATGGTCCCCATGCCCAGACCTGAGGCGCGATGTAACCCACGGTTCGAATTCCCATCGACTTCGCGGCGGCTGCAAGGCGAAGGTTGAGGCCTGGATAGTCCACAAAGACCGCGAGACTGGGACGGCGCTGCTGGAGCAGGTCGCGTGCCGTCCGATACGTCTTGAGGAGCCTCGGGGCGGCCGCAAGCACCGGAAAGACCCCCATGATGGCGTCCGAAGCGAGGTCTTCGGTCAACTCCAAGCCCGCCTCGGCCATCTTGGGGCCGCCGTATCCAAATGTGGCGAGTCCGGGGAGCCTCTTCTTGAGCTCCCGAATGAGTGCCGCGGCGTGCAAATCCCCGGAGGGTTCACCTGCGAAAATCGCAATCAGGGGGCCGGCCATGGGCCGAACCTTAGCACCCCACGGCGCAGACTTGTTCGGGGGGGCAGGAGTCGTACTATTCTCGTCCTGTCTACGTCGCGCCCGTGTGGGTGCGGGGACGGGGAAAACTGCTGACTTGTTGTGAACCGCGGAGCCCTCGATTGAAAGGGCTCCACCATGCGGACCAACGAGGAGAATTCGATGCTCACGGTCCCAATTAAGGACCTCCTCGAGGCTGGCGTGCACTTTGGATGCCGCGCTTCGCGTTGGAATCCGAAGATGAAACCCTACATCTTCGGTCGTCGTAACCAGATCCACATCATCAACCTGAAGGAAACGCTCCGTGGCCTGATTAAGGCAACGTCGTTTCTTCACCGCTTGGCCGCCGAAGGCCAACAGATCCTGTTCGTCGGGACCAAGCGTCAAGCGCAGCAGTTGGTGGTCGATTCTGCCCGCAAGGTTTCCATGCCGTTCGTCGCCGAGCGTTGGCTCGGTGGCACGCTCACGAACTTTGCCACCGTTCGTCAGCGCCTCGCGCGCCTCGTCGAGCTCGAAGTCATGGAGTCGAAGGGCGCTTCGCTTGCAGGCCTCTCGAAGAAGGCGATGGCGGCACTGATGCGCGAGAAGCGCAAGATCTTCCGTAACCTCGACGGCCTTCGTTCTCTCGATAAGCTCCCCGGAGCTTTGGTCATCATCGACCCCAAGAAAGAACACAACGCTGTCAAAGAGGCATCCAAACTCGGCATCCCAACCGTTGCGATTCTCGACACGGATTGCGATCCAACAGAAATCGACATCCCGATTCCCGCCAATGACGACGCGATGCGTTCGATTGGTGTGATCCTCGGGAAGTTGACGGAATCCGTTGCTGCCGGCTCGACCGCCCACGCGCAATTCCTCATGGAAGAGGAGAAGCGTCGCGAGGACGAATCGATGCGTAAGGCCGCAGAGGATCGCCGCGCTCGCGAAGACAACAAGCGTCGCGCTGCCGAGCGTGAAGCACAGAATCAAGCGGTCAAGGACGCGGCAGCGAAGTATCGCGCCGAAAAGTCGAAGGATCCCGCGACTGAGGGCGATAAGCCCGCAGAATGATCGAACCCGGGCCGCCGTTTCGGCGGCGGCCCATGTCGTTTCAGTCTGAATCTGGCGCCGCGCCCTACCGGGTGTGGCACGGCCCCTACCAAGTAAAACCAAATAGGACGCGAATCCATGTCGACGACCGTCACCGCAGCTCAAGTCAAAGTACTCCGCGATCGCACCGATGCCCCGATGATGGAGTGCCGCAACGCACTTGTCGAAGCTCAGGGCGATATTGAACAAGCCATCAAAATCTTGAAAGAGCGTGGCAAAACGAAGGCAGCTAAGCGTGCCGATCGCGAGACCCAGCAGGGTCTCGTGGCCATTCGCATCGGCGAAGGTGGCCTTGGTGGCGCGGCTGTGCTTGTCTCATGCGAAACGGATTTCGCTGCCAAGAACGAGAAGTTCCAGCATCTCCTAGCCACATGTCTCGACAAGGCATGGACCCTTCCGGAAGGCTCGTCCGATGTCAACGCGCTGCTCGGCATCGCTTGCGACGGCGGTACGGTGGGTGACCTCGTGACCAATGCGGTGGCTACGGTCGGCGAGAACATGGCGGTCAAGCGCGTCGTTCGACTCGGTGGTGTCGTCGGAGGCTATCGCCATCACGACGGTCGTACCTGTGCGTTGGTCCAAGTCGATTCGGACTCGAACAAGGGCTCGACCTTGGGACCAGCACTGAAGGACATCGCACTTCATGTGGTCGCAAACGACCCCATCCCTCTGGCAGTGGATCGCACGGGTATCCCGCAGGAGGCGATTGAGGCGGAGAAGGAGATCTTCTCGAAGCGCGCTGCCGAATCCGGCAAGCCGGCTAATTTGATCGAGAAGATGATTTCCGGTCAGGTAAACAAATTTCTGAGCGACCGCGCGTTGGTTGAGCAGCCGTACTGCCTTGACACGGAAGTCACGGTGGGCAAGATGCTCGATGCAGCTGCCAAGGCCGCCGGCACCACGGCGAAACTCGTTCGCTTCGAGCGGTTCCAAGTAGGTGGCTGATCCTAATATGACCTCAGGCCGTAAGGGAATTGGACCGTTTCGACGGGTACTCCTGAAGTTGTCGGGAGAGTCGCTCTGCGCCCCCGGAGGTCAGGGCATTGACGTTGATGCGGTATCACGTGCCGCAGACCTTATCGCGGTCTGCGTCAAGCGTGGTGTTGAGACGGCGATTGTCATCGGCGGGGGCAACATGATCCGAGGAGCGACCTTGTCGCAGCTCGGGATTAATCGGGCCACGGCGGATTACATGGGGATGCTCGGCACGGCGATCAACGCGATGGCATTGCAGGATGTCCTCGAAACTCGAGGCATCCCAACTCGCGTGCTCTCGGCCATCACCATCAGCGAAGTCGCCGAGCCGTTCATTCGTCGGCGTGCTTTGCGACATCTCGAAAAGGGTCGTGTGGTGATTCTGGCCTGCGGAACCGGCGCGCCATACGTCACCACCGATACCGCTGCGGCGTTGCGCGCCAACGAGCTTGGTGCCGAAGTCGTACTGAAGGCGACCAAGGTCGATGGCGTGTTTGACCGGGACCCCCGCAAGCATCAGGATGCCGCGGCCTTCGATCACATCACGTACATGGACGTCATCAACAAGCATCTGAATGTGATGGACCGTACGGCTATCACCATGTGCATGGAAAATGACGTTCCTCTCGTTGTGTTCAACATGAACGACCCGACGAATCTTGTGCGAATCCTTGAGGGGCACCGGATCGGTACGATCGTTCACGGCTAACTGCCAGAAGGAGCGCTCCGATGCCCCCAGTCCCATTCGTTACGGACGCCGTTCTTAAAGAGGTCCGCGAAAGGATGCAAAAGGCTGTCGACTACCTCGACACCGAGCTCAAGGGCATCAGGACCGGACGTGCGACCCCTGGCCTTGTTGAACACATCCGTGTAGAGGTCTACGGCTCCGGTCAGCCTCTGAAAAACGTCGCACAGATCTCGACCCCTGATGCTCGCACGATCGCAATCAAGCCATTCGACGCCAGCACGCTCAAGGACATCGAACGCGGCATTGCTGCGTCCGATTTGGGCGTTATGCCCAATAGCGACGGCAAGACAATCCGCATCAATCTTCCTTCCCTGACGGAAGAGCGCCGAAAGCAGCTTGTCGCCCACGTGAAGAGCATCTGCGAGCAGCAACGGGTTCAACTCCGCAATGCCCGCCGCGATTTCCTCAAAAAGAGCGAGGTCGCGCTTGCGGAAAAGACGGTGACCGAGGATGCCAGGACCAAGTTCGACAAACAGGTCAATGATCTCCACAAGGACATGGAGAAGAAGATCGAGGACCTGTTCAAGAAGAAGTCCGAAGAGGTCATGCACATCTAGTCGCGTCGCGCCGCCCGGTTCTTGGGGAGGCACGTGGCGCAGTCAACCGCGACCAAATGCGGCCATGAATCCGGTCTTCGGAAGATGTCCGAAGACCGTTCCATTTGACGCCGACAGTCCGTGCGCGCGCAGGGATGGACGCCGCATCCGCACCGGCCCATTCCGACCGTTTCACGAAACACCGTGTCGGACCTTGCCTGACATCTCTTGATACCCGTGCTAGGGTGTCGGCCATCGGGGGGCGTAGCTCAGCCGGTAGAGCAGCAGACTTTTAATCTGTTGGTCCCGGGTTCGATTCCCGGCGCCCCCACTCTTCACCGATCAGTCTGATTGTCGACGGGACCGCGTGATGCGATGTCTCCGATCGCATTGTTGAGGTCACTTGTTGACAACTTTTCGACGGACGGGTATCTGGATCTCGCCCCACTTTTGGGCGTTTGGAACGTCTGGACCGTTGTAGGAAAAAGTCCTAGGATCTCCTGCGACTTCATATTCCGGATGGTCCTTGAGCCACTGGGCGAGCAACGCGTGGCTCTTGCCAAGACGAGCGATGCCATAGGCTCCTTGGGTCCCAAGCGCGAGGACCATGACTGAGGGACGATCCACGACTTTGACTTGACCGTCGCTTCCGACTTTGCCCATGGTTGGCGTGCGATAAAGGAATGACATCGTCCATTTGTCCACAGCAGGTTTGTCGCCAACTTTGAGGCCTTCAAGGTCCATCTCCACGGGCGAAGTCATCTCGATGCCTTGTCGCTGGATGTGCATGAAGAGCGGCCAGAATCCCGACGTCATGCCGGAGTCCGGAGACTTGGTCCCAGAGACTTCCGCTCTTCGGACCGTGGGGTAGTACTTAAGTTCGATCGCACCGGGCGGCGTCGGCTGCGGGTATCCAAGGGGAAGCGGAGTCGTAACGCGGCATTCTCCGCTGCGGAAACATAGACCCTCCGCGCCTTGGTAGGACTCGACGTTTACCTTGAGGTCGCCGCCGACTCGCTCAGGTGCCGACGGTCGGCTTTCTGGCCGTGAGGTGGGTGCGCTCATCCGTGATTCTTGCGCCGCCGACGCAGTGGCGAGGAGAATCGGAAAAAGGAAGGCGAACAGGGTGTGGTTGTGCATATGACTACTCTCGTGCCTCGTAGGAGCTCGCCAATGCAGCTGCGACATCTTTCGCTGCACGACGACCCGATGCTAAAGCACCGTTGATTGAACCGGTTTCCAGATGATCCCCGGCAGCAAACAGGTTGCCGCCGAGGTGTGAATTAAGTTGAGCGTCCCGGGGGAATGGCGACGCATAGCGTGCCGGAAGCGCCCGACGGATTCGCATCGTTCTGATTGGACGCCATGCATCGACTATCTCGCCAAACCAGCAACGCAGCTGGCCTCGAAAGGAAGTATCGATCGCCACGTCATCACCTTCGGTGTTATCGCATGAACTGGCGTAGACGAGAGATCGGCCTTCTGGCGCGTAATCAGGAGACACCTCGCTTGGGACAGCGACGTGATTGATAGGGCCTTTCCCAGTGCCATCAAGAATAAGCCAGGCCCCGGTGATCGGTGCCCGAGGCGCGTCATATGCCAACATGACGGTTCCTCGCCACCCTTGATCGATGACCGCATCGTGCGATAGGCGCCTGCATTCGTCCATCTCTGTTGCAATCACCACAGCGTCTGCGACAACCCGTGATCCATCCGCGAGAGTGACTCCATTCCCGTCAGTCGCAGCCACACGAGTACTGCATCGCAGCGTCCCGCTTGGGAGTTTCGCAGCCAGATGTTTGGGGATTTCTTCCATGCCCAAACGGGGTAGGGACGCTCGCCCCTCGACGAAGTAACGCCAGTAGTATTCAAGTAGCCGGCTTGATGTCGAGAGGCTTCGATCCAGCAACACGCCTCCATAGAACGGTCGGAGAAACGTCTCGATCATCGTTGCTGAGAATCCGGCTGCGTACAGTCGTGCAAGAGCAGTCGTCTCCGGACGATTGAACGGCGCGTCATGTGCCCCGGTGCGAACGAGCGAGTTCATTCTCCATGCCGCCACTAGGTCCCGCGATGAGGCAACCCGTAGTCCCTTAAGTGACTCCCATGGGCGACGTAGGGGATCTGTGACGCTGGCAAAGCGACCGGTCGATCCCGTGAAGATCCTCGCCCCGGGTTCGAATGGTCGGAGCTGCAACGCTTTCAAATCGAGCTGCGCTTTGGCCTCCGGATAGGAATCAAGGAGGACCTGAAAGCCGCGATCGATACGGAAGCCATCGACAATGTCCGTCTTGATCCGACCACCGGGACGGTCTGAAGATTCAAACAAAGTCACACGGTTCCCGTCAGCGATCAGGGCCAAGGAACACGCGAGGCCGGAAAGCCCGGCACCCACAACAATGACATGGGACCGCGAGCTTGATTCGCTCATGTGGCGGCTCCCAACGCGGCGATGGCTTTGATGGTAGCCATATGACGAAAGTCGAACATCCGTGAGATTCGGTTTTCAACCAATCTTCCAGCGAGCCAGTGAGACACAGGCGCAAACGGTAGCTCCCAAGTCACCACATCTTCGAGTTCGGTGCCTCCGTCGGGGTGGGGTCGCACAATGTGCTGGTGAATCCACTTGGCAAACGGGCCGGAGGTCTGAATGTCAGTGAATCTCCCTCCGTTATCGCCGCTGTCAGCGAATTCCGTGTGAAGCGCAACCCATCGCATTCTGAATGGGCCGATGCGGTTCAAGAGCACAACCTCCGTCCCGATGCGAAGGTCCTTGGGTGCCTTCAGCACGATCACTCTCTCCCAAGGTGGAATGAGCGTTGGCAGCGCCTCGGGAAGGCCGTGCCAGGCGAACACCCTCGATGGTGGCGCATCAACGCGAGATAGCTTCCTAAAAGTCGGCATTAATTCCGCTCAAAACGGTCACGCGTTGGCGCGCACGAACATATCGAATCGCGGTTCACGTCAGCCCGTTGTTTTTCCGCTGCGGGCGTGGCTTACGGTATCAGGGGAGAGTTCGATGCGTACTGAATCCGAAGATGATCCACGGATAGACAGGGGCGAATCGGTGTTCAATGATGGATGAAGCTCCAACGCACACTTCACGAGTTCAGTGAAACTCGCACACGTGTGAGCGCCTTTGGGAGCGAGGTTCGCATTGAGGGCACGTCCTCCGAGAACGAATCGAGCTCCGACGGTCTTCGAAGTTCTCGCGATTAACGTAAGCATGTCCTCGGTTGCAATGCCAGGAGTTGAGACGGAGAGCCAGACAATACGCGGTTGGCGTTTCAGGATGGCGCCGCAGATGGCGTCTGCCGGGAGTCCCATGCCGAAGTTCTCCGCCGCAATACCTGCTTCACGAAGGACTACAGTTCCGAAGGCCATCGGCAGCGAATAGGACTCGCCCGAAAGGGTCGCGCCCAAAGCGATTGGAGCATCGGCTGCATGAGGTGGGAGGACGTGAATCAAGTCACGGAGCACGGCTAGGGTCAACTCTATCCCGCGTCGCTCTTCGTAGATTTGTACCGTTCCATTCTCCCAGTCGGCTCCGATCTTGGTCCAGGCGGGTGTGAGGACGCGCTCAACAATATCGAGAGCCGACCAGCGGTTGAGGTAGAGATTGAGCACGAGTTGCAAGAGTCTCGTCTCGTCTCCCCCCTGAAGGGTCTCGAACGTCTCCTGAACGGCGCGTGCTGCTGACAGGTCTCCTCCGTTGGAAACTGAAGGGAGACCCAAGACATCCGCCCGCATCAGGGGATTGCCACGAGCGCGCGCGAAATGCACGACATCGTGAACTTCAATGCGTCTGTGCCCTCCCGCGGTGCGCGCGGGGGACATCAGGCCTTGGTCACACCACCGTTTGACCGAGGCTTCCGAGACTCCGAGTGCAAGCGCCACCTGCTTAGGGCTTACCTGCCGATTCATGTCGGTCCAGTCATCTGCGAGTCGAGCGCCTTCCCGCAGCACCTACATGCTACCGCACGTGCTGTAGCCTCACAAACATCGCGACTATGTCGCTTCATCCGACAGAAGTAGCTCGATTTCCTTCTCGGAGAGGTCCCGAAATTCACCCGGTCGTAGATCGGAAGGGAGATCGAATGCCCCGACGCGATCGCGGTGAAGAGCGACTACTTTTCCACCAACCGCGGCAAGCATCCGTCTCACTTGGTGGTACCGGCCTTCTCGCAGCCAGATCGTGGCATGCTGGCTTTGTCCAACACCGGATTCGACTTCGATGCGGGCAGGGCGCGTAATCTCATCTTCGCCATCTAGGAGGATGCCATTCTTGAAGCGATCGACGGCATCCTCGGCTAGGGTGCCTTCGAAAACCACTTGGTAGCGCTTGGTGACGTGACGTTTCGGATGAGTCAAACGTTGAATGAGTGCGCCGTCGCTTGTGATTACCAAGAGGCCAGACGTGTCGCGATCGAGTCTTCCGGCGGGCTCTGCGCCCAAGCGGCGAAACACAGGGGGAAGGAGCTCATCTAGGAGCGGCGCCTCGGTCGGGTCGTGGCTACATGCAATCCCTATGGGCTTGTTGAGGATTACCCAAAGGCCATCGGGGGCGGGCTCAACAGGTTTACTGTCGACTGAAACACCTGAGGACACGGACACACCAGGGTCTTTGACATTGATGCCGTTGACCATAACTCGGCCAGCTTTGATCAGTGCTTTGGCATCACGTCGGGAGCCGAATCCCGCGCGCGACAGAAACGCGTCAAGTCGTTCGGCCATTTACTAGGACTTCTTCACGTGCTCGGGGACGAACGCTCGGTGCACCATGAAGTTCAGACACTTCATTCGTAGGTAGCGCTCTGACATGTAGAGGTACCCTGCGTAGGGGCCTGATTTTCCCCACGAATTCTTAACCAGAAACCACGTCTTGCCGTGCTCGTCTTCAGCGAGTCCGACGGCATGCATGAGATGGTCATCGGTCGTGTCGCGTGACTGAAAAGCGGCATCTCGGGATTCTTGAGTGATGGTTGAATCTGCGAGCACATCCGCCACGCCACGCTCCATCTGGAATCCCGGTTCAGAGACGTCGCAGTCAATGGAGGCCGTTGCACCCGATCGAATCGCATCCTTGAGGAGCATCACGAAGTCGTCGATTGGGCGATTGCGGAACTTTTGCCACCGCAGCCAGTTGTCCGGAACGAGGAGCTCTTGCTGGTCATCAAACGGAAGATGAGCGTCGCTCATCACCTCGACGTAGTCCTCGCCTTTGATTCCCAGTGTCTCGCTGAAGGTCTTGGGATCGACCTTGAATGGAAGCGCGGATCCCAGGTGTCGGTCGGCAATCGAAAGGATGTCAGTTCGCCAACCGGTTGGGAGTTTGCTCGACGGGGCAACGAGGGGCTTCACTGCTAGTTGGAGGTCCTTCCAGAGCGGTGCATGGTCGAGAGTCGTGCAGTCCTTCGGCAGGCCTGTAAAGGCTGCGATCGGGAGTGCCCCGTGCTTGCGGAGGATCTCGGTGACGTCGTGGGCAAGTCCACCCTCGTCGAATCGGCCATTTCCTTGCAAGAGCACGAAGCGCTCGGCCTTTTCCAAAATCCCCATGCGTGCAAACCACATTTCCGAGAGATCGACCTCCTTGCCGGAAACGCGTTGAATCTCTGACTCCAACATCGACACCGTCCCGAAGGACCAGCAGGTGTTGGTTCGTTCCTGACTGAGGACCGGGAGGTGGGGGTTTTTCTTGAGGACTTTGAAGGTCGGCCGAGAATCGGCGGCAGTCACTGCTGCGCGGGAATGGGCCGGGGTTTGCGCAACGGCGCTCGACACCACGAGGAAAAGGGCCAATACCACGTGATTTCGGGGGACCATGTGCGATTCTCTAATTCGAAATATGGGGTTACTTGGAGCCGGGCGCACTCGTTGCCACAATCCTCGGCCCCGTCCTCATCGGACAGGGCAATGGCCCCGTCGTCTAGTCAGGCCTAGGACAGCAGATTTTCATTCTGTCAACACGGGTTCGAATCCCGTCGGGGTCATCATCAGCGGCTCGCCTCTCTACCGAGACGCGGGTCGCTGTTGTTTCTGAGAACTACGGTTTGGGCTTCTTCGAGAGCACTCTGACCAGGAAGCTGGTCGGGCGGAACGTGTCGGGCATGTCGTCGGGGCGGCTTAGTTCGCGTTTTCCAAAGTCAACCTCGCGGATCTGCACTGAGGGATTGGAATCCTCAATGCGGCCGAGCACGGTCATGAAGTCCTTGAATGGATAGCCGGTCTTGTTGTTCACCTGCACCCGGACTGTTGTTTCGAGTGCACCTTGAACCGCAGCGGGTGCCGCTGCCTTGTTGACCGACATGTCGTCGTAAACCGTACCGCCACCCTGCTTGGGAATATCGCGTAAAGCCGCGGTAACGAGTTCCTTCAAATCGGTGACTTCGGTGATGCGATCCAGATTGATGCGATCTGCGGTATCGCAGACCGCGTGGATCTTCGTCTTAGTGACTGCCAGATCCTTGGTGATGGCGCTGGCTCGCTTGTTGAGGTCGACTGCCATGACCCGCGAAACGTACAGATAGAGACTCAAGATCACGACGTTGAAGGCGACAAGCGCATAGGCGAGAATTTTGATGCCGCCGTCGCCACGAACCGCGTCGTTTTCATCAGAGGGTGTTTTGTTGGCATCAGCCATGGTCAGATTTCCTTGGGCCAGGTGATTTTGCAGCCTTCAAATCGACGCTTTCCCGCCATCGGGCGGTCCGTTCCGGATTCGACTTTAGGCTTGCCGGGAAGTGCTCGGAAGTCCTTTGCCAAGACCTCGAATGCAGCGGAGTCTTCGAGGTCCATCGTCCACTCGATCTCGTGGGTGGACGTCTTCAGTGACTCAATCGTGAACTTGCCATGAAGCTCAGGGTGCTTCAGAAGGATGTCGTACCAGTCTCGAATGCGAGAGAGCGCGGATACCGCGGTTCCGCGCACATCGGAGCCCTTGGCGCCCGGCTCAATCCCATACGCGTTGCGGATGTGATTCTCGGGGCCGTTAGCTCCGCTGATTTCTGTCCGAAGTGCGGCGAGGACCGCCGAACCGTCATTCTCCTTCGACTTGAGTGCGGCTCGGATGCGCTCGGCCTCAAGCTTGCCTTCATTCTTGGTCACGATCTTGCCGATTGCCGGCTTCTCTAACGTTCGCAGATAAATCTCTGCAATTTCGCGACCCTGTGCCGCGCCAAGTGCCAGTCGGGTTCGCGCTTCTTGAGCAGAATTCCACGCGGAGGCAGTCATGACGCCGCCTAACAAAAGCAGCAAAACAAGCCCTGCGATCGCCGGTTCTTTGATCCGATCGAAACCGCGCGTGAAAATGAATTCCTCTTGTCGGAACTCGAGCTTGAGCGGGTTATGACCAAGACCAATGAGTGCAAGGCCGGAGGCTCCCCCGATCCATGCAGCTTGTTCTTTTGTCAGCTTATGGTCAACTCCTGCGAGAGTATCGAATTGGGCGACAGGCGCGCCTACAGCTTCAGACAGAGCTTCGGTTAGCCCAGGCATGGTGGAGCCGACGCCCGTGATTTGTAGCGATGACACCTTGCCTTCGAACAGGACCGACGAAAGGGTTCTGCGAACTTCGTTGGCAACGCGGCCTGCAAAGTGTGCCGCGCTGTCGCGGACGATTCCCTCGCGGAGTTCGCTGCGTGGGGTGGTCGATGAAACGTCCCCGGTTGCTGGATCGCCGAATGGGCCGCTCATGTCGCCTAAGACCATTTGACGGGTGATGGTGCGCGCCTTGTCCTTTTCGATGTTGAGGTCGGTCGCGAGTGCGCGCGTCACCGTTTCAGTTCCGAGTCTGACTGAGCGGATCATCCGAAGGTTGCCTTCAGATATCAGGACAACGTGAGTCACCGACTCAGAAATATCGAGGAGCACGTGGCCGCCTTCGGCCGGCATCCCGGGGAACGCCTTCCAGAATTGGAAAAGAGCGGTCGCGTCGAGATTGACGTGCACCGGATCGATACCGATGCGATCAATCGCGCTCAATCCGGCCTTCAGGTCATCTTTGCGGACCGCGAAGACGAGGACGCGGGCCTTGCCCGCGGACTCCGAGACCTTGTGCCATGCGACGACGACATCATCGATATCGCAACTGTGCAAGTGCGATTCTGATTCGAACTTGATGACCTTCTGTATCTGCTCTGGCGACGTGAAGGGAAGTGGTATTTCGCGAACAACCGCGAGCGAGGCAGAAATGCCTAGCGCGACCTGTTCGCGGCCCGCCTTGGCCCCCTTCATCGATGCCTTACACGCAGCGGCTACGGCCTTGATCCGTTCCTCGCCAGACTCTGCTGCGGTTTCAATGAGGGTCCGCGCGGCCCCATTGACTTTCCACTTGCGTGGGGTGCCGTCCAACTCGACGACGGCTACCGCCGACTCACTGATTTCAATCCCGGTTGCTCTCGCCATCGGTATCCCTTGAAGGTGCCCGGAGATGCGCTCCCGGCGGTCGCTGCGATGCTAGCAGGGCGTACTCGCCGCCGCTCGGGTCAGCGTCCTGCGGGATTCGCAGGAACGAAGTGAGGATCGATTTGGGTAAGGCGAATGCGCGCTGCTTCTGGCAAGGCCTTCCAGAGGTCGTCGATTTCGGCTCGTTCGAGTCGGCCACGTGTCTCTTCGTGCCTGCGCTCGGCATCGGACAGGAGGGCATCGTGGCGACGGCGAATTTCAATCAACCGCTCGGCCGCAACTGCGTCTAAACCGAGAGTGTCCCGAAGCAAGGTGCGAAACGTAGATTCGTCCTGTTGGATCACAGTTGACTTGGCCTCAACCACCGGTCTCTTAGGGGCAACCCAGCTTCCCACGGCTCCACCGACAAGTAGGCAGGCGGCAAGCGAGGCCGCCAGCGCCCATCGCGGCGCCGACTTGCGCGCGACCAGTTGCGGCCTTGGGCTGCTAAAGACTGATTTCGTGATTCGGTCTGCGAGATCTGGAGGGATTTCTCGATCCACAAGAGATTCGCTCACTCCGACGAGTCGGGCAAGCCAGCGCCGTTCATCGGCGCAGCTGGCGCAGTCGTTCACGTGATCATCGAGGCGTGCTCGATCTGAGGTCGGAAGCCTCCCATCGTGAGCGAGTCCGAGAATCCGAATGGCTTCTGTGCATTCCATGAAAGTGATCTTCAGGGGCGAAGGCCCCGCTCCTCGAGAATGGACTTAAGACGAGCGCGTGCGCGAAAGAGCCGACTTTCGATTGTGCCGACCGGCGTTCCCATGATCTCCGCGATTTCTTCGTAGGTCAGTCCTTCGATTTCGCGTAGGACCAAGGCCGAGCGGAACGGTTCCGGGAGCTCGGAAATAGCGTCGCGAATGGCCTTCGCAAACTCTGATCGCGCCATCGAGGTGAGAGGCGCCTCGACAGCGTCAGCTACCGGTAGCCGCTCGAATTCCTCGACATCCGTGTGGCGACGATTGCCCTTGAGCTCAATCCAGTCGGCGGCGCAATTGACTGTGACTCGGTAAAGCCAAGCCGTGAAGGACGCTCCGTCACGGAATGTGTCCAGCTTGCGATGGACTTTCCACCAAGTCTCTTGGGCAATATCCTCTGCGTCATTGCGCCGGCGGGTATAGGCGCGAGCAACCCCGATGACTCGTGGAAGGTGTTTTTCAACCAATCGCCGGAATGCGCTCGCATCCCCAGCCTTCGCACGGGCGACGAGGAGCAAATCTTCGTCGGCGGAAGGATTCGGGGTGGTGGGCGTCGAAGCCGTCATGAGTTTGCGGAACATGGGACGGGTCTGTTACGGATCTAAGCCGTTCGATCTTCCCTCCACATGAACCGCCATCGCCGTTTCTGGGCGAATTCAAGGGACGAACCGGCTCGGAAGAGCCAAGTCAAAACTAGAGGAGATGCCCCATCTTATCGCGTTTCGCCCTTAGGTAGCCTTCGTTTGCGGGGTTGGGTGGCGCGACGATTGGCTCCCGTGAGGTGATTTCGAGCCCGAAACCCTCGAGCGCGGCTCGTTTCATGGGATTGTTCGTCAGAAGTCGAATTTTCCGAATTCCAAGGTCGAACAGGATCGAAGCGCCGGTTCCGTAATTCCGCTCGTCTGGCCGGAATCCCAGAGCCGTATTGGCCTGAACCGTGTCTAGTCCATCTCGATCTTGCAGCGCGTAGGCGCGCAACTTATTCACGAGGCCGATCCCTCGACCCTCTTGGCGCATGTAAAGGATGAAGCCTCTATCGGCGGCCCCGACCGCTGCCATAGCGAGGTCGAGCTGCTCACCGCACTCGCAGCGTGAGGAACCGAATACATCTCCAGTCAAGCACTCGGAGTGCACCCGGCCGAGAATGGACTCCTCGATCGGGATTCCAGGTGTATCGCCATCTCCCACATGAATGCCCTTGGTTAGTGCGAGGTGATGGCTTTCGTCGTGTGGACTTGAGTAAACGTGTAAGTCGAAAACGCCGTGGCGTGTCGGGAGTTTCACCGACGAAACGCGGTGAACCAATCGCTCGTTCTGACGTCTGTGCCGAATGATGTCTTCTACAGTTCCCATCTTAAGGCCCCAGTTCGCACAGAATACGTCGAGATCGGGGCGTCGGGCGAGCGTGCCATCCTCCTTCAAGATCTCCATGATGACCGCCGCCGGGCGGAGCCCGGCAAGAATACAAAGGTCAACGCTACCCTCCGTCTGTCCAGGTCGCACAAGAGTACCGCCCGGCTTCGCGCGGAGCGGATGCACGTGCCCTGGCCGAACAAGATCCGTCGGCTTCGCGTCGGAGGCCGCTGCCGCAAGGATGGTTGCTGCGCGGTCCTTGGCGGAGATCCCAGTTGTCACGCCTCTGGCAGCCTCGATGGTCACAGTGAAAGCCGTGCCGAATCTGTTGGTGGGCTCCTTTGTCTGGAGCGGCAGATCGAGCCGTTCGCAGGTCGCCGAGTCCATTGCAAGGCATAGCTCGCCGCGAGCGTGATGGAGCAGAAAATTCACCTTATCCGCCGTCGTGTGCTCCGCAGCGAATACGACGTCGCCCTCATTCTCGCGGTCTTCGTCGTCGACCAGGACAATCATTCGCCCTGCTCGGAGTTCTTCGAGCAGCTCGTGAACGGGGCTCATGGGCATACGGACAATCCTCTTGGCTTGACGGCCAGCGCAGCCGTTCGGGAAAACCCTAGCAGCAAGGGTCGAATGCGAGAACGTCGTGTTTGAACCTCGGTACCGCAGGGGCTACCTTCAGCCCCCTTGTCGGACGCTCTACTTACTGACCTACCGCTTGCCGCGGCCGCCGGATTCGGCGCCCTTCATGCCTTGATCCCGTGCGCGCACGGCTGGCCTGTATTGGTGCCGTTGGCGACTCGCAGACGGTCTTCGACAGGGCCCGGTGTTTGCTTTGGCATTGGGGTGACGATCGGCAGCGCAACCATTGGCGGCCTAGCCGGAGCATTCGGGCGAGCAACGCTTAGCAACCTGGCGTGGACCGAATCCGTGGTCGGTTTTCTGATGATCATTCTAGGTGTGCTTTATATAACGTCCCCCAAGTGGTTTCACGCGGGACACCTGCACGGAGATTGCCAGCCACACGACGAGCAACATGCGGAGCCTCACTGCGGGCACGGAGGGCACGGACCCGCGAGTGCGGCCGCCAATCGCGGCCCACTCCTCGGAGCATTCTTGCTCGGCCTCCTGAACATGGCTGCACCTTGCTACTCAAACTTGACCGGTCTTACGTTGGCCGTGGAGTCAAAGGGCCTGCTGCGTGGCATGTTGACACTCGGTGCGTTTGGACTCGCAGCAGGTATCGTCACTCTGGTCATGCTTGCAATGGTCCGTCGAGGTGTGGGCCTGCTCGGGAGACTTGCGACGGATCGATTCGAGGCGATCGTCCTCAGGTCGTCGGGTGTATTTATGGTGATATTCGGATTGCTGACGGTGTTTCATATCGGTCATCATCACGGATGAAGCCCCGTCGACGCACCCTCTCGTCCGATCGAACAACAGAGGGTCTGGTTCTTTCACCCACGGCGCGCCATGCAAAGGTGTTTTTCGACGGGAACGTGGTCCGATGTCTGTATGCCAACGTCTTAAAGGACTCTGCTCCGCTTGACACCCGTCCGGTGGCAGCTGGAGATCGTGTGGTGGTGAGAGTCGCCGATACGGGCGACGCCTTTGTCGAAAGCGTGCTCCCTCGAAAAAGCGTGCTCGCGAGGCAGCATGCGGGGAGTCGGCGACAGGTCATGGTGGCAAATGCCGATCGCGTCTTAATCGTGACATCTGCGACCGAGCCAATCTTTCTTCCGCGATTGGTGGACCGCATGTTGGTTGCTTGCGAGGCTGCAGGTTTGCCGGCGGTGATCACTATCACAAAGGTCGACTTGCTCACGGATCGTTCAGCGATCCTCGAGGCAGCGTCAATCTGGAGTCGTTTGGGTTATGACGTTCGACTGGTGAGTCCCCGGACAGGCGAAGGCATCGATGAACTGCGCCCTGTGCTTCTCGAGGGTATTACCGTCGCGGCGGGGCAGTCAGGAGTCGGCAAGTCATCGTTGCTGACGGCGTTCGAGCCATCTCTCAAGCTTAGTACTGCCACAGTCAGCGAGCATTGGGGACGCGGACGACATACGACCACCGCCGCTACCCTTCATCGTTTCATGGCCGGTTGGCTTTGCGACACGCCTGGAATTCGATCGTTCGGACTTGCCGGATTGGCGCCGACTGAGATTGCGGTGAGATTCCGCGATTTTCAGCCGTTCATCGACTCTTGTCGGTTCAACTCATGTACGCACGTTCATGAACCCGAGTGCGCTGTCAAAGAGGCTGTAGCACTAGGAAAGGTGCATCCGGCCCGGATGGACTCCTACTTGCGCATGATCGGTGCGATTACGGGGGATGACGAAAGCGAATCTGACTCGAACGAAGGCTCCGACTAGCCGGTGCTCTTTGAGATGAGCCATCCCCAGTTGACTAGAAGCAGTACCGATCCGACGATGATGTAATAGGGAGCCTTTCGGTTGCGTAGTGGTGAGAGCGGATCAGCATTGCTCCACGCACAACGCGTCATGAAAAGTGCGATGGCAGCCGTAAGCAGATAGAGCACGATCCCCATCGGATTGGCATTGAACGCCGCGACTGGCTGCAAATGCGCCATGTTCGAAAATGAAGTCGTCATGCCGCACGTCATGCAGGGGTAACCGTTTGCGACCAGAAATCCGCATGGAGGAAGGCCTAACGACTCGTGTGTCCCAAAGCCGCGAGGATCAGGTCGAAGCCACAATGCGATTCCGAGCACCGTCCATGAACCGAGGGCGAATAGCACAGCGAGGACGCGGTTCGGAATCATGGAGCAAGTAGCTCGATCTTCGTGACCCGATAGGCGCGATTCTGTAGATGGATGATGGAGCCAACTCTGACTTTCATCAGAAATGCACGGGCTGCAGGCACAACTACCGGCACCTCAATCGCCCCGCCTTCCACCGGAATTCCGTACGAACGTGGCCATGCTATGGCGTCTTCAGGAACCGTTCCCTCGATCGGCGTGACCTCCATGGTCGTGCGCTCGGGCATCGCATCCGCGCGCATCTGCTGCCCACGAAGCAACCGTAGTGATTCAGGCGGTGGAGCGGCTGATTTCATTGCACTTGCCGCAACACGACCAATGTTTCCACGCACAATTGGTCCAAGTTCAGCGGGTGAGGAAGGAAGGCGAAGGAACTCTCCATTGGCTCGTACTGACACGACGCGCGTGCGGTCGGAGGCTAGAAGCGTCACAACTTCCTCGGCCCTCAGTGCCGGTCGGGTGCTTGGCGCGGACGCGGCGCGCGACATGGGGCGCGACTGTGGGCGTCGGTTCTCGCCCATCGCGTCCAAGAGGTCCGACGCTCTCTTATCGTATAGCGAGTTGGTGTAATAAATGGCGAAGAAAGTACCGGCGACCAGTAACAGAATAACCAGGAGAAACCGCGGGCCGGTCATCGATCTCTATCTTCGAACATCCGAATGGAGTCGTTTGACCAAGCGCGGCGACTTCGTCGGTTCTCGTTCATTATCTCAGAAGACCCGTCCGAGAAGGTGACTCTATTGGGAATTAAGGGGTCGAACTGTGCGCCTGTCTTTGCACGCAGCTCAAGATCAATGCGTGCGTTGGTTCCGTAACCAACGTCAATGATGCGAACAAGGGTCTCGTGGAACGGTGCTTTCAATGTGACGCGATAGCGCCCCGGAAGGAGTTGCGTCAATTCTGCATAGAATAAGGTTTGTCGAAAGTCAAAGTAAATGTTGTCGGCGGATCCGAAGACCTGTTCGGATTCCGAGCCGTTCCATCGGTAGTCCATCGTAATCGGCTGATTCTCAAGACCTTCGATGCGTCCGTTAATTCGTGCATTGGCTCTCACGCGTCGGAGCATCTCTTCAGGCGGAACTTGGTTGTTCGCTGAAACACGAACCTCCGGCCCTAGGGCGCTGTTTGCGCTTGCATTGACCTCACTCGCGGGCTTCTCGAGCGTCGCTACGATCACGAGCCGTGTGGGCGTGGCCAACTGAATGTCTACGCGTGTCGCCTGCTCGCCGTCGACCGAAACTCCGCGAACAGTCTCGATGGGGCTACCCCAACGTTGCACGACAATTTTGTAGAAGCCCGCTTTGAGATCACTGATGTAGTAGAAGCCGTCGGACTCCGTACTTACCTCAGACGTGAACTTGTTCTCATCGTCTTTGCTGATGTACACGGAAGCCCCGGTTACTGGCTCGCCACCTGCGTCCCGGACCGACCCTTCGATCGACCCACCCTTGGCCAAGGTGAATTCCAGCGCAGGTGGGTCAATACCTGCTTCGACCGTCAGATCGTGCTTGTCAGATTTGACGTACCCTGACGCCGTGATTTCGAGCGAAACCTTACCGGGATTCAATGTCAGCGTGAATGCCCCGTCCTTGGGGGTGAAGTTGTTCCACACCACGTTGTTGCGTTGTCCCGGGCGGCGAGGGTCGTCTGCTGATCCGACGACGGTGAAATTCTGAACTGGCTTGCCCGACTTCTTGTCCAAGACTTTTCCGGTGATTTTGGATGCTCGCTTGAGGCGGATAGTGAGGCCATCTGAGCCGGGAGTCTGGTTCTCTAGAGACAACGGGGCGAATCCCAGCGCCGATGCATTCACGGCGTAGGGCCCTTTGCCGATGGACTCAATCGAGAACTTTCCGTCGGGTCCACTGACTCCGTTCATCCCGCCAGTCGCGCACCACAGTTGGATGTTGGCTCCTACGACCGGTTGTTGGTCGAGTTCACCCAAGACAACCCCGGAGATGCTCTTGCCCGGCTCGAGCGTCATTCGGACGTTCTGAGATCGTCCTTGGGGATCTACTGTGACAGCTTGTTTCACAGCTGGCGCGAATCCTCGAGCGTTGACATGGATCCGATAGCGGCCGGGCGCGAGGTTCTTGAAGGCGAACGCCCCTCCTTCGGAAGTGCCCGTGACCTTAGATGGATTAGAACCTTGAATCAATCCCGAATCAGCCACCGTCGATTCCCATTCGACGCCGCCCCAAGCATTCTCTTTGAGTAGTTCAGCGCGGGCACCCATCACGCCGTTGCCTTCGAGGTCGACGGCCACGCCTTCGATCACGGCGCCTTGGCGGAGGACAATGTTGACTACTGCCGTGTCGTCCGCAGTCTTGGCTTTCGGAATAGGCTCGTAACGTTCCGGCCAATCCGGATGTCGCGCGCGAACGGCTCGATTGCTCCACTCATCTGGGGGTAGTCCGAAGAGTTTGAAGGTGCCATCGCCGAGTGTTTTGGCTCGAAGATGTTGGGTGTTCCATCCCTCCCAGTAGTTGTTCTCACCCCAGGTATCGAAGACGCGAATCTCCACATCACTGACGGGCTCTCCAGATTCCGAGAGGATTCTTCCTGAAATCGTGGCGCCTCGGTTCAGGGTGAATCTTACGGAGGCGTCTTTACGGGTCCCAGCAAGTGTGACTTGACGTCCTTCTGGCATGAAGCGTTCGGCAGTGACTTGAACCTGATGCGTCTCGGCAGCGAGCCCATGCACTGTGAACTTTCCGTCCTTGCCGGTTTTTGCCTTTTTCTTCCCAACGATGACAAGCGCGTTCTCGATCGGGAGATGGTCTTCTTGCGCGAAGACCTCGCCTTTGATTGCCTTGCCGGCGTCCATCTCAAAGGCGATCTCAGCGCGGCCACCTGATTCGAGGGCGATTTCTTGGTCCTTTACGGGGGCGAAAGTCGGGTGGTCCGCTGAGACGGTGACGATGCATCCGGAGAGTCCGCTAATCTGAAAGACCCCGTCCTTGCCGGAAGTGACTTTGCGCACCGGACTTCCATTTGCGGGTGCCACCCGGATCTCAGCCCCCTCGATTGGTTGTCCACCACCTTGAGTGCGGCAGATCCCGTCGAGCGTCGCGGGTAGTTCGAGAAGAATCTCCGTGTCTTGGCCTGGGCTTAGCCCATCTACGACACCAGGTCCGAATCCATCGGATTCGGCCATAGCCCGGTAGACGCCACCGCCCGGGACATCAAACGCGAATCGACCGTCGCCAGTTGTTGTTGCTGTTTTCGTGAAAGCACCCACGAGTGCAAAATTGCGTCGCCCTGGTGGGACAAGCAAACTCACGACCACATTGGCTCCTGCGAGCCCCACTCCACTCCGATCCACCACGCGACCAACGATGGTTCCGGGCTTGGGTGTTGTGTCGGGGCGCGAGGATGGGGACGAGTCAACGTTGACTGTTGCCTCTCGTGTCGTCGGAGCAAAGCCCAACAGGTCGTCAGTATTTTGAAGAGAGATGCTTGTGGCCGAATCTGCTCCGTCCTGAGTCAGGACGACGAATCCACCGATCGCGGCTGCGATAATCAGGGCGACGATTAAAGTGAGGATTCGCATGGTGGAGCCGCCGGGCAGGCGGCCCCATCATACGCCAAACTTTGCCTAGAGGATTATCGCGACTGATGACGGTGTCGACAGTTTTCCGGAGCTCAATCCGATTGCTTGGACAAGCGCAATGGCGGGAACTAGGCCGCCGACTGGGTGTTGCCACCGGATGGTCCCCGTTGCGTCAGCGATTCGGAGCAACTCGGGTGAGCTCAGGGACAAGCCAAAAGTATCGGATGCGAGGTCGAGCGGAGTCAGGTTGAAGCCAAAGCTACCCCCCACCGGGATAAACGCGGGTCGGCTCGATGGCGGAGGACTGACCCCAATCCGGATTGCCTCGCCGGGCTGGAATCCATCGATCAAGAGGTCGATGGCGCCGCCCCCGGAGATCGATGGGGCCTCCGAGAGAGAACGGATAGCGGGGGATGGCCCACTTGGCATCCATGCAATCCCATCCAAACTTGGGGAAGTCCCAAGGCCGAATGCTGTCGGCGTCACGGAGAGCCCTAGGAAAGTCCAGATTGACCCACCCATTGCCGTCGTTACGACTCGCCCTTTCAGGCTGGATGATGTCGAGCTGCAGGTGAGAAGGAGGTCGCCGGGGGAGATGGGATCGACGGCAATGTCCGTCGTGTTGACGACCGTCGAGACCGATGTCCCACATGCTGCATTGAAAGCCATGACCACTTGCTGCTGTGTCATCACAACGACTGCTTCGAATGCACCAGGCTCAAGTTTAAGGATGACGTGCTTGTTGATCAGGCTGGAGCCGAGAGCCGCGATGACTCCGGGCGCAACGGTTACCTCGTCGTCGCTGTAGGACCAGAACAAGGTGCCATCTGCGGCAATGGCGAACGCGTCAAGATCGACGTCGCCCGACCCCGATGCTGAGGCGAACATGGCTTCAGGGTAGAGAATGGTGACTCCTGGCCCATCGAAGCGGAAGATGTCGCCGTCTTTGACAGTTGCGGAGCCCGGGATCGCCGTATCGGATGAGACGGAGAGGAGGAGGCTAGGCAGCGCTCCGCTAGCCCATTCGATTGCGTCGACATCGGTAGGAGCGTCGTCGAATCGGCCATTTCCGTTGGCATCGCCTCGGAGGAGTCCGAGCAAGTCGCGGGTCAGTAAGGGGGAGAGTCCTTCGGGACGGAGAAGGTGGACCTCTTCATCGCGAATCGGGACAGGACCTGGGATGTCTGTTGCGACCGATATCGCGAGACCTTGTGAATATGCCGCTGCGGACAGCAGAGCAATCGCGAACCACATCATGTACTTCAATCAATCTCCTTGTGCCCGGAATGCAGGCAACAAGGGGGAGACGCATCATTCCGACTTTCGGCTCAGGGGCGCGTTAGGAAGAGTGCTTCTACTTCTGAGAATTCAGTGGAAAAGACCAACCGCGCGAACCCTTGACCAAAATGCGATCGATGCCGATTCGTGAAGACTCAATGGACACGAGATCACCACACCTTCCCGCCTGCGCCGCGGCATCCACGGCCACAGTGGCGTTGCGCATGGCAACGCGTTCTCCATTTGGCCTGACGAGTTCGACGATGCCATCCGGAATTGGCTCGCCGACCGCATCCAATACACGCAACGTCCATGTTCCTTCAGGAAAGAGGGACCCGAACAGGGGCACAATGGCAGTCCCTACAGGAGTCGAGGGCGCAATCCGAACGACATCAAACCCCGGTGAGCGAATATCACCACGGACCTCCGCGTCCTGACTCGCGAATCGTGCCAACTTGAAGTTGCAAACAACCCCATCGGCGAGGCCCATGCGCAACTCGTCGGCACTTGCACATCCGGGAAGTCGGACTTCGACCGAACGTTGTGAGGCGGACTCAATAGCCGACGCAACCACAGCCACGCCGGCCTTGAATGCACTCAAAGCGAGGCGGGGCTTGGGCCATGGCCGGAAGACATCGAAGCTCACGATGAGGTCGTCTCCATCGCGCCGGGTGGTCGGCGGCGAAACCCCGAGTTCGAATATCGCGACTTCTGCGATCCCAGCTCCGTCTCCGACCTTGGTGCGCGCGGTCACCACGATCTCCCCATCGGCGGAAGCCCATGTGGGCACCACTACTTCAACACCTTCGCGGCAAAGCTCGGGGGAGAGGGCGCCGGTGACTTGAAATCCGTCGATCATGAGATCGATTACGCTGCTCTCTGGTCGTGGGGCAACCCATGGAGTAATGCGCGCTATAAGCAATGTCGTTGGGGGCAAGTCCCGTATCTGAATGGAGACCTCGGAAGGGTCTACAACGCCGCTAGTTGTAGGACTTGGAAGACCCGATTCCGGGGATCTTCGAGGGACGCCGCGAACGGTAGCGTCGCGATCTATGTGTGAGCCGGCATCCACGTACGCAACGAGTCCAGGAATCTCGACAGTCGATCTTGGAGGGTGATAGGTCGGAAGCACGTGTCCGAAAAGAAGCAACGTGGATGCGAATCCGACTGTCAATGCAGTGCCCATCGTTGCCGTTCTTGCCCGAGGCCCAAGGAATGCCTTCATGACTTCGGCGAATGCGAGGGCACCGGGAAGCACCATCGCGACGAAATAGCGGCCATGGATCCAAAAGTACTGACGATTCCCGAGCGCCAACGAGACCCCGAGGAGCGTGGCCCCAGCCAGGAAACTCGCAGATGCTCGTCGCGCGAGCCCACCGGGGCCGCGAATGAGAATCCAGACGCTTCCGACTACGCAAGAAACCGGGACGATGGTGCCTACTGCCACGGCGAATGTCCCCGGTCCTAGTCCGTCCGCCCCGGCTTCACCGATCCACGATTGAAGCCATCGCCCAACTACATCGAGCATCCCGAGGGTGTCAGGAGGGGCATCACGAAACGCGGAGGCATGAAGCTGGCTCATCGTCACAGCGCCATTGGCACCGCCGAAGAAAATCGCCTGACGCAGCACCCATGTGATGCCAACGAGAAACGGCGCAGTGAAAACGCATGCGAAGGCTAGAAGGCGTTCGCGAGGTGTCCGCCGCTCGAAGGCGACCCAAGTCGCCGCTGCGATTGCGGGTCCGAGAACTGTGAGTTTTCCTGCGACGCCGATCGCAAGGAGAAGACTAGCGAGCGTAATTCGCGTCCGACGAGCTTCGCCACTCACGACGAGTGCGAATCCGAGAGACCCGAAGAGAGCTGCCCACTGGTCGTTTCCTGGAGTTGCAAAGACAGCAATGAAACTGGGAGTCAATAGCGCAGTCGCGACAGCCAGTGCACCGACGACTCGATCCGCATTCTCCTTTGCGATCGTGGTGGAAAATAGTACACATGCGGTGCCGATGAGAAAAACGATTCCGATCAGGCGCCACATGTGGACTTCAAATCCGTTGACACTCAAGACCTTAGAGAGGTCGAGTTTCTTGAGGACCGATGGCGCGAGCGACGGTAGGCTAGCTGGGTCCGGCGTGACCTTATCGGATTCTAGGTCCACAAAGGCGGGCAACGGCATCGCGCCGGGTTGGCGGTAAAACGAAGGAGATGACGCCGCGATGGTCGACAAGAGCGGCCGAATTACACCTATCAATGCGTGATAGGCCGGCGGATGCTGTCCTTGGAAAACGTCATCTCGCTCGGGGTCCGGCAGCCTTTGCTCTCGGACCAGAAAGCCAGCGTATTGCCAGTGCGGGCCCTCGTCGGGGCCGAGCCACACAGGTAGCGCAATCGAAAGCCCAGCTGCAACGAGCACCGCTGCAAGTGAGGAGAGAAGAACGATGGTGAATCTGTGTGACAAGAGATCAGGCGGAAGATCGTTGGATCTCCCGCCCGATGCTCACACGCCGACGCCGCTCCCGCAACCGGGAGCGACCGCAGATGACTACTTTGGGGCCATCTCCGACTTCTCGGTCTTGCGTGAGAATGTCATCGACTTGAGCTTCACGATCTCGGCAAGCGGGACAACTTTGACTTCGGACTTGGCGCGAATCGCATCGAGCCATGCGCGCATCTTCACCGTCTCGTATTCGTCAACGACGTAGTCGCGCACCTCCGGTTTGGACCAGTCCTGACCACTTCGTGCTTCGTTGACTTTCTCACAGCGGATGACGTGCCATCCGAACTGTGACTTGATCGGTGCAGAGATCTCGCCAGGTTTTAGCGCGTACGCGGCTTTCTGGAACGCTGGGTCTAGTCCGCCGCCCCACTTCTTGATTGGGG
Organism: Candidatus Kuenenia stuttgartensis; assembly: GCA_945860915.1. GTDB lineage: Bacteria > Planctomycetota > CAIWVZ01 > CAIWVZ01. Next base: position 91,412 of record CAMARR010000010.1, read on the forward strand.
TAGTCATGAGGCCCTTCGCATTCTTTGTCGAGGTGTCTTCCGAGTAATTCTCCGCGAGCCAGCCGAAGTCAACGCCCTCGCGCGCCTTCATGGAAACAGACTCGGCGCCTTCCTTGGCCTTTGTTTGCACTTCGGCGGCGAAGTCCAAGCCGGAGGCTAGGTCGCGCGTTGCAAACAAGATGTGGGAAACGTTCACGTTGCGGCCATTGAAGTAGTCCAAATTGGATTGAAGGAACGCTTCTACGTCTTCGTCCTTGATCACGGCTTGAGAACACTTCTTCCATCCGACGATACGGCGCATGCGTTCGCGCTCGGCGTCCATGGACGTGCCTTTCATCTTGAGGATTGTCGGCCAGTCGAACGGTGGTGGATATCGTTGCATCTGCTTCTGAACCCACCCTTCGATCTCGGATTCGTCAACGACAGCATTCGCTTTCTTCAGCTCTTGGGCGACTATGACGGATTGGATGAGATCCTCAGCGGCAGTCGTCAACGCACCCGGCTTAACCAAGCCCATTAGGAAGTCGATTGACTGGTCAGCAGTGACGTTGATTGTGGGCCCTTTCCCGTCCTTTTGGGTGATCTGCGCAACCAATCCTGGGGCTGGCGCTGGCTCGGTACCCCGACGACGAACCTCGTAGTCCGCAATGGCTTGGCGCATGAAGATTGAGCGGATCATGGGATTGCCTTGTTCCGTGCGTTTCTCTTCCGGAATGTTCTGCTTCTTCCAGACGATCTTGTCCCAACCCCGAGCCATGCGAGCTTGGCGGTTGATTTCGAATTCTGAGAACACGCCGTCGCGAATGAGATCGTCGACTTTGCGTCCCGGGCTGATGCGAGCGACGATGGCATCGCGCTCGGTCGCGATTTCGGCATCGTCAATAGCAATCCCATTCTTGACAAGCTCAAGCTCAAGCACATTCGCGAGCACCAGATTCTCCATGGCTTGTTGAAGATTGGCGTTGAGCAAGAACTCTAAAAGCCGAGCCTGCGTAACCACTTCGTTATTTACTGTCGCCACGGTCGCCGTTGGAAGGGCGTTTGCGTAGACGAAGGGTGGGGGCGCTGTCGGGCGCGTCGTCGGTGCGGCTGCGCGCGTGTCGGCGCCTCCCTGACCCGTAGCAGATATCGCCAGAGTCAAGAGGGCAAGCAAGGACTGGATTTTACGTAGTTTCATCAGCGAATCCCGCTTTAATCGCGGGCCTCCTCAGGACCGGCCTTCCATGGCACGGCAAGTCTTTCAATGATCGCTTCCCCATTTTCGGGGGCAGCAGAACTAACCGGGAAAATGATTCGGCCCTGGATGCTCTGATGTCCAGCAAGCGCGGACAGCGATGATTCCCAAGGTCCGGGTGTTTCGTTGGCAAGTGGGTCGCCGAAGAAGCGCCATTCAACGCGCCAGTCCGTGCCCGCGCGCCCGATGCCAGTCACTGAGCCTGGCCGCTCGATCCAGACGGGTGATCGGACAGGCGCGGTAAATGGGCGCAGCAGGACGGGTGCGTGTGTGTGCCCCGTGAGGACGAGTCGCGGTGCGAAGGCGCCTAAATCTCCGGACGGAGTACCAGGTACGGACTCAAGCCAACGACCGATGTCCGCTCCATGGAATGCGAGAGTTCCCGCAAGCGTTGCCGTTGCCCCGTCCGTTCCGGATTCATTTGAGATATCGACAAGAACCGCGGGGGCCGAGTCCGGCGAGTCCGCCGGATCGAGCGAGACTGGCGACTCGAGCGGGATCGTGACGATCCCATCGCTATCGGGGCGAAGTGTGATATCGCGAGGTGTTACGGATCGGGGAGCCCGTGCGTTGCGATCCGCATCGACGGCTAGGTAACTCTCCTTCGCCATCTCGATGCGAACCGACAGAGCAGGAATGTGAATCTCGCTCGGCCATGGCGCGGCGAGTCGCAATGTCAGGGATTCCACCAACATCGGTGCCGCAGGCAAGGGGAGAAGCGCTTGTACGCGAGATGGGGTTGCGCCAAACGGCACCGGACGTCGCGATTCGGGATCGTCCAATCCACGAGGAACCGCATGGACCGCGCCAACACGAATGGGCCGCAGTCCACTTTTGTTGTCGGCTCGAGTGCCTTCAAGGACCTCTGATGGTTCGAATGAAGTCGCAAATTCTCCGGAGAGCTCCGCGTCTGTGCAGACGAATCTCCACACGACTGGTCGCTGCAACCTCCTGCCGTCGAGCGCCATGAGCTTCGTTGTCGCGGCGAGTGTGAATGCCTCGGTCGGCGCCGGAGTGATGTACACAAAAGGACTTATAGTGACCGTGCGCGATCCTGTCAACGTCACGCGAACGCCGGGCATTATTCGACCAGCGGCATCACGAATCTCAAGACCACCCTCGATGGAAGTCGGATCGAGCGGCGTGTCGAATGTCACCCTTAGCACCGTGCCCGCAGTGACGTCTCGGACCGGGACATCTGCCGATGAAACGGAGAGTGCACCGCTGCGTGGGGACCAATCGTCTCGGATTGCGATCGTGGCCCTGAAGGCGCGAGTTAAAGAACTTCCATCCTTGGCATGCAAGGGGCGACTGAGAGTCGGAACTGGCACCTCGACGGAAAGCGTGTGGCCCGATGGCCATCCTTCCGGGGTAGATGCGAACAACCGTATGACATCGTTCTCAACAACCGCGCGAGTCCCCAGTCGAGTGGTTCCATCGAAAACTCGAATGGCGCCGTCAGGAAGTACGCTCGCCATCGCGACGCTGAAGCGTACTGCAATCGCATCGTTAGGAGCGATGCCACTCGGGGGCGCGTCAAGTCCCACAACCCCGAAGGACACGGAGTCCTGATCGCAGCCAACTGCTAGGAGAGCAGAAAGCACCAGCGCGAGGGGATTGCGAACTAGTTTCATGAGTTGCCCAATTTAGCGTATCTCGAGCCCCCGCAACGAGCGGAATCTCTCCGAAACCTACGGATCGGCACCGAGGGGGCTCCGTCTTCTCGAAAGCTCAGGCGGTTCTAGCGGGGGGCGTGCCCAAAAGGCGGCGAATGAGGCAGATTTGCCCGCGGTGATGGGCCTCGTGCTCGACCAAGTGGTACAGAATCCAACGCAGCGAAGCGGTCCCCTTGGTCGTTTTTGCGATTCGTCGGTCGAGTTCCTTGTCGGTGACCTTAAGCAGAGTCAGGCGAGTCTTTTCGCGGACTTCATCGAGCCACAGGAAAATCTGCTCGCTCGTCGCATCGGCGGGAATGGGGGCGCCCTTGTCGAGACGCCCGCGTTCGAACCAGACCTTCCAAGAGTCGGGAATCGGCTCCGAGCGCCAGACCTTGGTGATCCAAACGACCTCGGCGAGGCCGTTATGGCAGAGCAACTGAGCAATTGTTGGGGTTCCGGCCCCTGCACTTCGCGCGAGATCGGCCGCAGGCACGTCTGCAACGGACGCTTTGAGCGATGCGCGGACGTCCTCCATCGCGCGGAACCAACATCCCGTTTCACGCCACATGGCGTCGAAGGGAGCAAGGAACATCTCAGTCATGAGTCACTTCCGGCACCCGTCCGGACGGGTTGCGTGAATTTGGCGGGAGTGCATGGGAATCGAACCCACCGGACCGGTTGTTCGCCGGTCTCACCGGTTTTGAAGACCGGGCGGTCCACCAGGAACCGATCCACTCCCGTGGATGGCGTCAGTATCGACGCACGGGCGCATGAGATCAAGGCAGGGGGCGCTTTAGACAGGCATTGATAGCGGCCGCCACCGATTTGGCGAGCAGATCGATCTCATCGTCGAAGATTGTCCGGACATCGAGCAGCACCGATCCATTGCGAATCACACTGAATACCCCGGTTGGCTCACGCCTCATTGCCTCTGCAAGGATGTCGGGCGACAAGTCTGGGTGGTTGATCGTGATTCCCAAGGATGGAATCGGCAATGCGGGAAGCGCTCCGCTGCCAGCCTCAGCTTCGCTCTCGGTGATCACGACTGTTGTCCCGTCAATGCATGACATCTTGAGCGCTTCCGCAACGGCTCTTGCTCGGGGAAGGAGCTCGTCGCGCGTGGCGCGGATCATTCGGGTGACCGGATGTGTGATGTTGAGCGTCCGACGATCAAGGAACAACGATAGAGTCGCCTCTAGGGCAGCAACGCGGAGCTTGTCGATTCGAAGTGCCCGCGCGAGAGGAGCGTTGCGGCAGAGATCAACCCACTGCTTTTTGCCGAGAATGATGCCGGCCTGGGGGCCACCTAGCAGCTTGTCGCCACTCATGCACAAGAGGTCGACGCCTGCCTCAACGGACGCCGATGCAGGTGGCTCATCTCCTACCCCGAGCTCCTCTGGGCCTAAAATCGAACCTGATCCGAGGTCGTGCATTACCGGGATTCCACGGCGTTTTCCGAGCGCGGCGATTTCTGCGAGAGGAGGGCTTCCTGTGAATCCAATTACACGATAGTTGCTTGTGTGGACTACAAGCAAGGCCGCTGTGGCGGGCGTAATCGCGGCATCGTAGTCCTCGATGCGTGTGCGATTTGTCGCCCCAACTGACACAAGTCGACAGCCGCTCGCTTCCATCACTTCAGGGATTCGAAATGATCCACCAATCTCGACCATCTCGCCACGCGAGCAGATGACCTCACGGCCGCGCGCCACGGCCTGAAGCATCAGCACGGTGGCTGCCGCGCAATTGTTGACGACTAGTGCGGCATCCGCTCCAGTCAACGTGCGCAGGATCTGGGCGCAACGTGTGTCCCGCGCGCGACGGTCACCTCGTTCGCGATCAACCTCAAGCAGATGGTAGTGGCCCGCATCCGCGATCGCGTCCGATGCAGCGCGCGGAAGCGGAGCACGACCGAGTCCCGAGTGAAGAATGACTCCCGTTCCGTTGATCATGCGGGGCAGTGGTCTGAAATCGCGGGAAAGCCTCGCCAGCACGTGCTCAACGATTGTCGCGTTGTCTAGGTCACGCTGGCCGGCTCGACCTTTGCGAAGCCTAAGTCTCAAGTCGTCGAGTTCGATCCGAATGGCCTCGGCAACCAATCCACGACTGCCCGCGACCGAGGCCATCCGAGCCATTTCGGCGAGGTCCAGAATTTCGGCTACGGACGGAACCTGCCTGAGAAGGTCGTTTTCGGAGTTCGATCCGTGGGATGGCATGGCCCCGGAGGATATCATCTAGGAGTCAGCGGAGGTCGTTGTGGGGCACTTAGTTGAGCGCATCACACTCCATGGCCGATGACGGAACTGGCCCCTCGGGGTTTTTGCGGAAAGGTCTCCCTTGAAACGAGTTATCTCCGCGGCGTTAGCCGCATTCCTTTTGGTCGCGTGCGGCGGTGGTCCGCACCTCGAGTCGCCGCCCGTCGTCGAGGGCGACTTTTCAGCTGTTTCACCGAGCGCTATCACTGCTGTTTCGACTCGAGATGTTTGGGTCGTCGGGGCACTCGACCGCGTATCGGGCGGATCAGACGGACTGGTTCTTCAAAGCGAAGATGGCGGACGGCGTTGGCGGCGGATCGGATACGAGTCCGGGATGATGAGCGGCACTCGCCTCACGGCTGTCCATGTCCTAGACCGACACCGTGCGTGGGTCGCAGGGGTGAAAACTGTTGCTGGTGTATCCAAAGCCGTGGTTTTTCGGACAGAAGACAGCGGCAATCGATTTCGTGAAATCGAGTTGCCAATCAACCCTACGGTAGTCCCCAAGGACATTTTGGACTTGAAGTTTGACACGGATTTTAACGGAAGCCTAAGCCTGATCAGCGCGACCGGGACGGGGAAGTGGCGGACCGACGATGGGGGGCGCTCTTGGACCATGGATTCCTGGACAACCACCGCCGAAGCAGGCGCCAATCGCATGGTGTCGATCCACCCGACACGTGGCTACGGGTTCCGTCTAAGAGCTTCTACACGGCCTGGAGTGACGATCGTTGAGGAGTCTGCAAACCAAGGGAAAGACTGGATGCCGGTCTCAGAAATCGCGGTCGGTTACGTTTCGACTTGGTGAGCCGCTTGTCTCGGGCCGGGTGACCGGCCACAATCCAAACCCTCGGGGCGTAGCTCAGCCTGGCTAGAGCGTCGGTTTTGGGAGCCGAAAGTCGCAGGTTCAAATCCTGTCGCCCCGACTCATTCGCGGTCCGCGAGACCTTCGGTCTCTCGGACCGCTTCACTTTGTCGGGGCTAGCGAGTGCGCCGCTTCGCTTGCACTCGCTCTCGTACGCGACCTTTGGTCGCATCCGAGTCAGGATGTTGAGCCTTGCTCGCGTCCGCTCGCCGCGGCTTGCAAATCCTATCGCCCCGACTCATTCGCGGTCCGCGAGACCTTCGGTCTCTCGGACCGCTTCACTTTGTCGGGGCTAGCGAGTGCGCCGCTTCGCTTGCACTCGCTCTCGTGCGCGACCTTTGGTCGCATACGAGTCAGGATGTTGAGCCTTGCTCGCGTCCGCTCGCCGCGGCTTGCAAATCCTGTCGCCCCGACTCATTCGCGGTCCGCGAGACCTTCGGTCTCTCGGACCGCTTCATTTTCGCCGTGGCACGCGGGCACCTTAGAATGGTGCTCATCGAGTCGATCGAATCGTAATGGCCAGAAACAGCAGTGTCTTTACCGCGATCCTTAAGCGCAAACGAAGTTAGGTGACCCGCGGAGGAGACGACTCGAATCCCTGAATTCTCTCTTTTTGAAAAATCATCAACGGCCTTGACACAAGACAGACCTGTCTGTACTATGCCCGCGGAATGACGACTCGAATCGGAAAATCCGAAGCCCGTATGCGCCTATTGGCGACCGCCGATCGGCTGTTTTATGCCGAAGGCGTTCGCTCGGTCGGCATCGATCGGGTCATCGCCGAGGCTGGCGTGGCCAAAATGACGCTTTACACCCATTTCCCGTCCAAAGACGACCTCATCGTTGCCGTTCTTCAGTATCGGGAAGAGAAGGTGCAGGCGTTCTTTCATGACTCAATGGAACGGCATAGCCGACGTTCGAAAGACAAACTGCGCGCCTTCTTCGCGGCTCTCAAGGAGTGGTTTGAGTCCCCAGGTTTCCGAGGGTGTGCGTTTCAAAATGCCGCAGTCGAACTAGCCGACCCCAAGCACCCCGGCTCTCAGTTCGTTCGAGATCACAAGCGGCGCTTCTTCGAGAGCCTTCGGGGCTTCGTAGAGGCGTCAGTTGGCGAATCGGGCGCGAAGGTAGCTCCGATGGTCGCGCTTCTCGTTGAGGGGGCTATCGTGACGGCGGTGATCACGGGGAGCCCTGAGTCGGCAAGGGTTGCGCGTGATGCCGCCATAAAATTGGCCGAGGAAGTGAAGGGCAAGTAGCTCTTTTTATTTTCGGTTGTATAAGACAGACCTGTCTGTCTATATGAAGTGGAGATCAAAAATGCAACGAGTTCAATTGGTCCGACCCGAACAAGCCCAAGGACGGACAAAAGAGCTGTTCGAACCGGTTGCGGGGGCGTTCGGCATGGTGCCCAACGCAGCGAAGGTGATGGCGAATTCTCCCGCTGTTCTCGACAGCTTTCTTGTGCTCAGCGCCGCGATGGCGACGGCGAAAATCGGTGAGAAGTTGCATACCCAGATCAAGCTCGGCACAAGTGAAGCCAATGCCTGTTCTTATTGCACTTCAATCCTGTGCGCAATCGGTCCGAAGACGGGGCTAACCGCTTTGGAGCTATTGGAGGCTCGCTCAGCAACAGCCACAGATCCCCGCGCCGATGCTGCTCTGAAGTTCTCCAAGTTAGTCATGGAGACAAAAGGCAAGGTAAGCGATGAGGATCTCCGCGCGGTTCGCCACGCCGGTTTCGGTGACACGGAAATCGTTGAAATCGTGGCGAGTGTTGTCGTCGGCTGCTTCACCAACTTCCTCAACAATGTGGCCGATACATCGCTCGACGTCCCCGAGGCGCAGCCTCTCGTAGGACATGTCGCCTGACAGCATCGACGGATCCCGGCCGGCTACACGATTGGCTGGCCGGTGTTCTCCTCATTAAGACGGAGCCGAGAGTTATGAGACATTTTCCTAGCGACATTGCGTTCACAGAATCTGTAAAGAAGATCCAGGCGGATAAGGGCTCGCGGACCAGTTACTCCAAAGTTGAACAGCATCAGGGCTGGAAGACTCGTGTGACCCAGGAACTTCGGGCATTTGTCTCCGGGTTGGACATGTTCTATCTCGGGACTGCAAACTCAGAGGGACAGCCCTACGTCCAATACCGAGGTGGACCGGCCGGCTTCCTGAAGGTACTTGATGATCAGACCCTCGCCTTCGCCGACTTCGGAGGCAACCGGCAATACATCACTCTTGGGAATTTGGCTGAGAATCCGAACGCGTTTCTGTTCTTGATGGACTACGCCACCTCGAGCCGGGTGAAGGTTTGGGGGACCGCCACGGTGTCCGAGAATGACCCGGAATTGCTCGCGCGGTTGAGTGATCAGAGCTATCCGGGCAAGGTCGAACGCGCAATCGTCTTCACTATCGGTGCGTGGGACATCAACTGCCCTCAGCACATCCACAAGAGATTCGCACAGTCGGAGATCATTCCGGTGCTTGCCGAGCTTAAGGCGAAGATCGCCACGCTTGAAGAACAGCTTCGCGTCGCACGCGAGGGCGATGGCAAGTTCGATCGAACTTGATTCGGTGACTTGAGCCTGCGGCGACCGAGCGAATCGGTCGCCGCTCGCAGATCGAGCGCGAATCATATCGGACTCGAGTCTGGGCATTGTGGAGGCGCACCGTGCATCGCTGCGAATCAACGAAGCTAATAGATGGAGCCTTGGCGCGGAGCGACTCAACCTGAGACGCACTCTGCTACGGGAACTCAACCACGATCCTGAGACCGAATTTGTCGTCGGCTCGGTCAGGGTCTTCGCGAGCGATCTGCTTCGACAGCACAGTGTCGGGACCCATGCACCACGGACCGCCCCGAAGGTGTCCGCCGAGTGGGTCACCAAGGTCCGGCACCGGAGCCTGCGGGGTGGAGGACGTCCACTCCCATATGTTGCCGGCCATGTCATGAACCCCCTCAGGTGTGGCACCGAGAGGGAACGATCCGATGGGAGCTGATTCCTCAAAACCGTCGGAGTCGCCTCCGATGTTCGCACAACGCGGATCCCACGCGTCTCCCCAAGGGTAGGCGCGGCGATGGCCTTTCCCCATGGAAGCCAAGGACCATTCGGCGTCAGTCGGAAGTCGGACTATATGACCTGTGACGTAAGTCAACCATTTGCAGTACGCCCGAGCATGCTGGACGTTTAGATAGCAGACGGGATGGAAAGCTCTCGCGGATGGGTACATGCCACCCTTCCAGTCGTCGAGGAATTGCTCCTTTGAGACTGAACTTGGGTGATCCTTGCCGTCATAGGAAGTTGCCTGGATGAAGGGTGCAAACTGCTGGTACGTCACTTCGAACTTCCCGATTAGGAACGCTTGGCTCACGCCGTCTTCAGGGCTTGCGGAAATTCGAATGAGTTCGATCGGGAGGGCACGAGGAACGTTCAGCACACGTTTTGATTCGTTCGTCTGCGGGGCACGACCTGAAGCAGCCCGTGCGTCAGGCATACCTTCTCCGGATTTGACCGCGCATCCCGCGACACAAGTCAGAGCGATCAGGGCGATCAGGCCGTTCTTCATGGGTGAATTGTGCGCTTGGCGTCATGTTGCTGCAGGCGAGGGAGGAAAATCAGCGCTGCAGCCGTGCATGCCGCGGAAAGCACGAGCGTCGGAGCAAGCGAACCGGTCGAAGCGTAGATCGTTGCGACCGAAAGTTGGGCCGGAATCTGAATGATGCGGGCTATGTTGTAGAGCGACGAAAGCCCAGTGGCTCTCCCGGCATCGTCAAAGCGTGATTCAAAGAGTGGCGAGAATGTTGACCAGAGCCCCATTCCGAGTCCGAGGATCGCGAGGCAAGCTGCGAGTGCCCACGGGGAACTTGCCAGCGTCGCCCAACCCGCGGCAAGTGTGATGAATCCCATCGCGACCGCGAGAGATCCGATGACAAGAGCACGGATTGGACCCACACGCGTCGCGAACCGGCCGAAGAGGAGGTCCCCGACCACCTGAGCCACCGAAAGTCCGACCAGCATGAAACCCGCGTCATGTCGCGAAACGCCGCGCTCCTGAATCAGGTGTTGCGGAAGCCATGCAAACGAACACCAATACGCCGCCATGTGAAGGGCAAGCACCGCAATGCAAGGGGCGAGGTTGAAGGCCGATCGAAATTGGACGAAAAGTGGTCGGCTCTCGCCGCGATCTGCGGCGACGGGAACGATTGGTTTGACCTTTGGCGTCCATCCTGGAAGAAAGGCAAGCAGCGGAATCGCACAGGCCACCGTGCCTGCCGCCGCGATGGCGCTGATCCGCCAAGCCGGGTACTCCATGTGGTCGGCAAGCGCTGGCCCGAGCCATGACGTCACGGCGGCCGCCATCCCGGCTCCTAGCGGAGGGCCTGTCTGCACGATCCCTGCCAGAAGAGATCGGTCCTGTCGTGATGAGATCGCAATGACGGCCGCATGGGTCGTGCCCCAAGTTCCGCCGAAGGCAAAGGCCGCCACAAGTCGACTAATGAGAACTCCATAGTCGCTAGATGCAATCCCCATTCCGACACAGGAGACAACGCCCGCGGCGAGGACGCAAGCAAGGGCAACGCGGTGCCCTTTGCGACGGGCGATGACGCCTATGGAGAACCCACCTAGGACGGCAACTGCGAATCCCAAGCTATTCCATACGGCCAAGGTCGCGACCGATATGGACATCGCCGGTGCGAGGTCAGACTGCAAATGGGCGCCCAGCACGAAAGCCATGAACGCGACGGCTGAAATCGCAGCGGATGAAAGGGCGACGGTAGTCGATGAACGCATGGGAATCACGGGTAACATACCCGCCGTGAAGATCGCCACTTGGAACGTCAATTCATTGCGCGCTCGACTACCGCGTGTCCTTTCGTGGTTGGCTACGCGAAGTCCAGACGTCCTGCTCCTCCAGGAGACGAAGGTCACCGACGAAGAATTTCCTCTGGCCGAGATCGAGGCCGCCGGGTATCACGTGGCTCGATTCGGCCAGAAAACCTACAACGGCGTTGCGATCTTCGCGAAGAAGCCAATCACGGATGTCGTCAAAGGCCTCCCGGACGACCTCCCCACTTCGGATCGCCGGGTTATCGCCGGAACCGTTGATGGCGTTCGTGTTGTGAGCGTTTATGTGCCCAACGGAGCTGAGGTCGGGTGCGATAAGTACCTCTACAAGCTCCAGTGGCTGGCCCGGTTCATTGAGTTCTCGAGACGGGAACTCGCACTCGGCATGCCGCTTGTTGTCGCGGGAGACTGGAACATCGCTCCCGACGATCGCGATGTCCACGACCCGGTTGGCCTCGCAGGTTCGATCCTCTGCTCGGAACCCGAGCGGCTTGCATTGACTGCAGTCAAGGCGCTCGGATTCGAAGATGGTTTTCGCAAATTCAATGCCGAAGGTGGTGTCTACACTTGGTGGGACTACCGAGCGGCAATGTTCAGGCGTGGACTCGGACTGCGAATTGACCACGTTCTGGTAAACGAAACCGCCGCTGCATTGCTTGAGGCCGTCGAGGTCGACAAAGAAGAGCGCAAGGGAGAGAAGCCCAGCGACCACGCTCCTGTGGTGGCGACGCTTCGGCAACCGTGAGTTCCCATCGCGGGAGACGGGCCTTCAGGGCGCTGAGGAATCTCGTCGCAGACCGTAACCGTCCGCCGGTTTCTGAGTTGTTGGCGGAAACCGACAGTGAGAAATTCCTGTGGCGCGCGTTGCCGCACGCAGCTCGGACGTTCTCACTTGCCATTGCGTTACTTCCAGACCCTCTCGGCACGTCAGTCGGCACCGCCTACCTGTTTTGTCGGGCTCTCGATACCGTTGAGGACCTGGCCACCTCGCCTGATTCCCGAGATGAGGCGATGGCCGCGGTCGTCGCCTTGGCCGATGGCGCAAAGGTGGAGATTCCGCTCCCCGAGGCGACAGTGCAGGATTCGCGCGACCTTGGCCATCTCGCGGTATTGCGCCGCTTTGATCTACTTCTCGCATTGCGAGACAGCTTGAGTTTGGATTCGCGCCGACGTTTGAGTGAACTCGTCACACACATGGCGAAGGGCATGCGCGAGGCCGCCTTGGCAAAGGACGTGTCAGGAGGGTTGCTTCGAAGCGACCAACGTCCAGGCTATTGCGCGGCAGTGTTGGGTGCCCCGCTCCGATTCGCGGAGTCAGAACACCGGGCGTTGCTCGGTCTCGATCCGGATTTGAGCGCTGCGCGACGCGCGTTGGTCGAGGCGGCGGGCGAGGTCGTGCAGCTCGCCAACATCTGTCGCGACATCGAGAAAGACCTCGCTCGGGGTATCGCTTATGACGAAGCCCTAGCGCCCTACATCGCAATGCGAGTGGCCCCGCCGGAGGTTGTTGCAGGCGTTAGGCGCTCTCTTTGTCTTCGGATTGCGAGTATGTCAGCTGAGTTTTCCGCATATTTCTCCGGAATGGGTTTTCGCGGCGGGATATCCGGAGCGCGCGGAGGCGCTGCCATTATGTTGGTCGCAACGTCGAGCTTCTGGCAACGGAGTTCGCAGCGACTCTCGCCGGCACCGTTGGTCTCCGGTCCGATGCCCGGCAAGATGGGCCTTTTGTGGGAGGCATGGCGTGCGGCCTTGAGCCCAGCAGGACTTGAAGGTGTCATTGCCCGTCACGCGGTGGGGCTGCGTTCGTCGTTGGGAACGTAGGCGGCATCCGTAGAATCCCGACCCATGGCGAAGTCCCCAATCGAACGACCGGCTCTCCTTCGTCTCTTCGAAGGCCGCGAAGCCGTGATCTTCGATCTGGACGGCACACTCCACGGCGGTGGCAGAGACGTCGAATCTGCGGGCGACTCGGCACGAGTCACTGGGATGAGGTTGCGTCATCGCATGGGCACGGCCGACTGTTTCGAGTCATTTTCTCTGTTCGATCGGTTTGTGAAGGCGCGTGTACCGGAAATGTCCAAGTCAGAGGCACTGCTTGCCTGCTTTGGGATTGGGCTCTCTGAAATGAACCGTTTTCGAGAAACCCACGAATCTCCAGAGCAATTCGTGAGGCCAGCGCCGGACGTCGCGCGTGCCATCTACGAAATTCGTCAGCGATTTCGCCTGATCCTGGCAACCAACAATTCGCGCAGCCTCGCGTTGCGTATCGTGAAATGCCTCGGGCTTAACCTTTCGCTTTTTGAGTACGTTCAGGCTTCTGAAGATGTTGGTTTTCCGAAACCGGACCCCCGCTTCTTCACTCAGATCATGAACGTCGTCGGTTTGCCCGCGGCACGACTCGTTTCAGTGGGGGACGGTCAGGTGACGGACGTCGCGCCTGCCCTCGCCCTTGGAATGGGTGCGTGGCAAGTGCGAGGTCCTCAGGACATCGTGCAGTTGGCTGGAATTCTCGGAGGAGCTTCGTCATGAAGGTGCTCGTCATTGGCGGTGGTGGACGTGAGCACGCGCTGGCGTGGAAGTTGTCGCAAAGCCCTCGCGTTACCGAAGTGGTTTGCGCGCCGGGCAATCCTGGTACGGCGAAGGTCGCACGCAATGTGCCGGTGGGCGCGGCGGATATGGACGGATTGGTCAAGTGTGCGGTCGCCGAGAAGGTCGATCTCGTAGTCGTAGGTCCGGAAGCGCCACTTTGTGTTGGCATTGCCGATCGTCTGCGAGAACTCGGCATCGCAGTGTTTGGCCCGTCGGCGGATGCCGCGCGGCTCGAAGGCTCAAAGGCATTTGCGAAACAGGTCATGGCTCGTGCTTCGATCCCGACCGCGGCGTCAAAGACTTTTGTCAAAGTAGAGGATGCCGAGTCATGGGTCAGGGGCGATGCCGCATACCCGATGGTGGTCAAGGCGTCAGGACTCGCAGCCGGCAAAGGAGTTGTGATCTGCAAAGATCAGGCAGAAGCACTCGAAACGTTGCGTTCGTTTATGGCGGACAGGTCTCTTGGCGATGCGGGAGCCACCGTAGTCATCGAAGACTTCTTGGCTGGTGAGGAAGTCTCCGTTTTTTGTGTGACCGACGGAAAGACACTGTTCACGCTCCCGACATCACAGGATCACAAGCGGGCCGGCGAAGGCGATACCGGCCCCAACACCGGAGGTATGGGTGCCTATAGTCCAACTCCGTTCGCGACCGACGCGACCATGGCTCGTATCGAGCGCGAGGTTCTCGTTCCGACGCTGCACGAAATGTCAGCGCTCGGTTCACCGTTTTCTGGCTTGTTGTTCGCGGGAATGATGTTGACCCGGTCCGGTCCCCGAACTCTCGAATTCAACTGTCGGTTTGGTGACCCGGAGACACAGGTCGTTGTGCCTCGGATGAAGGGTGACTTGGCCGAGCTGCTTTTTGCGGCCGCAAAGGGTGAACTCGATACCGTGAGTCCATCTGCTTTGGAAATCGACTCCCGTTCTGCCGTGACCGTCGTCCTCGCATCTGGGGGATATCCCGGCGCGTTCTATCGAGGATTTCGCATCCAGGGCGTCGATCGCGCTGAAGCAGTCCCGGGCGTTCATGTGTTCCACGCAGGCACTGCGCTCGACGATGCTGGCAGGCTTATCACGGCAGGAGGTCGTGTCCTCGCAGTAACGGCGTTGGCCACCACGCTTGCTGAAGCACGCAGCCGAGTCTATGAGGCAATCGGGCATATCTCCTTTGAGGGTATGCAGTTCCGTCGGGACATCGGGGCTCGCGCGATTCGGAAATAGGGTAGCCATAGGACGTAGCTTCACTTGCGCAGGGTTGCGGGTGTGTCCACTGAGATTCAATGGCAACGTGGGGTTACGAGCGTCGACGTGCCTACTGGAGGTTCGTTGGGCTCCTGTGAATCCCGCAACCAATAAGAGCAACGCTGACATGCCGATGAAATCAGACAGCCACACATCGGGTGAAGAGGAAGTCTTCGAGGCGTATCTTCGCAGGCAGGGTCTTAAGTACACGCCTGCCCGTCGCCAGTTGTTGCGTTCGATATTTGCAGTGCACGACCATTTCACTGCGGAGCAACTAATCGAACGACTCAGGGCCGAGAACGTCCCGGCCAGCAAGGCGACGGTCTATCGCACGCTGGCTGTGATGCTCGCTTGCGGGATACTCGTCATGCACGACTTTGGCGAGGGTGCCCGTTACTATGAACACACCTTCGGACACGCCCACCATGACCACTTCTTTTGCGTGGGCTGTAAGTCCATCAAAGAGTTTCGCGATGAGAGAATCGAGGCGCTTCAGGAAGAGGTGGCGCGAAAAATGGGCGGCGAGCTTCTCGCACACTCACTGAAGTTGTACGGGCTGTGTACGGGCTGCAGAAACGACCCGACGGCCCGCGAGCGAAGCCGTAGCGCAACGACCCACCGCGGCTGACCCTTGGGGCGGTCGAGGCGGGGGAGTACCATGGATGCGACCGATGAGATTCAGTCTCATCGTGATGTTATGAAGCCCAACTCGATTCCACTTCCCGACGCGCCCTCCGGCAGGAGTTGGGGTGTTGTGTCGGTTTTGGATGGGCCTGATCGGGGCCGCCTTTGGGAGTTGGGAGTCCTTCCAGGAATCGAGATCAGGGTTGTGAGAGTCGCGCCGATGGGCTGTCCCATGGAAATCGAAATCGACGGTTCGCGCTTCGCACTGCGTCGCGAAACGGCGCGGACTATTTTGGTGGCGACGGCGGGGCCTTTATGACCTCGATCGCGCTGGTCGGCAATCCCAACTCAGGCAAATCGTCGCTCTTCAACCGGCTCACCGGCTTGTCCCAAAAGATTGCCAATTACCCTGGAGTAACCGTCGAGCACCACTCGGGGCGATTAAGGCTATCGAGCGGCGACTTGGAGGTTGTCGATCTCCCGGGCACTTACAGCCTTGTCGGACGGTCACCGGATGAACGCGTCACGTCCGATTTTCTCGCGGGCGAACTCAAAGGGGTGAATGCGCCAGATGCTGTATGCGCGGTCATCGATGCTTGTCAGCCAGGACGTGGGTTGTTTCTTGTGTCGCAAATAATCGACATGGGAATTCCGGTCGTCGTTGCATTGAACATGGTCGACGAGGCGCGCGAAGCAGGGCAACTCCCGGACGCGTCCGCGCTGTCGCTGGCACTTGGGGGCATCCCCGTCATTCCTACGGTGGCGGTCAATGGAGAGGGAATTCCCGCTCTTTCGTCCGCAATCGCCGAGGTCGCCAAAACAAAAGTCTCTAGTTCGGTTGCGTCGTTATGGCGCACTCTTCGAGTCGCCGACGCATTCGGAAATGACCCTGCCGAAACGGCTCGGCGACACGCATGGGTGCGATCTAAGTTGGGACAGGCAAAGTGGCGCCCTACCGGAGGCCACCGCGCGTCCTCCGATCGAATAGACAAATGGCTCTTGCATCCGGCGCTCGGATTCGTTCTGTTTCTCATCATTATGGGCGGCATATTCCAAGCCGTGTTTTCGCTTGCAGCACCCCTTCAGGATGGCGTCGAGATGGCCATCTCCGCTTTGGGCTCGGCGTGCGGCACCTGGCTTTCGCCGGGTTTGGCGCGTGACATCGTGACGCAGGCGGTGTTTCCTGGGGTCGGCGCCGTGGTGGTCTTCTTGCCCCAGATTGTGATCCTCTTTTTGTTGCTCGGGATATTGGAAGATACGGGCTATATGACCCGCGCAGCGTTCATCGTCGATCGCCCACTGCGGATGATCGGCCTTTCCGGGCGCGCGTTCATCCCTTTGATGTCGTCGTTCGCGTGCGCGGTACCCGGCATTATGGCGACTCGAGTCATCGAGGATCGGCGTGAGCGACTGATCACCATTCTGATTGCTCCTCTCATGACGTGCAGTGCGAGACTTCCGGTCTACACGGTTGCGATCGGTGCACTGATGCCGGAGTCAGCGCAGTTCGGGCCGTTTGGAGCGCGGGGCCTCGTTCTGCTGGCGCTGTACGTAGGTGGCGCGTTGACCGGCTCTTTGGTGGCCTTTGTGTTGGGAAAGACACTACTCAAGGGAGACCGCCACGCGCCGATCATCGAGATGCCGACGTACCGTTGGCCGGACCCCAAGGCTGTGTTGACGCGAATGGCACACCGCGCGGCATCGTTTCTCCGCCGTGCAGGAACGGTGATCTTCGGCGTTTCCTTGCTGTTGTGGGCGCTCTCGGCGTTCCCTCGAGCTGATGTTGCCCCTGATGCTCCTGCATCGGTGACCGCCGCCGCGCAGTTGCATGGGAGTATCGCCGGCCGTGCCGGTCGACTCATTGAACCGATTGTCGCCCCGCTCGGGTTCGATTGGAGAATCGGTATTGGTGTCCTCGCATCGTTCGCCGCCCGTGAGGTTTTTGTTTCGACGATGGGCGTGGTCTACGCCATTGGTGAGGGAGAGACTGAAGTGGCCGAGGCTCAATTGCAGGCCGCGATGCAGGCCGCCGTTCATGATGGAACCACGCGGCCGGTGTTCGATATCGCGACGCTCGTCGCGCTGCTCCTCTTTTACATGATCGCTCCGCAGTGCGCGTCGACCTTGGCGGTGATCCGTCGTGAGTCGGGGAGCTGGGGCTGGGCCGCACTCGCCTTCGGTTACCTGACGGTCCTAGCTTTTGCCGTCGCGTGGGCCGGCCGACACGTCGCCCTCTGGTTCGTTGGCGGAAACTGAACGGGAATCGGCTCGAAGACGTTAATCTAGTACATCCTTGGAGGTCGCTATGTCGCTACGTCGCTTTGGGCTTGTAATCGCATCCGTCCTTCTCACTTCGTGTGGAGTTGAGTCAACCTCGAATACGCCGCCGCCCAATACACTGAATCCGCCATCGGCCGGCAAGTCCAACGAGCCGGACCCACCAGGAACCGCGACGTGGAAGGATCAGGCCAAGGCCGCAGTCGACAAAGGCATTCGATTCCTCCGTGAGAAGCAGGATGGCGTAGGCTGGAAGTTTTCGGCGAAGGCGCCCAATCCTGACATCGGCATTACTGCCCTCTGCGCGCTCGCGATGATGGAGTCGCCGCGAAAGTACCGCGAGACCGACGGACCGTTCATGTCGAAGCCCCTCGAGTGGCTTGCGAGTTCGCAGCAGAAGGACGGATCGATTCATGGTGGCATGTTGGCAACCTACAACACGTCGGTGGCTGTCCTTGCGCTCGCTGCATCGGGGAATGCTGCCTACAAGCCGATTCTCGCCAAGGCCGGCGAGTACATCCGGGTAGTTCAATCCGATGAAGCCGAGGGATATGCCTCCGGGGATCGATATTACGGGGGCGTCGGCTACGGCGGTGACGAGCGACCGGATCTGTCTAACACGCAATTTGCCGTCGAAGCCGCACGCGCGGCGGGCGTTTCTAAGGACGACCCTTTCTTTAGGAAAGCGGCTACTTTCGCATCGCGATCGCAGAATCTTAGCGAAACCAACGATCTAAAAGACAAGGAACCCGCGGTTGGGAATGATGGGGGCGGGTACTACGCGCCAGGAGTTAACGCGGGCGAGTCAAAGGCTGGCATGGTTACGTTGGCCGATGGACGCAAGATTCGGAAGTCCTACGGTTCGATGTCATATGCGTTACTCAAGACGTATGTTTTTTGCGACATTGATCGCCGCGACGCCCGAGTCAAAGCTCTGTTGGAATGGATCGGGAAGAACTACTCAGTGACTGAGAATCCCGGTATGCGTCAGGAGGGTAAGCCTCTCAGCGAGAAGACCGGGCTTTTCTACTACTACCTGACCATGGCGCGGGCGCTAGGCGCAGCAGGTGATGGTGCCCTCACCGGCGCGGACGGAAAGGCGATCGCGTGGAAGGAAAGCCTCGCTAAGCAAATCGTCTCGTTGCAGAAAGCCGACGGCTCTTGGGCTAACGAGAACTCTGAGTTCTGGGAGAACTCGCCTGTGCTCGCGACCTCCATGGCTCTCAACGCTTTGAACGCGTGCCTGAAGTGAAGCTTTCGACCGCGCTTCCGACAGCCTTGGTTCTCGTGGCCGCAGGCTTCGGATTCTCGGTAGCCGAGCGAGAGGGGGCGGTGCTTGGCGTCGTCGCAGGGGCAGTCGCGGCTTTTCCGCTTTGCGGAGTTAGGTGGAAGGAGGCAATCGCTCCAGCGTCCCTCGCTGCGGTGTCCGCCGTCGCGAGTCTGGCCCTCTTGGGCGGGTCGCTCGGTGCCGTCGCCCTCGCGGTCGCCTGCCTTGGGGTCATCCAGATCGGGGCGACGCTCATGGTTGCGACCTTCGCTCGGGGCGCCGCCTCCTCGGCAGGTTGGGCCATCGGTGCTTTCCTGATCGCAATTCCGTTTCGAACTTCCGCCGACTCTGGATTGGTGCCGCCATGGGCGGCAGATGGCAACCCTGTCACACAGCTGATCTACGCCGCGGGGATCGATTGGTTTCGGAGGCCTGCGCTTTACCCCGTCATCGGGACGGCTTATTCGGGTTCGCTCGCCGCGGGAGCCGACAAGACTGTTCTATGGGGGTGTCTCGCTGCCGGCGTGGTGGCATGGGTCGCCTCGGGTATCGTCCAAGCGTGCCGCACGCGGCATTCAGGATCCCAGCCATGAAGCAGAAGCTCCTCCTCACATTCCCGCAGCAAGTTCTGAACGAGCCTGTGATCTACATCCTCGGGCGAGACTTCAACTTAGTGCCGAACATCCGCGGAGCAACGATCAGCGACAGCGAGGGGATGATGGCTGTCGAGCTGGACGGAGAATCCGCCGAAATCGAACGCGCGATTGCTTTCCTCGCCGCACGTAACGTCAGGATCGAGCGGGTTTAACGCGCTTCGCATCGCGTGTTTTCTGGCGAATCCCTTCTGTATGACAGGCGGGATTTGTTGTTTCAGTATGGATATTTGCGCATGACATGGCGATTTTCTCCGACTTTATCCTTGAATATCGGTCGCGAGTCCTATGCCGAGCAGTTCTTATTGTATATGGGCAGGGCGGTTTTTTTTGGCTTGGTGCGTTGACGGGGTCGAAGAGGCAAGACATAGTGGCACCTCGACTGGGTGAGCGGTTGGGAATTCCGAGCCTCCGCGTGCGCGAAGGCTCAGACCCGGACACCTGGTCTAGGACAGACCTGAGAAAGATTACGAGTTCGCTTTATGCGGCTCGTTCTTGGAGAAAGAAAAACATGAAGCTTTGGAAGACGATCCCAGTCGCGATGGCCTTTGTTGCCTCACTTGCGACAGCACAAACGAACGAAGAGATCCAGAAGCAGCTCGCTCGTCAAGAGTCAGAGCTGAAGCGCCTCAACGCTGAGCTCACCGAGCTCAAGGTGACCGGCGCAATGACCGCAGCTGATGCGGCCCTTGAGACGGAAGT
>CAMARR010000011.1 GCA_945860915.1 Candidatus Kuenenia stuttgartensis
GCCTCAAGTCGTGGGTAGACAAAACCTGTGTACGTGGTTGAGTCGTGCCGCTCATAGCGAGCGACAATCTCGTCACGCAGCGACGGATCGAATTTGACCCCGTAGGTTTCCATGAGTGCTCGTGCGCCCTCGTAGTCGCCTTCGGACTTGATCCGCTGAACGATCGAAAGAAGCTCCCCGACCGCTTTCCGGAATGCCCCCGAGTCCAAAACGGTGAGATAGTGCTTCCCGTCGCGCACGACACTCGCGACGGCATGAGAGTTGGCGCAAATCCAGCGAACGATCATCTGCCGATTGCGCATATGATCCTCTTCGAGCCGGTCGCCATACTTCACTCGACGAAGCTGCACCAAGCCTCCGTTTCTCGCGTACGCCTCGAATCCCGCGCGTCCGACGGCTTCTGCATCGTCGCAGATCCCAAGCTCCTCAAGCTTCTTGTCGCATAGGAAATAGAGTGCGATGAGGTCCGCGCGAGCTTCTTCGATTGCCGATGCGTGCTCACGCAACCAACGAGCCGGATCTCCCTGGCGATCATCGGCCTGTCGGCCTGAGCCGTGGCCGATGATCTCGTGCAGGTCAGTGTGAAGTTCGTTTGCCAAGCGTCCAAACTTCTCTGAGCGCTCGAATTCATCATCCGTGAGGCACCACTCCCGGCGTGCTCCCTTAACCGCGCTGCGCTCGTACGCCTCGCTGATGTTGGCGAGACTCACGGATTTCGAACCGTATTCTTCACGCACGGATTGGTCGTTCGGCAGATTGATGCCAATTGGCGTAACGGGACCGGAATCTCCCGTCTCAATAATGACGTCAATGGAGCGAGCGGAGATGCCCTTTACATCAGGCTTGCGGAACTTCGGGTCATAGGGCATGTGCGCCTCAAACCACGAGGCGGCTTCTGCGATGGACTTAAGTCTTTGCGCTTTAAGAGGGTCTTCGATGGAGACGATTCCCTCCCATGAGCCCTTACGCCCACGTGGATCCACATAGACCTCGATGAACCCGTTCACGGTGTCGACGATCGGATCCGTGTCTTCGACCCACGCAATGTCGTAGGCAATTCGATCGGCCTCGGCTCCCGTGCGATAGAAACGAATCAATGCCTCAAGGGCACGACCCGTCTTCGTTGCCGCAAGTGGGAGTGCCGACTCAAGGTGGCCCACGATCTCCGTGATCTCGGTCGCATGGCGACCGGGAGGTACCCCAGTCGCAGGATCACCCATTCTCCACACGACCTCCGTGATGCGCCCAGCGTCGTCGAGCTCCACGTCGCTATTGAGCGGGAACCGCTCGGTCACATCGGCAAGTTTCGACATCGTGACGCCGGGTCCGTAAAACGTACATGCCGACGCCTCGAGGATGTCGGTGCCATCATCAGGGTTCTTCGCCGTCACCATGCTGCGATAGCTTGCGTCAAACAGCATTCTATCGTGCCGCGCGAGCAGTTGGTCGACGGACTCCCCGCTTCGAATTGGCAGCCGCGCACCGGATGCTAAGGCTGAATCGACTGCTGCACGCCAACTGCATGGATCGAGCGGGAGGAGCTCCTTGCGGGCAGTTATGGCGTGGTAGGGGCCATTGTTTATCCAGAATCGCTTTGTGTAGACAGAGATTGCGTCTGCCACCGCTGGCGGCATCGCAACTCGATGAAGATAGAGCTCTTCGAGAAGATCGAGAAGCTCGGCGCCATGCTCGCACTTTTGTGCAACAAAGATCCGTCGACCGGCAATCGCAGCCCGCGAGAGGTGGTAAGCCAACAGACGATCGCGCGGCGTCAGTCGCACCCACGCATCGCAATAGCACTGGACCACCGCTGCGTCGCCTACCTTCTCAAGGAGGTACCGACGATCGTCGGTCTCGGCGACGGGTCCGCTCATGTCACGCTTTCGGTGGGCCTTGATACGTGATGAATGAGGTCGGAGTCTCCCACACCTTGATCTCGTGGAGCGGGAGGTCGGAGAGCTTGCGCCAGATCCAGATCGCGATGTACTCGGCACTCGGATTGGGAATGATCTCGTTGAGATACGTGTGGTCGAGAACATTCACCACGCGGTCGGCTACGACCTTCTTCAGCGCCATGAAGTCGAACGCCATTCCAGACCAGGTGTCGAGCGGCGCTTTGACCGTCACCCGAAGCTTGAACGTATGGCCATGGAGGTGCTCACACTTGCCGTGATAGCGCGGCAAGTTGTGGGCCGAATCGAACGTGAAGTCCTTCGATACGAGGAGCGTCGTTCCAGCCTCGACGGGCATTTCTTCTGCGACCGTGGTCTTCTTGTAGAGGGCGGAATGAAGTTGCGGAAGTCCAGCGGGGGCCGCTGCATCGCCAAGAGCCGCCTCGATTTGCTCGCGGACCAATTGAAGCCCTGGAATAGGCAGGAGCAAGTTGCGCAAGTTCCCGAGGGCCTCGCCATGGCCTTCCACAACCCAGCGATCCACCGAAATATCGGTGGATCGATAGGATCGGCAGCCCGAGGCCGTTGCACATCGGACGAGGGTTTCTGCAAACTCCCCCTTGGTGAGCAACACTCCGACGAGAAGCGTGGTGCCGCTCGGGCAATCGCCGGATTCAGGACGTCGGGGGTCTGCAGGCGCCATAGTCCAAGACGTTAACCCTGCGCCCGCGGAAGTTCCATCCCCAACGATCTAGATGCGTTGACCCATCGCATCCCCGGGCTTATCATCCTCGCCCGCTTCGGGTCCCTCCGGATCCGAGGCACGTCTTCGGACAGGTTCTTGCATGTTGATGGGTTGATGTGCGGCTTCGCACGAACAGAAGCTGCATTGACCCTCGTCAAACTGCGTTCCATTGTATGGAACCTGCTTCAGGACAAGGGATCAGCACGGGTGATGAGACCGCAGTGCCTTGGCATTAGGGTTGCTCACACCTGACTTATCAGGGGTTCCCATACCCCGGTGGCACGGGATTACACCCTGCCAGGAACTTGGAGTGACGAGAACATGACGAGGCTTCGCAGCATCACGGCCGTCCCGGCCGCACTTGGAATCGCACTGGCCCTCACGGTCGCAGGTTGCGGCGGTGGTGGTGGTTCTTCTTCCGGGACCATCACCGTCCCTAACTCGCTTATCGAAATCCGCGTGCAGGGCGTCACAACGCCGCTGTGGCAGAACGTCGCGGGTACGCCCACGTCGCCACCCGTTTGCCCAACGGGTGTTTTCTTGAACGCAAGTCTCACCTTCACGTTCAACGGTGCTGTTGACCAAGGCTCGCTCCCCGGAGCCGGCTCTCTGGCGCAAGGCCCGATCAACATCACGACCACGAACGCCCAGACGACATCGGTCGCCCAGGGGTCGTTTACGGTTGTCGATGATCCGACTCTCCCGGCCGGCAACAACCGACGCGTTCTGTTTACTCCCGTCCTCCCGTCGTCAGCCGCAAATCCGTGCGAGTCGGGATTCACCGCAGGCGCTTCGGCACCCGCGATTGCCGCCGGAGCAACCTTTACTGTCTTCGTCCCCAAGTCAGGCAATTCGCCACAAACAGTGACCATTGCTGGCCAAGGCCTTTCGAATGAAGCCGTCACCTGCTTCCGAACGTGCCCGTGCCCGCAGCCCGCACCAGCGACGCAGTGCACGTCAGTCTCGACTGACATCACGCCCGGCCCGCCCTTCGTGCTTGCAACGACTCCGGCCACGGCTGATGTCCCCTCGACATCGATCGACCCGTGCTCGATCGCCAACAATCAAGTCGTGATGACCCTAAGCGAGCCGCTCAGTCCGGCGAACATCACAACTCAAAACGTGAAGGTGATCAACACCCTATCCGGCCTTCAGGTCCCGGGTACTGTGACCTTCACGCAAGGTGGCACGGGTGGCGTCCCCGCGACACAGTCGCGCATCGTCTATACAGCGTCGGCTCCTCTCTTGGGCTCCACTCTCTACGAAATCACGTTTACGAATTTGGTCAAAGACTTCGGGGGCAACGCCCTTGTAACGAATGTCGCCAACCCGACCTTGCGGCTGCGCTTCCAGACCAACCCGGTCACCTTCGTCCCGGGCACCCCGTTCCTCGAGTCGTTCAACTCGCCTGTGAACTTGGGGACCACCACCGGAGCGATCAGTTGGTCGTCGTCTGGCTCGGTCAATGCGACCTATCCGCTTGAATTCGTTGGGACCGGCGCGGCAGGTGCATTCGCGCCTGCAACCACACCTACATCCCTCGACACACTCGCCACACTTGGCATTTTCAACTTCACTTCTGTCACCATCAACCCTGGCATCACCGTTCGAGTCAAAGGCGACTATCTTTGCCATTGGCGCGTACTCGGCGCCGTCGCAATCAACGGGACGGTCAACCTATCCGCCGGTGCAAACACACTCGCGACTGCCCCGTTCGAGGAGCAGGGCGCGATGGCGGGCCAATTCAATGAAGGCGGCACCACGTCCCCCAACACCGTCCGTGCGGGCAGGGGCAATGCGGGTGCCGGCGATGGCGGTCGTGGCTCTCCGGGCGCTGGTGTGCGGTCGGCCGCAGGTGAAGGCGGATTCGGCGCACGAGTTTCCGGAACTTCAAACCCAGGCCCTGTCGGCGCGAACACGTTCTTCGGCGGGGGCGCCGGAGGAGATTCTGGGTTCTTCCCGCCCCAAGTTGCGGGTGAACTTGGCGGCCTCGGTGGCGCAGGTGGCTCGGCTGGAACAGCGGGTGGTGCGGGTTCGCCTCGCCTCACCACACCGGCGTACCCCAACTGCACGGTGAATGCCACAGCAACCCAAGTTATTGCACAGGGTACGGGCATCCCCCCCGTCTTCGTGCAACCCATCAGCCAACAATCTGGCGGCTCTGGCGGCGGCGGCGGCGGCGACCACCTCGACGACGCGCTGGCGGCGCCAGGCGCTGACGATCAGGGCGGCGGCGGTGGCGGCGGCGGTGGCTCGCTTCGCATCAGCTGTGTTGGCAACTACACGCAAGGCGCCTCAGGAATCATCACTGCCAACGGCACCGTTGGCGGCGCTGGATCGACCAACGCGGGCTCCGGTGGATCGGGCTCGGGCGGTCAGGTCTGGATCCAGGCCTTCTCATCGATCACGTTGGCAACCACCTCTGTAGTCAGCATAGACGGCCCACTCCGTCTAGCGACCACTGGTTGCGCAGCGGGTGCGGGTGGAGACGGTGGCGAAGGACTCTGCCAGTTCGAGGCGGGTGTCGGCACACCGAGCACCACCTTCGTCAAGACGCCGGGTGCTCCTTACATCACCGCTCCGTTCCCGTTCTCGTCTGGCGTGACCGGTACGGTGACGTCGACATTCTTCGACACCACCTACGGTGCACCGGACTTTACGGGAGCCGTGGAATCGAAGACTCAAGGCAATGCTGCAGGCGCAGTGCTTGTCATCGCCTACGAAGGTGCGCCAGAGTCGACTTCGACGCCGGGCACTCCGGATGTCACGCTGATCAAGTCGCTTCAGGCGGGATCGCCCATCACGGCGGCCACGCTCGATGCGCTTGACGGATATCGTTTCATCCGCTTCAAGGTGACCATCACCTATCCGGCCCCGCCAGCCACGCCGGCAAATGCCATTTTGCCGTCCGTCGAGGACATCACCATCAGCTACAACATCGCGCCAACCTGCCCTTAATGCGGGTTCATCGATAGTCGTTGCGGCACACGGGGGTTCCTTCGGGGACCCCCGCGGTGTTTTACGAGCCGATGTAACGGTCGTAAATCGCGCGCGCAATCGCAGGATCACGCGTCCCGCGCACCAAGGCGCGCCCGTCGTCGAAGACGGTGATGTCGTGTCCGCCGGTCCGAAACGTCAACGAAAATCCGTTGGAGGTGACATCGCCGAGAGTTGCGAGCCTTGCCGCGAGACCATCAAGCGACGGCGGGCCGCGGCGCTGCGGGACCACCTGAACGGCATCGCGACCACAGTAGGTAATGAACCGCTCACGCGCGCCGCCTTCGAGGAAAACAAACTTCCGCTCGGCGCAGCACGGACAGTCGGGGGCCCGCACGGCGTCGGCAGCGACGGTTGCCATTCGAAATGGCCAAAGTTCGATTGACAAGTAGCCTCGACGAACGGCATCGAGGTCTCGCACCAGAATCTTGATCGCCTCGGCGGTCTGCAAGGCAGCGACCATCGTCGCGATGGGTGCAATGACGCCAGCCGTTTCACACGTTGCAGTCGCGCCAATTGGCGGAAGTTCACGGAACAAACAACGAAGACAGGGCGTTACTTGAGGGATGACGACTGCGGTCAATCCCGTCGCGCCGACACAGCCGCCATACACCCAGGGGATGCTCTCGCGCACGCACCAGTCGTTAAGAAGATAGCGAGTCGCAAGGTTGTCCGTTCCATCAAGAACTAGGTCGACCTCGCCGATGATCTCCTCAAGCGTGTCGGCACGCACGTCAGCCACCTTGGGGCGAATGTGGACTCCGCGATTGAACTGCGTGAGGTGACGGGCGAGCGCGATAGCCTTTGGCAGACGCGTGCGAGCATCCTCGTCCGTGTAAAGGGACTGACGCCCCAAATTGGATTCCTCGACGACATCACGATCGACAATGGTGACCGTCCCGACGCCGCTTCGAACCAATTGCTCCGCGATGGATGCGCCAAGTGCTCCGGCGCCAACCAACGCTACACGGCTTGAAAGCAGTTTTTCCTGCCCGGCAAGGCCGATTTTCTTGAACGTAACTTGACGCGCATATCGCGCGTCATGCGGGCTTCCTGATGCATCCATCCGATGATTGGTTATCAGGTGTTCGCCGCGAAGGCAACTTGGCTGCTTGTTCCACCCCGACGGTGACCTTACGATCCCCCGGTCGCAACCCCGGAACCAACTGATAGTGCGGAGACCTGCATCCCCTTGACCCACGACGCCCAGACTTACTTCAAGACCTCTCGATCACTGTGGTTTCCGGTGTCGGTGAACGCGATGATCCTAGGCACGGTTGGGATTATCGTCTTCCAGTTGGCGACGGCCTTGCTTTGCCTTGCGTCAGGCGAGCCAGGTGCCACCCAGTACCGTTTGATGGGGTTCCCGGTTGCCGTCACCGAACTCATCACGCACGTGCATTGGCCTGGAAACGGCGATTGGGTCTTCTGTGCACAACTTCTTATCGCCTACGTACTTTGGGCGAGGCTTGCGCCGGCCATTGCGCGCATCACGGCAGTTCGCATTGCGCGAGATCAGTACATCACCCTCGGCGAAGCGCTCCGATTTTCGGGCGTCCACTTCAACACCGCACTTCTCCACATTCCCGCGGTCGCCCTTCCTGCAGCTTTTTGCGCATGTGTCGTAATCCTGATCGGCGCCATCAGTCAGTTCTGGGCGCCCCTGTGGATACTCGGCGCCTTGCTGCTTCCGATCGCAGTGCTCTGCACAGCGCTCGCAGGTGCGCTAGTCCTCGTGGGCACACTCGCGATGTTCTATACGCCTGGAGCCATCGCCGTTGAAGGCAAGCGCACGTATGACGGACTCGGAAAGACATTCAACTACCTTCTCGCCCGACCGTTCTCCGCCCTCACGCACCTCGCCCTCATCGTCATCTTCTTCCGTGTGCTCAATGCAGGCATCTTCGGTGACCTGCGAGACCGGACCGCGAGCCTTCTTGGCGTCCTCAACTTCATCGACACCTCAAGTTTCCGCGATATCGTTCGAGGTAATTCGGATGTCGATGGCCCTGTCGCGACCTTCGCGGCCTGGCTCTGGAATGCCATGTGGTGGCTTCTGGAAGCAGTGATTACCGGAGCGTTGTTGTCTTGGGCAATTGCAGCCTGCACGTCATCGTGGTTGATCCTGCGACAGGACATCGACGGCAATGATGTCGGTCACGTCGTGGACACAGCCGAGCTGTCGCTCGATCCTTCGTGGGAGAGCAAAAAAGACTGACGCGAGCCCCAAAATGGAGCTCGCGTCGTCCGTTGCGTCCCAAGTGGGGCGCGCTAGGTCACGGAATGATGGTGACTTGCGTAGCGTTCGAAGAGAACCCACTCAGAGTCGTGGGATTCGCGAACGTGACGTAGCCAAACCACAAGCTGAGACCGGCGAGTCCAGGAACTGGCGGGATGGCAGACAATGCCGACGCATTGCCCTGTGCATCCAGGAAGCCAACGAAGTTCGAGAACAAGGGGCTGATGTTCGCGTCTTGGATTCCGAGCTGCGTGATGGCATCGAACTGAATCGGGAGCACGGTGTTGTTCTGCGAAGGATCGAACACGATCCCAGGCGCCCCGCCGGTTGCCGAAACCAACATGACGTAGAGGGAACCGGCCTGTGCCACGCCGCCGATCAAGTTCATCGCGTAGTTAGCACCGACGCCTTCCGCAATCGTATCCATTCCGTTTGCATTCAGCGGCGTCTCATAGATCTGAAGCGCGTCGATAGTCAACGGACGGCATAGCAAGTTGCTCACAATGCCCTCGCGGTAGCCAAAGTTCACCAGTCCGATGGTCGGCGTTGCCGACGTGAACTGATAGCGCGTGCCGTCAAGGATCGAGCCTACGGTGCCGCCAAAGTACGCATCAATGCGATTGCCGGAGGTCTGAAGGCGGATGCGCTGCCAGCCATCGTTTACGCCCGCGACGATCGGAATCGTGGTGAGCACGGTCTCCGTGTCGCCGCCGTTCTTTTCATCGATAAGGCTTAGATTCATCCCGGCGACCGTTGCGTAGAACACCCAGTTGATTCCAGTCAAGCTCGACGCGTTGTTGATGCCGACTCCACCCGGGAGGGTGTAGTTGTGGAACGAATCGTCCGTCCCACGCACACCGATGCTCCACTGCTCGGTCTCCGTGCCGGTGACGCCAGTCGTACGAATGTAGACATAGCAGTCAACGGTGAGATCCGCCTTCGGAGTTGAAACCCAGCCCGATTGATTGCCACCGCCGGTGGTATCCCACGTGATCATGGCGTAGCCGCCTTGGGGCGACGTCGGGATTGCATTGGGGTTCGAATTCGCCGGGTTTGCAGAAGGAGGGCCAGAGGTCAATGGATCAATCACGCGCGGAGCGCGGAATGAGTACTGGTAACCAGCGAGGATCGCTTCGGGCACGTAGCTATCGAAATTGTCCGACATCGGAACCGTGTTCGGCTGATTATTGGTTGCCCCGGGAGTCTGAGGCATCATGCCGAAGTCGTGGCCGTTGTTGTTGGTGTCGTAGCCATCGAACCAACGCGACCACGTTTGAACAGAAGCATCGTTGGCCGTGAAGTTGCCCCAAATCGGGCCACCTTCGATGTACTGGAGGGGATACCCGAAGGCAATCTTGTGGCCTTCGTAGGTCACGGAGTCGACGACATTGAACGCTGGATCAACTAGCGCGGTGGTTTCGTTGTCGTTCTCGAATAGGTTTGTAGACAAGGTCGGATTGACGACGACGAGATTAACGTTCGGCACCAAGGGTGATCCGATAACGTAGAATCCGCCGGGTGCGATGACGGTAGTTGCGCTTCCAGGAACCCCTGGAATCGTATAGTCGGCATTGTTGTCAGATGGCAATCCGCCAAGATTGGGATTTTGGTCCCACGACATCAAGATCCAGCCGCTGATGTCAACGGCGGACGTCCCGGCGTTATACAGCTCGACGAATTCGCGGTCGTCGATACCGGTGTCGTCGTACTCGATTTCGTTGATGACAACTTGAGCGTGCGTCACCGCGCATAGGGCGGCAAAGCCGAGGAATAACTTCAATGACTTCACAGGGTTCTCCGGGCAGAGGTTAGGCGCTGGGTCGACCGCAAACCGGGCGACCATTTCGCACCCAAAGCATAGGCTCCACCGCTCTCAGGATCAAAGTAAGTCGAGTCAAGAAATGGCGAACTCAACGGGGAAATGGCCCCGGCAGCGGCAACCCCTTATGAACGCGGAGGTAACGTCGCCTAGCGCTGTTTCTCAAACTCATCGCCGCGAGTCCACGTGGGACGACCGGACGCGTCGACGACACGACAGAACGCCGAAAAGAGCAGCTGGAGGTCGTCTACAGCGCCTTCAAGCCGCCAACGGGAGTCGAACTGATCCGAGGGCTGATGGTAGTGCAGAGCCGTGTAGGAGCGTTGCACCGAGCGTCGGGTCTCGCCATCTTCAAGGAAGTCGCTCCCCGATCCAAGAAAGACGGATGGCACGCCGATCCGAGCAAAATTGAAATGGTCGGAACGATAGAACAAACCAGCCTCGGGGTTTGCGTCGGGCAAGAGTTTCCGCCCACGACGGTTCGCCTCGCTGGTGAGGACATCTGTCAGATCGCTCTTGCCGTGACCGATCAATCTAAGATCGCGAGTGCGCCCCCAGATGTTGACGCCGTCGATGTTGAAGTTGGCGACGATTTTCTTGCGGGGAATGGTCGGGTATCGCGCGAACCACTCCGACCCAAGTAGCCCCTGCTCCTCGGCCGTGACCGAAACAAAAAGGACGGACCGTCTCGGCCGCGACCCACTAAGTGCCCGCGCAAACGCCAAGAATGCGGCACATCCGGATGCGTTGTCGAGAGCACCGTTGTAGATCGCGTCGCCACCTTTGGGTGTTCCAATTCCAAGGTGGTCGAAGTGCGCGGTTACAACAATCGCTTCATCCCTAAGCTCTGGGTCCGTTCCGGGTAAGAGCCCAACAACGTTGCCTGATTCGAGCGAGCGCACGTCGTTTCGTGTGGCCACGGAAACCGCGACATCGAGGACAACGGGTCGGAAGTCGCGCTTCTCCGCTGCGGCGCGAAGGACGCCGAGGTCCCTGCCGCCGAGCGTAACTAGGCGCTTCGACGCCTCTTCCGTCAACCACATCGCGAGCGCAAGCGGCTGTTCCGCGCTGAAAGGTAACCAACACCGTTCCTGAGCGTGATTCGACTGCACCACTTGGAACGGGTACGACGCGGAGGGCGTCGTGTGAATGATCATGGCACCCACCGCGCCACGCCGGCGCGCTTCCTCGTACTTGTACGTCCATCGACCATAGTAGAGACGCGTCTTGCCTGCGAACAACGATGGATCCGCCGATGGGTCATCGTTCATGATCAAGACAACCTTGCCGCGAACGTCCACGTCCTTGAAGTCATCCCAATTCTGCTCGGGCGCCGTGATTCCATATCCGACGAACACCACCTCTGCACGCTCGATGCGGCTCTCGGTCGCTGGCGAGTACGCGAAGCATGTCCAGTCATCGCGTTCGGCAAAGAGCGCATCGCCACCCTTCCCGAATGCCTGCAAAGGGCGGATGACCTCAGACTTGATGCCCGTGATGGGTACAGGTTGCGTAAAGCTGCCGTCCGGCATGCCGGGTTGAATCCCTGAGGAGGCTAGTGCTTGCGCAATGTAGGCGCGCGCGGCGGCATCACCGCGCTTTCCGACACCACGCCCCTCGAACTCGTCCGAGGACAAGCGCGCAATATCGGCCTTCATGCCGACAACATCGATCAGCTTCTCGCGCTCGGAGACCCGGTCGATTCCCACGTGAGGAGGCGCGTCGCCAGTATTCGATTGGCACGATGCAAATAGCAAGCACGAGAGGACTAGAAGGATTCGGCGCATGCCTCAAGATTAACGGAGCGGTGATCGCCGCGCCTGTGAGAAGGATTCAGCTTGAGACGTCTTGCAGATACTCAAAGCCCTCACCGCGGAGGACATCGATGGAGAAGCCCGAAATGGCGTCGCTCGGGGCGATGTAAAGCCCGCTTCCTTGAACCTGACTGAAATTGAGCATCGGAAACGCGCCGACGAGTTTCTTGTAAGTCGCCTGCTGATGCCAGGTGGGTTCAGGCAGATCGCACACCTCGCCAAGCATCACGTCGGCGCTGGAAGCAGCCTCGACGAGGAAAATGCCGCTCACGAGTATCAGCCGGCCGCCACGGCCGAAGTCTGCGTCAGGCCAACCGGCCATGGACTCAAGACCGCTCGCCCACTCTTCGTAGGTCGCATATCCCGAGTCTCTGATGAGATCCCAGGTTCCAAGGCGAGCAAATGGAATCAGCTCGACTAAAAGCGCAGAGGCTTTCGACCAGCATTGCCGCTGTGCGAGCGAATCCCCTGCCTTCCGATGGTCACGCACGACTTGACCTAACGCACGACGGGCGGATTCCTGCCCACTTGACTCGATCGCGAGTTGCACACCAAAGAACGTTGTCATCTCTTAGCCTCCGCTAGAACCACCGACGCGCCCCCACGAACCACCAGGCGATGGCTTCGACGTCCTTGGCGTAAGCCCGGACACTATCGCGCTTCGCTTGGACGCACCCCCATCGAAGCCCGTGGTTGGAGCGGTCACACGTGGTTGTGTGCGATACAGGGTATCGGCAACTCCAGACGACCTCCCGCCATACCACCCATAACGGTACATCCAGTAGTGGAGCATCCACGATGATCCCGAGGAACGGCCAACTGGCTTTGTCGAAGCTTGCGATTGTGGGCGCGACTGCGCAGCTGGTGGCTCAACAGGCATGTAGGTTTCGGGAGGCGGAGAACCGACGGAGGACATCCCAAGGTGCCGGACTTCGATTCCATCTTTTTCGAGCGCGACGAATAGGTCCACAAGATCATCTTGCTCAGTAGGTTTGTCTGCGTCGGGGCGCACGTAAAGCACCTTCTTAACTCCAAGACCCCGCATCGCGGCGGAACTTGGCAACTTCGCAACCGACCGGTTGTCAAACACATCAGGCTGATTGGCATAAGGAGCCAATCGATCGCCCTGCAAGACCCATGCTGATGGACGCGGCAGCATCCCATCCTTGCGCGATGCAAGAAACTTCGAACGCCAGTAAAGGAGTGCTCCTAGCGTTTCGTGGGACTTCACAACGCCCGAACGATGTGGAAGATTGTCGACTGTAATCACGACATCACACATCGAGGCAAGCCCCGCAGCAGCCGCCACCGCCTGCGACCCTGGTAAATCGATGATCAGGGCAAGCTCACGCTCGGCTCCAAGCGATTGGAGGGTTTCGGCCATGGCGACACCGCGGTCAAACGCCTGACGGTCTGCAGGCGACACCGATGGAACAATCCATGAAGGAGGCGTCGTACTTCCCGCGACGACGTCGCGTGGAACATCAAGTAGCGTCCGTACCATCCATGGGCGCAAGTCTTCACGGACAGGCTCGAAGTCCGCTGAAAGTGATTTGACACCAGCGCGCCACGAATCAGTGCCATCCACTCCCACCGTCGAAGGCGAAGGAATCGTCGGTATCACCCGCTCGGCTTGCGCCTGCAAGGCGGCCTCTCGTTCCCTCAAGGAGGCATCACTCGAATTGGAGGACACGAGGTGTGCAATGGTCGAAACAACTACACCAACAACCGCGATGGCAATTATTGTCGGGACGACAGAAAATCGTCGCTTTCCAAGCGGAGCGTCGCTCGCGCGCCCCTTCACCCAATCCGACGAGGTCTCCCCCGATGGCGCGGAGTCGAGCCCACCCAGTGTTAGGTCTGCTGCCGTGCTCTTCACATGTTGTGTTGAGGTGAAGCGCACCGCGATGAGTGATCGGCTGTCGAAAAATACTTCTGTCAAGAATGCATCGGCTGCGTCGCTCATGGCTCGACTCCAACCGGACAGATTTGGGCGAGCCCGTCGGTCGCGCCCTCGGATGTCCGCGCCAATACTCCGGAGGGCGCCGACCCCACCATCCAGACTCCCAAGTTGCAGATATCGCCGTTGCTATCGCGTTGCGGAACGAATGCTCGTTGCGCTACCCAACGTCGAGGCCGCATCTGAATGATCGACTCCGCCCAGACCTCGGGAGTTGTTGCGGATCCGAGGATGACCTCTTCGCCCTCGCATCCGTAATCGGACTTAAGCACCCAGTCCATTTGCTCATCCAAGAGGACCCCGGCCGGTACGTTCTCTGCAAAGTGAGTCTCGGGGAATGTCGCACGGGCAACCCCTTCGAGCTCGGCGGAGATGAGCCCCGGCATTTCCCAAGGCAAAGCCATGACCCGCTTGTTCTGAGGAATTGCGGCAGCGAAAGGATTGATGACGTTGACCTTGCCCGCGCCCAGTGCATCGGCGATGGCAAGAAACTCCCGCCCAAGCGGCGAAGCATCCGGTGGGTCTGGTTCGTCGAGCCAGATGGCCTCGCGTACTCCCCACCAGTCTGTCTTGTAGTGACGCAGCAAGAGGTCGCACTTCTTTCCAAACATACCTACGCCACGGTCTGAATGTGATTCGATGTTAAACGGCGAGCCCCGAACCACTTGACACCCCATCTCTCCAAGCCAACGCATGAGCAGCCGCGTGTGATTGGTGTCTTCGGTCATCTCTGTCGGCTCAATTAGTCCGACGGTTGCCCCCCTAGGATCTTTGCCGAGGGCCTCGTTGACGGCCGACTTCCATCTCGGCTCAAGGAGGAGCGACGGATGGCGCAGTTGCGGATGGCGGGCAGAACCGAGTCGCGACGACTCGATGGTCTCGGCCAATCCGGTCGGCGTATCGCAGTTGATTTCGCACGCAATTGGTCCGGAGCCCGTGTTCGTTTCAAAGACATCAACCCGCGCGAAAGTCAACCAACGTGGAGCATCGATGGACGCGATGGCCTGCAACGACGCCGGAATACCCAGAGATGCCATGACATCGGGGCGCTTGACGAGGACATTTACGTAGGCGTCTAGCACGCGGCACATCGAAACTGCGCACCCCGCCAGGCTCCCGAGGCGCCCCGCCGTCAGCACGATGGGATTTGCGTTGAATCGCAGGCGCCCCCCAACCCACGGGTCGCCAATGAGGCCGTGCCCTAGGATTTCGTCAGCGATTTTGGAGGAGTTCACCATGCTGATGACAGCACCAACGCTGCGAATATGTAGCCTAGCCCTTCAACGCCACCAATCCACGGATCGCGATCAACGGAGACCCTACGGTCGAGCTCGGTTGGCGTCATATCGAGGACCAATCGCGCCACGACGAACTGTCTGAATGGGTAGAGCGCCAAGACCCAGACTAGGGAACGTCCGAAGGCTACGAGGGACGGACGCCATCCGTCAAACGTCCCCTCGGTCGCGCCGACGACCATCAGAGCAACCGAGAGGTGGAGTCCTGCGGAGGCCAACGCGGCTGCAATGTTCCCGGCGGCAACTTCATCCTGATCTCTAAAGCCTGTCACTTTGCGATGCGTTGCGCAGATCACGATGAGGGCAAGCCAACAGATACCGGCATAGGCAGCGCCAATGACGAATGACTGACCATCGACACCGCCAAAGCAGGCGGTCGAGACCGCTGCCGCTCCAAAAATGTGTGCGGTCCCTTGGATCGCGGCTGCGGGATTGCTCGAGGCCAAAGAGCTCAGCCTCGGGAGCGGATACGCAAGGCTCACGAGCAAGTAGCCGAGCGGAAGCGCCAACACGGCAGCGACAATCTGGACACTGGCCCATGCAAGATGAGTGCCGTCAATCGCCTTGAGTCGCGAAGCCCAGTCGCCGGCGTCGGGCACAAGTGCGACCACCGAAACCACTGCGTGGTCCACGGCGGAAAGCACGGTTGCCGCGAGCGCGAGATGCATTGCCCCGCGAAGGAGTCGGGCAGGCACTGGTTGCGCGATCGAATTCGCAGAGGTCGTCATGTCACCGCTCCTCCGTCATCGGACTACTGACGTGTGAGAAGCCTAGGCTTATTGGCAGCGCGTGGCAAGGCGGACCCAATCGGACTACCATGCGCACATGCGAGGCGAACTGGCACAGAAAGACACGAGGCTGAAAGCGTGGTGTGCCGCCACGGGCCATGACGGCATTCACCTCCGAACTCGTGCGAACGTTGCGTGGATCACGGGTGGTTCCGACGTTTGCGTTGATCGTGCTTCTCCTCTCGGCGTCGCAAGTGTGCTTTGGACGCCACACGAGAAAGTGGTTCTGACCGATACGATCGAGGCTCGCCGTTTATTGGACGAAGAGGTTCCGTCAGGGTTCTCAATCTCTGCACATGACTGGTTCTCCTCTTCGACGCCGATCGCTGACGGCATCGCGACCGACTTCCCGAATGACCCAATCACCGCGCTTCGCGCTCCGCTCACGCGCGAAGAAATTACCCGCTATCGCAAGCTCGGCTTTCTTGTGTCCACCGTCGTCGAATCCGTGCTCAAGGACGTGCGAGTCGGAGATTCCGAGCTAGAGGTCGCGGGGCGACTCGCGGGAGTCCTTGCAACGCGCGGTGTGTCCTGTCCCGTGACACTCGCCGCAGCCGACGGTCGTATCGCGGCTTACCGTCACCCGATCCCAACCAACTTGCGCATCGAGAAGGCGCTCATGCTCATCGTGTGCGCGGAGCGACAGGGACTCATTGTCGCCATGACTCGCCTGATCCACTTCGGAGCCATCGCGAGCGACCTGCGAGCGCGTCATCACGCTTGCTGTACGGTGGACACGGCACTCCACAACGCGACGCAATACGGAACACCGCTTGCCGACATTTTCAGTTTGGCACAGCGGACCTACGCTGAAATGGGATTCGATGGCGAATGGTGCTTCCACCATCAGGGTGGCCCCATTGGGTATCGGCCGCGTGACGCCATCGTCGTGCCGCAGGGCCCCGGACTTGTGCTTAAAGGGCAAGCCTATGCGTGGAACCCGTCAATTACGGGAACGAAAAGTGAAGACACGATCCTCGCGGGGGGAGAGGTACTAACGCCGTGCATCGACTGGCCGCTTGAAGAGTCGGGCCGGCCAGATTGGCTAGTGCGGCCCGCTACTCGTCGACGATAATCAACTTCCGCGCAAAGCGAGCAGAAGCGACTCTCTGTGCTGCGTCCAGGCCTCAAGCACGTCGTTCGACCTCGTGTGCTCGAGGGTGATGACCCCGATACCTAGGTCGCGGCCGGCCCAGGAGCCGAGCGAACCTGGTGTCGGAAACCCGATCTCCGCTTTCAGCGGAAAAAGCGAAAGCCGAGCCATCTCAGCCGCGAGTTCCGCCGCCGGGCCATCGAAGTTGATGCAGCGCAGCGGCTGGTGAATCGAGATGATCCGCTTTGGCTTGTACTTGCTAATGAGCATCGCCAAAAAAGTCGATTCCGGCTCCGATAGCGGCGCTGGACCTCGCTTGGCCGCTGCATCGAAGTTCCCAGCCGGGAAGTTTCGGTTTAAGTCGACACCGCGCGCGTTGAATCTACGGTTCTCTGCAAGGCCGTCTGGGTTCAGCACAGGAACGAAGATGGCGGTGCGTCCCTCGAGAGTCGCCGTGTTCGTCTTGATCTCCTCCATCAGTCGACCGAGAAGCCCCTGACCAACAGGTTCAGATCCGTGAACCACGCCGACAAAGAGCACATGTTCGGAGCCGCTTCCAATCGAGAACGCTTCAATCGGTCGGCCTTCGACGGACATCGCACGATCTACGGATTCTCGCCAAATCCCCGTTGAAGAGTTCCGATTCGACGTTGAGACTGGCGATGAGCCCGCCATGTCAGTTTCTCCGCCGGATGCGCACGCGAGGAGAAGACACGGCAATAGCAGCACAATGAACTTGTTCATGGGCGAGCAGTCTAGCCGCCAATTCGGTGGCCGCGTAGGGCCTCGTCGTCATGCGCAGCCTCGTGTCATGGTGATCGCCAATCGCCGGATGCTGCCGGGGTCTGCCATCGAAGCTGTCTTGGGTAGGATTCCATGGCGCCGCACATCAACGACCTCGTCGCGCGTGTGGCCTCCGGGCTTGCGGCGAGCACTGCTCCGGACTCGACTCCAGTCTTCATTCCGGAGTGCGCTACGCGTCGCAACCGCGGCAAGACTCGCTGCGGTCGCGAGTGCTGTATCGATCTCCTTGACCGATAGACGCGGAGGCCTTCCAGTCATCCATTCAGCCATCGCCACTGGAATTGCGGCGATGTCGTCGCCGATGTCCGATCCAACGACCGCGTCGAGAGCGCGATCTAGAAAGTGCTGTCGAGCGTGCGGGTCGTCGTGCGCCCGTAACGCCATATCAACCGTCAGCGTCACATAACGGGCTCTCAAGACCGGGTCATCTTCATGCGCGAGAGCCGCGGCAAGCATACAGACGGCACCCAGTCCATCGCCAGCCGACTCTCGCAAGGCGGCACGTGTCGCTCCGATACATGCCTTGACTGCCTGAGGAATCATCGACTTCATCGCATAGCGCAAATGAGCGTCGGCGTGTTCAAGGCGTCCGTCCTCGACTGCGACCCACGCGAGTCCGACGTCCGCGGCCGGGCACCCTTCTGCGACGGAGGCAGTCAACACTGCGACACCTTCGGCACGTCGGCCAAGGTCCAACATGGCGAGGCCGCCGAGCGTCGCAAGCGTTGGAGTACGAGCGCTTTCCGAAAGCACGGCGGCTCTAAGCGCCCCTTCAGCATCTCCTGACAAGAGTGCGGCGCGCGCCGCGACGGCGGCTAAGTCGACATCTTTGCGTTGCAGGTCGCCGAAATGCGCCACATGCTCGCGCGCCTCCGGCAACGCACCGACTCGATCGGCGAGGTGCGCTCCACGCTTTCTAAGGAGTGACGGCTCCCCGCCAGGCCATGGTGCGGAATGGGCGTCAGCATCTAGGAGTTCGAGGAGCGGCGCGTCTTCGGGCAGCCCTCGCTCGATGCAGGCCTTCCTACACGCCTGCGCAAACGCGAAGCGTCGAGTGCACGTGGCGGCCTCTAGCGCCGACGCAGCTCGATCGAGCAGCACTGCGGCTGCCGTGACATCTCCTATAAGCTCGGCAAGACTCGCCTCCACGACAAGTCGTCGCGGCCCATCTTCATTCGACTTAGCAAGTTCAAGAAATCCGCGAGCTTGGTCCACCCGACCCTCGCATAGAAGCACCTCGGCGAGGTCGCTCGCGGCGAGTGGGTAGGTCGGATCATGGGCGAGCGCCTTGCGAAAGGCCTCGGCTGCATCAGGCAAGCGGCCTGCGCGCGCGAGGAGACGCCCTCGTGCGTGGTGAGCGCGTCCAAGGAACGCCGCGGGAATTGCCTTCGCCATCAGCGCGCGGTCGAGGCTTGCAGCGAGGGAGTTGAGGTCACTTGTGCGCGCTGGACGACTATCTTCAGCCGTCGCGATCAACACGATGTGATGAGCCCCCAAGACCCTCGCAGCGGATCTGAAGCCGCGCTTCAGGAGTCGTTCAGCAAGCCGCTCGCCTTCCTGCCCAGCCTCGGACCCACTTGCGAAGAGTGCGGATGCCGAAGCGACAGCACCGACGTCATCGTCGGCATCGACGGCACGTCGCAGCAATGCCAGATGATTAGACGACTGCGCCCCGCCAAAAGCCGCTGTGTCGCTGAGTTGAATAGGGTTGTCTCTCACGTCGAAGGTCCGTCCCTATCTCTGTCGGCAGGAACGCCTTTCTGACAGTGCTCTTGCAAATCCACCCAATTGGCTACATTTCTTCCATGGCGGACTCAGGCGCGCGCGGGGCGACGATCGAAGACCTCGCTTTCATTGAGGACATCTGCAGAGACATCGCTCTCAAGACGCGAAGCTCCGTCTTGCCCTACCCTGCATTTGCGCTGGCGCTCGGGGATTCACTCATAGTCCACCGCGCTACGAAGGACGGGCGAACTATCGCTCTGGCAACAGCCATCGATCGAGGTCGGGAGCTCGACCTTTTCTTGATTGCTGTGTCATTCAGCCAACGTCGGACGGGAATCGCAGGAGAGTTGCTTGACCAGCTGACCGCGCAGCATCTGAAGGTCGGGAAGAGCCGCCGGATCTTCGCGAACTGCTGGCCAGGATCAGGCGGAGGCCCTGGCGCGTTGCTCGCCGCCGGATTCTCGACGGCCCCGGGCAAGGTCCGATGGACTCGCGATGCAGGCCCAACGTCGATTCCGCCTGCGAAAGTATCCCTCCTTCAGTGGAATGACTTAAAGAGCATCTCCCTCGACCGGCGGGCCCGTCTCTTGGGAGCGGTGGGTGCCGCGTGGCCAGGCGATGCCGACCCTGTCCCGGTACTGGCGGCGCTCAGCTCGGCACGCGACTCGCAAATCCTCATAGGACTCCACAACGACGAGGTCAAGGCTGTTCTCGCCGGCGTTTCGGTTGGCGACACGTTCCATATTCTGCTTGGCTTCGAAATCGAAACAGGGCATGGCGAAGGGATCGACGGCGGTCTTGCGATCCTCCTCGAAAACGCCAAAACCTGTGGCGTGAAGAGCCTTTCCGTCGAAACGGCGGTTCCAACTGCCAGAACCGCTCCAACCCTTACTCGCCTCGGATTCCGATCGGTCGAGGCGGCGGCGGGCTTCCTCGCCGGGACTCCCGGCCACGCTTTCGAAGGAAACGCCTTCGCACTATGAACAGGGCTCGAAACCTTCCGGCCTTGAGTTCGTATCATCGAGCGGAGGATCTGTTCATGAGAGTCCTGTTATCAGTCATGGTCGCCACGATCTTAAGCTGCGCCATCAGCGCGCAGGTCAAGGTCGGTGATAAGGCAGCGTGGCCCGAAGCGAAGTCTTTAGGCTACACAAAGATGAAAACCATCAACGAGGCCAAAGGCAAGTTGGTCCTCCTCGAGTACTTCGCCTTCTGGTGAGGACCTTGCAAAACGGGCATGCCCCACCTCAACCAGTTGGTTGAGAAATACGGTAAGAAGGGTTTCTTGGCGATCGGCGTGACGAGCGAACCTGAAGGCCCCACCAAGGGGTTCATGGAATCCACGTCAGCCAAGATGGCTGTTGCTTTTGAGCCAGGCCTCAAGAGCATGAAAGCGTACGGATTCACAGGGTTCCCATCGTCTGCACTCGTTTCGCCGAAAGGCGTGGTGGTGTGGACTGGACATCCGTCGAGCCTCACCGAGAAGATCATCGAAGACAACTTGGTCGGTGTTGTGATGAACAGCAGCGGCAAGCTCACTGTCGATGTCGAGCTGCCGAAGAAGTACAGCGCGATCGTCAAGCAGCTCGAAAAGGGCGACTTGGGCGAAGGCATGAAGGCTCTTGATGCCGCAATCGCGGCGCAAAGCGTCAGCGAGACGGACAAAACGGCTCTCGAAGCCGCGAAGTCCGCGACGCAGAACGTCTTGGACGAAGAGACCAAAGCCGTCGACGCCGCAGTGACTGAAGAACGATGGCACGACGCGACCTTGGGTTGGAAGCGTATCGCGACTCACTTCAAGGGGCACGAGGCTGCCAAGGTAGCCGACACCAGCGCAGCCGATGTGCTGAAGGATCCTGCAAAGAAGAAGGAGCTCGAGGCCGGCCAACGCATCGCGGACGCCCAGAAGGCAGCAGCTGCGGGCAAGAAGAAGGAAGCCTTAGGCATCCTCGACAACTTGGGAACCGGGTATCTCAAGGACACCAAGGAAGCGGCACGGGCCAAGACCGTCGCCGACGAGATCAAGAAAGACGGTTGATCCTTCAAGGTCGCCATCAAGCGCCCCCGGGTCATTGATCTGGGGGCGTTTTCATTGCCACCGGGACAAAAATCGCAATGATGATGGCCGAATGAACCCAAGCGTCGGCGACACCCCGCCACCACGATCAGGACAAACCACCATGCGTTTCGCGGCCATAATTTTAGGACTCGTCGCCAGCACCGCTTCGCTCCTCGCTCAAACCGAGGCCGCGCCAACAACGATGCCGACGAAGCACGCGTGGATCCGCATGGGAGGCGACCCTGCAACGAAATCAACCCTGGAAATCGCGCTACGTCGATTCGATCGACCTGACGGAATCGCTGTCACCCTAGTAGGCGTTGCCCACGTTGGTGAAAAGAGTTTCTACGAAGCACTTCAACAGAAACTGAATACCTTTGATGTGGTCCTCTACGAGTCGGTGCTTCCAGACGGAGCATCACGCCCCGAGGGCTCGAACGACACGGAGCGAACAGAAGCAACGACTCGCTCACTCAAGTTCCTAGGTGACACCGCGCGGCGCTTTCGCGAGGAGGCGGGTGCGTGGCCTCTCACAATCGACGAACTCGGCGCATGGGCAAAGAAGCTAGACCCGCGAGTCGGTCATGGTGTTCGCAACGCATCAACAGACGCATGGGGCATTGCGATCACCTGCGCCGTTGACGCTGCAACCGGGGAATTCACGGTTCAAACCACGAGTCGCGATGGTCGCCCATCCTTGACATTCAAAGTCGAACTCCCGACGTCGAAGCCAACCGACAAAAAACCCAAGAAAGCTCCGAGCAACGTCCAACGGGACTTGGCTCACGCCCTCGGCCTCTCATATCAACTCGACGGCATCGACTATGCCGGTGCCAGCTTCGTTCATGCGGACGCAACCCTCGGTGATGTCGAACGCGGAATGAAAGCTGCGGGTGGGAACTTCGAGCGAATCGACTCACTTCTGCGAGGATCGGGTCCGATGGGCACGGTCCTTCAACTCATGATCAGTCTGATCAAGAACTCCAGTGACGACACCAAAGGAATGATGCGTGGCCTCTTGGTCGAGCTCTTAGCCTCGGCCGACGACAGAATGACCGACGCTCTCGGCAAAGGAACGTCAGACGTGATCGTTGGGATGCGTAATCGCGTGGCGTTCCGTGAACTTGACCGCTTTCTGATGCAGTCTCGTCCACCTCGGACAATCGCGATCTTCTACGGGGCACTGCACCTCGACGACATGTCCGCACGGCTCGAAGAGCGCGGGTTTCGTGCAAGCGCAGCCGACTGGCTCACCGCCATCACTGCCGAAGCAACGCCGGGCGGCAACGACAACCTGCGCAAGCAGCTGCTTGGAGGCATGAAGAAGGCCGGAGAAAAGCGTAAAGCACCGACATCACGTCCCGACTCAAAGCCGGCAAACGAAGGTCGCTAGGGAGCCGACAGCACGCGCATTGCAAGGACGCCGCCCGACTGGGGCGATCCATCAAATCCGGGGCCGGTCACCATCAAGACAAAAGGCTCGCCACCAGCAAGTGGCAAGGCGAGTGGCAACGTCGAAGGACCATTCACTCGCTCGGTGATCACGCTTGTACGTGTTCTGATCTCAAGTCGATTGCCCTCGCATCCAACCGGCAATCGGACTTTAATCCAGCCTCGGACCACCGTTCCCTCGCGACGTAGCTCCTCTACGAGCACGACGGGACCATTGGAATACAGCCGCTCACCCCGATTGAGATTCAGGGTCACCAGCGGGTGCAGCCCGGTCGGCAGCAACGAACCTCCGTCATCAGAAGACACGATGACGCGTTCGGTCGGCTTGGCGAGCAATCGCGTCACGAGGGTGAGTGGATCCGCAAGGACTGTCGACGCAACGATCACCGGCTCTCCATCAAGCCTACGCGACACACCACGGGCAGCGTCAGCGTCGCGAAGCGGCCGCGCGGCGCGACCGAATGCGTCGTAGCGGTCGAGCACCTCTGCATCCTGAGGCGCTTGATCCGCGGCGAGCAGAAAGTTGACTAACAGTCCGTCTGCAACATCTGCTCGAATTCTCCTCCGATCGACGCCTCGGAATGGTGACCGTCGCGCAGTGAGGGTCACAATCGTCCCGAACGGCACGTAGGTGTCCCCGTGGCCATCCTCGGACATCCACACTGAAAGTTCCCGAGGGGAGCCTCCAAGCGGCCCCAGCAGTGGAGGCGCGAGGCCATCCACCGCACCAACTTCAACGACGCCGGGCA
This sequence comes from Candidatus Kuenenia stuttgartensis, assembly GCA_945860915.1. Taxonomy (GTDB): domain Bacteria; phylum Planctomycetota; family CAIWVZ01; genus CAIWVZ01. The sequence continues at coordinate 23,432 of CAMARR010000011.1, forward strand.
GTAACACTTTAGTCTCCTGGTCGCGAATCGTGAAGCGGATGCGAGCAGCAGGAATCAAAGCAATTCGGTCAATTATCACGCCATCAGTCGGCACTCGAAGCGAAAGAACATGGTTGGCCCCCCCGGGGGGGATCGGCAAAGCTGCAGCAAATTTCCCTGCGACAAGGGGGAACCCTCGTGCCGTTCCAACCGGTACACCATCGATTGCAATGGAAAGATCGGCAGGTGCTTCCGAAGCCAGGCGGCCACGAATCTCAACGAGCAATGGCGCCGCAACAGCATCGAATGGCACATCGCGAATGCCGCGCGGCATGGCGACAGGGCCTGAGATCAGGATCGTTTCTCGGGTGTGCGATGTTGCGATTGCACGGGACGTCGGGCCCGAACCCGATTGCGGACGGGTAGCCTGGGCTTCGAGTGGTCTGGAAAGAAGCAACGCCACAAGAAGCAGGAGTACCGCGGGACCATCGGCCTTGCGTCCATACTTAGCGAGGAATGCTGCGACTTTTTCGCTCCCTGAACCCTTGGGCGCTGCGACGTTCGAGGTCCCGTCTTCGACAATTACGCCTTCATCTCCCATTTCCATTAAGAAGCGTGATGGCGTGCGCGATTCCTCTTTGCCAAAGCGCACCCGCTTGGCTGCCCGTGACAACCATAGGCGTTCGCGCGCGCGAGTCACCGCAACATAGAAAAGCCGTCGCTCCTCTTCGATGCCCTTTGACTCTTCGGCGGCATCAAGGTCGTCATCTCCGGAGCCGGAGCCGATTGAGTTCTGATGGGGCAACAGTCCTTCTTCGCAGCCGACGATGAACACATTGCGGTACTCGAGACCCTTTGAGGCGTGAACGGTGAGGAGCGAAACCGCATCCTTGTTCTCATTTTCGTCCTTCTTGTCCTGATCACGAAGCGAAAGGTCCTCAACGAACTTCGCAAGCCCGCCACCCCGACGTGTGTCGTGTTCGCCTGCCGCTTCAAGGAACTCCTCAAGCACCGCGAGTCTCCCCTGCCGCTCAAGCGGGTCAGTAGTTTCAAGCTTGATGTAGTCGCGGTAGTTCACGGTTTCAATGATGTGGTTGAACGCGGCACGCGCCGACTGCTTGCCTTGTTCCCGCATCGTACGGATGAGCGACAACAGCGCGGCGGAACCCTCTCGCGCCGGCGTACCGAACGAAGAGATCCCTGACTCGAGCGTAGCCAAGAGGCCGGCGCGACGTTCGCCCGCAGCCTTTTTGATGACATCCACAGACGTCTTCCCGATGCCGCGCGCAGGTGTATTGACGATCCGTAGAAATGCCGGATCGTCACGGTCGTTAAGTGCGGCACGTGCGTACGCGAGGAGGTCACGAACCTCCCGGCGGTCGAAGAACGAGAATGTCCCCAATACTCGGTAGGGAATCTGCCGCGTCCGGAGCGCCTGTTCGAGCGGGCGGCACTGACGATTAGCCCGAAACAGCACAGCGATTTCGCGGAGAGCATGCCCCTCGGCCACCAACGTCGCCACGTTGCGGCCAACCCAATCTGTCTCTTCACGATCATCGGGGGCAACAAAAAGCGTGATGGGCTGCCCCGTGCCTAAGGCAGACCAGAGTTTCTTCTTGCGTCGCGCGCTGTTAAGCCCGATGACTCGATTGGCCGCAGACAGGATTGTCATCGTCGATCGATAGTTCTGCTCAAGCGCAACGACCTTTGCGCCCGGAAAATCCCGGGTGAACTTGAGAATGCGGTCGGGCTCGGCACCGCGCCAACCATAGATGGACTGGTCGTCGTCTCCGACGCAGCACAGGTTGGGAGCGCTGCCCGCAAGCAGACGCATCAAGTGATACTGCGTCGCGTTCGTGTCCTGATACTCGTCAACCATCCAGTAGCGCCACCGCGCCTGAACCGTCGCCTGAAGACTCTTGTCACGTTCCAGAACACGCAGAGGCAACAAGATCAGATCATCGAAGTCCACGAGTCCTCGATCTCGCAGCATTTGTTCGTAGCGCTCGTAGGCGTCGACGATGCGCTCCTCTTTAGGGTCGCGGGCCGCGGCAGCAGCTGCTTCGGGTCCTAGGGCCCCGTTCTTCCACATTGAGATCTTGAAGTGCGCGTCTTTGGGCTGAATCTGGTCACGCCCCATTCCAATCTCACGAAGCGCATCGGCGACGAGGTCCTGTTGATCCCCTGAATCTGCGATCGTGAAGTTCTTCGGAATACCAAAATCGGCGCCGTAGTCTCGCAGCAGACGGACACCCAAGCTGTGGAACGTGCAGATCGTCAAACCTTCGGTTTTCCCATGCAGCAATGTGCTCGCACGCTGCGCCATTTCCTTGGCTGCCTTATTGGTGAAAGTCACGGCGCCAATCGCCGTTGGCGGAACCCCTTTCGACACCAGGTGGACAATGCGACTCGTAACGACTCGAGTCTTGCCGGTTCCCGCACCGGCGAGCACCAACAATGGGCCTTCGGTTTGGAGGACGGCCTGTTGTTGTTCTGGATTTAATCCCGTGAGATGCGCAGCCATGGGAGGGTCGAGACGTTAGCATCTGCGAGTCATGAAGGTTCCGGCACTGCTGTTCATCGCCATTGGCCTCGTCGGGTGCGGGAACGGCGAGACCCCGCCTCCCCAACCCGCGCGCAGTCGCCCGTCCGAGGCGGAGCTGACGTGCCCGGTTGAGGGTACGCGATTCGTCCCGTCACGCGGCGTCGTCGCCGACCTCGGGACATCCGGTCTTCAGGTCTGTTCACGAGGGTGCGCGATTCGGGCTGAGGCCTCGCCCGAGCGCTATCTCCAGAAGGCGAAATGACGTGCAAGGTGCCCCGGATCCCATTCCGAGTCGTCCCGCCGAAAGGCTGGATGTACGAATCGAGTTCCCCGGCATCCGAGCCGTCATCGCAGTTACCGGAGCCACCTCGAATGTCGGCAAGACTCGTACCTGCGAGGAGTCGATTCGGGCGCTGGTTTCCGCAGGACACCGTGTTGCCGCCCTCAAAGTGACGCGCGCTCACTTGGGCGATGCGTGTCCGCGCGGCGTCTCCGCATGCGGCACCTGCACTAGCCTAGACGAGCCCTTTCGCATCGTGACAGATCCCGCGATCCTCGCGACACCGAAGAAGGACACCGCTCGTTACCTTGAAGCCGGGGCTCACCGAGTCATGTGGCTGCTGGTACGTCCGTCGGCGATGCGAGTAGGAATAATCGCCGCACTGTCCCAACTTGAGCCGGGAGTAATCCTCGTAGCTGAAGGCAATTCGTTTCGTGATTTTGCGTCGGCAGATGTCACGCTGATGGCGTGGTCCCGCCGCTTTCCAGCCAAGAGCTCCGCGCTGGCCATCTTGGATCGTCTAGATGGTTGCGTCGAGCGGCCTGATCTTGCATCCTTGAACAACGGGACCGAATTCCGTTCACCCAACCTGAGTGTCCCGCAAGTGCCACCTGATGAGATTGGCGCCTTCGTGCTCAAGCACGTCGCTTCGAGGCTCATCGCCCGTCCGTGACAGCTGACCCAACGCATCCACCCACGCTTCGAAGTCGTCTCGCACGATTCATCGGAGCCGGACTTTCCGCAGGCCTCGTGCTTGCGGTCATCGACGCAACGCTGCTCCTCACAGCCGGCGTCATCCATGTTCGCCCGCTCGTCCTTTCAAGCGCGTGGTGTGTCGTCGGCGCCGCGGCGGCGGTCATCATCGCGCTGGTGGCGCCGTTCGTCACCAGCCCGCGCCGGGTCGCCATCGCGGGCGCAATCGCATTCGCGCCGGTCGCGCTTGGCGTCCACTTAAATCTCTTCGACGGTGCGGCGGCGTCGCAACTCCCAGCACTCGGGCTCTTTAAGTGCGTGGTCGCCGCCGCGATTCTCGGCTCTGGTGCCTTCGTTGCGACGGTCGCCGTTCGATATAGATCGAGCCGCGCGACTCTCGCCGTGTGCGGCGTGTTGCTCGTCGCAGCAGCTACGGCAGCCCACCTTCTCATTTATCCAAAGCAGTACCCAAACGCGCACGACGTCTTGATTGCGCATGCGATCGCAGGCTCTCTCCTGTTCGGCTTTGCATTCCCATTGTCCCGCTCCGCTCTCGTCATTCCCGCACTTCTCGTGGTATCGGCCGCCGTGGGCGGATCAGATCCACTCATCCGCCCGATCGCAACTCGACTACCGCTTGCAAGCCGCTGGCTGCCGTCGCTTCTGCCTGATGGCAACGCACATCCAAGTCGCCCGCCGCACGTATTGCCAGCCTGGAGTGACGCGGATCTCACACGATCGCTGGGGATGCTCCGCGACGGCGGAATGCCCACGCGACCTAATGTCGTCTTCGTAACCATCGATGCGTTGCGCGTGGACAGGGTTGCCGCCTACGGCGCGCCGAGTCGACTAACGCCCCGTCTCGACAGTGTCGCGGCGGCAGGAACGGTCTTCATGCAGTGCCGCGCCCCCGCGACGTTGACCTACTGGTCAATCATGTCGATGTTCACGGGCCTTCGACCAGATCGAATCAAACTCCATCCGGAGCCCGACGCGCTTCCAATTCTCCCGCGAGCGCTCGAGGATGTGGGCTATCGAACCTATGGCTCGTTTCCTTCGTGGGCTGTGTTCCCAGATTCCGCGGACTCGGCGCGGCAGGGCCCCACAAGTCTCGGATTCTCCACTGTAGAGGACCGTGACGTCACCGACACGGAGCGTGTCGCGCTTCTAGCGAAGTGGGTTCGCGAGAACGGTAACAACCCGTTTTTCGCATGGGTGCACCTGATGGCGCCTCATGCTCCTTACCGGCCTCGAGGGGGGCCGATTTTTGGGACCTCCGCGGCACGGCGCTACGACGCCGAAATCCTCGATGCAGACGGCGACCTAGGGTCGCTCGTCGATCAACTCGTTACGGCTGGTTGCTCCGCCAACACAGTGTTCATCGTTTCAGCTGACCATGGAGAGGAATTCGGTGAGCATGGCGCGGCGTTCCACGGCCTAACGGCCTACGACTTTGCGGCGCATGTTCCGTTGGTGATCGCCGGGCCGGGCATTCCAAAGAGCCGATTTGAATCCCATGTTTCGCTCACGGACCTCATGCCATCGGTCCTGCACATCGCCGGCGCATTTCCTGTTGCTGCACTCGATGGCAGATCATGGTTCGTTCCAAGCTCGATCGACAATCCTGACCGCGCAATTTTCATCGAGCAACGCATCCCAATCCATAACGTGTGGCTTCGAGCTGTTATTCGTGGACGGCACAAGGTGATCTTGGACTTCAACAGCAAGACCCATCAGCTTTACGACATCGCAGCCGATCCAGCGGAGTCGAAGGACATCTCGGGTACTGGATTGCCTGCAGAATCTGATCTCTTGGGACTCGCCTTCGCACCACCACCTCCGCTCGAAGCGATGCCCGACGCCGAGCTTCTGAACCTAGAACGTCTAAAGCGTGTTGGCGAAGGAGGCGTGGATCGCTGGGGATCCCTTCTCCTCAGCCCACGGTCACGACTTCGGATTCGCGCCGTTGAAGCCCTCGGTGCGTTGCCCGACGCGCGCGGGCGGGCGACGCTTCGCTGGTTCGCCGAGGCCTTAGGACCAGCGACGGATTCGGAACGCCTTCGCGCCTTGATGCTCGCGGTACCGGAGCGTGGCGATCTCGAGCACGCAGATCCACGGTTTCGGCTAGCGTTTGTCCAATACGTAGCCAAGGACGGTCCACCTCTGGATCCAGATGCGTTGCTTGAACACTTGCGCAAGGAAGACAACCGTACAATCGTGTACGAGATCCTGCGCGGAACGAGCTGGGCAAAACGACCACCGAGCGAGCCGGAGCTCGAACGCTACGCTGCAACCGCGGACGAATCGGGCATGCTCGCCGCGCGAATCCTCGCAACCCTGCGTGTTGATCCTTCAGGCCGGGCAATTCCCGGCAAGGCGGTCGTCGATGCCTCGATGGCGCGTCCGATTGCCATCGGAGCGGTTGGCGTTGAAGTCACCGTGCCACCGTCCACAGGCGAAGCTGGAGTTCTCAACTGGATCCTCTTCTGGTCAACAGAGGACATTTCTCAAGCCGCCGTTTTCGTGGTTTCGGGGGGCGCCACTCTTCCGTCAATGGTCTTCAGGCAAAACGGCGTTCTTGGCATTGCGCTCTCACAGGGCCCAAAACCCATCACGCTTCAAGTCCTAGGGAATAAGGTGCGCCCAGTATTCTCGGCCGCGCTCCGTGCTGCGCCTCCCGTCGGTCGCTGATTCCATTAGCACCGTAGCGGACACGCGACTGTCGCGCTAGCGTCTCCCGGCTCCAGTTACCATGTCAACGCCCAGCCGCACGACATTCATCATCATTCTTGTTTTCGCCATCGGTCTGGCGTCGTGCGGAGATTCAACGCCCCCACAGAAAAGTCCGCCATCGAATGAGGCCTCCGACACACGTCCGATGCCTCCGCCGCAGACCCCGTCTGTTCTCCTTGCCAAAGCGATCGCGTGGCATGGCGGTATGGAACGCCTCCGGTCACTCAAGACATGTCGACTCCGTGCGCATGGCCGGCAGATGGGGCGACCCTACAATGTCACGGTCTTCTTTGATCGCCGAGGCTACTGGCGTAACGACCTTGAGATCCATGACGCCATTCTTTCTCAATCGATAACTCCAACTGGATCTTGGGCAACGTTCGAGGGCGTTCCCGTGTCACTTGAGGAGCGTGACCGCGATGCCCTGATCGAAGGTCTGCGATTTGTGAGCCTTTCGCTCCTGACCGATCTCGTCACTAATCCTCGAGCAACGGTGACGGAAGTGGAATCGAAGGAGAGAGGGTCGCTCCTTGAGGTCAAGTACTCGGATGCACCGACAGGGCCATTCTCGCTTGCGATTGCGAGTGATGGACGCCTGACATCTCTCTCCTGGAACTCTGCCGTCTTCGGATACCGCGGCTCTCAATCGTCACGCATCGAGATTCTCGGGTATGGCGAAAGCCGTGGGATCAAACTTGCCACCGAAACTCAACTTCTCGTAGATGGCGCAGTCGTGCAACGAGAGTTCGTTAGTGAACTCGCGGTCGATGAGGACTTCCCGGCAGCGACGTTTAAGGCGCCAGAAGACGCCACAGAGCCACCAATCTTCGATCGCATGACAGCCGGTGGCGCCTTCGCGTGGACGGATTCGGACGACCTCGATGATGGTGCCGAGGAGCGGTTGTCCAACTGGATCGAACGTCAACGGTGGCGCCGAGCAGGGCCGACAATTCGAACATTGCCGGAGGCGACGACGCGACAATCGGCCGTGATGATCGCTCTCGACATCAGCAACCCTGAGACCCGCCCGTCGACCCGGCCCACGACACGCCCAAGCGACGGCCCGCGCGTCCGCGACATCACATCAACGCGAGTCCTCGCGATGGCGGGGGCGCTCAAGTCTGGTTCCGTTGACGCGGCCGTCAGCCGCCTCAACCGCGAGGCCGCAGCACGCGGACTTGTCCCAGACGCGCCGCTACGCATGGTGCAATGGGGGCCCGATCGAGTCCAATTCCAGTTGCCCGTTCGTGCGAAGAACTGATTGCAATGCGTCTCGCATTTCTATTGATCGTCGCATTCGTTGCGGTTGCATCCATGTACAAGCCCGGGCCTCCGGCTTTCTCACCAAACCAAGCCAAGGGTGCTTGGCTCGCCGCATCCGGTGGCACCCCTCTCGATGGTGCCGCAGCCGTAACGGCGTTGATTCGCCTTAAGGAACTCGGCGCGAACACGGTGGCCCTCGGACCAGATGTCATCCAGCCGCGCCTTGATGCTCCCGAACTTGAGTGGGGCTCGCATGACGCGTCGTTGCGCTTCGTCCTTCGGGCCGCGCGTGAGCTTGGCCTCCGGACTTTTGTCATGCCCCGCGTCGAGTCTCCCGACTTCTTCAAGCCTCCTTTTCCATGGCGAGGCAAGATGAGCTTCAAGGACTCGAAGGTTCGGGACGCTTGGTATGTCAACTACCGTTCGATGATTACGCACTATGGTCAACTTTGCCGAGAAGAGTCCGCATCCATCCTCGGAATTGGGCTTGAGTACCGCGAGCTCGCGAAGGCCGATCCGAAAGAATGGCGCGCGGTTGCAAGAGCAGCACGCGAAGCCTTTGGTGGGCCGATCACTTACTCCGCAAACTGGGACGATTACGATCAGGTGTTGTGGTGGGACGCCGTCGATGTCATTGGTATCGGCGCCTACTTTGAGGTGCTTGAGGATGGCCTGCCCGATCAGACCTTTGTCAATACTGCAACACTGACTCCACCCACGTTGCGACAGGTGGAAAAGGGCTGGGAGCCGATCAGGGCGAAGCTACGCGCGACAAGTGCCGCCGCCGGACGCCCAATCTGGTTCACCGAGGTTGGATTCACGACTTACGCCGACACCAACTACTACCCCTGGAGGTGGCAGGCCGAGCGCAAGGAGGACGCCTCGCAGCAAGCTCTCGCCTATCGCGCGCTCATCCGGACATTCGTTTCCGAACCCTGGTGGAATGGCGCCTGCTTCTGGCGTTTCTACACCCGCGACGCCGAGATGCCCGACTGCCGCTACCGCTTGACCCAAGAGTCGATCTGGGTGCTCCACGACGCGTGGTCTCGGCCGTCACGCGGCTAGCCATTCACCCACGACGAGCCGTGCAGTAAGTCGTTCGGCGTGCAAGTCTGCCCTCTTCGGGCGAATGCCATTCCGATTTGCTTTGGGTTGTGCGCGATCTTCGGCGAGTTCGGCTATCGTTCCCAAGCCCATGCTCCTTGCCGACCTCTCAGAGACCGCTGCGGCCCTAGTCACCCTCGCCAACGAGGGCGGTTGGATTGACACGTTCATCAAGGACCACGCGACTGATTGGGGGCTTCCGTTCCTGTGGACGCTGCTGCTAATCGCCGGACTTGGAATCCCAATTCCGGAGGACATCCCGATTGCCGCGGCGGGGCTCCTTTGCGCTCTCCAAGTCGTCGATGGGGTCGTTCCGTGGCACCAGCACGCAATTTACTTAGGGTGCGTGTACTCTGGCGTCTTGGTCGGTGACACCATTGTGTATTGGCTCGGGCATCACTATGGCGAAGCCATACTCTTGCGCCCCTTCATCGCGCGATTCATGACCCCTGCGCGTGTCGCCAAGGCTCGAACATTTTTCCAGTACCGAGGGGCACTCGCGGTCGTCATCGCGCGGAACATCGCCGGTGTCCGCTTCCCCACGTTCTTGATGGCTGGCATTACCCGCATGGGCTTTGTGAAGTTCATCGTCTGCGATGGCCTTTCGGGGCTTGTTTCTGTCCCGTTCTACTTCTACTTGGGCTTTGGAGCCGGAAAGAACATGGACGTCATCAAAGCCAACCTTCCTTGGGTCATCGCGGGTCTTATTGTCGTTGCCGGGGTGGCCATATTGATCAAGCGCGCATTGAAAAAGGACGGCCTAGCGTAGTGCAACGGTAACCCCGGCCCTGGCCCTTGCACGGACGGCGCGGGTGCCGGAAAGTGTCGGCATGCTCAAGAACGAAGTCGCAATCGTGACCGGAGGCGGTGGCAACCTGGGTGCCGCCATCGCGCGCAAGTTGGCCGACGCTGGTGCATTCACGTTCGTCTGTGGCCGCACCGACTCGACACTGAAGGTCACCGTGGCTGAAATCGCAGCACGCGGCGGGACCGCCGACTGGATCACTACCGATGTCACCAATTACGAAGCCTGGGAGGACTTGGTCGACGAGGTTCAGCGTCGAGCCGGGATGCCAGTGTCAATTTTAGTCAACAACGCAGCCCGGTTCACGTGGCGTGCATTCCGCGACTGGGATGCGAGTGCGTTTAGGGACGTTATCGAATCCAACCTACTCTCGGCTATGTACGGCTGTCGTGCCGTGGTCGACGCGATGCATGCGCGGGGAGGGGGCTCCATTGTGAACGTTTCATCAATTCACGGACTTGTGGGTGACCGCAACGTGGCCCCCCATGTCGCGACAAAGTTCGGGCTCAACGGCCTAACAGTCGCGCTTGCTCAAGACCTGAAGGAGCAGAAGATTCGCGTCAACGCCGTCTGTCCGGGTGCCATCGAGAAGGAGCCCGCGAAAATTGCCCTGTTGGAGAAGGAGTGGCCGGGCTCACGCATGTTGCTCGCGGACGACGTAGCCGACATCGTGGCCTTCCTTGCGTCGCCAGCCTCGCGCGCTATGAATGGCGCGATCGTCCCGATCTACGGCAAAACACATCCGGGTGTGAAAGCTCTCTAAGAGCCCCCCCTCCTGTTCCATTGGAAATTACTGGGTACCATGGATTTGCGAAGGAGACCCGTGTGACCGGAACAGCTAGCCGACGACCGACCCTCTATATCGACTTTCTCGCCGCGTTCTTCGTCGAGAAGGCGTCGGGACTTGAGGTAGCTCCGTTCGCCCGACAGTTCTTGGCGGCGGTTAAAGGTCGCTTCCGTATCCGCTGCCTTTCGGAAATCCCGGAAGCGCAAGCGTTGACCATCACGCGCTCTCTCGGCTTCGACGCCGACTACGTTCACTGGAGCCGCAACCTTGGCAAAGCCAAGGTCATCGACATGAACGAGCCCTTTTATTGGATCGAGGCTGACCCCTCGCCGTCCGATCTCCTCCGACTTTCGGATGCGCGTTGTTCGGAGCGCCTCATCCCCATCGTGCGGCGTGAAGGCGTGACTGAGGCGACGCTCAAGAAGCTCGAAATGACTTTCGACGCGTCTGCGGGCTGACCCCTCAGCCTCCGATAGTCACAAGCATGCCACCCGTCGCAGTGGCCGGGCCAACAGCAGTCGGCACTCCGGACGGATCAAAGACGATCGCTTGAAGGGCAACCGATGCCCCAACGAGTGACGACCAAGCCGGTATCGGCAAATTCCATTCGACTGCGCCGCTACCGTCCACCACGCCAGGGACTACGCCGAGCCACGTCCCAGGAGTCGGGTCGACAAGCAGAGGAAAAGTCAGTCCCTGCACCCCGATGTCCATGTACGTCGGTGCATTGGACATCGCGAGAACCGCGGGCGCCCCGATGTAGGCCGATGACACGTGCAAAGCGAACGCCGTGTTGCCGGTGAGCGGCTGACCGACTGTTTCGATCAACGGCGTACCGGTCGATCCGCCTACTCCGTAACCATAGGAGAGAACTGCCCCGGGCGTTGCGGGGACAGTCCACGTCCAACGCGACTTCAGTGCATTGATGGCTGAGTTAGTCGGAGAGAATGCGTTCCAGCCCGAGGCATACATGCGCTGGAGCACGCTTTCACGTCTAAACGTGCCGTTCCAACCCGTCGTCGTGGCGCAAGTCGTTCCGGAGACAGTGACGAGGACGCCGACGTCGCGTACGCCGTCCCAGGCGAAAGGCGTCGTTCCCGACCAAAGTGGGCTCCATGTATTGGCTACACAGTTCCAGCTCACCGAACCCGTCGTCAGGTTGTTGATCAGAGACGAGCCGCCGGCAAGTGCGCCCGCAAATCCAGAGATCATGGGTGACGCATTGAGGTGACCGATCGTCACACGAATCTGGGGGAAGTTGAGGGTTCCGGTACCACTCGCAGCGAACGCAATGGATGTTGGCGAAGCCCCCACTGAGAGGCCTTTCGACTGCAACTCGGCAACTGGGAGAACCGTGAGCTCTGTCCACGACCCTGGAGTGGCACCGAAGTACGTCGAAAACGGGATCGCATTGCTCCCGGCACTTCCGGCCGGATTGAGATCGGGGAAACCGGTAGTCACAGATTGAGCCACGAGGGAGCAGGTCAGAAGCGAGGCGAAGATGTATGACTGAAGCCGGAACTGCATGGCGTCTCGAGCTCCTATCGGGGCTCACGCAAAGCCTATCCCCGACAATGGCTTGCGGCGAATCGGCAACGAAATTTGGCCTCGTCGCCAGTCCGATCGGAGTGCGCTAAGGTGGATTGCCGCACTCACGTGCGCCTTATCGCCAATGACCCACGAACATTCGACCTCGTGTCCGATGGATTGCCCGGATGCGTGCAGCTTAACAGCGGTCGTCGAAGGCGATCGCTTGGTGGCCCTCAAGGGCTCCACGACGAATCCATTTACCGCCGGCTTCATGTGTTCCAAAATGCAGCGCTACCCAGAACGCGTGCACGGTGCGGACCGGCTTCACTATCCGCTCATGCGGAATGGGCCTAAAGGCACCAAGTCATTTCGTCGAGTGTCGTGGGAGGAAGCGCTCGCGCATGTGGCGAGGAGAATCTCGACCATTCGAGAAACCTTCGGCCCCGGGTCGGTACTCCCCTATCACTATGACGGCTCAAACGGTGTCTTCGCTACTGGGATGGTCGATGACGCCCTGTGGCGGTCGCTAGGTGTCTGCGAGCCCATACGCACCTTATGCGCGGCACCAGCATCCGGCGCTGCGACCGCCATCTACGGGAAAATGCCGGGCACGGATCCGACCGACCTTGCCTATTCCAAGACCATCGTCCTCTGGGGGCAGAACCCTCGCGTCTCAAACATCCATCTCGTTCCCCACCTCAACGCGGCACTGGATCGCGGCGCCAAGCTTGTCGTGCTCGACCCTCGCAAGACCGGGATGGCGAAACGAGCCCACCTTCACGTTCCGCTGTGGCCCGGCTCGGACCTAGCGATCGCGTTAGCGCTCATCGCTGAGTGTGAGCGCCGCGGTTTGGTGGCGCACGAGTTCCTCAAGAATCACACACGCCATGCGGACCTCCTCCTCGCCGCCGCGGCTCCATGGACCTTGGAACGAGCGGCGCACGAGGCGCGCGTGCCAGTCGCCACGCTGAAATCACTCGCCGATCTCTACCTCGGAACCGAGCGACCCGTCATGACTCGCATTGGATGGGGCCTCGAACGCAACAGAAACGGCGACGGGGCCATGGCTGCGCTCCTCGCGCTTCCCGCAGTCTGCGGACACTTCGGAGTCCGAGGCGGTGGGTATCTTCTTTCGCAGTCGGGCGCCTGGCGTGTCGCCGCGCAGGATCTCGCGGGGGTGCCAGACTCGCCACGCCGCCACGTCAATATCTCCCAGCTCGCCACTGCGCTACGTGCCGACGAAGCTGAGCCGATCAAAGCGCTTATCGTGTACGACGCCAACCCGATGGTGTCGACCCCCGATCAGGAGGGCGTGCGCAGGGGGCTGCAACGCGAAGACCTGTTTACGGTAGTCATGGAACAGGTCATGACGGACACCTGCGACTACGCGGATGTGATCCTCCCGGTTCCAACGTTCATAGAACAGCATGAGTTGCACCGCGCATACGGAACGAGCATCCTGCAACGCATCACCCCTGCCATTCCAGCCGTGGGTGAGTCCCGACCGAATGAGGTGATCTTCGCGGACCTCGCTCGACGACTCGGCTTTGAAGGACCCGCCTTCGACCCATCACCGGCCGCACTGGAAGCAAGGTGGCTTAAAACTGTTAAGGGCGCAGGCCCCGACGACCTCGATAGGCTGCGCGCCACGGGATCGGCGACATTGACTTCACCCACCGGTCGTCCGCCCGTCGCGTTTGTCGACGTCTTCCCGTACACGAAGGACCAACGGGCAGACCTACACCCAGAGGAATGGCGCGCGAAGGGCGTCGACGTTTTCGCCTTTGCTCCAGACCCGAGCGTTCCGGAAACTCCCTTTGCCGTCCTCTCGCCGGCGACAGACTCGACGATCAACTCGATCTTGGGTGAACTAAGCGACCGCACCCTGCCATGTCACATTTCGCCTGGCGATGCGGCCCTCGTCGGTGTATCCGACGGCGACTTTGTCAAGTTGAGCAATTCCACAGGGTCACTCGTCGCCAAGGCCACATTAGATCCAGACCTGCGACCGGGAGTCCTCGTCGTCCCGAAGGGCGTGTGGCTGCGCAATGGGCCGGCGCGAGCTACGGCCAACGCGTTGGTGTCCGAAGCAGTCACGCCAGCGACCGGAGGTGCGACCTACAACGACGCGCGCGTACGGCTAGTACGCCTCGATCCCTGACGAGATTCGACTTCCCACGGGCCCGGAGGATCCGCTAGGATGTCGCATCTACGGAGTAAATGATGCGCCACCTAATTGCATGCTTGACACTGACTGCCGCCGCAACCGCACAGCTGATTCCCGACGGAATCTACTATCGATATAACGAGGGTGCAGGGACTACCACCGCAAATGTGGCCAGCCCGAACGTTGGAACGCCAACTGCCACAATGACCACTCAGTCATTTGGCGTCGGCAAGGTTGGCTCAGGCCTCTCGGCCACAGGCCTTGGAACGAGTTACACCAATTCGGGCTGGACTACCAACCTCATCGGCACCTCGTGGACCGTCGAGTTCTGGATCAACCCCGCCTACGTCGGCACCACCATTTCCTACCTAGTTGGCGACAGCGTATCCGGTTTCCGATTCTTCTGGGGAGGCGTTGCTGGCGCAGGCAACATCATCTGCCGAGGCACCGGATTCACCGACTGCACGATCACAGGTTGCGTCAACACGATCAACACTTGGAGTCATGTCGCATTCGTCTATGACCACCTTGCGGTCCCAAGGACGATCGTCGGCTACCTGAATGGATCTCCCGTCATTACCTCGATCCAAGCCGTCGCAGGCGTCGCAATCACCGGCGGCCCTTTCTACGTGGGAAACTACAACGCCACGGCGGTCGGGCTGAATGGATCCATGGACGAGTTTCGGCTTTGGTTCTCGGCACGCACGGCAGCCCAAATCGCAGCCAACTATCTGGGTGAGATTTATCCCGAGAACATCTTCACCGCGACCACCACGGGCGGTGGCGCTGGCGATCTCACGCTTTCCTTGACTGCGATCAACGCGGCTGCAACGGAAGGCTACATATTCCTTTCGCAGACCGCGACGGGCCCTCTCGGCGCAGGACCATTCCTCGGCTTAGTGCCTGATGCACTGACGTGGAGCGGATTCGGTGTCCCTATGGCACCCGGCAATCCGTTGCACTTCCCCATTGGGATTCCAGGCATCTTTCCTGACCAGCCCTTTGTTGTCCCCCCTGGGACATTGGTGAGTCTCGCCGGACAGACGTGGGACTCGGTCGTACTCGTACTGGGATCCGGGCAGACTTACGTGGGTCGTTCGTCGGTGCAACGTCTACCCTGGTGATCATGTTCTTCGTGCCTTTCACACCACCAATTGCCTCGCCGCAACGCTGTTAACTTCTTGTCATCGAACAACACCTCCCTCGCTCGTATGTGTGGAGGTGTTGTCGGCGGATTTCGCGAGCCTCTCCGCGAGCCTCAAAACACACGCGCCGATGCAGGAATTGTGCAGACCTTTTCTCGGTGAGTCTCAGCGGACGATAGAAAGCTGACCGAGGGCGCAGTTGAGTCGGTTGGCCGACGACCTGCGATGTAGGGGGGATGTGATGGGCAAGTTGTATCTTTGCGCGGCCACTTTGGCTTCAATGGCGATTGCGCAGGCGTGTCCAGAGCGCGTAAGCGTGGCGTCGGCCGGGTTGGAGGCGAATTCGCATAGCTATGCCCCGTCGGTCTCCACGGACGGAGCCTACATCGCATTTGTCTCCGACGCGTCGAACCTCGTTCCCGGCGACAACAACCTTGTTGCAGACGTTTTCGTACGAGACCGGCGCCTCGACGTGACGACGCGAGTGAGCGTGGCATCGAATGGCGCACAAATGGACCCTTGGCTGTCCGGGGGATTCACGCCTCTCGGCTGCTCGACACCGTCCATCTCGGGAGATGGCCGATTCGTTGCGTTTGCATCCTACGGATCCAATCTCGTCCCCGGGGACACCAACGCCCGTCAGGACATCTTCGTCCACGATAGATCTACGGGCAGTACCGTCCGCGTAAGTGTCTCGACCAATGGGATCGAGGCCGATGCCGATTCGTACTTTCCCACAATCTCGAGGGATGGGCTGATTGTCGCGTGGCAAAGCTCCGCGACGAATCTGGTTCTAGGTGACACAAACGGCAACTCGGACATTTTCGTGCATGACCGCACGACGGCGACCACCACTCGAGTCAGTTTGACTGCCGCTTCAGCTCAGGTGTTTGGTTCATCGACATCGCCATCCCTTTCCACGACGGGTCAATTCGTCGCATTCGCTTCCACAGCATCCAACCTAGTTACTGGTGACACCAATGCCGCCGCAGATGTCTTCATCGCGGATCGCGTCACCGGCTCGGTCACTCGCATCAGCGTGAACTCTTCCGGTGCCCAAGCCATCGGTTCAAGTCTCGGAAGTGGCGAACCATCCATATCTGGCGATGGCACCAAGATCGCGTTCCGTAGTTACATGACCAACCTGATCGCCGGGGACACAAATGGGTGCGCCGACATATTCTTGCGAGATCTCGCCGCAGGAACCACAACACGAACGAGCTTGACTGCAACGTCCGGCCAAGGAGTCGGCAATTCAGCAAGCGGTGCAACCGGCTCCTTCGGGCCTAGAATTTCGCAGGATGGCCGCTACGTCGCCTTCGTGAGCCATTCGACCAACCTCGTCCCGAATGACTCGAATGCCACTGCTGACACATTCCTGCGCGACACCCTCGTCGCAACGACCACTCGCATGGGAGTGACGCCCAAGTCGGCGAGCCTCGATACTGGAGCTGCGTATTGGGGATCAACGCCATGGCTTGCCATTTCAGGCGATGGCGCCACCGTCGCATTCATCACGACAAGCTCGAGTGCAGTGGACGTCGACACAAACGGCGCCACGGATGTCTTCGTCAACTCGCTGCGTCCGCGGCTTGCCACGGCAGCGACGATCGCCAAAGGACAAACGCTCACGCTGACTATGGACGCTCCTTCGAACGCCGTCGGCAGCGCCTATGTCCTCGCTGCGGCGCTTGCGACTACGCCGGGAATCCATGTTGGTGCAGGAAGGGTGTTTCCGTTAGCCAACGACGCCGTTCTCATCGCGACGCTTTCGCCGAGCACGCCCGGCCTGATGGCATTCCACGGGTCCTTTGGCGTCACGGCATCGGCGACGGCAACATTCGCAGTGCCCAATACGACATCACTCGTCGGACTCACGTTGTCCAGTGCGTTTGTGATTCTCGACGGTGGCCATGCCTATGGGCTGCGGGCCTGCTCGAATGTCGTCACCTTCGTCATCACGAACTAGGCGACAACGCGGCTACTTCTTTTCGGAGGGCTCGGCCGGAGTCCAGCTGAACTTAGACTTCAGCTCGGCGAGAAGCGCATCGACCTGTGCCTCGGAACCCGTGATCTTCAGGATGCTGGCATCCTCGTATTGAGCGATCAGGATCTGGCCTTTGGCCCAGCTACGCACATGATCCACCACGTCGGGACGATGGTGATCGTTGTAACGCGTGAATTTTTTGAACGTCTGGGTGACTTTGACGAGCGGTTCCGCCATGGTCAGGCTCCGTAGGATGCGACATTAACCCTTTTCACGATCCGCGCCACCGTCCCTCTTGGCCATTCTCTTGGCGGCATCGAACAGCGAATCAAGCCGTTCCTGCTGATTCTTGACGCGGTCGGCCGCGACGTCGAAATCTGATGCAGCACGCGCTCGCCGTTCTTCCGTAGCCCGGAGGGCCGCCGAGAGGGGGTCTTCTCCCCTCCCTGGAGCGGGGCTGCCGGCCTTGTGGTGACGAATGACCCTCCCGTCCTTGGGGTCAACCTCGAGGATTTCCGAGCAGCATGGGCACCTTACAGATAAAGGCTTGGGCGAGTTCACAGTGCGATTTTACCTCAATCCACATTCATGACGATACAAGAACATCATGGCTGCCCCGTCTCGCCGCGTACGCGCTCGCATCCTCGTCAAGCTCTCTGCCAGAATTGGAGACGAGAATAGCGAAATGGTATCCGTACGCGACGTCTCGCCAGACGGCTGCTCCATCCTGACTCGGAATGTCCCGGAAAAGGGGTCGCGAGTGGTGCTCTGGATCGGCGAAGACACGATGCCCATGATTCGGATGGAGGCGAAAGTTGCGAACCTCATTCCCACCAACGTCGTTGGCGTGATCCGGGTTGGCATGTTCTTCATTCCACCGCAAGTGAATCCACAGGCTCAGACGAAAGCGTGGCATGCGCTGTTCCGCAGAGTGATGAAGTCGGGCGTGGTTGACGTTCCGCCCCAAGAGACGGTTCGTCCTACGCCGCAACGATAAGGCGGGAACTGCGAACCTAGGCGAGTGCCGCGACGAGTGCGTCGACGACCTCGTTATGCTCCGACTCCGTGAGCCCAGGGAACACTGGCAACGCTAAAACTTCGTGCGCGGCGAGTTCTGCTTCCGGGAAGTCTCCCTTGCGGTAGCCGAGATTTGCGAAACACTCCTGTAGGTGGAATGGAATCGGGTAGTAGACCATCGTCCCCACTCCCTTCGCCTTCATCGAACTCTGCACCAAATCCCGCCGTCCACGCTTGACCCGCACGACGTATTGGTGGACCGAATGTCCCTCGTGAATCTGCGGAAGCACCACGCGATCTGCGTCGATTCCGCGCGCGCGAATCCGCTCCTCGTAGCGACGCGCATTCACGCGGCGCGTGGCATTCATCGTATTCAGATGAGGAAGACCAGCGCCGAGGATCGCCGCTTGCAGAGCGTCGAGCCTGAAGTTCCCTCCAACTAGCCGGTGGGCATATTGAGCAGTTTGACCATGGGTGCGGATCATGCGCAATAGATCCGCCATCGCGGGGTCCTTCGTCGATGCCATCCCCGCATCGCCCGCTGCGCCGAGGTTCTTCGTCGGAAAGAACGACCATGCGGCCGCAGCGGTGAGCTCGCCGGCAACACGACCAAAAGCGTCGCGAGCGCCAATCGCCTGCGCAGCGTCTTCAAGGATCGGGATGCCGGGCATCGCCGCAATCAGCGAAGTCATATCCATGACGTGGCCATAGAGGTGAACCGGCACAATCGCCTTGACTCCCCGACGCTCCGTCAACGCCACTTTCTGCGGATCAAGTCCAAAGTTCACCGGCTCGATGTCGCAAAAGACGGGCACTGCGCCGAGTCGCGATATGGTCCCCGCGGTCGCAAAGAACGAGAACGGAGTCGTGACGACGCGGTCGCCATGTCCCACGCCAAGCGCCATGAGGCCGGCTAGCAGGGCGTCGGTGCCACTCGACATGCCGATGACATGATGCCCATCCAATGCCTGAGAACAGGCCGCTTCAAACGCTTCGACTTCCTTGCCCAAGATGAACTGTCGATGGCCGAGCACGCGCAGAGCTGCGGCCTTCATGTCTTCAGAAAATGGTGCCATCACACGGCCGAGATCAATGAATGGGACGGTCAAGACGATTCCTCCACAAGTCCGCCCGAAGGCGACGCCACGTAGCCTCTTCCGCACTCGCCGCAGCGCCCTTTGACTGGATCAACGCGCTCGCCGCAGCGGCATGTGTAACCGCACGCTACCGCGGGGTTCCCTGCCACCAAGACGAAGTCCGGCACATCACGTGTGACCACCGCGCCTGCCGCAACAAACGCGCAGCGCCCTACGGTGACACCACACCGAATCGTGGCATTGGCGCCGATCGTCGCTCCTTCACGAACCAATGTCGTTTCGTACTTATCCCGGCGTGGAAACGTCGCACGCGGGCGCCGTACATTGGTGAAAGTGGCAGACGGCCCGACGAACACACCTTCCTCAAGAACCACGCCATCGAACAAAGAAACGTGGTTCTGAATCTTGCAACGGTCCCCGACCGAAACGGTCCCTGCAACAAACACGCCCTGCCCGAGAATGCAGTTACTGCCAATACGAGCGCCCGGCATCACGTGAACCCCATGCCAGATTCGAGTTTCCGCACCGACAACCGCGCCGACGTCCACGTGCGCGGACGGGTGAATGAGGGGGTCGCTCATCGCGAGATTCCGAGTGCTGCAGAGCATCTGATCGGCTCGCCGCCCGAGCGCAGGCTCCGGCTCGCTGCTTCAAGCACGGCCACGACACCCAAGCCATGTCGCCCACCGGATAACGGCTCCTCGCGTCGGTCGCAGCACTCGAGAAAGTGGGCTATTTCGAGTCGAAGCGGCTCCTGCGGCGGGAGCGTGATGTCGAGGCCTTCATCTCGTCGGTGCACCAATACTTCTCCCGCTACATCGACACCAGAGTCATACAGGCGAAGCGATCCTCCCGTTCCATTGTCGACAAATGTCGCCATCTTTCGGTCGCCGATGACCGTCAGCCTTTGCTCTCGAAATGGATGTAACCAAGAGACGAACACATGGCCTTTGATTCCGCTTGCAAATTCAAGATGGGTCACGGTGACGTCGCTTCGGTCATCCCGAAGAAACGCGCTCCCAATAGCTCGAACTGACGTTGGCGTTTCTGCGAGAAGGTAGCCCATCGCAGCGAAGTCGTGCGGCGCGAACGACCAGAGGATGTCCTCCGAGGGCCGCACGGTGCCTAAGTTGAGTCGATGAGCGTAGACGTAGCGCACAGCACCAAGGTCCCCGGAGCGAATGAGCTCACGCAGACGGAGAACTGCGGGGTGGTACAGCGTGACATGGCCGACCATGAGGACACGACCATGACGATCTGCGACGCCGACAAGTTCCTCTGCCTCGGAGGCCTTCAACGTCATCGGCTTCTCGACGAGAACGTCCTTTCCTGCCTGCAAGGCGGCGAGCGCGAGCGCATGGTGTGTCGGCGCCGGGGTTGCAATCACAACCGCGTTGACACGACCGTCACACAAGATCGCGTTCCACGACGCCGCCTGCTCGCCCGGTTGAAGCACCGCGCACTGCGAAGGATCCACATCAAACGCCGAATGCAGCTCCCCGAATTCTCTGAGAATCCTTAGGTGGTTTCGGCCCCAGGCTCCAAGTCCTAGGAGGGCGACGCGTGGACGACTCGACATGGGTCCAAGATCCTACGCTCGCGAGCGAGGGCGATCGAAGGCCCATAGAAACGAACAACCCCGGCCAAGTGACCGGGGTCGTTCTTTGAACAGTGTGGGAAGCGGATCAGCCGCCGCCACCACCTGGACGACGATTGCCGCCCTGGCCACCACGTCCGCCGCCCATGCCACGGCCACCCATGATGGATCCGCCGAGCGATTCTTCGACCTTCTTGGCCTCGTCTTCGGAGAGGAACTTGCGGAGGTCGGTCTTCAGCTCATCGCGGAAGGCTTGCATCTCCGACATCATTTCCTCGCGGGAGAGTTCGCCCGAGCGCATGGCTTCCATCATTTCGCGCATTTTGTCTTGCGCGGCCTTCTGGGTTTCCTTGAGCTTCTCGGTCTTCTTCTCGTCGAGCTTCAACTCCTTGGCAATGTCGTCGAGCGACTTCTGGCCGGAGGCAGCCATTGCACCGCGAGCCGGGGTGCCCTTCTCGATGCGCTCGGCGAGCTTCTTCGAAGCGTCAGCGAGAGCCTTGTCGGTTCCGGTTGCTTGGGCATTCAGAATGGGGAGGGCCGGCTTTCCGACCTTCTCGACGGCCGCGACGGATGAGTCACGGATGACGACATTTGAGTCCGCGATCTTTGCAGCGAGGGTCTTGACCCACGCTTCAGCCGCGGCATCAAGTGGAGCCGGTTTAGCTGCATCCTGTGCTGCGACGGGTTTCTTCGCGGGTGCGCCTGCCGGGGCGCCTTCTTGGGCGACGGCCACGACGGCCGAAAGCGCCATCACAATGGCAAACGGGAGCTTCTTCATAGTGTCAACCTCATTCATTATGGGCTCGGCCGCGATTGCGACCGACGCACCTGGTGCATCCTTTACGGATCGCCGACTCTGATCTTTCGGCGATCAGCGCGACGGGAAATGACGAACTTCGCCCACGACCTCCGGTCTTGGGCGCCAAAACGGCGGCTCAGCCCCGAAAAGCCACCCCCACGCCCTTCCAGGGGCCAAACGGACTATTGACCCCGGAACTGGGGCTTCGGTGAGCTCCCGCGGTCAACGGGGTCGATCGGCCCGCAAGCCGGATTTCTCCACCTGGTGTTTTTTAAGCAAGCGAGACAGCTGCCCCCGGTCCATCTTCAATGTCCGAGCAGCCGCAGCGATGTTGCCGTGGCACGCGGCTAGGCGGTTTCGAAGGAGCCGCTTCTCAAAAACGTGCTTTGCCAATTTCAGAGAATGGCCACCCTCCCCATCTAGGGGAGAGTCCGCAAGGAGTTCACGCAAGGGATCGGCCAGCGCTTCGGCGTCGGCATTCTGCGCCGAATGTAACGCCAATCCGATTACACTGGCGGCGGCTCTCATCGAGTCAAGATCGGCAGAGTCGAGTCGGTGCGTCGCGTTGTCTGATGCGACATAAATGGCGGCCCAAAGCCCATTTTCGGCAATTACGGGAAGGGCGTAGCCCATGCCCTTGGCACTCGAATCCACCACAATGTGGCCCTCGTTGTGACTTTGCAATGCGAGGCTCATAGCATGGTCAAATACTTGGCCCTTGTTCGACTCGAACTCGGTATGCCCCTTGGCCACGACCTTCATTTCTGCGCCGTTGTTCGCGACCACCATGGCTCGGCAACCGCGGATCACGAGTCGCAGTAGATCGACCGCGGCACCCACGCGTGAGTCGAGCGAGCGCGATGCGTGCATCCGCTGCGTGCACTCAAGGAGCTCCTTGACTATGCGAGAACATGGGGTGGGAATCGAAGTGGCAGGTCCGGTCATGTGCGCCTTTCAACGAGTCTCGATCAAAGAGGAACAAATCTGCACGGCCAAAGAACATTCAGGTCGCTTAATTCCGTTTTGGTCGTATTTTCGCATTTCTTCTGTGTGCTTTTCGCCCGTCTCAGTTCAATCTCAGTAACGACGCCCCGAAACTCGCGCCCCGAAAGGACCTGCATCGGCCCTTTCGACCATGGATTTCGCTCGGATCGGATCGGGATCCCGTTAGACTTCGCGCCTCATGAAGGAAGCTGCGGGATATATTCTCCTATGTGAACAGGCCGACGATTGGTCGGTCCTATTATTACGGAACGCCCGGCATCACACGTGGGGATTCCCCAAAGGCCATCTCGAGCCAAGCGAATCGGCACGAGACGGAGCCCTGCGCGAACTCAAGGAAGAGACCGGAATCACCACCTTGACGCCGGTCGCTGACTTCGAGTCCGTCACGACATACCGCCCGCGGTTTGCCGGCGCGGAGGCGCTCGAGCCTGATGACATCCCCGAGAAGCGAGTTCGCTACTTCTTGGCGACCGTCCCGAAGCAGACCCTCGTCAGATCCAAGGAGCACGACGCGGGTGGCTGGATGCTCCCCGAGGAGGCGTGCGCGCTCCTTGGCCATGAAGACCTTCGCCGCGTCCTTCGAGACGCACTTGCTCGCGTGCGTCGCGGCTGATTATTGTTGATTCTATGTCACTTTTGACTTTCACCGGAGTGCGCAAAGTCTATGGAGGCGACACCCTCCTCGAAGACGTCACCTTCACCATCCGCGAGGGAGACCGCATCGGTGTAGTCGGAAGAAACGGTGCAGGGAAATCAACCATCTTCAGGCTTGCGTGCGGCGACGAGCACGACGACGGCGGCGAGATCTCGCGAGGACGCGGGATCACGCTCGCTCGGCTCGCTCAGGACCCAACACTGGATCCGGACGCGACCATCCTGAATGAAACGCTCGGCGCTCTGCGTCATGTAAGAGACCTCGAAGTTCAACTGCGAGCCATCGAGGATGCCATGGCAACCGCCGACCCCGACGAAGCCGCAAGGCTCGCGGAAGAACATGGGGTTGTCCACGAGCGCTTTGAACGCCAAGGCGGCTACCGTCTCGAAGCGCGCGCACTTGAAGTCCTAGCGGGGCTCGGCGTCGACCTTTCGATGGCAGGTCGTTTGTGTCGCGGCCTTTCCGGTGGAGAACGTAGTCGAGTTGCGTTGGCGCAGGTGTTGCTCCAGGACCCAGACCTCATGCTGCTTGACGAGCCGACGAACCACCTCGATCTCAGCGGAATCGAGTGGCTCGAGGGCTACCTGCGCGGCTCGCGCAGTGCGTATCTCGTCGTCTCGCACGATAGGTGGTTCTTAAACCGCGTAACCGAGGCAACGCTTGATGTCTCGGACGGCACCGCGCGCATGTGGCCTCAAGGCTACGGCGGCTTTGAAAAACTTAAGGCAGACGAGCACAAATCGCTTCTCCGAGAAGTCGCGAAACAGCGGGTCTACATCGACAAGGAGCGGGCGTTCATCAGACGACATCTCGGGTCACAGCGATCCCGTGAAGCATCGGGTCGACTCAAGCGACTTGAGCGAGTCGAGCTTCTGATTCCCCCGCCGGGTGAGTCCGCTACGGCTACTTTCACGCTGACACCGGATCGTCCGCAAGGAAACCTCCCGATCTCGGGGCGCGAACTGTCCATCGAGCTCGGAGGTCGCGAGCTTTTCCGGGATGTGAGCTTTGACCTTCTGCCAGGCGATCGACTTGGCATCGTCGGACCCAATGGATGCGGAAAGTCGACCCTGCTCAAAATATTGGCAGGTCGACTCGTTCCAACCTCTGGTCGTGTCGACATCGCAAAGTCGTGCGACATAGGCTACTTTGATCAGGATCATCGACTCCTTGATTCGCAGGCAACCCCCTATTCGACGATCCACGACTACCGTCCCCAATGGACGGATTTTGCCGTCCGGTCATGGCTCGCCAGGTTCGTGTTTCAAGCAGAAGATATTGAGCGCAAAGTTGGCACGCTTTCGGGTGGCGAACGCGCTCGGCTCGCGCTCGCTCGACTTCTGATCGACAGGCCGAACGTCCTATTCCTCGACGAACCGACGAACCACCTCGACATCCCCTCATGCACCGCGCTTGAGGAAATGCTCGACGGCTTCTCGGGCACCCTCATCGTGGTTTCGCACGATCGTTGGTTTCTGCAGCGTGTCGCTACGCGAGTTCTTTGGATCGAGAATGGTCGAAGCAAGTTCACGCATGGATCATGGTCCGAAGCGGCCGCCGCGCGCAAAGCGTCCATTGAGGGGGCACGCAAGGAAGCGGAAGAGTCTCGAGGCCGCGCGGCGAAGACAGCAAAGCCCTCTTTGGTCCCGAAGGCGGCCGCTCCAAAAGCCAAGAAGCGACGCGCCCTCGGTGAAGTCGAGGCAGAGCTCATGCAACTTGAGGAACGGAAAGCCGTGCTGCATGTTCAGCTCGGCTCGCCGACACTCTACAGCGACGCTGCCAAGGCAAGGTTGGTTCGCGATGAGCTCGACGCCCTACAGCGAAGATTGACTGCCGTCGAAGAAGAGTGGGCGGGCTTCGCATGAGCGCCGTAGACCCCCTTCAGAACAGGGATGCCGTTTTCTTTGACGCTGGGTTTACGCTTCTGATGCCGGTCGCTCCAATCCCCCATATTTATCTGGAGCACGCGAGCGAAGTTGGTGTCACTCCGTGCCGCGATGCATTCGGCGAGGCGTTCCACGCGACTTGGAAGGGCATCGGAGGTCGAGTTTTTCGACCCGACCATCGGACGTCTGACGTCGAGGAGCGCGACGCTTGGCATGTATTGACTCAAACCATCGCCAAGCACTTTCCCGATCTACACGCGCGTCACCCGGAGTGGTTTGACCTCCTAATGAACCGCTTCGATGCGCCAACGACATGGGTGATCGCTGACGGGGCGGTCGAACTTCTGCGTGCGCTGCGTAACCGTGGGCTCAAACTTGCAATCGTGTCCAACTGGCATTCGGCGCTCGTTCCGATTCTGCGAGAGCACGGACTATTGGACTACTTCGATGCGGTTCTGTGTTCGGGAAGTGAAGGCTACAGAAAACCACACCCGGAGCTTTTTCGGCGGGCGTTATCCCGTGTCAGGACGTCGCCTGAGCGAGCAGTACATGTTGGGGACTCCCACCACGACGACGTGGTCGGTGCGCGGCGCGCGCGTATCGCGGCATGGCACCTCTCGGAGACGACGGAAGCCGGCCGGCACGGCACTGCGCGCAATCTCCGAGACCTCGCTGTGGCCTGGCGACTCTAGACGGGGATCAACGGGCTACGACTCAGCGCCCGGGTGATCGCGGCTTGAAGGTCCTGACGGAGAATGGGCTTCGAGAGGACTTCGGAAGCGCCTGTTTCTCGCTTGACCTTCGCCGGATCTAGATCAGCGCGGTCACTTGAGATCACGACGCGGACGTCGTCCATCTCTGGATTGCTTCTGATTTTCTTGGCGACATCGAGGCCGTTCATGCCCGCCATGTTGGCGTCAATCATGACGACCTTCGGTTTGTGCTTTCCAATGTGGATGAGCCCGGAGATGCCATCGCTTTTAAAAGTGATGTCCCATTTGCCGTCGGTCTCGAGGAAGTCTCGAAGTGACGTCACGGTCTGGTGATCGTCCTCAACCACCAAAATGGTCGGCCTATGGTCTAAACCAGCCGGCAGGGGCATCCCTCGTTGGACTAGGAATGCCGCGAGAATCTTGGCATCTACCCGTCGATGACCGCCGGGAGTCCGGAACGCCTGCAGATACCCTCGGTCGATCCAATTCGCCACCGTGCGCTCGCTGACGCCAACCATCTTTCCGATCTCGTTCGTGGTGAGAAGTGCTTGCACGGGGATAACTCCTATGGCGGTGGACGCCGTTCGCCGAGGCGGGAAACTATCAAACCTCCGGGCCACGGATAACGGAATATTCCAAAATATCCCCGTACAATTTTCGATTCTTAAGGATTTCCACGAAAATCACCTGCACACGCATCGGGAGTGCCTTGGAGTCGAGCGTCAACAGCGTGAGAGGCTAGCGCCACTCCGCCGAAGCCCACCAACTCCTAAACTCCACTGGGGTTACGACCAAAACGATGCGGTCGAGTCCCCCGTCGATCTCGACAAACTCGCCGCTATGATTTCCGATAATCAGAAGTTCGGCTTCACCACGCCGCACACGGATCGCGCGATCCGCTACTGGGCTATTCTCCGGAAACGACGGCACACCCCGCCACCCTTGATCGAAGACAGACGTCGACCAAGTTGTCACGGCAACCGGAACGCGAGCCACGATGTCATGTCCACGGACACTTGCGATCGGGTCGAACGTCACGATGGCGCGGGTTTCGAAGATGATTCGTTCAATTTCCGTCGGGGCTTCAAGGATGTGCATTGCCCACGGAGCAAGGGCTCCAAGTGGCATGCTCCCTCGACGGCTGCCGGTGCCACAGGCAAGTGATGCGAAGACGAGCCACGCAACGACCCAAGTCATGACGTGGACGGGAGCGCGTCTCACTCGGCAACCACCTCAACTGACACAATGAGAAGTGCTTGCGCGGGCGCGGTCGCCCTTCCGGTCGACGGATCCTGCACGACGGGCACGGCTGCGAGCTGGTCGAGTATCGCGAGGCTCGCGGCGTCTTTCACCCGACCAAACACGCAGTTTCCCCAGTCCTCCGGACGGGTGCGGCCACGGTAATCAAGCGACGGTTGCTCGCCTAAGTTCACAAAGAACGACGATGTCGCAGAATGCGGTTCTGCCCGTCGCGCCATCGCGAGCGTGCCACGGGTATTGAGCAGGCCATTGTCCGATTCGCAACGAACGGGAGCGCGGACGGCGAGTTCCTTGCCGTCCCGATCGAAGCGGCCGGCATCAAGGCGCAGACCTCTCTCCGCTCGATGGAATCGTGTGCCGTCATAGAATCCCGATTTGGCGTACACGAGAAAATTCTCGACGGTTAGAGGTGCCTTGCGCCGGTTGAGTTCTAGCGTGACGACGCCTTCCGAAGTCACAAGGCGCACGATGGGCGTCTCTGACTTCCCTGCCGCCATCGGGGTTTCCTTCCAAAGGTCGCCCCAAGTACCCGGCCCTTTTCGGGTAGCGGCCACGGAGGATGGCGCCGTCTCAGATTTCGGGGTTGGGGGCGGCGACTCGCTGCATCCCGCCATGACGATGCCGATCAGAATCATGCTGAAAGCGAGGCGGAACGCTGAACGAATCGGTCCATCGTGGAAAAATGAGGGTGTCGGTTCGGGACGCATGTCGGTTTCCATCTTATGCCGCAGCGAGAGGATGCAACGAATCGACTCTACGAACGACCCACGTTTCGGCTCGAACTCGCGCGCGATCTCGGAAATCACGCTATATTGGAAGCGAGAGCAACCCTTGAGCCGCCAACCCTCCAACGAATCAAACTCCTCCCACGAAGGCTTGCCTCCGCAGGCGGAGCCGCTGACTCACGACTCACGCTCGAACAAACGGAACTCCGCCCGTAGGCCCCCCGCAACCGACCTCCACCACCTGCTGCCACTGTCAGCGTGCGATGTACGGCCGTGCGCCAAGTCTGTCACGACCGACGCGCCAATCTCGCTCTCCACGCTCGCCTGAGGACGGCCGCGCGGCGGCTCGCTTAGGCTGGCCCGGTTGCTGCGAAGTCGATAGATCCCTGCGGCAAGAAGTAGACGATCAACATCTTTCCGTCTGTGACGGTTGGAATGTGCCAAGACCCTGGGCCTTCCAGCACATAACCCTCCGCCCGGCCGTCGAACCGCGGCGAACCTTCGAGCGCGAAGGCCAAGCTGAACTCCCCGTTGGGGTGTCGATGGCCCGGCCCTGGTCCGGTCATCACGACGGCATCAATGGAGAGGCCATATGTAGCCGGAGTCGGCTTAGCCAATCTCCCCCATTTCACAGGCCAATCACCTCGCTCGGCGAGAAGTCCCGCTTCGTGAGCCTGAACTAACCGGTCCTTGAGCGCCGAGATCGCAACAGACCCAAAAGGGAATGCCGCCTCAACGGCGCGAGGGGCTCGCTCGTCGCCGAAGTCGATTTTCGAAACGACTTCGGCAAGCGGTACGAGCGCGGCAATCAGAGTTTCGCGCGTCTCGGACATGTCACTTGATCTCGAGGGTGGCCTTATTGATGAACAAGCTTTCGGAGGTGGCGCCCGAGCGGCTGCCCTTCTCTTCGAGCTTCTTCATCACGTCCATTCCTTCCGTGATCTCACCATAGATCGAGTGCCTGCCGTCAAGCCACTGCGTGGCGACAAACGTGAGGAAGAACTGCGACCCGTCCGTCCCAGGGCCGGCATTCGCCATCGAGAGAAGGCCGCCCTTGTCGTGCTTCACGGTCGGCGAGAACTCTCCACCGAACTTGTAGCCAGGGCTTCCGGTGCCGGTGCCGAGAGGGCAACCGCCTTGAGCCATGAACCCCGGGATCACGCGATGGAACTTGAGGCCATCGAAAAAGCCGAGCTTCGTGAGGTAGATCGCGCTTGTGACGTGCATCGGTGCAATTTCCGGGAGGAACTTCACCTTGATAACACCCTTGTTGGTGTCAAGAACCCACATGTAAGTCTTCTTCGCATCGAACTTCTGTTGCGGCGGGGCCATAAGCGATGTCTTCCACGCTGGAGCCTTGGTGTCGACTTTTGAGGTAGCGATGAACGCATCAATCGCATCGCATGCGGCATCGGCGGCGGGCTTGCTCGGTTTGGTCTCAGCTGCCTTTGCCTCAGGCTTGGCATCCTGTCCAGCGGGCGGAGACTTCGGGTTCTGCGCGCCGGCATTGGGTGAGCATGCGAGAAGCGCGAAGGTCGCGCAGAACGACAACAGTACAAAAGTCATGGGTTTCATCATGGCGTGTCCTTTGTGTCCGTGCCCATGTACGGGCGGGAGTCGATACGGTAACGAAGCCACCGACATTCGATAGGGCCTGTCATCAAAGGCCATTTGCGATCTGCCCGAAGTCCGAGGTGCTTCGTTAGCCCGGCGTCACCGGACAACACACATACGGTCGAGTCGGGGAACCTGCGGACCCACCGAGAGAGGTCCATCCACGAGACCATAAGGTCTTCCCCCTCACCAAGCCGCTCTCCCCACGGGGGATTGGCGACGATCATTGGCTTTGTGACATCGGGAGCCCACTGATCAAGGCTAGTCTCGGTAAAGCTCACAAGGTCAGCGACCCCCGCGGCTTCCGCGCCCTTCCTAGCAAGCGCAATCGCCCCTGGGTGGCGATCCGCGCCAAGGATCGGAGCCGGGAGAGTGGCCTTCCCTCGGGCCTTGGCTGCCGCGCGCGCCGTTGCAATGACCTTCTGGTCGATATCAGGCCAACGCTCAAATGCGAATGATCTCCCTAAGCCTGGCGCCCGATCGGCCGCCCACATCGCCCCCTCAATCAGGAACGTGCCAGAACCGCACATCGGATCAAGCAAGGGGCTCTTCTTGTCCCAGCCCGAAAGGCGGAGCAGGCCGGCTGCGATTGCCTCATTCAGCGGACTCTTCACCAGCACCGGACGCCAACCGCGCTTATGCAAGCTCTCGCCCGACCAGTCTCGCCAAATCGATGCTTCATCACGAACGATCAAGAGCTTGAGTGGCAAGTCCGGATTGTCCGCGTTGACAGAAGGACGCTCTCCGACCTGTCGGCGAAATCTGTCACAGATGGCGTCCTTTAAAACCAACCCTGCGAAGCCCGAGTGCGAGACCTTCGAATCGCGGATCGTCGCGTCGACAGAGATTGTCTGCGTGACACGCATCCACTTTTCCCATGGCAGTGCCGCAGCGAGCTCCAAGAACGACTCGCGTGAAAACGCTGGGCCGCGTCCGAGAAGTTCCGTCACGCGGGTTGCCGTGCGCAGCCAAAGACATGCTTCGACTAACCCGCGATGAGACGCGCGAAACGTCACACCACCACGCGATGTCCGGACGTCGGCATAGCCGAGTTCCGTCAGCTCTTCCGTAAGCGCCGCCTCGAGCCCCAGTGTGCATGCAGCGTGTGCCTCGTGCAGCCCGTCATCATGCGCCAAAGGTAAACCTCAGGATCTCGGTTTTGGGTGGACTTGGCATGTAGCGTCGCGCCAGAAGGAAGTTGCGCGCTTCGAGAAGATTGCCGAAGATCTGATACGCGGTTGTCTGTTCTAAATAACCCAACCCTGGGGACCCACCCGTGCCGGTCCGCGAGCCGATCATTCGCTCGACCATGCGTGCGTGTCGAAATCGGAACATCCGGAATCCCTGCTCAAATTCGACGAGGGCGTCCAACAACGTCGAAGGCCATCGCAGCAGCGGTTCGTCGCGGTAGGTCGTGATAAAGACGAACGCTCGGCGAGCGGCGAGCTCGTCTGCGGTCCCATCGAACAAGTACGCGCGGAGTGACTCGCGCTGCACGGATGCCCGGCGACTCGCGGCATCGCGTTCCGCTTGAGTCAGAACAGGATTCTGGGCGTGAAATGCGGCTTGTTCTTCAGAATACGTGTTGAAGGCATCGCGGAATGTCTCCGCGAATCGCGGAAATGCTGCCTCGATAGGCGTG
This sequence comes from Candidatus Kuenenia stuttgartensis, assembly GCA_945860915.1. Taxonomy (GTDB): domain Bacteria; phylum Planctomycetota; family CAIWVZ01; genus CAIWVZ01. The sequence continues at coordinate 54,460 of CAMARR010000011.1, forward strand.
CGGCCAAGCCAGTCGAGCAACGCGTTCTTCAGTGTCATCTCGCCGAGCCGCTTGGTTACGCGCTCGCGTTCAGACGGGTTGAGGTGCAACGCATAACTCCCGCCGCCTAGTCGCTCTCGATGCGCTTCGGGAAGCCCTGCCAGAATCTCCATCTCGCGGAACTGAACCGACTGAAATCCCGATGCGGGGCTGATCGAATCACGGAACGCTAGAAATGCCAACGGGTGCATCGTTTCGATCACCCGAAAATGATCGATCGCAATGCGGAGAATCTCGTTGACGCGCCCAACCGTCGCGACGACATCGGGGATCTCGCGCTCGGCGACGCGGTCTGGACGCGCCCCCTCGCTACTCGCTCGTCCGAGGCAGTCTCGGGCCGCGCTGAGTTCGTGAAGCATGAGTTTGAACCACAGTTCAAAGACCTGATGGACCACGATGAACGTGAGTTCGTCATGGTGAAGCAATGCGCGTGTCGGCTCGGACCCCTTCCCGTACGAGGGCGGGCGCTGCGCGTTCAACACAGAACCAAGCTGCAAGTACGATCCATAGGTCGGGACGTTGAGTTCTGTCATGGCGACTCCGTAGGACTCTGAATACCGGAGCTCGTTGCGTTGGGTGCGGATGAGCCCTCCGACGCGCTTAGCTCGATGGGATCGGGTGGTGCATCCGGAGCACGGTCCGGAAGGTCATCGCTCGATCGGGTGAGAATTTTGTGTGCCGGTGGTCTTCGAGGCGGCCGTGTTCCAGGATTGCTCGGATCCGCGACGGCCTGGGCGTGGCGTGCCAGCGCGAATAACACGCGCGCGTCGCGGGTTTCAATTGGGCCCGCAGTCAACACACGTTCAAGGCTTTGTCGATAGGGACCCACCGTGCGGTCGTGGACGACTCGCAACTTTTCGAGCGCGCGCAGCATTTCGTCAATGAGGACGGCGCGCCACTCGGCGTCGAGAACGCGACCGCGTTCACGTGTCGCGGTAATCGTGCGCGCACCGGACGCTGCGAATATCTCGTGTGCGATAAGCAACACCGCCTGCGCCAGATTCAAGCTTGCGTAGTCCTCTGCCGTTGCCGCGGAAATGACGAAATGGCAAAGGCGCATCTCTTCCGCCGTGAGACCAGAGTCTTCCCTGCCAAAGAGTATTCCGACTTCGAGCCCCGCACTCGCCGCGTCGATGAGCTTGGGGGCCGCGTCGTGCGGCAAGAGTGTTTCTAGGCGGTGTCGCGGGCGCGCCGTCGTCCCCACCAAGAACTGGCAATCGGCGACAGCTTCTTCGAGGGTGTCGCAAACGATGGCACCCGCAAGGACGTCCTGCGCCCCAGACGCCATTTCCTTGGTCTCGGGATGCTCAAGCGACGGCCCCTTCACTAACACCAAGCGGGACAAGCCGAAGTTGCGCATCGCCCGCGCCGTCGATCCCACGTTTCGGGGGCCCTGTGGTTCGACCAAGATGACGCGGATCCGGGAGAGCACGGTCTTGAGGGGGTCCGACGGGACTTCCTTCTTGATTTGAACCCCTGACCGGGGGCGGGGGGGGCGAGTTTCATCCGGATCCATGCCCCGATGTTAGCGCGCCGTTCGTTAGCATCGCCCCATCGGCAATCTTGCCGACCGAGACTCAACCTCATCACACCGAGACTGCCTTGAACTCAGCCATTGAATCCATCGAAGCCGCCGTTGCCCAAGCCAAGATCGACACCAAAGCCGCCGGCTGGCGTGACCGCGTCGGAACATTCCCCAAAACCTCATTTGCCGGGTCGGGCCCGATCCACTGGAAGCTCGAAACGAGCGCCGGCGACATCACATTCCGATTGATGCACGAGATCGCCCCGAATCACGCGGCCAGCACGATCTGGCTTACGAAGCTCGGCTTCTTCGACGGCTTGTCGTTCCATCGCATCATCCGCGGCTTCATGGCCCAGGGCGGATGTCCGCGCGGCGACGGCCGCGGCGGCCCGGCCTATAAGTATGCGGGCGAGTTTGCACCGAAGGTCTCCCACACCAAGCAAGGGCTCCTGTCGATGGCGAACGCCGGCCCCGGGACCGACGGTTCTCAGTTCTTCATCACCTTCGTGCCCACCGAGTACCTCGATGGCAAGCACACGATTTTCGGCGAGATGATCGAAGAGCCATCGAACGTCGCGACGCTTCTCGCACTCGAAGCGGTTCCGACCGGAGCTCAGGATCGCCCGAAGACTCCAGTCCTCATCAAGAAGGCGACGATCATCGCATCATGACGTTCTCCCCGCGCACCGAAGGGGCGAACCCTCGCTCCAAGGACCTCGATCTTCTCAGCACGGAAGCAATGCTCCGCGTGATGAACGATGAAGACCGCCGCGTCGCAGACGCGGTGGCCGAGGTCATCCCTGCCGTTGCGAGAGCTGTCGATGCGATCGCCGCGCGTATGGAGAGCGGGGGGCACTATCACCTTTTCGGTGCAGGGACCTCAGGGCGATTGGCGGTGCTTGACGCCGCTGAATGCCCTCCGACCTTTGGGACTCCGCACGACTGGGTCGTCGCCCATCTCGCCGGAGGGCAAAGTGCGATGTTTGTCGCTGCGGAAGGCGCGGAAGATTCCGAGGGCCTTGGAGCAGAGGACGTCGCGGCAGCCCGAATCACCCCGAAGGACGCCGTCATCGCGGTCGCCGCGAGCGGACGCACGCCCTATGCGATCGGCGTCCTGCGCTCCGCGCGAAAGTGCGGAGCCTTTACCGTTGCGCTTGTCTGCAATCGTCCAACTCCGATGCACGACGAGGCCGAGTTGGTCATTGACCCCGCAGTCGGTGAGGAAGTCTTGTCAGGCTCGACACGCCTCAAGTCCGGAACGGCCCAGAAGCTTGTCCTCAACATGATCTCGACCGGAGTCATGATTCGACTCGGTCGCACCTATGGAAACCTGATGGTGGGGGTGCAATCGACCAACGAGAAGCTCCGCGCCCGCGCCGTGAGACTCGTGGAGACAATCACTGGCCCAAACTCTGGCATTCCAGAGGCACTTGCTGCGTCTGGCCACGATGTCCGCGTGGCCTGCATCATGATCAAGCTGAAGGTCTCGGCCGCAGACGGCAAGGCGCGCCTCGACGCTGCCCGAGGATCGCTACGCCGGGCGCTCGACTCCTAGAGGATCGCTTTGACCAGAATTCCAGAGCAGTTCTCGCGCACGCCGGCTCGAGATTTCATTGACATCGTGCAACGCGCCGCGATTAGAATGGGACCATGCGTCAGATCACGTTCGTCATTGCCCTAAGTGTCGCCATGGCAGTGCAGGCGCCGGCGCAATCGCAAAAGTCGCTCTCTGTGTGGCAACTACCTTCCGGCGAATGCCACGAAGGGCGCCTTCTCAAGCGCGACCGAGAAACCGTAATCGTCACAGCGCTCGGTGAACTGGTTCTGGCCACTCCCGGGAGACCCGTCCCTTTCAATGCCAAGGCCAACGCGGATCTTGTCGCGCAGGCCGCGTTCGCTCTTCACCCTCGCCACGTCAGCGCTCATGTGGCGATCGCCCAGATGGCGGCCGCTTCAGGTCTTTGGGGCGCCGTTCGCAAGCACCTCGATGCGGCGCTCGCCATCGACCCCTTCCATGTCGAAGGCCGCGCCATGGCCGCTTCACTCGGTCGCAGGTTTCGCCTCACGGATTATGACGTCCCGGGCGCCAATCAGTCGAAAGCTGCCGAAGCGCTTTTCGACGATGTTGCCAAGACCGCAGTTGGTGTGGCGCTCGCCGAAGGACGACTTGATGACGTAGACATCGCTCTCCGTCTTCAGTTCGGGCAACGATTTCTTCGTCGCGGGAACGCGCATCAGCGACTGCTTGCAGCAAAGACCCTTGGCGGTTGCCTACAAGAGTCAACACGCATTAAGCCTCTTTATGAGGCGACACTTCTCGATTCGGCTCCCTCCGTAAGACGCGCGTGTGCGAGAAGCTTGGGCCTTGCAGGAGACCCCGCGATGGCGCGCGTCTTCGCGCGGTCACTCGCAAGCCCCCACCAAGCGATTCGACTGGCGACAGTAGAGGCCATCGCAGAGATGGGATTCCGTGAAGGTGCTCCGTACTTGGCGCGAGCTCTTGCCGGAGAACCCGCTGTCCCCCGAGCGCACATTGCCGTGACGAAGCAATCGGCGATGGTTACTGACTACGATGTCGAAGTGGCCGCTAATGCCGTGATTGCGAAGCCTATCGTCACCGTCGTCAACGAAGGGGTGATCCTCGACGTCGCGATCATCTCCATCAGCGAGGAACGAGTTCGGATCGTCACCGCATTACGAAAACTGACGGGACTAGATCTTCCGGTGGACGCTAAGGCGTGGAAAGCTGCGGTCGGGAGCTAGTCGAACACGCTACGCCACCGCCCGTCAAACCGACCGACCGGCTCGATTCCTTTCACGACACCCGCGCTTTCCCAACGCGGAGGTATCGCATCGCGGCGCAACACGGATGCGTCGCACGGCGAATCGGCCCACACAGGATGTCGCCAACCAAATCGGCGAATGAGCGGCGTGGGATCCATCGGATTGGGAGGCTCGCCAGGCATCAGGACGCCGATGCCGAAATGCAACACGACGATCGGGTGCTTGCGACTATACCGAGTTGTTTCCCCAAGTACCTGCCCCTGCCTCACCCGAGTACCGGCCTTAACACACGGCGAGAAGTCTGTGAGGTGCACATAGACACGTGTCTTCTTTGTATCGCCGATGGCCAGGACGACCGCGCCCGGTCCAGGCTCTGGATCGGCACCGACGCCCGCCTCTTCAATCACACCGCTGACAGGCGCGCGCACAGGCAGCCCTTCCGGCAACGGAACGATTGCAAGCTGTCGTCCCCATGGCATTACAAAAAACGCAAGGTCTGCCCCTGAGTGCGAAGAGCCTCGGTCTCCTTGTTGCCAATAAGCATCACGCGTGCCGCGAACCCAGTCGAACGCATGGCCCTGACGCCAGAGTTGGGGCGTGCCGAATGCTGCGCCGTTGGGGATGAGGACCGTTGAACCACTCGGCAAATCGGTCGATGCAATCGGTGGCGAAGACCGGAGGAACAGCCGCTCAAGTGCGTCAGCCACGATTAGGTGCCCCGCCGGCGCTACGCCAGACGTCAGCGAGTGAAGCCCACAGGCTTGGTGAGAGCGTGCGACGGTAGACGGTCGAGGCGGGCAGCGCGGCAATCAACCGACGGTGGGCCTTGCCAAGGTTGTGGTACGGGACATCAGGCAGAAAGTGATGAAGTCCGTGCCAGCGAAGACCCACGGGTGCCCAGAGTTCCGTCCACCAGGCGCCGGGTGTGTTGACCGAATCCGCCAGCTGACCCTGCACGTCCATCTCCGCACCCGCATTGCGATATCGGTGCGCGGCGAGTGTTCGAAGGTTGTTCACATGCGCGACGCACGCCGAAACGATGTACCACTGAATCAGAACCTGGATGGGAAGTCGGTCGAACGCGACGGACGCCACAAGAGCAATAGCCACCAATGAGGCAAGCGTCTCGGTCCAGATCCACCGAATGCGCAGGCTGTCCTTCGGCGGATCCCGGCGGTAGGCCAAGTTGATCGCGAGGGTCGACGCGCTCGACACGATCATCGCGCGAAACCGCGACCCGAGGAGCACTGAGAGAGGTGCAAGCACCAAGAAGCGCGCGAAAAGCGCGACCGGCGCAATGAAGGGTTCGATCAGCGCACGGATGATCTTGGTGCGAGGAGGCACGCCATAGGGCACATACTCCGGATCGTGAATGGTCCCGTAGATGGTGCGTCGGTGATGGTCAAGGTGGGTCCCGTGGTACATGAATGACGGAAGCGCCAGCGGAATCCCCACAACTAGATCCCAAGCGACGTTGAAGCCGGGCAAGGCGCCCTTCGCTAAATGAGTGAGTTCGTGAACGAACAGGATCGCCCGATAGAGGGTAAGTGTCGCGACTAAAGTCAAAGCTAGGTAGGCGGGAGACCACATCGGCACCGTGAGGGCAAAAACGAACGCAGTCCACCCGACCACCGCAGATCCCATGGCGTCGATCCAATAAAGGCCCGCATTCGGAGCGAAGAGATCGCGACAGATCTCCCGCGCCTCTTTCATCGGGACGGGGTCAACCAGATGGGATGGGACAGTCACGCCCGAAAACCTACCAACCCCGCGAAGGGTCGGAACACCGGATCGCGACGATTAGCGACGCGGCGGAAGGCGTCGGACCGGAACTGGGACCGGAATCGGGGCGGGCTCGGCGCCGATAGCCCTACGGACTGCCGCCCAGGCACGGCGGATGACTTCGAGGATGCCTGAAAGCGCCAGGCCCTCGCGTTGGTCCGCGAGGTGTTTTGCGATTCGACTGGGATGGAAGATGAACATGGGGGCCTAACCAAAGATCGGCAAGTTGCGCCTCACCCTTCATACGAGCGAGTCCGCAATTCGACGCCGTGGAACCCCAAGAAACTATTTTGGTGGCTTGGTGGGGCTTGGATCTTCGAATCGTACCCGGAAGGGGATCGACGATTCCACCGCTTGTTGCGTCATTTCCGCCACCGGAAGGGCGCTCTCGCAGGCAGCGATCTCCGCCAAGGTGGCTGCAGCGGTGGGATTACGTGGGGCTAGAAGCGAGCAGCAGTCGTCTCCCTCCTCCTCGGAAATTGCCAAAGTCCCGATTTGGCGCGCTCGGCGGATGATCTCCGCCTTCCCCATCCCTACTAGCGGGCGGAGGATAGGAAGCGCCGAGGCGCCATCTGTCGCCGCAAGGTTCGTGACCGTCTGCGACGACACTTGCGCCAGCGCGTCGCCGGTGATGAGCGCCTGTGCCTTGTGGGGTGCGCCAAGGGCACAAGCGATTCGCATCATGAATCGTCGGGTCAGGATCGTTCGCAGCGGGGCGCTGCCGTGCTCGACAAGCACTCGGTGAACGGAGTCCGCCAAGGGGACCATGAGCCCCAAGATCGTGGGCTGCCAACGGGTCAGTCCGTGCGCCAACCGATACACCTTTGTCAGAGCTTCTTCCGTGGTGTAAGGCCGCGCGTGGAAATGCACGACTCCGACGCGCATCCCGCGCGACATCATCATCCACGCCGCAACGGGTGAGTCGATCCCGCCAGAGAGCAAGGCGACGCCGAAGCCAGAAGTGCCATAGGGCAAACCACCGGGGCCTTCAATCCGCTGCGAGAGCACAAAGGCACGCCCAGCAGCAAGTTCAATTATCAGCGTGTAATCAGGTGCATCGAGGTCTACTGCCCACCCGGTTGCGACTGCGATTACTGATCCCACTTCGACTTCGAGCGAACGCGTGCGATGAACACGACGATCGTTCCCGCGCACGCGGACGCGGAATGTAGAAATCGAATGTGACGACTTCGCCCGAAGCGCTAGTGCAACAGCGGCATTGACTATAAGCAATGTCTCGGTGGCAACCTCGACGCCGACCAGCAGGTGATGAACGCCGAAAATTCTTGAGAGCCGCTCCACGAGCACATCGACTGGGATGTTGCTTCGGCCGGGCGCCACGACGAATCGGCCGTGCACCGCGTTGATCTGCACGGGCCCCAAGTCGCGCATGGCGGTCTGAACTGCGTAGACGAGATTCCGTTCGTAATAGGGACGGCGCCCTTGTTTCAGAGCAAGTTCGTCAAAATGGACCACGATGACGTCTGGCATGGCTAGGGGGGCCTTGAAACCCGCAAGTCCCAACTCAGGAAAAACTTAGGAACGCTGTTTTTAAGAACTGCATCATAAGTCCATACCGCATCTATACCTATGACCCATTTTCTAAAAGCACCCCTTGTGGATTGGACAAACCGCGTTTTTCCCCTTATTCTGAGCGACGTGGTTGGGGCTAGACTCCTCGTAGGAATGATCCTGCGGGAACGTCACACCTTCGCCGCGCAAGAGCGATTCAACGGTACTTGGCGCGCCTAGACAAGTATCACACCGTCGATCGCTGGCACCACGTCATGAAACTCAAGGACAAGAAAGCCGACGTCGAGTTGTTGGACGAAGATCCAATTCTCATCGACAAGGACGAACTCGCGGTCGAAGAACCCCTCCTCCGGGTGGTGACTCCGATCAAGCCGGAGGCCGTCCAGTCGGCGCAGCCCGATGATCCACTCGGGATCTACCTGCGTGACGTCGGGCAGCACAACCTGCTCGAACCCGAAGAGGAGCAGATTCTCCTCGGCGATCTCATCTTCGCACGCAACCGCTGGATTGCGACCTTCCTCGGAACCGAGGCCGGACTCGAAGCGGTTTGGGAAGACTTGGGCAAGTGGAAGAAAGGCGAGATGGCCGCACGGTCGCTCGTTCCAGGCCCCCCGAAGCCCAAGCCAGGTCGCGATGGTGACGACAATCACGTCGCGCGCCTGCATGACATCTTCGCCAAGCACGTTTCACGCAACAAACGCAGCCCATTCAAACCTGTGCGTGGTCGGAATACTGGGCTCCTCGTCGGAGCCCTTCTGTTTGTCGGCCTTCGCCCGGGTCCGCTCAAGCGCTACAGCGCCGCAGCGGTCTCCGCCAGCAAACTGCTGCGGGATCAGATTGAGAAGGTCAAGGACAACTTCGTCGCGGCGCGTCGCCCGCTCATCGAACGCAACTTGCGTTTGGTGTTGTCGGTGGCTCGCAAGTTTGACGGTGGCCCACTCGCTTACAGCGAACTCATCCAAGAGGGAAACCTCGGTCTCATTCGTGCGACCGAATCGTTCTCTGCGCGCTTCGGCGTGCGCTTCTCAACGTACGCCTACCTCTGGATTCGCCAGGCCATCTTGCGAGCCCTTGAAGACAAGAGCCGCACGATCCGACTTCCAGTCAACGTTACCCAAAGCCTCCGCAAGGCGGCCAAGGAAGACCCAGACGGTTTCGAAGATCCGCGCACCATTGAAGACGAGGGCAAGCGCCATCGGCTCAATGACATGCTGTCGAATCCTTCGGTCGCCCGCCCTGTCTTGTCGCTGGACTACGGCCCCGAAGATGAGAGCCGCCTCGGCGACCTAGTCGGTGACGCCTCCACCCCACGCCCCGATCACGAAGTCATCCGTGATGACATCCGCAATCTGGTGCGTGTCAGCCTGAAGGTCCTTCCGGACCGTCATCGCTTGGTGTTGCGCCTGCGCTTTGGCATCGACTGCAATCGCCCGCACACGTTGGCCGAAATCGGCAAGATGCTCCGCGTTTCCGCGGAACGCATCCGCCAGATCGAGGCCTCGGCGTTCGAGCGTCTGCGCCGCGGCCCTGACGGCACAACTCTGAAAGACATGGTCGACGACTGAGTCGGCGACTTCTCACCTAAAGAAAACCCCGACACGAGACGTGCCGGGGTTTTTTGTTGAAGATGACTCCATGCGAAGCGTGTTCCTCCTCCTTTGCCTCGCCCTCAACTCAACGCTGCTGGCTCAAGTCACGGTGCGAGCGACGTATTTCCCAGGCCTTCAGGAGGGGCGTCCCGACATTAGTCCGACTCCGATACCTGAGACGCTTAAAGCGCTGTGCGCGTCGGTGACCGATGCGACGTCGCAAAAGGGTGGGCTAAGTCTTTCTAAGACTGATCTTCTCGTCATTGGCTCATGGGCGACGTCATCTCCCGAGCAGAGCATCCTCCTTTGCCGTTCCGCAGAAGCCATTAGCTCGTTCGTCAGACGAGGTGGAGTATGTCTCGTGTTCCCGCAATACTCAGCCAAAGCGACGCTCGCTGCTGATCTGGCTCCAGAGCTCAAAGGAGACGCGCGCGAACCGATGGCGATGTTCGAACCTGACCTGCCACTCAAGTCGACACCTCAGTACCTCGATGAGGCGGTCGTGCTCGAGCCCGAGCATCCTCTCGTTTCGACGCCCAACAGAATCGACACGCCCCGAATCAATGGATGGAACGGGCCATGGGCGGTCCAAACGGACTCCTACCTAGCTCTGCCCAACGCCCGTGTGATTGCCGGTCACCGGTACAAGATCGCATTCCCCTATCTTGCTGAAGTTGTCATCGGGAAGGGACGCGTCATCGTTCTTTCATCTCCCGTGGACTGCCGGCAGCCATCCACGAACGATCGATCGCAAACCCTGTGTGCTGATATTCTGGCGAACACCGTGGCCTACGTCACGGCGCTGCGAGAGAAGACCGCGCCTCCATTCAAGGCCTCAACTCTGGAGTGGCCGCCCGCCACCACCAAGGATGCGGTCATTGACTACGACGACTACAAAGGCTTCACCGCGCGCGTCAACAGCGCCGTCGATCGCGGCGTAGTCGCGCTTCGGAGCATGCAGAAGCCTGATGGTTCGTTTGGCGACTTCCGCTGGGGATATCAACCCAATGTCTTCCCTGTCGGCCAGACCTGCCTCAGCGTGCTCGCCCTCCTCTCATCGGGCGTCCAGAAGTCGGATCCGGCGATCACCAAAGCGGTGGAGTTCGTCATTGCACGCCCGCCGAAGTCCACCTACGAATGCGGACTTGCCGCGATGATGCTCGAGCACCTCGCCGCGCCGGAATTCGAGCGCTTCGAGATTGCTCGCATGACTCGTGAGCAGCGAAGATCGCATGTCTTCGTCCGCAATCTGAAACCGGACCACAAGACCGCGATGGCTGGGTGCGTCGCTTGGCTTATGGACGCCCGATATCGCGGCGTATGGAGCTACCTTGCGGGCAACAAGACGGCGGATCTCTCCAATACTCAGTATGGTGCCCTCGGCCTTCTCGCAGCGAGGCGATGCGGTTTCGAGATCCCACCTGAGGCATTCTCTCAGTTCATTGACGTTCTTCTGCGCTCGCAAGGCGACGGCCGTGGGACACGGTCGTACGCGGTGCCTCTGACCACAGAGGATCCGCCGGCGTGGCCTAAGTTTGAAATGCGGAACTTTGGGGTCTCGTTCTGGAACTACCACCCGCTTGAGCGCGCGACGAGCGGTCGCGGCACGATGGACCTCATCGGCATCACCATGCTGTTGCTTGGAGTCGACGGACTGGGATTCACCAAAGCCACTGACCCGCGCTCCGCCAAGATTCGCGACGCGATCGACCGCGCGCTGAATCACCTCGACAGTCAGTTTCGTGTTGACAAACAACCGGCCGGCGAAACCACACTCCCCGACTATTACTACCTGTACGCGCTCGAAAGGACGATGGTCTTGGCTGATGCGCGATTCGTCGGACGCCACGACTGGTACCGGGAAGCGGCCGAGTTCCTGTGCGACATACAGCGCAAAGATGGGCGATGGGATTCTGCGGGCAATCAGAACAGCAACGATCCCGTGAATACCTCGTTTGCCCTGCTCACCTTGCGGCGCGCCACCGTTCCGTCCCGGACCACTCTCTCGCGGTGAGATTCAACGCTTGGTGGCTCTCTTCTTAGGAGCAGCGACCTTGGCCTGTTTTCGTTGCAGTCGTTGCTGGATGCTAGGGCTTGCTAGTTCGCGAGCCGCATCGCTTCCAACCCACCGGCTCGGTGAATCGCTGCGGGCCTTGAGCCGAAGTGCGACTTCGAGTGCCGCCGCATTAAGCTCGAGGCTCCGCTTTCCAATACTCCGCAGCGCCCAGTTGACGGACTTCTTGACGAAGTTTCTTTCGTCACATGCTCCGGCTTCAATCAACGGAAGAAAGTCTAGGTACCGCGCGTCCTCTGCTTTCTTGTCGTGAATGGTCAAACTCGCCATCAACGCGAATGCCGAGCGCTTCACGAACTCCTTCTTCGAAATTGCCCAAACACGCGCGCGATCCCACGCGTGCTCAGCCTTGTCAAAGAGGACGAAACACGCGGTGTCGCACGTCGCCCAGTTGTCGAATTCGCTGGCCCACTTGTTCATCTGAGCCTTTGTCACCAACTTCGGGTCATCGACCATCGGCGCCAATATCTGCGCTTCGTAGCAATCTGTCGCGAATAACTTCAGCGCGAGCGCGTGGTCCTTCCCCACCTTTTTCGCCAACGCGCGCAAGGACCCAACCTTGTGTCCATACACCTTCGCCTTCGTCTCAATGGCGTAGCGCTTCATGCCCTCGGCGATTTCCTTCGAGCCGTTCGCCTTCAGCCACTTCATGATCTCTTCGAAAGTCACGGCCGTTCTCCGGTGCGGATTCTAGCCCCTACGGTCTACACCCTCCGAGGCGGCGCCGCCTTGCATCGACCTGAGTCGTTCGTGATTGTCGCATGCGGCCTCGGCTCAAAATGCAACGAAGCGGCAGCGGGCGTGGATCGCGCGCGTCAGATGAACATCTCGCGAGCCTACCGCGCATCGCCACTCTCCCGCCATCGCCCACCAGCCCTAAGAACTCCCTCCATTTTGAGCCAATGCCGCCCAGTTACAGGAGGCCGGGCAAGCCCAGAACGAAACCTCGATCACTTCCATTTCCGACGTCACCCTGTGTCTATCCCGCCAACGACTTGCACCCATAGAGCGCGCTCAATTAGGACGCGTGGACCGGCGCATAGAATCCCCGGGGTGAGGAGTCGCGGCCGAAGGAGTCGGCTGGGCTTGGGTGGAGCGTGCGAGCCGCGAGGCGCACGCGTACTTGAGAAGGTGGGCCTGTGATGTCTGCGAAGATTTCTATCATCGCCGTTTGGCTATTGCTCGTTGTCATGGGAGTCGGCGCGATACCTCTATGCGCTCAAGTTTCGGCAGAGGACGAGACTCTCCTGCTGCATGAACCGACGGTGTCGACGACAGACGTCGTCTTCGTTTACGGTCAGGACCTCTGGATCGTGTCGCGGAACGGCGGTGTTGCGCGGCGCATCACGGGTCATCAAGGCGACGAGACCTCGCCGCACTTCAGCCCCGACGGGAAATGGATCGCGTTCACCGCCGACTACGAAGGCAACGCCGATGTCTACGTGATGTCGGCGGCAGGCGGCGCACCGACACGCCTGACATGGCATCCCGGAACCGACCGTGTGACCGGATGGCACCCCGATGGCAAGCGCGTCCTCTTTGCCAGCAACCGAGCGTGGGGTGCCGAAGTATCAAGGCTCTACACCGTCGGCATCGACGGCGAGCCCGAAGACGAGCTGGAACTCCCGCGCGCCGAACGCGCCACCTTCAACGACGACGCTTCAAAGATCATCTACACGCCGATCCGCGATGCCTTCCGCACGTGGAAGCGCTACCGCGGTGGCCGCACCACCCCGATCTGGATCTACGACAGGACGAGCCGCCAAGTCGAAGTCATCCCTCACGTGAATGCGTCGGACAGCTTCCCCGCGTGGCTCGCAGGCAAAGCCTACTTCGCGTCCGATCGCGATGGCGTGATGAATCTCTACAGCTTTACGCCCGGCGACACCGAGGTGACGAAACTCACCAACGACCGCGAATTCGACGTGAAGAGCGTAACCTCCGGCGGTGGCGTCATTGCGTTTGAGCAGGGCGGAGCCGTCAACCTGTTCGACCCGGCGTCGAAGTCTGTCACCCGCCTGCGCATCCGATGTGAGCACGACGGCATGGGCGCGCGCCCACGCTGGGAAGATGCGCGCGGTTCGATCCGCAGCGCCTCCATCGCCCCGAACGGAAAGCGCGCGGCGTTTGAAGCCCGCGGCGAGATCATCACGGTTCCGAAGGAATCCGGCGACGCGCGCAATCTGACGCAGTCTCCGGGCGCCCACGATCGCAATCCGTCGTGGTCTCCGGACGGTGCGAAGATCGCGTGGTTCTCGGATGCTTCCGGCGAATATCGACTTATGGTGGGCGACGCGCAGGGTGGTGGAATTCCGACCGCCTACGACCTCGGTGGCGGCGCCTTCTACTTCGATCCGGAGTGGAGTCCTGACGGTCGCCACATTCTGTTTAATGACAAGGCAAACCGCCTCGCGTTCATCACGCTCGAGACCAGCAAGGTGACTGTTGTGTCAACCACGCTCGGATCGCTCGGCAATTGGCGGCCGTCCGGCGCTTGGTCTCCCGATTCAAAGTGGATCGCCTTCCGCGACCGCAATGAACGCACCATCTACGACCGCCTTGCGCTCTTCAACGTCGAAACGGGAGCCGCCACGCGCATCACGGACGCCTTTGCCACCGCGGATGAGCCTGCGTTTTCGCGCGACGGCAAGCACCTGTTCTTCCGAGCGTCAATCGAAGGTGGCCCGAACCGTTTCGGCCTCGACATGTCGGCCGCTGCGGCGCGCCGAGGGTCCAACCGCCTCTATGTGTGCGTCCTAGCGAAAGCGTCCGGCAATCCCCTGATGCAGGACTCCGATGAAGGCCGCGACGCAGACCCCAAAGCGGATGCGAAGTCCGCAGAGAAATCCGGAGAGAAGTCCGATCAGAAGGCAGACTCCAAATCGGAGTCCGCATCGAAAAAAGCAGACGAAGCTCCCCGCCCAACGGTCATTGATCTAGACGGACTTGAGCAACGCATCATGGCCATGCCCTTGGGAGATGGTCGCTTCGCGTCACTCCAGTGTTCGAAGGACAAACTCTTCTACCTTGCGACTCCAGACGCCTTAGTCGACGACGAGGACGATGCCCCGACTTCCGGATCGGTTCTTAAGTCATTTGACTTCACCACGCGCAAGGCAACCACGGTGACGCGCGGCGTCGATGACTTTCAGATCTCCGCCGACGGGAAGTCGCTGCTCCTCCGTGCGCGCGATGGCTGGTCGATTTCGGGCCTCGATGCAAAGGAGAAGAAGCGCCTTCCGATCGAGGGATTCCGGCTGCGCGTCGACGCGCCGACCGAGTGGGCGCAGGCGCTTCGCGAAGTGTGGCGCATCGAACGCGATTGGTTCTACGACCCCAACATGCACGGCGTTGATTGGGAAAAGATGTGGACACGCTGGAGTGCGTTTCTCCCCCACATTCGAAGCCGCGTCGATCTCAACTTCGTAATCGGCGAAATGATCGGCGAACTCTGCTGCGGTCACGAATACGTCCGCGGTGGGCAATTCCCGGCAGTCCCTGCAGAGACTGCCACCGGACTCATCGGCGCCGACTTCACGGTCGAGAATGGTCGACACCGCGTGGCGCGCATCCTGCGTGGTCAGAACTGGGCTCCCAATCTCCGTTCGCCGTTGACGGGGCCTGGCATTGACGTGCGCGAGGGCGACTACCTCATCGAGGTGAACGGGAAGCCCGTCACGTCGCGCGACAACCTCTTTGCCGGGTTTGCTGGCACCGCGAACCGACGTACGAACATCACGGTTTCCTCGAACGCGGATGGGTCCGACCCACGCAAGTCGATGGTCGTTCCTGTGGCGGACGACCTCGAGCTTCGCAAGCGCTCGTGGATTGAGTCGAACCGCCGTCGGGTCGACGAGCTGTCGAAGGGTCAACTTGCCTATGTCTACATGCCGGACACGGGCGCCGGCGGGCTCGCCGCGTTCGACCGCGATTTTTATAGTCAACTTGACAAGCGTGGCCTTGTGCTTGACGAGCGCTTCAATCACGGCGGTATGGTGGCCGATCACGTGATCAGCGTGCTGGGCCGGACGCCCCAGTGCTATTGGATGAATCGCGAGCAGTGGGTGGGCCGAACGCCATGGGCCACGCTGGACGGCCCGAAGGTCATGATCATCAATGAATCGGCCGGCTCGGGTGGCGACGCCATGCCATGGCTCTTCCGCAAGGAGAAGCTTGGCACCCTTGTTGGCACGCGCACCTGGGGCGGGCTCGTCGGGATCTCCGGCTATCCTCCGCTCCAAGACGGCGGCACGGTTACGGCCGCGAGCTTCGGCATTATGGACACGAACGGCAACTGGGTGGTCGAGAACGAAGGCGTCGCTCCTGACGTCGAAGTCATCGAATGGCCTAAAGACATGATTGAAGGCCGCGACCCGCAGCTTGAGAGGGCCGTCTCCCTCGCCCTCGAAGCCCTCTCCACCTACCCGTCCAAACCCCTCCCCAAGTACACCCCCCC
>CAMARR010000012.1 GCA_945860915.1 Candidatus Kuenenia stuttgartensis
CCTGGATCCGACGAACCACCCGAGCCATTCGAAACGCCGAAGAACGCGGTGCCGGTGTTGGCTGCGAAGCCTCCAACCGGTCCGTCGATCTGTACCGCATTCACGTTGTTGTCGATCTGAATGCCAAAGTTGTTGGCAATCGTCGAACCAAAGTAGGGCACGTTGTTCCATTGGAACCGCGTCACGCCTGCGGCGGGATTGGACGCCACGATGGACGTTCCAGCGACGACATTAAGATCGTTCCAATACCCGGCGGAAGCATCTCCCGTCATCGCCTGTGCGGTCGTTGGACCGAACGTGGCACTCGGCGCGGTTCCGAATCCAACCCGACCGTTCGTTGTCAGCCACGCGTTGGTGCGGATCTGACCGTAGAACGAGAGGCACGCTGCAGCTGGCAGAGTATTAACGTTGTCGTCACCCGTCGGGGGAACGTAGCCCGCCAAGCCTGCGCCCGAGACGATGTGCAATCCGTTGGGCTGCGACATGGTAAGGCCATCGGGATTCGATCCATCGACAACCGCCATTTGCGTGTAGAGATCGATAGGGAACCCAAACGCCACGGGAATCGACCCTGCCACGAATGAACCTCCAAAGCCACCGTACGCAAAGGAGAAGGGCTGTGTCAGGTCGATATTGCACACCTGAGGAACCGGCGTTCCAAACCCGAGCCCCGAGGATCGTGGGACGAGCGGGAACGTCGACAACACAACGTCGAACGGATTGCCTGCGAGAGGCGAACCGAGGTTGACGTTCATGAGCGAATTGAGGCAACGCGTCACCTGAGCGGGAGTGTTCTGGTTGCCGGCGACTCCGTCGATGTCCATCGACGCGTTACCTTGGTTCACCTGATACTCGGGCGGGGCCGGATTGCCTGGATTCAAGCGTGCGGTGTAGTCCTCACAGTTGCCGTAACCAAAAACCTGACACGCTTCGTTGCCGGCCGCTGCCGTGCCATAGACCATGCGGACACGAAGTCGTGTAAGGACGTTGGTTCCTGCAACAACAGGAATGTTGATCGTCCCGTTGAGGACTTGCGTCCCGCCCGTGGTCGTCAATGGCCCCATGCTCCCGACAAGTTCACCTGCGTTGAACGCGCCGTTGAGGCCTGAGTCGAGGATGACGTAGACGCGGTCTGTGGCCCAAGACTGACTAATCGTCACCGAAATCGCGTAGGACTGACCCGAGATGAGGTCGACCGGCGTGAGCCCAGTGTAATCCTCGTACATCGGCGGACCAACGCAGACCAAGGACGAGTTGTTTAGGTTAGAAACGGTCACGTTGGAAATGAACTCGTCTCCACCACCGCAGGACGTGGAGTTTGAAGCCACGGTGCAGTACTGGCCGAACGCCACGCCTGACAACAGGGCGGCACCCAAAAGCAGGGAACTCTTCATGGAAACCTCACTGAAATAAGCGAGTAGCCTTATTGCCCCCGCTGCCCCAATGTTAGCCCGGGAACTGCCCAAGAACCAAAATAAGTCGCACACTGGACTGCCGTTTCAGCCCTTGAACTCTGCGTTCTTGCGAGAGTATGAGAACCCGCTCCGCTGCATCATTTGGGCGCGGGTTGGCAGCAATGGACACCTCGGTCGCAGTTCGCGCAGACTCGCGTCCATTCTAAACGGACTTATCACGTTGCCTGCAGCGCGGTTACTGCTTCCACGAAGAGGGTGTGCTGCGATTGGGTTCGCTGAGACCGAGAATCGCCATCGCCGTGCCATACGACTCGGAGCGAACGAATTCCCTATCGTTCCAACCTCCATCTAGCTCACGCGTTTTCCAATACGTTGCACGAAGGCGCTCGCGAAGTGCCGGCCGGTCTTTCTCGGGAAGCTGCTCGATCGCCATCGCCACGTAACGATGACCATAGTGGAAGTAATAGGGCGCAATCATGAAGGGAGGAATGTGTGTGCCAGATTGCCGACGGCGCACATCGAGTTCGCCCCAATGCGCAAAAAACGCATCGACGGCCTTCCTAATGCGTTCAACGCTCCCGCGACCCGCCAGATGCAGGGCGGTTTCCGACACCGCCATCCGCGCACATGCTGCGGGAACATCATCGCCGCCAGTGGTCGTTCGGCGCTCGGGATTTGTCGAGTACTGAAAAGCGTCGTTGCTCAGGCGCGCGTCTTCGATCGTCTTGAGAGCGCGTTCGACGACGCCGGTGTCCAGTGAGATGCCGTGGGTCTTCGCTCGAAATAGAACCAGCAAGGTGGGGGCCGTCATAAATGGCGACGCCGGCGTGGGCTTTTCGTAGCCTCTTCGGCGGGCGTAATTCCATCCTCCAGACTGCTTGATCTCCGTTTCCTGCAAGACCTTCACAAGAGTCTTCGAAAGACGCTCAGCACGGAGGGCGATGTCGGGCTTAAGAGCTTTCGCTTCTAGAGCAGTCAGGCAGAGCTCAAGCCCATAGGTATGAGCCCACCCTCTCACATCGTAGGTCGAGCTAAAACCCGCGAAGAGATCTGGGTTCTTTTCGAGCTCGTTCATCACGAAGGCCACGCCGCGATCGAATGAAGCGCGACGTGCGGCGTCCTCATTCAGGCCGGGCGTTGCAAGAAGCGCCAAGCACGAAATCGCTGTGCCTCCGACTCGATATCCGGGCGGGATGACGTTCTTCTCTCGATACACCCCTTCATAGGGCCATTCGGCTGACGCTGCGGTCTTCTTCCCTGTGATCCATCCCCGGACCTTCTCATCGTGAGCGAACCTGGCCTCGGCCGTCTTGAGCTTGGGATATTGGCCCGCACGTGCAGGGTTGCCTTCGTCGCTGTAGCTTTCCTGCAGGTTGACTAAAATTGTCGCCCCTTTGAGGATCGCGGCGTCCACCTCGGCTTGCGTCGGGACAGGCCCGGTGGGCGCCGCCGGCCTCGATTCCTGAGCGGAGACAGCGGCTGTCAAACAGAACGCGAGGGCAATGGCGAGGATACGCATGCCGCCATCATAGTGGGATCCGGCGTCGGTGGGAGAATTCCTGGCGATCCGTCACGGACCTGCGATCCACACGTAGAGCGCGGGCGTTGCGATGCCTAGGGCAAGAAACACCCCGCCCCGACCGAGGATGTGGCGACGAACAGGCCCGATGCAAAGTCCTGTGATGCCTAAGGTCAGGAGAATCGCCGCATAGACATCAGCTATGGCCGTCCACGCGGCCTTGCCGCGATTGAGGTGCAGCCAATTCATGTTGCGAAGCACGGGTCGGGGACGGTCGCGTCGCATCACGACGACACCCGTTGTCGGATTCGCCGAGATCGACCCGCCATCAAACGTCACGTCAACGCGTGACGGCCCGAGGTCGGTCACCGTGAAGGTAGGGGCTTTCACGTCCATCGCACTCAAGGACCGCTCGGCGACTGCGGAGGGGCTCCCCGAAATCGGACCTAATCTCTCGACCCGCTCTTCGCGTGTGTAATTCGGATCCCACGACCCAATGTGGTTGACGGCTATTCCTGAGACCGCATAGACCACGGTGAGTCCGAAGGCGAGATAGCCTAGGTCCCGATGGAGTGTTCGAAGCCAACTGGCACTCACGAGAAGCGCTCTTCCTTCCAAGGGTCGGCATGGTTGTGATAGCCGCGCGTCTCCCAGTAGCCGGGCTCATCGACAGCTTGGAATCGCACGCCAGTTAAGAACTTCGCGCTCTTCCAAAAGTAAAGTGCTGGGACGATGGACCGCAGCGGCGCTCCGTTGGCCGCTGCCAGTGGTAGACCATCGTGTTCGTGGGCGATCAAGACATCCGGTGCGAGCGCCTCGTTAAGGCGAACGTTCGCGGTGTACCCAGCGTCGGATTCAAACACCACATGCGCCGCGCGCGGCTCCACACCGGCCATTTCTGCGAGAACTGCGAGCTGAACTCCTGTGAAGCGTGCATCGAATACGGACCATCGTGTCACGCAATGCACGTCGCAAGTCAGCTCTGTCTGTGGAAGCGCGAGAAGCGCCTTAAGCGAAAGGTCTAGGGGCTTCCGAACCGCTCCGTGAACACGGAGCCGCCAGCTCGATGCGTCGACCCGCTCCGAGCCACCCTCCGCCTTGCCCATGGGGCGCAAGCGCTGAATCAACTCCTGCCCAGGAGGTAGGCGAGGCTTGCCATCGGCCCGCGGCGGCGCCGGCACTTTGGCTTGATCAGGACTGTCTGCGCTACAGCCCGTCACCATGTAGGTTGCCCCGCCAAGCGCAGTGATCACAGCCCCAGCGGAAAGCCCGGCAATGAAGCGGCGGCGGCCAGCAACACGCTCACGCTCGGCCCGAGCGTGCGCCTTATCGATGGATCCCAAGTTTAGGTAGTTACTTTCGAAGTCTGGGGGGCGATCGGTCGGCATAAATACCCATGCTGTGCGCGCATTGACATGGTACCCACCATTCGGCGTCCGTTCTGATCCTTCGCGAATGTCGGCAATTCGACCGCTGTTGGGGGAAGCGACCTTTCGGGGTTAGCCTTTCTCGCCGTGGTGGAACGCATTCAGATCGTCGGACAGGCGCCCCTCTCATTCATGGATCAGGTACGCGCGTCCGGATTGGTGGTCTCAGAGGACCATCCTGAAGTCATTGTCGCATACGGTGGCGACGGAACGCTCATCGGCGCCGAGCGCGCTTGGCCGGAAGTTCCCAAGCTCGGCATCCGCACCGACGACACCTGTTTGAAGTGCGCGCGTCACGAAGACGCGGTGGTGCTCGACCGACTTCGAAACGGCACCGTCGAAGAGCAGCGCCTCCTAAAACTCGAAGGCGAGTTTCGCAATCACATGCTGTCGGCGCTTAACGACATCATCTTCCGCAACGCCGACCCTCGGGCGGCCGTTCGGTTTGTTGTCTCTCTCAACGGGATGCCTGTCACCGAAGAGGTCATCGGCGACGGGCTTGTTGTCGCAACCCCGTTCGGCTCCTCCGCCTACTTTCGGTCGGTCACGCGCGTCGCCATCCGATGCGGCATCGGGATCGCCTTCAACAACTGCACAGACTTCCTTCACCACCTCGTGATGGCGGAAAACGAAACTTTGACGATAGACATCACACGCGGGCCGGCAACGCTCACATGCGACAATGATCCTTCGCTTATTCCCGTTGAGACCGGTGACCGCATCACCATTCGTCGCGCAGAAGGCGCAGCTCGCCTCCTCGCAGTTGACACGTTGCGCTGCACGGATTGCCGCTATGTCAACGCGCCGCGACGCCGATACTGACTCACCCGCGACGTTCGATGTTTGCCGCCACGTGGGTGCCAGGGACTCAACGGCGCTATTAGTTCAATGTGTCGCTTGCTCGGCCCGCCTGTTTACTTCAGCCGAATATGGCCAATGGCCCATGGAGACGGATTCGGAACGACACCGATGCCACGGGGAATAACTTTGACTTCAAATTGCTGCATCGACCGTGTAATCCCTCCGGACTCGAGCCCGGTTAGCGCCGCAATCGCGCTCTTCCACGACATCTCCGTGCTTGATCCGGCGAATCCGATCGGTTCGTCTATCCCCGGGGAGATAACAACGTCTCGAGTTGGCGATGTGGACATTCCCGGAGGGCACGGAACCTCGCGCACCGCCGTCGCCCAAGCGATTTGATCGCCCTGACGCACATAGAACCTCCACAACGTGGTCAACGATGCCGTGCCACCAGGTACCGTGGCAACGAGGCGCGGTGGACGCGACGCATCGCCCATGTCCGCTATTTTCAGTGGGGGGGCAGGTGACGATTGCACCCACTCCCACTCCGAGCCAAGAGCGAGCCCCTCGACGCGAACACGATCAAGCGACGCCATAAGGGGCCACTCTAGATCCTGCGGAGCCTCGACGATGTGCTCTTCTGCGTACTTGATCACGGGGACGGCCACGCTAAATGCCCTCCCACCGCTGAACCATGTCGTCACAAGTGCGCTACCGAGGGAGCGCCCATAAAGTCGAATCCCGAGTATGCCCTGAGGAGCCACGGGTCGTGCCGGGTCAAGTGCGAGGAGATCGGTGACTGGTTGACGACCCGCGCTCGGTACCGCGACGCGATCGGTTCGGACATCCATCACCGCTGGAGCAAACCCCAGCGGATCTGCGGTGAAGTCAAACACCTTGATGGGGCCTAATGCCGCGGTGAGCCCCTTGGCGCGTCCGAGTGATTCGATATCAGGCGTCCAGACGACGTGCCGCCGTGGCGATGCGAAGTTCCCGCTCATTGCCTCCTCCACCCCGAAACCGAGCGCCGGCGCTCCGGCGATGAACACATGTGGATCGACAACAATCGATGTCGTCTCCGGAGTCGTGGATGCAAGTGCTGCCACACGCCTTTCGACGCACGCATCTGTGAATCGCTCGTTCGAGCGAACATGAATGAGTGCGACGAAGCTTGCAAGTATGAGATTGACAAAGACGACACGGGCAACCCACCTTGCGGAGAGCGACGAGATTGCGTCGAAAGCGAGCGTCAGCGCGACAATCACGCCGCACCAAGGCGCGTAAACAAGACGGGAAAGGAAGTTTGTCCGAATGGTCTGCGCCTCAACCACGACAACAGCGCAGACCGGAACGAGGGCCACTAGGAACAAGATTAAGCACGTGACTATGCCCCAGCGGCGGTCACGAGATCCTGCCACGAAGCCGAGCACGAGCAACAGGCCAACGAGTGAAGCCCCAATCCACCGCAACGTAAGCACGTAGGGCGGGTCGATGCCGCTTGGGGGAAGAACGAGGTTGATCGGCACAAGACACTGAAGAAAAAGCTGCGCTACGTTATAGGGGATGTTGAAGACGGTCGCCCACCGCAAGTTCTGAACGACTGCAATGCCTGCATCGCTTCCGCCAATTTGCGCGGCAATTCCCACTGCGAACATGATCGCCAACGACGCGTAGAGCACGTTCTGGAGACGGGCTCCCTTGGTGGACGAAAACGCCGTGACAGCCAGTAACGTAGGAAGCAGTGCGCTCACGTTCTCCTTCATGAGAACGGCTGCGGCCGACATGATGATCACCCAAATGTAGGTCCACACCGAGTGGCGACCGTCGCTATTGACCCGAGTCAATGCGATCGCGCCGAGAAGGACCAAAGGCAGCGAAAGCACGTCCCCACCCGCAGCAATCCACGAGATGGCCTGAGCTCCCCCCGGAGAGAGAGCGAACAGCGTTGCCCCCATGGCTGCGGCGGGGCTAGAAACCCAAGCCCCCAAAAGCCGCGCAAGCAAGATGGTGGAAGCCACGTGGGCGACAAGCGACAAGCCATGAAGGGTGCGGATTGGGATGGGTGCTGCCGGATCCGAGATCCACTGCCACGTCCACCACAACAACGGCCGGCTCATGTAGGGAGGTGGAACAGGATCGCCGAGGTACCGCGAACCAAGTGCAATGGCAGATCCATCTCCAGTGACGGGCCATGGCTCTGGCGCGCCATGTTGAACAACTCTCGGCAAAATCCACCAATCGTCGAGCAGCAGGCCGCGGTCAAGCACTGCGAAATGCAGCAAGAAGGCGAGACCGCCAAGTGCAATGGCGAAACGCCACGACATCCTATTTGGTGACTCAGGAGGCATATTCAAATGAGATGCTACCGCTCGCGATGGTGGAAACGCCGATAGAATCCGCGACTCATGCCTCCCCCAACGCCCCCAGCTTTCGACGACGACTCCATCGGCACCGCCACCTCTCTTCATGGGGCGGAGGCGCTTCACACCGTTTGGACCGGTTGTCTCAAGGACGCCGATGTCGGAAGCCTGCGTCGTTCCATCGCGGAGAACTTGAAGTTCCGGCTCGGCGTGGCACCTGTTTCGGCGTCGCCGCGCGACGTCTGGATGGCTCTGGCCTACACCATCCGTGACTTGATGGTCGAGGCTCGCTTCCGAAGTCGGGCTGCGGGCCATCGAAACCGGAAGTGGGTCGGCTACATGTCGATGGAGTTCCTCATTGGACGACTCCTCCTCACGAACATCCACAATCTGGGTTTGCTCGACATCGTTAATACGGCGCTGGCGCCCCTCTCGACGACAGCAGAGGAACTCGGCGACCTAGAACCCGAGGCCGGCTTGGGCAACGGAGGATTGGGTCGTCTTGCTGCGTGCTTCCTCGATTCCATGGCGACGATGGACATCCCGGCGATCGGCTACGGAGTGCGCTACGAGCACGGGATGTTCCGCCAAGAGATCATCGACGGCGAACAGGTTGAGCGCCTTGACACATGGATGCGATTCCCAAGTCCTTGGCAAATCGTTCAGCCAGATAAGTCAGTCCGCGTCGAGTTCTTCGGCAAAATCGCTCCTGGGATGGGGCCCGATGGCGGGTACAGACCACGTTGGACAGACACTCGCTCGGTCATGGGTGTCCCCCACGACGTTCTTGTTGCCGGATACGGTGGCAAGACGGTCAACATTCTTCGTTTGTGGGCGGCGCGTTCCACATCGGACCTTGATCTCGACCTGTTCAACGCCGGCGATTACGTCGGAGCCGCAAGCGAAAAAGCGCGTTACGAGAGTATCTCCAAGATCCTCTACCCAAATGACGCATCGGAACGAGGGCGCGAGTTGCGTCTGATGCAGGAAGCGTTCTTCGTTACTTGCTCCATCTCCGACACGCTTCGACGTTTCCATGATCTCGATTCTGATCTTCGGCACCTGCCGGACCGCGTGGCATTGCAGATGAATGACACGCACCCGGCTCTTGCTGTGGCAGAGCTTCTTCGTGCGCTATTGGATATCCATGGGGTCGGTTGGGACACTGCCTTTGATTTGGTGCAACGCACGCTTGGCTACACCAACCACACGTTGCTCCCAGAAGCTCTCGAGCGTTGGCCTGTCCCGATGTTCGAGCGCGTGCTCCCTCGCCACCTCGAGATCATCCGCGAACTCGATCGGCGACTAAGCGTAATCACCCTTCAAAGCCACGCGCATGACAGCGGTGCCCGGCGCGCAATGGCGATCATTGATCCGGGTCCTGTGCCCCACGTCCGGATGGCGAACTTGGCTGTCTACGGGAGCCACGCGACCAACGGCGTTTCGCGCCTTCACTCGGACCTGATCAAGGAACGCCTCTTCCCAGGGTTCGCAGAGCTTTGGCCGGATCGCTTCAAGAATGCCACCAACGGTGTGACGCCGCGGCTTTGGCTTCTCAAAGCGAATCCCGCTCTGGCGCAACTCCTTGATGACTCGGTCGGTCCGGGGTGGGTCACGAACCTCGACATGCTCGATGTCCTTCGCACGCGCGCCGACGACACATCGCTTCACAACTCGATGGCGCTCGTCAAGAGCACAGCCAAGAACATTGCGTGCGCCCACATCAAGGCGGAGACGGGGATCTCTGTAGACCCGACCATGCTCTTTGATGTGCAGGTCAAGCGCTTCCATGAGTACAAGCGACAAGTGCTTGTCGCTTTGGGCGCCCTGATCCGATGGCGCCGACTGAAGGCTGGCAAGGCCCTCTGCCCACGCGTCACCCTGTTCGCTGGCAAGGCTGCACCTGGATACGCGCGAGCGAAGCTCATCATTCGCTTCGCGTGCCGTGTCGCAGACATCATGAATGCCGATGCGATTACATCAAAAGTCCATCGCACCGTGTTTCTGCCGAACTACAACGTCACCACGGCCGAGCGCATCATTCCTGCGGCCGACCTTTCTGAGCAAGTCTCGACCGCGGGCTGCGAAGCTTCGGGAACGGGAAACATGAAGTTCGCCATGAATGGCGCGCTGACCATTGGAACGCTCGATGGAGCAAACATCGAGATCCTCGAGCGCGCTGGCTCCGAACACATGTTCGTGTTTGGCATGACAGCAGAAGAAGTCGAGGCCTACCGATCGCAAGGGCACCGTGGCGCCGCTATCGCAAATGCTCACCCTGAAATCGCCGACATCCTCGACTACATGGTCAGCCCGAGCTTCGACCCGTCTGGCGCTTTCGTTCCGCTACGTGACGCGTTGCTTGGAGTCGATATGTGGTGCGTCTTGCGAGATCTTCCGGCTTGGCTTGAAGCCCAAGACCGTGCTGAGGCGCATTACGCCGATCACGCAAAATGGAGCACGTCGAGAATCCATAACGTCGTCGCGGGCGCCGGCTTCTCATCCGACAGGACGATTGCCACGTACGCCCGCGATATCTGGACTCTAGACGGATACCAGTAAAACCTAAGCCGTCGCCACGAAGGCACTGACGACGTGGCCTGCCGCTGCAAGCTTCACTTTTGAATCGTTCGCAATGGGTCCGGAAGTGATCACGTACCCCTTGACTGGCTTTCCTGGGTTCTGCTCCGCGACCGACTGAACGAGCTTCAGGAATGCATCGGCATCCTTGTGGTCAAACGACGTGCGTTTCGAGACCGGAACAATCGCCCACGTCGCTGTTCTGCAGCGTGCGAGCACGAACGGTTCTTTACCCTTCTGACCAAACTCCGATGGATTGCACTCCCGGATCTCTGTGAATCGGGGTAGGCGAACCCTTTCGGCCTCTAAATCTAGCGGCGCACCTTTGCGAAGGTGCTCCATCAAGGAATCCGTGTGCATCAGTTCGTTCACGGTGTCATCCTCTCGATCCACGAGCGAAACCTCGGCACTTGAGGTATCGACGGCGGAATGTGGCACGAAAGACATTAGGCCCTAAAGGGGCCGTTTTGTCAAGTGCGATTATCGCGCCTGCAACCGTGTTTCTTTGAGTCTTCGGAGATTGACACCACTGTTCGACTTCACGATCGAGCTGAAAGTGCCGCGTCGAGGTCTTCCATCAAGTCTGCGACGTTTTCGATGCCAACCGAAAGACGGATCAGGTTGTCGGTAATCCCAAGCGCCGTACGGGTTTCGGGAGGAATTGATGCGTGGGTCATGATCGCAGGATGTTCGATCAAGCTTTCGACGCCGCCCAAGCTCTCCGCGAGGAAGAACAGCTGCGTCGATCGGCAAACGCGTCTCGCCGCTTCAAGTCCGCCGTGAACGCGGACCGACATCACCCCGCCAAATCCTGACGCCTGTGACTTCTGAATGAGATGGCCTGGGTGCGATGGAAGGCTTGGATGAAGCACGGCTTCGACGTGTGGATGTTTGGCCAGCCACGCCGCGATGGTGACCGCGTTGCGCTCGTGAGCTGCCATCCGAATAGCAAGTGTCTTCAACCCACGAAGCGTCAACCATGAATCAAATGGCCCGGGGACTGCGCCAACGGCGTTCTGAAGGAACTTGAGTCGTGTGTGAAGTTCGGGGTCGGCAACTGCAAGGAATCCTCCAACCACGTCTGAGTGTCCTCCGATGTACTTCGTGGTGGAGTGCATCACGATGTCGGCGCCAAGCTCTAATGGCCGCTGAAGCGCCGGGCTCATGAACGTGTTGTCCACCGCCAACAGGACCTTCGCAGCTTTGGTGATTGCTGCAATCGCTCGGATGTCACTAATCTTTAGCAACGGGTTGGTCGGTGTCTCCATCCACACCATGCGCGTGTTGGGCTGAATGGCCTTCGCCACGCGATCGGGATGCGATGTGTCGACATAGCCGAACTCAATTCCGAGATGCTTGAACACCTTGTCAAACAAACGGAACGTCCCGCCATAGACATCGTCGCCACACACGATGTGGTCACCTGCCTTGAACATCGTCAAGACCGTCGTGATCGCGCCGAGGCCCGATCCGAAAGCTAGACCATGTGTCCCACCCTCAAGCGCAGCGAGGCATGTCTGGAGCGCGTCGCGAGTTGGATTTGACGTCCGCGTGTACTCGTGTCCCTTGTGGACGCCCGCGTCTTCCTGCGCGTAAGTTGACGTCTGATAGATCGGGATGACAACCGCGCCCGTGGAAGGGTCGGGCGCTTGTCCTACGTGAATTGCCTTGGTTTCGAAGCGCATGGCGCATCCTAGCGCGAAGGTGCCTCGACGACGAAGGTCCGCCAGTCGGATCTCCAGGCCGGAGCGCCGAACTCCGCTGTGACACCTTCAACCCGCACCGCAACCGACATTCGACGGATTCCCCGTGCAACCAGCTCTCGGGCGAATGCCGACGGAAGCGTCTGCCACGTCACGTGGTAGGGGTGTCCGGGCCAACGCACGGCGTCCCCTTCGCGGGGAAGAAACCGTAGTAGACCATCCCCCGTGGGTTCCATACGCGTCACGGGAACTTCATAGACAACAGGAAAGCGTACGCCAGGCATAAGCACAAAGTCGTAAGTAATCCGGTACCCTTCCATTTGGGTCACGGGTCGGAAGACCAACGCCGGTGGCGACTCAGGGTTAATGATCGAACCCGCCTTGGGCGCAACGATCTGCGCGCGCGCGACCGTTGAGAGCAGTTCAACGTTTCCCGACACCCGAAGCCCCTTGATCTCAAACCCCGTCACCTGGCGTCCGAGAGTCCAATCAAAGTCGTCCGGGGTGTACAAAAGAACTGACTCGCCTCGCGCATCGACGAATCCGAGACTGACGGATCTTTCTCCAGACTCAAGTCGCCATGTGACATCCACGCTTCTTGCCATCCCCTGGCCCATCGCAGGTGTCACACGAACAGCGGCTAACGATCGCGTGGGAACCGCCTGGTCAAAGGTAACGACATCTCCCGTCGCGTGCGCCACGGCCTGTGGCATCTTCTTCGTAAGGGCAGGAACCGGAGAACGATCCTCGACGTACCGATCCCCTCGAACAGACGCAAAGCGCACCCCCGAAGGTTGGTCCCAGAGATTCGGGATTCGATCCATCGTCAAGGCGTCGCCCCACCAAATCAGTTTGTGGGTCTCCCTCGCAATCGGCGGATGAAATGCGCCGGTCACGTTGCCATAAAGCAAAGGAATGCCCCCCACTCCCGCCTGATTGTCCTGTAGCACCCAAGTCTCAGTTGGATGCGCGTGAACCAACTCTCGCAACGAGGTCAGTCGACTGCGAATCTTCTCGGCGGCCACTGCCTCCGTTGACGCGACGTGCGACGCAAAGAGCATTTGAATGAGCAGGTAACCAACGATCCAACCGCCATTCACTCGCTCCCACGCCAGACCAAACAAGATCGCCGCCACCACAAGCGGTGGATAGAGCAGACGCGATCCTACATTTGTCCCGTCGTCACTGAACAACAGTGTCGCTGGGATTAAAGCGGCCGATACGCACAGGGCGCCGACTAGCCACACCCTGATTCCAAAACGGCGGCCCGCGATGAACCCGCTGAGGGTTACCGCCCCAACGAACACGAGCATCCCTGAACGAACGGACAGAATCACAGCTGAAAGCGCATCCGACGAAAGTCGCGGAAAGACTCCCGCGTCGCTCAATGCAGGGTCTTGGTTCCAAGGAACCACACCTTGCATGATCGCCCCGACAAAGCTCCGGACCTTCGATACGACGTACGCCACGTCGATGGTCGGCACGACCTCGTAGGCATATGAAAGAGACCAGCGTCCGCCGAGGGCATTTGCACGAAGCGCCCACGCGAGCGCCAATGCCAACAGTGCGGGGATCATCGGAGCGAGACGCCTCGACGTCGATAAATCGGGTCGCACAGCAAACGCAGCGAATCCCATCGCGGGTAGCAGAAGGAACGCGCTCTCCTTCGCCAAGAATGCCGCGCCGACACATAGCGCCGACAAGGCAAGACGTATGCCACCCCGGCCCATAATGCTCAGGGTGGCGATAGCCATCAAAAGTGTCGCAATCAGGTCACCGGTTGCGGCGGTCCATGAAACCGCCTGAATCCCGCCAGGCATGATTGCAACGGCGAGCGCCCCGAGAATCGCCCCACGTACCGCTCCGAGACCGCGCAGAATAAAGTACACAACAACGACCACGAGTCCGTGGAGGAACAAGAACGTTGCATGAAACAAACGGGGGTCGGCAAAGTCCCCATTGATCTGAATCAGTGTCCACCACAATCCCCATGACACGGGTCGATACAAGTAGCGTTCCGCAGTATTAAGAGGAGCCTCTGGCGCGCCTCCGTCAACCGCCACGCTTTGAGCCGATTGGTCTTGAAGCGCCCATCTGTCTGACGCGCCGGGAAGAAGCGCGTAATCATCTAGCTGAAATGGCAGCGTCGCCGTCCATGTGTGGACGACGACGGCAACCATGAACAGCCCAAAGGCTGTCAAAAGTAGACGAGCTCTCACAAGATCGTGAACGGCAAGAGGTTTGAAATGACCACGCCTGCCGGGTTCGCCGTTGGCACAAGGACAGACTGGAAGTACACGGTCACACCGGGCACCGCTGGAACAACGAAGTTGAGATCGGTGAACCCGGAAACACCGAGGGTGACGTTGCCTGGAATCAACAAGATCGATGAGCCGGAGCCGAGGTTTAACGAAAGAGTTCCGAGACCCGCATAATAGGTCGCAGCCATCGCAACATCAGCAGCAAGATAGATCTGGTCTCCGCTCAGCCCGCTGATCCGCACACCGCCGGGCTGCCCCCCTACTGTCGAGCCAATCACGGAAAGCGGAAGTGTCGTGTTGGAAGAAGCAACGCGCAGGGCATCCACTGTCCAGCCACCGCGGGTTGCGCTCGCATCGGTCTGGAGGTTGAATCGCACCCGGACATTCGGCTGGTTGCTGGCAAACACCGACAGGTCAAGAGTCTGCTCGGACCACCCTGTGTCAATGGTGTCGGCACCTGCGGGGTTAACCCAGAATGTCGAATACGCACTCCCATTTGCACTAACCTGGACGCGAGCGAAGTCGTATTGGCCATTCTCCACGGTTAACCAGCGCCGGAATGTCAGCTGAATCCCTGTCTTCCCGGTGCAGTCGATAGGCGGTGAAGTCAGGGTGGTATTCACACTGTTCGCGTAGTTGCCGTTGAATCCCGATGGCGAGAGGTCCGTGCCACGACACATCGTTCCATTGAACGCTGTCGCGGGGTCGTATGCGTGGGCGGCATTGCCTGGTGCTTGCCAATGCCAATCGCTGGCGCCGGCCGTCGCCGCCGCCGTCCAACCTGGATCGACTGCGTCCATGTCGTCGGAGAAGATGTTGACGGAGCGCGCGGACCGGTAGCTCAAAGCGGCAGAGGGTGAGCCCGATGGGTACGTTGCGCCAAGTCCCAAGCTATCGGTCGCAGTGAAATAGTAGTTGACTTTGGTGTTGACCGCTTGGGCTGGAATGGATCCCTGCCATTCATTTCCGCCGACATTCGACATCGCGGTACTAGCGTAGGCGCCACCGTTGATCGAACGCCGAAGGGTAACTCCGGTGATTGTTGCTCCGAGCGCCGGGGTTACCGTCGCGCGGACGAAGACAGGCGAAAGTTGGTCAAATGTGTTGGGAAGCGCTGTGTGTGCAATGGTTGCGCCGGCAAGCGGGAACGGGACGGCATGTTGCACGGTGTAGCCCTGATAGAACTTGAGCAAATTAGGAGTGCCGTCGTTCAGGTTTGCATTGGTGTCATCCAAAACCAAGAAGTCCAAAATGGACTCGGGTTCGGATTGAGGTGAACCATGGAGATGCTGCCAGAGCATGGTGTCGAGCTGTGCTTTGCCGGCAGCGCCGAGTGCGTTCGAGAACTGCACGCGTGTGTGCCAATAACATGCTGCGATCAGCTGACCTCGTGCGTGAACTTCGGTGCCACACGAAGTTGGGTACTGGCATGTGTTATCGCAATTGCGAATGATGGTCCCGACACCTTGGAATCCTTCGCCGACAAGCGGGTGGTCTTCAACAGCAGCTGCCTGAGCGTCGCTGAAACCTTCGCCCAAGTGCCCAGGTACGCTGTACCCGTGTGAGTTGTAGATTCGGGTGGATACATGGTGACCGAATTCGTGCTCAACGACGCTTCCAGAGTATGCCGTGTTGATGCATCCTCCTGCCGCTGGATAGAAATTGATGGTTTGGGCGGAGGGGCTATAGAACGCGTTACACGAACCACTCACATTCACGTTCGCTACGATGGTGGTGTCAAACAGGGTTTCGGTGGGGACTTTTGCTTTGATGAAGTTACGAATCTTGTTTGCGAAGAAATACGCGTCGCGCTCTGCAAGACTAGAGTTCGCGTCGGTCCATACCGCATCAACAACGCCGGTGGTCGCTGTGGTGCTGAAAGCCGCCTGTGCGCCACCTGCTGCCGAGTTGTTGGTGGTGATGTAGGAACCGTCCAGCCCCGATGTCACCGAGTTTGATGCGGCTCCGTTCGAGAACGAGTACTGACCCGTGAGATTCGCCAACATTGTGGTCGACCCATCCACGACGAACCGGACGGAGGGAAAGTTGCGCGACACAGGGGCAGCGGATGGAAGCACACCGTCGTGACATGTTCCTGAGGTCGTGCCGGTAAATGCGGCAAACCACAGAATGGATTCAAGTGGTGTTGGTGTGTGGACAAGAGTCGATTGATGTTCTTCGTGACCATGGCCACCCGTGCAAGCGCGGTCGTCGTTCCACCACTTCACAATGGAGCCGTCTTTGGCATCAACTCGAATCACCCAGGTTGCTGCCGGGCGGTCGGAGTTCCATGAAAGGTCCCAAACCAAACGTCCCGTTCTTGACACGCGGTCTTCAATCACATGAACGCCAAGGCGCTCAGTGAACGGCTTCAATGTGGTTTGATCGCTGACGTAGCCCATCCCGGTGAGGAACCTGCGAGCGATGTCGCGAGCGGCTTCGGGCCCGACTTGAGCCCGATCATCGATGTTGTGGTCCGGGACGAATCGACCACCCCACAGGACAAGCTGTCCCGATTCGTGGATACGAAATGTCATCCCGCAGTCGATGACGCGTGCTTCGCCGACGTACTGGGCAAAGTCCACGAACCAAATGGACCCCGCGTGTTGTGCCGTCACAAAGCGTAGGGAGGTTGGGGAGATTCCTACGGTCGGCGCAAGCTCTCTGATGAGGACCTCGCCGGCACTTCGAAGATCGGCTTCGTTGGGTTCTGGCGCCGTAACTGAGATCCCGGGTCCATAGGAACGCCAAGGTTGCCCGGTACGTGGATCAGATAGAAGGGTCCAGCCTTTATGCGCGTCGGCCCACCGAGCCCACGCCAAGTTCTGAGATGCGAGCGTCGCTTGCTCTTGAAAGTCGATCCCAAAATCCACGGGGTAGGGCGCCTCGGGCCCAATTTGAGTACCCCAACGACCAATCGGCTTGTGCTCTTGGCTGTGTTCTTGACCAGATGCGATGCTACAGACAACAACCAAGGAGGCCACGAGTGTGGCTAAGACGTTTCTCATGATGTTCGCTTTTGGAGAGGGTGCGCCGCGAGTTCGGTGTGGTTCCACTGATATGTTACAGCACCGTGTGCCGATGTTGAAACTTCCTAAACACTTACGACCTAAGCTTGTTTCGCTCCGATACCTCGTCCCTGCGTTCGGATTTGCCCTAAGTCTCGGCATGTTTGGAGGCTGCGCATCGAGGCCCATCGATCTCGTTAAGCAGTCTTGCCCGCGAACCGCTGTTTCGCTTACGACTCCCCCGATTGGCGCAGCCGTGATCCGACTGCGTGCGGATCGGCGACCATTAAACGAGCAAGGAAAGAGCTCGTTCCTCGGCACATCCACCGTTCCGGACCAGGATTTTGATGTCCCGCTGCTCGAGTCGATCCTGCGCGTCATCGCTCGCGACAGCCGCGACGCAAAGCTCTTCACGATGACCACTTTGATTGAACGCGATCAGCCGCTGCGTGTTGATGTCGTGGTCGAACATGCTCGGATTGGCTTCACTGAAGGGGTCTCAACCCTAATACCAGTGCTCCCCACCTCGTCGCTCGAGTCGCAACTCGTTTTGCGATTGATATTTATGGATATTGACGGGCGGGTTTACTTAGACCGTGTCTATTCCGACTCCCAAGACGCAATGGGTGCCGCCATTGCGAACCGCAAGTCCTCCGCAGCCGACCTGTTTGGCCTTAGCCTGCGGCACACGATCGATGCCTTCATGCTCGACGCCCGGGTGGCCTACGATGTTTGGTGGGCTCGCTATCCAGAAACACGACCTATATGGTCTACAGCGACTCATAGCCGCTAGGGGTCGTTGTCGTGGTCGAGCTCGACACCCCAATAGGCCTCGTTTACGAATTGCCCCCACGACGGGCGACGATTGGCTTTGCTTACAAGTAGACACGGACTCCAGTGGGGTTTCTCGGGCTCGGCAACAAGCCGCATCCGCACTTCCTTCAGCAGGCGACTTCCCTTTTTCACGTTGCAGGGGATACATGAAAGAACGCAATTCTCCCATGTTGTTTTGCCACCTCGACATCGTGGAATCACGTGGTCGATCGAGAGTTCGGCCGTTGTTTGCCCCATTCCACAGTATTGGCACCGATAACTATCTCGCCGATAGAGGTTGCGGCGAGAAAATGGGACCGAGCGTCTAGGTGGGCTGTCGTGCTCAGTCAGCACGATGACCTCGGGAACACGTATGCGCGACTGCACGGTTCGGATCGACCTCTCGCCTTCCCTAGGCAATAGATCCGACCACGATCGAAGGTCGTAAGTAATGCAGGTTTCCGGCTCAATAACGCGAGCGGCGCCACGACACACCAAGCCGAGGGCCGACCAGACCGTGGTGGTCGTAATGGCGACCCATGAGCGGTTCAGAACCAGCGTGGGATCATTAAGCATCGGACCCTCAACAAACTAAGAGGGCGACGCCGCCCCCCACCTTTCACACCCATCTTAGCGACCAAGGCTCCGAAGTGCGAATAGCTGCAACTTTTGGCGGTAGCGGGGTTCCCGTAGGATGCTCTCCCTAACCCTCTGGAGCTTGCCATGAAGACCCTGTTCGTGTTCGCCGTCGCCGTACTCGCCCTCGCTGGCTGCGAGTCAGTGCAACATGGGACCACGACTCTCGACCCCACACGGTCGGTCTCTATCGCACGTAGCCAATTCGAAGACATTCCTGTCCCGCTGGGTATGCAACTAATTACGCTCGGCAATCGCTCGTTCACGTATGAGCGCGGTGGAGTGCGCGTCGGGCATCTCGAGTACTCGGGCGACGTTGCGGGGTCGGAGGTCGTCGACTTCTTCCGCGCCAACATGCCGTTGCAGCCCTATGGATGGACGATGACAGAAGAGACTCGCGAAGACGCGACGACCTCCCTTCTGTTCCGCAAAGGCGCTGCAAAGTGCAGCCTCAAAATCTCTCTTGGCAATCGCAGCTCCACGCTGACAATTGACCTCACATCGGAGTGAGTAAAGACATGACTGACAACGCCGTTTCCAACGTACCCGAAGCTCCCAGTGTGACTGCACCCGCGAAGCAAGATTCGTGGGAGCGCTTCGTTGACGACGTCAGTGAGCGTCCTCTGCACTACGTCACCATGTTGTTGGTCGGTGGGGTGGTGCTCGCCGCCATCCTCATTGGCAAGGACATGTTCACATCGTCCAAGGAATCAAAGCTTGATGACGTGGCGCGTGCACTCGAAGGCAGCGTTCGTGGAACCAAGCCGCCCGAGGAACGCATTTTGATTCTGAAGGAAGTTGCCACCAAGACTGCAGGCACTCCGACGGAAGCCGCGCGACTCTTCGCGCTGGCGTGCGCCCAACGTGACCTGGCTGAAGAATCCCTCGACGGCAAAGCCAAGCTCGACGCATGGAAGGAATGCGCCGCAACCTGCGGACTACTCAAGACCTCCTTCGCGGCCTCCGTGTGGAACAAGTTCCCTTCACGTCCGCCCCTCGGCGCAGGCTCGGAGTCGGGGAAGACAGCGGTTGAGTTGCTTGCTGAGCACGCAACTGCACAGGCGGCTTTCCTTGAAAAGCACCCTTTTACCTCTGCCGCCAAAGCAGATCCTGGTTTGAAGGCGACGATTGAATTGGACAACGGCGCCAAGATTGTGATCGACGAGTTCTATAGTGCCGCCACACCATTCCATGTGGCGAACTTCGTGAAGCTCGCAAAGGATGGCTACTACCCCGGCACGACATTCGGTTCATTCCGCAAGGGCAATCAGAAGCCAGCGCCCGGTCAGGCGCCCACGCAGACAGCCGTCAACATTGGACTTGAGTTTGGCGATCCAATGTCCAAGGTGACCCCCGACAACCGAGACGACGATGGTACGCAGGACATCGGCTACTCGATTCGCGATGAAGCCAACAGTCTTCCATTCCGTCCGGGGACGATCGTCTCGGTACAGGACTGGAGCGCTGGTGGCGACAGCGCGTCACGGTTGGCGGTTTATGTCGATGAGCCGGTCTACGGGTACGGAACACCCTTCGCTCGTGTGACAGACGAGGCGAGCCTCAAGGTGCTTCGTGATCTTTTGGCCTCGGAGGCCGACACAACAAACGCTGTTCGATTGAAGACGCCGATCAAGATCAAGTCGATCACGATCGAAGGGGCCATTGCAAATCCCCCAGAGACGGCGTTCCCACCGGCGTTCAAGATGCCGGAGTCGCAGCCCGCGAAGAGGTAAGCTCCAGGCATACGCGCAGTGAAAGGCGTCGGGGGCCACCCTCGACGCCTTGTGTTTTGAGTGAGGTGGTGCCGAGGAATGGAGTTACGGGGCGCTGACCTACTACGGCAGCCCCGGTGATCAACGAAAGACCAGCATGATGAATGACAGCTCGCCGGGAGCCCTAGCCGCTCGCCTTCTCAAGTCCTATGAAGACGACGGCGCGATCAACCTTGACGGCCCTGCGACGCTTCCGTCTCGCGATGCCGTGTCTTCCATCATGCGCGACTTGTTGCGTCTGATGTTCCCGGGATTTTATGACTCTGAGCCTGTTACGAGGAGCGTCCTTCGACTAAACACGGAACAACTCGTGGCTTCCCTTTCCACGCGCCTAGCAGTGCAGATCGACCGTGCGTTTCATGGAGTCTCGCGGGCCGACCAAACAGCACACGACGCCGCAGCTCGTTTTCTTGAAGAACTCCCAGCGGTTCGAACCATGCTCGCTTTGGATGTCACGGCCGCTTTTGAAGGCGATCCTGCGGCGCGAAGCCGTGACGAGGTTCTACTGGCCTACCCTGGCGTCACCGCCGTTTCCGTGCAGCGACTCGCGCACGTTCTATTCCGCCAAGGGGTCCCAATTCTCCCGCGGATGATGACCGAGTGGGCCCACGCTCACACCGGAATCGACATCCATCCTGGCGCAACCATCGGCGCGTCGTTCTTTATCGACCACGGAACAGGTGTCGTGATTGGCGAAACAACGATCATCGGGGCCCGCGTCAAGATCTACCAAGGCGTCACCCTCGGCGCGAAGTCCTTCCCCAAGGACGCTAACGGTAATCCGATCAAAGGAATAAAGCGCCACCCCAATGTTGGTGACGATGTGACGCTCTACGCCGGCGCGACAGTTCTTGGCAACATCACCATCGGCGATCGCTCCGTAGTCGGAAGCAATGTTTGGCTTCTCGAATCTGTGCCGCCTGGAAGCCTCGTGTCCCAGCCGTCCGCTAGCGCCATTGTGAAAAGCTCACATCCGGGAACAGCCTAGGTGTGTGTCGCAGGTCAGGTGACGATGTCGTCTCCTTCTTCGTCGACTTGCTGAACAGAAGGCCTGGCAGACGTCCGTTGGCTGAGTGCTCGGTAAAGCGTATCGAGCTGCCGACGATCTCCATAGCGCACGGTTAACGTGCCGCGATCGGCGCTTCCACGAATGGACACCTTCATTCCCAAGGTTCGTCCCATAGAACTCATGAGTTCCGCAATGTTCGGCTCGAGCGGCTTTGGCCCTGTGGGGCGCGGCATTGGCTTTCGGTTGAGCTGCGCCAACTCCTCCAACTGCCGGACTGTAAGTTGCCCCTGCGCCACCTGCCGCGCAAGTTCCAGTTGTCGTCGTGCATCGGCGAATCCGAGAAGCGCGCGGCCCGCTCCGGCGGTAAGTTCGCCTTTTGTCAACATTACTTTTAGCTCTGGTGGTAGGTCAAGAAGTCTGAGTGTGTTGGCAACCTGTGGTCGACTTGTGCCGACCTTGACCGCTACGTCTTCTTGCGTCAGCTTGAATTCGTCCATTAGCCGCCGATAGGCAATGGCGACGTCCAAGGGATTGAGGTCGGATCGTTGAAGATTCTCGAGGATCGCCAGTTCCAACATATCCCGGTCGCTCGCATCGCGAACGAACGCGGGAATTGACGGCCAATCCAGAAGTCGTGCGGCGCGGAACCGTCGTTCCCCTGCGATGATTTCAAAGCGATCACCGTGGCGCCGCAGGGTGATGGGTTGGAGTAATCCGTGTTCACGCATCGACCCGACCAGATCATCGAGCTCATCTGCCCTGAAATCGCGACGGGGCTGCCACGGGTTGGGGTCAATTTTCCCGAGTCCCACCCGGTTCGGCTCGCCATTCGACTCACGCACGGGAGTCGGCTTAACCACCGGCGCGATCTCGAGCGCCGGCTCTTCCGCGGCCTCCGCGCGCGCGCGAGGCCCGGCAAACAACTTATCTAGGCCTCGTCCCAATTTTGAATTGTTGCTCATAGTCTTAGTTCTGTCCAGACTTCAACCAAGTTCGCGATCGCGGGTTCCGTACCGAGTGTTCCTAGGTTCAGGATCCCCTTCTTGAGGATCTCATGGTAACCATCGGAGAGATGGGAGATACAAAATGGATGGCGGCCCCAGCCAAACACCTCCACTGCGCTCAGCCGCTGCACGCAGGCTGTGGTCATTTCGGGTGCGTGCACCACAACTATCAGGCGCTGCGGGTCAACCCCGAGGTCGCCCGTCACGTAGTTACCTATCGCTCCCGCGAATTCAGCGAGGTCTGGGGTGTCGGCCAGGGATATTACGATTCGACTGGCGCCTGTCAGCATCTCATCGGCACCCGGAGTATCCTCGTCAACCACGCCGAACACATCAACCGCGCTGGTCGCCCTTGTTTCACGTGAAACAAGTCGTGCGGTCTCGGCGTGGCTTAGGCTCAACTGGGTCTGGCGGCCCGCCAGCTCGTTGGCGCTCGCCAAAGCAGCTGCCGTCTGCCTGCGACCCGGCCGCGGACCCCGCCCAATCACGGCAACGAACTGGAACTGCACTTGTTTCACGTGAAACATACCCCGAAAGATCCCCCGGCAGCTATAATATCTCAATGGGGATGACGCGTTGGTACTTCTTGGCCGAGTGGCGTGTAGGGCCGTGGAGATGGCTCGCACCGCTAACGTCCGCGCTGCTTGGCGGTCTGATGCTACTCCCCGATCCCGTTGGTGGGACAGAGGGTCCCGCGGCCCTTGCTAACGGACTCGCTCGACTCCTAGTCTTGGTGGGATGGGCGACTTCGGCCGCCCGCCGATCGACGGAGTTGCCCTCGTGGGCGCAGCGTCCGTGGGTGCCAGTTTGGGGTAACTGGGTGGCAGTGGTTTCTACTGCGGGACTGATCGCCCTTGCCTCTAACCTGACACTCGCGGTTTCTGGTCATCCCGGCGCAATAGGGGCCCATCTTGTTGACTTTGGGTATTGGACAATCCGGCTCTCCCCATGGGTTGTCTTGCTGACTATAGGCCTCGGCTCTGCTGCGAGTCCTTGGGCTATCGTTCTGTTCCCATTTCTCGCAACATGGATCGCGCCATCGCTAACTAACACACGATTCGCTGGGTGGTTACCGGGGTCGATGGGGGATTCAATTACCGTGCTTGCAGCGGCCCGCTACGTCTTGGTTGGATTCGGAGTGCTCGCGTTTGCTGCCGTGCTGACGCGAAGGCGACGCATGGTTGCCATGCCTCGACGTTGCCTCTAGTGTGTTACACCTGAGCGCCGTCAAGCGGCACCACTTCCGCACGCGCAATTGATCCTTCAATCCCAATAAGCGCCACGGTACCGAGTGAACCATCCACGCCGATCGCTTCCCCGGGCGTGACAAAGAGCCGTCCTTCAATCAGGACATGAGCGGCGCGGGTTGTGCCGCCGTAGATCACGACACGGGGGGCGACCTTCTCTATTTCTCGCTTGGCCGCGGGCATCGGATCCATGGGGTCGCCAAGTTCTGGAAGGATTAAAACAACCGACCCCGCCCACTTCTTCAAGAGAATCGTCTGAAAAGGGATGGTCTCGGGATTGTCCCCCTCGGCGCGAACACCTGTGACGGGAGCAAGACACGAAAGTCTGTCAATGACACCTGGGTCGCCAACGCGACCGCAGTGGACGATCCAATCTACCCCGCGCAATGCATCAAGCGCCTCGCGGGGGAGTTCCTTCTTAGTCGACGCAATGACTCCAATCAACATATATCAAACTCCCAGATAGGAAAGCGTGTCTGGCAGAGAACCTGGTCCGTCCTCGCCGAGCCGAGCCCGAAACAGCGCGATCAGATCATTAACCGGGGCGCTGTCGCCAGACAGTGTCACCTGACGAATGCCAGGATTCGCACCGACGGCCATCAACATCTTGAGCATCGAACCGGCGTAGGCTTTCGCCTGACCGATCTCCAAGTTAACGGGAGTCGCGTGATGCGCGACAACTTTTGCGATCAACGCCACTGGCCGTGCATGGAGCGTGACGCCATCTGGAATCACTACCGTCACGCGAAGCTGAGATGTGTACCGTGCGATCATTCCATCAGCCACCACGCGGCCTTCACGCAGGCCGCGGTGTGCGTGAAACAAGCAGAAATTGAGTATTACTCGGAGGAGCGCGGACTTCTCCACCAAACTCGCGACGAGGTTCTTGGTCTCCTCGTTTCGAATGTCGTTTTCGTGGCGCTCATAGAAGTGAACGAGGGCAGTCATGCACTCAATCAAATGAAGCGTGAGTGAAACGTGGCCGCGGAAGACCTTGAGTTCTGGATCGTCAGCTTCGACGGCCGTAGACTTGACGAACGTGTCATACATGGACTGAAGATTGTGGATGCGAGCTTCAAAATATCGGCACTGCTCTTCATCGCTCACTTCGAGGACGTAGCGCCTCATGTCATCTGTTTCGAGGAACTCCGCGCATTTTGAAAGTCCGTCGAGTGTTCGAAGGTGTCCGAGATACTGCGTAGCGAGCTCCGCCACCTTCTCTCTTTCCGAGAGCGTGCTGGCGAGATCGAGGTTTCGAGGAAGCCGGAATCGTGCCGGCTTACGGGGTGGCTCAGCGAGGCTGGTCACGTCTTCAGGATAGAACTTCCCAAGGATTCGGCGCGCCTCCGCCGATGCGCCCTGAAGCAATGAACGAAGTGCTGTGTCAACGAACTCGACCGCATCGATGGACGCCTCGTGAAACTCCGACACGAATCCCGATGTATCCCGCAAACCATAGGACCCGACCCGCGACATCAGGTGATGTAGCGTATAGGCCGCAACAGCGAAGCCGCGCAACGAGGCAACCACTTCGGTGATGGGCGCGAAGGTCCGATTGGAACGCGCGTCATAGTCATCAAGGAAGGTCTCGAGTTGACGCGCGCGGTCCTCTAGCGTCGACAGGACGTGGGCGGGGATCGGCGTCGTCGCGCCCACCGAGGAGCTGTAGACGTGCACTTCCAAAAGAGGACGAATCCTCTCTCCAAGCATGGGCAGGAAGTCCACCTCGGCGAACACCTGCTCAAGCGGCCCGGAGGCGCTCGTGGATTTCATCGAACCATCAACCATCAGAGTTGCAAAGCGGTAGGCATGGGGCGGGGGACTGTAGCGACCATACCAACCACCCTTCAACGCTAGTGTTTGGTTCCCTCCGTCTTAGGATGAGGGGGTGCCACGTGACTCTCGATCCGACTCCCTCGCAAACGGTCCAACCGCGGGGTGGAAGAACGCAACGAAGCGAAGCTTCGACATCATTGGGGCGCTCGTTTTGATGTTGCCGGCAATTCCTCTAGTTGTCGCCGCGGCCGTCTTGATGATGGCGACATCGAGGGGACCGGGGCTCTACAGCCAAATCCGGATCACCAAACACGGGCGCGAGTTCAGGATTTGGAAAGTACGCTCGATGTTCCACGACGCCGAGCCTGACGGAATTGCCATTTGGCCTCGCCATGGTGACAAGCGCATTACGCCGATGGGTAGATACCTTCGCCTTCTTTGGATCGACGAGCTTCCTCAGCTTTGGAACGTGTTGATTGGGGACATGTCGCTTGTTGGTCCGCGTCCCGAGAGGCCGGAGTTTATTGAAGAATTCTCTCGCGAATTGCCGAAATATCGATCACGTCTGCTCGTCCGAGCAGGTTTGACGGGACTGGCCCAGGTGGCGGGTCGCATTGGCGACACGTCCATTCGGGACCGACTGGCGTGGGACCTTCGCTACATCCGAAACTGGTCGCCTTGGTTGGATCTCAAGATCCTTGTGGCGACGATTGGGTTGGCCGTTTCACGTCCGCTACGTCGAGCCGCGCAAAGGGGATCAGGTGTGGAGGTTCGAAATGAGCTCCGAGGGAATCCTCGACGTCTACCTGAGCGAGATCAACGAAGTCGGCCTGTTGAAGGCGGCGGAGGAGATTGAGCTCTCACATCGAATTCGAAGTGGTGATGCCGAAGCCCGAGAGAGGATGGTTCGCGCCAACCTCCGACTCGTGGTGAACATCGCAAAGCGCTACGTCAACCGCGGCTTGGGTTTCATGGACCTCATCGCGGAGGGCAATTTGGGCCTTTTGAAGGCTGTTGAGAAATTCGACCCCGCCGCAGAGTGTCGATTTTCAACCTACGCCACCTGGTGGATCAAACAGTCCATCAGACGATCGCTCATCAACTCATCCAAGACCGTTCGGATCCCGTCATACATGGTTGAGCTCATCGGAAAGCTCCATCAGGCTCAAATGGCCCTGGCCGATCGACTTGGTCGCCAGCCGACAAATGAGGAGCTTGGTGCTGAAATGGGCCTGCCAGCGGACAACGTCCCCGCGATTCAACGGGCCATTGAGACTACGCAGGCATCTATTACCTCGCCGGGAGAGGACCGAGAGTCTGATGTGGATTCGCTTCCTGACGAAACTCAGCGAAGCCCCGATGACGTGATCCTCGAGCAAAATCAGCTTGAGAAGCTAAATGAGCTCCTTGAGCGCATGGATTCCCGTGAATCCACCATTTTGAAGCTGCGATACGGCCTTTCGGGGCGCGATCCGATGACCCTCAAAGAAATCGGCAATGAGGTTGGATTGACCCGTGAACGCGTCCGACAGATCGAAGTCGAATCAATTCGACGCCTCAATCAGATCCTCAATCGGGGCTAAAGCGGTTTTCCACAATCTGACCAACTAGCGTGCCCGCGGACCCCGG
Source organism: Candidatus Kuenenia stuttgartensis (assembly GCA_945860915.1). Classification (GTDB taxonomy): domain Bacteria; phylum Planctomycetota; family CAIWVZ01; genus CAIWVZ01. Next base: position 26,961 of record CAMARR010000012.1, read on the forward strand.
GCTCCCTCTGGGAGGGGGCCGCGTTGGCAAGATCTCCGTGGAGCGAGTGTGTCCGAACTGCGCGTTTCGAAAAACTGATGTGGGGATCTTTCCCACGAACCGAAATTGCAGCCTTACTTGGGCGATCATTCGACTAGGAAGTCCGCTGTCCTACACGGGAAATCCGGCTTGGAAACATTCGCCGATTTAACCCTAACCCCATGTGGTGCTGGCATTTATCGAAATACACAGATACGTTTCAACCTTGCATCCACGGTGTAAGGAGGCGAACAAGATACAAACTTACTCCTCTATCCTAGAGAGGCGAGAGATCGCCTCGACGACGCTCATACTCGCCCAGACGACCTGCTACGCTCGACAACCATGACAAGCCTGTACGTGCATGTGCCGTACTGCGAACAGAAGTGCTTCTACTGCGCCTTCAACTCTAAAGCAGGTTCCGCGACCCTGGACAGGGAGCGTTTTGTCGAAGCCATGATCCGCGAGCTTCGACGTCGCCCATCTGGTCGTCGCCTCTCCACCATTTACGTCGGAGGAGGAACACCCTCTAGCTTAGAGCCACAACTGCTCGACTCCTTGTTTCAGACCATCAAAGACCATTACGGCGTTCAGGACAACTATGAATGGACGGTTGAGGTCAACCCGGGCACCGCTGTCGCATCCGTTCTACCGGTCCTCACAAAGCATGGTGTGAATCGTGTCAGCATGGGGGTGCAATCGATGGACCCCGCGCGCCTCAAGCAGATGGGCAGAATTCACTCGCCCGACGACGTCGAAGACGCGGTTCGTCTGATTAGGAATGCTCAAATTCCAAGATTTAATCTCGACCTTATCTATGGTCAACCGAATCAAACTCTTGATGAGTGGAATACGGATCTAACCAAGATTCTCGAACTTCATCCTCAACACCTATCGCTCTATTGTCTTCAATACGAAGATGGAACTCTGTACACAAAACGCCGAGATGAAGGTAGGTATGTAGACGCTGAAGAAGACCTAACAGCATCGATGTTTGAGTTGGCGCTCGATAAACTGCAGTCGTTCGGTATGGCTTGGTATGAAGTATCCAATTTTGCTGTGAGCGGGCATGAGTCACATCACAACATGGTCTATTGGCGTAACGAGAACTACGAAGCCATTGGACCAGCTGCTTTTGGACGCATCGGCAACACTCGCTATACCGAATGGAGTGACGTCAACACTTGGGTAGACGCTGCCATGGAGGGGACGAGTTTGCGAGAAGAGGAAGAAGTGTTGACCGCGAGAGATGACGCGTTGGACATGCTGACGTCCGGCTTGCGAACACGTGAGGGAATTTCATTTAATGAGATTGAGAATCGAACAGGAATCAATGCTCTCGCTGGACATGAGTCGCGATTGAGCGAGTGGGTAGAACGGGGGATGGCTCATTTCACGGGTGACCGCCTGCGGTTGACGAGCCGTGGAGTGATCGTCCTTGACAACATGTTGCTTCCATTTTACAAGACGATCGACGCGCCATGAACTTGCGACCTAGGTTGTTGATCATTGACAACTATGATTCATTTACGCACATACTCGGGCATGAATTGGAAGTGGCGGGAGCCGAGATAACGACGCTTCGTCACGATGCAGACCAACTTCGCGAGGCGCTCTGCGCTGGATGGTCTGGGATCGTGATTTCTCCTGGACCAGGGCGGCCGGTAGAATCCGGCATATCAGCCGCTGTAGTCGAACATTGGACCGGACGTGTTCCCATCTTGGGAGTTTGTCTGGGATTTCAGCTGATGGCATCGTTGAGAGGTGTTCAGGTGATCGCGAAAGAGCCTGTTCATGGCCGCACCACCCGCATTGGCCATAGTGGCCAAGGGATCTTCGCGGGGATTGCCTCGCCAATAGAGGGCGCTCGTTATCATTCACTGCGAGTCGAACCGAGTCCCTGGCCGGCAAGTCTGCGCGTGACGGCGTGGGCGGATGACGATCGCGATCTCATCATGGCGTTCGATGATGCGAAGGTCGGTTGGCATGCTGTCCAGTTTCACCCTGAGTCGTTCATGACGACGCACGGGTCGACTCTGCTTCGGAGGTTTGTAGAGACATGTTGAAATCGTTCGCAACTCGTTTGGAAGAAGCGGTCACGGCGCGCGATTCGGCCGTGTGTGTGGGGTTAGACCCCCGCAAGGAAGCGCTTCCGCAGGACGTGCTCCCGACGGGAGTCTCGGTGAATAGTCTTTCGTCAGCAGAGGTAGCGCGCGCGTTTCGCCGTTTTGGTGACGCCGTCATGGATGCGTTGGGTGACGTGGCTGCTGCCATCAAACCTCAAGTTGCCTTCTACGAGGTGTGTCACAGTGATGGATTGGCTGCCTACATCGACGGGTGCCGCGAAGCCCGTCGACGAAACATTCCGGTGATCGCCGACATCAAGCGCGGTGACATTGGCACAACGGCGGCGGCGTATGCGGAAGCCTGGCTCGCCCCTGTGAATGGCGCACCACCTGTTGCCGACGCCGTAACCGTCAACCCGTACATGGGACGCGACACTCTCGATCCATTCTTGAAGGTGGGGATACCGCACGGAGGAGGAATCTTCGTATTGGTTAAGACCAGCAACCCATCATCAAGGGACTATCAGGATCGCATGGTGGACGGCCATCCTTTGTATGAGCACGTCGCCCAAGACATAGGCGCTCTCGTGCCTGGCACGGGCTACGGGCCCGTGGGTGCCGTCGTCGGAGCCACCCATAGGAGTGAACTCGAACGACTTCGCACTCTCCTTACTCGATCCTGGATGCTTGTTCCGGGCTACGGGGCCCAAGGTGGCACTGCAGCCGATTGCGCTCTAGCCATGGACTCACGGGGCCTCGGGGCGATCGTGAATGCGAGCCGGTCGCTTACTTTCCCGTGGGGCGCGGATAAGCGCGCCCCCGACAATTGGAAGACACTGATCCGAGAGGCGGGCATCGCAATGCGCGACGAGCTCCGACGCGCACGCGACGCGCGGATACGTGGTTGATCGCATGGAGTGGTGGAAAGAGGCCTTTGGTCCGTGGTATCCGATAGTCTACAATACGCGAGACGATCTGGGGGCGTTGAAAGAGGTAGAGTCTGCCGCGCGATGGCTTGGCCTTGATAGGCACCATGACGTTTTAGACCTCGCCTGTGGCGGGGGTCGACATGCGCGAGCCATGATCCCGCTTGTGCGCTCAGTTGTGGGGTGTGACCTTTCGCTCGACCTTTTGCGTATCGCCATGTCCGCAGGCGGAGGTCCTCGGTATGTTGCCGCAGATCAACGAGCGTTGCCTTTCGCCACCTCATCGTTTGACGCTGTCGCCTGCTTCTTTACATCGTTCGGCTATGGCGAGTCAGTTGATCACGACAAGCTAATCGTTGAGGAGGTTCGGCGCGTCATCCGGCGAGGTGGACGGTTCCTTCTCGATCTACCGCACGCTGAATACGTGAGGTCTCACCTCGTCCCCGAGTCTAGCGAAGCACGAGGGTTGTTCGTCGTGAAGTGCAGCCGTCGACTGGTCGGCAATCGCGTGGAGAAAACCGTGGTGGTCTCAGAGGGCGGGGAAATCAAATCAACATGGCGAGAATCCGTGAGGCTGTACGATGCGGCGGAGGTGACAACGCTGATCGAATCGCTGGGCTTCAGGACAAACTCGTCGCACAGCTCGTTTAATCCTGTGGCCACGTCCCACGACCGCCATATCGTGATCTCGGAGGCCACATGAGGGTTGAGCGCTATCTTGATGCGCGCCCGGCTGGACATGCGCTCGCTCTGGCGTGCCGCATGGGTATCCCGCGAGAGCTGGCGGGTCATTACGCCGCGAGAGAATTCAACCGCGTCCCGAAGACGCGGGCGTCGCGCGAAGAAGTCGCCTTGGTTCTCCAGGCCAACAACGAACGGTTGGGCAATCTCGAGGCGTCACAGCTTTGTTCGGCATTGAAAGGAGATCAGGCGACGGTCGTCATCACCGGCCAACAGCCAGGGCTCTTCGGTGGTCCGCTCTTCACACTTGAGAAACTCGCCGGGACTATCGCCCTAGCGCGGCGAATAACGAGTGAGACCGGCAGGCCCTGCGTCCCGATCTTTTGGAATCAGTCGGAGGACCACGACCTCGTCGAGGTCAACCGAATGGAGACACCGAGGCTTGACGGCGTTCATCGCGAGGTAGCGCCAATTCAAGACAGCGGTCGATGCCTCGATCGAATCATAATTTCAAGCGAGGTCCGGGCGTTTGCTGCTGAAGCGCTTCACCGCTCGTTCGGCGAAATAGCGTGGCCGCCGTGGGTCATGCCGGCCGTGGGCGAACGATTCCCCGATTGGACGTCGCGTGTCCTAGTGAACGTCTTTCGAGACACGCCATTTCTCCTCGCGGAACCGCATTGGTTCCGTCAGCTCGCCGCGCCTCTTTATCGGCGCGCTGTGGTCGAGGTCGGCGCATGGCACCAAGCTTTGGTCGCGGATACGCAGCACATTGCAAGTTTGGGATACCACCCTCAAATCGAAACCGAGGAACCATCCGGGCTCTTTGTTGTCAGCGCGGACGGAACTCGTCTTCGTCTTTCTCAAGGAACACCATGGCGCGATGCCAGTGGGCACGAGTATTCGGAGTCGGATCTCTTGGACATCATCCAAGACGACCCAAGTCGAATATCGACTTCGGTTCAGGTGCGACCTCTTGTCCAGCAATGGTTGTTTCCTGTCGTGGCTCAAGTGGGTGGGCCAGCAGAGGTTGCTTACTTCGCTCAGTTTCCTTCGCTGTTCAAAGCGGCTGGGCTCGAACTACCCAGCATCATTCAGCGCCCGGCTTCTATCTTGATTGGACACAAGGAGGCCAAGTGGGTTGAGGGGCTTGGACTGAAGACAAGCCAGCTCTTAGACGATCCCGCGTCATGGAACTCCATCCAAGCAGCAGACCCGATTCCAGCGAAAGTACGTCAAGACCTCAACGCCGCCGTCAGTGGGCTCCGATCGGTTGCAACATCCGATCCGATGGCACGGGCTGTTGATGGTTTCGCCAAGCAGATCGACCACGCGTATGAGAAAATCTCGGCGACGATGATCCGTGATCGCGAACGCGCCGAGGGCGTGCAGGGCGACAGGCGGCAGCGCTTGGCGAATTGGGTCCGTCCGAAGGGCCGGCCCCAAGACCGTATGCTTACGTTGCCGGAACTCCTCGCACGCATGTCGCTCGATGAGGTCCGCGCGTGGCTCTCTAAGCTTGACCCCATGGACCCAACGACCGTGATCGCAATGAGTGAGTCTGTATGACAACCGTCGACGTATTGGCATTTGGTGCCCACCCTGACGACATCGAGCTCGCTGTGGGTGGAACGCTTCTTGTCCTTAAGAGCCAGGGCTATCGGACGGGCGCGGTGGATGCGACGCGCGGTGAACTTGGAACTCGCGGGACGCCCGAGATCAGAGCGATTGAGCGTGCCGATGCCACGAAGCGCTTGGCGCTCGATGCCCGATCCAGCTTGGGCCTCCCCGATGGATCAGTGATGGATGATGTCGCATCGAGAGCGGCGGTCATTCGCGTTATTCGAGAACTTAAGCCAACCGTGGTAATGGCTCCACGCCACGACGATCTCCATCCAGACCACGCGCGGCTCGCCGTGTTGGTGAAGGAAGCATGCTTCTTTGCCGGCGTGGCAAAGCACACTCCCGACCTGCCGCCCCACCGCCCCCGCGCAATTTGGCAATACGCATCGCACTCGCAGTTCGCACCTTCGTTCGTCGTTGACATCTCGGCGACGTTTGTGGGCAAGCGTGAGGCTGCCATGGCGTACCGAAGTCAGTTCCACAACGCAGAGTCGACAGAGCCTGCAACGTACATCTCGCGTCAAGAATTTTGGGCGTGGTGGGAGGGACGGGCTAGGCACTACGGCAATATGATCGGCGCGGCATTCGGCGAGCCGTTCCTTGTCGATGGCCCGCTGCGGCTAGACGACCCGATGAAGCCCTTTATCAACTTTGGATATTATCCGAAGTAGATCCATGCAACGCCCACTGCGAATTGGTATTGCTTGTTATCCGACCTTCGGAGGGTCCGGAACCGTCGCCGTCGAGCTCGCATCAGCACTCGTCGCGCGCGGACACGAAGTTCACATTGTCTCGTATGCACCACCGGTGCGACTCCTGCCACAGCGCGGACTCTCGTATCACGAAGTCAATGTGTCGGCTTATCCGCTGTTTAAGTACCCGCCCTACGAAATGGCATTGGCGAGCAAGTTGGCCGACCTAACGCGACGGCATCATCTTGACATCCTCCACGCGCACTACGCCGTGCCGCACAGCCTGTCGGCGGTGTTGGCGCGCGAAATCGTCGGACGAGACAAGGTGCGGGTCGTGACCACTCTCCATGGAACCGACGTCACATTGGTCGGGAGTGATCCCGCGTATCGGCCGATTGTGGAATACGCGCTGTCGAAAGCCGATGCAGTGACCGCGGTGTCAAAGTTCCTTCGAGACGAAACGCGCCGCGTGATTCAGGACGATCCGCGCATACGAGCCATTCCGAACTTCGTCGACAGTCGGGTGTTTCACCCAGGAGCACGAGGAACGATGCGGGCGTGTGTGGCGCAGGACGACGAAGTCGTCTTGGTGCATGCGTCCAACTTCCGCGCAGTGAAGCGAGTGGACGATGTTGTGCGTATTTTCGCGAGCGTTCGAAGGAAGATGAAGGCGCGGCTGGTGATGGTCGGGGATGGGCCCGAGCGAGCAACCGCGCTTCGCGTAGCGGAGGAGCTCGGTGTTGCTGATGGGTGTCTCTTCTTGGGGGCAGTGACCGACGTCGCGGCAGTGATCGCCACCGGCGACGCGTTCTTGCTTCCGTCGGCCGGAGAGTCCTTCGGACTCGCGGCGCTCGAAGCTATGGCCTGCGGCGTGCCGGTTGTTGGTGCGCTCGCCGGTGGCCTTCCCGAGGTGGTTCGGGATGGAATCGATGGGATTCTGGAGCCGGTCGGAGCCACTGATGTGATGGCGGAGAGGCTCTCAGCGTTGTTGTTGGATTGTCCTCGACATGCTGCGGCTCGAAAGGCGGCACAGCTGAGAGCGACTGAGGAATTCGGAACAGACTCCATCGTTCCGCTCTACGAGGCCGTTTACCTCGAAGCTCTTAACGCGCCCTGACGATCAGGTCGAGCGTGTGCGAGACGAGAGATGGCGCGCCGCGATCTCTCCTAGGCTCTCGCCTGGATTCGAGAGGTGATAACGACGCGCGACCGAATCGACCATTGCGCGAGTTGCGGCGACAAACGCGTCGAACGTGCCAAGGTCTCTGATGGCACAAGTCGGAAACGCAGGAAGCAGTTCGGGATTCAGCCGGGATGAAAGCGTCTCAATCGGCGTCACATCTGGAAGGTCTCGCTTGTTCCACTGAAACACCAACGGAACCGAGACTGGGTCGATGCCGTTTGATTCCAGATTGCCACGAAGTGACTCGAGCGATTCCAAGTTGTCACCAAGTCGCGACGGGGAGGAGTCGGCAACGAAGATCACCGCATCAACTCCAAGGAGGACGTAGCGCCGAGTAAGGTTGTATTTGACTTGACCAGGGACCGTGAACGCCTGGATTTTGAGTCGATACCCGTCAAACGGCCCCAAGGCGAGGGGCAGGTAGTCAAAGAACAGCGTCGACTCTTCGTCCGTTTGAAGACGAACCAACGGAGTTTCGCCCGTCGGATCGAGTTGTTGGTGGACCGACGCCAAAGAACTCGTCTTCCCGCCCAAACCTGGGCCGTAGTAGACGATCTTCGTGTTGATGGTTCGATCGCGGGTGTTGACGACGCTCATAGGAGAATTGGACTCGGGTGGTAGCCCTGGTCGGTATCATCTCTTCGACCATCTAGATGCGCAGGATGAACTCCTATAGGGATGTGATGGCCCAGGAAATCCGACAATGATCCGTCACTTTTGCGACTGGAACGCCGGAAACCCCCTCGACCCACGAGTCTTGGAGGCAATGCGCCCGTTTCTCGAGGCCAATCATGGGAATCCGTCAAGTCTTCATAGCGAGGGCCGACTTGCTCGGCGGGCAGTGGAAGAGGCGCGGTCTAGCGTCGCGGAGTTCGCTGGTGTTGACGCGCGGGATGTTGTCTTCACATCGGGGGCCACGGAATCCAACCACCTGGCAGTGACCACGTTTCGGGATGGCCCATGGCTTGTGAGCGCCATTGAACACCCATGCATGCTTGCTGCGGTGGATCGTCGAGGCCAAGCGGAGCGCATTCCAGTGGCGGCATCAGGGGTCATTGACCTTGGGTTTGTGAACCGACGGCTCGTCGCGCAGTTAGGCGGCGTGGCCGTGATGGGGGCCAACAACGAAACCGGCGTCATCCAACCAGTTCGAGAGGTGGCGCACATCTGTGCAGTTCACGGTGTTCCACTCCACGTCGATGCGTCGCAGGTCCCTTTGCGCGCGCGATTTGATTGGCCCGAGGGCGCGACGACCGCTTCGTTTTCTGCTCACAAAATGAGAGGCCCCAAAGGCGTCGGTGCTTTGGTCATTCGACCAGGGTCCAAGGTCATCCCGATGCTCGCGGGTGGATCACAAGAACGAGAGCGACGCGCGGGAACAGAGAATGTCGCCGGCATCGTGGGCTTCGGGGTTGCCGCACGATTCGCGCGCCAAGAGAGCGTGGAGCGCGTTGCGTTGCTTGCGCAGCTTGATGCCATGTTTCTTAAAGCACTCAAGGACCAAGGTGTTTCCTTTGAGCTTCATGGCCACGGCCCCGAACGACTTCCTGGGGCCTTGGCGATTAGGTTTATGGGCGTGTCGGGCGAGGGCATGGTCATGGGATTAGATCTCGAAGGAGTTGCTATTGGCCTCGGCTCCGCGTGTTCAAGCGGAGCCGCTCGTCCAAGCCCAGTGCTCGCGGCGATGGGTGTGGGGAAGCAAGAGAATCTCGAGACCGTCCGCTTCTCGTTTGGTCCAACCCAATCCGAAGCAGACATGCTCGCTGTTGCATCAAAGGTGAGTCTCGTAGTGAAGCGGGTCTCGTGTAGGGTGTGACCGGGCGGGAGAAAACCCACAGCGTGTGAGGATTCTCCCAACACACACGGAAGTTGTTGTGGGGTATGAGGTTACAGAAATCGGATGCTCTTGGTAAGTGGCTGGTTGTGCGCATGTTGGTCCGGGTGATGGCATAAATTGGAAAAAAACGGTGGACGTTCTTAAGAAATATTTCTGGGCGGCGTCGGCCCCTAAGTGAAGAGCCGGTCAAGGTCTATGAGCCGGGTCCAAATGCAATGTGGAGGCATGATGTGCAGAAGTGGTGAAAGTGTTTTGACGAGCCGTAGATCGCTCCTATACTTCGCGCCCGCTTGATCGAGCGCCGAGACCTTCGGCGAAGCAAGCGGCCACCTGGCCATTGAAGGCGCAGGTGCGATTCGTGATGGTGCAGCGCGGTTGGTTCGCGGGAATCGACCAGACCTTAGGGGAATGAATGCCGCCGGATGTGGTGACACCGGAGTTGTTTGAGGACGTTCGATTGGAGCTGAAATCCAGCCTCCCCGAGAACTCCTACAAGACATGGATCGCCCCGATTTCTTTCGTGGGCGCAGAGCTTGGCAAAGTGACGCTGATGGCGCCCACCGCGTTCGTTCGTGATTGGGTTCAACGCAGCTACAGCACCCGCATCAAACAGGCCCTCGCGACTCGAGCGGGCGGCATCATTGAGATTTTCATTCTGGCTGAGTCGTCTGCGGTTGCGCCCACGACTCCTTCGGCGGCGCGTGGTGAGGTTTACCCGGTAACCCTTGCCACGGGCGAGTACACCGCTCCAGCTCGCCCTGCGGGCGGAGCGCGCGTCGAGGGGGGCATGAGCCTTGTGCCCCACTACACATTCGAGAACTTCATCGTCGGCCTCCACAATCAGCTGGCAGTGGCGGCGGGAATGTCCATCGCCAACACCGGGACTCGGGCGTACAACCCGCTCTTTATTCACGGCCGAGTAGGCCTAGGTAAGACCCATCTACTGCAAGCGATTTGCCATGGCGTCCTAGCTCGAAACCCTGATACACGCATACTTTACGTCTCGTGTGAGCAGTTCGTAAACCAGTTCATAACGGCGGTCGAGCGTGGGTCACTTGAGGCGTTCCGCTCGAAGTACCGGCAGCCCGATGTTTTGGTCGTTGATGACATCCACTTCCTTGCCGGCAAGGACCGAACGGCCGAAGAGTTCTTCCATACCTTCAACGCGCTCCACACAAACAATCGTCAGATCATCCTTTCGAGCGATTCACCTCCGACCGAAATTCCATCCCTATCAGAGCGACTCGTCAGCCGTTTCAAGCAGGGCATGACGGCAGAGCTCGAACCACCATTGCTGGAAACGCGGGTTCAGTTGGTATTGCGCAAGGCGTCCCAACAGGGCGTCGAGTTGCCCCCTGAGATCGCCCAAGTGATCGCAGAGACCATCCAAACCAACGTAAGGGAGCTTGAGGGAGCCGTGACTAAGGTGGTCGCCACCTCCATCCTCTTGGCAAAACCGGTCACGATGGAGTTGGCTCGCCAGGCACTCTCCGGGCTTATCTCTGATCGTCCCCGACGCGTCACGATCGATGACATCGTCGCAATCGTCTCGGAGCGCGTTGGGATGCGCCGCGCCGATCTCCAAAGCAAGCGACGAACCAAGCCACTCACGGAAGCTCGTCAACTTTGTATGCATCTTGCCCGGCAGCTGACGCGTCTTTCGCTTGAGGAAATCGGGGCATATTTCGGCGGTCGCGACCACAGCACGGTGCTCTACAGCATCGAGCGGGTGGAGTGCCGCATGGCCGAATCCCCTGACTACAAGAAGATGCTCGACAACTTGCTCGCGATGTTGGCGTCTGGCTCACGCGGCTAGTCGCAGCCTCCAAAGCGTCAAGCCTTTCGTTCAGCCAAAAGAGTGCGGTTTTGACGCGTTTTGCGTTTCCCACAGTGATTGTGGAAAACCACCAAAGAAGAGCCGTTAAGGTCAATCTCGATGTCGAGCGCTATCGAGAAGTACGCCGTTTCTTCACGGAAAACGCGATTTTCTCCAAACGGGCCCCGCGTCCTAAGCCACCCAAACTAAGGGGTTAAGGCACCAGTCGCGTTTTGTCGCGCCAACCTAAGCAACTTTTGTTGGGGGTGATCGAATTCCCGTCCACAGGCATTAACGAACAATGTTGCATCGTGGAGAAAGCCGAAGGCCCGCGAACGAAGCGAGGTGATGTCTCGCATCTCATGATGGCCTTGTTCAACGCAAGCGGAGAGGGTTATCGGCCTTTCTATGGAGTGCTCGATGCGGTTCCGAAGTCGCCAGAAAGGGCTAGAATGCGAGGGGTTGGAAAGCACCGCACGGAGGAGGGCCAAGGGGCTCTTTTTCGCGGTGTCCAATCGCGCGGGTCGTGACCGCGTTGTTTGAGGGGAGAAGGCTCGAACTATGAAGTTCACCGGCAACCGCCAGCGGCTGCTCGACGCATTCCGAATTGTTGGATCCGTCGCGTCGTCCCGCAACGTCCGTCCGATGCTGCAGAACCTACGTCTGGTGGTTGGCCCCGATGGCGCAACGCTCCTCGCGACCGATCTCGAAGTCGCGATTCGATACCGCGTGCCTCTCGACATTGTCGAAGAGCCAGGCGACGTCGTAATTCACGCAGGCCGCGTCCAACAATTGTTGGCAGAAGCCACCACAGACAAAGTTACGTTTGAGTCTACAGCCAAGGATCGTGGAGTGCGCGTGGTTTCCGGGCGATCCAAATTTATTGTTCACGGCGAAAACCCGGACGAGTTTCCGGTTATTCCATCGTTCGGCGAGCGCAAAGGAGTTTCATTCGCGCGCGAGGCGTTTCTGCGCATGGTGGATCGCACACACTTCGCCGCGGCGAAGGACCGGACTCGATTTGCATTTAATGGATGTATGGTGCACGTCAATGCGTCTGTCGTGCAGATGGTTGGAACGGATGGCAAGCGCCTCGCGTGCGCAACCGCAGCGTGCGAAAATCCGGATGGGGTAACAGCGAAACACATTCTCCCTATCAAAGGACTGCTCACATTCGCGCGCGTGCTCGTGGAAGACGACGCCACACTCACGATGGCCTTTGAGGAGAAACAAGTCATGTTGAAGACTTCGCGAGCCGAAGTCACCTCACTGCTTGTTGAGGGGTCGTATCCTGATCACAACCAAGTGATCCCAAAGGATTGGAAAATCACGGTCACGATGAAGCGCGACGACTTCGTCCGAGCGCTCCGCCAAGCGAAGCTGCTTGTCCCGAGCGATCATCCATCGGTGAGGCTCACGCTCGCCGAGACCAGCGTCAGCCTTGCCGCAAGATCAACCGATGTGGGTGAGGCGCAAGTCGACCTCGATGCCGTCGTCGAAGGTGGTTCGATCGAAGTAGCATTTAATCCCGAATACGTGCTCGAGGGTCTCAATGCGATGACTACCGACCAAGTCATCCTTCACCTCAACGATCCCCAGAAACCTGCGCGACTCGACGGCGAGAAGGATTTCGTCTACGTGGTCATGCCGGTAACCATGCGTGCGGGCTGAGATGTCTGCTGCACCCCGAAGCCTCAAGGACGCGATGGAGTCCCTTCTCAAGTGCGACTCCAGCCTTGTCCGGAAGAGCCCTCACGCCGACCTTATCGAGGCATGGCGGGAAGTGGCGGGCGACCAGTTGGCATCTCAAACGGAGGTGCGGGGAATCCGTGTCGGAGTGCTGACCATCGCAGTAGGAGCGCCACCTCTTTGCCAAGAGTTGGCGGCGTTCCGACGTCAGGCACTGACCGAAGCCATGGCGTCCCGAACTTCGGGACGTGTGAAAGAAATTCGATTCCGTCTTGGCACACCCTAAACCCGATCTCACATGAACTCACCGAAATCTGGCGGATACAACGCCTCCAACATCAAGGTGCTCGAGGGCCTTGAGGCCGTACGTAAGCGTCCCGATATGTACATCGGCGACACAAACGACTATGGCCTTCACCATTTGGTGTACGAAGTCGTTGACAACTCCATCGACGAGGTTCAGAACGGGCACGCTTCCTTCGTGCGGATCACACTTAACGCAGATGGATCGTGTTCCGTGATCGACAACGGCCGCGGAATCCCCGTCGATCACCACCACGAAGAGAACATGCCAGCTGTTGAGTTGGTGATGACGAAGCTCCACGCCGGCGGCAAATTTGACGGTGACAACTACAAGGTCTCGGGTGGTTTGCACGGCGTCGGCGTCTCATGCGTTAACGCGTTGTCGGAATGGATGGAGGTCGAGGTCTATCGAGAGTCTCGCGCCTATCACATTCGATTTGAACGCGGCGAGACGGCTCAGAAGCTCCGCGAGCTCGGCGCCACCGATCAGAAGGGGACCAAGGTTACCTTTAAGCCTGACCCCACCATCATGTCGTCAACCACGTTCAATGCTGAACGACTCGCGACGCGATTCCGCGAGCTTGCGTACCTCAACCCAGGGGTGACGATTGAATATAGGGATGCACGACAGGGGCCCGCGGATCCGGCTATCTATCAGTTTCCACTCGGACTCAAATCCTTCGTTCAACATCTTTCCGAAGGAAAGGATTTGGTCCACTCCGAGCCCATCTATTTTCGCGCTGACCGCGTCATCGAGCGCGAGGGATCGAAGCCTCTCGTTTACGACGTCGAAATCGCGCTGGCCTACAACTCGTCCTATTCCACGATCGAGCTTTCCTTCGCCAACACCATCAAGACGATTGAAGGCGGAACTCACTTGTCTGGGTTCCGAACCGCCCTTACCTCTGCCCTCAACAACTACGGCAAGAAGTCGGGCGTGTTTAAGGAGGGCGAGCAACTCACTGGCGAAGACTGTCGCGAGGGTCTCGTAGCCGCAGTGTCCATTCGGCTTCCGGACCCACGGTTTGAGAGTCAGACAAAAATCAAACTCTCGAACAAAGATGCGCAGGCGGCAGTTCAGAATGTGACCTACGATGGTCTCATGCGTTGGCTTGAAGAGAACCCAAGCAACGCGAAGTCAATTGTCCGCAAGGCCATTGATGCGGCGTCAGCTCGCGAGGCGGCCCGCAAGGCCCGCGACCTCGTGCGGAGAAAAGGTGTTCTTTCGGGTGGTGGTTTGCCAGGCAAACTGGCCGACTGCACCGAGAAGGACTTCGATCGATCAGAGCTGTTCTTGGTGGAAGGTGACTCGGCAGGAGGTTCGGCCAAGGGTGGAAGAGACCGCCGCTATCAGGCGATTCTCCCGCTCAAGGGTAAAATCCTGAACGTTGAGAAGGCGCGCATCGACAAGATGCTCTCCCACGAGGAAATCAAGACGATCATCATCGCGCTTGGTTGCGGAGTGGGCGCCGAAGAATTTGACTTGACGAAACTTCGCTACGGCAAGGTCATCATCATGACCGATGCCGATGTCGACGGTTCGCACATTCGCACCTTGCTGTTGACCTTCTTCTATCGCCACATGAAGGCGCTTATTGAAGGCAAGCACGTCTACATTGCTCAGCCGCCTCTCTACAAGATCACACGGAAAGGCAAGGAGCGCTATATTCAGACAGACGAGGACATCAACCGCGATCTTCTCGCTCTTGGAATGGATGGCACCCGCCTCGAAGTATTGGGCGTCGACGGGCGGGCAATTCATACCGTAACCGGGCCAGACTTGGTGACTGCCGTCGAGGCGTCTCAGCGCTTGGCGGCCTCCGAGGCTCGCGCGCGGCGCGCCGGCATTTCATACTCGGCGTACATCAACATGGCCGACGTCGCGACGGGCGCGGTGCCCGTGATCCGCGCAGAGGCGAAGGACGGCCCCAAGTTCTTCAAGTCGCACTCCGACTTCGACGTCTATCGAAATGCCTTGGCTGCGACACGTGGCGGCGTGTTGAAGGTGTGTGGTGATGATGCGAGCGCGGAGGACAAGGCCCACGCGGATCTCGTGATTACGGAAATTTGGGGCGCGGCCGATATCGGCGCAGACGTCGCGCGTCTCGCGCACCTCGGACTTCCGCCTTCGCTGTTTATTGCTGCAGCGGTTCAGGATCGCGACCTCGAGAAGCCCCCGATGCGCGTCTTGAATGATCATCAGGTTATTCCGCTTTATGAAGTCGCTGGATTGCCTGAGGCGATTCGTGCAGTTGGTAAGCACGGGATTGACTTGCAGCGATTCAAGGGACTCGGCGAGATGAATCCAGAGCAGCTTTGGGAAACCACGATGGATCCCGCCACTCGGACGCTTCTACAAGTGAAGATCGATGACGAGGTCGCGACCGACCATATGTTCTCAGTGTTGATGGGTGAGGAGGTCGCTCCGCGCCGAGCTTTCATTGAGCAGAACGCACTCGCGGTTCGCTCGCTGGACGTGTAATTGATGCGCCACGCGGCAGTGGCAATCGTGCTGTTTGCCGCGTGTGCGCAAATCACCGCGCCGCTCGAGCTTGGTCCATTAGACGGCTCGCTCGAGGCGGCGGTCGTTCGTCAGGAGAAATGGGTACTGTCGGAGTCTGACGGTTCGGTGTCCGTTCTCACACCACGGTCCGTCCGAAACGAAGTGGCCCGGGCATGGCTTCGCGTGGTTCGCGAGGAACGGATGAGGGTTGCAGCCTGGCTTAAGTTGCCGATGGTGGGCAAGCTCGAACTGCGCGTCGTCGATCGCTTTCCAGACGGATTTGAGGCCGACGGGTTCTCAAGCGCTAAGCGGGTCTTCGTTAAAGGCAATCCGGACGCCGAGCCCCGTTCTGCGGAACGCGATCTCATTGGGCACGAATTGGTGCATGTCTTCCTTGCTTCGCAGTGGAAGGTGACGCGTCCTTTCTGGTTTGAGGAAGGGCTCGCCACCTACATCGAGGGAGAATCGTTGGGTTTTGGTGGGACCGGGACGTCGCTCCTTGCTGGAACCGTAGGGCTCGAGGCGTTGGATTCTCGGAAGTTGATGTTCGCCGATCTGCACTCCTATCCGCCGCGCTTGGGCTACAGACTTGCGGCGCTTGCCATCGACGACTTCCTGGTCCGACACGGCAAGTCGAAACTTCTTGCACTCGGACGGGAAGCCGGTGATTTTGAAGGCGCGTATGCCGTGGTTACAGGCGAAACCGTGTCCCTTCTTGAGGAACGATGGCGAAGCGCCATCAGGGCTGAGATTCTAAGGCGCTCGCGATGACGCCCACATTCGACATCATTTTCGGAGTAAGTGAGGCCATCGGGCTTGCATGTGCGTGTCACGCAGTTCTCTCCCGAAGACGAGAGTCATCGGGTGCGTTGTCGTGGGCGCTCGGAGCCATGCTTCCCATCATTGGTCCGTTGATCTACTTGACGATGGGCATTGATCGCGCTGGGCGACGGCGCAGACATCGTGTTCGCAACGTTCGCGCACAACATCAACGACATATCGAGGAAGCCCGCAGGTGTTGGCGGGAAGCGCTTACCAATTCCTCTGGGCTGATACGCCGTGCGATTCAAGACCAAGGCTATTTCCCGCCGTGCTTTGGTAATCAAGTGAGGCTCTTCACCACAGGAGAGACGACACTTGACGCTATGAAGCGTGACATTGCCTCTGCCCGCACGAGTGTGGACATGATGACATACATCGTTGACGATGATCCCCACACGGATGCGATGGCACAGCAACTCGTCGGCGCTGTGAAACGTGGTGTTGCAGTGCGTGTCGTTTACGACTACATGGGGGCGTCCGATGGAAGAGGGTTGATTCGAAAGCTGAAGGATGGGGGGGTGAGTGTTCTGCCCTACCTCGCGCCCCATCCACTTCGACGCGGACTTCAGATCAGCCTTCGCAACCACCGGAAGCTCTTAGTAGTTGATGGGGAGATCGCCTACATCGGCAGCATGAACTTGTCGGGAAGGCACTGCGGCTCGCCACCCCAGTCGTTGGATATCACCGTGCGGATGGAGGGGCCTGTCGCGCTCGACTGTGCATCGATTGTGGATGCCGACTGGGCATTTGCATCTGCAGAACGGAAGCGGAGGTGGCACTGGAGCGCGGAGGACCCGGAGTCGTTTCGAACGCTAGCCGACGTGAGGCCCCGCGCCTGCGTGGTCGGTCAAGGACCAGACGAGGTGCTCCAAGTGGTTCCGAGTGGGCCCGACGATCCTTCGCTTGGTGTCATGAGAATGTTGATTACGGCCATACACCAAGCTGAACGCTCGATCGATCTCATCACGCCGTATTTCGTCCCACCACAACCGCTGTTGGGGGCTCTCCAATCTGCGACAGCGCGCGGTGTCTCCGTGCGGCTCATTGTTCCTAAACGAACAGACTCGTGGCTGGTCACCGCGGCAATGATGACGTGGGTTAGTGTCGCCCTCGAATATGAAATCGCCGTGCGCGCCCGTTCTGGGCCGCTGCTTCATGAAAAGTTCGCCGTCATTGATGAAAACTTAGCGTTCATGGGGTCCTCAAATCTTGACCAGCGATCGACGTTTCTGAACTTTGAAGCCGATATTGTTGCGTACGGCGCGGGTTTGCCGCGCACCTTGCGCGCCCACTTTGAAGACCATTGGAGCGCTTCAGAGCCGTATTCCATACCGATTTGGATGTTGCCTAGAGCGGTTCGTCGTCGAGGAGACACGAAGCCATGGGTTAAAGCTGACGAATCCGCACGCATCACGCACTCGTTTCGGCGACTCGGCTACCGGCTCGCCTGGCTTTGTTCGCCAATCCTCTGAACCGACTTACTTCTAGCGGAGTTTCGTGCCGATATGGAGGCTAGACCACGGCGACGCATCAATTCCCCCCATGAAGAATATCCGTCTACGATCCTATAAAGACATCGGCACCATTCTGGTGGCCGATGGAAGCCTCACGCTTGAGCGACTTCGTGACGCCCAAGAAATTCAGCGAGCGTCGATGGTCCCCCTCGGACGGACTCTTGTTGAGTTGGGATTCATCAACGAATGGGACTTAGCGCGAGCGATCTCTAAAGAGCTGTCTCTTCCGTTTGTGCGGCTTAAGCTTGCTGCACCCAGCGGCGACGCGATCAACAAGCTCGACGCGGGAACCATGCACCATCAGCGCATGTTCTGCCTTGAGTCTTTTGATGGTGTCGACACCCTCATCATTACCGAACCACCCACGATTGAGGTGATGTCAGACATCAGCCCCCTTCTTGCCGATAAGGTGTTTCTGGTTGTGGCGCTACTCTCCGATGTCGAAGCGGTTCTGAACGTGGCGGTGCCGAAGCCGAACGCCACCGAGCCGAACGGCGCGGAAGTTTCTGCCGAAGACATTTTAAACGGTTTCGGAACCTGAGTCCCTCAACGAGAGCCCAGAAGCGTGCCCGCGAAGGAAACTCACATCTCCTCTTACGTTGCGATCGCTGACCGATTGCCGACGCTTCCATCCGTTGCACTCGAGGTCGTGAATCTCTCGCGACGCGAAGACATCGATATGCACGACTTGGCGGTCTTGATCAGTCGGGACCCAGCCATGAGCGCACGTGTGATGCGACTCGCGAACTCGGCGCTATACAAGCGCCGCCATGGAATCTCAACGGTTCGAGATGCGGTGATGACGTTGGGAGTGAAAGCTGTCAAGCTTGCGGCCCTGTCGTTCGCACTGACGTCGGTCGCAGAACCTGCGGACGATTTGGACGGCTACGACATTCAGCTGTTCTGGCGTCGCGCTCTCATCCAATCGGTAGTGGCTCGCGTCCTTTGCACCGAACTCGATTTAGCGTTTACTGAGGAAGCCGCGACAGGCGCGCTTCTCATGGACTTGTCGATCCCAGTGCTCGTGCGCGTCGGCGGCGAAAATTATCGCCCCGTTATCTCCGAGATGATCGTTGGCCACCCCAACTGGGAATTGGAGCAAACGGTACTTGGAGTTTCTCATGTCGACTTGGGACGAGTTCTCATGACGGCATGGAGCTTGCCGGTGCGGCTTGCCGATGCGGTTGCATGCCACCACTCCCCTGAACGCCTTCCCGAGACCAGCTCGCCTGACTTGATCGCGCTGACACAGGTTCTTAACCTCGCGCACCAGGCGGCGACGTTCTTCATGGTTCAGGATCCGACTTTGCTCAAGGGGTTCGAAGATTCTCTGAAGCAGTGGTTCAATCGTGACGTTGAAACAGCCACGAAGATCCTCGGACAGCTCGATGCGCCAATCAAGGAATTCGCACAGGTCGTTCGTGTGCAGTTTGCGCATGGCGAGAACTTCTCGGAGATCCTAGAGATGGCGCGCCAGCAGCTCTTCGAGATTTCGATGAGCGCGGCGGCGGATGCCGAGGATCAAAAGGGCCAAGTCGCGGAACTCACCAAGGTCGCGTCGATCGATCAGCTATCGGGGCTCGCCAATCGAAGAGGTCTCGACGAGGCGATGGCGAAGGAGTGGAAGGCCCGCACGAGCCAAGAATTCCCAGATCCGCTTGGGGTCCTAGTGATCGACATCGACAAGTTCAAACTCGTCAATGACACTCATGGACACGCTGCTGGTGACAAAGTAATTCAGGCGGTCGCGAAGGCAGTTCGCGAAGGCGTCCGCGCGACCGATTCTGTGTATCGCTGGGGTGGGGAAGAGTTTCTTGTCCTCGCCCCCGGCGCAAGCGGGGCTTCGCTCCGCGCGCTAGGTGAACGTGTTCGTCGCGTGGTCGAACGCACTGTCGTTGACATTGGTGGTCAAACACTTGCAGTAACCGTGTCCGTCGGCACGTCGGCTCAAGTGACCGATCCCGCAGGCACGGAACCGACCGTGTTGTTCAAGGCTGCAGACGTTGCTCTCTATCGCGCAAAAGAAGGCGGTCGAAACCGCGTCGAACAGGGCGCCGAAAACTAGGCGACGTTCGGGGGATCGGGGCGATGGAGTGCCGGTCCTCCCGTGATTCCGACAAAGAACGCGACTCCCATTCCCACTAAGAACCACAGCGGATGTGGAAGCGTCATAACGTTGATGACGGCGAGCCCAGCAAGAATCTGACCAGCGATGCGACCCGATGCACGGCCGGCGAAGCGGGTGGCGAGGTAGCTCGCGATAAGGGACCCAACGAGATAGCTGACCAAAACGGCGATGAACACGCTCTTTGGGGCACGAGCAGCGTAGGCGCCCGTCGCCACCAGGTCGTTCGGGTCGAGGTTTTTGGGTGGTGGGTAGATCCAATGTCCGACGGCTTCACCACCGGCGATAGCAAGAGCACCCGCACCAACGCTCAGCGCCACAGCGACGAAGCGCAATGGCGTGGAGTTGATCACGTGGATCCCGGTGGCGTCGTCGTTACAGGTCCTATTGGCTTCGCCATGGGCTCTGTTGGCGGAACCCCGGTGGCGCCCGTTGGACCAACCGAAGGAGAGGGCAGCATGGCTGGGTCGGCCACATAGCCGGGCGCGACTTCTGTACCGAGCCACGGGTCGTAAGCCTCGGGGGGCATCCCCGGCATCTGATGGACAACCGGATTCATGGGTGACGATGGACTTGGCGGAGAAGCCGAGCGCCGCGGGTCGCTTTCGATTGCGCGTTCGACGTCGTTCCGCACGTCCTCCGCCGCGTTGCGAATCCCCTGCGTCACTTCGTGAATCTGCGCGCGCGCCTGCTCCACTTCTGGCGAAAACTCTTTCATGCTGTTCTTGAGCTTGACGATTGTCTTGCCCAACGATCGGCCTACTTCGGGCAGACGACCTCCGAAAAGGAGGAGGCCG
The DNA here is from genome assembly GCA_945860915.1 of Candidatus Kuenenia stuttgartensis. GTDB lineage: Bacteria > Planctomycetota > CAIWVZ01 > CAIWVZ01. Next base: position 47,553 of record CAMARR010000012.1, read on the forward strand.
ATGAGCAGGATGATCACCAGTTCGGAGGTCCCGAGTCCCTCAAGAAACAACAACGACAAAGACATGGCACTCGCATTGTAGCAAGGATGCCGCCGAGCTGGCTACTTGTGAATCCCATCGCCTAGGTACTGGAACCGTGGGTCTAGGTAGCCGCGCCGGTTGCCCAAGAGAGGGTCAAAGAAGGCGCGTGGGGAGAAGACCAGATTCACGCCAATGTCGTCACGGGCATAGTTAGCGCGGAATTCCAGCGAGAAGACGGCGTCGTCGCCGAGACGCGTGAGCGCGACAACATTCTCAATGCCGCGGCCGTCGTTGAAGTCGTAGTCGCCGTAGCCTCGGACCAACCACTTATCTGATGCTTGCCAGTTGATTTGGCCGAAGACCACATCCCATTGTGTCGAGAAGTGACGAACGCCGGCGTAGGTCTTGAAGGCGTCGCTGAACTTGTAGCCGACAGCAGCGTTGACACGTGGAATCCAACCGTTCTCAACATCAACCTCGAAGTCGGTTAGAAACTCGATGCGATCCGAGAAGCGGAAGACGTTGTCGGAATAGAGAGGACCCCATTCAGGCGCCACCGACCCGGGCAGCGAGGCGTTGCCAGGACGCCAGGTAAGTTCGAGTCGTAAATCTGCGAAATCGTCAACCACGGTTTCGCCATTGCGCTTGCGATGTGTTTGGAACAGGTTGCGAAGTTCAAAGCGAACTTCGTCAGTGTTGTCGAGTGAGTCAGTCGTGTCGTAGTAAGCAAGGTCATTGGGTGACACGTTCACACCGGTGATGCGCTGATATCTAATGGAGGGTCGCATGATGTGGCGGAGCCCATCGAGCCCGAAGAGCCCACCATCGGCCTCGAAGATCTTCCAGGCTTGGAGGGAAACTTCTGCGCCAAACGTCAGCCCTGTCCGCACTCTATCCGTGTTCCCGAGTAGATCCTCTTCATAGTAGGTCGTTCGAAGACCGGCGAATGGCGTCACTTTGATGCGGTCGAGAGTGAATGGGTATTCGAGCAAAGTATCGACATCAATTCGAGCAGTCGAAATGTCGTTGATGGCGAGGAGGTCGTCGAACTTTCGAGTGACCTGCGCTACCTCAGCTCGCGCCGTGAAATAAAGCGGCGACTCGGCAATTTCCGCGATCGGCTCGGCGACAAGAGTCCAATCGGCGCGAGGCTCATAAAACGTGCCCGTCTCCCAGTCGTTGAGGCGTGTAGAGAACAGGGCAGTAGTTGCGGAGTTGAATCCGGGACGGAACAAATATGCATAGGTCTCGGGGGGCTTTTCGTTTCGATACTCGCTTTCGTAGTAGGTAGGGAGGAAAGCGCGGTCCGAAAAGTCGTTGACCTCCAAATCGAGCCGAACATCCCACGGCAGCCAATGGCGATGGGTAAACGAGACACGATCGCGGTTCTTCGTATCGGGCCGACCGTAGAGGCGGTCTTCACCGTGATCGCGCTGATAATAGGTGTTGAGGCGCCCTTCGTAGTCGGGTGTGCGCCATGTGAGATCCACACCGCCACCAAAGCCACGCGACGAGCGCCAATCGCCGAGCACGGCCCAAGTGCCCCATCGCTCACCATTGGCAAAAATGTCGCTGCCGACGGTCAGGCCGGCGTAGGCGCCATAGCGTCCGGAGCTTCCGATTCGGAGATCCTGAAGCGCGGCGAATCCGAGATTATTCGGATCGGTAGTGTCTGCGGAGACATCCGGGAACCAGAAGACAGAAGTAGATCCGATCTTGAGAGTCGGATCCTTGGCGGTGTAAACAAAGCCGGAAGTCGGACGTGATGAAGGTTGTTCTCCGACACGTGGAGCTCTGATTTGTCCGGTCTTGCGGAGCAATTCCAACTTCTCAATTGCGACGTGGTAGTGCGGGTGGCCGAATGTGCAAGTCGTTGCTTGCACCCCGATGGCTTCAAGTCGGTCGGCTGCCAACACACGAAGTTCCTCCGCCCGAACATTCAGGCGCAGGTCACTCCTGCCGGGTCGAGGGATGGAGTAAGTCGTTGCTGCATCGAGGACGACGCCGCGGTCGTGAACGAAGTCGAAGTAGGCCGCGGAGGCTACGGTCGTTTCTTCGCCTTGGCGGACGATGACGGTGCCATCGACGTAAATCTCGCGAACGTAGTCGCGCACAATGCGAGACCAGTCATTGGCTGTGGTACTGACGGGCTTAGGCCGCGAAGCGAGATCTTCGATTTGTGCGCCGGGTGCTAACCAGACGACGGCGGTGTCCGCACGGAGGTCGAGTTCCCCTACGCGGATTTGGACATCCTCGATGAGATAGACGACGTTCTCGCCCATGTCGACGTGGCGAATCCCAAATCGGTACCGAAAGTTGGGATCGCTCGGACGGGTGTCCTGTGAGAAGAGAATCCAGGCGAGCGCTACTCCGACGATTATCAATCTGGCCAGGCTCATCGTGGTGCTCGTCGCGTGTCGGGGCCAATAGAGCCGCGGCCATCCCACGACGTGATCTGGACACCGCGCGGGTCAGCAAAGTCAATATCTAGCCGTGATCCCTGCTCACGGACCGAAGGGGCATGAACACTGTCTCCCACACGAAGATAGACTCCCGTCCTCATGCGGCTGTCCGCCTTGAGCGTTGCGGTTTTTCGCGCGCGATCGAGCACCATGACATCACCTCGCCCCTCGAGTTCCTTGGAGACGTAGATCACCGAACCCTGCAAAACAGCGAACGCGACCTCGGTCGTCGTTGCGACGGAGGCGAGCTCGAACATTACATAGTCGGCCTCCACATGGTAGCCGTCGCGATTGGGGTCGCCCTGCGTGACTTCAACTCTCTCGGTCAGCGTGATGCGATCGGGCGAAACGGTGATGGGTCCTCGGCACGCGAGAACCATGGGGGTGAGGCTGGCGGGGGCGATGGGCGCGCTAGGGAGATTGGATGAACTTTGGGGGAGGCTGAACGCAGTCTGACGGCGGTCCGCATGAAAGACCCCATGCACCGGACCCTGTGCAATTGCCGATCCTCGGTCGAACACCAGAAGAGCAGTAGACACGAAGTCCTTGCCAGGCCCACCTGCCATTGCTCGCGTGACCTCGTAAGTGACCGGACGTCCCAGCACGGTTCCAGATCGGGTGCGAGGGTCAAAGTCGAACACGGTGCAGTTAACTATGCGGTCGGGTTGCTCAAGTCGGACGCGGCCCTCCGCATGGATTGAAAGGGGATCAAATCCCGTCGTTTTGATCTTCGATGGATCAAGAAGGACGGAAATCTTGTCTGATTGGAGGAAAGACCGGACGGCCGGCCCCTTGCCAATGTCGTCAGCCCAAGGGAGCCGGACCATCATCAGTTCGCCTTCTACATTCCCGGATGCGATGAGACGGGCAACCTTGCCCTGCCAGACCATTGACTGCGCGCGAACCCCCTGGATTGCACCCTCCTTAGGGGACACCTCGATGCGCGCGCGATCAGTTGCGTTGCTTCCGACCAGTTCCAATTCGTCAATAGACGGGTCGTACTTCAAGCGATACCCGCGCGCCCGAATTCCCCCATCCACGGCGAGAGCGACGTTGCGCACTGCCGCCAAACTCTCGAGTCGATGCACGATCTGATTACCTTGCGGGGTCGACACGACGACAGGTGTGACGAGGGCGTCAATCGCATGGGCGGTAAGTAGCACCCGAGGTGGGCCTCCCAATGTGGACTCGAGTCTCGCCTCGACATTATCTGTTGCGTTAAACGTTGAAGGAGCGTTTTCGAGAGGAGCACGCAAAAGATCTAGAGTACCTCCTCCCGTGAGAATCAGTCGATCGCCTGGCGCTGGCTTCAACAAGAGCGCATTCCTCGCTCCGCCAGGCATCTCCGAAGGGTCGAATTTTGCCGTGGACACGTCTTTCATCACAACTTCGTAATCGCCTTTGAACGTGAGGCGATCCTGCAGTGGCACGCCATCGGGGTCAAAGGTCCGCCGCACATACCACTCTCGCGCGCGAAGGAAGTAGCCGTCCGTTTCTCCTTGGGCCATCGTGGCGTATGCGCGCACAGGCACGCGTCGACGTGGTGGATCGATCTTGGGATCTACGGCAGCGCTCGGGATAGCGACATCGCCAAACCAAATGCGCAGCTCCTTTGCTGTGATCCGGTCCGTCGCCGCCGTCATGACGACGTCCGGTCCCGCGCGGACTTCATGAATCGATACGGCAGGCACGTCTTGGCCATCTGGCAGCTTCGCAACTGGAGTGACAACGACGGAGCCCTTCGACGTGACGATCAAATCACCTTGCGCTTTGGTGGCACGGGGGACGAGCGAAGCTCCACCAGTGACTTTAAGGACAACCACTCCGCCCAATGTGGGCTCAAGCGTCGCCTTGGTTCCCATTGGAGAGGGTTCGACCCGAAGGCGTTGAGCAGTTGCAGCCCATGGACCACTCTCGTAAGAGACGTTACCTTCCATCGTGGCCGTGCTCGCGTCTGCGCGACCACGGGAGAGTTCCAAAGTGGCCATGGCAGACTTTGCCACCGTTGCGCCTTGGGTCAGGGTCGCCCCTCCGCCGATCTGCGCCACGCCGGATGAGAGTTTAAAAACACGTCGCGCATCTTTCGGTCGGGATGCCGTTCCGGTTCTCTCGGGCGTGAGAATGAGCGGGCCGCCCGCCTGCATGACCACGGGCACCGACAAGGGCTTGCCGCGCACAAGCGACCGTAGGGTGATGAGGATGTCTCGTTCGAGGAGGAGCGTTCCTTCACGGAGATCCATGATGAGACCCACACCGACAACGCTCGCATCGCCTGACTTGGGTCTAGTAATTTCGACGCGTCCCCGCGTAGTGAGCTTTACAGGGACGCCGGATTCGCAGGTGAGCTCGGCGTCTTCAGCCACCAAGAGAAAGTCTTCGTCCGGATCGCTGGGGTCCGCGAGCCATACTCGGACACCGTCTCGAAGAGACATGCCCGTGATATCCGTGAGCTTGCGCGCCGTTTCTCGCGCGTGAAGAGTTGCCGTTCCGGCCTCAAATCCTGGTGTGGCGCCAAAAGCAGAGCGGACCCGTTTCATCGCGGCTTCGGCGTGAAGACTTTCATCGACAGTCAGCAGTTTTCGAATTTCTGCCGCGGATCGAGGACGCGGGTTCGTCAGGAAGGTCATCAAGGTGACGACAATTTCGCCCGCGGCATTTGCCTCAGACCGATCTGCGGCGAGGTAGAGGGCCGGGAAAGAGATGGTCTTCCCATCAATCACAGCCGTGTCGCTTGCGCGCACGAACGCCATCTGAGCGACAGCGTTGGTTGGGTCCATGATCTCGGTGGTGGACGAGGGGCGAGTTGCGGTGTGCGGCCTGATTGGGACTACCGGGGGCTTCTTGGTGCCCCCACCGAGGAAGTGCCAACCCAACACGGCGAACGTGATGGCTAATCCCAGCGCGAGGATGCCGCGCCAGGTCACCGGAGGTAGGTCTCCACGATTCCGTCCCACAGGCCCTTACGCTTTAGGAGATACTCGATGAGGTCCCGAACCGCTCCGTGTCCTGCGGGTGTGGTTGCTGTGTAGTGCGCGAGGCGCTTGCAGGATTCGTGGGCCAATGGAGGGACCGCGGCAAGGCCCGCGCGAAGCAGCAAGGGCAGATCCAAGAGGTCGTCACCCATGACGGCGCATTGTGACGCGGTGACGTGATGTCGAGCCAGAACTTCTTCGAACGCGACAAGTTTGTCTTTGACGCCGACTTGGACGTCAGTGATGCCCAACGTCAGCATTCGTGTCACAGTTGATGCGGCGGAATGGCCCGAGATGATCGCAACGTCAAAGCCGGCCCTCTTCCAATAGACCAGACCTGCACCGTCGAGAATGGAAAAGCGCTTCGATGCAATGCCATCGTCAGTGACGAATAGACTGCCGTCCGTTAGCACGCCATCGACATCGAGCACCAGAAGGCGAATATCGTTGATGTTGGGTTCGGGACGCGGCTCGGATGGGAACGGCATTTAGAGGACCTTCGCCGCGACGACATCCTGAATGTCGAGGAGTCCGACTGGACGTCGATCGTCGTTGATGACGGGGATTTGGTCGAAGCGGCGATCACCCAAGATGGACATGGCTTCGGAGACCAACAGATCGGGCCCGATGGTTGTCGGAGTGCGGGTCATGACGCGATCAATCGGCTGTTCGAGCCATGCGACACCTTGCTGGAGGTGTCGCGACGTGTCGCCATCCGTGAAGAAGCCGGCGAGAATGCCGGATGGATCCACCACACAAGCGGCACCAGGGCGCCCGGGGGTGGCGTTCATGCGCGCGATGACGTCCTTAGCGAGGGTGCCGACAGGGACAACAGTATGTCGGTCACCTGAGCGCATGATCTCATGGACGCGCATGAGTTGACGCCCGAGTTGGCCGCCCGGATGGAAGCGCGCGAAATCCTCGCGCGCGAACCCTCGTAGCGTGAGGACGGTCATGGCGATGGCGTCGCCAAGCGCAAGTTGCGCGGCGGTGGATGTTGTTGGGGCGAGGCCGAGTGGACAGGACTCGGGTGCGCGGCCAGTGTCGAGCACTAAGTCGCAATTGCGAGCCAAGGATGACCCATGGCTCCCGGTCATCGCCACCGTGCTGACCCCGATTCGCTTGAGCGGGTTGATGAGACGAATCATCTCTTCACTCTCGCCACTCTGCGACAGAAGGAATGCGATGTCGCCCTTTCTGACGCGCCCAAGATCGCCGTGCATGGCCTCCGATGGGTGCAGGAAGATGGATGGCGTCCCTGTCGAGGCGAGTGTCGCGGAGAATTTCTGCCCGATGAGCCCGGACTTACCCACGCCCGAGACCACGATGGTGCCTTTGCAGGCCATGATGGCGTCAATCGCGGCTTCAAACGTCGGGCCGAGAAGGGGGATCAATCCACGGATGGCCTCGGCCTCGTTGGCAAGGACCTCTTTGGCGTGTTCAATGGCGCGGCTCACAGGGCCGAATCTAACACCGACGGCCCATGATCGGGTGCTGTCCCGACCGGATCGCGTGAGAAGTTCAGAGCCCTGAACGGGCGGGAATCGAGCCTACCTTTCCGTTATCCTCGCGGCCCGTGACCCCCACTGCCGTCGACACCATTTCAGTGTTGGTGGGTGTTCTTTTCATGAACGCCTTTCATGAGGGGTCCCATGCCTACGCGGCATGGTGGTGCGGTGACCGGCGCCCTGAAATTTTGCGCCAACGAACGATCCTCAACCCGATCCCGCATATTCACCCCGTGTTGACGATTCTCGTTCCTCTCGTGACCTACTTCCTGTTCGGGGTGCCGCTCATGGGCGCTCGCGTCCTTGTAGATGCAGGGAAGATTGGACATCGGAAGATGGCGCTAGTTGGAATCGCCGGCCCCATCGGGAACATCTTGTTCCTCGGGTTTGTGTTCCTCGGAACAGCCATGGCCGTGAACGGCGGATGGATCGACGAAGTCGATGCGGCGCGATCCACAGCATTTCGTGTCCTCACGGCACTGACGCTGCTGACAATCTTCGTTGCAGGAACGAATCTTCTGCCGTTCCCGCCCGCCGACGGAAGTCGCATCGTCGCGGCAGTGTTGCCCGAGTCCGTGCGAAATGTGTATTTCAAACTCGCCCCGCTAGGGTTGGTGCTTTTCTTCGTGACCGTGTTTTGGGCCTCAGGGCAGCTTGCTGTCTGGTTTCCGGTCCTGCGAGAGTGGTCGCCAAAGTGGGCGTGGGGCTTTGCCCACCAACTTTCGGAACTCCAAGTAACTTTACAGGACGGGGTCTTCACGTTGAGTGACGGGCTTCGGAAGATGGGCCTCGATCTTGCTGCGCTTCGAAGCGGCCGGAAGGGATGACGTGGACTACAAGGTCAAGCTCGAGAATTTTGCCGGCCCGCTCGATCTCCTCCTGTTCCTAGTGAGGAAGGAAGAGATCGATATTCACGACATCCCCATTTCGCGCGTCCTCGAGCAGTACCTGAGCTACCTCGAGGTGCTGAAGGAGCTCGATCTCGACGATGCCGGCGAATTCCTAGTGATGGCGGCGAGCCTCATGGTCATCAAGTCGAAGATGCTCTTGCCTCAAGAGAAGATCGACCTCGATCAAGAGATCGATCCCCGCTTCGAACTCGTTCAGCAGCTTCTCGAATACAAGAAGCTCAAAGACCACGTTTCTGATTTGGAGCGTCGCGCAGACGATGCTCAGCGCCGATTTGGCCGTCCCGAAACTGCCCGCCCAGATGGCTCGGTGGAGCGCGATCGGTCCATCGAAGAACTGTCCGTGTTCCACCTCCTTGAGTCCTTCCAGAAGCTGATGGACGCGACGGGAGGCGGTCCCAAGATTCGCGTCGTCCGGGTTGAAGATACGCCTGTTCGCGTGTGGTCGGGCCGACTCGTTGATCGGCTTCGCAACGAGCGGTCGGTTCGGTTCGAAAGCCTCTTCCCAGCCGAAGCGACAAAGAACGAGAAGATCGGTTGGTTTCTTGCCGTGTTGCTTCTTGTCAAAAACGAAGTAGTTGGCGTGGCACAAGGGATCGATGGTGACATTCGGCTTTTCTTCAAACAGGAGCCGAAGGCCGAGGCCGTCGCCGAGCAAGACGACTTTCGGCCGTAGTCTTACGCCATGATGAAGTTTCCGACGACGCTGATCGAGGCCGTATTGGTCAAGCGATATAAGCGTTTTTTGGCTGACTGTAGGCTTGAAGATGGGACCCTAGTCACCGCGCATTGCCCGAACAGTGGAGCGATGACCACTTGTTGGGAGGAGGGCTGTCGGGCAGCGCTCACAGACCACGGGATTACCGAGCGAAAGCTAAAGTACACACTCGAAATGACGCGAATGGGACGAGGGTGGGTGGGCGTAAACACCATGTGGCCGAACAAGGCGACCGCTCTGGCGATTGAGGCAGGGCAGATTCCAGGGCTCGAGGGTTATGGGTCGTTGCGAAGGGAAGTTCCCTACGGCAAGAACTCGCGCATTGACATCTTGCTTGAAGGCGATCGAGGGCGGGTGTGGGTCGAGGTCAAGAACACGACACTTAAGGACGGCGAGGTTGTGCGGTTTCCCGATGCCGTGACAGAGCGAGGGCTTAAGCATCTTCATGAGCTCGAATCCCAAGTCGTGGCGGGCGATCGCGCCGTTCTTGTGTTCTTCGTCAATCGTTCAGACGTGTCCGTAATGTCCGCCGCGCACGACGTGGATCCCGTCTACTCTAAAGCGCTAAAGAAGGCCAAAGCGCGGGGAGTGGAGCTCCTCGCGCTATCGACTACGCGGACCTTGTTGGGCATCAAGGTTACCGGGCAACTTCCGATCGACCTTGATCGATAGAAGCGTTGTCTAGTTGGCGGTCGGTCGTCGGACGGATGTTGCGAGTCCGAGTTTCTCGCACGCCACAATGAAACACCATCCAAGGTCGACTTGGGCCCAGGTCCACCCGAGGCGAGCGGACGCCGGCTGAGAGTGGTGGTTTTCGTGCCAATTCTCACCTTGGAAGGCTTGAACCGGAGCCATCCAAGCGATGTTCATCGCCGAGTCTTCGCCGGGGCCGACCTTCGGGTTTAGGTGCGCAACCGAGTTTGTCACACACTGCGCATGAAGCGCGAAGCAGAGACGGATCGGTCCGATCCAGAAGAACGCAGCCCAGCCAAAGAACGCACCGGCGAGCAGCGAGACCGCCAACATGGGGATCTGCATGCGAGTGAAAAAGAGGTAGCGGCCGCGATTGAGGTCGGGCGCCCATTTCGCGATAGGAGCTTGTCCTGCTTGCCAGAGCCAGCGGAGGTGCGACCACCAAAAGCCACCAACTCGCGGACTCGAGATATCGAGTGGCGTATCGGAGTGCGCGTGATGGAGGCGGTGGTTGGCCGACCAGGTTGCAGGGGTCCCCGAGCCGTTCATCAGCGCGAAGAAAACCAACGGGAACTCAATGACGGGGTGGAGCTTCACGGCGCGGTGAGCGAGGGAGCGATGATAGGCCACCGTGGTTCCGAGTCCGCCAAGCCAGAACAAGCCGTAGGCGATTCCCACCAGCTTCCAACCGGGCGTCGGGTAGAGAACAAGTCCCGTGATGGTCAGCGCGTGGATCAAGCACACCCAGAAGAATGTTGCTCCTTCATTCGGCGCCCATCGAGCCCACGACCATTTCCATGGTGGGGCTTCGGTTGCTGCAACAGGTGTCACGACGGGCGTTTTCGCTGTGACTTCAAGGGCAGGCGCCGGGGCCAACTGCATCGCGCCTTCTGAAGATGGTGGGGTCAAATGAAACTCGTCGTGATGTGAGCCAAGTCAACTCGCAGGGCAGTCCCGCGGGTGAACATTTGGCCGGGAACGTTAACCGAAAGGCCACCCGTCGTGAATAAGCCACGGTGCCTTAGGAGTTGGGTGGCCCTTGGGATACCCAAGTCATGACTGGGCAAGAACAAGAGGCGGTCAAGAAAGGCCCTGTGGAACAACGCAGAGCGAGACAGGGGGTCAGCCATGAGGAGCTCTACGCCCCCCCAACGACTTGCCCCAAACTCGCGATGCCGTGAACGAAATGGTCAGTTTGAGCGTAAACTCTAGGCGCGCCTAAGGTGGCGTAAAGAGAAATCACCATGATTCGAATGGGCCGGAAGATCATTGTTGCACTCCTCCTCACGTGGAGCGTCATCGCCCAGGCGATGACACCGGATCTCAAGGCCAAGGTTCTGGCGGACGTGTCGGACGTGATCAACAAGAAGGCGTTTGTGCCGGGACTCGACATGGATGCGTGGACGCGCCACGTTGCGAAGCACCAGGCCGAACTCGATGCGGCTGAGACCGTCGACGCTTACACCAAGGCACTCAACAGGGCGTGCCGCGAGTTTGGGGTAAGCCATCTTTCCGTCCGAACACCCGCTCAGGAGAAGCGCCGAAGCACACGCCAAGCGGCAGGGTTCGGAATTCGCGTGACAGACGGCGAGCACGTGCTCCACGTCGTCGAGGTGAATCCTAATGGTCCCTCCGTCGGCAAGGGGCTCGATGCAGGAGACGAGATTATCCTCGTCGATGGACGGGTTCCTGATGAAATCGAGGACCTACAGGGCGAAGTAGGAAGCAAGTCAATTCTCAAAGTCCGCAAAGGCGACGGTGGCGTTGTTGAGTTGGAGCTTGAACGCAAGACCTTCAGTTTGGATCGACCAGACACTCTGACGTGGATTGATCCGGAGAGCGCCGTTCTGCGGATCAACACGTTCATGCAGGGATACAAGCGAGATGCGATCACAAAACTGTGCGAGGAGGCAGCGCGAGCGAAATACCTCATTCTTGATCTGCGCGGCAACGGCGGTGGGCAAGTGAGCAATCTCCGCCACCTCTTGGGTCATTTCCTTCCGGCCAACACGACGATAGGCGCATTCATTGGAAAGAACGTGGTGAATAACTTTCGGGAAGCGGGCCAAGGAGATGGCAACGACCCGATCGCCGTTGCTAAATGGTCGCCGCGCAAGTTTCGAACCGATAATGCGCAAAGCCCGGTTATCACGGGCCGCGTTGGTGTTTTGATTGACCGGGGCAGCGCGAGTGCGTCGGAGATTACGTCCGCCGCGCTCCGAGAAATGCTCGATGCCCCACTGGTTGGCACGAAGACAGCCGGCGCCGTGCTTGCAAGCACGTACGAGAAGATCGAAGGTGGATTCAGCGTCCAATATCCAGCAAGCGACTATGTGACGGGAAAAGGTATTCGGCTTGAGAAGAACCCATTGAAGCCTGACCTGGAGATCGCGACAGAATCACGTCCCGCGTCACGTGGAACCGCGTCGAGACCGCGCGTCCTCGTGGCGACAACTCCAGCCCAAGACCCGATGGTTCGAAAGGCGCTCGAACTAATTCGGACGCGCGAACCGCACCCCGACGTACTGGTCGCTGCTTCTCGTCCTGCGCGCGAGGGTGCGGGACCGGACGCTCCGCGAGATGGTGGCACCGCTCCTGCGACACGACCACGACGAACCGGGCGCACTCCAACTTCGCGCCCCACACGAGGCCGCGGCGACTAGGTGGACACATTGCCGCGCATCGCGCACGATAGCGGCATCATGGGTGATCTATTTGGTGTGAAACGTCAGAGAAGCTGGGCCGCGCTCGCCGTGTGCGGTTTCTTTGCGGTCCAGTCCGGGTGTGCAGAGACGCACACCGCGACTTCGGGGTCAAGCGACAATCCGACCGTCGCAACGCCAGTCACAGGTCGTGAGACCGTCGCAAAGTCGGCCCGATCGCTCCAGTCAACGATTGAAGAGGCGATCAAGGGGTTTGGTGGGACGGTTGGGGTCTATGTGCGGAGGCTCGGAGATGAGACCACGGTTTCGATTCGCGCTGATGAGGTTTTTCCGACAGCCTCTTTGGTGAAAGTTCCGATCTTGTTGAAAGTACTCGATCGTGTTGACAAGAAAGAACTCTCGTGGACCGCGCCTCTTGTGTATACGAAAAGTCGCCTGTATCCGGGCGAAGACCTGCTTGCGCGATTTGAAGACAATCAAAAAGTGTCACTTCCAGAGATCATTTTCTTGATGGAGAGCCTCTCCGACAATACGGCCAGTCTTTGGTGCCAAGAGTTGGCTGGGGGCGGTCCAGCGATCAACACATGGTTGGATGGCAAGGGATTTCGCCAGACGCGGGTCAATTCACGAACACCTGGTCGCGAGAAAGACCGCGACACGTGGGGCTGGGGACAGACGACACCGCGGGAAATGGCAGAGCTCTTGGTGTTGATTCGTGAACGACGCGCTGTTTCTCCGGGCGCCGATGCGTATGCAGACCGAGCACTGGGCAGATCTTATTGGATCGACGAGGCGATCTCATCGATTCCGCCCTCGACACATGCCATCACCAAGCAGGGCGCGATCAACGCATCGCGATCTGAAGTACTTCTGGTGTCGGCACCCTCGGGGCCATTCGTCGTGTGTGTCATCACGAAGAATCAGAAGGACCAGAGTTGGAATCCGACCAACGAGGGATTCCGGCTTCTTCGCAACATCACGGCCATTTGCTGGAGCCACTTTGAGGCGGATCGACCATTCGCCCCCGCGGTAGATGGCCCAAGTTGGCCCAAGTAGTTAAGCAGAAAGCGCTAATTAGACCTCATATAGGTCGGGGCGAGGACACTGCGCAGAGAGTCAAGTATGTCCTCGCGATCCGAAGGGTCTGAAAGCTCAATGGTGAAGTTCTGAATGTGGCCCAACTTCCCCCGAACCCGAAGGACACCCTCGATCAGGGTGGGGTTCTTCGACAGCGCGAGTTTCACACGGGGCGAGGCCGGAGCATCACGGAGGCCCTGCGCTCGGAATGCCGTGAGGGAGATGCGTTGGATTCCCTTCACCCGGGCAACCTCGCGAAAGAAACTCCGTGCGTCCGATGGGAGGTCGTCAATCGACCTGATCGCTGTGCCCCAAATGGTGTGATGCGACTTCTCGGAGGCCAAGCGAATCTTAAGAGGATCTCGACGAATCCGAGCATCCGATACCGATACGGGCGCCACGATAGCGTCAGGGAATCGACTCGGGCGATGCGCAAGGACCCAACGGCGCCATGCGTCGCGGATGCGGGCCACGGAACCACTGAAGTCTGAATCACCTCGATCGATCGCGCCACGGTCGAGCGCACGGAGGACCGCGTGTGCAATGGCCTCGGTTGAAATCTTGCCTGCGCGCCGAGGGACTTCCTCAATTTCCTCCATCACGTCGGGAATGATCAGTGGCGGAAAGGTGACGTCGTCCACTCCGGCGGATTGGCACGCCTTGCGAATGGACATCACGACTTTCGGAATGCGAAACGGCGACACGCTGCCGTTTTGCTTCATCACCTGAAGATCACCCAGGTCGTTTTGGAACAGCCACAGGAGCTCCTTGATGGCGGTTCCGACATCACGAACGACGCGATCGCAGTAGTACGAAAGGATGGAGTTGGAGAGGCTGTTTTCGTCAAGAAGAACGATGAACTTGCCCTTGTTCCTCGCCAGCACAATGCCAATCGCTGTGCCCGAAGACATCTTCCATAGGTTGGCAAGTACGGCGTCGCATCGCTCGATATCCTTGCGATCCTGTGTAACGCGCTGGTAGCTCGAAGCGGCTTCGTCGATTCCGCTGTCAACCGGGTCGATGAACTCGAAATGATCAGAGAAGCGCTTCTTGATCTCGTCACGCCACACCGTCTTCTCGAGTGAAGTGCAGCCACTCATCGGGCCAGCGAGATAAACCGTGGGTCGAGACTTCGCCATCTTATTGTTCCTGCAGACTGGTAGCCGAAGTTGCGAGCGGCCCGCCAGTGAAGTCGTTCTTCGCCGTTTGCTGACCGACCGTTTGGGAATAACTCATCAGGCCCTAATGCTACCGCACCGACGCATTTCTTTATAAGGCACTCACGCTGCATACATGCGCACACCACAGCTCCTTCTCGCTCTGCCCATCAAAGCACAACTAAGTCGCGCCAACATCCTCGCGTTGCAGGATGTTCTGCGACTACACATCGAGAAGAACTGGAAGTCACCATGCGCAAGACCTTGCTTACTACGTGTGCCGTCGGACTGCTTGGCGCAGTCTCTGCTGCTCAGTCAATCGGTCCGAGCACGTCAACGCCGTGCTACGTGCTCCCCTCACTAGGACTGCCGCCCGCGTCGGTGCAGACCGTGTCGTTGCTCACGGTGGGCGACTCGGTAGGCGGCTACCGCCTAGTCGGGATTCCCGATGGAATGGGACTGTTCGGCGATTCGTCGGCAGCGACGGTCGTTGTTGCGCACGAACTTAGCTCCGGTGCTGGCATCGTTCGCGCTCACGGATCGACTGGCGCGTTTGTTAGCCGGTTCGGATTTGACCCAGCGTCAAAGTCCATCACGTCGGGTCGAGATCATTCAACGGCGCCGACGGACGTCTTCACGTTCAATCGTGTTTCGAACACATGGGTAGCCGGCACCACGGCGTGGGACCGCTTCTGTTCGGCTGATCTCGCGGCACCGACGGCCTTCTTGCACAACGGAGTTGGCACAACGTCGCGCCTGTTCTTGGCCGGTGAGGAATCCAACACAGCTCGCGCCTTTGCTCATGTCATGACCGGGCCTGACACCAACAAGTCGTTCGAGCTCCCACACATGGGACAGTGTGCCTTTGAGAACGTTGTAGCGAGCCCCTTCGGCCAAGCCAAAACGATCGTAATGGGCCTCGATGATTCCAGCGCGAACACAGCGCCGACGGGTTCGCCGAGCGAAGTTTACGTCTATATCGGCAACAAGCAGTCGACGGGAACGGACATTGAACGCGCCGGCCTCGTTGGTGGCAACCTGTTTGGGCTTCGGGTGTCCGTGGGCGGAACGGTTGTTGGAGGCGAGAGCAACACGAATGCTCTGGGCTCCGCCTCGTACGTTGCGAGCGGAACATTTGAGCTCGTGAATCTGGGTGATGCTTCGACGTACACCGCCGGGGCTCAACAGACTCTCGCGATCAGCAACAACATCACTCGCTTTCAACGCGTTGAAGACGGTGCGTTCGATCCCCGTCCGGGCTTCGAGAATGACTTCTACTTTCTGTCCACCGCTAACTTCACCACGAATAGCCGCCTCTGGCGGGTGCGCTTCACTGATATCACGCAGCCGGAACTTGGTGGCACCATCACGGCCCTTCTTGTTGGCAATGAGGGCCACAAGATGCTTGACAACTTGACGGTGGACTCGCATGGACGCGTCTTTTGCCAAGAGGATCCAGGCAATCAGACTCACCTCGCGAAGATCTGGATGTATGACACGACAAATGGGCGGTTCCTTCAGGTCGCAACATCCAATCCCGCGTACTTCACATCGGGGCTGCCCGGATTCCTCACCAACGACGAAGAAACCTCGGGCATCATGCCGGCATTCGACGTCTTAGGCGATGGGTGGTATTTCATCAACATGGAGGCCCACTACGGGATCCTCGGGGATCCGGAACTCGTCCAAGGTGGGCAGTTGCTCGCCATGTACGTCGACCCGGAGCTCGGTCGTCGTGTTGCGCTCTGGTACACGTCGCCATCCGGTGCAGGCTCCATTGCGATGAATCACCTGTTCGGAACTCCGGCTGGACAGGTCTTTACCGCCGTCTCGTTCACTGCAGGCACATTCCCGAGCGACTGGTTCTTCGGAATCAACACGACGTTCTCGGATGTCCTTCTCCAAGCGAGCCTCGGTGCTCCCTTCGTTGCCACAATCGGTGCAAACGGTGGGTCGACAAGCGCCACGTATTTCACGGCGCTGAGCGGATTTACGATTTACTCTGTTGCCTTGGACAACATTGCCGGGCCGCAGAACTCGATCTCGCGCCCTGTCGCGTTTCAGATTCCCTGAATCTGTGTGAGTTGACTTCTGAAGCCCCCGCTTGGAGCGGGGGCTTCGCTTTTTGTGGGTGGCATCACAGTCTTAGGGCGGGATAAGATGGTGGCGAGAGTGGTCGCCCCATGAATCGGCAGGTTGCACGCGTAGGTCTCTTGGTGGGTTCGCTGATTAGCGCGGCGTCCGGGCAGTTGATTGGGCCAAGCACGGCTGGACCTTGCTATGTGCTCCCTGTGCCGCAGGTCTCGCCA
>CAMARR010000013.1 GCA_945860915.1 Candidatus Kuenenia stuttgartensis
GGCGGAATGTTCAACTACTACTACCGCGACGCTGCCTGATCGCGCTCCGAACTTTTCGTTGACAATTTGAGACTAGACGTCCGGAAACGCCATGGAGAAAGTCTGTCCACGAATGGAATCTCAGACGACTTCACGCCATCGACGCGAGCAAGTTCACAGCGCGAATGACCTTCGAACTGCGATTTCGGGCGCGGATGAGCGATTGCATCGCAGGCCTTCAAACCGCGGTTTCGGGCGCGGATGAGCGATTGCATCGCACGGGCGTCACGTCAGACGATTTCGACTGCTGACCGACGTTCGATGGTCAAGTCAATCCGCAGATGACTCGTGCACAAGGCGGGATTAGTTCAGCAGATCGCATACGATCCCGAATCGGGAGAGGCTGTGGTGACGTTCTTCGGACTGCCGCGCGTCAGTATTGGCGGAATTGACGGCACACTAAAGTCATCGTCCTCTTCTGCCTTGATGGCGGGGGCAGGATTCGAACCTGCGACCTCCGGGTTATGAGCCCGACGAGCTACCAACTGCTCCACCCCGCGATGGACCGTCACGATAGGACGCAGCGACGACGTTTCAAGCATCAATGCGATAAATGCGCCCAAGTACTTACTAAGGCTAGGTTTCTAGCAGGTCAGGATCACCACATTCGCCCGGACCACCATCCGGTGAACGCGTCTGCAAAGGCGATCCATGCCTCGGCCGTCCCGTCTGAGCGCGGAATCACGATATCCCCTGGCCAATCGGCTATCAGTGCCCGAACGACTTCAGCACGCCGCCGAACGATGTCTGTGGTGGGCGTTCGTGCAGCCTCTGAAATTCCCCCGACTAGCCAAGGCAGAATTGCGAGCCCTTCGCGGGAAACAACCTCGCGAGCTGAGAGTTCATCAGACGATGGCGCCGCATCCATTGCTCTTACTGCGGCCTCACGTCGACGATCATCCTGAATAGCCGCCCGGAGCGGCTCCAATGAGTAGGTCGCTGGGAGGCCTGGCGCGAGCTCGAGTGCGTCCACCAACCGACGCGCCTCGTTATGGTCGGCCACAAACGGGGATCTAACGAGCACCTCCGCTAATCGATAGCGCGCAATCGATTCATCAACCCTGCCTGGCGCCTTCAGCGCGTTACGGAATCTGGTCGCGGCCTCTCGGCGGCGATCGTTCGCTGCTTCGACTCGGCCTGCGGCCACGAGGAACTCTCGATCGACATAACCCGAAGGGAGGCGGGCAAGCAACGCCATAGCGCCAGAAGCATCACCCGCATCCACCAGTGCCTCGAGCGCGCGACGCTCCCAAACCCGTCGCTCGTCGCCAAGGGCTCCCCCTTCGTTCTCTAGCGCCAAGAGCCAGTCCTTCGCTGCGTCCGACGCTCTGCCCAACGCCGAGGAGACTTCGCCACGCAGCAATCGAATTCGACCGTCGTCTGGTCTCGCAGCGACGAGGACGTCGGCATGTCGCGAAGCCTCAATGAGCGCCTCGGCGACGCCATCGGCCAGCAGAGCTCGTGTCAGTGCTTCACGAACCGAGGGTGCAGATAACCGACTATCCGGGCGTGATGTCGGTGTCGCGATCACGTCTAGGGCGCTTCGAAGCAACGTCGAAGCCGCTCGCGCTCGCCCCTGCCTGAGTAGCCGACGCCCATACGCGTCGAGCATCGCGACGTCATTCGGGGCAATCCGCGCGAGTACCGCCGCTAGGTCACGAATCGCATCAGGAGATGACTCAATGTCCATCCAACCCGCGACGACCCTTCCAAGTGCGCCACCGCGACCCGAAGGCAATCCCGAGAGAAACGACGCGCGTCGTTCTGGCGTCGGCGCCATCGCTGGGAGCAGCTCGGCAAGTGTCGCAACGACTGACCCCTCCGACGAACTCTGAATCGCGTCGACGGCCGCCGCATCGAGCAACGCGCGCACGGCGATCTCGGATGCAGGTCCTGGCCGCCGCGCGACGGCTAGAAGCGACGCGACAACATCATCGGGGAATGTGGACAACTGTGCGATAGCCTTTACCATCGCCATCTGGGCTTCGGGCTGTCTCTCAGCGTCCAACGCCTGGGCAAGTCGTGGTGCCGCAGCGACTTGCTTGCCGTATGCGAGAATGCGAGCAGCAGTGGCCCGAACTTGCCACGCGGGATCTCCGACGGCAGCGATGATCGTCCCGAATCCGGACCCGAGTGAATAGAGAGTTGCGATGCACTCCTCCCTCGTTGAGGCGCCGGCTTCTCCGCTATCGGACGTGCGGAACAGGTCCTCCACCGCTGCGGCGTCCTCGGCAACGCCTGTCTGGGCAAGTGCGGTCAAGGCAGCCAATACGATGCCTGGGTCGCCCGACTTGAGTCGTGCGCGCGCTTCGGGCGCTACAACTTGACGAAGCGAGTCTCGCCCCTCAGCGAGGGCCCCCGCAGACTTCAACCTCAACGCCACCGTCTCCGCGTCCGGCTCGCCGACGAGCCCCTGAAGAAGATCGCCCACGGCCTGCTTGAGTGTCTCGGACTCTGAGTCTCGAAGCGCAAGGAACCTCGATGCCGCGTACTGACGAATGCTGATCTCGGGGTAGCGACGCCGATCCAACCAATCGGTCGGAGGTTGCTTTGCCGAAAGTGCGCGTTCCACGCCACGTTTTGCTTCCTGAAAGAACCGGCGGTCCTTCTCCCTCAATGCAGAGCTGAAAAGATCAGACTCGCTGAATCCCTGCGGATGAGACTTCCGAAAATTCTCGAGCCAGTCCGACCAAGCATCCACCGTTTGAAAGTCATGGAAGGTGAGCCGCGCCAACGTGGACTGAACCTCCGCCTCGTACGCGATCAACTGGGAGTCCATCAGCGAACGGATCAGCACATCTGCGGTTGCAACGCGCTCGTCGGGGACGTCGGCGATCTCCGCAAGAAGCCGTAGGGATCCGAGAACTACGTCCTTTCGTGCGTCACCAAGCCGCCCCATCAGCTCGTCTTCGATTGACAGCGCGCGATCGAATTCTCGCAGTTGATCTTCAATCCAGTGGTCCCGCGATCCGGCACCAGACGCGTACTGCGCAAAGAGCACGGGAAGCGCGTCGCGATCGGCAGCAAACACCATGGCCGCACCGACTCCACGCCATGCGACTTCTGGGAACGCGCGGTCGGCCAGCAGGACCAGCAGCCGACGCGGACCGCCCGGGCGTCCGTAAATCACCTGCGCTCGCAGCGATGCCTGTTCTACGCCGGCGGATCGCCGCAGTTCTGCGATGAGTCGTTCTATCTCGGCATTGCGGGAGGCAGGAGCTGTGTCGTTAGACGGTCGCGTAGTTGGCTGGCTATCTTGAGCACAAACGAGACCACCCGAAGCAGCGGCAACTGCAGCAAAGGCGAGTATTGCGAGAGGGCGCGTCATCGTCGCTGCATGCTAACCGCAAAGGCCCGCTCAACGACGCGATCCAGCTCGTCATCGGCATCTACAATCTCATGACAAAGCTCGCGGTAAGCAGCGTCTCGATCCGCAAACACGATATGAGCATCGACCGACGGACTTGCATCAACGAGAGCGGGTCGATCACCGGGCGCGGGATCGCACTTCGCGCGCACTGCCAGAACATCCGGATGCGCGCGCAAGTAGATGATGCGACATGCGGCACGCATCGCGGCGTGCAATCCTCGATGCAAGACCACACCGCCGCCTGTCGAGATCACAGACCTCGGGCCCGCGATCATCGCGGCGAGAACATCTCGCTCCATATCACGAAACGCAGCCCATCCGTTCTTGGCAATCCAGGGGCCCAAGGGCCCGCCACAGCGCGAGACGATCGCGTCATCGACGTCGCGCGAAGGAAGGCCCATGCGATTCGCGAGCCGTGGCCCGACGGTAGATTTTCCGGCACGTCGAGGACCGATGAGCGCTATGTGCAGCGTGACATCGCCCATTGGACAGACTCGGCAAATTCAAGGTTTGACGTCGGGGCAAGCCCACCCCAGAACAGGTGCGCCTGTGCAAATCCCTGCGCCTCAAATATCGATTCACCGCGAATCACTCGATGCCCCGCAGCCATCGCTTCTTTCACCAACCTTGTCTCTCGTGGACGGTAGTTCGATTCGACGACGAGCGACTCCGGTGTGAGCCAGGCGAGGTCCACAGCACTGCCATTCGGATCCCGCGACGACCCTGCTGGCGTCGCATTCACCACCAGATCGAATGTGCGCGCTGGCACCGCCCGAGCTGCGACGAGAGGTACCGAGAAGAGCTCGGCGACAGGCGCCGCCTTCCAACCGTCTCGTACTGAAAGAGTGACGTTCAATCCCAGTGATTTGCACGCAAAGAGCGCGGCTCGGCCTGCGCCACCGGCGCCGACCACCAAGGCTCGCACCTCACGCACGTCCCGTCCCTGCGCCTTGAGCGCCTCACGAATCGGAACAGCGAATCCCTCGACATCCGTGTTGTGGGCCGCCCACTTCCCGTTCTCATTAACCAGCGTATTCGTCGCCCCGATCAGTTTGACACGCGGGGTTAGCTCATCAGCGGCATCAATTGCGGCGAGCTTAAATGGGCTCGTGATGCTGATCCCTCGGATTCCGAGGATTGCCGCTGCTTCACGCAACCCGACCAAACTTGGGGCCGTGAGTGACACATAGCTGGCAGGAATCTGAAGCTTCCGAAAAAACCGGTTCCACGCCCACGGACCAATCGACTCGTGGGCAGAGGATCCAACGACCGCAAACGCGGCAGCAATGCCAACATCGTTGCCTGGCTGATGAAGACTAAGGAGATCCGGCAGCGGTGGCACCCCCGACGCCACGAGCGTCGTGTCAATCGGAGATTGGGGGTCGACCCACGCCCCGTATGTCCAGGCGGACCCAAGCCGATCTGCGAGCGTGCGCGAGACAAGCCCAGTTGGACCAGTCCCCACGAACGTCACGTGGCCCTTATGTCGCCGCAACGTCATTGCGACAGCCACGATGTCGGTCAATGTCCGCAGACGTGCGGCGACCTTGACCATGGCAACGGTTGGACCCCGAAGTTTTGCGACGAGACCATCCAAATCCACCGGGACAATTTCGAAGTCGTGATGAGAAACAATGCACTTAGCCTCACCGACGCCTCCGAGTGCAGCTAAACAATCCGATTCAATGTCGATATAAGTCGCACCGCGTTTCGCTGCGTCCTTGAGCAGGACGATACGGTCTGCCTCGGTCCCGCGGAATCTTCCGCCGTCACGTGGCCGACGGCATGACACGATGACGGGCACAGGCGCGTCATCGAGAAACGAGAGGTCCGCCACTGCAAAATAGTCGAGGCGAACCTCCGCGATGACCCCTTTCGGACGCATCCACGAAGAGCCAGCGATGTCACGCAGCATCTTCGCGGCCTGCAGGGAATCTGTGGCAGAAAGCACGGCTACGGGGGTCATGTCGGGTCAACCTTCTTCAGCAGATCAACAACGGACGCGGCCTTGTCTGCGTCCGGACGAAGGGCCGCAATGCGAACGAGGGCTGCGGAAAGTTTCGCATACAGCTCCGCGTCCGCGAGACCGAGGTCTTGGCGCAGCGCGGCGAGATGTCGAGCCACCGTTTCCCTGTCACCGCGGACCACTGGGCCCGTCAGCGCTGCGGCGGGGCCGATCTTCGAAGCGTTGGTGATCGCGCCGATCGCTAGATTCGCAAGCGCTTCGCGCGCGAGTGCCTCCGGAATACCTGAGTGCACAAGAGCACGGAGTCCCACATCAAAGACGGCGAGAATCGCATTGCCCGCCGTGGCTGCGCCAGCATGATAGGTGTCTCGACGCCCACCATCGAGGCTTGCAGGTCTCCCGCGAACGGCGCGCGCAAGTGACTCGAGTCTTCGGAGATCTTCCGCCTCGCACTCGATTGCGACCAAGGCACCTTCCAGCCCTGCCGGACCTAGGTCTCGAACCGGCAGCGAACGCAGTGGATGCCATGCGGCCGTCTTAGCCCCGCGCGATGCGATCGGATGAAGAACATGACGTCCTTTCGCCCCGCAAACGTGCATGACTAAAGTCAATGAACTCTGTGGAGTCCCGCGGGCGATGTCTAAGGACACTGACTCTAGGCGATCGTCCGGAACGGCCACGATGACCAAAGTCCCTGCGGCAAGCGCCTCGGCATGAGTCACTGCCGGAACCTGACCAAGTGCGGCGGCGACGGCGCCGCGATTCTCGGGAGATCCTCCAACTGTTGCAATGAGCTCGTGTCCTGCGCGGGTCAGGCCGCGGGCGAGGCTGCAACCGGCGCGACCTGGGCCGACCAAGACGATGCGCTCACGGATTCTGGTCATCCTCGCTCACCGCTGTAAGACGCCGTGCGAAACGTCATGAGTTGAGGATCACCGGCGATCAATCGCGATTCCAACTCCGACGCCTCGGCGTAGCTTGCGCACGGAAACCACCACGTGGACCCACTCCCCGACAACACCGGGTCTCGACCGGTCACTTCACGTAGTCGACTTCTGACCTCGGCGAGCCAGGGAAACGCTGTGAGCGCCGCGGCTTCTAAGTGGTTAAGCGGAGGCGGCGTCGGCATCCCTGAATTCAGTGCGTCAATCCATGGGCGGGCGCCGGCGGGAGTCCTCGGCTGAGGGGTGTGTGCGTTGTAGACGTCAGCCGTTGGACACGGCGCACCCGACAAGACCAGCACATAGTGACGAGCACCTCGCGATGGGACAGGGGTAACGACATCACCGCGTCCGGTACAGCGCGCCACTCCGCCCGTCACAAAGAACGGCACATCGCTCCCAACCTCACTGGCAATCGACCGGCGCTCGTTCGCATCCAATTGAACGCCATGAAGCGCTAGCACGAGCTCGAGCGCTGCGACCGCATCACTAGACCCAGCACCAAGACCAGTACCCGGAGGAATGACCTTGGTGATTAAGACCCGGGCCGGCAATGATCGACCTAGCTTTCTCTCCGCCGCACGGATGATCTTGAAGCAGGTGTTGTCTTCGTTCTCAGGCACATCCGTTCGATTCGACGACACAAGAAGCCCGTCGCACGGTGTAACCGACACGAGATCGCCGACGGCCACGGTTTCCATGATCGTGTCGATTTCGTGATATCCGTCGGATCGTTTCCCCATGACCTCTAAGAAGAGGTTGAGTTTGACCGGGGCGAACTTGGTTAGGACGGCTTCCACGCACCCATCAATAACCGCTGCCGCAAGGCAAGTTAAGTACCTATTCGACAAGGGTCGGTTGCAGGAGGGCATGATACGCTTCGCCTTAGATGGCTAGCCCCCCGTGTGTCGTGGTCGTGATCCCGGCATTCCGCGAACCGACGATGGTTGGCGGAGTGGTGGAATCCATCCGCCCACATGTAGACCGTGTGGTCGTTGTCGACGACGGTTCCGGCGACGGAACTGGCGACGCCGCGCGTCGCGCCGGAGCGACCGTTCTGACACATATCGCCAATCGAGGGCAGGGTGCCTCGCTGATGACTGGCATCCGCTATGCCCTGACCAAGGGCGCCGACATCATCCTCACGATGGATGCAGATGGCCAGCATGATCCCCAAGAGATCACAGCGATGATCGAGCCCATCCTCACCGGAAAAGCCGATATCGCGCTCGGATCACGCTTCCTTCGGTCGGGCCACTTGGTGCCGCTGCCGAGGAAGGCGCTACTAGTTGCAGCAACATGGTATACCCGTATGGTGTCAGGTCTGGACCTCACCGACACGCACAACGGCTTTCGCGCCATGTCCCGACACGCCGCATCCACCATCAAACTCACGCAAGATCGCATGGCGCACGCATCTGAGATCCTAGATCAGGTTGCGGAACTCGAACTCAGGTATGTCGAAGTTCCGGTGACCATCCGATATACGGACTATTCGCTTGCGAAGGGCCAACGTGCAATGAATGGGCTCAGGATCTTAGTGGACCTCTGGGTTGGAAAGGTCCTCGGATGACACCCATTCAGATTATTCTGCTGTCCGGATTGGCAGGCGCTGCCTGCGTGACCGGGGCGCGGTGGCGAAGAAACGAAATTCGACCGATTGCCGCAGCCACCTGGATCCTGATCTGGACGTTCGGCGCAGTGTTCACGGTCAATCCGTCGTGGTCCACGTCAGTCGCGCATGCCCTCGGAGTCGGACGTGGAGCTGACCTCGTCACCTACATCTCAATCGTATTTCTCTTCTTTGCAGTGTTTCGGCTACTCATTCGAACGGAACGCCAGCGAAAGGAAATGACAGAACTCGTCCGTCGACTTGCGATCGACGAACAGTTGAAGAAGGACGCGGAACAGAATCCGCCATCGGCGAATCCTCATGCGTGACCGCGTCGTGCTAGCCGCAATCCTGTTACTTGCACTCATCGTGCGCCTTCCGGGGTTCGGTTGGGGAGATGACTTTCCGGGTGGGTTCCGCGGCCACCATGTCGACGAATGGACCCACGTCGTTCTCGCGGGGACTCTCATTGATCCAAAGATCCCTCCCCGTTGGCATCCACAGCCGTATCCCAAAGGACTCGCCGCGCATGTAGCTGTTCCGTTTCTAATTCAACGAGCCGCAACTGGCAGACTCTTTGGCGCAGCACTCCCGTCCGACGAGGCACTTATCAAGACCGCCCGTGCCATCTCCATTGCATACGGAGTTCTCGCCGTCGGTGCCCTTTGGTGGATCGCCCGACGCGTATGCACAGACCCTCGTTCCGCCCACTTTGCTGGAGCATGTCTAGCGCTCGCCCCGCTCGCAGTGACGCAAAGTCACTTTGGTCTGGCGGACGCGCCCGCACTCTTCTGGACATTGGCAGCGGGCGCGTGTCTCATCGCTGATCTAAGTGACTCGCGACGGCATGCTCTCGGCGCCGCTGGTTTCTCCGTAGGAATGGCCGTGGGACTTAAATTGACGCTTTGGCTTGGTCCAGCCCTTGCAATCGCTGTGATTTCACGTCCCCACCGAATCGCCCGAAGCGTGACTGCCATTTTGCTAACCATCGCAGGATTCGCAACGTGCACATTCCTGTCGATGTCGCCATTCGACGTCGTGAAGTGCTTCACTGGAAACTCGGTTGTACCCCCGGACGCACTCCGCGCGTCGGATTTCCCGCTGCTCTACGCGATTGAGCTACTCCCCTCCTTCGGAGCACTCACTCTTGTCATCGCGACTTTCGGGGCGTCATCCGCACTCTCTAAATCGCGGGACGCGTATGCCATCGCTGTCGCACTCGTTGTTCCTGCAATTCTACATTTGGCCGTCGGCCTCCCGAAGTTCGCCCCGTTTCCGCGCCACCTTCTCCCGCTGTTCCCGCTACTCGCCCTGGCATTCGGCGTAGGTGCTACGCGCGCGAGATGGTCGACCATCGTCGCCGTCATCGCCCTCGCCTATCTCGCGTACGCCTCAATTGGAACTGAACGACGTTTCGACCACGACCCGAGAACCAAGGTTCGCGAATTCCTGCGAACTCGCGTCGATCCGGGGTCTCGCGTGGCGTGGTCAGCCTATGAGGCTGAGATAGGCGCCGACGGCTTCATCGCCAGCGCATTCCCAGATGGAAGCGCGCCGGATGTCATCGTGGCGGAGGCCTACCGCGTCAACCATTGGCTGTCCGGAACCAAGTTGCGCGATAGTCGACCGACCGACCACCGACAGGTCTTTGACGGCCAGTCCGCGTTGCACTTGACTGCATGGCAACAGCTGTTCGACGCCAAGCACCAACCTAGCTACCGCGTCGCCGAAACGTACACGGTACCGCGTCCCATGCTTGAAGATCGCATTGCCGATCAGATCCTCGGCGACCGTTCGCGTACTTACGTCGGCGACATCACGATCTTTGTCAAGAACCGGTGAGCGGCACGTTGTCGATGAGGCGCGTCGAGCCGAGATAAGCGGCGACCGCGACGGTATCCGTGCGGAGCGCAATCGCGTTGCCTAGAACGCGCGGCGTACATGTCTCCGAATCGACGACTTGCAAGTATTGGATCCGAAATGCCGAAGCGGCGTCAAGAACCAAGCGGCCGTGTGCCTCAAGAACGTCTACGCGATGCTCTCCCGCCGCGAACTTAGCGACCACCGCGTCAAGCGCGCGTTTGATTGTCGGAGCAACTGTGCGCTCTTCCGGCGTGAGGTAACGATTTCGACTCGACAGTGCGAGTCCATCTGGCTCCCGAACCGTTGCACACGCTCTCACCTCCAATTCGAGATCCAAATCAAGGTGGCGCACCATACGCGTGATGGCGACCACTTGCTGAAAGTCTTTACGCCCGAGATAAAGCACATGCGGGGCAACCTGCGCGATCAGCTTTGCCACAACCGTTAGGACGCCGGTGAAATGGCCAGGTCGGAACTCGCCACAGAGGTACTTGGGTGCCACCTCTTGAACAACATGAGTGTCAGCGCCCGATGGGTACATCTCCTCGACCTGAGGCAGGTAGACAGCATGGCATCCGACGGAGTCGAGCATCCGCGAATCAACGTCCAACGTACGCGGGTACCGCGTGAAGTCTTCGTTGGGGCCAAATTGAAGCGGGTTCACAAAAATGCTCGCGACCACGCGATCGTTCTCGCGGAGCGCCTGTCGTACTAGTTCTAGATGGCCCTCATGGAGGGCACCCATGGTAGGAACAAAGCCCACCCTGAGTCCCGCGCGCTTCCACACCGACACCTTTTCGTGGACGTCGCGCCGGCCTTCAACAGTGAGCATCCGCGAAGGCATCGTCTACAGCCATCGCTTCGGAGGGGCAAACACCGTCACACCTGCGGCGTCGCCGAGAGAATCGCAGAGTTGCGCGAAGGTCCGTCCGTCGCCGGGAATAACCCAATCGTTGGCGATTTCCGCCGCGGGGACCAGGACGAATGCGCGGTTCTCAAGCCTTGGATGCGGCAGGGTGGGGTCCGGCGCAGAGCGCACCCGCTCGCCGACTAGAACAAGGTCGATATCGAGAGTCCGAGGACCGTTCGGGACATCTCGGACGCGGCCAGCAGCCTGTTCGATTTGCAAACATGCTGCGAGCAAATCTTCGGCATCAAGCGCAACATCGAACCAGGCTACCCCGTTGAGAAAAGGCCCCTGATTGGGCCCACCGATGGGGGCAGTCTCATAGACGGACGATGCGGCGCGCCATGTGACACCTGGCAGCGCGGCAACCTGCCTGATTCCGAAGCGAAGCCAGCCCATTCGATTTCCCAAATTCGAACCGAACGCGATCAATGCTCGCTGAGGTGCCCATCGGCGTGTGCGGCGATCCATCTCTAGATGACCTCGTCGTCTGCATCTTCCGGACTTGCTCTACGACTCGATTCGAGTCCGGGAGATGGGCGGCGCCACTTGGACTTAAGCCAACCAATCGGACCTGACGCAACATACAAGACCATGACGCAAGGCAGCAGGATATCGGCGCGCGAGAACACGAGCGCTCCGATAAAGACCAACAAGACGAGGAATCCGAACGTCTTGCGTCCACCAAAGAGCGCGTTGGTCGCGTGAACGTAGCGGAATCGGCTCGTCATTAAGAACCCGATGGCCGGCACAAGGAACGGCATCGCCGCACCGACCCAAGACTTTGCGCTCTCGTTGTCCAGCGAGATATTGAGGTAACCGAGCGCCAGCACGCAGGCGGCCGCCGCAGGCGACGGAAGCCCCTTGAAGTACTTGTGGTGCTCCTCGCCGACGTCCGTCTCGACGTTAAAACGCGCCAATCGGAGGGCAGCGCATGCGACATACACCACCGCAAGAACCAACGCAATCTTCGGACTCACAACGCCAGAGGTCTCTGCCATCACCTTGAAAAGAAGGGCGGGAGCAGCTCCGAATGAGATGACGTCGGAGAGTGAATCGATCTGTGCACCAAAGTCACTAGCGGCGCCAACCATGCGTGCAATCTTGCCGTCCAACGCATCGAAAATCATGGCGAGGAGAACGCACCACATTGCCTTCTGGTACAGGCTAATGCGCACCGGATCGGTATTCCCGAGGTGATTTGAATCCGTTAGGTAGGCAATCGCCAAGAACCCGCAAAAAAGATTCCCTAACGTGATAAGCGTAGGCAGCATCTCGACCGGCTTCATGCGTCGCGCAGCGTTCAACGTTTGGCCTCGGGTGCAACGCGACCTAGGACGGTGATGCCGCCCTTTACTTTGTCACCAACTCGAACGTTGATCTCGGCCCAGCGGCCAGCCGGCAAATACACTTCCGTTCGGGAACCAAATCGGATCATCCCGTAGCGTTCTCCTTTAGTCAACACCTGCCCCTTGGTCACGGGACAGAGGATGCGGCGGGCGATCAACCCCGCAAGTTGGCGAACTAGCACCCGCACTTTGCCGGACGATCCGGTGTCGGCCATCATTCCGAGATCCACAGCTTCGTTCTCATCTGCGCAGCGAAGGTCGCGCGCGTCGAGGTACGCACCCGGGCGATGCTCGCAGTGTTCCACCACTCCGCGCAGCGGAACGCGGTTTACATGGACGTCGAAGACCGAGAGGAAGATCCCGACGCGTTCGGCTGGCCCCCCGATGTAGGGGCAACGAGCGATCTTGGTGATGTCCGTGACGGTGCCGTCGGCAGGGCTAACCACGACGTCGTCACCGCCAGGAATGGCTCGCTCTGGGTCCCGGAAGAAGTTCAGAATGAACGCGAGTCCGCAAAGCGGCAAAATGCCAACCCATGGCACTGAGTTGAAGCATAGAACCGCGGCGGTCGTGAAGAACCCGCAAAAGAGGATGATCTCCGGGATTGCGTAGCGGGTAAGCGGTATGCGCATGGGAGAAATTGCTCCTTCGGTACCCCAAACGGAGCGGGGGACGCTAACGGGAAGGGGGCCTTCGGGGCAAGGCGCATTTGCCGAACGACCGATACGCTGCAATAACCCACAGGACTCCGGAGACCCCCATGCTGCGCATCAAAGACATCAAAGCCCGTGAAGTGATCGATTCCCGCGGAAATCCTACTGTTGAAGCCGAAGTTCGGCTTGATTGCGGCGCGTTCGGACGCGCCATCGTGCCGTCCGGCGCTTCCACGGGGGCCCATGAAGCCGTGGAACTTCGTGACGGTGGCTCCCGCTATCTCGGCAAGGGCGTTCTCAAGGCCGTCGAGCATGTGACTGAGACGATCGCCCCCGCGCTCCTCGGCAAGGACGCTTCGGATCAGAACGAAATCGATCGGGTGATGAATCAACTCGACGGCACGCCGAACAAGGCGCGCCTTGGCGCCAACGCCATTCTCGCTTGTTCGACCGCGACCGCCCACGCGGCGGCAAATGCCTACAAAATGCCGCTTTGGCGCTATCTCGGGGGTGCCAACGCGCGCGTTCTCCCCTTCCCGATGATGAATATCCTGAACGGGGGTGCTCACGCGGACAACACGGTTGATCTCCAGGAGTACATGATCATGCCGACCGGGGCGCCTTCATTCCGAGAGGCGCTGCGTTGGGGCGCCGAGGTGTTCCACAACCTCAAGAAGATTCTGAAGTCGCGCAAGATGGCGACCTCCGTCGGCGATGAAGGTGGATTCGCGCCCAACCTGAAGAACGACGCCGAAGCGCTCGACCTCCTGATGGAGGCCATCCAAGCCGCGGGCTTTACCCCCGGCAAACAGATCGAAATTGCCTTGGATTGCGCTGCTTCCGAGTTCTATGACAACGGCAAATACGTATTCAAGAAGTCGGGCGCGGGGACACGCACGGTTGATGAAATGGTCAACCTTTACTCCGAGTGGTGCTCCAAGTACCCGATCCGTTCGATCGAAGATCCTCTGCACGAAGACGACTGGGCAGGCTGGGAGAAAATCACGAAGGCGCTTGGCAAGAAGGTCCAGCTCGTCGGAGACGACCTCTTCGTGACGAACGAGCGGAGACTCCGCCAAGGGATCGAAACCAACGTCGCCAACGCGATCTTAGTGAAGATCAATCAAATCGGAACGCTGACCGAGACCTTCGAAACCGTTGAGATGGCGCGCCGCCACAACTATGGCACCGTGATTAGCCACCGTTCTGGCGAATCCGAAGATACAACCATCGCCGACCTAGCCGTTGCGCTCAACGCAGGCCAGATTAAGACGGGGTCGCTCTGCCGCACCGATCGGATCGCCAAGTACAACCAGCTCCTTCGCATCGAAGAGGAACTCGGCGATTCGGCCCAATACGGGTGGCGCTAGATCCTGCACCTGATGTAAGATCTGCCCCATGACCGAGGCGACGACGCAGCTAAGTGACCGCACGCAAGACCGCGACGAGGCTCCCCTCGTTTTGGTGTTGATCGCATTGTTAGCTCTCGGGCTGATCGTTGCCGTCGGAGTGGTTTACCCGGCGAATTCCGAATATCGCCGGATGAAGGACCTCGAGTCGCGTCTCCTCGCTGAAAGAGGGGACGCGCTCAAAGAGCAGGCGCGACTCCAGACCCTCGCTCGCGAATTGCAGAAGAACCCAGAGGTGGTTCGTCGGCAGCTCCAAGCACAGGGATATGGCCCTCCGGGCGCCGAGATCATCAAACCGGCAAGTCGCCCAGCGTCGCGCGAGTCTAAGTAACGCGTTCTGTGATCGCGGAATGCACGTCGACTCGTGCACCCGCGCCTCCACGTCGGCGAATTTCGCCGCCCTGCGCTACAGTTACGCGCGATGAGTTCCACTCCGACGCCCCGCATGCCGCGGCAGATTCCGTTCATCATCGCGAACGAGGGCTGCGAACGGTTCAGCTTCTACGGGATGCGCAACATCCTGACGGTTTTCCTTGCCTCGACGTTCTTCGCGACGTTGCCCGCGGCCGACGCGCAGAGCGAGGCCAAGGAGATCTTTCACGTCTTCGTCGCGGGGGTGTACTTCTTCCCGCTGCTCGGCGGTTGGATTTCGGACCGTTTCTTCGGCAAGTACCTGACGATCCTTTGGGTGTCGCTGGTGTACTGCATCGGGCACGCACTCCTCGCCATCTACGAGAACGAACCAAACGGCTTCTACGCCGGGCTTTTCTTGATCGCACTCGGTTCGGGTGGCATCAAGCCGCTCGTGTCGACATTCATGGGCGATCAGTTCGATCAATCGAACAAGCACCTCGCCAAGGTCGCATTCGACGCGTTCTATTGGATCATCAACTTCGGGTCGTTCTTCGCGTCGCTGTTCATGCCCAAGCTGCTTCAGGGAGCGGGGCCGGCGAAATGGTGGGGTTGGCCGGCGGCCTCGGTCGCGTTCGGCATCCCCGGCGTGTTGATGTTGGTCGCCACGGTGTTCTTCTGGGCCGGTCGGAAGCGCTATGTGAAAGTCCCTCCGGCGCCTCCGGATCCGCATTCCTTTTCGAACGTCATCCGGACGGCGCTCACCCCGCGCGATGGCGTAACGCCGGGTCTCGCGCTCGCGATCACGGGCTGCGTTCTCGCGCTGGCGTCCGTGGCCATGGTTTGGGTCCTCGGTTGGAAACTCGTGATCGCGCTGTGCCTCGCGCTCGTCTTGGCTCTATTCGGCGTAGGACTCGGAACGTGGATGGAATTGGAGCACGCGCGCGGTAAGCACCCGGACTCGGCTGTAGACGGCGTGCGCTCCGTGCTGCGGGTGCTGGTGATCTTCGCGTTGGTCACGCCGTTCTGGTCGCTTTTTGACCAAAAGGCCTCGACGTGGATCTTCCAGGCCGACGTTATGACTAAGCCTTCGTGGTTCAGCCCGGCGCAGATGCAAGCGCTCAACCCGGCGCTTGTGATGTTGATCATTCCGTTCAACAACTTGCTTGTCTATCCATGGCTGCGTCGGCGGGGCAAAGAGCCGAGTCAACTCGGTCGCATGACACTCGGTATGGCCCTTGCGGGCGCGTCGTGGATCGCCGTAGGCGCGATGCAGCTGATGATCGACGACGGCGAAGCGATCTCGATCGCTTGGCAGGTTCTCCCGTATGTCCTGCTCACGGCGGGCGAAGTGCTGTTGTCCGCGACGGGCCTCGAGTTCGCGTACAGCCAAGCGCCGGCCTCGATGAAGGGCGTAATCATGAGTTTCTGGAGTTTGGCCGTCACGGTCGGCAACCTATGGGTGCTGATCGTCAACGTCGGCGTGAAAAACGACACAGTGCTCGGAGCCATCGAGAGATCGGGCATGAGCTCCATTGCGTTCCAAATGTTCTTCTTCGCTGCCTTTGCACTGCTAACGGCGCTGGCGTTCCATCTGGTGGCCAAGCGTTACCGCGTGGTGGATAACTACCGGCACTAGCTAGCGGTCGATTCGCGCCGCGCGTCTTCGCGCGAGTCGAAACAGCGGATCGTTACATTCTGGACTGCAGGATCGCCGCCCCAAATCACCGATATTTCGGTGATTTCACATGATTCCACCAACCCCACAGAATCTTGGCGGTGTTTTTGCGAGGAGTTTTCAGTTTTCGTGCCCGTTTCGAGGATACTGGCTGAAGGAAATCAAGACCTTGCCGTAGGGAAGCCGATAAAGAGCTTCGGACGGACAGGAAATAGAAAGTATGTCAATCATAGAGATCGAGGTCCGGGGGACCTCGACACACGGTTTCGAAGATGCCCGGCGACAAGCTGCTGAAACAGCTCGCACAACATGCGCCACCGCAGTCGATATCGACGAGGTGAGCAAGTTCGTAGCGATTGATGCTGATCAGCGCCGTTACGGTGTCACGCTTAAGGTGACCTGCCTCCAGCCATCCGGCTGAAACAGGATTCATCCTTCGTTGAGGGCTCCCCCCGGGTGCACCTCGCAATGAGGGCCGCTTCGCCGATTAGGTGGGGCGGCCCGGTTCGTTTCCTGAGTTCGGAGCGGTTACTCCTATGTCCGCGTAGGTACGATGTTCGACCCTTCGGCGACCTCGGGGAGTTCCATGACTGAAACAGGCGATCTCGCAACCGTTCAACGGCTCGGGCAGGCATTCCGCGACCTCAAGTCGGAGATCGGAAAGGTCATTATTGGTCAGGACGAAGTCCTCGACCAGATCCTGATGGCCGTTTTCGCACGGGGACACTGCCTCTTGGAAGGCGTTCCTGGGCTCGCGAAGACACTCATGGTGTCGACCCTTTCGCGGACGTTGACGCTTTCATTTAAGCGCGTCCAATTCACCCCCGACTTGATGCCTAGCGACATCACCGGGACCGAGGTGATTCAAGAAGACAAGGCAACCGGAAGTCGCACGTTCAAATTTGTCGAAGGCCCCGTCTTCGCCAATGTCGTGCTCGCCGACGAAATCAATCGAACGCCCCCGAAGACGCAGGCGGCCTTGCTCGAAGCGATGCAGGAGCGACAAGTCACGGTCGGCGGGAAGCGACATGACCTCCCCGATCCGTTTTTCGTGCTTGCAACGCAGAACCCAATCGAGCAGGAGGGCACATACAACCTTCCCGAAGCGCAGCTCGACCGCTTCATGTTCCTCGTGAAGGTCGACTACCCGAGCGCCGACGAAGAACTGCGCATCGTCCAGTCAACAACTTCCGTAGCTGGAGCTCCCCCACGCGCCCTACTTTCGGGCGATGACATCAAGGAACTCCAAGACATGGTTCGCCGCGTCCCGGTTTCCGACCACGTCGTGAAGTACGCTGTGGAATTCGCTCGCCGCACGCGACGCGAATCACCCGACGCTCCGGACTTCGTCAAGCAAAATGTCGAATGGGGTGCGGGACCACGCGCGAGTCAGTATCTCGTCCTCGCTGCGAAAGCCCACGCCGTCCTTCACGGGCGCACATACGTTTCAGGCGCCGACATTCGCGCCATCGCGAAGCCGGTCCTCCGTCATCGTATTCTGCTTTCGTACAGCGCCCAGGCACAGAAGCGCGACTCCGATTGGATCATCGACCAGCTACTTGAGACGATCCCGCGCGCCGAAGCAGATCGCGCAGTCGGCTAAGGGCATGCTTTCGCAGGGCGAAGTACTCGACCCGGAGATCCTTGATCGCGTCGCAGGCCTCGAGCTTGCAGCGCGCAAGGTTGTCGAAGGATTTGTGACGGGGCGACATGACTCTCCATTCAAAGGGTCATCTGTTGAATTCCGTCAACATCGCGAGTACACAGCCGGCGACGACCTTCGACGCCTCGATTGGAAGGTTTTCGCAAAGAAGGATCGCTTCTACGTTCGCGAATACGAGGAGGAGACCAACGTCAAGACCTACCTCGTCGTGGACACCAGCCGAAGCATGGCCTATGCCCCCGCCTCGGGCGCTCGGCCGTCGAAACTGCGCTACGCAAAGCTCATCGCGGCCGCGCTCGCAAAGCTCGTGTCCGACGCCCGCGACCTCGTCGGGCTCGCGCTTTGGGCAAAGACAGATGCCCTCTTCCTGCCGCCAAAGAACGGCGACGGACATGTACACGAAATTGCGTCGGCCCTCGCATCGGCGCAACCCGCTGATGCCGCAACAGGCACAGATCTTGGCGCGCTCTTCGAAGAACTTTCTGCCAAGGTCCGACACCGATCGATCGTTGTCATTTTGTCGGATCTATTCGACGATCGTACGCGCGTGCTCGAGGGCATCGCTCGGGTCGCCCAACGCGGGCACGACGCCGTTGTCATGCATGTCCTCGACCCGGATGAGCTCACGTTTCCATTCGATCGCATGACGCGATTCGAAGCACTCGAATCGGGGCCACTGCCCGTCACCGTTGACGCGCGCGCGCTTCGCGAAGCCTATCTCGCGGAGATGAACACCTTCACCACGGACGTACGCTCCCGCTGCCTTGCCGCGGGCGTCGACCACCTGCTTCTTGACACCTCACAGGACCCGGGAACCGCGTTGGCTTCGTACCTCGCGCGCCGGCTTATGACCCGCTGATGTTCGGCCTTCCCGCAATGCTCGGGTGGCTCGCCGCAGCTGCGGTGCCCGTCCTCATCCACTTGCTCACGCGACAACGATGGCGGCGTGTCGAGTGGGGCGCGATGGAGTTCCTGCTCCGGGCAGTCAAGAAGCAACAACGACGCGTGCGCCTCCAAGACCTTCTTCTCCTGCTCCTTCGTGTCGCGGCCGTCATCCTTCTGATTCTCGCGCTCGCCGAGCCTAAGCTCGCGAGCGCAGGCCTCCTAGGTGGCCAGGAAGAACGCCGCGAGGTCGTCCTCGTCGTCGATACTTCCTTCAGCATGGCGTTTCGTGAGTCAACGGGAGAGACGCCGTTTCGACGCGCGGTGGAACGTGCGCGAGCCCTTGTGCGCGATCTGCAGTCGGCGCGTGGCGACACGGTCACCTTGATCACGGGAGGAAGCCCCGCGACACTCAAACTGTCGCGCGATTCCGACATCAACCGTGTTGACGCTGAACTGGAGCGGCTTGAGACCAGCGACGCGGTCACAGACCTCCCTGGCGCATTGCGCACGGTTGTCGCGAAGCTAGACGATCTTCCTCGTGGCGTTGAAGTCTTCATTCTCAGCGACCTCCAACGCGTAGCGCTGAACCCCGGCGGCGAAGATGGCAGTAAGGCTTTCGACGGCCTCATCACCACGATCAAGCAGAAGGGCTCGTCGATCACGCTTGTTCCATGCGGACGCGGGACGGCCGACAACCTCGCGATCACTTCGGTGACCATGGCGTCGAAACTCGCACAGGTCGGACGCCCGACACGATTCGCCGTCATGGTGCGGAACTTTGGAACCCGACCATCGGGCGGCGTCGTCAACTTCACAGTGGATGGAGCAGACGCCGGCGGCGACGCAGCGACAATCGACGTGATCGAGGCGGGTAAGGAATCGGTAGTTGACTTCCGTCACACCTTCACCGAGACCGGCCCGCACCTTGTGGAGGCGCGCTTCGTCACCGACGCCCTCGAAACCGACAACCGGCGGGCCCTTTCGGTGATCGTGCAGAACCGCGTTTCTACGCTTCTCATCGACGGCTCTCCCGCGGGCTCATCGGACGAGGGTGCAGCGTACTTCCTGTCGGCGGCACTCGACCCCGCCGGTGCCGATGACCGACGAGGTGCATTCGAAGTCAGCGTGAGCGATGAGATCGGGCTCGAACGTGCCGATCTGTCAAATTCATCTCTCGTCATTCTTGCAAATGTGGGAACGATCTCGCCCCGCCGTGGCGATGACCTCGAGGCTTTCGTCGCCAAGGGCGGCGGCCTTCTGATCTTCGCTGGGGACCGCCTCCGTGGCCCTCAGGTCGATGCGGCCTTGTGGCGCGACGGCAAGGGTCTCCTTCCAGGTAGGCCGGGCGACGTCGTCGGCAACGATGACACGTCTGACGCCGGATTCGAATTGACACTTACCAGCGCCGAGCGAGGTCCGCTTCGTTACTTCACCGACGAGCGCGTGCAGGCGCTCATCCCTGCCATCCCGTTCCGAAAGATCCTCCCCGTCACGATCAACGCGGACGACACCACCGTGACGACGTATGCGCGTTTCCTGCATCGCAAGCAGCAAGGCACGCCCCCATATCCGGCGGTACTCGAACGACCCTACGGAGCAGGTCGGGTGCTCCTCGTCGCAACGACGGCGAGTCGGCACTGGAACGACCTCGCGGCATTCCCCACTTACGTTCCGTTCGTGCGCGAGATGGCATACCACCTCGTCCGGCGTGCTTCCGACCTTGAGAACCTCACCGTAGGCGGCTCGTGGCGTGGTGAAATCGAAGGCTCGGTGAGAAAAGCGACTCTTTCGCACAACGGCCGGCCCATCCGCGAGCTCGACGCGCTTGCAGTGCCGAACAAGGAACGTCGCTACGAGATAAGAACCGACACGCTTGATCGCGCGGGAACATGGCGGCTCGAGTTCCCGCCAAGTGACGATGGAAAGGTCACCCCACCCATTCGCCTCGCGGTCAATGTGGACCCGCTCGAGTCTGACCTCGCACGCCTGACACCGGATGCCATGGTTTCCAGATTCCCGGCTGGCACGCTGCGCGTGGTCGAAGATCCTTCGGCCAAGGCCAGTGCCGCCAACAGCGAGTCGGATGGCAGGCTTTGGTGGTGGTGCCTCATTGGGGCCTTCGTGCTCTTCCTAGCTGAGTCCTTTGTCGGGCAGTGGATCGGCAAGAGTCGAGGGGGCGCCTGATGTCTCCTCAACACATCGAAGGCGTCCGCGAAGGGCTTGTGTTCCGAGATGCGCCGGCCCCTTGGGTGATCTGGCTTGTCATCGTTCCGCTCGTCATTTGGTTCACCTGGGGCATCTATCGCCTCTCGGGTGAAGCGTCTACGGGTGTCCGCCGACTATTGATCGCTCTTCGTATCGGCTTGCTGCTTTCACTTCTGGCATTGATTTTTAATCCGTCACGCGAAACCCTCGTCGTCGAGAAGCAGAAGACTGTCGTCGCTGTGCTCGTAGACACATCTGCGTCAATGTCGCATCGCGATGGATTTGAATCATCAGCCGCAACATGGGAATCGCTGCGCATCACAGCCAATCTGCCAGCGGGGACACCCGCCGGAGATCGCACTCGACTCGACCTCGTCAAAGCGGTTCTTGACCAACCTGAGCGGAAGCGCTTAGATGAGCTCGCAAAGGACCACGACGTCAGGGTTTATTCGTTTGGTGAAGCCCTGCAGCAAATCGCAGGAGTCTCAAACCTCGAAGCCCGCGAACGCGTCACATCACTTGGGACCGCAATCGAACGCGTCCTCGACGAACCGGATCTGCGCAGTCGCGCCGTCGGCGGCATCGTCGTCGTTTCAGACGGCAAAGTCACAGCGGGTGTGGGCCTCGATGTGGCCGCGGCGGCTGCGAAGCGTCGGCGGATCCCTATTCACACCGTAGGAGTCGGCGATCCTGCGGCACTTCGCGATCTAGAGCTTCTCGCTGTCCGCGCTGACACCGTGGCCCTTAAGGACGACGAGCTTATCGTCGGCATGAAAGTACGTAACCGAGGGTTCCCTGGAGGCGCTGCCACTCTTCGCATCACCGATGTGAAGGATGGCCGAGAAATCGCGCGCGAGGCCGTGGCGCTGCCCGACGACGGCGGTGAAACCTCCTACGACATTCGATTTAAGCCGCAGATCGAGGGTGAGCAACAGTGGAAGTTGGAAGTTGTTGCGCTTCCCGGCGAACACACGGTCGAGAACAACTACAAGATCCACTCCATTCGCATCCGGAGCAGCCGCCTCACGGTGCTGTATGTAGAAGGCGTTCCTCGGTGGGAGTACCGGAAGTTCAAGAACTTCCTGGTGCGCGGCCAGGACGCGTTCACCGCGTACTCCTTGCTGCTTGGGTCGACCGCTATTCAGGAGGCCACGGCGTTGCCGGGTGTCGTCCCGCTTGAAGACTTCCCGCGCACCGAGGAGGAGCTTTCGAGGTTCGACGTGATCGTCTTTGGCGATGTTGATCCTGATGCTCAGGATCGCATCGGCGTCGACGCGGCAGAGCGCCGCAAAGTGTTCGAAAATGTGCGGCGCTTCACCGAGAACGGCGGGGGCTTCATGATGCTTGCCGGTGAGAGTTTCTCGCCTCGCGCATGGAAGGACACACCTCTCGAAGACCTGCTACCGGTTGTGATGGATCCAACGGAGGATGCAGCGGGATCGCGAGAGCTTCTCACTGCATGGAAGCCCCGACTGACGGCGCTCGGTCGCGTCCACCCGATCATGCAGCTCGACGGCGACACCGAGACCAACCGCAAGCTCTGGGAAGACCCCGAGTACTTAAAGGGTTTCTTTTGGTGGTCACGCATCAAGAAGGCCAAGCCAGGCGCACAGGTGCTCGCAGAGCATCCAACCGAACGAACGACGGAAGGCCGCCCCTTTCCCGTTATCGTGTCCGGAGCCTTCGGCGAAGGCCCGACTGTTTTCGTCGGCTATGACGAGACCTGGCGTTGGTTCCATTTGCATGGCCCAAAGTATGCCCACCAATGGTGGGGCAATATCATTCGATATCTAGGCCGCGCTCGGCTCTACGCTGGCGACAAGCGCTTCCGACTGGTGTCGAATCGCTCGGCTTACGATGTGAGCGACCGCGCCACGCTGACCGCCTACGTCAAAGAGAAGGACTATCGCCCCTCGGCTAAGCCCGAGATCGAAGTGGTTGTCCGGGCGCCAGCAGGTACTGATCCCGAACGCCGGGTGGTCATGAAACGTGTGGATGACGGCGTGTACGAGCGGTCCTTCACTGTCGAGGAAGCCGGAATTTGGGTCGCGTGGCTTCCGCCTGAAGAGGGACTCGGCGACGACAAGATCGCTCCTATTTCATTCAACGTTCGGCTCTCCGA
The DNA here is from genome assembly GCA_945860915.1 of Candidatus Kuenenia stuttgartensis. Classification (GTDB taxonomy): domain Bacteria; phylum Planctomycetota; family CAIWVZ01; genus CAIWVZ01. Next base: position 23,014 of record CAMARR010000013.1, read on the forward strand.
CATCGAGAACCGTGAGCCCGTGCTTGACGAACCAGCACTGAAGCGGCTTTCCGGCGAAACCGGCGGCAAGTATGTCACACTCGCGGAATGGGACGCGCTCGCCAGCACGATCGGCGCCGAAACCGTTGAGGTGCCCCGCCGACGTGAGTTCCGCGACATTCGCCGAGAACTTTGGATCCCAATCATCGCGATCTTCCTTGCGACGGCCGAATGGATACTGAGGAAGCGCTTCCGCTATCCGTAAACATCGCATGAACCGATTCTCTGCAGCTCTTGTTTTCCTAGCTTCATTCGCTGCGGCCCAGCGATGGGATAGCCCCGGCAATACAAGCAAGGTCTCGGTTCCTGACGAGCAAGGTCGCGAGCCACTAGAACTCATCGCCAAATCGGCCGCTCAAGGCGAATTCGATCGTGCTCTTGATCTCCTCCAAGGGCTTCTCGATCGTTATCCGGAGAAAGTTGTCGAGTCCGTTCGAGCGCAGCGAAGCCCAAGCGAGACAGATCATATCGTTCCAGGTGACATCTACGTTGGCCTCCGAACTGCTGTAATGGAGCGAATTCTCGCGCTGCCAGACGGTCTCCTCCGATACCGCACGCGCGAGGACGGGGCCGCAGCCAAAGGGTTGGCTGCGGGAATCGCATCGCGTGATGAAGCGCAGTTGCGTCGAGTCATGACAAGTCGTTGGCTCACGACGAGCGGGCCCGCTGCGGCCTCGGCGCTTGCCGATCTCTTGTTCGAGGACGGCCGTCCAGAGGAGTCCGCCGCAGTAGCACATGCCGCAATTCGTGATGCCATGCCGGACCTCGATCTGCGATTGAAGGCCCAGCTCGGCGCTCGGCTCCTCGTCGCGCTTTCTTGCTTCAATTCCGGCAACGCACTCGCGGGCGTTCGCAAGGAACTAGGGGCGCTCACCATCGAGGTAGACGGCAGCGCCATTTCTCTCGAAGCACTCGCCGATCGGCTCAAGCCAAGTGTGGCAGCCTCGGATCTGCCTACGGTGCCCACTCTGACTCCGTTCTCCTCCAAACCGCTTTTTGCCAGGGGACTGAAGGTCCAAGAGACCCGTGATTCGTTCGATGGGGGCGACTACTTCCGATCTTTCGGCCAAGACATCGTGGGCGCCGGACTCATCTTCGCCCCTGTGTATCCCGAGATCGTCGAGGGGGTCGCGTACTGGTGCGATGGCCTCACGCTGAATGCCGTCAATCTCATCACGGGCGAGAACGCCTGGCCGCCCGTTGAGGGTCCCTTCGGCGCCTTCGAGGGGCGACGAAACTGGAACCTCTCCCACGGCGTGACCTACGACCGCGGTGTCGTGTTCACCTCACTAGAGGACGAACCGTCAATCCGTCGTGATGGTCGCGGGACTCCGTTTGGCTACACGCCGATTGAGACAATTCCATCGCGAAAACTCGTCGCTGTCGACGCGTCTACGGGCGACACGATCTGGAGCCACCTCGGTGGCGGCTCCTCCGACCTGCCGTCGGAAGATCGTGATTTCCTGAGGCGAATCACGGTCAATTCCGTCCCCCTCGTTTCTGGTGAACGGGTCTACGTCGGTGTGACCTACTACGTCGGAGGCTTCCGTCATTGGCTCTGTGCGTTCGACAGGACGACGGGACGACTCGTTTGGAAGACTTACGTCGCCCGCGGGCAAGCCGAGCAGAACATGTTCGGACGTCCCGTGAAGGAAGCGGTGCCAAGCCAAGTGGGGCTTCACCGAGGGACCCTAGTTTATTCGACCAACATAGGCGTCGTGACCGGTATCGATGCCGCGACGGGTGTCACACGTTGGGTCTCCTCATACTCGCAAGACCTCATTCCCGTAACCGAGGGCCAACGCACCATCGAGCGGTTCCCTGGATGGGTAGCGGGCAGACCGTCGTTCTTTGAGAACTTCGCATTCGTGGCGCCCACCGACGCACTTTGGGCCTATGCCGTCAACATGAACGACGGCAAGCTCACACCGATTGAAGACGAGGCGCGCGAAGAGCGCATGGCGCGAACCAAGCAGAATCAATTCCGCCATTTCCTCGGAGTGCACGATGGGCTCGCGATCGCCTCTGGTCGATGGTTGACTGCATTCGACATCACGGGACTTGCGGAAGGAAAACCCATCGTCTTCAAGTGGAAGGCGGGGGGCATTGGCGGCAACGACCCGCTCGGCCGCCCATCGATCACAAATGGGCGAATCACTTGGCTGTCGTTATCGAGCGGAGGCGCGAATGGTCCGCCTCGCACCAAAGTGATCATAGCCGACATTCGCAGCGGCAAAGCGCTCGACGAACGCAGACTAGATCCACCGGCAATGCCAGGCAACCTCGTGCTTACCGACGAGGCCGCAATCATCGCGGGTACTTCGAGCATCACTGCGTGGTTTGACGCGGGCCCCGTCGCCACGCGTTTGGACGCGCGGCTCACAGCGAATCCCAAAGATTCTGAAGCGGCCCTCCGACGTGGCCAACTGGCTTTGGCGCAGCGCCGTCCTGACTTGGCTGTGTCGCTCCTCGAGCGCGCAACGACCTCAATCGACGCGCGTGTTGCTAAGGAAGCATCGTCAAGCCTTCTCACGCTATGGCTCGACCTCGCCAAGAGTGGTGTGCCTATCGAAGGCGTCACGTTGAGTCCGTCGGATCGATTCTCGAAGGCAGTTTCGTTTGCAGTTACTCCCCGCCAGAAAGCCATGGTTCGCAAGGACGAATTGCTTGCTTCGCGACGTGGGGTTGACGTCGCTCTCATCCGCCGAGCCGCCCGCGCTCTTCTTGCTCTCAACAACGAGCCCATCCGGGTCGACGCACAGGCCGTTGAGATCGTCGCGATGCTCTCTGCGGGAAGCGATCTTCCCGCCAGCCTTTACGGCGCGTTGATCGGCGCAACCCTGCTTGAGGGGCCAGCACCCACCGACTCCATTAGTTTTTATCAGGAGATTCTCGCGAGGCATCCAGACACATCACTCGGCGGCAGTACCGGCACGACGGGGTTTCAATTCGCCTATGACCGCATCCGATCTTTGATTGAGCAGCATGGTCCCAAGGTTTATTCGGACGAAGAGGCTGCGGCCAAGAAGGCCCTCGAGGCCGCGACTGCATCGAGGGACCCCGATGCGATCGCCGCAGTCGTCAACCGTTACCCGAACGCCGCGATTGCAGGCGAGGCTCAAGCGACATTGACCCAGGCTCTCCGCGACGCGAAACGCGATCGTGACGTACTTCGCATCATCCAGCGTCAGATGCGTCGCTTGGGTCAGGTCGACGCATTGACCGCGATCGAGATGGCGCGTTCATTCATCGCCGCAGGCCGCGGTGAAGCCGCACTTGATGTGCTTGACGCGATCGGCGCGCGGTTTCCAGAGGGCAGAATCGGTGCGGGAGCGCTACAAGAGTCGGTCCCACAGGTCATCGCGAGTCTCCGCGCAACACCCGCGGTAACAGCCGTTTCATCTCCGGCGGCACCAAAGAACATTCGACCAGGCCTCAAGGAAGGCTGGGTCGCGATGTCGAACAAGGATGGGGAACTCCCCTACCTCCTTTCGCCAACTGGCCGCGATCCTGCCTCCGCAACCCCTTTCGTGTACGCCTTCATCGACGGCGAACTGCGAGCGATTGACGAAGCCTCCGGAGTGCTCCGGTGGAAGCGCGTTGCGAAGAATGGACTCCTAGCGCCACCTGCTTGGTATGAAGGCAAACTAATCGTCGCTGCGGATGAAGATGTCGTCGCACTCGAAGCAGCGTCGGGCTCTGTTGAGTGGCAGTCGAGTATCGATGGCAAGCGGCTCGTTGCCATGGACGCAAGTCACGGCAAGATCTGGCTTCTTTTGCGCGATGCGCGCAACCCGCGATCGGCGCTCCTTCGGGCCCTCGACGCGGCTTCAGGTGAGCTTGTCAGCGAGACTCGCTTGCCGGGTGGGACGAGCGACACCGCTTCGTTTGGCGCTGCAGCTATCACCCATTCTCGACTTTGGATTCTCGTTCGACTCGACAGCGCCGGCAGTGCCTATGTGATTGACGCGCTCACGGGTGACGTGGCAGCGCCCGCCATCCCTGTCGGCCGTTCCGGATCGCCGTTCCCTGCTCTCAGCTCGTCCGACCTCGTCGTGACACAGACAGGCGGCGGACAAGGCCGCTCCATCCGCCTCACGGGGCGCGATGTGTTGAAACAAGAGGACGTCTGGCAGTGGAAGGGCGACCGACTCGAGGACCTCACCGTTCTCGAACAGTCGCAGAGCGCTGTCGTCCTTGCTTCACAGTCTCGCACGGTCGAGGCCATCCCTAAGCGTCGTCGCGACATCTTGCTGCTCAACCTGAACACGGGGATAGTCGCGCCATCGATCCCTCTCGCGACCGCTGAGGTCCCAAAGGATGCGTCGCTAACGGACAACCTGATTCTCGTTCGGCTTGCCGTGACATCCGAGTCAGGCCCCCAACCCACCTTCGTCAGGGCCTATCAACGGTCCAACGGTGTCCGTGCTTGGGAATCGATCCCCGAAACAGGCTCGTCCCTCCGGGTCACGCTACACGTCGCGAAGGATTTCCTGCTCCTCCGGTCAAGTTCTCTCGATGAGACCGATGGACGGCGAAGCGGGGGACGAACCGACCGTTTCAGGCTGATTGAACTCGCAAATGGCCTTCTGAAGGACGAATGGTCCGTCCGGGGCGACGAGAACCTGCCCGATGGCATCGATACGGAGCTTAGGAATGGGGCCGTCGTCATCGTTACAGGCGGCGGAGTGACCATTCGCAGGTAGAATCAACAGCAAGCATCCGGCGCCAAGATTCCCAATGAAAATCACCTCCTCCGCCCCAACAATGGGCCTGCTCGCAGTAACCGTGCTCGGAACGGTTTTTGGCGGAGCTGTGCTGTGGAACCGGGTCACGTTCCCCTCGGATGATTCGGAAGTCGTGGCCGTTGCGACCATCGCTCCGATCCCAGTGGCATCAACCGACGTGACGCACGCCGACACAGATTCCCCAAGCGAAGCCGAGCTTGATGCCGTCTTCGGCGAGGCGGGCGCCAGGATCACGGCTCCAGCATTCGGCGAAGACGAACAGGTCAAGGGCGCCATCGAGCGCGCCTTGCGCTATCTCGCAAAATCGCAGGCGCCGAATGGCGCGTGGATCCAAGACATCGGATACAAGTTCAACGACTTCTATCAAGTGACCGCGTACGCAAAGCCCGACGTTGGCGTGACGGCGCTCGCTCTCATGGCGTTTCTCTCGGGCGGCCACCTTCCCGGGCGTGGCGAATACGGGAAGGTCGTCGAAAAGGGCACCGACTTCATTCTCGGCGCAGTGGATCCCGAAACAGGATTCGTTTCGCTCGACGGTTCGCGCATGTACTCCCACGCCTTCGCGACCCTCTTCCTAGCCGAAATCTACGGCATGACGCACCGCGCGGATGTGAAGCAAAAGCTTCAGCTCGCGGTGAACCTCATGGTGAAGTCACAGAATAAGCATGGCTCGTGGCGCTATGAACCAGACTCCGAAGAATCGGACATGTCGGTCACCGTGTGCCAAGTCATGGCATTAAGAGCGGCGCGCAATATCGGCATCCGAGTACCGAAGTCGACGGTCGACCGCGCATACGGCTATGTCGTTCGTTCGGGAATCACTTATGGGTCTGAGGCTGGGGGATTCAAGTATCAAGAGAAGGAAGCGACACGCACTTCGTTTCCACTTACCGCCGCCGGCGTTGCAACACTTCACAATGCCGGTGTCTACGACTCCAAGCTCATTCGCTCGGGCATCGAATATCTGAAGGCGAGCATGTCGGGAATCTACCGCTCGTACGCGGGACATTACTTCTATTGGTACGGCCACTACTACGCATCTCAGGTGTTCTTCACGGCGGCTGACAACGGCACGAACCATTGGGAGTCTTTCTATTGGCCGCGCATCCGACTTGAGTTGCTCGGGACGCAACAAGAGAACGGTTCGTGGAAGAACACCGTGGGTCCCGGCAGCGTCTTCGCAACAGCCGTTGCGTCCATCATCTTGCAGATTCCCTACCAGTACCTCCCGATCTTCCAGAGGTGATGGTGGAAACTCGCGCCAACGTCGACATCACGCGCGTCCTTGACGCTGTTCGAGGACGGCTCCGTCTGCGCATTCTCCTTGCGGGAGGCGCGCGGGTACTCCGCGATGCCACGGCTTTGGCCCTCGCGACGTTCGCGGTCGATATCGCCCTCGAACCGCCACGCCCCGTCCGCATACTCCTTGCGGTCACATGCGTCGCAACGGTGCTCCTCTCCGCTTGGCGTCACTTCGCGAAACGCCTTGCCACGAAATTCAGCGATGACGAACTCGCGCTCCTCGTTGAGCGAAGCCACCCAGAGCTCAACGACCGCGTGATTTCAGCACTCCAGCTTGGGCGCGATCTTGCGTCAGGAGCCACATCGGAGTCGCCCGATCTCATCCGCGCCACGATTCTCGATGCTGAGCGCGCGACCACGTCTCTACACGTGGGCCGTGCTGTTCCGATGGGACCAATCGCACGACCGCTCTTCCTCGCATCGTTCGCGATTGCGCTTGCGACGACCCTCGTTGCCCTGCGACCAGAGTGGGCGAAACTCTGGGTGGAACGCTACATCTTCCTGAAGGACACGCCTTGGCCCCGCGCGACTTCGCTCCGCCTCGTCGTCACCGACGAAGAGCGTTACGCCAAGGAAACCGTGGACGGCCGAGTCGTCCTCCATGTTCCGGAGCGCATGCCGCTCCAAGTTCAGGTTGAAGCCATCGGTGTAGTGCCCGACGAAGTCGAGCTCGTCATTGCTCCTGCCGACGACCCGTCCTCCGAAGCGCCGGTGACGATGGGCCGAGCTGCCGGGAAGGGCTGGTTCCAACACAACTTTCCCCCACTCGATCGCTCCATCATGATCCACGCGAGAGGCGGCGATGATCGCGACAGAGATCCGACCATCGAGATACGCGTCGATCGCGCGCCACGTGTCACGGGATTGGCAACCACTCTGGAATTCCCAGCCTACACGGGCCTCGCGCCTCGTACAGGTGACGAACGCAACCTGACCCTGCCTGAAGGCACCCGCGTTGCCATGTCGTTTAAGGTGAACTTAGATCTTGAGGCGTTCGATATCGTCTCCGAGAAGGCGGGCACCGTTCGCTTGCAATCGGATACGGATGGAACGTATCGCTACGCCTTCGTTGCATCTGTTAGCGATTTTTACACATGGAGACTCCGGGCAAAGTCGGGCGTTCCGTCGGCGGATGTACCGCGGTACGTGCTGACCGTTGCGCCCGACACACCACCGCGTGTGACGTTGGATTCTCCAGCATCAACATCCTTGGTCGTGACCCCCGACGCGGTCATCCCATTCCGCGGGATCGCCACTGACGACCATGGCATCTCGTCCATCGAGATCCGGTACTCTCGACTGGAAGAGGGTTTGCCGTACGCATTGCCTCTCGGCGCAGAGGACCTCGTCCTTACCGCGCCGACGCCAACCACCGGCATCACCTCGACGATGAAGCGTGTCGCGTTCGCGTCCGACATCGACGTTTCCAAGTTCGCGCCCCCGGCAGAATCCCAACCTGCGGCAAAGCCTGCTGGCGGAGTTGACGTCAACACCACACTTGCAACACCGGACGCACCCAAGGCCGACGACCGTATTCGCTTTCGCCTTCTGGTGTCCGACAATCGTGTCACTCCGGATCACCCCGAACCTCACCGCCAATACGGCGATGCCGAGTATCGGATCGAAATCAAGAAGCGGGACGAAGTCGAGCGCGATCTTGCACAAAAGCAAACACGTCTGCGAGATCGGGTGCGCGACCTGCTTCGCCTCGCGGAAGCTAGGTTGACGGAAGCAGAAGATCTAGTCACGAGATCCTCGTCGGGCAGCGATGGCCCCGTTTCAAGCTTGGCCAAGTCGTTTCAAGTGACGGAATCTGGACAATCTCGCGTCACCGCGGAGGTCGCTGTTTCTGCACGACAATTCTCACGGGTGTTTGACGGCTACCTCTATAACCGCCTTGACCCTGGGCCGCTCACCAACCGCCTCCTCGGTGCCCTCCTTAGACTCTGGCGTGAACGTCCAGCCGAAGACGCGCTCGTCCTCTATGGCCGCGCCCTTGAAGAGGCCAAGAACGCGGTGTCAGACACTCAGCTCTTAGGCAGACTCGTCAACATTCTCGATCTGTTCATTCGTTCTGCGACCGTGACCTCACCTGAAGCGACACGTCGTCTCGGGCAAGCCGCGCTCGCATCCACTCCAGAGGCACGCCTTGCCGAAGCAAAAGCTGCCATCGCCGCCCAGAAGAGTCTTGTGGAGGATCTCCGCCTCCTCGAGGACCGCTTGCTGGCCTGGGAAGACTACCTCGATGTCGTCCAGGGCCTCCAAGATCTGATCGAGTTGCAAAAGGGCATTCGAAGTAAAGCGGAGAAACTGTCAAACAAGTAGGAGGTCTCCCATGACCCGACTCGCGTTGGTGTTTGCGCTCGCAGTGATCGTCCCTGCGACGCTGGCTCAGGAATCCGCGGCCGACACGGACCGCGAACTCCAGTCGATCATCCGTGAGCAGGAGAACGCGCTACGCGGGTTGAAGTCGCTTCGTGCGCGCATGGAACGGCTCAAAGTCCGCATGGCGCAGGAAGGTCGCGATCAGGCTGTCGCGCTCCTTCAACGTGGCATCGACGAACTGACGTCATCCAAGCTCGAAGATCGGATGGGCGATGTGGCGGGCAAGCTCAAGGCCAACGAACGCCTTGCAGGCCTTGCCGAAGCTGATGGAATTGTGACGAAGCTCATTTCGATTCTCGATATTCTCCAAGAGAAGCAGCCCCAGAACTCGCAGGCCGACAAGAAGGTTGCGGAGTTAGACAAAGCCCTTAGCGACATCCGTGAAATCAGCCAGGAGCAACGCAACCTCAAGGACCAGACCAACGCGCTGCGAAATGCGTTAACCCCGGAACAGAAAAAAGCATTCAACGACCTCGCGAAGAGGTTGCGCGACTTAAAGGCCGAATCGGATCGACTCGCCACCGAAACAGCGCGCGAGGGTCCAACAGACGAAGCGATCGATGAAGCGATGGCGGCTGCCGACGCCATCAAGGAGCGGGCGAATGAAGGCGACAAAGCGGGCGACGCTGAGGCCGCTTCAAAGGCCGCGAAGCTTGCGGAGGTTGCGCGTTCGCTAGCCAATGCCGCCAAACGCGCGGAGAGTCTGGCGCTCAACGCCGACGCCACGGCCAAGGACTTAGACGCACAAGCGGCGAGAGACGCCCTCGTCGACGCGCTAGCCAAAGCAAAAGCCGCAAACGACGCGTCAAAACTGGCCAACGAAGCTGCGGCGAAAGTCAGAGGCACGTCGGGCGGCGAAGCCCGTGCGAAGGCCGAGCAAGCGGCGATGGCTGCGGAGAGTGCGGCAAAAGACGCGGCGGACACTGCTCAACGAGCCGCTGAAACGTCTACAGCTGCGGCGGAAGCTGCCGCGCGCGCCGATCTCGCAGCAAAACAGGGCGCGCCATCGGACACGATCGGGCGCGACGCCCGCATGTCGGCCGCCGCGAAGAAGGAGATGGACCGCGCGCGCGATGCCGCCAACAAGGCTCTAGCGGATGCCAAAGCTGCTGCAGAGTCCGCCGCGAAGGGCGACAACGCTAAGGCCAGCGCGGCTTCGGCTGAATCCGCGTCCGCGAATCAGGCGGCTACGGACGCTACGCAGAAGGCGACTGCTTCGGCTCCGAGCTCTGCAAACTCCTCCAAAGCTGCGGAGAGCATGGCAAAGGCGGCCGGCGATCTCGCGAAGGAGGCACGTGATACCGGCGCAAAGGCAGGCGACGAAAGCACCGCGTCCGCCGCCGACAGCGGTGCGCAATCCGCCGAAGCAGGCGCTACAGAGCTGAACAAAGCAAAGTCCGAAGCAGACGCCGGGGCGACCAAGAAGGCCGCAGCACAGGCGCGCGCAGGCGCTGCCGAGCTTGAGAAGGCGGCGCAGTCATTGAAGGACGCAGCCAGAGCTGCCAATGGCGAAGCCGCCGCCGCCGAAAGTGACTTGGCAGCGTCGGACAAAGCTGCTGCCGAAACCGCACAGGCTGCCGCCGACAAGCTGTCGCCGAAGAGTGCGGGGACGGATGGCGCAAATACCCAGACCCCCGAATCGAAGGCTGCCGCCGAGGCAGCCGACGCCCTACGCGACGCGGCAAACCAACTAAGCAAGGCATCCGACGCCCGCAAACAAGGCGATGCCGGTGCGTCAAAATCTGCGCGCGATGCAGCCCGCAACGCAGCCGACGCCTCCAAGGAAACGGCCAAGAAGGCGCGCAAAGATCTGTCCCGAAAGAAGGAGGATGCGGCTCTTGCAGCAAAGAAGCGCCGCGACCTTTCCCGTAAGACCGATGAGATCAAGAAGCAGATTGACGACCTCAAGTCAAAGACAGGCAATGAGGGCGCCGAGAGTGCATCTAGTTCGACGGCTGATGCCTCTGCAAAAATGAACGATTCCGCAGCGCAATCAGAGTCGGGCCAGTCTGGTGCCGCTCAGGAATCGGATGCGTCGGCCTCACAGGCACTCGACGATGCTGCGTCAGCCATGGAGAAGGCGGCAGGGGGTCAAACGAAGGACTCAGCGAAGGACAAGGAGGACATGAAGGCCCTCGCCAAGAAGCAAGAAGACCTAGCGGAAAAGACAAAGAAGCTCGCTGAGAGTCTCAAGAACCTATCTCCTAAAGGCGGTGAGGGGGCTGAAAAAGCAGAGGCCTCCATGTCCGAGGCCAAGCAGAAGATGAGCCGAGATACTCAGGAGGACTCTGCGAAGGCAGTAGAAAAGCAGGAAGAGGCCATCGACTACCTCGAGCAGGCGCAGGACAAGCTTAAAGAGGAGAAGGACGACTACCTCGGACTCCAGCAGGAAGAAGCGCTCTTCAAAATCGGTGCCGAGATTGAGAAGTTGATCAAAGTCCAGGAGGAGATCAACAAGGAAACCGTGCGCTTAGATCGCGAACGCGCGGTCGAAGGCCGCCTCGGAAGAACGCAGCGCGCGGACCTCAAGGCGGCACAGGGCAAACAATCGGCGTCGCGAGACCAGCTCAATTCCATGCTCGAAGCGATGAAGGCAGAGGACGTCCTCGCGTTCACGTGGCTTCTCGACACCGTGAAAGCCGACATGGCCCGCGTCATCGATCTGATGGAGCAAAAAGAGACGGGGCCACTTATTCAGTCTGTCGAGGACGATGTCGTTGTCGGCCTCAAGCAGCTTCAGACAACGCTCAAGGACGAGGCAGAGGCTCGCAAGTCCATGAAGAAGGATGATGCTCCGCCCGGCCAGCCTCAGAAGCCACCGCTCGTTTCGATGCTCCAGGACTTGCTCCTGCTTCGCCGGTTACAACTGACCACCAAGGCCGAGACCGAGAAGTTCTTCTCGAAAACTGAGAGTACTGACCCTTCGGACATTGCGGTCAAGAAGGAGATTCTCCAGCGCCTCGTTCACCGCCACGGAAACATCCGTTCGTTGTTTGATCGGTTTGTTGAGAAGTCACAGCCACCAGATGGCGGCGGCGGCAACGAGGACTCCCCCGATGGTCCGACCTCGCGCCCCGGAGAAGGACGATGAAACGACTCTTCATGATGTTTGCCATCTGTGCAGCAACTCTCTCGTCAGGAATTTGTGCTCAAGAAGGGACGACTGACCCCACCGAGCTCATGCGCCAGATTAAGCGCAACCTGCAGAAGATCGAAGATGAGCTCAACCGCATAAGGACGGCGCCTTCTGGTTCCGACGCGGGAGCACGCGAAAAAGACATCGAGACACTTAAGCGTCGCCAAGATCAGGTCGTTAAGGACATCGACGAGATCATCAAGCAGATGAAGCAACAGTCCGGTGGTGGTTCGTCAGACGAATCTCCGCCGCCTCCAGATTCGAAGAGCAAAGAGGATTCTCAGTCAGGCCAAAAGCCTAAGAGCCGTGACCGCAATAAGTCTCAACAAGACCAAGGCAAGCAGCCCCAGGGTGGAAAGAAGCCGCAAGGGGGACAAAAGAAGGATGGCGAAACCGGAAAGAAGCCGCAGGGTGGCAAAGAAGATAATTCTCAACCGAACAGCGGCAAGCCCGAGAACCAAAAGGGACCGCAACCGCCGCAAGACCCTCGACGCAGGTTGCAACAAGTTGACGTCAATGAGGTGTGGGGCATCCTTCCGCCCGAGATTCGCCAGAAGTTGATAGATCGCAACTTTGGAGAATTCACGCCCGAGTACGAGGACGAGGTGCGTGAGTACATCAAGAAGGTCTCAACGGGCCGCTGACCGGCACTCGATTTAGTCCAAGCCAACGTAAGCGAGCGTTTTCACGATGGCCGTGAGAGCGCTCGGTTGCTTTGGAACTTGTCGTGAGGGTTCCCGATTACTTTGCTGCGCCCGACTGGGGTGGCAGCTCCTTGAGGATCGACGTGAGCACTTCAACCACCCGCTCCGTTCGCCCTTCCTTCAACCCGCCCATTTGACCCATCGGACCCGGTCCAGAGATCGCACTGGGAGATGGCGACGCCTCGGCGATGCGCATTCCGCGATTTGCCGACCAATAGAGCTCGCCCTCGCGTGTCGACCTAAACACGACAGTGACTCCAAGTTCCGAGCCGGCGTAATCCACGTTGACCTCCGCCATGAGGTCGCTGTTGCTGCCGACTCGGGGCGAGTAGCCTTTTTCCATCAACGCCTTGACGACGACCGTTTCGAGCCTCCCGCGATCAATCCCGCCGGCGACGCGTAGCGAGTGCATCGCCGTAACACCCTTCGGTGCCACGGGCGACTTCGCCGTGATGATCGGAATTTCTATGATCTCCGGAGGCGCCTCCACCGTGGCGCGAAGCGTCGAGGCGCTCGACCGTTGCGCGCTTCTCTCGCTTACTGCGTTAGTTCTGCTGGTCTTGGTGTCTGGGTTCGCGCACGCTCCCATAAGTAGAAGCGCGATCGCAAAGATGGATCTGTAGAACATAGGTTGCTCCTGCTCGGGAGTGCATGGCAATGGACATGGATCCGACCTAAATGCGTCCAAGGGTCCGTTTCTTCGCGAGCGCTCGCTGCTACGGAGTCGGTTGCAGAGTCCTTCCCCATGCGCGACATGACCCAGGATGGACTCCAGCGGACCTACCACCAAGCTCTCGGCCACTCGCGGTGCGAAGCCTCGCCGCATTTCGGCATGATCCTGCGGCGCGAAGGCATGTCGGTCGTGTACACTTTGGCCATTCACAGACAAGAAACGAATCTAGGCGCTAGCCGAACGCCACGACAGAGTCACCTCGATATGGAACCACCGCCGAAGTTGGATGAAGTTGGTGCTGGCCCCGAGAGGATCCGGGCCATGGCTGCGCGTCTCCTCGCAGCGCGCCCTCAAGACTTAGTTCGGGTTCGAGCACTTTCCGGTCCACCCTCGAGCATGGAAATCGTCCTCGAGCGACCGGACATGCCCCCGTTTCGATTCCATGTCCATGCCTCGAGCGATGACGCAACCGAATTTGACATCATTCGGGCCGTCGATGACACCGGTTGGACGTGCTGTTGATGCACGTGTGGACTAGTGCTCGCCGCGACGTCGGAAACGAAAGTGCGTGAGATCGCCAAGTCTCCATTCGAAATCGGCCTCAATGCTCGTTCCCACGATCTTGGCTAGGCCACCGATAGGGTAGGTGTCGACACGACCCGGTGCGATGAGCTTGCGGTGGGGCTCGCGCAACGACTCCGCGTGTTCGATTTCGTCGGAGAGTCCGCCGATTGAAACTAGGAGCCCCGCAAGCTCTGCTGTGTCATCACGCTGCAAGGCGAGTTGTGCGTGCTTCAGCAAGCGGTGCAGCTCGAGCACGGCACCATACGGAACCGACAGCCGACGTCCATCTTCCGCACCACGAAGTCGCTGGGCTTCGAGGGCCCGTGCAAGGGTTTCGTCCTGATCGTGGAATTTGATTGTGATTTCGTCGTCGATGTCGTCCCGGGCCGACGCATCCTGCCAGTCCCGATCAAGTCGGCGCCGCAGCGCCTCTGCGATTTCTGGATCATATATTGAGCGGTCCGCGCGTCCGGCACGCTCGCACTTGCTCGCGTGACGCACCCAACTCCGAAAGTTCGTGGGTGATTCCCAGTATTTTGCAGCGAATGTACTGGCGAAATCTCGCTCTAGCCCCAGTCGTTCGCGGTCTGAGGCTGAGAGCGCGTACCACTTCGGATGGCAGCACTCACACGGGCTTGATGATCCCCGAGCTCGCACGACCTCTTCGTAGGACTTCAACATGACGATCTCCGCGCTGCCCTGACCGCGGATTGCCGGGGGGCAATCGCGTGCGGGCTTCGCTTTAATCATCATCGAACAGCAGGAAGCCAAAACGCAAACCGGCGCAGCTAAGAAGTCGCAAATTGTTGGCCAATATCCTGCGCGAACAGGTCGTTCATTGCACAGAGCTTTGGTTTTTGCGCAATTTGACTCAATTCCGCGCGGGATCGAATTCGCGCGCGGATCGAATGCTAACCGCAGTTCGGAAGAAACTCGGCGAACAGATCACGCTCCGCCGGAGTGATGGGTCCCGCCAACGCAGGATCGATCGGGTCATGATCACAACAGTCATCACCATCGTGGGAATGTTCGCCCTCTGCCGCAGGTTCGTCGATCAACACGGACTTCTCCGCGCCTTCGGGCTCTTCCGCCTGATGGTCAGGCTCACGGAACGAGCCGCGTGCGACTTCAGCAAACGGGTGGTTGCCGCTGCAAAGTTCATCAAATGTGCCGGCCCAGATCACACAGGCGTCGATAATCTCGTCGCTCACTTGGTCAAGCGTACCATCGTCGCAGAATCCGCCGGTTTCGAGCGCGGAAAGCGCGCCTTCTTTGGCTTCACGCATTCCGGCCTCATCCTCCGCCCACGCAGCGCTCACATCATCTATGACCGCTTGCCTGCGCTCCTCGGTTGTCGCGTACCAAACGAAGAGGCCGGGATTGTCGTCGTCGGTCATTCCCTGCACGAACATGCCGTGCGGAAACACACGAGGGTCACGATCCTTCGCTTGAAGGAGTCGTTCTTCTGCGGCCTGCCTCACCATTTCGAATGCCGTGTCGGCTTGTTCGTTGCTCATTTCATCATCCTACGCAGAATCTGCGGCTCGAATAGTAGCGATTCCGCCTAAGCCTCATTGCGGAATGGCGTAGAGGGCCTTCCATCGCGAAGGATGCGGAAAGAAACTACGGATTCGGGTATTCAACAGCACGATCGGGCGCAGGCACCCATTGGATGCAAACGCACCGATCGTTCCGAGCCGATGCTGACTACGCCAATGGGCGCGTTGACTCAGCGCTTCGTAAGAGCGTCGCGAATTTCCTCGAGGAGGACTTCCTGACGCGGCTTTGCCGGCGGAGGTCCCGCGCTATCGGCAGCTGCTGCCTTAGCCTCGAAGCGCTCACGCGCCGCGTTGAGGGCCTTCACGAGGATGAAGACGGAGAAGGCAACCAAAACGAAGTTGATCGTCTGGTTGATGAACTTCCCATAACTGATGGCTGCGTCGTTCGTGAGTTTGATCTTCAGCGTTGAAAAGTCAACGCCTGCCATGAGGACACCGAGCGGAGGCATGACGACATCGTCAACAAGTGACGTGACGATCTTGCCGAACGCGCCACCTAGGATGACACCGACCGCGAGGTCGACGACATTACCCTTCATCGCGAACTTCTTGAATTCATCAACCCATGACGCCATGACATACTCCTATTGGGACGAAGCGTCCCGGAACATTGGTTGAGTGGTGGCGACTGCCAATGCAGCCGCCGCAGCTCAAACAACCTGCAGTTGTCTTATCACACCGTGTAACCGTCAGGGCCCCCACGAGTCGCGAATCGGCGGCCGACTACTTGGCCCGTCTCCGCGTGGGCCATCGCTACGAGGTGGCCGTGGGCGCTGCGGGGGCCGAGGTCCGGGCCTAGTCCCGCTTCGTGGTGGACCGCCGCCACCGCGAGGGGCCCGCGAAGGACCCGAGCGAAATCCCTGGCGTGTCGATGGCGCGCGATCGAACGTGCGGCGAGGTGCGGCCGGGCGCTCTGCCTCGTCCGCTCCCGAACTCGTCGCCGATCCCGTCATCGGGTCGTCGGATCCTGTGGGACCATGCGCAGGCACGACATGCTCGGGCACACCCGCGCCATCGAAGCGCGGAGGGCCGTCGGGTATGAAGGGCACCCAGCCCGGCAACGGCTGACTTACGCGCAAAACCAAGGACTTTAGATACCTCGACTCTTCGTGCGGAAGCATGACGGGGTGATCGCTGCCTTGCGCACCCCGATGGAGGAGCTGGAACCGACACCCCGTGTCCTTCGCCACCGTCGAGAGCATATGTTCAAAATCCTGCTCCGAGACATGCTGCGAACATGAGTGCGTAACGAGGATGCCGCCATCTTCGAGGACCATCACCGCCTTGCGGTTGATCTCCTGATATAGCCGCATTCCCCGTTCCAACTCGATGCGACGGTGAACAAGCTTCGGCGGGTCGAGCATGACCACCCCGAACTTCTTGCCTTCCTTGCCCCAGTGATCTAGGACCCGAAGGACATTCGCGTCCTCGAAACTCGCGCGCTCAGAGACGCCATTGGCGGCGGCACCTGCGCGAGCAAGATCAAGCGCGAATCCCGAAGAATCAAGGAAATGCACGGAGGCGGCACCGCCGTGGACGAGCGCTGGGAGACCAAATCCGCCGACGTAGCAAAACGCGTCGAGGACGTGTTTGCCGCGAACGTACGGCAGCACGGCTCGCCGGTTCTCACGCTGGTCAGCGAAGAATCCAGTCTTCTGGCCGGCACGCACATCACACAGGTATTTCACCCCGTGCTCATGAACCGTAATTGGTGTGAGCGGCGGTTCGCCGAAGTGGGTGTAATCGGCGCGGGTCAGTCCCTCTTCTTCGGCGGCATATCCAGAACCGCGTTCGATGATGCTGGCGGGGTTGAGCGCCGCGACCAGATGTTTGATGATCGCCGGAAGGTGGGCGACCATGCCGAGGGCGGTGACCTGCATCACGAGGTGTAGGGGCGCATCCGACGGATTTGCGATCCCGCCCGCAACATCGCGGTACGCATCAATGATGAGTCCGGGGAGTCCATCGCCCTCGGAATGGACAAGGCGGAACACCGACGCGACCTCCGGGAGCTTCGATGAATCACATCGAAGCGAAATCGCCCGGCTGATGCGCTTCACGATGAGGGCATCGTCCAACTCGCCTTCGTGGGTCAGCGCGACCAAACGAACGCGAATTTGACTCTTAGAATTCCACCAGCCATAGCCGATGGACTTGCCCTCATGGTCGCAGAGTTCCACAACGGAACCGTCCTTCGGATCTCCTTTGACGCGATCGATCGCGCCCGAAAAAACCCAAGGGTGACCAAACCAAAACGGTCGCGCTTTGCGCGATTGAACGAAAACCTTAGCCATCGGGTGACTCCCGCAAATTCGTGGTGAACCAACAACTTACCAACAATCAGCCCCACATCTCGACCACCCCTGCCGCGGCCTCTCGACCATAGTTGGCCCGGGAGGGTGCCGACTGCTACCTTACGGCCGGCGTTTTCGCTGATCGGAGCACCTCAAACATGGCCACGCCCTTCAAGACCGACTTCTACGACATAGATAGCCTCCTGACCGAGGAAGAACTCATCGTCCGCGACTCCATTCGCAAGTGGACGCGGGAAGAGTTCGCCCCGATTGTTGAGCACCACTACCGCGAAGGCACCTTCCCCGTAAAGAAGGCCCTTGAACTCGCGGCCCTCGGCGCGTTCGGCGCCAACATCTCTGGCTACGGGTGTGCAGGCCTCTCCAATGTCGCATACGGCCTGATCATGCAGGAGCTCGAGTACGTCGATTCAGGGCTTCGCTCCTTCGTATCCGTGCAAGGTGCTCTGGTCATGTACCCGATCCACGCCTTCGGGTCGGAAGAACAGAAGGACTACTGGC
The DNA here is from genome assembly GCA_945860915.1 of Candidatus Kuenenia stuttgartensis. Classification (GTDB taxonomy): domain Bacteria; phylum Planctomycetota; family CAIWVZ01; genus CAIWVZ01. The sequence goes on from CAMARR010000013.1 coordinate 40,937, forward strand.
TTCCCAAACTCGCGACCGGCGAGAAACTCGGCTGCTTCGGTCTTACCGAACCAGACTTCGGCTCTAACCCTGGCGGAATGCTCACGCGCGCCGAGGACAAAGGCGATCACTACATCCTGAACGGTGCCAAGATGTGGATCACCAACGGCACCATCTCCGACGTGGCGGTTGTTTGGGCGAAACTCAACGGCGAGATTCGCGGGTTCCTCGTCGAAAAGGATACACCAGGCTTCAGCGCACCGATCCAGCACCGCAAGTGGTCGCTACGATGCTCGATCACGTCCGAACTCATCATGAAGGATGTCAAGATCCCGAAGTCCAATCTCCTTCCGAAGGCCAAGGGGCTGCCGGCGGCACTCTCATGCCTCACGCAGGCTCGATTCGGAATCGCGTGGGGAGCGCTCGGCGCCGCGATGTCGTGCTTTGAGACGGCGCGTGAATACTCGCTCTCGCGCATACAGTTCGACAAGCCGATCGCATCGTTTCAGCTAGTTCAGAACAAACTTGCTGAAATGCTGACAGAGATCGTCAAGGGCCAATTGGTCGTGTGGCGCGCCGGACGTCTGAAGGACGAAGGCAAGCTTGATTTTGCACAGGTGTCGCTCGCCAAGCGAAACAACGTCGCCGTCGCGCTCGACATCGCACGTGAAGCTCGCGACATCCTCGGAGCCAATGGCATCACCGACGAATACTCGGTCGGTCGCCACATGATGAACCTTGAAACGGTGAAGACCTACGAAGGGACGCACGACATTCACGCGCTCATTCTCGGGCACCGAATCACAGGCATTCCGGCCTACGCCTGATCCATTCATGCCGATTGGCCGCGAACTCGCATCGACGCTGATTGCGGCCCACGGTTCTCCGCTTTACGCCTATGAGGCGGCGGTCCTCGTCGAGAGGGCGCGCCGCCTTCGCGCTTGTTTCCCTGCGGAAAATGTGCGTTGGTTTTATGCAACCAAGGCGAATGCGAATCTCGAGATTCTGCGCCGAGTCCGCGCCGAGGGCTTCGGCGTCGACGCGGTATCCATCGGCGAAGTCCGCGCCGCGATAAAGGCCGGCTTTGCATCCAACGAAATCACGTTCAACGGCAACAACGTCACGAGCGCGGAACTGCGTGAGGTTGCGAGTTTGGGCGTTCACCTCTCAGTTGATGGGATCCCCCAACTTCGCCGGGTCGCGGAACTCGGCATCGCTAATTCGGTAGGCCTGCGACTCAACCCGGACATCGGCGCAGGACATCATCATCACGTGATTACAGGCGGCCCGGATGCGAAGTTCGGCGCTGCCCCCGAGGAGATCGACGAGGCGCTAGCAATCGCCGCCGCAGCACACATGACGCTTGACGGTCTTCAACAACACATTGGATCCGGAATTCTCGAAACCGCGCCATGGATCGCCGCCGTCGATGTCATGCTGAAGCACGCCGCGCGCCTCAAGGACCTTCGTTTTGTCGACTTTGGCGGTGGGTTCGGTGTCCCCTATCGCCCCATGGAATCGCCTTTTGATTTCGCTGCGTTTCGCGAAGCCATCGCGCCGCGACTGCAAGCATTCCGCGCTCGAATGCAGCGCCCCATCGAGTTCCGTTTTGAGCCAGGCCGTTTCCTTGTTGCCGAAGCCGGAACCCTGTTGGTCACCGTGACGTCCGTCAAACGAACGACCCGTCACACCTTCGTCGGCGTTGACTCCGGGATGAACCACCTCATTCGGCCGGCGCTCTACGATGCATGGCACGAGATCGTCAATCTCACCCGTCCAAACGCTCCGGCGAGTTGTGTGCGCGTTGCGGGCCAGATCTGCGAGTCAGGCGATCTCCTAGCCGTCGACCGCGAACTCCCGACCCCCGAAGAGGGCGATATCCTTGCCATTAGGAACGCGGGAGCGTACGGCTACTCAATGGCATCGACTTACAATCTCCGCCCTCGACCCGCTGAGGTCATGATCGAAAGCGATGGCTTCGCTCGGTGTATCCGACCCCGAGACCGCCTAGAAGACCTCCTCGGGCCATGACCCGCTTCGGTACAATTCCGACATGGGCCTGATCGCGGCGCTCGCCGTTCTTTTCCACACGGCGGCTCTCGCACGCGAGACAGAGATCATCGCGCAAGAGCCGGATCCGCTGGTCATTCGAGACCCCGACGTACGCGACGCCATCCGCGATTCGAAGAAGCCGTGGAAAATCCGCGACAAGGCGACGGGAATTGACTTCCTCCTGATTCCACAAGGTGCTTCGTACATCGGCGCCAACGAAGACGATGCCGTTGCTTCCCCCGACGAGAAGCCTCGATTCCATGTCACGTCTTCTAAGCCCTACTACATGGCGGAAACCGAAGTGACTTTTGGTCAATGGCGAGCAACTCTTGGAAATCAAGCTCATGGCATTGAGCCTCTCGGCGGCTTCGTAATCGACGCCGACAACCAGCCCGTTGTGATGGTCTCGTGGAATGCAGTCAATCTATGGTGCACTGCGCGTGGTTGGCGTCTACCAGATGAGCGCGAATGGGAATACGCGGCGCGCGGACGCATCAACGCGATTAGACCAACAACCTGGACTTGGGGCGATTCACCACGAGATGGATCCGGCCATGGGAATTTCCCCGACCTCACTGCGCGAAAGATCGAGCCCGGGTGGGATGTCTTCCCGTTCGAAGATGGCTTCACCGCATCGGCGCCTGTGAGGTCATTTCAAGCGAACGCCTTTGGTCTTCATGACATGACCGGCAACGTCGCAGAGTGGTGCGCGAATGCCTACGACGCGAGAGCTTACGTTGCTTGGGCGAAACTCCGTGGGCTGCGCGCAGTAGGTCGCCACACCGCGGAGCCCACTGCATCGAAGGTCACCGCCGAAGATCCGACGCCAATGATCAAGCACACCGTGCGGGGCGGCGCTTGGTATCCGCCCTATTCAGCATGCCGCAGTTCCTATCGATGGGGGCATGTCGCGTTGACGGAACTAGCCACCATCGGATTCAGGCCAGTCCGCGACACCTAGTCGGTGCCGGATGTGAGCGAGGCGAAATGACGTGCAGCGACGTCAAGTTCCATGCACTTTGACGCGGAGTATCCGCGATCGTGAAACCACCGCACGCGCCCCTCGGCGTCAAGAAGCATCACACGCATGTTTGAACCTCCCGAATTCCCTGTCATCTCAACGATTCGCGAGGCATCAGCTCCGTAGAGAGTGACGACCGACGCCCAGTCCTCTGACGGGATTCCCTTGCGCATTCCGCCATCGATCACACCCGCAAACAGCCCCGGGACCATTCCCTTGATGGTCGGGACTTCGAGAATTCGAATAGGGGTCTTTGCTTGCATGAGTCCTAGCAGCCATCGATCGCCGTCGAATTGAGCCTGCTGAACGTATCCGACGAGAATGATCGCGGGCTTGCCACGCACTTCGAGAGGAAGTTCGATGCGCTGACCTTCAAGGGACTCGCCTGCGACGGTTGGAAAGGTCTCTCCGATCGGAGATCGATTGGGGACGCGTGATGCGCAACCCGACGCAAGGACAACACACAAAAGTACAACAGTCAACTTAAGAGACGTCATCGATGATTCTCCTCACACATCAACGGAAGCGGGCAAAGATCCGGAACCATGCTGATATCCGTCAAGATCGACTCCAACCCATCGGTAGCCCAACGCTCGCAGTGCTGATGAAACACGGGTTCGAGTTCCGGGCGCCGCCAACGTCGCGATATCGTCCGCTTGCATCTCAAGTCGCGCAATCTCGCCATGGTCACGGACGCGAAAGCCTCGGAAGCCGAACGAGCGCAGCACTTCCTCGGCTGCTTCGATACGATGAAGACCTTCCACGGTGACACGAGTGCCGGCTGGAAAACGCGATGCGAGACAGGGGGACGACGGGAGATCGGCAGTAACGAGTTGGCGGGACCGCGACAGAGCCCGAATCTCGACCTTCTTGAGGTCGGCGTCGACGAGCGGGCTTCGAACTCCAAGGGCCACTGCGGCGGCGTGCCCCGGGCGATGCCCTGCCAGGTCGTCGACGTTCGTGCCATCCACGATCTGCCAACCAGAGCCTAATTCGATCCCCCGGAGGACGGTGTAAAGCGTGTCCTTGCACCAGAAACACCGATCTCCCTCATTTGCTTGGTATGCGGCATTTTCGGTTTCGTGGGTGGCGATGTACTCGACGGCTATCCCCAAAACTGCCGCCACGCCTGCGGCCTGTTCCTTTTGGACCTTGGGGACACTCGCCGAAACACCCATGACCGCACGGACCCGGTCAGGTCCTAGGGCGTCAAGAGCGGCGGCGAGCAGGAATGACGAGTCCACACCTCCGGAGAACGCGACAAGAACCCCGGGAAACTGCCGCAATTCGCGCCAAAGCGCTTCCTCGCCTTGGGGCGGGAGGCGCATCGAGGCGCTGCTTAGGGGACCGGTCGGCGCTTTCATAGTTTCACGGTAGCCGAGCATTCCCTCCGTTCGTAGAGTCCGAGGACGTTACACGGCCTCGAATCCCAAAAATCCGTGGGACTAGGACCGTATGACATGATTCCGACAGGGCGCCTAATCCCATGTGGGGCAGAACCGTCCCACCTGAATTGAGACCAATATGAAACGCACCATCAGCCTCCTCTTGATCGCCATCATGGCGGTCCTCCCTTCGTGCATGAAAATGACTGCCACGAGCACCATCCGCGGCGATGGTTCTGGTGAGCAAGAGATGTCCTTTGGTTACAAGCTCGACACCATTGCCATGATCCGCCAAATGGCGGAAGGCCAGATGGGCGAAGAACATGAGGGCGAAGACCCATTCGCGAAGATCGACGAGAACCTGTTCGACGAGAAGAAACTGAAAGAGTCCATGACCAAATTGGGCATGGAAGAGGTCACCGTCAAAGTCGAGGAGAAGGACGGCTGGAAGAACATGTCGTTGAAGGGCAAGTTCAAGGACTTGAGCGCCATGATGGCCAAGAACCTCGAATCCGAAGACGTCAAGAAGGCTAAGTCCAGCAATCCTGAACTCGGCAGCATGATGGACGGATTCGCGGCCAAGACGTTCGCCTTCTACAAGACGAACGACCCGAACATCGTCAAGATCAGCATCCTTCCGCCAATCGGCAGCCTCTTCCCGACCGGCGACGAGAATCCGCTCGAGAAACTCGACGATCTCGGAGAAGACGAGCGCGCAATGATCGAGCAACAGATGGAGCAGATGCGCGCCATGTTCGCCCTCGACCAGATGAAGATGGAACTCAAGATGCGTCTGCCTGGCGACGTCACCGAAGTCCACGGCGCCAAGAAAGACGAGAAGGAAGCGAACGTCGTGACTTGGTCGATGAAGGGTGCCGACATCGGCATCGATTCGGCCAAGACCATGTTCGGCATGAAGGACGGCATTTGGGCGAAGTTCAAGAAGCCTGCCGATTTCAAGATCACGCTGAAGGACGAGCCGAAGGCCACGGAATCGAAGCCTGCTGGCGGCACGACCCCTAAGGCCCCGGCGAAGCCGGTTGGCGAAGAAGAGAAGAAGAAGAAGGAAGACGGCGGCTGAGCCACTGTCGCACCAACGGACCCCTTTGAGGGTCACTGCATCGGGCCTCCCTCGCGGGGGCCCGATGGCATTTTAGGGGTGCACCTCGCAACAGGCGCCGCATTCCTCGAGCCCGTGCGCTGCTGCGAAGCGTCGCACAATTTCTCCTGCAGTCTACGGACGACAGTCGATCGGTCCTCGTCATGCGCTAACCTCAAACGCCATGAATCTCGTAGGCGGACTCAACAAAGAACAGCAAACAGCCGTCAGTCACCGGAGCGGTCCGCTTTGCGTGATCGCAGGGGCAGGATCGGGCAAGACGCGTGTCATCACGCATCGCATTGCGAATCTGATCGCGCATGGCGTACCCCCAGATGCGATCCTCGGCGTGACCTTCACAAATCGCGCGGCGAAGGAGATGCAAGAACGCGTATGGGTTCTGACCAGTGGCGCGGGCGCGACGCTTGCAACGTTCCACGGATTCTGTGCTCGGCTCCTTCGTATCGAGGCCGAAGCGCTCGGACGTCGCACTGATTTCACGATCTACGACTCGTCGGACGCACTCGACTTGGTCAAGTCCATCGTCAAGGACATGAATCTGGACGACGATTTGGCTTCCCCGTGGGCTCTGGCCGAGTTCATGTCGACAAAGCGCAACGCGCGCCCCGACGAAGTCCCCGTGTGGGAAGGCAAGCGGTGGCCCAACGCGGACCAAGACATCGCCGCGTTCGAAAAGACCTACATTCGCCGGCTCGCCGAATCCAATGCATTCGACTTCGACTCGCTGCTGACCGAATCTGTTCGCATGTTGGAAACGTGCCCACAGGTTCTCGCGCGTTGGCAAGAACGACTCACCCACGTCTTGGTGGACGAGTTTCAAGACACCAATTATCCCCAGTACCAGCTGGTGAAGTTGCTCACCGCCAAGTCTAAAAATCTCTGCGTCACGGGTGACCCCGATCAGAGCATTTACACATGGCGAGGTGCCGACCCTCGGAACTTTGACGATTTCCGACGCGACTACCCGAGTGCGGTAGAAGTTGTGCTCGCCCAGAACTATCGTTCGACCAATCACATCTTGCACTGTGCAAGCGCCGTGATGAGAACGGTCGCTGGTCGTGTACCGAAGAATCTCTGGAGCGAATTAGGCGACGGCGAGCCCGTACGCATCGTGCGATTCACCGACGACCGCGACGAAGCTTCCGCCGTAGCGCAAGCTGTCCTCGAGTTTGAGGGTGATGGATTTCGGCGTGACCAGATCGCAATCATGTTTCGGGTCAACGCGCTCTCGCTTCCCATCGAGCGTGCGCTGCTTGAGCGCGGCCTGAGATATCGCGTGCTGGGGGGGCCCGAGTTCTTTGGTCGTCAGGAAGTCAAGGATCTGCTCGGCTATCTCAGACTTCTTGCAAATCCGCTGGATGCCCAGGCATTGCTTCGCATTCTGAATGTCCCCACGCGAGGCATCGGAGACCGAACCGCGGAGTCGCTAGCGACGGCCGCGCGTCAGCAAGGACGCCCACTGGCCGAGCTCATCGCCGCTCGGGCTTGGCCGTCGACGCTCACCAAGAGGGCACAAAACTCGTTGAACGGATTCGCTGCGCTACTCGACAAGCTGTGCGACGAAGCGGAATCCGCGGGGCCGGCGGCCGCGCTCGACGCCGTTCTCTCCCTTACAGGCTATGCCGAATGGTGGTCGGGTCGATCCTCGCGAGGCCACTCGCAAGACCCGCTTCGCAACATCGGCCAGCTATTGGCGTTCGCGCGGGAAGCTGAAGACGCACATAAGACAGATCTTCGAACGTTCTTGGAGCAAACCACATTGCTCACCGAGCGCGAAGGCTCTGATCAGGAGAAGGTGACGCTCCTAACCGTCCACTCGGCCAAGGGTCTGGAATATGATGCGGTCATTTTGGTGGGAGTCGAAGACGACCTCATTCCCCACGCCAACGCTCGACTCTCGCCCGGCGGACTCGACGAAGAGCGCCGCCTGTTGCATGTCGCGATGACACGCGCGCGCAAACGACTGGTGCTGACCGTTGCAGGCCGACGTGTCCGATTTGGTCGGGAGCAAGCGGCGCTTCCGTCGCGTTTCCTTCGCGACCTTCCGAGTGACGCCATCGAGAGTTATGGAGATGACTCCCCCACTTACGATTTCCAAGAGGAAGAAGAGTCCAAAGGATCGCGACTGGTTCGTGAGTCGTCAGACGACATGGACGACCCCGTCCTCTCAGTGAAGCCCGGCACGCGAGTCCGGCATCCCGATTACGGTCAAGGACTTGTGTCACGGATCCGAGGTCGCCACCTCGGACTCGACGCATCCGTCACCGTGAATTTCGCAGATGACTCCGAGCGCACGCTAATTTTGCGCTACGCCAAACTGACTGTCATCGACGAGTCCGATCACATCGCCGAAGTCGACTTCTGATCGAAGCCCTCGTGGGCGTTCCGAAGAGGGAGTTGTCCAAACTGGTACGATCCCATCGTGGCATCCTTGGTGGTTTCGGCTCAGGGCCTGCGGCATACCGTCGACCTCACGGGGTCTCGTACGGTGGTGGGATCCGACCTTGGCTGTGACATCCGAGTCGATGCCCCAGGCGTCGCCAAGCGCCACTTTCGACTAGAGCCTCTCGGTGACGCGTGGAAGCTCGTCGATCTCGGCAGCCCCGAGGGAACGCGCGTCAATGGGACACTCGTAAGCCAAACTCGCATTCAGAACTTGGATCGCATCTCGGCCGGCGTAGCAACCATGTGGATTGAAGAAGCGGTCTCATCTGAAGACGCTCCGTCCGAGGCTGGGGCACTCCCGCACGAATCGGCCATTAGGTCAGCTCTGCTTGAGATCCGCAAGGCTCATGGAGAAATCAGCGGATTTGAAGCTGCCCAAGAGGTTTTTGCGGCTGCGTGTCACGAGGTGTTTGGACGAGCGCCAGACTCGGACGAGCGCGACGTATGGCGCCTTATCGAAATCACACGGGCACTTAACAGCACACTAGATCCTGATCGCTTGCTCGCACTGATCCTCGATGCAGCCGTCGACATGACAGGATCGGAACGCGGCTTCATCCTGATGAGAGATGCGCATGGCGGATGGGACGTTGCCCTCGCGCGTGACTTCGATCGTGAGACATTGAAGGATGGCGAGCGCAAGGTATCTCATGGAATCGCAGAAGAAGTCGCACGATCAGGACAATCTGTCGTAACCGTGGACGCGCAAGACGACACTCGATTCAGCGCATTCGCTTCGGTGCGAGGACTGCGGCTTCGTTCCATCCTGGCTGTCCCCTTACGTGTTCGTGATCGAGTCATCGGCACCGTGTATGTAGATAATCGGTTCAAGGAGGGCATCTACGGCGACCACGAGCAGAACCTGCTTGAGACGTTCGCCGATCAGGCGGCACTTGCGCTTGAGAACGCACAACGCCTGCGGGCTGCAGGAGCGGAAGGGCCCCGCGAAGATGCAAGCGACGACGACATCCCAACTATCGAGCAAGGAACTGCCCCGCTACGAAGTGAGCTTGTCCATCAGTACCCAGCGATCCTAGGTGAGAGCGTTGCCATTCGACGCCTTCTCAGCAAGATCGATCGGGTCGTCAAGAGCGACCTTTCGATCCTCATCACCGGCGAATCGGGCACAGGCAAGGAACTCGTCGCACGTGCCCTGCATGAAAATAGTCCTCGTGCGGCGCGCGCTTACGTTCGCGAAAACTGTGCTGCAATCCCCGAGAACCTTCTCGAGAGTGAGCTCTTTGGACATGTGCGCGGATCATTTACGGGCGCCATCGCCGATAAGAAGGGGCTTTTCGTCGAAGCCGATGGCGGCACCCTGTTCCTCGACGAGATTGGCGACATGGCGGCTTCGCTGCAAGCGAAGTTGCTTCGTGCATTGCAGGACGGGGAGATTCGCGCTGTCGGCGCACGTGAATCGCGTCGTGTCGATGTGCGGGTTTTGTCGGCGACCAACCGCGACCTGCGCAAATCGGTTGACGCTGGCACATTCCGCGAGGACCTGTACTTCCGTTTGGCCGTGGTGACCCTGCACGCACCTCCCTTGCGCGAGCGCCCCGACGACATCCCCCTTCTCGCCGAGGCCTTCTTGAATCGACATGAGGCAAAATCGGGGCTACCAAGGAAGCCGGTCGACCCCGCAGTCATGCGTGCTCTCCGGCGATACTCGTGGCCGGGGAACATTCGCGAACTCCAAAATGAGATCGCACGCGCAGCCACGCTCTCGGGCGACACCATCACCCTTTCCGACCTCTCCCCCAATGTCGCCGCAGGGCATGGGTCGGGAGCCCCAATTCAGGGTCTGAAAGAAGCCGGCCGGGCTGCGCAAAACCAACGCGAGCGCGAGGTCATTCTGGCGACGCTCGAGCGCTGCGCGTGGAAGAAGTCGTCGGCTGCTCGACAACTGGGGATCTCTCGACAGACTCTAGACCAGAAAATTCGGCTTTTTGCCCTTACGCCTTACATTGAACGGGGTAAGCAGCGCTAGGCGCAGCTGAATCCTGCCATGTTTTGGATGCCACGTCGGCGATTTCGAGGTCTGAATCCCTACGCGAATCGCTTACGATCGACTAGAATGCTCCTTGGAACCATTGACCGAGCCCGACCTCGCCAGAGAGCCCTGTGACCCGAACCGCTAGCGCGTTCCGCCTCCGCATCGCTGGGGCCGGCACAACGATTGTCTTTCCACTCGCTGAAGGCGAGACGCTGATCGGTCGTGCCGAGCCCGCCGATCTCGTCTTGGCTGATCCTCAAGTCTCAAGTCGACACGCGATCATCATCGTCTCAGGACGCGACATCGAGATCCGAGACCTCGAGTCCACCAACGGCACCCGAGTCGTCGGCCAACCCATCACTCGCGCAGTCTTGGGCCATGGTCAAGTAATCAATATTGGCGCCGCGTCACTCACAGTGGATGACACATCCATCACGAACGCGGCGGCCGGACCGACGCCCGCAACAATCCCCGTCGCGATACGCCCGTCGTCGGGCGTGGGCTTAAGCCTCGCTGTCAGCGCAGTCATCCTCACCGCTTTGGTCGGTATTGCTTGGATGATCTTCCAGCGCGGGTCGAAAGACGCGGGCAAATCGATCAGCTCCTCGTCTTCCAAAGTTGATCCCACCGCGCTGCGCGCTCGTCTCGATCGCATCGTGAAAGCAGACCGACCTGGTCACCGCGCGGAGACCATCGCCTACCTGACCGCGCTTGAGGAGTCGGTCGCGGGCACGTTACTCGCCGACGAAGTGCGATTGGAGCGCGAACGCCTCGCTCGCCTCCCAGACGTCGCGCCACCGGACGAAACGCCGCCAATTATTGAGGCTCCCACGCTCCCGCGTGCTACTGCCAAGACCACTGAGTTTGCCATCAGATTCGACCTTGCTCTGCAAAATGGGCGGTGGCTCGATGCGGCAGCGGCGCTGGCTGAGCTTGGCTCGCCCGACGAAGCGAAGACACGCCTAGAGAAGGCTCTCGACGACGCATCACGTTCCTTGGTCGAGGACTATCCAAACATGGTGCGCCAGTGGGGCGAAGAGAAAGCCTACGACTGGTTCAAGTCGCGAGCCGGAGAACTCCCAGCGACTTCGGCTGCGGCCGGAAAACTCCAGCTGAAGCTCCTTGAGCTCAAAGACCCTGCTGCGGCAAGGCGGGCTAGCGGTACACCGGAACCTCCCTCCATCCCTGTCAACGCTCCGCCATCCAACGACGCGGGCGCGGGCAGCATGATGTCGCGACTCGAGGACGCCGATGCAAGCCTCAAGTTCGGAGATATTGCCGCAGCCCTTTACCTTCTTCGCCCCCTAGAATCCGATGCCCATGCGGCCAAGCGTGCGGACGTTGCAGAACGCGTGGCTCGTCTCACACGACGCGCCGAAGGCGAACAACGCGCACGCGAGATGATCCGTCGTGCGGCTAGCGATCCCACGATTGCTCCGAAGGAAGTTCCGCATCTCCCGGGCGAGAAGGGTGCACTGATTGCAGCTGATGGCGAGGGCGTGAGGATCGGAGGACCCAAGGGAGCCGTTACGCTGAAATGGACGGCCCTGCCGCCGCACACGTGGGCCGCGCTGGCGAAGTGCGCATCCGAGGTCGACGACAGTATCGATATGGCCGTGGTCTTACTGCGAGTAGCAAAGGACGCCGAAGCCCACGCATTGCTTGCAAAAGCCGTGAAAAAACAGGGTTCGTGTTTGGCTCGTGTGCAGCAGACCTTGGCAGATGGTCGCGGGATTGAGGTTCCCGAGAAGGGCTTCACGTTGGTAGGCGAGCGTTGGTTGTCGCCTCAAGAGAACGAACGCATCGCCCTCAACGAAACCCTCAAGAAAGATGCTGACCTCCTGATACGGGGCAAACCAGATGAACGGCGAGCCGCCTTTGAGAAACTCAACGGACTCGGCGATTCCGCCCGCGGGACACTCGTCCGTGCGCTCATCATGCGGATTGCCCTCTGCAATGAAGAGCTTCAAAAGGACGGCGGTTGGAAGGGTCTTGTCGCTCTCAAGGCAAGCCGGCTCGAATTGGATCGGCTGCGCAAAGATGCGCTGACGCTGATCGACGATGAAAAGGAATACCCGTATCCATACCAGCCGCCCGAAGCAGCGCCTGAAGCCTATGGAAAGTACATTGCGTCTCAGAAACTCATCGATGAGCGCGTCGGGTTGATCAAGAAGGTTTGGGAGAAAAAGGACTCTGTCAAGCTATCGCCGGAGTGGAAGCGCAGGGTCGCGGACCTCATGGAAACGCGAGCATGGGTCGACGAATCGAAGGCAATGGAACTGGCAGACGAGGAGCCTTTTGTGATGTGGCCACCGGCGGATGGCGTTTTCACCATTCGGTCGATTGCCATGACCGCGGACGACCGGGCGATGCTCGACGGTAGCTTGGCTGCGATCGCATGGTCTGAGGCCAATCCAGGACGATCCAATAAGGGCGAACAGGACGAGTTCCGCATCACGAACGAATACCGACTGATGATGGGCCGACATGCCGTGCGCATGCATGACCGCCTAACCGCGGCCGCGCGCGGCCACACGGAAGACATGGCTCGTTTGGGCTTCTTTGCGCATGAATCCCCCGTTGAGGGGAAGCGAACGCCGGGGCAGCGCATTCGTGCCGCCGGCATCAAGCCTCTCGGAGCCAGCGAGAATATCGCGAAGGCGGGGGGCCCTTCTGGTGCCCATAATGGTTGGACGCATTCGTCAGGACACCACCGCAATCTCCTATCGCCTGAATGGCGTTACCTTGGAGTCGGCAATTCAGGCAATTTGTGGTGCCAGAATTTCATCATCGGTGAGGCAAAATCGGGTGACCCCGATGACGGTTGACGTGTAGGATCCCCCGCGGGGAATACTCCCTGCTTGGAGCGCTCATGAACGGGAAACTGGTCGTCACGGAATCGGGTCGTGAGGTTGTCCATGAACTCCTCGATGCCAACACGGTGGTCGGCAAGGGCCCCGATGCAGACCTGATTCTTAAAGACGCCAGCGCGTCTCCACGCCATTTTGAAATCCGACGTGGCGAACAGGGATTCAAGGTCGTCGACCTTGAATCGAAAGTTGGCACCAAAGTCAACGGCAAATTCACCAATCAGCATCTGCTTTCACATGGCGATGTCATCGCGATCGGTGGCGCGAAAATCACGTTCATGGGTGTTTCCGCCCCTGTCTCGAAGTCCCCGAAGAAGGCGCCTACGCCCATGCTGAAGGAAACGCCCGTGGACGCCCAAGGCGAACCCGAGCGTTTCTACAAAGACCCGGGTCCGAAGCGCATCCGAAAGAAGGACAACTTCGCGATGATCGCTGGGATCATCGTCGGAGTCGGCATCATCGTCGTGTTGTTGCTGCAAAGCACCAACGATGTTGGACTCGTTCAGTACGAAGAAGCCCGTCGAGAAGCTGACAGTTACTCGAGCGAGGGCATGAAAAAAGCGCTCGACATCATCGAGCAGATCTCGAAAAACTCGGATGGGTTCGAGCGTGGTCAGGTACTGAAGGAACGTATTCAAAAGGACCTCGCCAGTCGCCGGGATTCCGATGATCGCGCGAAGGAAGAAGCTGCCTACGGTGCGCTGACGAAAAAGTGGTTCGCGCTGAAGGGGAAAGACGTCGCGCTCGAACGGGAGTGCACCGAATTCCTCGCCAAGGCTCCGACTTCCACGCACAAGGACGACGTCAAGCGCTACCTCGTCTCAGCCCGCCTCGGATTCGATCCGCAGAAGCGATGGGAAGGCCTGCGAACGGATGTTGCCGCTGCAGCATCGCAGGCAGAGTTTGGACGCGCGTTCAAGACGCTGGACGGGTTTGAAGCTGAAGAAGGCGTAAAGGAGATTCTCGGCGACCGCATCATTGCGCTTCGAAAGACTCTTCTGACCGAATTTGAACTCTGGGTCAGCGCACAGATGAAAGCCGCGCAGGCCGCCATTGAGAAGCAAGACCGAGATGGCGCAAGGAAGGTCTACGAAGCGATCACGGCGATCGGCGTCGAACCAGCGGCCACCACGGCGCGTAGGGCACTCGACCTGCTGAAATGACGTCTTGAACATCCAATTCGCGAGAATCATCGACCGCCAACTCTTCCGTGAACTGGCTCTGAATCTCTTGGGTTCGGTGGCAGTGGTCGCTGTCGTGTTCTACATCGGAGGCCTGAGTACTCAGTTTGACCGCCGGGCCTTCGAGGGCCTAGCGATGTCAACTGTCCTCCGCCACATGGGCCTGATGATGCTCACGACGTCGTTTCTCCTTGTGCCGTTGACCGTGATGGCCACATGCCTGTTCACCTACGGCAGGTTCGCTGCTGATGGCGAATTCGATGCGACGAGAACATCGGGAATTCCCCCATTCAAGACTCTGATGCCCGCACTCGCCATCGGCGCCTTGGCCATGGGGGCACTTGCGGTCCTTCAGGACACGATTATCCCCGATGCGCGCTACGCCGGTCGAAAGATCACCGTCGACGGCTTTGAGCAAGTCACGAATATCTTTCTGCGCAACGACAGGAAACTGGCACTGCGTGGCTTCATCTTCACGTGGTCCGCCGCGCACCAAGACTCGAACGGCGACCTCGTCTTGGACAACGTCCTACTGATTCAATACAACAAGCAGACGGGACTCCCATCGGCCACCACGTCGGCGGCGCGAGCGAGACCATCGGTTGATCCCGACAGCGACATTCTCACGCTCGAGCTTGAGGATCTTCGTCGCGAGGAGTCGAATTCGGTCGTCCAAAGATTCGCGCGCCTCACGCAAGTTGTCGATCTGGACTCGCTCTGGAATCGGAAGCTCGTACCACGAGCCCCGGCCGATCTGAGCTACGCTTCGCTGCTCGCCGAAATGGGACGCGGCGCCGGTCAGCTTCGCGCAGCGGAAGTTTCCGCGGAATGGTGGTTTCGAGTGACAGCGGCAATTGCCGCATTTCTCGCAGCTGCGATCGGAGCTCCAGTCGGAGTTCTGCTGCGCCTTCGTAATCGGGCCATTACGTTCATCGTTGGGCTCGGGATCATTGCGCTCATCTTCTTTCCCCTTCTCGCCACGTCAAAGCTCCTCGCCGAGAAGGGCACCGTCAGTGCGTCGACGGCGATGGCGATACCCATCGGAGCGTTGCTCATCATCGCTACAGCCCTTTACCGCAAGGCCGCGCGAGGATGACCATTCTCGACCGACACGTGATCCGTCAGTTCCTGACGACGCTCATCGTCGTTGCATCCACCTTGCTCGTGCTCGTCGTCCTCATTCACCTGTTCACCAATCTCGAGAATCTCGAGGCAGGGAAGGTCGCGTTCGAGGCTCGTGGCATGTCCACATTCACAGGCATGTGCCGACTATATGGACTGCTTCTCCCGTTCTACCTCCCGCAGTTCGGCCCTCTGGCGCTTGCCATTTCGGCGGCGGTGACGATTTCGCGATTGCATCGGGATGCCGAGATGCAGGCCGCACGCGTTACAGGCATACCAGAGCGCAGAATTCTATTGCCGATCCTTGTTGTCGGGGCCATGATCGGCGCCGGTCTCTCAGTCGTTCGACTTGAAGTCTTGCCTCGCATTGCTCCGCTCAAAACCGAGGCCGAGCGCATGCTGAAGGGCAAGTCGCACCTGGTACTCGAAGGGCCGATGGTCGTCATTGACGGCCGTGGCAACTTCGTATCCGTTCGCTCGTACGAACCGACCTCAGGCATCGCGCGGCAGGTGACGATCATCCCCAAGGAAGGCGAAGGACGAACTCACATCGCTGAGATTCGCTGGCAACCTCTCGGCCCTTCAGGAAGAGGATGGTATCCGATGACAGAGGTCATCGGCCCGATGCGCCTACCGGGAGGAACGGACTTCACGCCAGATGATCTTGAGATCGACACGCGTGGAACACGACATCTTCTCGCCCACGAACTCGCGGAACTCCGGCGACGCAATCCAGACCGTCCGGATCTGAAGGTCATGGAATCGGTCCGACTCGCGACGCCCTGGGTCGCACTTGCGATGCTTGTCCTCGTGGTACCCCTCGTATCTAGATTGGGCAAGATCCATGCGATGATGGCGCTTGGGATGACACTCGGCATCGGAGTCACATACTTTGCTGTCGAACGAACGCTGATTGAACTGGCAGAACGTGATGCAAGCGTCGATGCGCCATTCGCCGTCTGGGTGCCGATCGTGGCATGTTTAGCGTTCGGCTCGCTTCTCTGGGGTGAATCCGCGGAGTGAGCCTATGACATATCGCGCAGCTTTTTCAGTTGAATGAGCGCCTCGATCGGCGAGAGCCGATCCGGATCAATTTCCTTTAGCGCTGATCGCAGCGGATCCGAGGGCTCCGGAAACAAGCCGAGTTGAGTAACCAACTCCGCGCGTGCCGACGACGGCGAGGCCATCGGCTGCGCTTCGAGCGTGAAGAGAACGCCCTTTGCTCGATCGATCACAGCCTGAGGCAGGCCGGCGAGGCGCGCGACATGGAGACCGAAAGAGCGATCCGTTCCACCATCGACGATCCGATGCAAGAACGTGATCTCATCGCCCCACTCTCGCACGGCAACAGACGCGTTGGCTGCGCCCTCAAGCGTCGCACCAAGCTCGACGAGTTGATGGTAATGGGTCGCAAACAAGGCGCGACAACGAATCGAGCGAGAAAGATGCTCGGTGATCGCCCATGCGAGAGCGAGACCATCGAACGTCGAAGTTCCACGACCGACCTCGTCTAGAATGACGAAACTACGCGCAGATGCGTGATTCAGAATGCTCGCGGTCTCGATCATCTCGACCATAAACGTTGAGTTGCCGCGAGCAAGTTCGTCGCTCGCGCCCACACGCGTGAAGATGCGATCGACAATGCCGATGCGCGCGGAGGCAGCGGGAACGTAGGCGCCCACTTGGGCGAGGAGCACCAACAAAGCGCACTGCCTGATGTAGGTCGACTTACCCGCCATGTTGGGGCCTGTGATGACTACCAGCCTGCGTCCATCATCGAGAAGGAGATCATTAGGAACAAATGCATCGGCTCCGGGCCGGGTCGCCAAGACAGGATGCCTCCCCTCGCGAATCTCAATTGCGATGCCGTCATGCACCTCTGGACGGCAGCACCTCGTCTCCCTCGCGACAAATGCAAGTCCTGCAAGCACATCGAGCTCGGCTAGAGACGATGCGGTTGCCTGAATGGCCCCAAGTTGGGCAAGCACTTGACTTCGAATTTCTCCAAAGAGGCGGTTCTCAATGAGCGCGATCTTTTCCTCAGCGCCGAGGACTTTCGACTCGAATTCCTTTAACTCCTGAGTGATGTACCGTTCGGCGTTCTTCACCGTTGACCTGCGAACGTAGTCACCCGGCACCTTGGCCGCATGAACATTCGTGATCTCGATGTACCACCCGAAAACTCGATTGAACGCAACCTTCAGAGTGGAGATCCCCGTCCTCTCGATTTCGCGTTGCTGGAACTCGGCGACCCAGAGGTGGCCGTCGGTCCGCAAGCGATGAAGCGTGTCGAGTTCCTCGTCGAAACCTCGTCGAATGAACCCTCCCTCCTTGAGCGTGATCGGCGGATCATCGACCAACGCGGTGGCGAGTCGGGATGTGAGCTGAGAGAGCTCGGGGAGCGAGTCAATGCAATCGCGGAGCTTCTTTGAAACGAGCGTCGAAGCTGCGTCGCGAACCTGAGGAACACGGTCCAGCGAGTGCCGAAGCGCGACAAGTTCACGCGCGCTTGCGCGACCGCATGAGAGGCGCGCAAGAAGACGGTCGATGTCCTGCACCGAGCCTAGCGCCTCGCGAAGCAACTCCATGCGATCCGGCTGATCAAGAAGATCGGCCAATGCGTCTTGTCGCTCAACGATGGATGCGATGTCTGATAGAGGCTCCAACACCCAGTGCTTCAAAAGCCGGGCGCCGCTTGAGGTTCGCGTGCGATCGATGCTGTCGAGCAGCGACCCTTCGCGAGTGCCGTCGCGCAACGTACGAACCAGTTCGAGCGACGCGCGTGTGACGCGATCCAAAACGACGTGCCCGCCATGCTCAAGTCGACGAATCGAATTCAGATGACGAAGTTCATCCTTCTGCGTGTCTTTGAGGTACCGCAGAACAGCGCCTGCCGCGCCAAGACCAACATCTACCTCTGCGAGACCAAAGCCGTCAAGCGTACGCACGCGAAGGTGCTCAAGTAGCAGCCGTCGGCCATCGTCAATGTCGAACATCCAGTCAGACATGCGAGACACGGGCTTGCCGAGGATCGACGTAATGGCTTCGTACGCACTCCCCTTCGACAATCCGGATTCCGGTATCACAATCTCTGCCGGATCAAGGCGCGTCAGAACCTCGATGACCTCTGAGAGGGGCACGTCACCCGCGCGGAATTCCGCCGTGGAAAGATCAACGACGGCGATGCCGGCAGAAGTGCGGCCAAGAAAGAACGCAGCCAAATAATTCGCGTCACGATCCGGGAGAGCACCGTCTTCGGTGAGCGTTCCCGCCGTGATCACCCGAGTCACGCCTCGTTCGACAATTCCGACGGCGTCCTTCGGGTCTTGGAGTTGGTCGCAAATCACGACTCTCTCGCCAAGCTTGACGAGTCGCTGCACGTATTGGTCCACGCTTCGTGCCGGCACTCCCGCCATGGGGATCGCATTCGGTCCCTTGTCCCGAGAAGTCAATGTCAAGTTAAGAAGTCGTGCTGCTTTTTCGGCGTCTCCGAAAAACATCTCGAAGAAGTCGCCCATGCGAAATAGAAGCAGCCCGTCGGGGTGTTTGGATTTCACCCCAAGGTATTGCTGCATCATCGGCGTCGTCATGACGACCTCGGTGGCGCACGCCGCCCAGACCATTCGAGCATTTGGTCCTCAAGTGACAGCGGAAACGTCATCTTCGCGTCAACTAGCACTCCGGCGACATCGTGGACTGCCTCAAGTCGTGGGTAGACAAAACCTGTGTACGTGGTTGAGTCGTGCCGCTCATAGCGAGCGACAATCTCGTCACGCAGCGACGGATCGAATTTGACCCCGTAGGTTTCCATGAGTGCTCGTGCGCCCTCGTAGTCGCCTTCGGACTT
>CAMARR010000014.1 GCA_945860915.1 Candidatus Kuenenia stuttgartensis
AAACCTCGGTGGTGAAGAAGTCCGTGGCTGCGATGGACGCAGCGTGGGCCTTGATGAACGTGCTCCACGACGTTCTCTTGCCGCGCTGCGGAGCAGGATCGATACCGGCGTGCTTCAGCGCACTCTTGACCGTGTTGGGACAGACGACGTGCCCGATGTTCTTGAGGGCTCCTTGGATGCGGTCGTAGCCCCAGGACGGGTTCTCGATGGCGAACTTCACAGCCAGGGCTTTGATGGTCTTCATGAGCCCGACGCGGTTGGGGTTCGACTTTGCCTTGTAGGTCCACTTGGCAGCGACCAACTGCCTGTGCCATCGCAGGATCGTATCGGGTTGGACGATGAGGGAGTTCTCCTCAAGTTGCTTTCGACTCAAGGCCTTTCCGAGTACGGCAAGGCTGGCGCGCTCGTCATCAGTGAGGATGATTCGCCCGTCGATGCGTGACAGGAGTAGCCTGACGTTCTTGCGGAGGAACTCAATCTCCGCGGCCTGCTCGCGGCTGAGCCAACCGGCGAGCATTACGGCGAGGAAGTGCACGGGTTTGACCAGCCTATTCATGGTCATGGGATGGTACCGCGGCCTACTTTGGCTGTAGACTGCGCGCCTCGCTGGCCGCGGACTCGTCGTCCGGAGGTCGGAAGTCAAAACACTGTGTTCTCAGCACGAAAACGACCGCGCGGCCGAGATTTTGCACCACATCGGGCGCGAGGCTATGACGCCTTGCGAGGGAGCAGAAGTTCGTCGAGCGTGAACGGAATCGGTTCGGTGTCGGTCGAGATCTTCTCTGGCGTCGACAGCATGAGTTCGAAGGAGCGCTTCGCTGGGTGGAAGATGATCGTGTGGAGCGTGGTGGAGAAGGGATTCTTCTGGGTGATGGAACCCATGATTTCTCTTGCCACCTTGCTGTCGATGGTGCCCTTCGACTCCGCGAGTTCGGCGAACCGCTTCGACGCCGTCGCGTAACGCGAGCACTTCCGAGGGGGCGAGCGGAGACGGTAGTGGTTGGTGCATGCGACCCACGAGTCCTTTGGGTCAGACGCACGAAAGGTAACACCCTCACCGTCGGTTTCGTCGCCGTCGTACTCAATGATCGCAGCCGGCGCGTCCTTGCCGTTAAAGGGCGACGTCACGTGAATGTTATTGCCCATCCACGAGCGCAGACCCTTCAAGACTTCGTGAACGCGGGTCGTCGCGTTGGCTGCCGTGGTGATCTCGAGCGCCTCGCGCAATGCCAGGAGGCGTGAGCGAACGCCTTGTGCGTCAAGCTTGCGGTCCTTCGGATTGACATCGTGGATGAACACACCGACGCCGTCCTCGTTCATGCCCGAGATCGCTCCGATGAGGCCCGGGAAACCTACCGTTACCCAGCGCCGGCGTCCTGCTTCTTTCGGTGTGTACGCAACAAGCATCTGCATGCGGAACAACACGGGCGCAGGTGGGAAATCAAAGTTGCGTGCAGTGATCGTGGATCCGTCGGGGGTCAAGCTACCCCACGCGGAGAAGGAGGCGCACGCGAACATGTACCAATCGCCATACGAGTTCATGGCCTTCAGGTCGCGCACGTCGAACTTGCGATCGAGGCTCTTCATGAACAGGCCGTCACCTAGTTTTGCCGTCATGCCTTCGAGGATGCCATCAAGCTCGGCCGACTCTTCAGGCGACCAAGTCATGGCACGCGTCACCATGGGCATGACACGACTAACGTAGCCCTTCGTTCCGCCAACAAGCGGGTTCTTGATCAGGTAGGTCTCGAAGCCCTCAAGGATCTCTGACGCCAGAAGGTAGCCATGGGTGACCCCCATTTCGTGTGGCGAGCCTGACAATCGCATCACGCGTACTCCCTTTACCGTGTCTAGTGACCCCGAGAGGGCGGGACGCGAGTCTTGCGCGAAGGTCAGGGAGACGAGGGTGAGGGCGAATAGGAGTGATTGGGCAAGGCGTGTCATGCCGAGATTCTACGAGCTTTGAGCGCTAGTTGAGAGGTCGAGTAGATTCGGAGCCCGAAAACGGACGAATTTGCATCCGTGGACTATCATCGCGCCATGTTGGTCAATCGATTTCTAGTGTCATTAGCAGCTCTCGCGCTGGTCATCGTTGCTCAGGGACCGCGGCTTCACTACACCGTGGAGGTGAAGGAAGGCGATGATGCCTCCTTTCACTGCCAAGTCGACGTCAGAGATCCGGATCATGACACACTTCGCTTCTCCGTGGCGTCATGGGCTCCCGGTTCGTATCGACTACTCAATCAATGGTCGAACATTGTCAACGTCAAGGCGACTGACGGCGAAGGCCGCGAGCTCCCACTAGGCAAAGAAGGCGACTTAACATGGACGGTGACAGCCCCCGGAAAGCGCCATGTGAACGTGGCATGGGAGCTCAAGTCGCAAGGTCGCGCGCGCAATAATCGATCGTATCTGACCAAGACCGGCGCACTGCTCGATGGCCCACGAACATGGCTTTACTGGCGAGACCATAAGGAGCTTCCTGCTCACGTCACGGTGAAGTTGCCGCCAACCTGGACGGTTGCCACCGGACTCAATCCCACATTCAACCCGCAGACGTTCTATGCCAAGGACACCGACTGGCTCTTGGACTGCCCAATCCTCATGGGACCACTCGAGTCACGTATGTTCGAAGTCGATGGGGTTCCTGTTCGAGTCGCCATCGACATCGGCGGAAAGAAGCCAGAGTTTGATGTCGATGCCTTCGCTGATGTCTGTAAAAAAATCACGGAAGCACAAGCGAAGATGTGGGGGTTCATCCCATTCGAGCACTACACGTACCTCTTCAGCGGCGGAGGAGGCGGCGGGCTTGAGCACCTGACGTCAACCACGATTGGCATTTCACCAGCCGCACTTGCCGCCAATCCGCGCGCCCATCAAGGTGTGACATCGCATGAGCTGTTTCATGCGTGGAACGTGAAGCGTCTGCGGCCGAAGGCGCTGGGCCCATTCGACTACGACGGTCCGGTTCGCACCAAGAGTCTCTGGTTCGCCGAAGGGCTAACGAACTACTACACCAACGTCATGCTTGCACGCGCGGGCCTCCTTGACGAAGAAGCTTTTCTCGCGAGCTATCGCGCGTCGGTGTTGTCGTTCTCGCAGAATGAAGCGAGTCGGATTGTTTCGCCCGAGGAATGTTCGTGGACAGTTTGGGACAGCGTGTATTTGGCGGGTCCCATTTCTTACTATCTTCAAGGTGAAGTGCTCGGGCTTGCGATGGACCTCGAGATCCGCCATCAGACCCAGAATAGAAAGTCGTTAGACGACGGGATGCGATCTCTCTACGCTCGCTATGCCGGCAAGGAGGGTTTTGCTTCCGAGGATGTCGTGGTCGAGATCAGCCGAGCGACAGGAGTTGACCTGCACGACTTCTTCCTTAAGCACGTGTCGGGAGCCCAGGAAGTGGATTGGCCGAGATACTTTGGCCACATGGGTGTCACCGCGGAATACATGGTTTCAATCCCGCCATCAGTCGGCTTGGATGCCGACTTGGTTGACGGCGCAGTGAGGGTGTCCGTGCTAGATGGATCGCCGTTGGCTCGATCTGGCATTCGCACGGGCGACATTTTGAAGTCGGTTGGCAAAACGAAAGTCCAATCTCCTGCGACGCTTCGCAGAATGACTGCGGCCCTTGCGGTGGGTTCGAAGGAGCAGTGGGTGGTCGGGCGTGACGGCAAAGACGTCACGGTGGATGTCACGATTGAGGCCGCAACAGATGTGTCACGACTGCGGATTCGTCGATCGGGTGCCACGACAATAGATGGTGTGGTGCCGGGGAGCGCTTTGGCGACGACAGGGCTCATCAACGGGGATGTGCTGGTTGGTGTGGGCGACCGAGCAATCTCGAGTCGCGACCAAGCCCGCACAGCGCTCACTTCGCTGCGTGAAGGCATGAAAACTACGATGAAAGTTCTTCGGAATGGCACCGAAATGTCGGTAGAGGTCGTTCCGCAGCGTGCGACCGTCCGATCCCTCGTGATCGCTCCAAATCCTCAAGCAACTGCCGATCAGCTTGCCATCAGAGGTGCCCTCATGGGGCGAGCTGCGCCCGTCAACTCTGCGAAGTAGCTCTCGCCGGGAGAGTTCCGATGCCAACGGAGTTCGCCCGCGAGACCGCACTCGGTTCATTCTCGTTTGTATTTGAGGAATAAGGTTCCTAGCGTTGTGCCGTCGCGACCCGCCCCTAGCAAGGCACCTCGCGCCGTTAGGAGCCCGGTGGTGAGCGGAGTTGCGCACGAGCGTTCGCAGACCTCAGTGGTCCACACGGGGAAGAAGGCTGTCTACGGACTGGCGTTCGCCGCGCTGGGAATCGTCTATGGAGACATCGGGACCAGCCCGCTCTATGCCGTGAAGGAGGCATTCGGGCCTCACGCCGGCATGCCGGCCACTCGTGAGTCTGTCCTCGGCGTGTTGTCGCTAATCGTTTGGTCAATCATCGCTGTAGTCTGCGTGAAGTATGGAGCGATGCTCCTCAAAGTGGACAATCGCGGTGAAGGCGGCATTCTGGCACTCGTCGCACTCCTGTCGCGAAAGCAACGTGAAGTGGGCGGGGCGGCCTCGGTGCGTAGCCGTGCTCTGCTTGTCATCCTCGGCGCCTTTGGCGCAGCGCTCCTCTACGGCGACGGGATGATTACTCCGGTCATGTCGGTTTTTGGTGCTGTAGAAGGTCTCAGGGAGATCGAAGGCCTAACAGCGGCAGATAAGCTCACCGTAGAGAGTATGGTTGTGCCTGTTTCGTGCGCGATCTTGATCATTCTGTTTTTAGTACAGAGTCGGGGGACCGCCGGCGTTGCCAAGTGGTTTAGCCCAATCACGGCTGTCTGGTTCGGAATGATCGCTGCGACCGGCATCGGTGGGATCTTTCAGCATCCCGACATCATTAAGGCTGTGAATCCTGTCTACGGCATTCAGTTGTTGATGACGATTGGGGTACATGGCATCGCGTTGCTTGGCGCGGTGGTGCTTGTAATCACCGGAGCGGAAGCTCTCTATGCCGACATGGGCCACTTCGGCAAGACCCCGATTCGAATGGCGTGGTACGGAGTCGTGCTCCCCAGTTTGATGTTGAACTACTTCGGCCAAGGGGCCTTGGTGCTTTCTTGGCTCGAAAAGCAGCCAGCGGGAAGCCTCTCGAAATTGGTGTACCCCGGCCATCCGTTTTTTGACCTCGTCCCCGACGTCGTGTTGCCCGCGGCGATTGTCGTGGCCACTCTCGCGGCGGTGGTCGCCTCGCAGGCGTTGATCTCCGGCGCGTTCTCGTTGACACAGCAGGCGACGCAGTTGGGGTTTGCGCCACGTGTTCAGATCATTCACACATCCGACAGTCAGGCCGGCCAGATCTACATCCCCGAGGTGAATTGGTTCCTTCTGATCTCCTGTCTCTGTCTGGCGATAGGGTTTAAGTCGTCGTCCAATCTGGCGAGCGCCTACGGCATCTCCGTCACTGGGACGATGTTGATCACGACCGTGCTTTTCTATGCCGTCATGCGTGATCGATGGGGCTGGGGGCGTCCAGCGGCACTCGCTGTGTCGGGTGTGTTCCTTGGAATTGATCTAGTGTTCCTCGGCGCCAATCTCACGAAGATCGCCCATGGTGGTTGGGTTCCCCTGGTCGTCGCCATGATCATCTTCGTGATGATGAGAACCTGGCGCGATGGGCGAGCGGTCGTTTCCGAAAAAACGAAGGCCGCTGGAATCGAGTTATCTGAGTTGATCGCTTCGTTGCGCGAGTCACCACCGCCTCGTGTTGACGGAGACGCGGTGTTTCTGACGGCCAACTCGATGGGCGTCCCGATTACACTGCTGCACCATTTGCGCCACAACCGCGTATTGCATCAGAGAGTAATCCTGTTGGCGATTGTTTCTGAAGAGATCCCGAGAGTCAAGCATTCCGAACGCGCGACACTCGAAGACGTCGGAGACGGGTTCTACCGTGCGACACTGCGATTCGGCTTCCGCGAATCGCCGGACATCCTTCACAGCCTCAAGCTCTTCCGCGAGCACGACCTGTACATAGATCCGAATCACTCGACGTTCTACCTCGGGCGACAGATTTTAGTGCTGGCGCATGGGCGTGGGGTTCGAGGAGGACTTTCGAGGTTCAGTAAGTCGTTGTTCATGTTCATGTCGCGAAATGCGCGCAGTGCGACGGCATTCTTCGGACTCCCGCCTGGCCGCGTGATCGAAATCGGCGCGCAAGTCGAGCTGTAGACTAGAAACGACAGGATGGGTTGAGCTCTCCACCAACAGACTCAAGACGGATGTTAGGCCGATTTGCCATAGTCCGAGAGGTGGGCCGTGGAGGAATGGGCGTTGTCTACGAGGCGGAAGACACAATCACAGGACGCCGAGTTGCGCTGAAGGCAATTCTTGCGAGCCGGCGAGACCCGGTGTCCTCCGAGCGCTTTCGACGTGAAGCGCTTGCCGTGCAGGGGCTATCGCACCGCAACATCGTGGGAGTGCATGACCATGGCGATGACGACGGTACGCCATGGATCGCGATGGAATTCGTCGACGGCGTCACGCTTGATGCGATCTTGAGAGGGCGAGCCAAGAATCATCCGCTCGCGGCGATGCTGGCGTCGCCTCCTCGCTCCATTGAAGATGTGCGCGGATGGGTACGGCTTGTAGTCCAAGCGTGCCGCGGGCTCCACGCTGCGCACGAGTCCGGCTTGCTCCACCGCGACATCAAGCCATCGAATCTCCTCGTTACCGACGAGGGAATCGTCAAAATCGCCGACTTCGGACTTGCTCGCCACGAGGCGAGGGGCGACACCCTCACGAATTCGCGGGAAGTCATGGGCACTCTTCAGTACATGGCGCCCGAGTTGTTTTCAAAGGACCGACGCGCGGCGGATCGCCGCACAGACATCTACGCACTCGGAGTTACTCTTTACGAAGCCATCTGCGGCGTGCGCCCCATCGATGAGGCCTCGGCCGAGATTTTCATTCATAAGGTGCAGGCTGTTGAGCCGCCGAGTCCGGCTAGGCACTCGCCGTTTATCCCGAAAGACTTGGAGACCGTCTGTCTTCGGGCCATTCACATAGATGCGACCGAGCGCTACGGCACGGCTGCTGAGTTCGCGGACGACATGGAACGATGGCTCGAAGGAAAGCCTGTACTCGCGCGGCCCGAGAACAACGCCACGCGGTGGTTGCGCTATGCCCGCCGGAATCGGACTCGACTCGTCGCGTCGCTTGTCATCGTCGCCCTTCTTGCTGTCACCTCGTTCACATTGACGAAGCTGAATCGCCAGCAACGCGACGAAAACCAACGCGAAGCTCGCAACAAGCTTGAGGCGAGTCTCATGCGCGCTCCCGGAGGTTGGTCGCCTCAAGGACAGAAGTTGATTGACGAGGCGCTCGTGCTCGACCCGAGTCTCGACGACGCCTATCTTCAACGCGGTTGGGTTCGCTTTTCCGGTGGAGACACTGCAGGCGCCCTTGACGATTTCGAAAGGGGGTTGGTGTTGAACCCTGGCGATTCCGCATTTCTCTTTGCGAAGAAGGTGGTGCTGGGGCTCACGGGTCGAACGGCAGAGGCACACGCGATCTCCGAGAGCCTTCGGTTTTCAGATTCAACCGGCTCCATTCGACTCGCGATCGTCGGATTCTTAGCGAACGCCGTCGGTCGCAATCGCGTCGCGGTCGACGCATTTTTGGCGGCGAAGGTGCAGCGCCCCGCATGGTCTCAGAGCCGATTCGGTATAGCGTATGCAACGCTCGGTCTTGTTCGTGACGTTGAGGCGGTGGATGCAGCGAAGTCCTTCCTAGATCTTGAGCCTTCTCACGTCGCAGGGCAGGCGGTGTTGGCGGTGGCTCGGATTCGGCTTGCCGAACAGGCACGCGGCCCAATCCGGAATCGCATCGAGAAAGACTTGCTCGATCAGGACAATCGCGTCGCGCCGATGGCGCAGAACGATCCACTCTGGGAGACCATTCGCATTGGCGTTCGCCTCCTTGATCCGACGCAATCGGCCCGAGACGAGGCAAGCGCCGCAAGTGCGCTGCTGTTCGCCCGGCTGTCTCAGGCCCCGCCCGAATTGCCGCGCGTAGCGCCGCTGAAGCTCATTGAACTCATGGCGATGCTATGGGCGCCAAACGACATGACCGAGGCGCTGAAATGGGCGTCGCAAGCGATTGAACTTCGCGCGACATCCCACGACGGGAGATTCATCACCGCGTTGGCAGCAGAGGCGTCGAACCCTAGCCAGTCAGCGGAGACGTACGCACAGCTCACGCAAGACTACCCGGACTTGCCTTACGCGCATGCCCGGCGCTGCGCTTTGTTTCGTTCGCAACCGACGATCGTCACTCAGGGCGAGGCGTGGGCCTCTGCGCGTTTGCTGGCGACGATTCTTCCTTCGTCGCTC
The DNA here is from genome assembly GCA_945860915.1 of Candidatus Kuenenia stuttgartensis. GTDB lineage: Bacteria > Planctomycetota > CAIWVZ01 > CAIWVZ01. The sequence continues at coordinate 8,373 of CAMARR010000014.1, forward strand.
GACATGCTTGGTGATGCGGGGGCGGTGCTCGCTGCGGTTGGTGATGAGGTCACAGCACGACTGCTCTTTGACTATCTCGAGCAGCTTGGAGCGACACTGGGCAATGAGCTGCGCGCGAATGAACTGCGCGCGCAAATTCAGCTGCCGCGCTAGAAGTCAGCGGGGCGCGTATTGGCTCGTATGGATCTTGGCAATCGTCGCCGCGACTCGCGCGATGGCAGCTTCCGCATCTTCTCCGCGATCAAAACCTCGCGTCAAAACCGCGAGAACGTACATCGGCGAGTCCTTAGGAATGATGAGCGCGACGTCATGCGCATGGCGCGTGATGGAACCGGTCTTGTTCGCCACGCGGGAACCAAGCGGGATGCCGCGTGGGATGCCCGCACGGAACGTTTGTCGGCTAAGGATGCCGATCATGCGGTCGCATGACGCACGTGAGGCCGCTCGATTCTGTGCGATGGAGACAAACAGACGCGCCATGTCGTGGGCCGTGGTGACGTTGTTGACGCCTGCGGCGAAGGCCTTGCCATCTTCAACACCGCGTCGCACCTCCATCATCGTGATTCCGAGTCCACGGAGTGTCGATTGAACCGACGCGGCCGTCACGGCCTCCAGTAGGACATTGGTCGCGAGGTTGCTCGACCGCGTGATCATGTGCTCGAGCAGATCTTCAACTGTCGCCATGCCACCTACCCAAGTGTGGACGACGTCGTCCGAGTCATCGTCGCGGGTAACTGAGTAGGTGGATCCATCGATGACGCTGCGGAACGAATTGGTAACCGGGATCTTGTCCTCAAGCGTGAATGTCCCGGCGTCTATCTGGCGGAAGACCTCCACCATTACGGCGACTTTCATGAGGCTCGCGGCGTGCATCACTACCTGCGCATCGCGAGCGTGAAGCATGTTGCCCTGCGAGTCGATGTACGCATAGGAGATCTGTGCTTCCTTAGGCGCTCCGTCCATTCCCGCGAGATACGGGTCGTCGAAAGTGGACACAACGCGCGAGGTTGTGGAATGGTCCGGCAGGGAGCACGCACTCACGAGCAGGAAAGCGAACGTAAGCCATGTAAGTCGGTTCATGTGGTGCTCCTTAGCGGACGGGGCGACGCTGAAGGTAAGTCCGAATCCCCTCGAGCACGATATCCCAGTCGAAGGCGGGGCCTGGATCGTACTTCGCAGGGCTGACATGCCAATGACCGACGAGTCCCTCGAAAGTCCTTCTGTCCTTCTCGGGTAGTGACGTCGCGAGCACGCGCCCGTCGGGGCCCCGCGGGCATCGCGCGCGGATCTTGGGAAACTCGCGACAGAGGGCACCACCGAGGTGGAACAGCGCTTCATATTGCTCTTGCGTGAAGTCGTATTGGTACCACTCGCGGCCATGAATGGTGCCACGTTGTAATGCCACGCGCGCGGGACGGGGTATGGCGTCGCGGCGCTGGAGTTTTCCAAAGTCAATGTGGCTTGGAAACTGATGCCGAACACCGACGCCGTCTGGCTCATACCAAGCCTGCAGCAACTTCGGAGTTGACACCGCGCCGATCGACGCGATCTCGACACCAACGCTGACGTCGTTATTGTCGCCCGCGTGAAACGCGCGGTCACGCACGTCCATCGTTTGATAGATGGTCCCATCGAGATCAACCATGAAGTGGACAGAGAGTCCACGATTGTCGTGGAGCCCACGAAAGCAGCGAGTTGACGACCCAAGGACGTCATAGTGCATGACGAACTGGATCACCTGATCGCGAAGCGTTGCATCGGTCCATCCGCCAGAACGCACCTTCGCCGCCGCCGCCTTTGCGAGTCGCGTCGGCTCGCGGGATCCGTATCGAAGCAAATCGTCCGGCGACTTCGACGGCCGTGTCGCGACATCAGCAGGATAATCTCCTTCGCGATCCCTGCATGTCGTTGAATACGCATTGAAGGGCGGTTTGCCGTCACGGAGGAGGACGCGGTCGCTCCACAGCACCACGGGCCATTCCACATTGACACGACGGCCGTTGACGACCATCTCCGTGCCCGGCACAAACGGCGGCGGCTCCGGTAGCGCCCCCACCCGCTTGCTAGTCCGCGGCGCCGACCCTCCTCCGCCACCGCATGAGGCGCCGGCCACCACTAGAAACAACACAGGCAGAATGATGTAGCGCACGCTGTCGATTCTACACCGACGTGGATTAGTTCGCGCCGCATTAGTGACCTACACGAGCGAATGACCCATGGGACAAGCTGCCCAAACTCAGCGTGAGGGCGTGGAATGCTACGCTCATCAAAAGGTGAGTCTGTGACCCCCGTGAAACTTCGCCCGTTCCTTCGGCCGCGTCTCGACGTCCTCTTCGTCGCGCTCAACCCTCCCGTGCAGTCCAACTCAAACGGCCACTACTTCTCCGGCACCGGTTCGAGGTTCTTCAAACTCTTGTTTGAGAGCGGGCTGATCACGAAGGAGGTACCGAAGTCGAACGCGGATGAGGTCATTTTCGGATCCACGGTCGCCAATTACGGCGGCAAGGAGTTCGGCGTGGTTGATCTCGTCGGAGAAGTCGTCGAAACCGAGAGTGGCAGGGTTCGGCCGACACGGCACCATGTCGAGACGCTCTTAGAGCACATTTACGAGCTTCACCCTCGGTTTATCTGCATCATCCACTCAAAGGTCCGAGTTGCGCTAGAAAAGCACGCGACCTTATCGGGGCCGCTGACCTACGGAGTCTGCGGAGCCATACTCCCAGAGAGTGACGCTTCGGTCGTAATGAACTACTTCCCGAACGGAAACGCAATTCCGGACGCGGCGAAGCTGCAGATCTTTCGATTGCTCCGCGATGCGTTGTAGCCGCGAGTGTATGACATGGCAGTGGAGCCTGCATCACGATCTGATGCTTGAGGAAGCGCAGAGCAGATGTTTGGTCTACGATTTGGGTAGTTGCTCGCTGCCATGAAATACAAATCGAAGAAGGAGCTGATCGACGACATCCGATCGGAGCACGATTCGCTGTGCGCGAGACTCGCGGAGATCCCGCATGCGCGCTGGAACGAGTCGGGCGTGTGGGGGGATGGTTGGACGTTGTCTGACCTCGTTGCTCACCTCGCGGAATGGCAGGAGATGTTCTTGGTTTGGTACGAGGATGGTCTCCGGGGAGCGACGCCCTCGCTGCCCGCCCCGGGCTACAGGTGGAGCGAGACGCCGAAACTCAACCAAACGATCTGGGCGAAGCACCGTTCGCGGCCACACGCGGCGATCCTTGCCGAGTTCGATTCTGGATACAGTCGAATTCTCAAGGTGGTCGACGCCCTATCGTCTCAACAGCTGCTTGAGTCTGGACACTACGGGTGGACAGGTAAGCACTCGCTGACGACGTACCTCGGACCGAACACAGCGAGCCACTATCGGTTCGCGATCAAAGCGATTAGGCGCTGGCTGAAGCACAAGGGAATTGCAAAGGATTCCGCTTCAGAGCCCCAAAGGCGAGCGCCTCCAAAGAAGGCGCGCACCCGGTCGGCGCAGATGCAGGCCCCTCGCACGCGCGGCAGAGGTGCTGGCCGTTAGCTTGCCAAGGGTCGGCGACGCTCGTTCGCGCCAAAGACTGTCGTGTCAACAGCTGTTCCGTGTCGTAAGTGATTCCGTCCGCTTGGCCACGCGCGTATTTCAAATCGGTGAAGCGGAGCCATTGCTTCTCACGTCGCAGAGTCTCAAGCGATGCACCTGTCAGCCATTGGGTATGTCTACCCAGTTAAGACGACACAGAAACCAGTTGCTAGCGGCGGTCGCGCGGGCCTCAAGAGGTAGGGGTGTCATCTGCACTCATCAGCCAATCAACCTTCGCAGCACTCGACCCGCTCGCTGATGTCGGCGATACGCTGCCGATGGGAGATGGCAAAGGTCGTCCGAGAACGGATCGGACTCAATTTCTGATAAGGGTGGAAGATCTTCATGACCAACATCGCGAAGAACACGACTTGCCTCTGGTCCGAACGCGATGCCGAGGAAGCGGCGCGGTTCTACGCCAAGACCTTCCCAATTCGTCCATCGGCGCGGTGCATGGCGCCCCGGGCGACCTCCCGTCTGTCAAACAAGGGAACGTATTGACACCACATCCCAACGGGCGTTCGACGCCATGATGACGATGCGGAAAATTGACGTCGCTGTGATCGAGGCAGCGCTTCGTGGTTAGTCGCCGACGGTCGCCCAACAGGGCGATGCGGAGCGTAGGATCCTAGGTTGACGGGCCGCGCCACAGGTCTGCGGGAGAATTCGCTCATGGTCGCCTTCCTTCTTTGGGTTCTGCTTTTCATCCTGTGCTGGCCGGTTGCGTTGCTCGCGCTCGTGGTGTGGCCCATCGTGTGGCTTGTCTCGCTGCCGTTTCGCTTAATCGGAATCACCTTCGAAGCGGCGTTCGGGTTACTTCGAGCCACCCTGTCCCTGCCAGCGCGGGTATTGGGCCACAAACCCAATGCACTGTGAGCTCATCCGCTTGCTCGGTTTTGCTGGATGCACGCACGTGACAACTGCCAATTGGCTGGTGGGTGACTACCATGTGATTCTGGCGTATGGCGCCGCCACGGAGCGTCGCGAAGATATGCGAATCGCGTTGGCGGGGGGCGCATCGTGCTCTGGAAGCGCGAAGCCGTGCGATAGTATCGGGCTATGAAGGCGACCATGGCGGAATCTAGGAAGAGGTCCCGGTGACTACGAGAAACAACGAATTGAACTTGTCTCTGCGAGACCGCGTCCGCGGCTTCATCGAAAGCGTGCCGTTCGAGAGGTCGATTACTCTGCTGATCGTTGCGAACGCCATCACCCTCGGAATCGAATCGTCACAGTCCATTGTGGCGCGATTTGGCGAACTGCTTTACGCATTCGACCGACTGGTGCTTGTGGCGTTCGTGGTTGAGCTGTTGTTGCGCTTCTTTGTCTATCAAGGCCGCTTCTTTCGGGACCCATGGCGCGTGTTTGACCTTGTAGTCGTGGGGATAGCGATCGTTCCGGCGGGCAGTGCGTTCGCTGTCCTACGCGCTCTGCGCGTTCTGCGCGTGCTCCGCTTGGTGTCGCTAGTTCCGTCGATGCGCCGGGTGATTGGAGCTTTGCTTAAGGCACTGCCGGGCATGGCATCGATCATCGGGCTTCTAGGCCTCGTGCTCTATGTATTCGCAGTGATGGCCACGAAGCTATTCGGCGCGATCGCACCGGAGTTTTTTGGCAATGTCGGCGCGTCGCTGTTCACGCTGTTTCAAGTCATGACCGTCGAAGGCTGGCCCGATATCGCTCGCAGCGTTATGGCGCAGTCGCCGCATTCTTGGATTTTCTTTGTCGTCTACCTGCTGATTGCGACGTTCATGGTGCTGAACCTCTTCATTGCAGTAGTCGTCAACGCAATGCAGTCACAGGTCACGGAGGACTTAAAGGACGAGGGAGAAGCGCACACCAAGTTGATCCTTGACGAGGTGCGCGCATTGCGGCTTGAGATAGAGGCACTGCGCGCCGCTTCAGAGGCGAAGCGATAGGGGGCCGCACGCAAGCCGCATCCTGAATGATGGAGTCGCATAACGCGAGACCGGACACCCATCCCCGAAGTCGTACTTAACCCAAACCCAGTCGCCTCGTCGGTCGACGCGGCATAAAGAACACTCGAGCAATAGCCGCCTTGGAACTCACTGTCTTCGCTCCGCAAGGAACGCATTTGCGATGTCGGGCAGAGTGGCTCGGCTAGTCCAATATCTGTGGATTACTGTGGTGGCTAGTCGGCGTTCGGTGGTTAACTTATTCCTATCGTGATGCCCCACCTGAGATCGCTGCCCCTGATTCTGATCGCGGCTGTTCTATCCCACGCGGTTTGGGGTCAGGTCGCGCCCGTCGCCGAGAGTCGCCCCGCCCCGGTTCCGAATCCGGCCGACTTGCGCGCGGCGATGGAATTGAACTACCCGGACATCCGCCCGGAGACGCGGCAGCGCCCCGACACTCCGTGGCAAGTACGTGTCGCATTCGGCAGTCCGTCGACGACATCGCTCATGGTGACATGGCAGGTTCAGCGTGAGGTGGCCGGCTCGTTGGTGGAGTATGGGCCATCACCCACTCTTGGTCTTAAGGCGCCGGCGAAGCGCGTGGTCTACAAGTCGCAAACAGGCGTGACTTACGAGGCTGCCCTAGATCAGTTGCTCCCCGCAACGGCGATTTTCTATCGAGTGGGTACGCCCGGGGCTTGGTCTGAGACCTTCACGGCAACGACCGCTCCGAAGTCGAACGAGCCGTTTGTATTTACCGCATTCGGTGACCACGGCGTGCTTGATCCCGCACCACAGAACCTCGCGGCGATCACGCGCGACAACCCGGCGTTTCATGTATTGCTCGGAGATGTCTCCTACGCCAATGGATTCCAGCCATTCTGGGACAAGTGGTTCGACATGATGGAGCCCTTTGCGTCGCGCATTCCCGTCATGGCAGCGATCGGAAACCACGAGTACGAAAAAGACATTGGTCCGATGACTTATGTTGGGCGCTTCTCCTTTCCTGAGGACGAGCTTCAATACACGTTTGACTATGGCAACGTTCGATTCGTCGTCGTCAACACGGTCCTAGGGCTTCCCGCCCCCCAACTCGCATGGCTCGAGGCTGCGTTGGCCAAGGCTCGTGCTGATCAAGTCGGTTGGCTGATTGTGTGTCAGCACTTCCCATTGTTTGGCACGACGGCCGGCCGAGGTTTCAACCGACCACTGATCGTTCGGGAAGCGGCGGTCTTGGAGAAGTACCGCGTAGATTTAGTCCTGGCGGGCCACGATCATGTTTACGAGAGGTCCTTCCCGATCCTTGGCGGCAAGCCCGTGTCCCAAGAGCGAGAGCGGTATCGCAAGGGAGTTGCCCCGATTCATGTGATTGCAGGGGGAGGCGGTGCTGGGCTCTACAAGTTCGCACCACGCCCATCTTCGTTAAATGCTATTCGCGAGTTGACACACGCGCGACTTCGGGTGACTGTGCGCGCGGAAGGTCCACTGGAAGTCGAGGCCATTCGCCTCGATGGCTCGACGCTTGACCATTTCGAAATCGCTCCATGAGGTCCATGTCGCTGTCCAACCGAATTCTGCTGGTCGCCTTCGGGGCGATCCTGTTCGCAGGTTCAATCGCTCTGCTCATCGCAGGGCTTGCGCCCCCAAAACACTCAACGCGACCACCGAGCGTCGAGGGCGGCGCGGGCTTGGAGATTTCGTCGCCGGTAGAACCGGTCACAACAGCGTTGCCTCCCGTCCGCTTGCTCGAGCCAGACCCATTCTTGGAAGACGACGAGCCGGACCGCCCGGAGCCTCGATGGCCCGATGCCGGAACGCACGCTCTTGTTGTAAAGATTGAGGACGCCCAAGGCCGCTCGCTCCCTGGGATTCCCGTGGCTGCGCTCGGCGCCCGCGACAATGGTCCTGTTCTCGGGGGCCCACGCGTTACTCGCATGGACGGGCGCGTCAGGTTTCCGTTGGATCTGAGGTTCGAGCAAGAGGAGCAAGTCCTTGTCGTCGCGCGTTCGATGCCCGGCTCCGCCGTCACACGAACTCTGAACATCTCGCTTGATCGCGATCACGACGTTCTCATCGCCATCGATCCCGGCCTTATTGCTGAAGTGCGGCTAGTTGAGCCCGACGGAGAAACGTATCGCGGCCTTGCACGGATTCGCAAGGTCATTGTGGACGAACCTATGGCGGAGCCACTGGATCGAGGCGGCCGCCTATTCGAGCTATTTCGAGAAGTCACGGCACGCGCTGCTCGCGAAGATGGACTCTGGTCTCTGCCCGGATTCAAATCGGGAGAAAAAGCGACTATCGCCGTCATGGCCTCCGGCTATGAAACAGTGTTCGCAAAAGTCGAAGCTCCAGAGGACGGTAAGCGATCATTCCAGGTGGACGTAAAACTGGAAGGTCGTGCGGCGACGGTTTTAGTCGAAGTAGTCGCACCGATAGGATTCCTGGCTGACGACACGACGTTCGGAGCGTTCCGGTTGGGTGACTCGTTTGTCGCGCCAGTCGGGAGCGCCGATCGGCCGATGCAACGGGACGGTCGATTCCGGGTCACGGTGCCAGCGGGGGTCGCTGGCGTGCTTCGCCTTAACGCGTTCCGACATGGGCGCCTCGAAGCGTCCAGAGAAATCCCAATTCCCATGCTGACTCCAGGAGCAGAGTCGGACTTGGGGAAGATCGTCCCCGAGTTACTCCCGGTCGTCGTCGCGGGCGTTGTCACGGATGCCGAAGGCAAGCCCGTCGAGGGCGCTGCGGTTGAGGTCATTGGCGACGATGAGTCCCGCGACCTTGCGGCGACTACGGTGGCGAATGGTCAATTCGAGATTCGCGGTGCGCCCGGATTGGGAAACTACGTTGTGAGCGCACACCTAGCCGGAAGGGTTTCGACGCGTGTGTGGGATATCGCCGAAGGCTCGCGCGGAATTCAGTTGGTGTTGGAGAGTGCAGGTTCGATAGGCGGGACAGTCGTCTTGCCGCAAGAGTCAAGACATGACCGCGTGATCGTGCGCGCCATGTGCGACGGGAGACCCGTTGCAGTGACAGCGGTACGCGCGGATGGAGGCTTCGTGGTGACGGGACTTCCGGCTGGGAACTACCGCGTCATAGTTGAAGGACAAACGGTTGAGTCCGTTCGAGTTTCAGATGTCACAGTAATGTCGACACAAGTCACCAATGACCCACGGCTCGAGCGCATCATGCTTCGTTCGAAGCCTCGCCGGGAGTAGGCGGTTTCGCTAGCCAGTTGGTGAGGTCTGCGTTGTCGGGATGATCAGGGTCGGTGACGGCAATTTGCGCGAGAACAGCCTTGGCATCGTCGGTCCTTCCAGATCGATGAAGCGCAATAATCCAGAGCCGACCTATGTCGTGGTCTTCCGGAAGCAGCTCGTAGGCGCGTGCCAATGCAGGTGCGGCTTGTGCCGGCGCGTCGAGATCTAGCAGAAGTTGGCCGCGCTGTGAAAGGGCGCGTACGTACGCGGGATCCAAGGCGAGTGCCTTGTCAAACCACAAGAGCGCGATGCCAAAGAGACCACGGTCGCGCTGCCCTCGGGCGAACGCTGCGCACAGCTCCGCGAGCGCGCAGAGCGCCCCCGCATCCTGCGGCTGTGATGAAGCTAAGTGTTCAGGAAGCTCGCCGCGATTCCCAGTCGTTGACAATAGGATTTCGATGCGCGCTCGCGTGAGGGTGGCATCAAGATCTAGAGGTCGAGCTAGGAGATAACGGTCAATGAGGTCCTTCGCGGCCTGAAGCACTTCGCGGTCGGCGTGCCAACTTAGATTCCAAGCCATGCGGTATGTGGACAGAAGTCCTGCCTCTGCGAAATGCGAGGCGCCAGGCGCGACACGAGAAACGCCTTCGGCGGTGGCCCACCAAACCTCAGGGCTTCGATCCATGCAGTCGATGATGAGGTCGCCGGTACCTGCCCAGATGTAGACGCGTTGCCCAACGACGCTTGCGGGCCTAAGGCATGCGACGCAAGGGGCTTCGATTGCCGCGGGGGGCTCAAGCCTTAGATTCGCGAGCAAGTCCTGTTCGTCCACGTGTTCTTGGAGGATGTCGTTCGATGCGAGCAACCCGAGGGTTGTGGCTCCGCAGTGGCCACATGTTGTCCAAAGACGTGTTTCATTGAGAAGTCCCAAGGGGTGCCTAGCACCGCGGACTTGTCGCCGGATCAAAAATGGGTCGTCTTCGTTAAGCCGCGCCATGCTCTCATCGTAGCGATCGCGTTAGAAGATCCCGTGAGTTCTTCATTACGCGTCATTTTTTGCGGGACCGGCGCCTTTGGCCTGCCGGCTCTTGATGCGCTCTTGACGTCACCCCATCAGGTCACCCTGATCGTCACTCAGCCCGATCGGCCGGCCGGGCGGCATCGGGAGCTCAAGGGGTCTCCCATCAAGGAGCGCGCGCTAAAGGCCGGTATTCCGGTCTTTCAGCCCGAACATCTGAGCCGGCCCGAGGCCGTCGATCGCCTTCGTTCCGAGGCGGCGGACGTGATGGTGGTCGTTTCCTACGGCCAGATCCTGCGGGCCGGTGTCCTCGCATTGCCGAGGCTTGGATGCGTGAACCTCCACGGCTCCCTTCTTCCCCGGCACCGCGGTGCGTCTCCTGTGCAGGCTGCGATCCTCGCAGGCGACGAGGAGTCAGGCACAACATCGATGATCATGGATGCGGGGCTCGATACCGGGCCGATTCTGATGGAGGCGAAAGTCCGGATTGGATCGCGTGAGTCCGCGCCCGAACTCCATGACCGACTGGCGGCGGCTGGTGGCCGGATAATTGTCCCGACTTTGGACGGATTGGCATCCGGTAATCTCTCGCCTCGTGCCCAAGGGGCAGACGGGGTGACCGTTTGCCGGACGCTGACCAAAGAGTCAGGTCGCATCGATTGGCGCAAGAGCGCGACCGAAATCGACCGACTGGTTCGTGCAATGGTTCCCTGGCCGAGCGCTCTGTCGACGCTCGTGCAGGACGATGGCGAGAAGATTGGCCTGCAGGTTCACGACGCCATGGTTGTTCCTGCGGCAGGCGACTTGACGCCTGGATCCCTTCGGTTCGAAAACGGACATTTCGAAGTCGCCTGTGGTTCCGGTTACCTGCGACTCTTAAGACTAAAACCAGACGGCAAGAATCTCATGGATGCGACGGCGTTCCTGAGAGGACGCCGACTTACATCCAATGACCGCATGGCGGTTGAAGGCAACTCATGAACGCTGATCCCGCACGCCGCGAAGCCCTCTCCGTATTGACGCGTTACCGCGTCGGCAACATGCTCCGCGAGGAGCCGACTTCAGGGCTTGCCCGCGAGTTGGTGTACGGCGTGTTGCGCCACCGCCGCACGGTCGACGCGGTCATCGCGCCGTTCATTCATCAGCGCCTGACGACACTTCAGCCCGCCCTGCGCGTGTCACTTGAGTTGGGAGTGTGGCAGTTCCTCTTTGACGCGGAGACGCCGCGTCCTCTGGTTGTCGCGTCAACGGTTGCTCTAGCCGGGGCATCAGCGAAGCGCCGCGGCTTCTTAAATGCCGTACTGCGGAGAATCGGCGATGCGATGACACCCGTCGCGATTAGCGACGCCGTCACCCGCGCGCGCGACACCATCGTCACCGCTTCGAACTCAGGCATGAAAATGGCGGAACCGATGCTGCCGGATCCGAACACCGACTTGCCCGGATATCTCGCCGTTCAGTATTCGGTAACGCCGTGGTTTGCCGCACATCTCGTCGCAGCTCGTCCCCACGACGTTGATTCCGTGTTGCTCGCGTGTCAACGCGCGCTTCCTTTGACATTCCGACCGAACCTGACAAAGGGCACGCCTGAGTCAATCCGCGCCGCGGTTGTGGCGGCAGGCGGAGTCATGGGTAACGACCTTGGCACAGTATTCGAGGCTCGCTTTGACGGCGACATCGCGAAATTCCGGCCGCTAGCGGAGGGTCTGGTGTCGATTCAAGACTTTGTGGCGGCCTCGGTGGCGCCGTTTGTCGGCCCACTCGCCGGGGAGCGCATACTCGATCTTTGCGCCGGCGTCGGAGGCAAGACTGTGCACCTTGCAGAACTGGCACCGACCGCGAAGGTCTTCGCAGGCGATGTCAGCGAAGTTCGCTTGGCCAAGCTTCGTTCAAACGCCAAGCGTCTTGGTCTCGCCAATGTCACCACCGTGTCGTTGGGCGCAGCCGGCAAGCGCCTTCCAGAGGGACCTTTCGACAGAGTCCTCGTGGATGCGCCGTGTTCGAACTCCGGAGTTCTGATGAAGCGCATCGAAGCGCGGGACCGATTAACTGAAGAGACGGTTGACGAAGTGATGACTGTGCAAGAGGAGATTCTTCGGCGAGGAGCTTCGTTGGTGAAGCCGCATGGGACTTTAGTCTACTCGACGTGCAGCATCCTGACCGAAGAGAACCGAGGCATCGTCGATGCATTTCTGCTTGCCAATGAAAATGCCTGGAAGTTAGACGAAGAGCGGATGGTCTGGCCTCACGAAAGCGGCAGGGACGGCGGCTACATGGCGCGCCTAGTGCGTCAGGCTTGAGGGCGGAGTGACTTCGAAGCGATCAAATCGCGGTAGCGAGCCTCGGTCTGCTCCGCGTCAGTCGGCATGTCCTTGATGGGGATCGTCTGAAAGTCAAAGTGAGTCGTGCGTGTGGGATCTTCGATGAACCAGAGGAGCTTCTTCCTTAGGTCTTCGGCGTCGCCGACATGGAAACGAAGGCCATTGCGCCCCTCTTCGACGTATTCAGCCATACCCCCTAGATTCGACACGATGACCGGCATCTCCGCGAGCTGGGCCTCGTGTATCGTTAGCGGTGAGTTCTCGTACCAAAGCGACGGAACAACCAAGACATCGATGCCCGCCAAAACCGTGGCGATCTCGGCCGGGTTAAACGGCCCCATCATGCGAGTTTGCGGATGAGTGATTCTGTCGTGGAGACTCTGTGTGTACTCAACAAATGCACGGCCGTCACCCCAGATCTGGCACTCCGCCGGGAAATCGGTTGGTAGTCCATTCATCGCGTCGATGAGGACGTGAATCCCCTTGTGCTCGGCGATGGATCCCACGAATCCGAATCGAAGCGTGCCCTGGGACGGACGGTGCGAGAACCCACTGAAGCGGCGAAGATCCTGCCCGTTGTCTGACACCAAGATCTTGCCCTCGGGAATCATCCCGTTGGCAACGAAAGTGGACTTCAGGAATTGGCTTGGCGAGACAAAAAGGTCTACGTGCGTTGCCGCTTCCTTCCAAGCATCCAACCGCTCAGAAATCGCGTCGGCCCAAAGTAGCTTGGGCGAAGGTTCGGCAGGATGGAGAGGGTCGCCGGGGGCCTTGGCGCGCAGGACCGCGTCGCGCGCTTCCTTGGAGAGTCCCGCGAGCCCAGGGTGGAACGGGCGAAGCCGCGACGGAACAAGCTCTGGATCGAGACGATGATGAGCGATGCAGTCCGCACACTTGTCAGGAATCGGCCCCGCGCATATCTCGCCATCCGCACGTCGCATCTGACCGTCGCGAGGACAAAGCAGCATGTAGTCGTGCAGGTGGTAGACGATCGGGATGCCGCGATCTCGGATAATCCGCAGGAACCCCGCAGAGAAGTAATGCAGGTGTTGGATGTGGACTACATCGGGGAGTTCCTCGTCAAGGACATTCGCGAGGATTGCCTCCATCGGTCGACAGTTGTAGGTCGCCTGAAATGAATCCCACGTGTAGTTCTGGACGACCTCGTGGATTGGCAGGCCATTCATTTCGCGTCGAAGATGCGTGAACGGCTCTTTGTCGTGATGCGCCTCGCAGCAAAGTACGACTGGGTGATGCCCACGGTCACGCAGCGCAAACGCGAGATTCGCGGTGTAGACCTCAGTGCCCGCGACATGACGTGGAAGGAACTGGTGTAGAATAAAAAGCACTTTGAGTGCGGCGGGTCCGCGGTTAATGGGTGGCCTACGCGGCCCAGTTTTGAGAAGGCGACCCAAGATTCCGGGTTCCTCGAACGGCTCCTCGGTTGGAGATACCGCAAGTGCTGTGGATTGGGAGAAGCGAGTGCGGGCGAGACCATCTAGCCGCGACTCCAAGTCGCCGATTGCTCTTGAGAGCTCTGTGATGAGCATCTCACGTGATGTGGACTCGGCGTCCTTGCGGCGGAAGATGTCGTTCGTGGCTGCGCGGAACGTTTCGAAATCGGCCGAAAGCACGGCCTTGGCCTCAGTCAAGATCTCAAGTGACCGAACCAGTGAGTCTCGCTCCTCCGTCACTTGCGCAGACATCGTCAGCGCTTCCTCGAGATGGGCTGTTCGGAGTTGCAATTCTGACTGCAGACGCTCAAGCTTTGTGCCGAGCATATGCAATCGGTTCTGCAGTTCGTTGACTATGGACTGGTGCGTCGCTGCCAGATCGGCCTTAGCATCCTGTGCTGTGCGAATCGCAGCTTCTGCGGTCTGTTGAGTGTAGGAGGTCAGACCACGAAGCTCTTCAAGTATGGAGTTCAGAGTCGCAATCTGAGAGACCGCTTCATCGTGAGCCGCTTGATAGCGGAGAAGCTCGGCGTGCTCGGTCTCTTGCTCACGCCGGAGCTTGGCGAGCGCATCTTCCTGATTGGCCTGTCCGCGAGCGTATTGACTGCGGAGAGACTCAATTGACTCATCGCGAGCTGCAACGAGCGAGGCAAGCTCTTGCTCGCGACCGCGAAGCCAGGTGAGGACCTTGTCCTTTTCGCGGTGGTGGTGCTCCATCTCGGCGAGGACGGTACCGATACGCTCTAGGTCGGAATGTGTGTTCCGGAGTTCGCCCCGTAGCGAGTCGATGACAGCGTTGCGCGACTCCGCTTTCAGTGACAAAAGACGCGCGCGGCGCGAACGAAGTTCTAGGGGAGTGTTTGCGAGCGGCGAACTCATGGACAAGACTTCACGGTAGGTCTCAAAAACAGCTGCTGCGTGATCGCCGAACGAACGTGGAGTCTGAACTTGCGAGGCGAAACGATCGAGTAGCGATGGGTCGTCGGCAATTTCGGTCAGGCGGCGTCCAAGGTCGACGGAGTCGCCGGATTTGAAGATTGCCCCCGCGCCACGGATACGCTCCGCGAGCGCACCCTGGTCAGGGACAATCGCCGGAAGTCCCAGAAGGAAAGCCTCGTCCAAAACAAAGGAGTGCGATTCACGACAGCGAGATGGAATGATCGCGAGGTCGAGTTCGTGCGCGCTGAGCGATTCGGGCGCAAAGACGCCGTCGTGATGAATGGCAGGAATCCGGGCAAGAAGCTCTGCGACCATCGGCCGTTCATCGGGGTAGACGACGGTTCCGAAAAGGTCGAGATGGAATCGAGACTTGATGTTGTCTGGAAGATCGGCGATCGCATTCAGTAGAATATCGACGCCTTTCAATCGTGAGAGATGTCCCCAGTGAGCCAGACGAATGACATCGTTCGTCGCCCGACGCCGTCGCGACTTCTTCGGGATGTTTGAAATGGAGCCGTGCGGAATAACGCGGACCCTGCCAGCCGCGTCGGGATGGTGTCTGACGATGGCCTGACGGTGGGCATTGGAGGGGACGATGACACGGCGTGCCAATCGGACTTCATTCCGCGTGTCGTCGGCAAACAGGTCGAGCGCCACCCCATTTTCTGCGCTAGATGCTTCGGTTGAGTGTGGCGCGCAGTCGTGGCAAGAGCCCGAGCCCACAGCCAATGAACACTGTTCGCCCTTGCGAATCCGGAATGCGATTGGGCACGTGGTCCAGAGATCGTGGAGCGTGGTGACACACGGAATGCCGCGGTCGTGGAACCACTCGATGAGGTGTCGGGAGAGTCGAATCCAGTGATGAACGTGAACAACGTCGGGTCGGAACGCGGCGAGTACCTCTGCAAGTCCAACGTCGATTTCAGGAGCGTAGGACTTGTCCCAGTTGTCGACGTAGAGGCCACTTCGGTGCAGTCGGTAAGCAGGCACGCCTTCGTGTTCAAAGGGAACCACGGTGACGGACTCGCGGCCTTGGTGGGATCCCGTCAGGACGCGTGCGTCATGGCGTTGAGCGCGTAACTCCTGCGTCAAACGGAGGAGATAGGACTCCGTGCCGCCGCTGCATTCGGGTGGAAACCCGTGGACAACCATGAGGATTTTCATGGCAATGGGGGATCTTAGCAGTACAGCATCGTCGCGATGTTGCTGCTTAGCGACCTCCCGTTCGAGTGCTAGGGCGTTCGCTCCCCGAATTCGAGCCAGCTGCGCGTGACGTTGGCCCCGATGTGGGGCGAGTAGCAGGCTTGGAAGTGCCGCGCGAATCAGGTTTTGGTTGCTTCAATGGAGGAAACTTCAGCTCCACAAGGTTGCTGTCGGGTTCCGCGATGACCTTCACTCCTAATCCGCTCACCAAGAGGTCGGTCACCTTATCGGTAGGTTTCGTTTCGGGCCGAAGAACCCTGAAAACTCGGTGGGCGCCCGAGAGCTTGGCGAGCATCCTCCGGCCGGCCTCGCTGGCCTGGAGCGACGAGAGCGCATCCCGCTGCATGATGAACTGGATCGTCATCGCTCCGTGCTTCACGATGAAATCATGTTCTTCGGCATGAGACTTCGACTTCTCAGACGCCAAGTAGAAGTTGCTGACCTGAATGTCGTCCCAATAGTCAACGATTACGATCCAACTTGCGTACTGATTGGGATGTTCCTTCACGGCGGCAACAAGCTGCTGCGCTGCTGCATCAATCGGCAGCCCGCGACGGGCTTTTGCCAGGCTCCTCGAATTGAGAAGAGCGCCGTAGTAATGGGGCCCATCCCCGGCTTGATAGGTGCCCGGTTTTTGCCAGTCATTCAAATCGCCGGGCATGGCGTCGGACATTGTGAATTGCAAAGGAGCGAGCGCGATAAGGAGTGCAAGCGTCCGCCCTAGAATGCGAATGCAAACATGAGACGTTGCGAGTCCGCGCCAAAGCGCATCAAACCCACATGCGGCGGTCAATGCAGCGGGGACAACAAGGAGCATGCAATATCGGGGCGTTGTAGACCAAGCGAAGTAGAAGACGAACGGTGCGGCGACCCAAAGCGCCAAGCACTTCCATATCAGCAATTTGCCTATTTGTGGCCAACCTGCGGCGACGAAGCCCAAGACCACGGGGCCGATTCCCCAGTAGATGTGGGCGAGGTAGCGTCCTCGCTGAGTCAGGTTGAACATGACATCGAGAAGCGAGTCACTCGCGCTGGGGTAGTTGGTGGAGTAGTTGACTGCCGCCTTGAGCGCGACAAACACGGCGACCATTGCAGCGAGCGCTAGACCCCCTTGCTTCCACGACCCACTCGGTCGTACAGCGAACCACATCGCGAGGGCCGGTGCGACCAATACGGCGTCGGCACGGAAGGTCAGCGCAGTGACCCAACAGGCAAGAGCGACGGCCGTCCGGACACGGCCTGCACGGCTCGCAGCGACGAATGCCGCCACGACGAAGAATGCCGACGGCAGCGCGGTGTTGCCGTATTGGGATAACTTCCAAAGCAGGGGCGACACGAGTAGGAACCCCGATGCGAGAAGTCTTGATCGGCGGGTGAGTTGGTCTGGGAACAGAAAGAGCACCAACGCACTAAGCCCAACGGAGGCTGTCACGTTTATCGCGACACAGATGTCGCGGATCTCGACCAAGCTAGACCCGAAGACGTTGAACAGGAATCGTGCGGTTTCGTAGTACCCGAGCTGTTCCGGGTAGTTGTACATTCCGCCCTTCGCGCCTCGCACCAACAGCTCGACTCCGTATGCGATCGCGCTCTGATCCCCATCCGAGAAGAACCCGAAGTTGGCGAAGGTGATCCGGAGGTATGCAGCGGTCCCAACCAGCACCAACGCAGCAACAACAAAAGTGCGCGCTGAGACTTCATCTCGTGACTGGTTGATTGACATGGGAGTAGGGGGTCGCAAAATCTATCTTGCCGGGGGCATATTATCGATAGACCCTTCACGATATCTTGGGTAGAGAATTATTCGTTGTCGATGAAGGCTTGACCCACCACTTCCCCTATGAACCCAACCCCTCCAAATCCCACGTCGAACCGCTGTTCCGGCCTTTCATCTGGAATATTGGTCTCGGGGCTCGTCGGTGGCCTAGTTGCGTCAGTCCTGAGCGTTGGGATGGCCGCTTCAGCTCCCGGCCCACATTGGACCTATGGCCTTGCGGTCGGAGTCCTCGGAACGGCAAGCATCGCGGCGGCGGCGGCACTCGTTGCCATGCTTGCATCCATGGTGGCATCCCATATAGGGAGAGCGGCCGGAGCTGCCGTGGGCGTGGCCCCCTGGGTTGCAGGGTTTCTTTACGTCAACGCAACTCTTTTTGACGGTCCTTGGGTTCGAAGTAGATCGTGGGCGCCCGCTCTCGAATGGGCAATCAAGATCGGGGGCGCTGCGGCATTGTTTGGCATGCCGTTTCTACTCGGTCGTATGGGCCGGTTGCGTGGGATCATCCGCGTCCTAATCGCGATTGCACTGGTTGCGGCCGCATGGATCACCGCAAGATTAGATCAGGAATACTTGGCGGCCTATTGGCAGCTGAAGATCCAGTTCGCGGTGTTGACGTGGGTGTTCCCCTCGCTCGGCATTTGGCTTCTGTTGGCTGGACGTCATGTGCGGCTTTGGCCAGCGCTCATCATGCTTTTCGTTGCGATGGGCGTCAGCATTGCAGGCGGACTGTCTGTCCGCGAGAACCATATCGCGATCGAGCGCGCACGGAGCATCATCCTTACCCGACCCGCGCCTATGTTGGTACGCATCCTTCGTCCAATCGAAGAGACGGTCTTCGATCGAATTCGACCGTTGGATGCTGAGCCAGTTCGTAGCACCGACGCGCCTCTTGACCCGGAGTACGACCCAGCTGTTCTTGCTGCAGCTCTCAATTCGGCGGCCCCGAATCGCGCAGATATGAACGTCCTCATGATCGCCATTGACGCTATGAGGGCAGATCACATGTCGTGCGAGGGCTATGCCCGTCCGACCACCCCCAACCTCGACAAATTCGCCCGCCGCGCCTCCTGGTTTAGGCGAGCGGTGGCTCCGGTCCCGGCGTCCTCGATGGGGTACTCCTCGGCGATGTCCGGCCTCTTTGCTCGAGTCACACCAGCCTATGCAAAGGAGTTTGGCGTCTCGTTTCCCGTGCCGGAAGGCTACATGCTTGCCGAGGTCATGAGAGATTCGGGTCGCGAGACGATGGGCGTGACCGCCTTCCACCCCGCCGTGCAGAACGTTCCGAAATTCAAGATCCTCGAAAAGGGCTTCAAGGTCTTCAACCCTGACAAGTCCGCCGACGAGAAGTCAGGTTCGAGCGTTGTCGATAGTGCGATTGGCATGCTGACTAAACATGGGACGGGGTCCGCGCCCTGGTTCATGTGGATGCACATTATGGAGCCGCATGCGCCCTACCACTTTCACGTGGGGCGTGACTTTGGTCGACGTCCCATCGACGCCTACGACGCCGAGATTGCCGAGGCAGACGCGCAGGTTGCCCGCGTGTTCGACTGGCTTGAAAAGTCAGGCCAGGCAAGCAGAACAATTGTCGCGATTTTTGGCGATCACGGCGAGGGCTTCGGCGAACACAACAACCGTGAGCACGGTGCAAGTCTTTATGAACACCAGGTTCGCGTACCGCTCTTGATCAGCGTCCCCGGTGTCGCCCCGCGAGAAGTTCAACAATGGGCGACCTTGGCGGATCTGACACCTACGCTTCTTGGTGCGGTTGGATTGGATTCAAAGACCATCCGAACAGGGCGGAACCTGCTTCCGCTCATGACCGGCATCAAAGTGGACTGGCCGGACTGGGCCTATTCCGAGCGTGCAGCATCCGCGGTGAAGGTGCCGCGCTCGTGGGAACGCGCCGTGTGGCGTGGCGACAAGAAGTTGATTTGGCTTCCGCATGATCGGACCTATCAGTTCTACAACCTTACGACCGACCCGGGTGAGCTCACTAATCTGTGGGATTCGACTGATCCTACGTGTCAGGAACTTGTTGGGATCATGCGAGCAGCTGATGCACGCATCGATTCGACATGGGGAGCCTCAGCGAGTCGGCCGTCAGACGAATCCGATTCAATTGACGTGAAGTTCGCGAAGCTGGTTGATGCGGCTCTCGTGAAGGATCGCAAGGCATCCGACGGAGCCATCGACGCGATTCTCACGGTTCTCAATTCAGACGCGATTCTTCTTGACAGCACTAAGCAGGATCGACTGGGGCGACCGGCATTGGATCGTCTGCTAGTCGGGATTCGTGCTGAGCTCGGAGGACTCGCGGGGGGCGATTCTCGCCGAAACAGTTTGACTCGGATTATCCTTTACGCGAATCGATCCGACGACGTTCCGCTACTGGCAACGGAGCGATCCAAAACAACGAATGGCGACTTGCGGCTTCGCATTGCGCACGCGCTTGCCACGTTCGGCAACACGTCGGGCAAAGGCGACCTCGTGGTCGCGCTGAAGAATGCGCCGATTGAGGCGCGCATCACGGCGGCCGCAGGTCTTGGCGCGCTGGGCGACAACTCCGGGATCGCGTTGCTGCAATCAGCGCTAACGATCGATCATGTTGGGCGCCTTCGTGAGTCGATCTTTGGCTTGGCATCCTTGGGTGACATCCGTGCGCTCAGCACGCAGAACTCCACCATGCGCGCCGTCTACACCAATTCATGGGTACAGGGCGCGTTGCTCGAGGCGGCCTTGAGGGCCCCCGTGGGAGACGAGTCAACTGCATCGCTCGCAAGCCTCAGTCGTTCAACAGATACTCGAATCGCCAAAGTCGCTTCCGAGACACTTGCTCCACGGCTCACGCCGGCTCTGGCAGCGCGGCGTGCCGCGGTCGGTGAGGCGCTTGAGGGGATTCGGAGCGCGCTCCTCTACGGTGATGGCGTTTTGGCGGCGAGCTTCTTCAAGGATCTGACTGCCGACGATGACGCACTGATTGGGTCCGGGTGGTGGCTTGGAGTGCGAACCGCCCGTTCGCTCGGCGACAGCGAACTTTTGACAAAGTGCGCGACGCGCCTGAAGTCCGTCATGACCAAGGCCGGTGCGCCCGCGGGCGATATCGACGGCATCGAGAAACTCTCCCCTGAAATCAAAGGCACGGCTGCTCTGCTCAAGGCCGAACCAACCGACGACTTTGCGGTTCCGCTTCTCCATCGAGGCAGGATTTTTTCCACGACGATTAAGTTGACGAACGTCTCCGGAGTTCGGCTAGGTGGTGGAGAGAGCCCGGACGCCTTCAGGCTTGAGTGGCGGTATGTCCAAGCGAACGCAAAGCCGGTGCAAGGAAACCGGCTGATTCAGGTGGTGCTTCCGCTTGGCGGGCTCGAGCCGGGCGCAGCATGCACCCTTATGATTCCTGGCATGTTCCCCGACAAAGTCGGCGAATGGACGCCGGTGTTGGTGGCAACACGCGATTGGGCTGGACGACGCGACGACGTGCTCTTCACCGCGCCTAAGGTCGTGTTGCAGTAGGAGGAAACAAGTCTATTCGACCTTGTTCCCTTCGAGCGTGGCGCGATCACCAGGCTCTCCCCAAGGAGTCTTGCCGCAGTCGCGGAAGACGTTGTTGCGTAGGTTGATCTTGCTTCCTCGGATGTCGACAGCGGGTGATCCGGCGAAAGCGAAAGTGCATCGTTCAATATCGACGTGCTGTACGTTGCCGTCGAGCGTAATCCCTTTACCGACATTCTGCATCGTGCAGTTGATGATCTTCCAGTTTTTGTTGGTGAGCGGGTCGTGCAGTGCGTCGAGGCCGAAGATCCCAACATTGTTGGCCTCAAATGTACAGTTGCTGACGGTGACTCCATTGCAATCGTTTAACTGCACTCCAGTGAATCCGCCCTTGAACGTGCAGTCTGTTATGACTGCGAGCTCTGACCAATGATCGATTTCGCAGTTCTCGGTCCGTATGTTCTCAAAGCGACACTTCTTAACGGTGATACCTTCTGTGTTGTACGCCACGAATCCACGTCCAGCGAGATTTTGGAATACACAGTCTTCAACATGGATATTGCGCCCCATCGGCTTTTTCTTGCGGTCTTTGTAGGCGGCGCGAAACAAGAGGCCGCAATGTGTGGTGTGGCCTGTCGTAAAGGGCTTCCCAGCCACCTGGAGTGACTTAGGGTCAATGCCGCCATCCATCGTGATGCCCTTGACCGTGATGTCAGATAGCGCCCATCCATCGAGGAAGTTGATCTCCGGCACGATGTAGGCACCGGCGGGAACTTCGGTCAAGTTGGGGTGCGTTGCGTTACAAAACGCGAGCGCGACACCATCGGCATCAATCGCTTTGACGGAGGCCTCGAGAAGGCGACCGCCACGCTGATCGTCGAAGAATGCCTGATAGCGGTATCCGACCTTCATTAATTCGGGATGGTCGACGACCAAACGCTTATCGGAGACCTTCGTTGCAGCGGTTGTCTTGATTTTCCCCCACTCATCGAGGCTGCGGAGTTTCCAAATCGTCGCGCCGGGAACTCCGGTAAAGGTGATTCCTTTGATGCCCTGGATGTTGACCCCACGGTCGAATCGGAAGGTGCCGGCGGAAAAGGCGATAGTTCCGCCGCCTCGATCTGATAGTCCTTTAAGGATGACGGCAAATGCCGTGTCGTCTTGCCAAGGGAGTGTCGCCGACTCCTTCGGGGTGGTCACCGTGATGGTGCCCTGTGCCGTCAGGAGGGCGGTGACCGCAAGGACGACGCAGATGTTTCGCATGGTGTTATGGGCTGATGATGAAAGTGTCGGCAGGACCAACGTCCGCCGTGACCGGCGTCTTCCACGTGTGTGCGAGGAGGCGACGGTAGATTTCGAGCAACTCATGGGCGTTTGCTGACACGGGTTTGATCTTAGGGGGCGCCCCCGCAAGTCGTGGTACGAGTGAGTGGTCGTCGGCGAGCATCCGAATCTTCGCGCCGAGGTCTTTGGGGTCTCCGAGTTTGAAAGTCCAACCATAGTGATTGGCTTGTGCAAATTCGAGCATTCCGCCCCGGTCCGACACGAGAATGGGCGTTCCGCTCATGGCGGCTTCGTTGAGCGTTAGGGGGGCGTTCTCGAACCAAATCGACGGCAGGACGAGCACATCGAGATTCTGCAACACCTTGCCAATCTGACGGTTATCAAAGCGACCGTGGAAGAAAGCAAACGGGTGGGAGGCCGCGCGGCGCTTCAAGTCATCAAGGTATTCGCCGCTCCAGCGATTGGGCGCTCCATGCACGTGAAGTTCGAGATCGCTTCGTCCCTTGGTGGCCTCAAGGAAGCCGTCAACCAGCGTATGAACACCCTTGGTCTTGATGATTGACCCGACAAACCCGATTCGCAGTCGCGGCGAGGCTGTCTTCGGCAGGCGCTCGACGTACGAGAAATCCATGCCATTCGAAGAGTGGACGATCCGGTCGCGTGCGAGCCCGAAGTGTTTGATGAACTCGTCACGTAGGAATGCAGAAGGCGTGATGAGCAAATCCGCGAGGGCCAACGCGCGTTGCATGCGCCGATAACGCACAACGAATGGGTTGGTTTCACCGACCGACGTGGCTCCGGATCCGCCCCACACAACATCCGTGAGCGCATCACACCACGATTCGAAGTAGGCGAGTGGGCGGCGCGCTACGCGCCCAGGTGTGGAGGCGACCTTCGCTTGAAAG
Organism: Candidatus Kuenenia stuttgartensis; assembly: GCA_945860915.1. Classification (GTDB taxonomy): domain Bacteria; phylum Planctomycetota; family CAIWVZ01; genus CAIWVZ01. Next base: position 31,462 of record CAMARR010000014.1, read on the forward strand.
TGAAGCTCGCGTCGCTCGTCGAAGGTGGCGTGTTGGGGTGCCGGAGGAACCGGGTCGATGTAGAGCGGTCCGGTCTCTGTCCCCGTGTCTTGATGTCCGGCGCCGAAGACACATGGCCCACACTTGCGGAAGTCGATTGGGTCACAGATCTGGTAGTCCGTGTAACACATGCGCTGGCCCATCGGGCACATCGTCCAGAAGTCGTGCAACGTCATCACGATCCGGATGCCGCGTGCGTGGGCCTCTTCCATCACGCCGGCACCAAGCCCGACGATGTGCTGGAAGTGGACGATTTCGGGCTTCACCTCGTCAAGGTAGGCGGCGAAGAGCGTGCGAATGCGATCATCTTCATATGAGCGTTCGAGTGGCGACCAATCGAGATCGGCACGATTGACGAAGCGGATGTGGCAGCCATCGCGAGTTTCGTCGTGGACTCGATACGCTTCGATGTGCGGATCCTGCAGACGAGCGAAGACGTAGACCTCGTGGTCAACGGCTTGTGCCTTGGCGATATGCCATGTGTAGATTGCGGTCCCAGCGAGCTCGTAGGGTGGTAGTTCGTGGGAGACGTGGAGGATGCGCATGGTTTTAGATTCATCGGCCACCGGGCAACGGGGCATGTGCCAAGTTGACTCGCAGCCATCGTGATCATATCCCCCTTTCGCAGTCTCGAAACAACGGCTAACTAGTTTGGGCCTTTGGGTTATTATCAGACGATGACGGAGTTGCCATGTTGCGGCCCGTCTCCCCGTTGGAGGGGGTGTTACGCCGATGCGCATACTGTTCGCGCTGCACGCTTACCTGCCTGATGGCAAAGGTGGCACCGAGACGCACGTCGCGTCCTTGGCCAAGGTCCTTGCCAGGCAACATGCTGTGCGTGTCGTTGCCCGCGAAGGCGACCCCAACAAGCCCGATTTCGCCGTTACGAAGTCAGTTGTGGACGGAATCGAAGTTGTTCACATCAATAACCTTTACGCGAACGCGACGTCGTTTGGTTGGATCTACAAGAACGAGAAAATTCACGAGCTGTTTGAACGCGAGCTGGTCGATTTCCGACCCGACTTGGTCCACGTCCATCATTTGACCGGTCTTTCATCCACGATCGTCGAGACGATCAAGGCCGGTGGCCTGCCACTGGTCATGACACTGCATGACTTTTGGACCGTGTGCCCGCGCGGCCAGCGGATAACTAAAGAACTCGATATCTGCGAGACCGTCGACCGCAATCTCTGCTTCCATTGCCTCGCGGGGATTTGGCCTCAGATGTTCGCGGATCGCAAGTCAGAGCCCACCGAGCTCGACACGCGAGGCAAGCTTGCTCCGGCGTCGCTTGCGACATTCGACCGTCACATGCAGTACATCCTCGGCCTCGCGGATGTGCTGATAACTCCGTCTGAATACCACCGCGAGCGGATGCTGGAATTCCAGTTGCCTATAGACCGCATGGTCGCCCTCCCACACGGACTTGATCATGGCCCATTCCGCAATGCGGCGGCAATGCGTCATCCGCGTCCCGTGAAGCGCATTGGCTACATCGGTTCCGTTATTCCAATCAAGGGCGTCCACATTTTGATGGACGCCTTCCGAATCCTTGGTCGCTCCGACATCGAACTCCACATTCATGGCGATGCGTTCGCATTTCACGACGATCGAAATTACTCCGATCGATTGCAAGCGCGCGCCATCGGACACCCCAACATTCACTTCGATGGGCCCTACCGTCCAGTGGATCTCCCTCGCATTTTGTCGAATCTCGACATCCTGGTAGTGCCTTCGCTCTGGTGGGAAACCTTTTGTCTCACCATTCGCGAGGGTCTTCTCGCGGGGGTGCCAGTTCTTGCTTCTGACTTGGGCGCCATGCGCGAGGCCCTCGACGGGGAAGAGAACGGATTGCTCTTCAAGGCTGGCGATGCGCGCGACCTCGCGGATCGACTTACGCAACTAATTGCCGACGATTCACTGCGCACACGATTGACAAACCGCGCTCACACCGTGAAGACGATCGAAGTTTACGCCGAGGAACTGCTGGCTCTTTACGACCGAGCGATGGCCACGTCCGCGGCGCGGGCAAGCACGATTGTTGTCGCGCCGTCTTCCTTTCCTGCGAAGGGCTTGGACCTCCGCAAGGCTTCTTTGCGCGTGCAGGCGACCGACGCCAAAGTCCGAGTCAGCGGCCGCCGCCTAGAAGACAACCAGCTGCGCGTAACGCTTGCGGATGCGTCAGGAGCGTCTATCGGCGAATTGGCGATCGTTGGGCAGGGCGAGCGCGTGGCGCTCGACTGGGATTCCGATCAGGTGGTGCCGGTGCCAAAGCCCGAGCCTCCCGATGCGCGCCGTCAGGCACCGCCGCTCGCGGCTCCCGATAGCCCTAGCGAAGTCCGCGAGGATCGGCCGCAGCGCAATCGACCGCGCGAATCGCGCCGATCCCCGTTGCCTTCTCGCGATGAGCGCGCTTCAGGCGACACTCCAGCGATGCGCGACTCGCAGCGACAACAAATATCACGCCCCCCGCCGGCCCCTCGCGACGGATCGTTCGACTTCGACAAGAGTGGCTACAACGCGCCTTCCGACACGACAGGGCATGCTTCCCGACCCGCGCGGCGCGCGCGTCGTACTCGTCGCACCCGCCGTTCCCGCGATACCTAAGTGCGTGGTCTCATCGGGAATTTAATGCCCGCGGTTCAGGCAACTCCACCTTCCGTAACTTCCAATGACTCCGTTGGCATTCAGCCCGGTCTTGGCAGGCCATCGGTGACCGAGCGTTGTTAGATGTGTCGTTTGAACCTCAGCACCCATCGGCCAAGGCGCTCACCAGGCTCTGCGAGTCCATGCGACTGGTAAGTGAGGATCTCGGTGCCAATCGGAAGTCCCAAGGTTCGCGTGATATCGAGACTCCAGTCATTAGGACGGTTCGGGTCGTAGACGGACCATTCTTGAAGATGAAGGTCGCCAACACCCTTGGGTAGTTCGCACAGGAACTCCGGCATGAGCTGAGAGATGTGATGGGGTGGCTGTCCGTACTTGGCGACATAGCTCTCCATGGCCACGATGACGGGTTCGGCGCGTCGGCCAATCAAGTAGAAACCGAAGGCATGAAGTCGTTGCGCGACATACGGCCCTGCGAAAAATAAGCATGTGACGAGAACCGCGCCGAGGACGCTTTTGCGCAGGTGCTCGGGACTCCGCTTGAAAGCGGCTTTCGTGAGAGTCAAAGCGACCCACGTTAGTAAGAGGAGGGTGGCCGTCGCGTAAGAGAGCAGAGCGAATGATCGAATGAAGAAGTCGCCTACTGAATCGACAGCGTTGAGTCCTAATGCGAAGGGGATCTCGTGTACAAAAATCGGAGCGTAGGCGAGTGCCACGACCTTGTTGAGGAGCGGCCACGTCCTCCAGCGGCCTATGAGCGTCGTCGAGCTAGGAACGACAACTTGACCCGAGGCAATTTCGATGCTTGCCGTCATTGTTATCAGCGTTCTGTGCAGAGCGTCCACCGACCAAATGGTTCAGCGCTCGACGAGAAAATGCCCTTTCTTCCTGCTGAGCAAAAAACAAGCGTGCGCGTCGTTGATATGAACGGTTTCGGGAGGTCCACGTCGACGTACCACCAGCCCGGGTTGTAGCCGCTGAGGGTCATTGACTTGGAAATGGATACCCGAGAACCGACATTGGGTATCGCATCCAAGTAGGCAGGGAAAAGCGACTGCACGCTTGCGGGTGGCGACCCATGAACCGCCACATACTTCGCGACGGCGTCGATGATCGGCTCAGCTCGCATGCCAATCAGGTAATCGCCCAACGTCCAGAGACCGAATGCTGCCACGAGCCAGAGAGAGCTACTCGTTTCGACGGGGACTCTAAAGATGGACAGCGAGTGCAAGATGAGCATCGGCAGGTAACACCACAGCACGCATCGTCCCAATCGCAGCCAATCAGCGCGGGGCATCCCGAATGTCATTCGACCAGTGCAGGTCAATGTCGGGCTAACACGCACGGATTCTACGTTCGAATCCGATGTCATCTCTCACATCATAGTCGCGGTCCACTTTCGATACCGAATCAATGACGCTTTCTCTCGACACGCATCCGCTAGCTTCGATGTTGGCCACCATTGCGCCCGCCGGCGCCCTTCGCGCGCCCCTCACTTCAGCGCCCGTCGCCAAGCGCCTTGGCCCATTGGGCCATCTCCAAGATCCGCGAATGTAGCCGACGTTATGAACACATGAGCTGCCTCAAGCCAGAGATCGCCACCGCGGCGGTCCGAGTTATCAACGGCGCGACTTCGAGCGATGCCGTCACCTTGTGCCTTGGCCCATTGGGCCATCTAGGGCGCGAGGCGAGGCGAACTGACGAGGGACAAACCCCGCGAAGTGATTGTGAGTACGCCCTTGCGAATCAGAGCGGGTTCGAGATTCTCTCGAACCTCACGTTGGCTTAGGCCGATGTAGCGGGCAGCCCGAGCCCGTGCGGTGGCACCATATTTCTTAAGAGTGTCGACAAGGGCCCGTTCTTGCGGCAGGAGGCCATCTTTATCCATTCCAGATTCCTCTTCAGCCACGGCGACATGTTCCATCGTCACGTGGAACGAGTTTCCGGTCACCGCGACATCGCGCGCCAATGCGAGGTAGGCGAGGGCGGTCCGCGGAATGCCATCCGCGTGGAGCGCAATCCGATGGGCTGCTGTCGGCTCTAGGGTTAGTGAGTGCTTACTCGCCTCTGCCTGTACCACCTCGACGATGTCCTCTTTGGAATATCGCACCATTTCTTGGACCACGGTGAATCGAGAACGCATGGCATCGCTCAACGCGTCGGGGTGCGTTGTTGCAGCTAGAACGGTGAATGGACGCAGCTTCACGTGCTGAGGCATCAGGTCGAGATCGGATTGTGGCACTGAGACGAAACCCTCCTCGAGACCCTGCAACAACATCGTTGCGCAATCAGTTTTCAGCGTTTGAATCTCGTCGATGAAGAGAATGTCATTCGGCTGCAGTGCCCTAAGCGCCGTCGCGAATCCACTCAAAGATGTGAATGCGGTGGCATTGACCTCGTGGCAACGGGCTCCAATGTAGTTGGCTGTTGCGCGCGCCAAGGTCGACTTCCCGAGGCCGGCGGGTCCTGACAGAAGAACGTGTGGCATGACGCAGCCACGCTTCTCCGCCGAGTCCGCGGCTCTCTTCAACGCCCTGACGGTGCGTTGAGCGCCGCGCACGCTTTGGAATGCCGCCGCGTTCGCCTTGAGATTGGGACGGCGTAGCAGAGAGACCGTGTCAGTATGGAGGTCTTCTGCGGAGACGCGTGCGTCGACTGGATTCTCTTGTTGCGCCTCTGGATTGAGTGCCGGACCTTCGTCGCCGCCCCAGGGAGCGACTTGGGTAACCGATGGCGACTCCGGTTCTTGGGGGTTCTGCGCTCGGGTCGAGTGGGACGCGTGTTCGCCTAAAGTCGGATGTACAGCAACGATCAAAGATCCTCGAGTGGTAGTGACACACGCTGCGTCCCTAGTCGTCGGCGCGTGGACGAGAACCTCCCTTATCCATTGTGTCGAGAAGGTGTCTGGGGGAGGTGGCGGTGAGTTCCGACGCGTGATTCGGAGCCGATCGGGCGCTTCGCCAGCCACCTCTAGGTTTCCATCATGGATGATGGAATGACAGCGAGCACACGCTGTAGTGAGGTTCTGCGCAACATTTCGGCCTCCCTGAGACCGCCAAACGATGTGATGCACTTGCAAGTTCGACTTGCTTGCGCAGAAGGTGCAACGGTGTCCGTCGCGCGTTAGGACGAAGTTGCGAAGCCGCGTGGGGGTGGGTGGGTCTGTGTCTTCGGGACTTCCTGGACGTGACGGTTGGTCGTCCGGGTGGGTTGCCACGGGAGCGACAGTACTCTCGGCGTCTCTTCGGGCAGCGCGCGCGAGCTCGGGGGGGAGCAGTTCAGGCCCCGAATCTGTGAGCGCATGGGTCGCGTCGCAGCGTTCACATACGGAGAGCGTCACAGCGTGCGGGGCGAGAACGTTGCTTGACGCGCTTCCGTTCTGAAACACGCCAAACATGACATCAACAACGGCCCCGTCTTCAGGCGTATCCTCTCCGAGGGATTCCGCGATGCTATGGAGTACGCGTGCCCATTTCTCCAGTCGGATGGCATCTAGGCGCATCACGACACGCGTGTGGTTTGTTGGCAATCCGCGTTTTCTTTCGTTCGGACGGTCGCCTTCCCGATGTGTGGCCACCATATGCTCAAGCGCGCGCTGATCAACGCGCTTTGCTTGTGCGAGCCACTGCAGCTCCGAGTCCGGAACGGCGATGCGCACCAGCTCTCGCACCGCGGACCACGAGATGATTCCGGACGCGAAGGCATGGTCGATTTCTGTGAGCTGCTCTAGTTTGCGACCCGCGAGGATGAGATCTCGGGAGGCCCGTCGGCTCAATCGGAGCTCCTTCATGGCGAAGACTTCGGCGCTTGGGTAGCCCCACATCGGGGCGTAGTTGCAGTCGGCGACTTCCGCCAAGTGGAAGGCGAGCACCCGATGCGAGATATCGTTGTGGCGCCCCGCCCTCAGCAAACAGGTGCGGATACTCGCGGCCGGAAGACCGTGCCGCAGGTTCAACATCGCGGCACCACGCGGCCCCGGGCTCGGCGGATTTCGAAGGGGCGCCGCCTGTCTTCCTGATTCGGAAGTCGAGTCGCGAACCAGCGAGAACCCGAGCACGTCCGTTGGGATGCCGATGTCGTAGGAACGCGCTGTCCAAATGCTGCGGAATGCCGATGTGCTCAATTGAACCTCCTCGATGATGTCACATGGTTAGACGCACCGAGTCGCTCGATCGTCGCCAACAATTATTGTTCGATGCAGAAGTGTTTTGACTACAAAAACGATCGCAGGATCGACGCATCGACGCATCGACGGGTCGACGGGCGATGCTGACGAAGCGATGGGACGGCACGACGCCATGGAGGGGAGTTGTTGGTGGCGTCGGAAGGGCTTGGCTCCCGGCGAGGCTTCTGACGTTGCTATCGAAGGTCAACGTGATGCGATTGGTGCTGCGACGTGATCGTGCCTTGGAATGGGTGATGCACAATTTCGGGAGAATGACAAAGCGAGGACATGCGAAGTAAGGCCCGTCGCGCGCGTTCGTCGTTAGGTAGTCGAAGGTTGACCCGATTGCGCGCTTTCGCATGGGTCACAGAAGCGCTGCCATGACGTATGATCCGAAAGGACGCAATGCGCTAGGCCGTTGTGGGAGACGCGGCGCGATACAAAAGGCGTTCGTGATTTGAGAGCAAGGGTCGTCGTCAGGAGAAGGCACGGTAATGTGCTCTGCCATGGAATCGTTCTTACAATTGCTTAAACTGCCACGCGAAGTGTGGGTGTTGGCCATTGCGGCCTTCGTCAACCGCGCGGGGACCATGGTGCTGGCGTTCATGACGCTGTGGCTTACCGAGCGCCGCGGGTTCTCGATTCAAGCTGCGGGCACGCTCATGGCGGTGTATGGAGTCGCTTCGTTGACGGTGGCGCCAATGGGTGGCCGACTGTGCGATCGATACGGCGCGGTGCGCGTGATGCTTGCCGCGTTGGTCCTAGGAGGTCTGACATTCGCTGCGATCCCGTTCGTCCATGGCGTGATTCCCCTTTACGCAATTGCGATTGCGGCGGCGGTGCTCGGCGAAGTTTTCCGTCCTGCGAACATGACGGCGCTCGCGCAGTGTGCGCCGCCGGATAAGAAGCGGCAGTCGTTCGCACTGATGCGCGTTTCGATCAACCTCGGAATGAGCGTCGGACCTGCGATCGGCGGCTACCTAGCGGCGAAATCGCCGGCGTGGTTCGACGCGATTTTCTGGGCCGACGGCGGGACGACCTTGGCTGCTGCCGTTCTTATCGCAATGGCCGGTCTTTCGAAGACCAGTGCGGGTCGGCCTTCGACGGTGGCAGCTGCCACGGGTAGCGACGTCTCCATTTTTCGCGAGCGGCGGCTACTTCTCTTTCTGCTTGCGATGCAGCCGATTCTTTGGGTCTTCTTCCAGCTCGGCTCAACACTTCCGATTTTCATGCGCGATGAGCTGCACCTGCCGAAGCACAACTACGGTCTTCTTTTCACCATCAACACATTGATCATCGTTGCGGTCGAGATCCCTCTCAGCGCCAAGCTCGGGGCGGTCTCTGCTCGTCGGACGTTGCCGTGGGGCGCCGCATTGATGGCGATCGGCTTCGGCATGTATGGCTTCGCGGGCGGCCTCACCGGGTGCATCATCGCTACGGTCGTCTGGACTGTTGGAGAAATGGTGCTCTTTCCTGGACTTTCAGCACGGGTCACGGACATCGCGCCAGAGGGCCGTACCGGCTGGGCCATGGGGTGGTATTCGATGGCATTCGGCGTGTCGTTCGCTGGTGCACCGCTCCTTGGTGCGTACCTGTTCACCGCCGCGGGGGGGCTCGTCATGTGGTCGATTCTTGGGGTGGCAGGCCTCGCTTCGGCGTATGCGCTACGCGCCGCATGCCGAGAGGTATGATCGGACTCCATGACTACTCCGCACATTGCCGCGTCGCCCGGTGACTTCGCGCCCGTTGTCCTCCTGCCAGGGGACCCGCTTCGCGCAAAGTTCATCGCGGAGAAGTTCCTCGCTTCGCCACGACTTGTGACGTCGGTCCGCAACATGCTGGGCTACACCGGCACATTCGAAGGCCGGCCCGTTTCCGTGATGGGCTCGGGCATGGGAATCCCATCGATTTCAATCTACGCGACCGAGCTCATCACCCACTTCGGCGCGAAGGTTCTCATTCGCGTCGGCAGCTGCGGTGCCGTGCTTCCCGATGTGAAAGTTCGTGACATCATCGTCGCAACGGGTGCTGGCACCGATTCAAAGGTGAATAGATCGCGATTCGGTGGCCATGACTTCGCGGCGATCGCCGATTTCGCGCTGGCGCGCCGAGCCGTCGAGAGCGCCGAGCGGCGCAAGATCCCCGTCAAGGTGGGTGCCATCTTCAGCGCCGATCTTTTCTATTCTCCCGAAACACACATCTTCGATCTCTTAGCGAAGCATGGAATCCTTGGCGTCGAGATGGAAGCTGCTGGTCTCTACGGAGTCGCCGCGGAACACGGTGCGCGCGCGCTCACCCTCCTCACGGTCTCGGACCACATCAAGTCCGGCGAGAAGCTCACGCCCTCGGAGCGCGAAACCTCGTTCAGCGACATGGTCCAAATCGCCCTCGACGTCGCCCGCCAAGAGTCGTAGGTTTCCCAGAGGAGTGCCCGCGAGCGTCGTCAGCTAGCGTGCCCTCCGGATGATGTCGCAAGGCGCACGAGCGACGCGCGTCAATCTCATACTTAGAAGCACCGCAGTGCGGCGGGCGCACTATGATAAGGCACGGAAAGAGACTGCTTTGCAAGACGCGGACATCAACAACATCGTCGAACGAGCCCTCGGGATTCAAAGCCTTAGTAGCCGGCATGACTTTCTCGATGAGGCATGCAACGGCGACGAAGCGTTGCGGCTCTTGGTCGAAAAGGCGGTCTTAGAGCGCGAGATCGCCGCAGCGACCGCCGAGCTCGATGCCTTCGATGATCAGCTCGGAAACGAAAAGCCTGGCGATGCAATCGGGAACTTTCGGCTGATTCGACGGATAGGCCAAGGCGGATTCGGTGTGGTTTGGATGGCGCATCAGGAGAAGCCGGTGAGGCGGCACGTCGCGCTCAAGATCATCAAGGTCGGGATGGACACGAAGCAGGTGGTCGCGAGGTTCGAGCAGGAACGACAAGCCCTCGCGATGATGGACCACCCACACATCGCCAACGTGCTCGATGCGGGGGCGACGTCGACGGGTCGCCCGTTCTTTGCGATGGAGTTGGTGTCCGGGATCCCGGTGAACGAGTACTGCGATGGGAAGAAGCTGACCATCGCCGAACGTCTCGCGGTGGTCGAGCAGGTTTGCAGCGCCATTGCCCACGCGCATGGAAAAGGAGTCATCCATCGTGACATCAAGCCATCAAACATCTTGGTCGGCGAACACGATGGGCAGCCTCACGCCACGATCATCGATTTCGGCATAGCAAAAGCGGCATCGGAGAAGCTGATCGACGCAACGTTGTTGACCGAACAAAACACTATCATCGGCACGCTTGCGTACATGAGTCCTGAGCAAGCTGCGGGATCAACAAGCCTCGATATTCGTACCGACATCTACTCGCTAGGCGTCGTGATCTACGAGTTACTCACCGGAGCGCCTCCCTTCAATGCTCATGCGTTGGCGTATGAACTGCAACGCCTTATTCGCGAAGTTGACCCGTCTCCTCCCTCGCTGCGTGCCGTCGAAGACGAAGACACACGCGAACGCGTGGCCTCGTGCCGTCAAATCGATAGCAAGAAACTGTCACGCGCGATCGCCGGCGAACTTGACTGGATCGTCATGCGCGCGATGGACAAGGACCCGTCGCGCCGCTACAGCACCGCAGATGCTCTTCTTGCGGATCTCAAGCGCTACCGCATGGGGGAGCCCATTGAAGCGGCTCCGCCGAGCAAGAGCTATCGAATTCGCAAGTTCGTCAAACGTCATCGAGTCGCTGTGGCCGCTGCGGTCATGGTGTCCCTTAGCTTGATTAGCGGCATCATTGGTACGACCTTGGCTATGGTCGAAGCGCGTGAGCAGCGCGCAACGTCAGAGAAGCGCCTAGGGCAGGTCAAGAAAGCCAATGAGATCCTCGGGTCCGTGTTCAGCAGTCTCGATCCGCTTGAGGTCCGAGCTGGGGACAGGCCGTTGACCGCAATCATCGCCGACATGCTCGATGCCGCAGTGAAGGAGTTGGACGGCGAGACCATCGGCGACCCCGAGGTCGTCGCTGGAATGCAAGGAATTTTTGGGAAGTCGCTCGTGGGACTTCTCGCGCCGGAGAAGGCAATTGTGGTGCTTGATAGGGCCGCGTCCACGTATGAGCGGATTCTCGGTCCCCTCGCGCACGAAACACTGATGATTCAGAACAACCTCGCTGTCGCGTACCAAGACGCGCATAGGTACGACGATGCGACGCGACTCCTCGAGATGGTCTGGCGCGCAACGGAGCAGGCGCAAGGTAGAGATAGTCGAGACACATTGATGTGTCAGAGCAATTACGCATTGGCTCTAGTCCGTGCAGGGAAGCCTGATGCGGCACTGCCCATCTTGGTAGATCTTCGCGGGGGAGCCAAGCGAGTGCTTAATCCTTGCGATCCGTTCGTAACGAACTTCAGTATCAACTACGCGGCGGCGCTAGGCAGGGCCGGAAGGATCGATGACGCGATCGCCGTCTATCATGAGATCCTTGCCGCCATGGATGGTTGCGGTGTTTCGGCGAATGAACCACAGCGATTCGGCACAGTGAACAACCTGGCGCAGCTCCTAATCCAATCGAAGCAATACGAGGCGGCCTTGAAACTTCTTGTCGACGTCGTGCCGAAAGCAAGACAACGGTTTGGCGTGGCGGATAGTCGGACGATCGCAGGGCTGTCGAGTCTCGGTACCGCTCAAGTCGAGTTGGGGCGTCTCGACGAGGCACGGCAGACTCTTGAGGAAGCATATCGAGCATGTGTCATGAAATTCGGAAGGGACAACGAAACGACACTCAGTCTTGCGTTGGATCTCTGCGGGGTAGCTTCGGCACAGGGAGATTTAGCCGTGCGAAACCGAGTGCTCGTTGAGTGCCTTCCTAGCATGCAGAAGTTGTTCGGAGTGGATGACCCACGGACCCTCGTCGCAGAATTCACGGTCTTGCTCGCCAACACGGACCAGAAGGACATGCGCGCTGCACTACCGCGGCTCGATGGCATCTGGAAGCGGATGTTGAAGCACCCCGCAGACCTAGACCGAGCGCAAATTGGTTTGGACCTTGCGACCGAATATCTAAGGTCCGCAGACTCCGTCAATGCGCTGGGCGTTCTTGATGCAATTGGTGATCTCACTCCGCTGTTTACGAACGACCCCACGAGTGCCCTGCAAGCGTCATTAAGAGTCGGCTACCTCGCCGCCAGTTGCGGCGGTACGAAACAAGCGACGAAGGTCCTTGCATGGCTCGATGCGTGGCGAACCAATGCGGCAACCCCGAGCGATGATTTGGATTGGGCATACATCTCAGGGACGGCAGACTTGCTCCTCGACATGGGAAGGTACTTCGGTGCTGCCGATCGTTGGGCAAAAGCAAGAGAACTTGCGCTCGCGAAATTTGGTCCGAAGGACCGCCGCTCTGTTCTCTCGCTGTTGAGCGTAGCACGGGTTAAGACTCATGAGGGCGATGTCGAAGCTACGAGAGTGTACTTCACAGAAGGGTTGCCTTTGGCGCGCGAAATCCTTGGGAATCGGGATCCCAAGACGGTCGAGGCGATCGCGCAACTTGGGATCTGTCACTTTCGGCAGGGCAGGCCCAAGGAGGCTGAGCCACTCCTACTTGAAGCTGCGCGGCTCTACGACGCCCTCGACATGTCTGATCATGAGTTGGCACGGATGGCTTGGTCAAATCTGGCTGGTCTTGCTTGGGGAAAAGGTGAATACAGCAAGGCGATTGAGCTATTCGAGGATGTACTAAAGCGTACCTCACGCGCAGTTGGGGCTGATAGTGCCGACGCGGTCTTTGTTCAAGCGAACCTCATCGTCAACTACGCTGCGGCGAAGCGTTGGAATGACGTGATCGCGACCGCCGAGGTCTGCCTTCCAAGACTTGTCATGCGAGCGGACGTGAGTTTCGCGCTTGGTGACATCGTTCGAGCGTATGGACTTTCTGCAGACTCGGCCCGCTTTGAGGTGGTTCTTGGGGATATTCTAAAGTCCGTCAGGAGATTCAACGCGCCTTCGTCGCGTGAACTGGCGAATGCGTTCGTCGCCATGGGGACAACACTCCTCGAATTGGGTCGATTTGCGGATGCGGAAAAGGTCCTTCGTGAGGTGGTCGCGATCCGCGCCGCCGTCATTCCCAATGAGTGGTTGACTTACAACTCCCGCTCCATGCTTGGCGGTGCGCTCATGGGCCAGAGTAAGTTTGACGCGGCAGGCCCCCTTTTGCTTGAGGGGTACAAAGGCCTCAAAGAACGGATTCTCACTTCAGAGGACGCCATCCGCGTGCGTCTCCTCCAAGCCGCAGATCGCATCGTCATGTTCTATGAACTGACAAAAGTCCCCGATCAACTGGCCATCTGGAAAGCCGAGCGCGCCTCCCTCAATCGCTAGGCCCATCGTCTGAAGGAGTCAGGACTCGCCGAATCATCGCGGGACTTGCAGCCGACTCCCCGCCAGCCGTTCGCGAACACGCCGATGATCTCATCTGGTCCGCGCTTAGGATCAACCGCGCACCTTGACAGCAGGATAGTATGATCATATGAGTCCGCATACTGGAGGGTGCCATGGCGCCGACTGAACGGGTGACGGTCACATTGTCCGCGGAGCTGCTCGAGGGCATCGACCACCTCGAGCGGAATCGGAGCAAGTTCATCACCGAGGCGGTCAAGCGCGAGCTCGCGTTCCGAAGGCGTCGCGGGTTCCTTGACTCAATCAAGTCGCCGCACTTGCAGGCCGGCGAGTTCGCCGAGTTGGGCTTTGCCGAATGGGCTGCAAAGGCTGCCACGGGCGACGAAGATCTACTGGACCCGCAGGCGGGGAAAGCCGTGAAGTGGGTTCCAGGCAAGGGATGGGTTGAGGTCAAGTCATGATTCTCTCTCGCGGAGCGATCGTCCTAGTCGGGCTCAACCTGACACCAGGCACGAGCAAAAGGGAGTTCGCTATGCCTTAGGGCTGTGTGGTGATTAGCGGGTTGCGCCGCCAGTTTTCGCCGTGCCGCGGAACGCCGCGCACGTCTACCGTCGCAAATGAACAACGCCGATGGTGTCGGTGAATCCATGCCGCGAGGCTACAACGAAGGAATCGATCCACGTCACGTCCCGAAAACCGCTCATGCGACAAGTGCGCATCAGTCCCTCGGGGGAGAATACCCACCACGAGACCTCCTCCGGCTTGCCGTTGAAGAGCGCGTAACTCGCATCTGGTTTCGTCGTGTCGATGCATGTCGCGAGGACAACCGTACCTCCGGGAGCAAGGACGTCACGAATGGCCTCAAGCGCAGCGGCGGGGTCACGAAGGTGGACTAGGACAGACCCGCAGAAAACGAAGTCGAATTGCCCACTGAGAGTCGTAGGGAGGTCATAGATTCTAGTCAGCACCTGGGTAGCTCTCGATCCTAGGCACTCTCGCGCGACCTCAAAGCCGCCTGTGGATTCATGCCAGGTGGCGGCCGCGAGTTGGTCCTTGCTCTGAGTTCGGAGCAACTCATCTCGGTACCACCGTGGGTAGTCGTGGTCGAGGTAGCTTCCTAGGTTCGTCGCAACCACGGACTGCGCGCCCAACTTCTCAAACTCGAATGAGAAGTAGCCGTTGGATGCGCCCACATCTAGGACACGCCGCGACTCAAGGTGGGTTGGAAAGCGGTACTTGTGGAGAAAAGGGCGCATGTCGTAGAGGCCGGGAGTGACTACCCCCCCAACTTCAATCGTGTGATACCAGACATTCACCGTTGCGATCTTCGCACGCACCGCTTCCTCATCAAACGTGGACATAAGTGCAATGTCTTTCTCAGGAGATCCAACGAAGCAACGGGTTATTCACGATCTCCGATTGATTCGCTGACGGGGCGGCCAGTCCAAACAACACACGGTGGATCGCACCGCCAGATCGCGGGGGCGGGGGCGAGCGTAGAGATCTCGCGAGCGCGTGCCCGCGGGCGCCACGCCGTCCGCAGGTTGATTGGTGGCCGGAGGCGAGTTGAGGGGGGAGAGGGGGCCGTTGGCGATCTGCTTCACCTCAAATGGTGGCTTTGCGCGCGCATTTTTGTGTGTGAGATCCGCATGCGGGGGCCGGGGAGCCGGCGTTCATCGCAGGGTAGAATCGGGAAATGGGGTTCTTGAGAGATGGAGCGGGCGGGACGCCAAAGGTCACCGTGTTCATTCCGACATGGAATGGGGAGCGGTGGTTGGGAGAAGTACTGCCCGCACTGATCGGCCAGGTGGTCGACTTCGATTTTGAACTGCTCGTGATTGACTCGGGTTCGCGAGATCGGACGTGCGAGATGGTCGAGGCCAGTGGAGCCCGGCTGATCCGTATCCCCAATTCGGAGTTCGACCACGGTTTGACAAGGAACCGCGCGGTGACGGAAGCCCGCGGTGACATCGTGGTGTTGACGGTCCAGGATGCGACGCCCGCGTCGAACGACTGGCTCGCAACGATGGTCTCGCACTTCGGTGACCCAGAAGTGGCAGGCGTTTTTTGCAATCAGATCCCGCGCTCGAATTGCAGCCCCTTCATGAAAGAGCGCATCAGAAATTGGGTTAGCGGCATGGGATCCCCGCAAGTCCGCCACGTGCCAGACGCTCCCGAGGGGTTTTGGAAACTGGATCCAACGCAGCGTTGGCTGACCGCGCAGTTTGACAATGTTGCTTCCGCCGTACGGCGCGACTTCGCGCTGACGCATCCTTTCACACGCCGCAAGTTCGGCGAGGATGTAACGTGGGCGAAGAGCGCGATTCTAGCGCGCGCGAAGATCGTGATGGAGCCGCGCGTGGCGGTGATTCACTCCCACGACAACTCGATGTGGTACGAGTTCCGCCGCTGCTACCTCGACATGCAGAACATCAATAACCTGTTCGGCACGTGTCTCGCGCCACGGCTCCGCGACGTCTTCACGTATACGGGGAATGCCACGCGACGGTTTTGGAAACTTGTTCGCGATGACCGCGAACTCTCTCTGCCATCGAAGATCTTTTGGATGGCGAAGGCCGTTCCATTTGCCTTCTCGCAGAATCTCGTGCAGTTTTTGGGGCCGATGTCGAACAAGCAGGGGAACCGCGGACTCTGGAGACTCTGGAACCGTGTCGCAGGGCACGAAGTCTAATGCCCACGAGGCGCATCGCATTCGTCAACCAACGCGAGGGCGGCGGCGCGACCGCCGTGTGTCACGCGCTGGAACGCGGTGTGCGAGCGCTTGGCCACGCAACGCTTCTTGCTCCGAGCGAATCGACCGCGAATTCGGAAGATCTCATCAAAGCCCTGACGACGTTTCATCCCGACGTGATTCACCTGCATTGTTTCTACAATGCCTATCCAGCGGGCATAGCCGCCGCGTTGGCAGACATAGCGCCTATTGTATTCACCGTTCACGACACCTACCCGGTGAACTCCTTTACTGAGGCCTGCTGGCCGTGCGACCACAACGCGTGGTGCTACGCGTGTCCCGACGTCCCGGTTTGGAAACGTCCCGTCTCGCTTTACCGCATCCGAGAACGTCGTCGTCGTGAGGCGGCATGGCAGGCGCTTGCGCGCGCGAACACCCGTCACGGTGGAAGCCGCGTGACGATGATGTGGCCATCCGAATGGATGCGCGAACGCTGCAGCAAGACCGCACTTGCGAGTCTCCCGGGAGTGGTGTCGAACTATGGCATCGATCTTGAGCGGTTCCGTCCACGGTTGGGCGCGAAGGCCCTCATCGGCGTAGGCGCTGGGCCCCTCGTCGTCACGGTAGCCAACATGTACGCCGCAGGTGATCGCCGCAAAGGTCTGCATGTACTTTTGGAGGCATGGGAAAACATTGTGGGACAGGCAGTGCCGGATGCGTCTCTTCGCGTGCTCGGCCGAGTGCATGGGCTCACCGCGCCGACAGGTGTGACGTTCACTGGTGAGGTGGACCCCGACCAGGTGCCATTGCATTTCGCTGCGGCGGATCTGTCCGTTCTCCCGACGTTGGGAGACAACTGCCCACTCGCGGTATTGGAGTCGCTCGCGTCAGGGTGCCCCGTAGTGGCGTCGCGCGTAGGCGGTATCCCAGAGGTGGTCGTTGAGGGTGAGACTGGATGGCTCGTGCAACCGGATGACCCCGAGGCGCTCGCGGCTGCGATCTTAGACGCACTCAAGAATGCATCTGATCGGCGTCGCCGGGCGCTCAAGGCGCGGCATGAAGCGGAAGGTCGCTTTGACGGCGATGCTTACCTGCGCGAGCATCTGGAACTCTATGGCGCATCGTGAAATTGCTTTGCGATTCGTTCCGACGTCGCAAGCCGTGCGTCGCGGGATCATTGCGCATCGCGCTCTCGTCGGAGCAGGTGGCGAGGCTGCGTGTGGGGAGATGCTTAAGGGGCGCGGCTTGGGAGACGCAACGCTCCAACTCTTAGACGACACCGCCGATGCTTGGGCGACCCTCTGCGCGGGAGCCCGCGTCTTGGCGATTCCTAGGCAGGATGACGGGGCGCTTTCGGATGAAGCGTGGGATCTCCTGCTCATCGCTCTTTCAACAGGGTTGCCTGTGGTCTCCACGCGCCGAGGAGGTCTGGCTCCGTTTCTGACACACGGCGTCGAAGGCTACGTCGCATCGACTGAACACGACGCGCCGCTTGACTTAAGTCCAGCTGCCGCGAAACTCCTTACCGATGACACGTTGTTTCATCGCTTCTCCCGCGGCGCCTGCGCGCGGGTTCTCATTTCGCCATGCGAAGGCGGCGTGGTGGTCTCGCCCGTGGTGAGAGCGAACTGACAGGTGACCGAATCGGGTCGCGGTGGCCGCCTGATCGAGCTCAGTTTCAGCGTGCGCGCAGAAGGTCATCCCAGACCGCGGCCGTTGACTCGAGCATGTGAGCGTCGGTGAAGTGTTCGAGATAGCGTGCGCGGGCGGCAACGGAAAAGCGCGCACCGGTCAACTTGTCGCGAAAGATCTTGGTGATTGCGGCAGCGAGGAGCGCGGCGATAGTTGCACGTGGGGCATCAGGTGGTGTGCGGACCAGATAGCCCGTCACGCCGTCGTCAACGACCTCGTCGAGCCCGCTGATTTGGCGGGCAACCACGGGCACGCCCGCTGCCATCGCCTCGATCAAGACGAGTGGCATGCCTTCGTAGCTAGATGGCAAGATCAGGCAGTCGCAGCCGTAGAGCAGGGCTTGCGCGTCATCGCGCCAGCCGAGCCACCTCACCGCATGAGCCAACCCCATGCTTTGCGCGAGTCGTTCGAGTTGCGGGCGCTCGGGCCCGTCGCCAACTAGCGCAACACGAGCCGAGGGTAGGAGCATGGTGACGAGCTTCGCGGCTTCGAGCAGAAGCTCGGGCTCTTTTTGCTCTGCAAGCCGACCGATGTAGCCAAGAATGGGCACGTCGTCAGCAAGGCCCGGCCAGAGTTTCGCACGAGCTTCTTCACGTCGTTCGGGCGAGGGGGCCCCGGGATCTGGCAGGCCATTCTTGATCACCGAGACGCGCTCTGGGTGAAGGCCTTGATCGGTAAGCGATTGCTTGCCGGATTCGGTCAACGCAATGGCGCGCGTCGTCGTACGGCGTGCCACGCGGTGGCGGAACGGTGCCGGCTTGTCATCAAAGGGACTGTCGGGAAGATGCTCGGTCGCGGCGATCCGACGAATGCGTAGAAAACGCGCAACGAGCAAAACGCTGTTGCACGCGCGGGGATCGGTCATGTTGGCGTGTAGTACCGAAGGTCGGTGAATCAAAAGCTCGAAGAACGTCGCTAGGAGCCCCGCGACACGACTCAACGTCGGTGCCGGAGTCACGCGCGTCACCGCGAGTCCGGCCGCCTTGAGCCGTAGGGCAAGCGCGTCGACTGGCTTGGCCTTCGTCAACACAACTCGTACCCGAAACCGACTCCGATCGGCTCCCGTTGCGACGATCTCCAAATAGCGCTCGGCGCCACCGATCGCTTCGGCATCGCTCCACAAGGTCACCGGAATTGGAGCCGTCACGCAGAAGGTCCTTTGCGTGTGATGGCTTCCGCGAACCCTGGTCGAAGCCTCGCCCAATCGTGGTGGCGTGTGACCCACGCGCGTGCTTGGCGGATTATGGTCAACATCGGCTGCGGCGTCGAGCGCCATTCCGCAAGAATCGCCGCCGAGTCTTCCGGGGACTCAGCGAATCGTAGGTGTTCGCCGTCGACGACATTAAGACCCATTGCCCCCGCACGCGTTGTGATGACGGGCCGCCCAAGGGCGAAGGCCTCAAGGATCTTGATTCGCGATCCGCCACCTTCCGAGAGTGGGATGACTGCGGCGAATGCCGATTCGTAATACGGCCGGACGTTTTCCACGCGACCCGTCACCGTCACAACTGGCGGCCTTGCAAGGCCGACAAGTGCGCCTTCTGGATCGCGGCCTGCCAAGGTCACGGTGAGGTCGGGCAGCCGAGCATGGAGACGCGGCAACCAGTCCTTTACTAGGTGATGCGCCGCGCGAGCATTCGGTGGGTAGTCAAAGGAGCCAACGAAAAGAAGCGCGGA
>CAMARR010000015.1 GCA_945860915.1 Candidatus Kuenenia stuttgartensis
GCCGAACGCGTATCTGCACTTAGACCACGCCAAGTTGCCCCCAAGTCATCATCAAAAGCCAAAGCCGCGGTCGAGGCCCGCAAGGCGTACCACACTTTCGTCTCGAAAGATGGACTCGAGATCTGGGTGGGGCGTGGCGCGAAGGACAACGACGAGTTGACGTTCAAAGTCGCAGCCGGGAACGATTGGTGGCTGCATGTCCGTGACTATCCAGGGTCACACATTGTGATTCGTGACACTAAGTCCGAGTTACCGGAACAAACCCTTCTCGATGCAGCCACGCTCGCCGTTCACTTCTCGAAGGCTGATTCCGGCGGGAAGCGCGACGTCAGCTGGACCCGACGCAAGTACGTGTCGAAGCCCCGAGGCGCGCCCCCAGGTCAGGTGCTGCTTTCGACCCACAAGACGATTCACCTTCGCGCGGACCCCGAACGGCTAGCCCGTCTCCTCAACCGAGACCTCCCCAAGCGTTAAGATGGGCCGCCATCCCCCGCCGGAAGTCTTCCGGAGCCCCGGATCTCATGACCAATAAGAACACTCTAGTTGCGACGCTCATCATGCTGGCGGCAGGCTGCGCCTTCTTCCCAGATGAGGAAGTGAAGCCAGACAAAAATGCACGCATGTTCGACGCGGCGTACTACAAGCAGAACGCCGCCGAGTACTTTCAAGGGCGGCAGTATCCGCGGGCGCGCGAGCAATTCGTCAAGCTCCTAGAACTCGAACCTGAATCATGGACCGGCATGCTCGGCCTCGCCTTCACGGACTACTACCTTGCGCGCGAATTCGCCGCGACCAAGGGCGACCTTGCCGCCGCGCGCAGCCGTTCCGAACTGGCGGAGAAAGAGTTTCGCACCATATGGGACGGCACTGTTGAGCCTTCGACCGAGGTTGCGGACATTAAACGCCCGCAATGGAAAGCTGCCCTCGGTGTAGCCATGACGCTACGCCAGCATGGTGTCCTCGACGGGTTTGACGCTGACCGCTATGAAGCGGAAGCCAAGAAGGGCGGCAAGAACGCAGAGGAGGCCCTTAAGCGCGGAGTCGAAGCTGAGGCGCGCCGCGACAGTCGCTACAAGGAAGCGATTGCCCTTTACGAGAAGCTCGTCGCGCAAGAATTTGCGTCAGCTCAGGCGATCTCCGATTTGGCTGAGCTCTACGTGGTCAAGCGCCAGGATGCCAAGGCTGAGGCGCTTTACCTCCGATGGCTCGACGCGGCGCGCAGGACCCGCGAGGGCCTCTCAAGCCGTAAGGCGGAAGTAACCGCTTCGACGGACCGCGATACCAAAGCACTGTCAACACGGTTCCTTGACGAGAAGCTCTCAAGCAACGCGGAGAAGCAGGTCTCAGTCCTTTCGGATCTCGCTGGACTCGCGTGGGCCCGAGGTGAATGGCAACGAGGCCGCCAGTGGATCGAAGAGGGTCTCATGGTCGCGCCCGAATCGCGGTTCCTTTACCTCAAGCTGGCCCAGTTCGAAGAGAAACTCATGATGTTCGAAACAGGGATCACGCACGTCGATGACTTCCTGCGTCGATCGACCCGAACGGGATCGGAATTTGATGATGCGACCGCCGAGGCGCTCCGACTCCGCAAGCGCATGGAGACCGAACTCGCGAAGCGCGCAAAACCTCGCTGATGGCGACGCCAAGCCCCCTCAACCGGTCGTAGGTCCATCAGAAATGAAGCAGGCGTGGCCGGAGATTTCCGGCACGCCTGTTCTATTTAAGACTCTCGATCGAATCAGGTGTCGATTTGCGCGCGCTGCAGACGACCTGAGTGATCGATGTAGACCGATTTCCATTCGGTGTAGAATTCATACACTTGCATTCCAGCCTCACGGTGGCCGTTGCCCGTGCCCTTGACTCCACCGAATGGGAGCTGAACTTCGGCGCCGATGGTTGGTCCGTTCACGTAGGTGATGCCTGCCTCGAGATCGCGAATCGCAGTGAACGCTCGATTGACATCGCGTGTGTAGATTGACGACGAGAGACCGAAGTCCGTGTCGTTGTGCACCGAAACGGCCTCGTCAAAGGACGACACCTTGATGGCCGCGATGACCGGTCCAAACACCTCTTCCCGAGCGATTCTCATGGTGCGAGTAACGCCCGTAAACACGGTGGGTTCGAAGAAGTAGCCATTCGCATAAGCGCCGCTCGAAAGCACGTGGCCACCGAGCGCGAGCTTGGCGCCCTCTTTCACAGCGATCTCAACGTACGACGCCACCCGGTCGCGTTGCTCCGCTGAGACAAGCGGCGCCACGTGCACATTTGCGTCGAGTCCGTCGCCGACGACGAGTTTCTTCACACGGTCGAGGAACTTCGACATAAACGCGTCGTGAATCGATGCGTGAAGAATCAGCCGCGAGGTAGCCGTGCAACGTTGCCCGGTGGTGCCAAATGCACCCCATAGAGCACCCTCGACCGCGAGGTCAAGATCTGCGTCCTCCATCACGATCTGAGCGTTCTTGCCGCCCATCTCGAGCGATACCTTGCGATTGAGTCGGCCACAGGTTTCACCGATCAACGACCCCGTCGTGGTCGATCCGGTGAACGACACGGCGCGAATGCCTGGATGCGCGACGAGTGCTGCCCCGGCCTCTTCGCCGAGGCCGCAAACCATGTTGACCACTCCGCTCGGAATGCCGGCCTCAACAAGCGCTTTGACGAACTCGGCTGCACAAGCCGGCGTCAATTCGGATGGTTTTAGAACGACGGTGTTGCCGCATACGAGTGCAGGGAAAATCTTCCAGGATGGAATCGCCACCGGGAAGTTCCACGGAGTGACCAGTCCGCAAGGGCCCACCGGTTGCCGAAGCGACATACCGAATTTGTTGGGCAGTTCGCAGGGAACTGTTTCCCCGCCGAGAAAGCGCCCCTGAGCGGCCACCAGAAGCGCCGTATCAATGGCCTCTTGGACATCGCCACGAGCTTCTGCGATGGGCTTGCCCATCTCGCGTGTCATGAGGGTCGCAATCTCCTCCTTACGCGTGGAGAGAATCCGCCCTGCCTCTGCGATCATGAGACCGCGGCGAGGGGCAGGAACGAGCTTCCAGGCGGGGTATGCCGCGACCGCGGCCTTCACCGCGGCGTCAATGTCGCTGGCATCCGAAATGGGTGCCAAAGACACCACCTCGGTTGCGCGTGCGGGGTTTTCACGGGAAAGGGTGCGACCGGTGCGACTAGCACACCAGGTCCCATTGATGAGATTGAGTACGTTCACGGTCATAGCCTGAGACACTAGCAAACCGAGGAACTGCGGTTGGCCGTGGTACCGTCAAGGCG
The DNA here is from genome assembly GCA_945860915.1 of Candidatus Kuenenia stuttgartensis. Taxonomy (GTDB): domain Bacteria; phylum Planctomycetota; family CAIWVZ01; genus CAIWVZ01. Next base: position 3,280 of record CAMARR010000015.1, read on the forward strand.
TGACGCCTCCCGCCCCACGACTCCGCTTTAGGAAAACCGCTCGCCTTCGCAACGGCGCAGAGTTTCGCGCCGTTAGGAGCGCACGACGCGGAGTTTCTGATGATGTTCTGCACATCGGCTGGCGACGTAACGGCCTGCCCATAACTCGACTCGGGCTGGCGATTTCTATTCGTGGAGTCGGTGCGGTCACCCGCAATCGAATCAAACGTGTGCTACGCGAGGTCTTTCGCCTCCGGCTCCCCCAACTTCCGACCGGGCTCGATCTCGTGATTAGCGCGAGGGCCCCAGAGGCAGCCTCTGATTTCGCTACTGCGGCGCGCTCATTCGAGACCCTCGTCGCCAGGATTTCCGAGGCGCGCTCTCGGTGATTTCCCGACTCCTGATCGGAGCTGTTCGGCTCTACCAGTGGACGATCTCCCCGCTCCTGCCTGCATGGTGCCGGTTCTACCCGTCCTGTAGTGCCTACATGGTTGAGGCAATTCGGACACACGGTGCTATTCGGGGCACGTGGCTCGGTCTAAAAAGACTAAGCCGCTGTCGTCCGGGGGGCGGCAGCGGCTTCGATCTTGTTCCTCCGCACGCGGCGGAGGAACACCTCCACTAGGGCATTACCAGCCTTCGCCGGGTGCGACGGGCCGATCGCTCATCGCGTCGCGCACGAGCTTCACGGTCCGAGCGTCCTCTGCGACCTTCTGCTTGCGCTCGCGTTCAGCCTTGCGATCGGCTTCCTTGCGCGCGGTCTCCTTGCGGGCATCGATGTCCTTGTCGCTCTCAGGCGCGTTGAGATCTACCCACGCCTTGTTCTTCAGGTTCTCCCAGGTGAATGCCTGGTTGCCTGGAGTCTGCGGAGCTACGCGGGACTTGATTTGATCAAGAGTCGCCTTCGAACTGGACCACATCTCATCAACCGTCGGCTCGCGACGCTTGTCGAGAATCGGAACCGCCGCAACGGACCACGCGGACTCCGACTGCACCGCGCCAACGCGACCGATTTTCAGCTCCGCGAGCGAAGTGAGTCGGGTGGTTTTGCGCCAGAATCGCGCGGCCTTCTCTTCGTCGTCGATCTTGTCTTCGGCGGCAAATCGCGAATCGCGTCCACCGTTACTGCGACGAACCCAACCCGTGTCGCGAATTGCGACAGACTTCTCTTTCGCGACCGCGTCGAAACACTCGGCTTCAACCGCGGCCTTCGCGGCATCGAGGGCGTCGTCCTGCTTCTTCTTCTCTTCATTCTCGATTTCAAGAATGGCGATCCCGTCGGCTGGCTTGTCGCGCGACAGGCCCTTCTCCTTGATCCGGGCATCGATTGTTGCAAGGCGCGCCTTCTCGAGATCGTCAGCCTTGGCCTTCGTCATCGAATTCACACGTTCGTCGAACGCCTTGCGGAACTCATCGGCCCTCGATTGCGAAAGTTCGCTGGATTTCTTATTGCGCCAGGCTTCGAGGACTTTTGTCAAAACACCCTCGTCATCGAGCGTCGGGTCGCGTTCCGCCGTAAACGACGTCACACGCCATACCGCAACGTTCGAACCCGGTTCTTCGACGGCGCCCTTACAGGCATACGCGTCTGAGAACACGGCATCGAGGAGATTTGGCGGCGTGAGCTTGGACTCACGGAGCTGCTGGAAGATCTGGAGTGCCGCGTTGGAAGACGGGAAGTCGGGGTGTTGCTGAATTTTCAGCGAATCAAGCCCCTTTGCCGTTGCGAGGCGGAAACCGTACTTCTCCGCGAGCGCCTTCGGATCGCCGCCGGCTTTCCAAGCCGCGTGTACCTTCTCTGCAAGTTTTGCGAGCAAGTACTCCTTCGAAACGCGGCTCTTGACCAAATCGAACTCGGTCGGATTGTCCGCGGGCTGCGTTTCAGCGGGATTCGACGCAGGGCGCGATGCGGCCTTGCGGGCCTTCGCCGCAGCTTCAGCAAACTTGGTGTAGAACTCGGGGAAACCGTTGTATCGGGCCTTCACCTGTTCGTCGGTGACAGTCAGCCCTGCTTCAGTTACTAGGGCCGCATACTTCTCGGTCCACACCTTCTCGAGTGCGGCATCGTCGAGGTCGGCGGTGCGGACGTACAGGATTTCTGCGTCGACGCGATCAGGAACGCGGTTGGTCGCCTTCAAGGTGGCGTCTTCTGCGAGGAACTTGACGAGCGCAGCGCGATCGTCCGCATTCGCGGGATCAACCTTGACGTCAGCTGGCGCTACCGAGAACCACGCATAGCGGGCGCGCAGAGCTTCGTAGTCCTGCTTAAAGCGATCAAAAATCTGTTCGTATGTCGCCGATGGACGCGCACGATCGGAGAGCATGCGGAAAGTGCGGATCGCCGTAAGGTCGCGCTGCATCTCGCGCGCAGAATCCGCCACGCGCTTGCGATAAAGGTTGATGTCGATCGTCTGGGAGCCGGGTCGCATCGCTGCCGATTCGTTCTCCGCCGCGATGATGGCGCCGTCCGTAGTGATGACGCCCGCTTCCTTCGCAAGTGCACGAAGGACGAAGTAGCACCAAAGGACCTGATGGTCGTCCTCGAATTGGACTTGAATCGAATTCGCGATGTCCTGAAGTCCGCGCGACGTTCGATTCATGCTCTGGTAGGTGCCGTAGAAATTCTCGGCGTCCACCGTTATAGGGGTGCCACCGGGAACTTGGAACGTCCCCATGTCGCCTTCGCGGGCTCCAGGCCCACGCAAGCTCTCGCTCAAAGTTGCCCACGCCCCGAGTCCACCCAATGAGAGGACGCAGAACCACAGGATCGGGGCCTGATAACGCTTCATGAAATCGAACATGAACGACCCTCCGCGAGGCCGAAGCAAACCCCTGTGTGACCGACGAGTGACCGTGCACCCGAGGCCGATATGGGGAGGGAGATGGTAGAAGATCGGAGCGTGCGGTTCAAACCGTCTTGTATCAGGACGGTTCACCCCGGGCGAGACGCTTCAAGTCCTCGACTCCGGGAAGGTCTTCGACCGATTTCAGGCCGAATTGACGCAAAAACTGGCGAGTCGTGCCGTATTGGAACGGCGCGCCGGGCAAATCAGCCCTTCCGACGGTGCGGACAAGTCCGCGATCCATGAGGGTTCGGACGTGCTGGCCGGACTGTGCGCCTCGGAGGGCATCGAGTTCCGCCCGCGTGATCGGCTGCTTGTAGGCGATCACCGCAAGCGATTCGATGGAGGCCGGAGTCAAGCGTTCTTCGATCCGGACTTTGGCCACGCGCGACACCCATGGGAACAGTGTCTCCCGCGTCAAGAACTGCCACCCCCCGGCAACCTGAGCGAGGACCACTCCCCGGCCTGCGGCATTCGTCGCGGCGGCAAGCGCATTCACGGCCTCAAGCAGATCCGTGACGCTAGTTTCTTCCCCAATAATGCGGTGCAGCTGTGCGAGGCTGACCGGCTCGGGCGACGCGAAAAGAACGCCTTCGACAATAGGCACCAGCGATAAGTGGGTCGAAGTCGCGTTCTCCACGGGCATCGCGGTCTCAGTTTGAGGGTTGTCGGTCATGGTTATTTCGCCAACGATCGAGTCAGAGCGTACCGTCGATCCAGACATTGTAAAGACGTTCCATTCGAAGGTTCCACGCGAGGAACTCTAGCGCACTCAGGGGTTCCGTCGCGAGTGATGCCTCGATTTCGGCTGAAGCTTCGGCGAACTGCAGATCGCGAGGTGGGATCCTGCGGAGCAGCCGCACGATTTCGAATTGCCGTCTCCCCGTTCCATCGTCAACGGACAGAACCCCCGTTCGCTGGCCGGGCAACAGGCCGAACGCCCGATCCGCGATAGCGGGCGCCAGACTTTCGCGCGCCATCGGAGGCATTCGACCGCCGCGTCGGGCCGTTTCGTGCAAGGAGTGCTTGATAGCGAGGGCCGACATGTCCGCCCCCGAATCGAGCTTGGAAACAAGCTCTGTCGCCAACGCCTCATCGTCGACAAGGATGACCTGCAATTCCACCCGATCTGCACGAATTCCATCGAATCGAACCAGTCGATGAAGAAGCCAACGCTCGCGCACGTCTTCGTCCCGCGCTGCAAGCCATGCGTCAAGGGGTTGCTTGTATTCGAGCTGCGTGAAGCGCTCGGGTGTCGCACCCATCCCATAGGCCTTGAGCGCATGCAACTTCAACTCTTCCAAGGCCTTGGTTCGTTCTTGCGCGAGAACCTCCATGGGCACACGGATTCCGTGTCGCTCGGTTTCGGTCGCGATGACGGTGCGCACGATCAGCTGGTTCAGCGCGGCCAACACCTGTTGGCGGAGCGTCAGCTCAGTTGGCCCGCCACCCGAGGTGCGCAGCAGATGGGCGAGCACGTCTTCGCTGGTGAGGACTCGTTCTCCCACCCGAGCCACGGGCCGCGCCCCTTCCCCCTGCACCGATAAGGTCGCGGGTCGGGATGGTGAAACCAGCACTTCCACGGCCGACGAGTTGGCCACGGCCAACGGCGGCGGGGTTCGCGGAATCGTGGAGCATGAAGCGCCGGCGAAAAGCACGGCGCTCCACCACCGACACCTACCTAGGGTCACTTGTAGGAAACGCCGCGGTCACGCGTATGGCCTTGGCAACGCGGGCAAACGGCCCGAAGCACGTCGCCCTGGGACCCCGCGAACTGGACGTATCCCTTCGCTCCGCATCGTTCGCAATCTTCCCACCGCTCGCCGGTGACTTCGACCTTCTTTGAATTCTCAACCCAAAAGGCCAGCATCCATTGTTCGCGATCGGAAGATTGCGAGCGCTTCCACCATTCTTCCTTGGTCGGTGGCTTGGGTAGGCGATCTTGGGGATTACCTGCTGCCTGCCCGTTTCGTCCCTGTTGCTGACGGGCCTGCTGTGCATAGGCCTGAGCCATCGCGCGCTGCATCTCCGCCTGAAGCTGTTGTGCTTGTTTTGCAACGCCGAGGACGATGAACGAGCCCGACCCATACATCGAAAATCGAGTCGCGTGCCAACGGCGATCTTCCCACATCTTCTCGACTTCACCCTTAGGGTCGAGTTTGTGGCGCTCGGCTAGATCGGCGACGACTTCCTTGTGAATTTCTGAGCGGAGTTTGCGACGCGCTTCGTCGAGCGTGAGCTTCTCATCGCGCGAAAGGACGCGAATCTTGTTCTTCAGGACAAGATCGTATTCACTCGCGACGATTTTGCGGAAGTACTCGTAGCGTCGCTTGGCGAAAGTCTCGCGATACGTGGTGACTTCCGATTTGATACCGGCGGGAATGTCGGACAACTTGTCGATGGCGTCGAGCGCGGCAAATGCTTTGTCGAATTGATTCAACATCGACTGTTGGCGCGCACGGTCGAGCTCGTCGCGAAGCACCTTGTTCTTGGCCAGCGCCTCAAGCCGCTCCATAGTATTGGCAACCCAATCCTTTTGGAACTCGGCATCCGCGGTCTTCACCTTCATCAGGTGCGAAACCGCTGACTCATACAGCCCAAGCGCATCCGCGAGCCGTGCCAAGTCCATGTGAGCTGCGACGTCGTCATCCGCCGCAGCGGCTTCAGCCTCCCGCTTCGCAAGGTATTCGCTGGGCTTGTAGATGGATGTCACCGGGACCTGGAGCTGCTCAATCCCGTCTTTCGCGATGTTCGTCCTAGGGATTACTTGCTTCGACCCCCCGACAAGCACGGTCACTTCCTTGTCGTTCTGCGACTCGATGCGCCCAGTGACTTCATCACCCGTGCGAAGCGAGATTTTGACGCCCGCCTCCATCGGGATTCGGCTCGACTCGTCCTCCTTCAAGCCGCGACCGATCATGATCCGGTTGCGGTCCGCTTCGCGGATCAGGCTCCACGGGATGAAGACAGTGCCACCGCCGTCGAGAAGCTTGACTCGCAAGCCACGGTCGTTGGCCTCGAGAATGCTGACGTGCAGGTAGCGGCCATCTACCAGCACGAGGTCTTCCGCCCTCACAACCGAGGGCAGAACAAGGAGCGCGATCACGATGAGAAGACGACGCATGGCGGTCTCCATTATGGGTTCTTTCGAGGCTGGCCCCGAAGGATCACCACATTGTCTGATGGAAGGATGATTGGAATGTAACCAAAATCGTAGCGACGGTCGCCGCCTGGGGACGGGACGGTCAACGTGACCCTTGCAAGAACCTCTCGGCCGACGTCGTCGCCCGGGACCGACTCGAACAGATAGCGGCAACGCCACCGACCGGTGGTCCCGATAACGAATTCGCCGTCACCGCGGTTTCTTCCTCGTGCGCCAGCAGTTGCGTTGGCACGGGCGGCCGCTTCGTCCCCGACTCGTTCAAGTGCCTCGGGAAGGAGGAGTGAGGCTTCCATCCGTTCCGACGCTTCCGTTTCGAGATCCAGCGCGGCGGAGAAAAGTGAAATGATGCCAGTCATCCCGATCACCAAGAGCCCCATAGCAACAAGGATCTCGACGAGGGTGAAGCCAGATTGACGTGAGCGTCTCATCGGATCGCCTCCGTGTAATCGAAGCGACCGGCCGGCGGGCGCACCGCAAGGCGGAAGGTCCTACCCGTGTAAACCGAGGTCCCTGTGGGATGATCACCAACTTGAGTTCGGCGTCGACCACGGGCGACATGACCTCCGCCCGACGCTAGGTCATCGAGCTCGCACCATTCACCACCCACGAGCAACAGGCGGTCTCGGTCCGAAAGTCGAGGCAATCGTCCCGGCTCGTCCACGATGATCTCGCGCTCGCCTGGTCGGAGCGGACGAATAAGCCTTGCATCGGCTCGGCCGGGGACGCCTAGTGTCAACGTGACTCCGATGCGACGCGGGAATACATCATCCCGTTCATCGCTGAGTGACGTCGCGCCTCGTGCCATGCCGAACTGCTCAGGTGGCAAGATCGCCCGCGTGGAATCCCAGGTCTCCTGCCCGGACGCATTCGGCGCGGCATCAAGCAACGCCATCTCCGTCTCAATCGACGGAAGCGTGTCACCCGCGAAAACGCGAAAGAACAACACACCCGTTACCACGGGGCTCAGATTCTTGCGGATCCATCCTGTATCGCCACCGGCAGGCCCGTCCTCTCCGAAGAAGCTCCCGTTGCCAAGTGCCGGGGATCGAATTCCTCGCCAGAGAGTCAACATGCCTGGAGGGTCAACCTCCTCCTGCGTCAGCGCCCAACACACTTCGAGCAATCCGGAAGGCGGGGCAAGTGATTCGCGGAACCCAGGCCCTGGGTCACCGCCGGCCCAGGGCCCCTCAGGCTTACTGGCATCCGGTAGTCCCTGCGAATTGACGTCCGTCGGCTTCGACTCCGGAGAAGGTGGCGGTGGGGCCGCTTTTGCGCCGGCGACACGAAGCACTGGATGCTCCATCTCGCCTTGAGGCACCGATCGCGTCATGCGAATCATCGAGAGTCCACCGGCTCCACGCGTCACCTGAATCACGAGGCGTCCGCCCGAGCCCGTATGGAGATTCGAGAGATCATTCTCTAAAAGCCCGATCGCCGTGGCCGCAGAGGCAAGATGCTGACCGTTGCGCTCACCTGCGTGATAGAGGTCGAACGCATTGCGCATCAGCTGAACAAGCATCGTACCCAAGGTGGCCAAAAGCGCCATCGCGGCGAGAAGTTCGACCAAAGTCATGCCGTGAGAGTGCCGCTTCATCGGCGCTCCTCACGCGACATCGTTCGCGTTTCATCCAGCCAGCCGATCTCAACGCTTTCAAGGATCGGCGACATCTTCCATTCGTGGCGTGAGAGAGTAATTGGATCGAAGCACCCGGCCTCGAAATGAACGCTAAAGCGGACATCGAGTCCGTCGCCGTGCTGCCGAATCATATGGGGTGCCTTCCCCTGCTCATTCGGATCGTCGAATCGGTACACCGAAGGAGGCACGGCCGTCTTGCCGGTCCACGGGACGTCATGTTTTGTTCGGATGGATGCCGCGAATCGCACGTTGCGTGACGGGCTCTTCTCCTCCCACTTGAAGGACTCGAAAAAGGCGCCTGGAAGCGGAACCGAGAATCCGTACCACGCGAGCTCCGGACTGTCGTTCTCGCGCGATGACCGATCCCAATGCCGGAAGGGCATGTCGAGAACAATAGACTCTGTGTCGTGCGCGCGAGGGATAGTCCCAAATCGCGCCCTGAACAGACCACCCTCCTGCTCGCCCTGCTCATTGATGCGCGGCGGCATGGTCAAGGTCCCCTGTCCACGAATCCCTGAGTGATGCAAGAGCTCGTCGTTGATCAGCACGAGCCCCCCCGTTGTGACGAAGTCGCCGGTACTGGCGACCGGGATGTCGTATCCAGAGGCTGGAAGCGCTCCTGAAAGCATGCTGACTGGGACAAAGTCCAAAAACACAGCCGTTGTTCCGTAGCCGTGCTTTTGAGGGATGCTGTTCATGAAGCCGCGGACGCAACGCAGGAGTGCGGGGCCACCGCCACGACCGGTACCCACGGCGCGGAATGCGATGATCTCATCGCCTAGCTGAATGATGCCAGCGTCGTTCTGAGGAAGATTGACAAGCTGATCATCTGCCCACACCTTCATTGCATCCGGAAGTGTGGCGTAAACTGGCGGCTGAGACGTGAATGCTTCTCGCAAGACCCAGTCCGTGCGACAAAGCGGAATCTCATCGGTGGATTCATCAATGCCGGTCACGGTCATCGCCGTCGAGCCGCCCCCGAGTGACCCCGTCGCCGTCGTGCCGCTGAGTCCCATCGAGGCATGATCCCAAACGATGAAGCGGTCGTTGGCGGTGGGTGCGACACGAACTTCGTCGACCCGACCCCCGATCGGCGACAACACGCCCTGAGTCCCGGAACCTCCGGCCATCGCAATGGCACCAGTTCCGCGAATTCGAGGCAACTCTCCCGTCGGGAACTTAAGGAGGCGAGTGTAGGTCTCGCGATCACCCTCGGTCGGTACCTGACGCACTGTGTACTCTTGTCCGCCTGTTGCGAAGGCCGCGAAACCGATGGATGTGTTTCCGAGCGTGGCGTCAAGAATTCTCGACGACCACGTCACATCGAACCGCCTGCGAACGCCGCCACCTGACGATTCCATTGTGACGGAATCGCCCCAACCTGGACCCGGCGACGGAGGAACTGGAGTCGACGTAGGCTGGCCCGGCTGCGGATTGGAGACGGGATTCGTCCCGATGCCGGGGAACATGGGAACCCGGAAGACCTGTGTCACGTCTTCACTTGCGCTGTGCAGGGCGGCACCCGCGTTCAACAGATTGCTATACCCGAAAATCGATGTTCCGCCCTGGGATCGGTGTCGCAACTGGTTATTGATCTGGTCGGGGATGCCGGCTAGCGGATTTGCATTGGTGATTGAGCCGAGGAGAGTCGTGATGACGTTCCCTAAACGTGGACCGTCGGCGCATACCATCAGGTTGCGGCTCGTGTCCCGGAACGTATAGCGAATCCATTCGACCTTGTGCTGCTCAATGTTGATGAAATCCGGGACGGAAATGTTCAGGAACTCTGGAGTGGTTCCGTTCTGCCCCTGCTTGGGTTCCAGATATGACGCGGCGTTCGTCACGCCGACCGAGAGCGGGATGACCCTGCAAAACGTCGTCGTGTTACCCGATCCGACACCTGCCCGGCGAACCCAGTGCTTCTGCCGTGTAACTTGGATCGGCACGTTGCCGGCTACTTGGCCGGTAATCGGATTTCCGGCTGGCGCCGCAAGGCCAAAGAGGGTGGTTCCCGAACGCGATTGGTAAGTCGCGATTTCGGCAACGGTCGCAGGCGCACCATTCAGGTTGATTCCCGCGGGCAGCGCGGCGCCCGTGATGCTCGACACAATCAGCACGTAGCCGCCCGACGTCTGGAAACACGAGAAGTCTGGGACCGTCCCAAGCGCCAATGTCAGATCAAGTCGATCTCCATTCGGCTTAGTTGGATCATGCACTTCCATGGTGACACCGCCGGGAATGGGCCCCGGGCCTGGGCCACCGCCGCCGCCTGTCAGCTGGAGTGACTCTGTTGCATTCGAAAGGAAGGATGCGTAATTCAGCGGTCCGAGATCCGAAGCAAGTTTCCCGTCGCCACGCGGCAGCGCAACACCGCCGCGACCTTCCTGCTGCGGCAGCAACGGCAACGAGTAACCAAAAAGCTCAACGCGTTCGCCGGCTGCATGGTCGATGGCCGATGTTCCGCGCCGGCCTCTGCCATTTCCACCGCCATTCGGGTAAGTGATCACGGAGAATGACGTACCCGTGCGCTCGAACTCCACGATTTCACGTCCGACCCACGCGGCACCACGATCCGGCCATCCGTCAACATCTTCCACGGTGAAGGACGAGTCCGTTCGCGAGACCGATCCCGACAACCGGGTCGAGTACTTGGCCTTGCCCCGTTTCATTCCATCCCACCAAATGGCTACGTCATTTGGTTTGGTGCCCTTGTAGGAGATCCCCGCGTGGTACCAGGTATTTCCCTTCCAAACTCCAGCGTCAGGAAGCCACCAAGTCTCGGCGACTTCCTCAACCGTGGAATTGGGATTGAGCAAAGTTCGATCGGCGACACGTGCCTTGATCCGTCCATCAGGCTCGCGAGAAAGCGTAATGAACTGATTCGGGTCATCGTTGGCCTGAAGGTGAAAGAACGTCGCCTGCGAGGGCGCGCCATCGAACTGGAACCACCCATCAAGCTTGACTGGATTCGGGCCGTTCCTGTCGAGAAGGGCGCCCGAGATCGGCTGACGGCGGCTGTTACCGCTAGCGGCCGAAAGCTGCCCCCCGACCGTTCCCGGAACTCGCGAAGCGCCCCCACCACCACCACGCCCGCCACCGCCCTGTCCTGGATTTGCGCGAGGCAACTGGTACGGACCCTTTTCTAAGAGCCATCCGTCAGGATCGATCTTTTCGACATCGATGTTGTCCGGAACTTGAAATGCCTGCCCATCGAAGTGCTCGACAAAGCCGCCGAGTGGCTCCATCCGCGCGGGCGAAAGTCGAACGTCGCCCTGCTCGCGATCGGGGAACACGCTGCGCTTCTCAGCATTGCCTGAATACAGCAGCAAACGTGGAACCCGGCTTGGTGGAATCTGATTCAAAGACTCAAATCTCTCAAGTGGCTTCGGCCAAGTCGAAAACCATCGCGCGGTACGCGCCGCGAGGATCGGCTCCTCAAAATCCCACTGAGTATCGAATCGCGTTAGTTGTCGTCCCGGAGAAGCGACATGCACGCGCTCGGTCACCGTCTTGCGCGCGCGCTCACGCCCTGATGGGTCGTTCGCAACCGCCGAAGCGCTGATCGTGTAGTTGTCGAATGATCGGAATGAGAACGGGACCGTATTCATGAACCCGAACAACTTGTCGCCCGGGTCGATGGCGTTTCGAAACACCGCTAGCATCTGGAACTGGTCGTAAATTAGTGGCGCATTACTGAGCAGCGTTTGCAACGTGTCACGAAGCTGCTCAAGGTTCTTGATCGGCCGTGCAGCAAGAAGTGCCTCAACAACGGCCTCTCCACCGAGACGCGTCACGCGACCAGTTGTTCCGTTTGCGGACCGCCGCCCCCGCGTGAATTGAAGCCCCTCGACTACGCGCAAGAGCGTGTCTTCGGTCGCAGTATTGACATTTACCGGATGCCGAATCAGAGGGAAAACAAATGTGCGTTCCGCCATGTACGGATTCTGAAGCGGATCGCAGAGCGCCAGCGTGGCATTGGCACCACGAGACTGCGAATCGAACACCATGTTGTATTCAGTCGTCGCGCCATTCGTGATCTTGATGATGGTGCCAGGCGAGATGCCGTCGTTGCCTCGCACCGTAATCTTGTAGCCATCCGTCACATCAGTCGTCGCCGGATCTGTGTCCTGTGCCAAAGTTGTTGGTGCACCGAATCCGTCGGAAGTCGGCCGCCCTCCGATGAGCGAGAACTCTCGATTGAGGCGATCGACCTCGGCGGCTGACAGCCTCGAATCGGAGGAAAGAGCAATCTCCTTAATCGATCCCGGCCATGATGGTTCCCTGCGGAGGTTTCCCACCTTGCGAGGCGACTTGAATGGAAGCATCGCGATCTCGCGAGCGCGGTCGTCGATGACGAAGGCGTCAGGGCGGTGCTTGCGCGCCTTGCCGCCGCCCGGAAGCCCTCGCTGGCAGCCTAGGAACTGACTCCCCACTGCCTTTGAGTAAGCGATGCGCTCACCTTCCAAAAACAGATGCCCGTTTGTGGGGGGGAATCCTGTGGTTTCTTCTACCGTGATAACCGCATCAGTATCGATGATCTCAGCGGTAAGTACCGTGCGTCCGAGCGACCTCGCGATGAGGAATGGAGACGAGGTCCATAGGTTCGGCAGCGACTGCTCGTCGCGGATCGTGAAGTCCCACACGTCGCCGCGCGGATCCTTTCGGTGAAGGAGAGGTAGTCCGTCTGCGTCCTTAAGTGGGAGCCCCTTCGAATCCGTGAGATCGAATGGGACCTTGAACTCGTCTGCCACGTCCCAGAGTGGCGAGGAAAAGACATCTGTATCAGGGTTGCCGCCGCGCGTGGCTTCGCGAAGGGCGGTCGTGCGCTCGAGACTCGCTTTTGCGTGATCGAGAATCGCTCGGGTGCCGACATTAACTCGAGTCTCTGACAGCAGATTCTCGCTGGCGCCATTGTCGTTGAGCGCAATGGCAAGAAACGGAGCCGCGAGCACCATCAACCCGAGCAGGCACGCGAGAACCAACACAAGCGCGACGCCCTGTTGCCGTGATTTTCTCATCGGATGACTCCGGCGAGATCGACGGTCACTTCTTCGCGACGTTCTTCTTGAACAAGTGCAACCATGACGGTTCCGCCATGCGTTCGGCGATCAAGTCGCCCTTCGCCGTCAAATCGAATCGATAGCGGAGCCTTGAGGTCGAAAGTCACGCCTCGCTCGAGATTAAATGGTTCACCCTCGCTCACAGTCACATAGGTCACGGTGTCAATGAGTGCGGCGACTCCCCCACCAATAACCAACGCACCGTCCTTTGGAACCATGAGTCCCCGTGTTTCCTCCATGATGCCTTCAACCACACCATGTGACGTCACGATGAGGGAAACACCGTCGTAGGCGATTCCCACTCGATTCCATGCGTCAGCCGCAACCACCGATGGCGGCGTCCGAAGTCGACGGATGGTGCCTTCGGGCGCGAACATGACCTCCGCCATCAAAGAAAGATCAGCTTCCAGCGAAAGCGAGAAAGCGAATTCGTCACTGCTCGAACCGAAACGAGCAAGTGCTCCGGGTCCCGTCGGAAGTACGTCCATCTCTAGGCTGAATCCCAAAGATGGATCATGCGACGGGGCCGATGTAAGGGCCGGTCCGCGAATTCGAGCACCCGCCGCGAGTTGTGCTGCCTGTCGCACGGTGCCGCCCGGAACGATGACGGCGCCCAAGAGAGTGCCCGAAATAGCATCTCCCATGGGAGTTCGACCGTTGTCGGACTCTTCGAAGGACATCGTGACAGCGCGTCGAGCGAGTCGCACCGTCAGTGCTCCGGGGCGCCCGGCAGCCGCGTCACCGGGATCCACAAGAACCGAGGACAGCGCGCGGTCGGTCCGCGCAAGCTGCTTAGCGCGCTGAAGTGCCGCGCGCGTGAGGCGCGACGAACTCCCCAATGCTGCGCCCTGTCCAGCGCGCGAAAGGGCGTTGGCAGAGAAGCCGAGTAGAACCGCAAGGATCGTCGTGACAACAAGAACCTCAACGAGGGTGAACCCGCGTTCCTTCAAGCGATTCGACGAGACATGCATCCTAGTTGCGTTCGAAATTCGTGACGTCGTCTTCTGTATTGAACAGCCTGTCAGGTCCAGCCGAAATCAGCTGAAACCCGTCACGCCGAAATGGAGACTTCGTCTTGGGACTTATCCACGGGGTGAATTTGATTGTGCCTTCGACTGCCGACACCGAACGGACATCGGGATTGCCGTAGTCAACAGCATTGACGTACGCGAGCGTCGTGCCCCACTTGTCCACAAGGGTGTAGAGCTTGCGATCGCCGAAACGAGTCAACTGCACCTGGGTGATCCCCGAGCCTTCATCCGAGATCGATACAATCTTCGAATCTTCGAAATCGAAGGACCCCGGATACGACTTAGAGTTGAGACACATCACGAGCGCCGAGATCCCGCAATTCTCAAGATTGTTGACGGCACCGACACCAGGAAAATCACGAAGCGTGGACGGGGGGTAAGTCCCTTCGGTTGATCGATAGGCTTCGAGGGCCGCTGTTACGTTCAGTAGATAGACCTCGGTCGCCTTGCGGTCCATGTTCCTCAGGATCGGCGGAATGGACACCATGCCGATCCCTGCAAGGGACGCGATGATCACCATCACGACCAGTAGTTCAACCAACGTAAATCCGGCGCTGCGTGCAGTCATGTCACTTCTCCTTGGTGGTGACAATCGTCACGTTGTCCGCAGAGAAGCGAACTTTCTGATCGAGTGCCGCTTGGGAGAAGACCCAGAGCTCCATCGTACGCTTCCAATTGCGCAAATCGGAAAGTGTTGCTGTGGCGACGACTTCCTTATTGGCCAAAATGTCAAATCGTCCCTCGCGCGGGTCTGCAAACCGGACTTCGAGATTCACCACGCCGCCTTCGAAAGAAGACTTAGTGGCTTCCCATTCCGACATTTTACCCTTCTCAAGTCGACGCCAAACGAGCCGACCGTCAGGCGAGAATGCCACCTGGACACCGCCCCATGGCACGTATCCCGCGGGTCGATCTTCCGGGAAGCCCGGCCATTTCTCGGTCGCGGCGCGGCCCTGATTCATCGCCATCAGCGCGATTCCGGCATACACGCCCTGTTGCTTGGCGGTGTCTAAGTCCATTCCGAATGCGACGAGTCTGTCGCCCTGGCGTTCTTGCCAGACAATGGTGGGCTTGTCGGATAGCACACGCTGCACCCCGTCGAACCCGAGTCGTTCGTTGGCAAGCGCGGGTGTGATCCCCGCTCCGATTTCTCGCTTCCAATCTCGCCCAATCTGAGTGCCTGATCGAGAGAATCCATCCGACCAGAGCAATTTCGAACGCTGTGCCGTGATGGCACCGAATGCTGACGAAGCCCAGTCCGCAAGGGGAGTTCCCTTGCCTGCGACTTCACCGACTCGCTGCATGATTTGGAGTGCCTCGCCCTCGTTCGACTTCTGATACTGGTAGTAGGCCGACGCGGCGAGCCAAGCTGCATCCTTTTGGTCAACGGCTGAGGCTTTGGCCACGAGAGCTTCCGCTTCGGCCATGCGACGCCTACGGACAGCAGCCATCACGCGTCGAGCCCCAAGCCCCGGGAAGCCTGGTTCTACGTTGGCAACCCGTTCGTAAAAGCGCGATGCTCGACTGAAGTCACCTTCGAGATACGCAGCATCACCGAGCGCTGCCACAAGATCGCTGTCGTCGGGCGATTCATCCAACGCCGCGAGCAAGATGTCACGGGACTTGGTTGCGTCGCCGCTCATCAGAAGTGCCCTTCCGTAGGCAGGGCGCAATGATGGGTCGTTAGGTCCCGTTTCATTGGCTGCTGTCGCGGCTGCTCCAAGTGCCGCGTCATCGCGCTTGGACAATTCCTCAACAGACGCCATCGCGGCACCGACCCGAGCTGCGAGCAACGGATCGAGGTCTGCGACGTTAACTAGTGCTCCACGTGCGCCCGACACATCTCCTGAAAGGACCTTGGTTGCCCCGACGAGGAACGTAATCGTCCCGCTCGCAGGAAACAAACCTACTGCTGCGGTGGCAGCGGTCTTGGCTTCTTCGACTTTACCGGATGCAAGTAGGGTGGCGATCGCAAGGCTCAAAGCACGCTCGTGCGCACGTTGGCGCTCGGCATCCCCCCCATTTCCGGGTGATGTGACGGTTCGCCATTTGTCCATGACAACATCAAGCTGCCCTTCGGCATTCTTGACGTCTCCCACTGCGAGGTAGCTCTCGGCTAGGAGCAGACGAATCCTCTCGGCTCGATCACCTTCGGACGTCGTGAGCGCATCGCGCAACGGAGCAATCGCATCCTTGGCCCGACGAAGGCGCAGGTATGCCTCGCCCAAAGTCGCGGCGGCGACCGGCTCAGCGCCCTTCGCGAGTGCTTCTCGCGCTGTCGCGGCCGCCTCCTCGCGCAGTCCCAACCGGAGCTCCAGCCTGGCGCGACGCGCGAGGAGTGAGGGCGCTCCAGAATGCGTCGAAAGGCCATCTCGGATGACGGCCAATGCGCCATCGTATTCGAAAATGGCTTCACGGACGTCCGCGAGTAGTGCGAATAATTCGACTGAACGCTCGCCCTTCTTCCGAAGACCATCGAGGTACTCAACCGCCAAGGTGAACTCGCGCGCATCGGAAATCAACCGTCCGAGTTCCATGGCACCTGTTGTGTCGTCAGCCTTTAGTAATCGCCGACGAACCTCGAATCGATTAACCGGATTATCCGCCAACGCGATCTCGGCGACGATATCACCGGTATAGACTGTTCGCGAAAGTAAACGTCCCTTTTTGTCTTCACGAAATGCGATCCGGAGCGCCTTCATCTTTTCGCCACGAGCAATCTCGTTGATGTTCGTGTCGCTTCGAATCGCATTAAACTCTGCTAGAAGGTCGTATCGCGTCTTGGTTCGATCCGCGGACGCGTATTCACCCAGGACTGTCTGACCGGTCGCAAAGACAATTTTGTCAAGGCGCTTCTTGCGTTCGGCCTCGGTCTCATCAGCGCGGCGCTGATCCTCTTCGCGCTTAATGCGATCTGCCGCGGTGAGACGCAATCGGTCCGCGATTGACAACGCGCCCTCGGCCGGTATCGGAGGCAGCGCGATGTTGTCGCCCGACGTAGGTGTCTCGGTCGACACTGGCGCCGTCGGTGTGGTTGTTCCTGATGCCTGTGCGCCGGTGGCATTCGGTACGTAAGGACGGCGCAAGGCTCGCCGCACCGCGCCCCCGAGATCAAAAGGCAACACTGGGGCGGGAATCGGGAGTCGAGGGAGCGGCGGAGCCATGAGCTCTAACGGAGGAAGTTCCCGAGTTTCCACGGGTGCTTCATAAGGGTTACGCCCCTCCGAAGACCACGTAACTACGTCTCCCTGAACAAAACGGCCTGGCGCGAGCTTGATCTCAACCTGATCCGGTGGAGCCGCACTGCCGCCGCGGCGCCCTGGGGTGCGTGGTCCCTGGTCTGATGCGCCTAAGGCGACCAAACCTGCAAGGACCCCGACAGTCAGGATGAACGTAATCGGTTCTTTCTTGATGGCCATCGTCGTGACTCAGCGCGGAAGCGCACCTTCGGGGTTGACGTCGAGAGCACGCAATTCAAGTCGTACCTCGACTCGGCGGCGGTCGTTGGGATCGGCGCCTTTGCGCTCCTTCACCGTGCCGTCCGGCGGGAAATCAAGACTCGTCACGGTGGACTTGTCTACCGCTAGGTATCGGCCGCGCAGCGCCTCGTTGCCTGAGTCATCCTGCGAGAGCGCGCGAAGGACAAAAGCCACAGCACGGGGATGTCCAACAACGGACAACTGAACGCGTAGCCCAGCGAGATAGGGCACCCTGTAGCCGGGGCCTCGCTTCTCCGGCTTCTCGATTTCAATTCGCTCGATTCGTGCGATGCCACCTTCGACCTCTCGTTCGGCTGCAAGCGCGATCACCAAGATCTGCTCGACGACATCAAGCCCGCGCATCCAGTGTTCTTGCTCGTTGCGCTGTGAGGGAAACGCGTCGGGCAGTCCGAGTCGTTGATCGACGTCAATGTTTCGGACGGCACATGCCTCGAGAGTTCCATTGCGGAACTTCTCGAGTTGAGCGTTGTAGTACAGATCCGAATCCGACACCTCGGGGCCGATTCTCCACTCCTTCGAAGGAGCACGTGCCACAGCCGTGCGGAGCTTGTCGTACTCGGATTCCAAGTTCGAACGGTTCTCAGTCGCCTTGCGCGGGTCGTACCCCGAGGGCAAAGCTTGCTTCTGGTCCGACCTTGCTCGGTCGATGGTCCCGCGCGCCAGCCGAATGCGACTGTCGAACGCTCCATCGATCGCCAATGCACCGACGAAAACCGTGAGCATCCCCGCGATGACCGACATGATGAACTTGCGGTGCTCTTGCCAAATATCGCCCATGGCTTATGCACCTCCCGTGAGGTCGACGCGAACATTGAATTGCAAAACGCCTCCACCCCGGGCTGAACCGCCCTTCTGGTCAACGATCGAGACATCGCATCCTGGAAGCGATTTCTGAAGGCCCAAAACAAAATCCTGTAACGCCTTCTCGGGCTGACCCGATTGGGGCGTCGCTTGGCCGTTGACATAAGCGGCCGTCCGCATTACCCGCGCCGACTTGGGATCCTTAGGATCCACCGGCCGGGATTCACGCTGCACCGACACCGACGCCACCCAGGCGCCTTCGGGCAAGGACTGTTGCACAACACGCTGAATTCGAACGAGACCTTCTCCCGGCTCGGTGAATCCTGACAGCAATGCCATACGGGCATTAAGATCTTTGATTCTCTCCTGTTCGGAATCCCAAATCCGTCTTTGACTCTTGGCGGATTCCGCAACTCGCACTTCCGCCTTGGCTTTCTTCTCCATCTGGTCTGCTTCAGTCATGCCTGAATACAGCCGGAATCCGAGGAAGCCTGCGGCAACCACTCCCGAGAGGATCATCCAAAGCGTGCGGTCCTTGAATTCACGTTGCTTGCGGGTCGCGGACGTGACCACATCCAAGCGGAACGCCTGCGGATCCCCCGACGTGACCATCAGTCCGATCGCGACCGCGAACGCACCCGGATCTTCTAAGAATTTCTTCGCATCTTCGGCGGGAAGGGCCGACGAGTCCAATGCGTTTTCAGGTTGAAAACGAGCAACCGGGCACCTGAAAGCCGAGGAAAGGTAGTCCGAAAGTCCACGGAGCCGAGCTCCTCCGCCCGAAAGCAGAATGCGCGAAGGCTCGAGATCTCGAATTTTCGTCTGCGCACGCGTGAATGCGAGACTCGACTGAATCATCGCGGACAGCTGGCCCACGGGCCCAACCAACGCGTTAGCAACCTTCTCTTCCTTGCCAGACGCATACGCAGCCCGTCCCTTCGGGCTTACGTTTCCCGACTGGTGCTTGAGGAGTTCCGCATCGGCAGAACTCAATCCAAAAGCCGATCCGATTGCGTCCGTCAGCGCACGTCCACCGCCAGCAAGATTGCGAGCGAAGAGGAGCTCGCCGTCCTTGACCAGCGCAATTTCGAGGCTTCGATCCCCGACGTCAACGAGCAGCGCGGCCTCTCCATCACGGGGGTCACCGGTTGCGAGAAACGCATTGGCTAGTGCAACCGAGGACGGCGTTCCGCATGACGGTTCGCCAAGTGCCTTGGCGGCGTCGAAGCGCGCTGAGAGAAACCCTTCCTTACAGACGGCGACCATGACGTTGTCGTCGGCCGGCGCAGCGTTCGGCAGCGAAAGCAAGTTCCAATCGCTGGCAAGCGAATCACCTACCGTCTGCGACATGTCGCGGACTTCGACATCCATCAAGAATCGAAGACGCCATAACGGAACACGTGGCACCGTCGTATAGCGAATGATGAGCGAAGAGCCGGATAGCCCAAATCGAACGCCCGGCAACCGAGTCTTAGGCCCCAAATCCGCTGCGACTGAAGCAATAGCGGCGAGTGAAGCGGACTCATGATCGCCACCCGGCTCAACGGGAATCTCAATCGTCCGGGCGAGTTTCCACTGCGTGCCTTTTCGCTCCGCCACGACGAGCCGTACATGACTCGATCCAATGTCTAAACCTGCGAAGAGTTTCACTTGTTCCCCTCCCCGCCCGCCGGCATCGAGGCTTTGATCTTCTCAAGACGTGCAGCCGCATCGCGAGCCGCGTCGCTTCCTGCGTGTCTGCGCAAGATCGACTCCAAGAGCGCAAGTGCGACGTCCTTTCGACCACGTGGGTCGTCCGCGTAGTCAATCGCACGGAGGAGTGCCCCCTGCGCCTCCGCGGCCGTGCGTTGAGTTGAAGTCGACGTGCGATCAACCTCAAGCGCGTTGGCGAGTTTCAGGAGTGACTCTCCTACGGCCGAACCCGTGTATTTTGCAGCAGCATCTCTGATTGAAACCATCAGCGCCGCATCACGCGCAACGGTACGGAAGAAGCGTGCGTCGTCCGCACGAGCTTCAAACTCCTTCAAAGCGGTGCGCGCGGCTTCGTTCATGCGGTCGACCGAAGTTCGAGCCTCCGATTCGATTCGATCCTCGAAAGGGAATCGAGCCAATACCTGCTCAAACGCAATCATCGCCTCGCCAAGCTTGCCTGAACGCTCCGATTCTCGGGCCTTCGCGAGCAACTGTTGCGCTGACGAGAGCTCGGCTTCAAACGATGTGTCAACAACGAACTTAACGGCCGATGCGGCTCCTCGCCCGAGACGAAGCACCGACACTCCAAAGGCGTCGGATAGGCTTACGTCGAGCCGGGCGGGACTCCCATCCACAGCGAGAAACCGCAGTCGGACGCGCGCACCGGCATCGCCGACCACCACAGCCTGTGCTTTGACTGGAGCAAACACTCCTCGGTGACGAACACCGGTCTCACCGTCCAATGTCGTGACGATGGAATCAGCCGGATTGCCCGCGAGGGCTGCTGCAAAGTCAGATGCGGGCGATCCACCGTTGATCGCAACGTCGAGCATCACGTTGGGCTCGGCGGTTAGACCAACAGTCAAGGCACCGCCGCTCGCAAGCGCACCCGCGACGCCGGGCCCAGAACCTGTCGGTGAGAATCCTCGCCAAGGACCGACTGGCGCCTTCGCATCCGCGAACGACCAGACGCCCAAGTCTCGCAATACGGTTTTACCGGGACGCGTGAGGCGCATCGAACCCGCCGGCGTAAGTGACGCAAGCAGGCTGCCCGCTTTGGCCGAACGCCCGGCCGGAGCATCCACCACTTCGAGCGTGATATCGTCGAAAACTGCTTCGCCCGTGCCACCGATCACCAACGCAATGCGTGCTTTAGTCAATCCACCAGGCTCGACGAGCGTCCCGGCGACCTCTATGAATTCAGCCGAAGCAGGGACTGGGATCAGATCACGAAGCGCGACGGTCTCATCAGAGGCCATCCAGTCGATGGCGATGGCTGCATCGGCGCTATTGTCAGAGCGAACACGCGCCCCGACGCGAAATGCGCGCCCCGAAACCACATCGAACGCTGTTTCGGTGCCACCCTCCAAACGAATCACACCTGCGATTCGTGAAGGAGAACCTCGAGAAAGTGATAGCCCGGATCCACTGCCCGGAGCGCCGTCTACCGAACCCACGATCGTTGAATCGGCAGCATCGACCGGACGCCAACCTTCGCCGTCCGTTGGCTCGACATCGTCCGGAAGAGGTTCGAAAGACCACCAACGCTCTGGCACCAAGTTTGCCTGGATGTGCCGCCCTGGCCCACTGGCTTGATCTCGGCGAGATTCCTTCTGGTTCCAGAGCCAAGCCACGCCGCCCACTAGGCCCGCGATGACGGCGAACATCACGACATTGAAGACGATATCTGAAGTCTTCGCCGGTGTTTTCACCTTGAAACTGGGAGCCTCAGATCCATCAAACGCGTCGGACACGCGGGTCGCCGCAGGCGAATCAACAGGATCATCGTCGGGAAGTTGTTCAATCTCTGGCGGGGGGCCAAAGTCCTTGGACGAACCAACACCGAATGTCGCGCGAATCGAGCCAAACGAGATCACGCATCCAGAGGCGAGTTCAGCATCGATTACCGGATCGCCGTTTACAAACGTGCCGTTCGATGAACCCAAGTCCTTGACAGTCCAAGTGCCATTTTTCTTGCGCAACTCTGCGTGATCCCCGGAAACTGACGCGTCGGAAAGCACCAGTCCGTTGCGCGGCTTTCTGCCGATCGTGAGGAGATCACCCGTGACCTTCACAATCTCGCCTCGGCGGTCCGCATTGCCGAGGATGAGAAACACCTCTTCCTCTAGCGAAATCTCGTCGTCACCCCACGCGTCATCAACGGAGGGAGCGGCCTCTTCGACACCGGCATCCAGAAAGCGGATCGAGACGGATCCAACCGAAATCACATCCCCGTCCTGAAGCTCGAATTTCGAGACTTTTCGCCCATTTACGAGCGTCCCGTTGGACGAACCTAGATCTTCGACAAACCACGAACTGCCGTCCTGAAAGAAGCGGCAATGTTGACGCGAAGCTTCCGGAACGTCGAGCGGGATGTCATTTGAGGCAAGGCGCCCTGCCTTGACTTCTGATTTGAGCGGCAGTTCGCGGAAACCGCCTGCATCGGTGATGGCAAGTTTGGGCATATTCCGAATGACGACCTCAACACCGGCCCCAAACCTCCCGAACCATCGGGGGGCGTAGGAGTTCCGGTTGCGAGGGATTTGGCTTTCGGTGACTCTCTGGCTGGCAAGTCCGCCTAAGGCGGGCTGTCCGATCTTACGTCACCGCCAAAAAACGTGCCCGGTCCAAGCTCCGCGTCCCTCTAGTTCATTTCACGCTCGTGTCGCCGCGCCGCGTCGTGATTGACGGCGGTCCTGAAAACGCCCCTACGCTCCAACTGGGCCCGCAGTTAGCATTCGGCCCCAATCCCATCACTTGGGTCTGGTCCCGTAGCTCAGCTGGATAGAGCATCGGTCTTCGGAACCGCAGGTCGCCCGTTCGAATCGGGCCGGGACCGCTGAAAATCCGCTAGTTTTCACACTTTCTGCATTTCCATTGCCAGAATGCTGCCAACTTCCCGCGGCCACAAACTGGCACGTTGACCGGTGCCCTATCACCTCGGCGGCGGTGATCCGGACGCTTCGACGCGCCAATTGGCGCTACCTAAATCGCGTCCGGCTGCCCATCATTCGCACGCGAGCAGGCGTACCTAACGGCTAACCGCTCGACGCTCTCAACGCCCATCGCCGCCGACTCATCCCTAAAGCAGTCCCGCACTTACTCCGATCACGGCGATCAATAGCCTGCCTC
>CAMARR010000016.1 GCA_945860915.1 Candidatus Kuenenia stuttgartensis
CACTACGAGACGGTCGGAGGCGGGGCGGGCGCAACCGCGCGCGCAAATGGCGCGTCTGGGGTGCAGGTCCACATGACAAACACCCGCATTACTGACCCCGAAGTGCTTGAGTCACGTCATGCCGTGCGCATCGAGAGTTTTGAATTCCGGCGCGGATCTGGTGGTGCGGGCCGCCATCGCGGAGGTGACGGCCTGCGACGTTCGTATCGGTTCCTTGCGCCGATGACTGTTTCGCTTCTCGCTCAACGTCGGGCGAGTGGTCCAGATGGAGCAGCTGGGGGAGAAGCGGGTGCCCCCGGGACGCAGCATGTCATGCGTGCGGACGGGACCTTCATAAAGGTGGACGCCATGTCGACATTCGTCGTCGGCGCGGGTGACGTGCTGGTGGTCGAGACGCCGGGTGGCGGCGGATTTGGCGCACCGCTCGGGTCAGGTTGAGACGAGAAAGACACCGCCGGTTGCGATCAGCGTTCCGATCAACGTGAGGATCGTCGGCTTCTCACCGATCATGATCCATGCGACCGGAATTGAGAAAATCGGCGGCGTAGCGAGCAGCGTGGCCGCGATTCCAGCGGGAAGCGAGCCGACGGCGACCTGCATCCCAAGGATGCCGAGGTAGGTTCCGAGCACTGTTGGAATCAGGGTGAGTCGCCAGCCTTCACGGCTAAGTAGGGCGCTTGTGTCGAAGCGGGCCTGGCCTCGCAGCACCGCAAAGAGAAGCATCACGGCGCTCGCCGCAACGAGTCTGACGGTTGCCGCAAACACGGGGCGTTCGAGCGAGGCAAGGCCTTCGGCGGCGCGGAGCGCCGGCGCGGCAGCATCGAGAATCTCGAAGGCCTGCCGGTTAATGACCACTCCGATGGCCTGGCTTGCTGCGGACCCGAGGCCCAGCAGAATCCCCGCCTTAATTGCCTTGTTGCTGAGCACGTCGGCATCAATCGCGAGGCCGCGAATGGTGCCTCCCGCGTGCTTGGGCTTTGCGCTTTGGGTTCTTGACCAAGTTGCAAGCGAAACTCCGCCCGCGACGCAGACGGCGCCTGCACAGTTGGCGAACGATGGGCGTTCGTTCAGCACGAAGAAACCCAATGCCATGGTGAAGAGCGATGATGTCTGATAAAGGACAAGAGCCGTCGTGGGTCCAAGGCTCTTGAGACTGGCCAGATAAAACGTATCTCCGAGCGCGAGTCCCACGAATCCGGAAACGGCGAACCAAGAGATCGATGGCATGGCGGCGGCGATCGGCCCACCGCCAAAGGCCAGCGCCACAGTCATGAGAAACAGCACGCCGGCGACAGTCGACTTGAATACGTTGATCTGCCGGCTGCCGAAAGCGCGGACAGAGGTTGTGAGGAGCGTTGAAGAAATCGACCAAATCGCAGCGCTACCGAGGGCTGCCGCCGCACCGATGGCGGGATTCATCAGGCGGTGCCGGGGCGTCGGATGGGAACTTTGTTGAACTGTTCGTCAACCCCGACGTAAACCACTTCGGCATCCGTCACGAGAACGCTGCTACCTGGTTCGCGGTAGCGCTCGGCCTGGACTATGACCTTGACCGTGATGGACGTGGTGCCGAGCCGCGTGACGTCGGTATAGAAAGACACGATGTCGCCGACGTAAACGGGCTGACGAAACTGAACTTCTTTCATCGACACGGTGACGACCTTGGGCGCTCCGAACGCGCGTGCCGCGATCGCACCTGCCTGGTCGATGTAAGAAAGGATGACGCCTCCGAAGATCGTTCCGTGGGCGTTCGTATCTTTCGGCATCATCGCGACGCGGATGGCCGGCATCGCGGGAGTGGAGCTCGTCATGCCGCGACGTTAACGCCTTGTTGATCCGCGCCCACGAAGCCCTATTCGGCCTCGATTGCAATCGGAGGGGTCGTTCGCCACTTGCCACGTGTGAAGTCAGGGAATTTCATGGGTGCCGACCCCTGCTCGACTGACGCGCGTGATAGCGGTGTCACCGCGCTCCATGCCGCCGCGTCGTACACGGTTTGATCGAGAAGTTTGCCCTTCATAAGGCACTGCTGCGCCCGCCACAACATGACGAAGTCCATGCCGCCGTGGCCACCATGTTTGGCCGCGAGTTCGCCAACTTTCTTCCACATCGGGTGATCGAAGGCCTCAAA
Source organism: Candidatus Kuenenia stuttgartensis (assembly GCA_945860915.1). Lineage (GTDB taxonomy): Bacteria > Planctomycetota > CAIWVZ01 > CAIWVZ01. Next base: position 2,132 of record CAMARR010000016.1, read on the forward strand.
CCAGGGCTTCATGTCCATGCTCCAACTGTGGGAGTCGGATCTCTTGGCGTCCGGCTTCATTTTCGCGCGTACCGTGGCTGGAAGTTCAGTAACCGGGACGTCGAGCGCGATGCGATTGGGGAATCCTCCAAATGCTCCCTTTGTGCCTTGGAGGTAGTTGTGACGTGTGTAGGGGCGAGGCGACGTTTCGTCCCATTGGACCATGATGGTGCGGCCGGACTGGAGCTTAATGAGCGACGTCGAGAAGTCACCGCAGTTCCAATTCTCAAACTTGTTCCACTTGTGATCGGCGGGGAAGTTCGCCTTGGCGAAAAGGGCGCGCCCGCGCGCTGGCGTGGACATCGAAACAAGGTGATCAAATAGATCGCCGCGATTCACATCCATGCAATGTGCGACGGGGCCGAGTCCGTGGGTGGGGTAGAGGTTGCCCTGATCGTGCGCGTAATGCGGCGTGCGCCACGACCCGGTTCCGTGGTCGACTTCAAACATCTGCGAGCGTAAGTCGTGGATGTACGAGGCCTCTCCATGGAGCAGTTCTCCCAGCAGCCCACGTCGCACCATATTCAGAAGCATGAGCTCTTCACGCCCATAGTTGACGTTTTCGAGCATCATGCACTGGCGGCTGGTTTTCTCTGATGTATCGACGAGATCCCAGCATTCGTCAATCGTTAGTGCTGCAGGCACCTCTACGAATGCGTGCTTTCCCGATTGCATAGCGGCGACCGCCATCGGAGTGTGGAGCTCCCAGGGCGTCGCGATAAGCACGGCGTCGATGTCATCGCGATCCAGCATGTGTTTCCATGCGTTCGGGTTGCCGTCGGCGCCGTAGGAAGCGGGTTCATGTCCGCTCTTCTTGGCGGCACTCGCGACCACGCGCGTAAGCGACGGCGCGTGGGTATCGCAAATTGCGGTGACCGAAGCACCGTCCAGCATGAGCAGTGTTTCAACATGGCCAGATCCGCGAGCACCGACGCCAATCACGGCCCAGCGTACGGCCGCCATCGGTCGCAGCATTCCCGCGGCACTTTGCGAAGGGGCGCCGCCCAAGGTGCCGCATCCGGCTGCGAGGGTTGCCCCCGCGAGGGTCGTCGATTTCAGGAACGTGCGTCGGGTCTCAGTCATGGGATCCATTCTCGCCGTGCATTGGCTTGCGACCGTTCGTCGCTCCTGAGGATTACACGCTGAGGCGCAAATCGCGTCCACCCTGCGATTTCCCCGCCAAGAATCTCCCGCGTTCCGCCCGATCCGCCCTCCGTTTCCACCCCAACCGAAGAGCCACAGGCGCAATCGTTCTTCGGATTAGTTCGCGTCGCCTTGCGGTGCGGCCGCTCGACCGAGGTCACATCGGCTGCTGTCGCGGTGAAATCGGGTCGAACGTAAACGTCACGCAGTGACGACCTCGGCCGACATTCCCGACGTTGATAGGACCTCTCCGTCGCGTCTTCGTGTAGATGCGCGCCTCGCTAGCCACGAACTTGTCGTTCGACGGCCGAGAGCGAAACCGGATGATCCCTACACAACTCAGAACGTGCTGGCGAATCTATGCTGCACATGACGGCGATCTCTACCCGGATCAGAACGCGCGGATGAGATTTTGCACCGCGCGCCACAAGAGCGCGGAGCGAGCCGCGGCCACATCTGGTATTCCGGCGACTCCGGTCGGGTACGTGCCATTCATTACTATCTAAGATCATCCAGAAATTCGGACGCGGGCTTCACGCTCGTGATCAGGATTTGGTCACGGGCGCGGGTGCATGCAACGTAAAGCAGATGCCGCTCGGTATCGTAGACCTCGCGGAGGTCGGCGTCGTCGCCTACGGCTTCGATTCGCTCTTGCAGCGGCAGGACTTCGTCGTCGCATGCCATCACCGCCACGGCGCGGAACTCGAGACCCTTGGCCAGATGCATCGTGCTGATGGAGACCTTTCCGCTTGCGGTCTCGACATTCTCGTCCAAGACTTTGTATGACAGGCCCGATTTCGTCACGGCGGCTTGCGCGCGACCCAGTTGAGCCGCCGAGCGGACAAAGACCGCGAGTTCGTGGGGAAGAAGGTTGGCCTTCGTTTGCTCGGTCAACCAATCGCCGACGGCTTGGGCTTCCTCGTCTTCGGTGTCGAATGTGCGGATGACGGGCGGCGGACCGTTGAAGACCGAGACCGTGTCGTTTCGAACGTCGATGCTTCCGTCAACGTCGGTGACTGCTGGGCCAAGAAGGCGGTCGGCCTGCATGCGGATCTGGTGTGACGTGCGATAGTTGACGCGGAGATTGCGGGAGCGGCCTCGAACGTCCACGCCCAACGATTTCCATGAGAACGGTTGCTGGAAAATCCGTTGGCCGAGATCGCCGGCAAAGAAGAGTGCATCAGGTCGGTTCGCGCCGAGCGCAGCGAAGAAGCGGAGTTGGGCGACGCTGACGTCTTGCGCTTCGTCCACGATGGCGAAGTCGAAGACGGGGTGCTTTGCTTTCGAGAGGGCAGCCGCAATTTCGGTGAACACCGCGTCAGTTGTGACGAGTTTGCGCTGGAGCAGCCCAGCACGCACCCGTTCGAAGATGGACCAGAGGACGGCCCGCTGCGCCTCGGGCAATCGAGTTTTGCGTCCAAGGCGGGCGACATCCCGATAGGCCTCCCAAGTCGAAACCTGCCAGGCGTCAACGACGTGCTCCCATTCGTTGAGCAGGAAGTGCAGGGTGAAGTTGTGGCCGCCGACCGCCTTTGAAGCGTCTGTGAACATTGCACGCAGAGTGGCGTGGTCGACTATGTCAACGGGACCGACGAGCGACTTGTAGAGGCGGAGTCCCAGCGAATTCAACGAGTGAACGTCGATGCGCTCGCCGAGTCGCGGCTCGTCACCGATCAAGCGCTTTAGTTTGGTGCGAAGTGCGCTCGCAAGCGTGTCCGAGAACGTCGCGAGAAGAATCCGCGCGTCGGGGCGTGTCCGCGCGAGGTGAGCAGCACGATGGATCGCGACGATCGTCTTGCCGGTCCCGGCCGACCCGGAGATTCGCGCGGGGCCGTTGTATTCGCGTTCCACGCACTGGCGCTGTTCGGGGTGCAGGAAGACGGTCCACTTCTCCCACGGGTACTCGAGGGCGCGCTCCAGTTCTTCGACATTGGTCATCACGCGGAAGCGGCGTTGTGCATCCGGGTGATCGAACGGGTTCGTCGAAGGAGCGCCCGGTTCTATCAGCTTCGCAGCCGGGCGAGTCTCGTCGCCGCCGGCAGCCGTGTGCAGGCCCATACCCGAAGCTGGATCCACTTCGACGGAAGCTGTCCCCACGCCGACAAGCTCGCGCGTGCGGGGCTTTCCGCCGGTCGCCAGTTCGAGCAGGGACTCGGCGGCCTCACTCGGCAGATGGTCGGTCAACGACAGCAAGGAGTGTTCGTTCGCTTGGCGGACATCGGCGATCCACTCGGCGGGGACGCCGTAGCTCAGCAGCTCGTCGTCGGAGAGCTTCGCGAACAGGCGTGGCTTGACCGGCGTCGCCGCCTCACCCTGAACATAAGTGGGCACGACGATTTCTCGCACCGTCTCGCGGATCTCGATGAGCTGCGCGGCGCCGGTTTTCGGATGCGTCTCCAACTTCCTGCGGCTCGCCCAGTCGTAGGCTTTATCGTGGTGATCGACGTAGCAAAGCAAGAGGCTGCCTTCGCTCTTGTGGACGATCATCCGGAGGTCCCTGCCGATCCGGACCGACCAGAAGCGTGTGTCCTTCGCTTTGTCGAGCTTGTGGAACTGCATCCCCGGACTTGCCGGGTTGAGCTGCAGGTCGAACGCCGTCATCTTGGCGGCCTTCTGTTCGTCTCCCGTCAACCGAGCGAGGCTGTCGGTGAAGGTGTAGGCGATGCGGAAATCCATCGGCTCAGACATTGAAGACCTTCATGACTTCGTCGCCGAGGTGGTTGATGACCTTTATGGCGATGCGGCCCGACTTTGGTTTTTCGAAGGGGCGCGAGGTGTCGCTGTTCAGGGTTGACCACGATTCCTCGTTGACCTCGGCTCTCAGCGTTGTCTTAAGGGCGCTATAGGGGTCGTTGGCACCGAGGAAATAGGCGTGGCGGACGAAGAAGCTCTCTTCGTTGTAGTTGGTGTCGATGAACCAGCAGGCGATGCCGTCGGGGCCGTCGCTGACGACTTCGCCCGTCTGCGGCTTGAAGACATCCACGCCGTTCACCTTCACTCGCAGCTTGCCGTCCTTCTGGTTGCTGAGGGTGATGTCTGGCTCGCCGAAAATCACAAACAGGTTGGCTTTGTTGGTGGTCTTGAGGTCGCCGGCCATGTGCAGGTCGGCGTTCATGCGGGCCTTGAGCACGGGGATGCGGCCCAGCTTGCTGAACTCCGTGGCGTGGGCCTCGTAGTTGAAGGCGCAGGAGATGAGCACATCGAACCCGGCATCGCCCGCCTCGCGTGCGGCGGCGACGAGATCGGCGCGCTGGACGGTGCCGAACTCCGGGCCGATGAAGATGGCGGCACGCTTTTCGGCCGCGCCCTCCAAGTAGCGGCCTTCGGCGCAGACCAGTCCGCCGGGCCATGGCATGAGCGCCGTGAAGGCGATGCGTCCTTCTTTATGCGCCTGCTGCACGCCGGCGGTCTTAAGGTTCTCCAGAATCATCTGGGGGAATGACTGCCGCGCGCCGCATTCGGTTTCCGTAAATGATTGCGGGTCGATCAGATCATCGTTCTCGTCTACGCCCAGCACGCGGTGGGGGCTGAGGCTCTCCACGGTGAAGGGACCGGCCACGCGGACCTTCTTCTTGTCGTCGTAGGGCTTGTCGTAAAGGTATTCGAACTCGGCCTTCGCGGCGATGGACTTGTCGATCTCCTGCTGCCGGGCAATGCGGGCTTCCCACCACTCCGCGTGGAGCTTCTTCGCCTTGGCGGACCACTTGGCTTCTGCTTCGCGGGGGATTTCCCACTCCTGAAGCGTTTCGGCCTTCGTCAGTCGGGTTTCTTCATTCAGGGCCTTGGCGAGCGGAGCGAGCCTTTCCTGCCACTTCTCCCAAATCACATCGATCTCCGCGTTGTTGGCGATGGACTTGAGGGTGATGTGCGGCACGCGCTCATAGACGAAACCGTGGCGGATGTTTCCCTGCACGGGCTGGCTGCTCGGCGCGGTGCGGGTGACTTCGGCTTCCTTGAGCTGGCCCTCGCGCGAATCGGCCAGCAGGTAAAAGGGATAACGCGCGCCCATGATGCGGGCACGGGCCAGCGCCAGCGCCACGCGCGAAGTGTCAATCGTGATCCAGCGGCGGCCCCATTGCTCGGCGACGGTGGCGGTGGTGCCGGAACCGCAGGTCGGGTCGAGCACGAGGTCGCCGGGGTCGGTGGC
>CAMARR010000017.1 GCA_945860915.1 Candidatus Kuenenia stuttgartensis
GTGTCGCCTAATGGTCTCGTCATGACGAACCACCACGTTGCGCTCGAGACTATTCAAAAAGTCTCGACTCAAGAGAAGGACTATGTTCGTGACGGCTTCTCGGCCAAGCAGTTCGGCTCCGAAGTGAAAGGAACCGACCTTACACTCAGGCAGCTCATCGAGATCAAGAACGTCACCAAGGAGCTTATGGCTGTTCCTGAGGCCGACCGCACTGCGAAGCACAAGGAGATGTGCTCCGCGCTCAACGACGCAGCGAAGCACATCACTGCGGATCCGGTAGTCCTTTATGACGGCAACGAATTCCGCATTCACGTTTATCACGTGTACGACGACGTGCGCGTGGTGTGGGCCCCCGAGAAGCAAGTCGCTTTCTTCGGCGGCGACCCAGACAATTTCACATTTCCCCGGTACGACCTGGATTGCGCTTTCTTCCGGGTCTATGAAGACGGCAAACCCGTCGATTCATCAAAGTGGTTCTTTAAGTGGAACTCGGCCGGCGCCAAGACGAATGATCTGGTTTTTGTCTCGGGTCACCCTGGCAGTACCGAGCGTTTGCTCACTCACGCAGAGATGCAATTCCACCGGGATGTTCAGGTCCCGCGCGTCGTCGCTCAGCTGAATCAGCAGGCGAAGATGATGAAGTCGCAGATGGATGCGAGCGAGAAGAATGCGTTCACGCTTCGCGATTCGTACTTTGGTGTCATGAATAGCCTTAAGGCCTACGAGGGGCAACTCCGTGGCCTGAAGGACGACGGCATGATGGCGAAAATGAAGGCTCGTGATGACGAACTCATCACCAAGTCGGGCAAACCCGAGGTCAAGGAGGCCTTCGAAACCATCGCGAAGGCTTGGGGCGACTTCGCCGCGCACATCAAATTGCGCCCCGCGAAGGCTGGCGATGAAATGAAAGCCTGGCAGAAGAAGGCTCAAGAGATGCAAAGGGGGATCGCGGCTACGACCGAGCCGGCAAAATCACTCCTCAACAAGGCTCGTTTCGATGCGTATGGGGCCTCGATGTACCCTGACGCAACGTTCACGCTGCGACTCGCTTACGGCACGGTGAAGGGCTACGAAGCCGGCACCACCATGGTCCCACCAAAGACCACGATGAATGGCCTCTACGAGCGCAATGCGGCATTCGATAACCAGTCTCCGTTTGACCTCCCGAAGCGTTGGCTTGATGCCAAATCCAAGCTCAACCTCGATACCCCGTTCAACTTCGTTTGCACAGCGGACATCATCGGCGGCAACTCGGGCAGCCCGATCCTCAATCGCAATGCGGAAGTCGTCGGACTTGTCTTTGACGGTAATATTGAGTCGTTGCCAGGTAACTACTGGTTTGACGAGCGTGTCAATCGCTGTGTGGGTGTCCACACGGCAGGCATGATCGAAGCAATGGAGAAGGTCTACGGCGAGGCTGATCTCGCCCAGGAGCTCCGGGGAAAGTGACCCCCCGCTAACCCAAACTCCTCCCTCTGGATTGCTCTTGCATAAACCGGGGGGATGAGATTAGGCTATAGCCACCCAGTCATGGCGAAGAAATTGTTCGTTGGCGGTCTTTCGTGGAATACCACGACTGAATCCCTGAAGGCGGCGTTCGAGGTGCACGGCCCCGTGCCCGATGCCATCGTGATGTCGGACCGAGAAACCGGTCAATCGCGTGGCTTTGGATTTGTCACATTCGCTAACGATGCTGACGCTGACAAAGCAGTCGAGGCATTGAATGGCACCATGCTCGATGGTCGACCTATGCGGGTCGACGTTGCGGCAGATCGACCGGCTGGTGGTCGCGGTCCAGGCGGGCCGGGTGGATTCGGAGGGCCTCGGCCCGGCGGATTTGGCGGCGGACCGCGTGGTCCAGGAGGTCCCGGCGGCGGATTCGGTGGGCCTCGGCCCGGCGGATTCGGTGGCGGTCCGCGAGGCCCAGGAGGTCCCGGTGGCGGCTTTGGAGGCCCCCGAGGCCCAGGCGGTCCCGGCGGCCCAGGCTTTGGCGGCGGCCCCCGAGGCCCAGGCGGCCCATCAATGGGTGGTGGCCCCGGCGGTCCTCCTATGGGGCCACGCGGCCCAGGCAAAAAGGGCGGTTGGAAGGAAGATCGGCCAGAAAAGGGAGCGAAGCCCAAGCGTCGACATGACGCCGATGAGCCATTCAATCCCAATGAGGCTTACGATCTCGACGACGAGTAGTTCCAGACGTTGGCGTTAGCCGAAGGTAAGTCGGACGCGTCGAAAGACCTCAAGCCGAGTGTCGGGGTCAAACTGTCCCGACACTCGTCCGCCGAGGTGGGACTCGGAGAACGCGACCGCTCGTAGACGTTCGAGGGCTTCAGCTGCTCGGTCGAAGGGCACTCGTTCGATTTGCGAGGCATGAGCGCGGATAGCGTGACTTTTAGTCAATGACGCGTTCTCGTCAATTCGCACGAGCGCATTGGCTTCATTGCGGGACAGAAGATGCCACGGGCCCTCCATCGTCCAGCAGTCTACGGTCGACCCTGAGGCCACATATTCTGTCAGAGCTAAGTCTGTTGTCACGCGACAGAGGCGATGCGTCGGATGCGAGTCCTCGCGAGCCGACGCGAAGACCCATGCAGGCTTTATTTCCGACAGAAGGTTTCGAAGGTCCGCCACATCGTCGAGATCGATGCGTCCGAGACCGTAGGCGCGGGATCTCATGAAGCGTATCTCACAACCGAGGCGCGCTGCTTCCTCCCGCGCTTCGGATTCCCGCAGCGCGGTTCCTTCAGCAACAGAGAGTCCTGTGCGGCTAATTCGTTCTCCTGTCGACCATGTCACGATGACTCGTCGCGTTGTGGTGGGAAGGCTTGCAAGCAATCCTCCACATGAAATACCTGCGTCGTCCGGATGGGGTGCGATGACGACGACCGGGGCAGCGGGACTGAGATCGTTTGCCGATAACACCTCTGTTGGAAGTGCCTCCGCTTTGACTTGCGGCTTGGCAAGCCAAGTTGAGGCAGCCTCCGCATCTAAGACGATCGTTGCGTGGTCGTGCAAGCGGATGGCCGAGGCAGGACAGTCAGAGCTGACCGGTCCGCTGAGCATCGCCGCGACGGCCGCCGCCTTCGCCTTGCCTTTTGCCGCGAGTAGAAGATGACGTCCCGTTAGGATTGTTGCTGGGCCGGCGGTCAATGCAAACGCTGGAACATCGCGTCCTTCGCGCGCGAACGCAGCCCGGTGGACACTGCGAGAGGAGTCAGTCAATGCGCCAATGTTGGTCGTTGCATGCAATGGCGTACCGGGCTCATTGAACGCTAGATGGCCGTTGGCTCCGATTCCGAGGAGGACAACATCTGAGTCGCAAATGGCGGATTCATGAGAACTAACTACATTTGGGATCCGGGTATCGGTCGGGATGAACGTCCCGTGTCGTGTCATCTTCGCGGGGAACAACGCTTCCGTTATCTCGCGCGAAAGTGATCCATGGGACTGCGGTTCCGTGTCCATGAATTCGTCGAGGTGCCTGAACTCGACATGAGATAGGTCAAGGAACCCATCGGAAACGAGGAGACGGAGCTTTGCATAGGGACGGGCGAATGTTGAGCCCGATGCAAGCGTGACCCTGCGAGCGAGAACAAAGCGCTGCGCCATCTCCGCCACGAGGATGCCGTCCACTTCGTCCGCCGTGTCGGCGATCAGGATGCGAAAGGACGCAGGCATACCGAAGGTTGGGATGTTCCTTATCGCCATGGTCGGGATGCTACGTTTTCAGCAGGAGACGTCACAATGTACAAGTTGCAGTCGATCGCGGCGTGTTCAGGGGCCCTCGCTGTCGCACTCGGGGCGTTCGGTGCGCACGCCTTGAAGTCTCAACTACTCGCCGCAGGTCTGCTCGAGACTTGGCATACTGCGGTTCTCTATCATTTGATCCATAGTCCGATGCTGTTCATCGCGGCCATGTGCAGGCCATCCCGAGCCAGAAACCTTGCCTCGGCGGGGTTCCTTCTTGGGATCGTTTTGTTTTCCGGGTCGCTCTATTCGATGTGCCTAACCGGGGTCAAGGCACTCGGTGTCATCACGCCGATCGGTGGAGTGCTGCTGATTGGGGCATGGATCGCACTAATCAGCGCGCGACTCCCATCCGACCCCGACTAGGCGGGGGGCGGATGGAGTCCGGCAAGTAAAATCAACCGCCGAGCTTCGCGGCTCGGCGCGATGTGGGGCGCGGCTTTGAGAGTTCCTCACGCTTTTTGAGGTCGCCTTCCGCTTGCTTGATGATGGCCTCATCGACCTTTATACCGGCCTTTGCGAGCGCGGCATCAAGAAGGACTTCGCCCTTCATGTAGCCCTCCACGGTCGCAGCGATCAGGCCATCCTTGCCGATGATGAACTGCTGCGGGATTCCTCCAACACCGTAGAGCGCTCGGGATGCGCGCTCGGGAGCCTTGCCCTTCGTGTCGAACAGGAACGAGATGTTGGGAAACTTCGGAGACTCGTCAGCGATGAACTCTTTGAATGCATCGAGTTCGTCGCTTGTGCAGGACGCAACCACGACGACGCCTTGGTCCCGGTATTTGGCAGCGACCTCGTTGACATGCGGCAATGCAGCGCGGCATGGCCCGCACCAGGTGGCCCAGAAGTCGAGGATGATGATTTTCCCCTTGTGGTCCGAAAGTTTTGCCGACTTACCATCTGCCGTGACCATTTCGAAGTCGGGCGCGACTTTTCCAACGGTGAGGATCGTCACGGGCTCTTCGACAGGCCTCGGTGCAGGCTTCAAGAATGCTGACTCGGGCGCGACTGTGGTCGGCATGTCCTCTGGCTTGAGTTTCACTCCTGCGTGAATCAATAGATTAGCGATGCCTTCGTGACCGGAATCAATGGACGCAGCACGTGCAAAGAACGAGCCAATCACCTTGCGATTCGGACCGAGCATGGCGAACGCCGGCATCGCGGGCGTCATTCCGCCGCCGAACATGACGCCTAGGAGCGTCTTCCGGTGGTGCGCCATCTGTTGATCATGATCGTCACGTGGGCCCGTGTATGGCCCGACTGGATCCCCGAAAACTCGGAACCCCAACTTGTCGCCTAGCGCCTTGGCAGATGTGGTGAAATCTTCGGGCTTTGACCAACAGGCGATGGCGATGACATCGACATTGTATGCGCCGTACCGCTGCGCCATCTTCTGAAGATGGATGTTGGCCGCGCTCGTCGGGTCCGGATCAACGGTGGCAAGGAACGCCACGATGGAATGGCGCCCATCCGGTGTCACGAACTTGGTGGTTGTACCGTCGGCCGCAAGCATACTGAACTCGGGCAGCTGATCTCCCGAGAAGTACCGGTTGAGCCTAGGTTCGAACGATGGCGGCGTTCGCTTTCGTGGTGGCGCATCCTGTGCGACGGCGATCGACGGAAGAATCGCGAGCAGAGCAAATGCCGCGGACCGGGTGATACTAGAGAACAACGTTTGAGTATGCATTGGACCTACCTACGGACGAGATGCGCCAAGGGCTCCATCGTGGCACTCTGTCTCACGATTTGGAGTCCGCTGCAGCCAAGGTACCCAGAGAACACACTTCTCGTCGGGCAACCTGAGTATCAAGCTCGGCTTCGTCGGCGGCGGGCGGCCTCTTTACGTGCGTTCGTCGCTTTTTCGGGCAGATCCGGGTTATGTGCTCCCGGCCCGTGCGGCACTGTCCAAGCGTTTTTCAAGGAGGGGCCAAGTGTTGCTCGCCACTTCGGCGCGCGATTGCCTATGTCTTTGATCTTCTCCGCGACCGCGACGCCGAGGTCAATTCCGTGCAGTGATGCGAGTTCGGCGAGGCATACGAACGCATCCGCCAATTCACCCTCGAGCGCCTCGCGATCGAACGGCCGTCCATAGCAATGGTGATCCACGAGGACTTTTGCAACCTCACCTGCTTCCTCCATGAATGCGGCAGCCGATCCCAATGGAGGGTGGTGCAATCCAGTGAGGATTTTAGTCAATGATGACTGGGCCTGTGCGATGGTGAGTCGTGTCATGTGGCTCTTTGATAGCGGATGAGTTTCGCGGGGAGACCCGAATCGTAGTCGATGTCGGGCAAGCGCTTGAGCTTGAGTCGGGTTGCCATGGCATCGCCGGTGCGCCGTTCTTCGTCGGACAGTGATTGCGATTTCCAGCTCACAACGCAACCGCTCCTTCCAAGGAAGGGGGCCGCCAATGAAATGACCCGTGGAAGCGGTGCCACAGCTCTGGTGACGACGAGGTCGAATGAGTTCAGCAGAGGGTCGCCGGCGAGGGCGAGCTCTTCTGCCCGAGCCCAACGAAGGATCACCGGAATGTGCGCGGTCTCGGCGGTGCGTCGGACGGCATCCACCTTCTTTCGGGTTGAGTCCATTAGGACGACATCGCTCGCCGGCCATAGGGCCGCGAGTGGGATGCCGGGGAACCCGCCACCTGTGCCAAGATCGAGAACCCTGCGGGGTATCGAACCGAATTCGGCCGCATGGAGGCCGCCCGCAAGCGAGTCCAAGAGATGCCTTCTTATCCCGTCGCCTAAGTCTCGAATGGCGGTAAGGTTGACCGTTTCATTGAGCTCTAGAAGCGCCTTAAGGTAGGCAACAAGGCGCGACGCAGTCTCGCTGGGAATCGGGACTCCCATACGTACAGCCTCGGTTGCAAGGGTCAAAGCTGCCAGATCGTGGGTAATGGGGTCAGATGTCATGAAAACTCGTGGGCGGGGCAAATTTGCCGGAATGTCGTAACATCTTCCCAATGGCCTCGCTGAATCGTGTTGTTCGAAGAGCAACGTTGCAGTTGGGCCCAATGGAGACCACATGAAGCTCGCAATCACCATGCTCGTCGTCGGAACCCTCGGGTTCTCGGCATTCGCTCAGGAAGAGAAAAAAGAAGCTCCCAAACAGGATGGGGTGAAGACCGAAGCACCCAAGGCCAAGGAAGAAGCCAAGCCTGCGCGCAAGATGGGGCTTGCCAAGCCCATCGTCCTCGAGAAGGACAACGAGGTTTATGGTGCCAAGCCGACCCTCGCAAAGGCCACCGGCCTCGCAGACCTCTTGAAGGACCCCAAGGCTCAAGAGGGCAAGACCATCCGCGTCGACGGCGAAGTTGAGGGTGTCTGCGTGAAGAAGGGCTGCTGGATGACGCTCAAGGACGGCGACAAGTCCATGCGAGTCAAGTTCAAGGATTACGCATTCTTCGTGCCTTTTGACATCGCAGGCCGCACGGCTACGGTCGAAGGCAAGGCCGAAGTCATGGTGGTGACTGAGGCCATGCGCCGTCACTACGCCATGGATGCAGGCAAGTCGAAAGAAGAAGTCGAGAAGATCAAGGGCGATGAAACCACGGTGACTTTCATGGCTGAGGCTGTGAAAATCGGTGGCGCGCCCGTCAAGAAGGATGGTTGCTGCGAGGGCGAAGTCGA
>CAMARR010000018.1 GCA_945860915.1 Candidatus Kuenenia stuttgartensis
GACCTCTCGAAGCCTGCCCTCACCGACGCCGAAGCAAACTGGCAACTCAATGTTGACCGACCGGCTGTGCGCGCATGTGACCACCAGATTTTGGCGGCAGATGCCTTCGTGGCGTTGGTCGAATTGGCGCGGCAAGGGCGCCGCTTTGGCATCGTGGTGCTCGACCCGCCCGCTTTTGCGAAGCGTGCAGATGAAGCCGCGCGCGCGCTCGACTCCTATCGACGCTTAACGCAATTGGGGCTGGCTTTGCTTGCGCCCGGTGGTCTCCTCGTCACGTGCTCGTGTTCCCGGCCTGTGCCGATGCCAGAGTTCGTCGCCTGCGTCCGCGACGCGGCCGAGACAATGCGCCGACCGCTCCGCGACCTCACCGTGGGGGGCCATCCAGAAGACCACCCCACCGACTTCGCCGAGCTCACTTATCTCAAGTCGGTCTTTGCACGCGCGTAAACAACGCGGTATGCCGCCCGAGCAGGTCCGTCTTCGCGAACGCGCGTAAGCAGCACGGTATGCCGCCCGCGCGTAACTCGCATCGGCGTTAAGCGTCTGCTCTAGCGGACATCCTTGGCTGCCGCATAGCCTCGTCGTGGCACCAGCACCACATGTGGCTATCAGAGTCCCGGGTTGACCATATCCTCGGGCTTGACCCACTTTTCAAAGTGTTCGGCGGTTAGAAATCCAAGGTCGATCGCTGTTTCTTTCAGCGTCTTGCCGGTCTTGTGGGCCGTCTTCGCCACCTTCGCCGCATTGTCGTAGCCGATGTGTGGATTGAGCGCCGTGACGAGCATGAGTGAGTCATGCAAGTTGCGATGGATCCGCGGAAGATTCGCTTCGATCCCAACCGCACAGTTCTCGCGGAACGAATCGCACACGTCTGCAAGCAGCCGGCCCGAGCGCAGGAAGTTCGAGATCATGAGAGGCTTGAAGACATTGAGCTCGAAGTTGCCGGATGCGCCACCCATGTTGATGGCGACATCGTTGCCCATCACTTGGCAACAGACCATGGTCATGGCTTCGGACTGCGTTGGGTTCACTTTGCCTGGCATGATCGATGAGCCCGGCTCGTTCTCGGGAATCAGAATTTCTCCGATTCCCGAGCGAGGACCGGAAGAAAGCCATCTCACATCGTTGGCGATCTTCATCAGCGCGCAAGCAAGCGCTTTCAGTGCGCCGTGCGCAGCGACGATGGCGTCATTTGCGGCAAGTGCTTCGAATTTGTTCGGTGCCGTCACGAACTTGTCACCCGTGAGCCGAGCGAGTGCCGCCGCAACACGCGTCGCGTATTCGGGATGGCTGTTCAATCCTGTGCCGACGGCAGTTCCTCCAAGCGCGAGCTCGTGGAGATGAGGCAGCGTGTTTTCGATCGCCTTCGACATGTGATCGAGTTGCGCAACGTAGCCAGAGAACTCCTGACCGAGGGTCAGCGGCGTGGCGTCCTGGAGATGCGTACGACCTAACTTGACGACATCGCTGAACTCCTTCGACTTCGCGGCAAGGGTATCGCGAAGGTGGCGCACCGCCGGAAGAACCTGACGCTTCAAGCATGCCACGGCGGCAATACTCATGGCCGTTGGGAACGTGTCGTTGGACGACTGCGACTTGTTGACGTCGTCGTTGGGGTGAATGGGCTTCTTCGACCCCATCACACCGCCGGCCATCTCAATCGCCCGATTAGAGATGACCTCGTTCACGTTCATGTTGGTTTGCGTGCCAGAGCCCGTCTGCCAGATCACGAGCGGGAAATGGTCGTCGAGTTTGCCGGCGATGACTTCGCTCGCGGCCGCGCTGATCAACGCATGCTTGTCTGCAGCGAGGAGACCCAAATCGCGATTCACATCCGCTGCCGCGAGCTTCACGGTGGCCAACGCATGGATGACTTCGATTGGCATGCGCTCGCCACCGATCTTGAAGTTCATCAACGAACGCTGCGTCTGGCATCCCCAGTAGCGGTCATTCGCGACTTCGAGCGCACCCATCGTGTCCGTTTCTTTACGTGTCGTCATGGCTTCATGGACTCCGCCCTTCCCGCAGGATGGGCAAAGGAGTATATGAAGGGCTAGCGATTGACCCCGGCGCGGGCTCGCGAGGAGATCTCCGAATGTCCGACCTTCCCAAGTGTGTCCAGAAGGCCCCGTTTGTTCAGGATGTGGCCGCCGGTCGCTATGCGTTTTGCACGTGCGGACTCTCCGACAAGCAGCCTTTCTGCAATGGAGCGCACCGTGGTTCGGGCTTTAGCCCGAAGATCGTCGAGCTGACCGAAGCCAAGAAAGTCGCCTGGTGCGGCTGCAAGAAGTCAGGAAACGGCGCATTTTGCGACGGAAGCCACTCTAAACTCTGATCTCCGCTGATTGGCCCCTTGTGGGCTGGCGGCACGCCTTTTAAATTGCACGTCCCCTGCAAGGGGGAAGCGTCGCCCAGGTGGCGAAATTGGCAGACGCGCCAGCTTGAGGTGCTGGAGCCCTCTTTTGGGCATGCAGGTTCAAGTCCTGTCCTGGGCACTCAGCGCCCGGAGCCGCAAGGTTCCGGGCGCTTCCTTTTTGCCCTTAAGGCCCAATCAGCGAACACCCGCGGTCGGATTTTAGGAACCGGAGTCGGTCAGTTGGATCCGAAGCGTGAACGACGCAAGGCCGCTGCCGCCACCGAGCCAGATTGCGAAGTGTTTCGGTAGGCCACGGAAGTAACCCATCCACGTCTCAAGACGCGCGCGGACTTGTGGCCGTCGCACGCGAACTTCACCTTCGGCTTTCGCGTCGTAGCAGTCCTCGACAAAGCGACCGTACTCTGGCGTCCCAGGAACCATGCCGCGTGTCGCGGCATCAGTCATGCACTGCCCGCGCCACTGGGCCTGCTTCGCGCCAGACGCGGCAGTCTGTTGATAAGCCCAACCGGCAACATTCTGATCGAAGTAGGTCTCAACGCCCTTGGAATCAAAGGCAATTCCGCCGCGCAGATCTTCCGGGGCCCCATCGAGTGCGACCTTCAGCGCCTCCGAATCTGCAGCAGAGGGCTCAACTTTATTGAGACGGTCAGACAATTTCACAAACGAAGGAAACCAGTTGGTCACGACCAACTGTCCCTTGGCAATCGCGTAACCGAGCCGAAGAGTGCGAGGATCATCGACGAGTGCGTCGGGAAGAACCACTTCACCGATCTCGACACTACCGATCCGTTGACGCACGAAGTCCTTGATCCCCTTGCGACCGGCTTCATTCTTCACGCGCCTCTCAAGCGAATCCAATAGGCGTAACATGGCAGCTTCGTCGCGCAGCGGAAGCGTCACGGCGAAGCCTGCTACGGCGGCGTCTTCGTAGGCGGGGCGGTCCTGTGCGAAGAACGCGAGCGACATTGTTCCTTCGCAAAGTCCACCGATCGTTCGGGCGAGCCCTGACACATCGGCGATCTCGGGGATACCCGCAAGTGCGTCATTCAACGTGCGGCGATCCGCCGGGGAGAACAGCTCGGGCCGCGCGAACAGATTGGTGATGAAGCGCTCAAGATCGACGTCAAACACGCCGAACGCAAAGGTAGACGCGGGAAGGAGCGGCGCGGACCTGTCGAACGACGCGCCCACAAGCGGCTTCGGGAACGGGCGGAACGCCGTCGAAAGGTCCTGATCCCCTGGCGAAGATTCCTGCCCCGAGATGGATGCCGAGAACACGTCGCCGACGTCCACACGGAAAAGGAGATCCGCCCCCCCAGGCCGGGGCACAGAAGCTCGCACAAGCGAGACGTTCGTCGGGCCCCACAAGTTGTCAAGCGTCGCAGAAAGACCTGTTTGACTATCGGCAACATCGCGGCGCACCAGCGCACGAATCTCGCGCGGATCGATGTCCGCACCAAGGGGGCCGAACCGCGCCTCCGGCACCAACGGGATGCCGTCACGACCGACAGATGTTCGAAGCCGGACGATCCGATCCGCGTCTGTCCCGAGAATCACGACATCGCGAACACGGGCCGCAGTGAGAGCCGGGGCCCCTGGGATGTGGAGCGTGGCTGTTTCGCGTGTGCGTTCAACTTTGATGCCGGACTTCGCGAGCTCCGCGTCAATGAACCGTGGGCCGAGGTCGCGGTCGATGAGGAGATTGAGCCCAACGATCGGCTTCACGCTCTGCGGCCTGAAGACGGCGATCCACTGCCATGCCGTCTCGGGAGCTTTCGGTGCCCAGGCCGCGACCACCGCTTCCTTGCCAGAGACATCACCAAAAAGGTCGAGGTCGAGCGTTTTCTTGGCGCGTTCAACGTCCAGCTGGTGAAACGTCTTGGACAATGCCTGCACCACGCCGGTCTGACGGGCGAAGTCCGTCTCAAGGAACTGCGAGAATCCGCGACTTCGGTCTAGCGTGGTCACAAAACCCCGGTCGCGGATACGCCCGAGCCACTCCGGGACGTCGGGGATGAACAGGACCGCGTCGGCGTCCGCCGGCGCCAGAACCAGAAGGGACCTTCCGGCGAGGCTTTCTTCGAACGGGTTATAGACGTGGTTCAGGAGGTAGATAGCCCCACCCGCCAAAACGACCGCAGTCAGAATTATGACCACCCATCGGAAGAAGTTGCCCCGGCTCGCGCGAAGAGCCTTGAGCTCGAAGATGCGCGTTACCTTGGGGCGGTTCTCGGGTTTGCGGGTGGGGGTAGGTTCGGCCAAAGGTTGATTCCAAGGTGCGATCTTAGCCTATCGGGTGAAGTCGACGACCCTACGGATACGTTGGCGGCCCCTTCCCGGGGGTGATACCGTCGAAAGCGGGGCGTACCCCCTAAGGAGATCGTCCGTGTCGCACCCTCGTCCCCTCACCAGCCGCCGAATCGGATTGGTCGGCAACTCATTGACCCTCGAGATCTCCTCGAAGGCCGCCGAACTCAAAGCCGCCGGCAAGGATGTCGTCGCCTTCGCGGCAGGCGAGCCGGACTTTGACGCTCCACCGCACGTGAAGGCGGCCGGCATCAAAGCCATCAACGACGGCAAGGGTCGTTACACCGCAGCGATGGGTTTGACCGAGCTGCGCAAGCTCGTCGCGAAGAAGTTCGTCGCCAACGGCTTCCCGTACACAGTCGACAACGTCATTGTGTCGAGCGGCGCCAAACATGCGCTCTACAACGCGCTCTATGCCTTCTGCGATCCGGGCGACGAGGTGCTCTTCGCGTCGCCCTACTGGAACTCGTATCCCGACATGGTGCGTGCGGTCGAAGGTGTGCCAGTCGCGTTCCCAACACGCATTGAAGACAACTATGAGATCGACGCCGAAGCACTGCGTCGGGCAATCTCCCCACGCAGCCGCTGCCTCATCATCAACAGCCCCAACAACCCGACGGGCGCGGTCTACTCGCGTGCGTCGATGGAGAAGGTCGCGAAGGTCGTCCGCGACGCAGGACTCGTCGTCATCTGCGACGACATTTACGAGCATCTCGTTTATGCGGACGCCAAGTACGTCAGCCTCTTGCACGTGGCACCCGACCTGGCTGAACGCGTCGTCGTGATCAACGGCCTGTCGAAGTCTCACTGCATGACGGGCTGGCGTGCCGGCTACGCCGGTGGTCCAAAGGAAGTCATCGAGGCCATGGGCCGATTCCAGTCTCAGGCGACAAGCCACGCCAGCGCAATCACGCAGATCGCGTCGATGGCCGCGCTCGAAGACGGCGGGCTCCCCGATCCCACCATGATTGCCGAATACGATCGGCGACGTCGGCTGATGCACGCGCGCCTCAACGCCATGCCAGGGGTGAACTGCCCGGAGCCCAAAGGCGCGTTCTATGCGCTGCCGGATATCAGCGCGCATTTAGGAAAAACGCACAACGGCCGCCTTCTGCGATCGGCAGCCGATGTTGCCGCGCTTCTCCTAGGTGAAGATTTGGTGGCGACGATCCCGGGTGATTCATTCGGTGCGCCGTCTAATCTTCGATTCGCCTACACGTGCTCGTACGCGAACATCGAGAAGGGCCTCGACCGCGTCGGCAACTTCTTCGCGAAGCTCGGCTAGCGCCCGCGCTAGCCGTTCGCGCCATCCACGGGACCCGCGGCAGCCGGAGTCCTTGTCCCTCCCGCATGGTCCCGAAGTCGGCGTTTCAACTCGCCTTAGATTCATCTTGATTTCCGCAAGACCCTCGTCCCTTGGTCTAGGATTGTCGACATGACGATGGTCGATGACAACGGGAGGCCGGCGGTATCGCTCGAAAGCCTCAGCAAGACATATGGCGAATTCGTTGCCGTCAAGGATCTGACCCTCCAGATCCGTAGAGGGGAAGTCTTCGGACTCCTAGGTCCCAACGGTGCGGGCAAGACCACCACCATCAAGATGTTGATGGGAGTGCTCAGGCCGTCCTCCGGGAGCGCCGAAATTCTTGGCATTGACTGCTTTTCCGGTCGCGTCGAAGCCATGCGCCACGTGGGGTACCTGCCTGATGAGCCTGTGTTCTACGATCACCTTCGCGGAGGAGAGATCCTGCGTTTCATCGGCGACATGCACGGCATTGCGCGCGACCGGGTCAACGCCCGTTCGGCTCCGCTCCTTGAACGATTTGAATTGACGGAAGCGGTTGACGAGTTCGCCGTCAATTACTCAAAGGGCATGAAGAAAAAACTCGCGTTGATCGCAGCGCTTCTTCACGAGCCCGACATCCTGATCCTGGACGAACCGACCAACGGTCTTGATCCCTATGCCACGCGTGAACTCCATGAACTAGTTCGCTCCGAATCCGCTGCGGGGCGAACTGTGCTTTTTAGCACCCACCTTTTAGACCAGGCCGATCGCCTCTGCACACGAGCGGGGATTGTCTACAAAGGTGTCCTAGCTGCGGAAGGTCCGCTCAACGAATTGCGCCTTCGCACCACAGGGCGTTCCGACGCAACACTAGAAGATGTCTTCTTTGCGGCAACGGGCGGGAATCTCACGGGAGACCAACCACCGCCCTCGCCTGCGCAGGTCGGCT
>CAMARR010000019.1 GCA_945860915.1 Candidatus Kuenenia stuttgartensis
CGCCGTCACTACGCCATGGATGCAGGCAAGTCGAAAGAAGAAGTCGAGAAGATCAAGGGCGATGAAACCACGGTGACTTTCATGGCTGAGGCTGTGAAAATCGGTGGCGCGCCCGTCAAGAAGGATGGTTGCTGCGAGGGCGAAGTCGAGGCCAGCGGTGAAGTCAAGAAGCCCGTCGAAGGCAAGAAGGACGGTTGTGCGGGATGCAGCGGCGAGAAGAAGGATGACGCGAAGAAGGACGGTTGCTCAGGCTGCACCAAGAAGGAAGAAGTAAAGAAGGAAGAAGCGAAGAAGGGCTAGTTCACTCTTTGTAGATTCCCGTGATCGCCCGGCTCACATCAAGAGTCGGGCGATTCTCATTTCACGAATCTGTGCGCGTGCGCAACGCCGCAGCAATTGCGATCATTGCACCCCTCTGCGCCGCTTCGTCAAGGCGGGCCATGCCCAATTCCAAGGCTAGTTGAATCGAGTTTTGGCTCGCGCCGTGGCGCAAAGCTGCTCTTGCGTGCGCCTGTGCCTGCGGCTCGGCGCCAAGCGCAACGAGAAATGCGACCGCAAGCACTTCCTTAGTCCTCCAAGGGAAAGACTCACGAGCAAGGACGCGACCGTATGCGTCTTCGACAGCTGCCGCGGCGAGATCAGGGTGTAAGTTGTTGAGAAGAATGGTCACCGTCTCAGTCGAATTGGCGTAGACGGCTTCGAAGGCTTGCTTGCCACGGAGGCCGGTGGGATCGGGACGTCCAATCACCGCAGCCGACAGAGTTGGCAGCATTCGGCGCAGGATCCCGAAGGCAAGTAGGGCGCGCGGTACGCCACCATATGGAATGAGCAGAAGCAAACTCTCCTCGATAAGGGAAGGGGGAACTCCTGCTTCAACTGCGGCGCGCAGCGCCACCTCCGCTTCCAAGGCTGAACCATGGCCCGCCGCCAGGAAAAGCCGTATCAGGTGATGTTCAACGGCGGCGTTCGTCATCTGACCACGAATCTCGACTCGATATCGCACGCGAGAGCAACTTCTTCGATGCTCAAACATCCGGGTTGTGCGCCGCCGAAACTTCGAGCAAAGGCGTCTGTCATGAGTTCAACCAATAGAGGAACTGAAGGCGACGCTCCGAGTGCGGAGGTCAACGAGCCCGAATCCGACTGAATGGCATTGGTCTTTAGAATGATCGATCCATGCTGCAGGAGTCGATCCGTGATGCGTCGTTGAGCGGATCCGACCACCTTGCGGCCGTTGATCAGTAGATCGACGGAAGCTGTGCGATCGAAGCAAAGCAGGGGACCACTTGGCCCGCCGGTTGGTGGCGGTGCATCGTGAGGCGACATGACGTGGATGCCGAGGGATTCAAGCGCCTCGATGATCGGGCGATGAATGACATCGTAGCTTTCCGTCGTGTCGAGTCCTTCAAACATCGGGTGGGAGGTTGACGTGATGAAGGCATACGTTAGTTCATGGTGATGGGCGACGGCGCCACCACCGGTCGGCCGCCGGACGATGTCGTACCCAAGTGCGCGATACTGCGCGAGATTCGTGTCTTCCTGCTGGAACCAACCGAGACTGACCGCCGGTGGATTCCAGACGTAGAAACGCAGCGTGGTAACCGGTGCCAAGTGGAGAAGGGCGACATCCGTCGCCATGTGCAACGAGCCGCGCCCATCGGAGAGCGACAGGATACGCAACGGCCCCGCCATAGGAGGTGGGGCCGTTCTGAGAGGCTCAGGCCTTGGCCGCATTCGGTCGCCATCGAAGTTCGAGCTGGCGTGCAGCCCGCGTTTCGTCGAGGCGGCGAACGGGTGTGGTGTGCGGAGCACGTTTCACCATGTCAGGATTGGTGCGCATTTCCTCAACGACCGACCTTACAGCTTCAATGAATCGATCAAGTTCGCGCCGCGGCTCGGTCTCCGTGGGCTCGATCATGATCGCTCCCTTCACCATGATGGGGAAGTAAGTGGTCGGAGGATGGAACCCGTGATCGATGATGCGCTTGGCGAAGTCGAGAGTGATCAATCCGTTGGGGAAATTCTTGTCGGTAAAGACGACTTCATGGAGCGTCGACGTGGAGTACGGCAACGAAAGCGCTGATTCCAAGTGCTTTCGCAGGTAATTGGCATTGAGGATCGCATCGAGACTTGCCTGGTGGAGTCCTGCGCCGCCGAGCGCGCGTATGTAGCACCACGCGCGAATAAACATGCCCCATTGCCCGAAATATGCCTTCATTCGGCCGATGGACTTGCCACCGGGCGCCGAAGGAGCAAATGGCGAAAGTTGGCGGTTGAATCCGATTGGTCCGGACCCAGGTCCTCCGCCACCATGTGGCGTCGTGAACGTCTTGTGCAAATTGAAGTGCATGACGTCTGCGCCAATTTTCCCGGGTTGAAACACACCCATGATCGCGTTGAAGTTGGCGCCGTCCATATAGACGAGGCCGCCCACATTGTGCACCGCGTCCGCGATTTTCACGAAGTCGCGCTCGTAAATCCCAAGAGTATTGGGATTAGTCACCATGATCGCAGCAACCGTGTCGTCAAGGTGCGGCAAGACATCTTCGATACGCAACCAGCCATCAGGCCCGGAGGCGATGTGCTTGCAGTTGAATCCTGCCATCGCGGCGGATGCTGGATTCGTTCCGTGGGCCGTGTCGGGGATGAGGACGGTCTTCTTGTGGCCCAATCCCTTGGACTCCAAGTAGGCCTTAATCATGAATACTGCGGCAAGCTCACCCTGGGCTCCTGCCGCGGGTTGAATCGAAATCTCGTCGAAGCCAGAGACCTCGGCAAGATCGCGGGCGAGTTCGCACATGACTTCGTGATGTGCCTTCAAGAACGACGCAGGCCAGTAGGGGTGGCAGTGTGCAAAATGGGGGTCGCCAGCGACACGCTCATTGAGCAGCGGGTTGTGCTTCATCGTGCACGACCCGAGCGGGTACATGCCTCGATTGATATCGAAATTGAGCGTCGAAAGTCGCGTGTAGTGTCGAACGACGTCGATCTCGTTGACTTGCGACCAACCGCCCATCTCGTCGTTGCGAATGGCGAACGGGAGGTTGAATTTGTCAACCGAGGGATTGGTTCCAACGCACGAGAATCCGGGATTCTCGTCGGACCCCAACTCAAAAATCGCAGGCTCAGTGATGGCGCGCATGGGTCCGCACCTCCTCCAGCAATCGGTCGACATCTGGGTAGTGAATCTCAGTCAAAGCGATGAGGCGTTGATTCCGGCGATCGGCAAACCAACGTTCAAGCGGAATTCCGAGCAGGAATCCCATTTCTTCGAGGCGCTTCGGGAGCTCGGGATCTCGGCTGAAGTCCACCACGAATTCGTTGAAATACTCACCGGAGAATACGATGGGGAAGCCGAGCGCTGAGAGACCGTGTGCCATCGCTTGCGCGGCCTTTGCGGACTTGATGGCGATTTCCTGAACGCCGCTTCTACCCATGAGGGACAGGTAAGTGGTCGTACGAAGGCACATCAAGCCAGACGCGGTACAGATATTAGAGGTCGCCTTCTCGCGTCGTATGAACTGCTCGCGAGTTGCAAGCGTGATGCAAAGCGCGTCCTTGCCGTCGGCATCAATTGTCTTTCCTACTAGGCGGCCGGGCATCTGGCGGACGAACTCCTTCCGAGTTGCGAAGAAGCCTGCGGTTGGACCGCCAAGCTGCATCGGAATGCCAAACGACTGACACTCTCCGGTGGCGATCGAGGATGGGAACGGCTTGAGAACTGCGAGCGACATGGCCTCGGCACATGCGGACACGACGAACGCTGTCGGTGATAACCCAACACCATCTTCGATCACGCCGAAGAAGTTCGGGCTTTGGACGACCATCGCGATCGCGGCATCCTGCCGGTCGCTCGCCACGTTGAATTGAGTCTTCCCCGTGGAAGGGTCAATCGGCAAGGTCACGATCTCGACGTCGTGGAACTTAAGGAATGTGTCAAGAACTTCGCGGTACTCGGGGTGAAGCCCGGCGCTGACGTAGACGCAACGAGCCTTGTCTCGCAGTCGCATCGCCATCAGGACGCCTTCGGCGCACGCCGTCGACCCATCGTACATTCCGCCGTTCGCGATCTCCTGGCCCGTCAGCGCAGCGAGGTAGGTCTGAAACTCAAAGTACATCATCAAGGTGCCCTGAGCGAGTTCCGGCTGGTAGGGGGTGTAGGAAGTCACCCATTCCGACCGGCCGCATAGGGCGTCCACTGGCGTTGGAATCTCATGGCGATAAAGTCCGCCGCCAAGAAGCGAAACGCGCGGTTCCGGCGCCTTAAGGGCTTCGAGTCGGCGTAGAAGAGTGGACTCGGGCAGTGGGCCTTCGATCTGGAGTGGCCGCTTCATGCGAACTTCGGGCGGAATCGAATGGAGTAGTGCCTCCATGTCCTTCGCCCCAACGGAAGCGAGCATGTCGGCTCGGATCGAATGTGTACTGGCGCTGTAACGCATGAGACTCCCGGTCAGGGGCGCGCCGCCCCGATTGATTTTGAACTAGTGGGATTCGGCGTCGATGATCTTCTGATAGGCCCCGTCGTCAAGGAGGGAATCCCACTCCGACGGCTTCTCTACCCGAATCCTCAGCATCCACCCGTCACCGAATGGATCCTTGCCAAGCAGTTCGAGTTCGGCTTGAAGACGTTCATTGCGCTCGATGATCTCGCCGGTCATCGGTGCGTAGAGATCGCTGACCGCTTTGACGGATTCAATCTCGCCGAATGGCTCCCCGCGCATCGTGTCGGTCTTGACTTCGGGAAGGTCGAGGAAAACGAGATCAGAAAGGTGACTCACTGCGTAGTCGGAGATTCCGATTGTGGCTATGTTGCCTTCAAGCTTGCACCACTCGTGAGACTTAAGATAACGTAGATTTGCTGGACGCGGCATGTCAGCTCCTGTCAGGGCGGCGGTAAAATGGAATTGCGGTGCGCGTTGCGGCCACGCGATTGCCGCGGATGTCAACTGTGAGCGGCACATCGGACGTCGCATACCCTGCGAGGACCATGGCCGTTGCGATGTTCTTTTCGAGGGTCGGAGATTTTGTGCCCGAGCGCACTTCACCGACCTGGATGGTGCCTGCAAAGACGCCGCAACCCTCGCGAGGTACGCGCGGGCCCGACACTTCGAGGCCGACCAGACGGCGGAGCACACCCGCCTCGCGAATCGCCTTAAGCGCGGTCGCAGCGATCGATGGAGTCGTCGAGGAAACACCGAATTCCAAACCAGCTTCGTAGGGATTGGTGCCGCGGTCGATTTCGTGACCGTAGAGTGGCATTCCCGCCTCGAGTCGGAGGGTGTCACGACATCCGAGCCCGCAGGGTATGAGTCCGAGGGGGGTGCCAATTGCCATGGCGGCCTCCCACATCGCCTTGCCCCGGCTGGCGTCGAAGATGAGTTCAAATCCGTCTTCGCCCGTGTAGCCTGTGCGCCAAACGTCGATGGCACCACCCGGATGGGGAAGTTGACTGAAGCGGTAATAGCCGATGTCCTTTGCTCCCGGCAGTCCGAGAGCGAGCATGATGTCGACGGCCTTGGGGCCTTGGATCGCGATCATCGCGAGCCGATCTGTCGCGTCGTCGACCGTCACATTCAGCCCTGCCGCCTGTTCCTTGAACCAAGCGACGTCGCGGTCGCGATTGCCGGCGTTGACAACGAGCATGAATCCCGATTCCTCTCGGGCGATGAGGATGTCGTCCAAAATTCCGCCATCCCACATTCCGAGCAGCCCGTAGCGAATGCGACCGGGCTTCATCGGAACGGGATCCTGCGTCTGAATCGCAATCGCCAACTTCATGGCATCTGTGCCACGGAAGTAGACCCGGCCCATGTGTGAAAGATCAAACAGGCCTGCTTGCTTGCGGACCGCGTGATGTTCCGAGGAAATGTCCTTGTAGAGCACCGGCATCGAATAGCCGGCGAACTCGACCATGCGTGCACCCAGGCTCACATGGATATCGTGGAAAGGGGTCTTCTTCATCGCGCGTTCCCTTCAGGCCGAATTCAGCCCGAGGCCGCGTGGATTGTGGCAACAGATTGCGCCAATTTCACGCGCGGGGGCTCGAGATCAAGAATCTCCGCGATGTTCCGGGACTTCTGGGGGCATGAGCCGACTCAGAAGATCGTCCAAATCAACCTTGGAAAGGTCGG
>CAMARR010000020.1 GCA_945860915.1 Candidatus Kuenenia stuttgartensis
CGCAGGCGCTTCCATCGAACGAACTCAGCCGCCGGCGGCGAGTGCAGCGTCAATCGCCGCGAGGAGTTCTTCGCCCATGGGCTTAACGCCCGACGCATAGAACTTGATTGGCTGTCCATCGCGACCGACCAGATACTTGCAGAAGTTCCAACCCGGGAGCGATCCCGTCTTGGTTCCGAGGAACTCATAAAGCGGTGACTGTGTCGGCGTGGGCTTCGTCTCGAGTTTGGCGAGCAACGGGAACGTCACGCCGAAGTTCTTCTTGCAGAAGGCGGCGATAGCCTGACCATCACCCGGTTCCTGACCACCGAACTCATTGCTTGGCGCGCCGAGCACGACGAGTCCGCGGTCCTTGCGGGACTGGTGGAGTGCTTCGAGGCCTTCGTATTGCGGGGTGTAGCCGCACTCACTTGCCACGTTCACGAGCAGGACGACCTTGCCCTTCAAAGCGCCGAGATCGAACGGACGTCCGTCAAGCGACGCTCCAGGTAGATCAAATAGCGACTTGTCTTTCCACTTCATGGTGAGCTCCGGCTTCTGGGGGGCAGGGTTGGTGCACGACATCGCAATGGCTGCGATGCCCGCGACGGCGGCCTTCAGGGCTTTCAACATTCGATCCACTTTCTCGCTGACTACGCAAGACAACTCAGGCCACCGGCGCCGTGACCCACGCCCCATGTTCCCACGTCTTCGCCCCGTTGCCACGCGATCTCGTGATTTCTAGCCTTTCGTTCGTCTACGATCACCGCACCTCCGTGCAAGGCGCGCGTGCCGGCCGGTCGTTCTAGCGTCACTGCCGCAGCATCTTCTCCATCGCATTTCCGTTCGCGGGTTCGTCGGCGAGCGGCATAGAAACGAAGGAGACCCGCTCGGTCTTAACCGAGCGAGTCTCTCGCGCGATGCAATAAGGTCCTAGCCGATGACTAGTGCAACTCGAGGTCGAGGGCGTTAGTTAGCGTGAGTCCAAGTGCCGCACTTGCATCGAAGATGACGGCTTGAAGACCGACATGAAGGCCATTGAGTGCCGGGTCCGGTGGAATCGGCAGATTAAATCCGGCAACACCCAATGGGTCGGCAAAAACGGGACCGAGGGGAAAGAACGCTGCATTAATAAGCAGGTCCAATGTGACGGGGTCGAGATACACGCTGCACCCACCTCCGATTGAAATCGGAAAAGGGTTGAGCCCGAGCGACCCGTAAAGAAGCGAAGCCGCTCCGCCCGGTGCGTTGCTCACCGTTAAAGTAAATGCAGCATTCCCGAGCGATGGAAGCTGGAGCGTCGATAGGACGGGAACCATGGCGTTCAGGCCCGGGCAACCGACGCCAACCGACGTGACTGAAGCGAGCGCGTGCGGCGAACACGTAAGGCGCATTTTCAATCCCGTCGCACTCCCCGTGGTAGAGACGGTTGCTCCGAAGCCTGCTGAACTGTACCAGCGATAGGGTTCAGTGGATGACCGATGGAACGAGTTGGCACCCGTTGATCCGATGTGTGCGATGAAAACGCCGATGTTGTCGACTCCATTCCATATGAATGGCGTCGCGGGCGCCTGAGGCATCGGAGCCCAAGCGTTGGCGGTGTACGAGTACGACATCGGACCATCCGCGACCGAGTTCCAGAGACTGGTGTAGTCGGCGAAGACACCCAACGTTGCGACATTTCCTGCTAAGTCAAATGTAGGAAGGGCAACCTGCACACCGATTGTCGCTGCCGCAGTGAGGTGACCAATTCCGAAGCGAATATTGGTGGCGGAGAACGTGCCGGAAAAGCACCCCGCAAAAGAAACGGCATCAATCTTTCGGTTCGCCGGGTTGAGCGATGTTGCCAAGACTCGATTGATGGTTGGATACTGAAACCCTGTGCCAGTACTTTGTCCGAACGGAATTACGTTGCAAGTACCGACTGCCGGCAAGTTATCCGGAATGTGAACTTCCACTTGGGCAGAGCCCGAAACACTTAGTGCGAACACGGACAACAGGGCGAAGGCGAGTTTCATGGATTAATCTCCAAGCGATATCTCACACCTAGTCGCCGCTAATTGCAAGCGAAACTTCGACGGGTTCACTTGCCCCGGTTCTTCAGATTGAAGGCATGATGCAAGGAGGATCTTGCGTATGGCCCGCGGGATGCAATGGGCTCGCAGTGTGCGGGCGCTTGGTTGGGACCCGCAACGTGGTTCGGCGCGAAGCTGTGCTGTGCGCTGCTAAAGCCATTGCGCAGAGTCGTTTGTACTGCGCAGAGCGGCCCATGGTGAAGGTCGGTTGGTAAGGTTGACGGGTGAATGGAGGGCGGCAAAGTGAGCGAACTGAAGGCGATGGCGAGCGTGGTCGCGAAGGCACTTGTACCCGAGGCGGAGGCGGCAACCTTCGACCCTGTTGGGGATTGGCGGCACGCGGGCGCGATTATTGCGGCGCTCGAGAAGCAGAAGGTCTTCCTGATGGTCAACTCCGCCACCAAGGACGGCCGCGTACGACGGATAGCAGCGCTGCACCGCGACACGGGGACTGGATACCCATGCGTCGGGTCTTCGGAATGGGGTTTCTACCCGACCTTGGGTGAGGCCGTCTTGCGCGCCGCCCACGAAGCCGTGACAAAGCCGCGAGCCTGACACGCGACCTCAAACCGTTGTTCGTGGGAGTATTGCTGGCGCTCCTATGCGGTTTCTGCCGGATCCGAGAACTCCGCCGAGCGTTGCTAGAGTCCGCCTCGGAACGATGGTCCCGGTGAGACAGCAGGAGATGCCATGACGGTCAACAAGGACACGTACGCGAAGACCGGAGTTGATGTGACGTTGGCGGGGTCGGCGCTTGGCCGCCTTTCGGGCCACATCAACCGCGCAATGGGGCTCCGCAAGGGCCGCGCCGGTCACCCGATTCGCGGCCTCGGGTATTACGCGAACGTGCTCGACCTTGGCAACAACTTGGGCCTCGCGGTCTCGACCGACGGCGTCGGCACGAAACTCATGATTGCTGAAGCGATGGACAAGTACGACACCGTCGGTATCGACTGTGTTGCTATGAACGTTAACGACCTCGTGTGTGTTGGGGCCGAGCCCCATGCGATGCTTGATTACATCGCGGTTGGCAAGGCGGACCCGCGGGTGTTCGACGAAGTCGGCAAGGGGCTTCTTCGTGCGTGTGAAGCGTGCGATATCACCATCCCCGGTGGCGAGATCGCCATGGTGAAGGAGATGCTGCGTGGCGAAGGCGCCACCGAAGGCTTCGATTTGGTCGGCACCGCCGTAGGCACTGTCCCGCTCGACCGCGCGATGTTCGGCCAACACATTGTGCCTGGCGATGTCATCGTCGGAGTTTCTTCGACCGGATTGCATTCAAACGGCTACACGTTGGCTCGGCGCGTGCTTCTTTCGGGGGGCGCCACGGTGAATACGTTCGAGCCGAACTTCCGTCGCACCGTCGGCGAAGAGCTTCTTGAGCCCACGGCGCTTTACGTCGCGCTCGCAAACGAAATTCTGGGCAAGAACCTGTCGATTCACGCCATCTGCCACATCACGGGCGACGGCTACATGAATCTCGTACGCGTTGAAGCGCAGGTCGGTTTCCTACTCGACAACTTCCCCGACTGGCCTGCCGTATTTGGGACAATCGCGGAGAAGGGCAAGATCGGCCCGGCCGAGATGTACACCGTATTCAACATGGGCATTGGTCTATGCGTCATGCTTCCGCGCGAACACGCGCAGGCGATTGTCGATGCCGCGCGCCGGCATGGATTCTCATCGCGGATTCTTGGTTCCGTTACGGACGAACCGGGTGTCGTGCGCATCCCGCAATGGAATCTGGTCGGCGAAGGCAAGCACCTCCGCGACGCCAAAGCGTAGGTCGAAGCTCCGCGCGCGAGGTAGCGCAGGCTCGCTGCCTCGGATGATTCTGTTCTAGCCGACAAGCATCCCGGATCGCAGGGCAGCGGACTTGGCTGGATCGCCAAGTGAAGCGACCAGTGCCAGCGAGAATTCCATCGCAGTGCCAGGGCCCCGCGATGTGACGACACGGTCGTCTTCAACGACGCGATCCGTGACACACGTTCCTCCGGTGAGTTGATCCTCGAAGCCGGGGTAGCAGGTGACCCGTCGGCCTTTCGCGAGACCCGCCTTGCCAAGCGCCATCGGGGCAGCGCACATGGCGGCGGCAATTCCGCCACTCGCGTGAACACGTTGAAGAAGCGAGATGACCGTCGCGTTGTCTTTGAGATTAGTCGCGCCCGGAAGTCCGCCCGGCAGCACGACCATGCGGAGCGCCGATGCGTCGACGTCGGTGATGACGCAGTCGGGAGTCACAATGACTCCATGGGCGCCCGTGATCGGACCCGAGATGGTCCCTGCGGTGATGGCGTCATGCCCGGCCCGCCGGAGGACATCGATGATCGTCATGGCCTCGATTTCTTCGAACCCAGGGGCGAGCGGAACAAGCACGGTTGGGGTCTTCTTCATGGCGAGCTCATACTAGATGTAATTCAGTCCGGGACGACTCGTGGTGGAGTACCGAAATATCGGTGCGCGAGGGGCTGCGATGGCTTAGCGGGGGCTCCCCTCGTCGCGGTCCAGTGGGGAGCAGTGGGTGAGAGTTGGCTTAGTGGAACCCCCGACGCCGGGGTTTTCATTGGAGAATTGCCGGTTGAGGATCCCCAGAATGGCCAAGGCGGCTGAATTGGCGTGCAATTGCTTCCCTAATGTCTGAGGAATTTTGTATGCTAGAGGCCTAACCAGCTATTGGCATGGGCCGTCTTTGGACGACCTATTTAGATCCGCGGAGCCAGACGCGACTTCGAGGAGTATTCGATGAGAACGGAACGCATTGCACTTGCGCTTGCCATCACCGCGATGGCGGCTGTGGCCCAGACCCAACCAAACAGCGCGACCGCGACGCTGTCAATCGACAGCAACGACGGCCCGAATTACCCGATGCAGGTCGGGATCCGCACGAACACACAGGCGACCCTTGCAGTGATGGGGCAGCCGGGTCGTGTTTACGCGATTTTTCAAACCGTTGGCAACTTGGCCGTGGTCCCGACCTTCTTCACAGGAGTGGGCTACGTTCATTTGCCGCTCGCGCCCGCACCGGTCATCGGAGTTGACGGCTTCGCGAACCCGCAGGTTTACAACACCGGCGCGCAGGGAATTCAACAGTTCGTCGTGAACATTCCTGCAGCAGGTAATCCGCCGGCGGGTGTTCCGCTGAACACATCCGTCTGTCTTCAGGCCCTCGTCCAAGACACAACGTCGGTCTACGGAATCAAGTTGTCCGCGGCGACCCGCGCAACCGTGACTCAAGGACCAACGATCACCAACCTCCAGCTCCAGTCCGGCGAAATTGCCCTGCCTGTGACCATGCCGACCGGCCTCGTCCTCCCGTTCTATAACGCGAATTATTCGACAACCTATGTTTGCGAAAACGGGTTCATGACGTTCGGTAGCCCCGACACGGACTT
>CAMARR010000021.1 GCA_945860915.1 Candidatus Kuenenia stuttgartensis
GCAGAGGGCGTCACCGTGCGCGCGCTGCCTCGGCTTTTCAATCCCGAGACGAAGCTTGCCGCTCGGCTCCGGACGATCCTGCGTTTTTGCATCGACACGATGATCAACCCATGGATCGGACCTGCCGTCGAGAACGCTCCGGACTGGTCTAAACTTGGGCCCGTCATCATCGCGCCGAATCACGCGTCGTTCGCCGATCCGATTCTGGTGCAATCAGCCATTCCGCGCGATATTCGGTTTATGATGACCGAAGGCATCTACCGCGTGAAATGGATGCGTTGGTTCTTCGACATCTGGGGAGCCATTCCCGTCCCTGATGGAAGTGCACTTAAAGTAGACGCCATCAAATCCGCGCTCGCAGCCATGCGATCAGGCAAGACTATCGGCATTTTTCCCGAAGGCGGAATCGCCCGCGACGGTGTTCTACAGGTCGGCCAGCCAGGTGTCGTGATGCTTATGGTCAAGGCGCGGTTGCCCGTCATTCCCGTGGCGGTGATTGGCTCGTACAAGCTTCTGCCATTCCATGCGCGTTTTCCGCGCGCGGCTTGGATACGCGTGCGTTTTGGAACGCCGATCATGCCCCCCGAGCGTGTGGACAAAGACGGCGCGCTCGAATTCGCCGCCAAGATCATGGCCGAAATCGCGCGCCTCTCGAACGAAAACTAACGGCATCCCGTCGGCCGCCAGGGATGGACGGCTTCGCTAGGAACGACTCGACCAAGCGAGAGCGGTGCGCGGGACTTTAGCTGAATAACACTTGGTCGGCGACGACGATCGCGTTGTAGACGGCGTGGCAAACGATCGGGGCGATGAGGAGGCCAGAGCGCCGGAAGACGAAAGCCGCCACCACACCGAGGACGAACACGGGAGGCACTGAAATCAGTGGATGGACGAACGCGAAGAGCGCGGCCGATGTCAGAACCGCGAATGTCGGTCGCATCGAGCGCTCGAGCCCGCGAAACGCAAGGCCGCGGAAGACGAACTCTTCCACGAGAGGCGCCGCGACCACCGCCAATCCCACGAAGGCGTTGATGTCCGAGGCCGAAAGCGAACCCTCGCGGGAATCGACGGCCTGAAGCGCCTCGCGTATCCAAGGGAACCAAGCGATGAGCCGCAGATAGAGGACACCCGCCGACGCGGCGAGAAGGCCACCGACGAGCCCCATGCCGATCGAAGGGAGTGCACCAGCGGTCGAAGTCCCGCGGCGTAACCCTGTTGTGATCGCAAAATCCGAAACTCGACGACCAATAATCACCGCCGACAGAACCGTCACGACGACCCCAGCGATGCTGTAGGAGATAAGAAGCTCAACACCGCTAAGTCCCTCGCGCATCGCAAAGAGCGACGCGATGATCCCAGACAGGACGAGAAACGCGAATGCAGCGCCCATGCCGTGCGCAAACGAAACTCGCGGACGAGGCGCCTCCGTCGGATCGAGAAGGTAGGGAATGCGATCGCGCAGGTGTTGCCAAAGAGCAACCGTGAGAAGTCCCATGAAGACGAAGGTGGTCAGGGCGGACCACCAATTCGGCGCAAACACCGCAGACCCCAACATGCCCGAAAGAAGCATGTAGGCATACATCGCCCACGGTGTCACACGGCGCGTAGGCTCTGGATTAGCTGGGTCGGCTCCGAGAGACCCAACCGCTGCCGCGACGTAGCCACACATGGCGACGCCAATCGCAACCGATCCAAGCCGAATCAGCAACTCGCCCCGATTCTCAGGAGACGACGTGACTGCGAGGCTCAGCCCAACGACTAAAGCGTACGCCGTTCCTAACGTAGCCCAGAGCGCCGTCTTCTTGCGAAGGAGCGAGTCAATGCGATGTGGCGACGCATACAAGATCCAAAGCGCTCCCGCCTCGCCCGAAAGCACCCCTGTCGCGCAGAACATCAACATGTA
Source organism: Candidatus Kuenenia stuttgartensis (assembly GCA_945860915.1). GTDB lineage: Bacteria > Planctomycetota > CAIWVZ01 > CAIWVZ01. The sequence goes on from CAMARR010000021.1 coordinate 1,904, forward strand.
GGCGCCGATTCCGTAGGCCGCTGCCGCCGCCGCCCGCGGGCTATTCAGGATGGAGTTCACCATGCCCTTATTCACCACGAGCTGCATGCCAAATACGAGGGCCGGTACGAGGATGATCTGAACGAGGACATTGCGGTCACGGAGAACCAGTCGAATGTCCTTGCCCACCAAGCCGCGCAGAAAATCGCCTCGCGTTGAGGGAGTGGGAGCGCCGCGACGTCCTTCGTGCACGGACGACCTGTTGACCAACCCGCCCAAAGTTTGGCGCGACGCAAACGCTACCGTCCCGAACGCAGCGGCGACCGCGACGAGCAACGCGGCGCCTAGACCGGCGATTCCCGCGCCGGGGCCATTCAGCACCCAGATCGGAATCGCAACAACATGCCCTAGCGGCGCAAGCCAGGCCGCAGCTTGATCAAACCACGATGGAATCGCGTCCGTGTTTCCTGCGAGGATAAGGCAAAAGAAGCCTGCGACGCCGAGAATGGAAGCAAGCGCTTGGATGTTCTTCGCGACGCGAAGTCGACCACGAAGGCTGAATTCAACCACCATCCGCACGGACGCGGCGATCACAGAAAGATAGATCGCCGTGACGATCGCGATGCCGGCCGATCCGAGGACGCCGAGGCGAAGTTGCAGAATCGTAAAACTCAGCATGCCGCCCGTGATCCAGGCGAGCGGATTGAGGAGCGCGTACTCAAGGAAGCGCGACCAGAGGATTGCCGCAGACGGCGCGGGTGTCGTCCAGAGCCACTCCAGATCCCATTCTGGCTTTGCGAGGTCAACGGTCGCATGTCCAATGCTCATCGACACGATGAACATGAACGCGAGAAAAAGCGCGAAGCGCAGTCTCAAGCCGACAATGGAGCCGTGGGCGTCCGCTGGCACGAGCCGCCCCAATCCCGCAACGGAGATCGGACTCGCCGTGATGATGGCATCCTCGCCGCTCTGACGAACAAGGTCGATGAGCTCGCGAGACTCTCGCAGCCAATGTGTCTCGCCTTCCGACTCTCGGGAGGGGTCTTTGCCAGCGCGTTCGAGGGATTGGATCCGTACCTCGGTGGCAAGAGAATGGACTGCTTCTTCCTTCTCGGCGTCGGTGAGAGTGTCCCAGTTCTCTGCGAAATGGGTCGCTTTCCTTTGGATGAAACGGCTGTACTCGTGGCCGTCGCTCCCGGAAAGTATCGCCTTTCGCACGATGGGTACAGACATCGTCCAGCCCTGCCAGAGAAACGCCAGCGACAGGAACGCAAGGAGGAGAGAGCCTCCCGCTGATCGGCGTGCTGTGCCCGTGCGTGGACCAACCGGTGTTGGCTTCTTCTTCTTGCCGAATCGGAGGCGCATCCGGAGTTGGCTTTGCCAGCGTCGGAAGCCCACGCCGATAATCAACCGCAGGGCGCGGCCTACCGAAATAGGTTGCGAGAGGCTCATGGACTCCCAGGGCCTGCGGACGGCAATGAGCCGACCTGCGCAGGCGAGGGCGGTGGTTGGTCTCCCGTGAGATTCCCGCCCGTTGCCGCAAAGAAGACATCTTCTAGTGTTGCGTCGGAACGCCCTGTGGTGCGAAGGCGCAATTCGTTGAGCGGACCTTCCGCAGCTAGGACACCT
>CAMARR010000022.1 GCA_945860915.1 Candidatus Kuenenia stuttgartensis
ACAAGTGCGCCTTCTGGATCGCGGCCTGCCAAGGTCACGGTGAGGTCGGGCAGCCGAGCATGGAGACGCGGCAACCAGTCCTTTACTAGGTGATGCGCCGCGCGAGCATTCGGTGGGTAGTCAAAGGAGCCAACGAAAAGAAGCGCGGATGTCGATGTTGATGGCGGCAGCTGCTGAAGGCGGGCGAGGTCGATGCCGTTTTGGACGAGTGTTACCGGAGTCGTTGGGCACGTGCGCCTGATGGATTCTGCGTCGGCGTGGCTACACGCGATGGCGGCGCGTGCTTCGCGAAGCACCCGATGCTCGAACGCAGCCAACATCGAAGACTCGCGACGGGCACCAAACGCGCCGGTTCCGGATGCCTGTCGCGCCACGGCTGCGATGACGTCGCTCTCGATATTGTGCGTGGACAGCACGTCTACCGTGCGCCCGCACGCGTGGATCAGCGGCGCAGTCCAGATGAAATCCGCGATGGTGGTGGTGGTCGGCGTCATGGTGGCCGCAAGAGCCGCGATGGCGTCGGGGCCGATCCAACGCGCAAGGAGCGACGACTGCCCCGCGAGAAGTCGTCCCCATTTCCTGAGACGATCGGTGTTGGACCACGGGCGGACGGGTGGAAGCGGAAGCGCCACCGGCTTGACCGCGAGCTGTAGAGCGAGATCGGCGAGCGCACGCCGATCCTCGCTGGTCCGCGTGATGCAGGCGGCTGTGACATCGTGACCCGCTTCGACAAGCCCCGAAAGCAGCTGCAGCGTGCGCTGCCGACCTCCATGATCGGCGGGCCAAGGAACGTAGGGGGTTACGACAAGAAGACTCACGGCGGGGAAGTGTAGCGAGCCCGGTACACTAAGGCCTCCATGCGCGCGCTACTTCTTTATCCCTACTTGCCTCATCCGGGTGTCAGCCATGGCTCGGGACGTGTAGTCGAAGGCCTCATTCGGGCGTTGGCGTGCGCCGAACCCGCGTCGCGCCGACCTGAAATCACCCTTGTGTGTGGCGACGGCACGCCCGCCGACGTCGCGGCCACGCGACTCACCGTGGCGGCGCTCCACGTCGCCCCCCGCGTGGACGTGGGGGCGCTTTCTCCGCCCGCGCGCGTTGCCGAGATGGCGCGCACGGCGTGGCTAGAAAAGGTGCACGGCATTCCGCGTTTTGCCGCGAAGATGGTGCGTGAGAGCTTCCGCCGTGCCGTGGCCGATGCGCTGCGCGATGGTCCCTATGACATCATCCAAGCGGAGATCGGCGGCTTAGCAGAGGTCGTCGATCTTCTGCCGCACGACGTGCCCACGATCCTTGTCGACCACGAGGCAGGCACGGCGACGGGGCGATCCGTCCTCGACGAGCCTCATACCCTTGCATGGGTGAAGCGGCGTTACGTCGGGTGGAAACACCTTGTGGCACTGACTCCAGAGGATGCAGCGTCACTTGGTCGCGTTCTCGACCGCGACGTGTCCGTGCGTCCCGTCGGGGTTGAAGTCCCAAAGCTCGCCGAAGTTGTTTCGCCCATGACCGTGCTGTTCTTCGGCTCTGCGAGCCACGTCCCGAACATGGACGCGATTGATTGGCTCGCCCGCGACATTTGGCCGCGCGTTCGCGCCAAGCTCGGAGAGGCACGCCTTCGCATTGCAACAGGCGAAGTCCCTCTGAATCTTCGCGCCGAGATGGATCGCACAGGGGTCGAGTACCTCGGATATGTGAAGGACATCCATCGCCTCATCGCATCGTCGGCGGTGGTGGTGGCTCCACTACGGCTCGGGCATGGAATTCGAATCAAGAATCTCGAAACGCTAGCGATGGGGCGCCCCCTCGTCACGACGTCGCTTGGCGCTCGGGGTACGGGCGTGGTGGATGGGCTTCATGCGCGCATCGCGGACACCGGTGCGGATCTTGCAACTGCCATCGAGGACCTTTTGCGCAATCCCTCTGTGGCCGAAGCCATGGGATCGCGTGCGAGGTCTCTTGGGACTATCAGGTTCTCGAATAAGGCCGCCGCCGATTGGACGCTCGAAATGTGGTCTAGGATCGTCGATTCGCGCTAAAGCGGTTACCGTTTTTCGTCCAACCCCCGCTGGAGCGAGGGAAGAGCGATCTCATACTGGAGCCCTTCGAATGAAGTCATTCGCCTTTCTTGCGATGATCCTCGCCTCCTTCGTGATGGCGCAAGACTCGCGCCCTGCAGTTGAGCCCAACATGCCACAAGAAATCACCACGCCGTCCGGTTTGAAGTACACCATCATGAAGTCAGGAACGGGCGCCATATCGCCGAAGATGGGCGACTCAGTCAAGGTCCACTATCGCGGCATGTTGGCCGACGGGACTGAATTCGATTCGTCTTACAAGCGCGAAGAGCCGACGACGTTCCGACTTGGGCAAGTGATCGAGGGTTGGAACGAGGGCCTGACTTACATGACTATCGGCGCGAAGTACAAGTTCATCATTCCGCCGAAGCTCGGATACGGCGAAAACGGCACCGGACCGATTCCGCCGAATGCGACGCTGACGTTCGAAGTCGAGTTGTTGGAGATCACGGAAGGTCCTCGCTTCCGCAAGGGCGACCCTGCGAAACAGCAAAAGACCGAATCCGGAATTGTTTACGAAGTCGTGAAGGACTCCGATGGCGCCACGATCAAGGATTCCGACGTCGTCGTCGTGCGCTACACCTTTTGGAATACAGGCGCGAAGCTGCTTCAGACCTGCGATCCAGGTAAAGAGCTGCGTGGTACACCGAAAGACATGCCACTCCCGTTCTTGAAGGAAGCGTCAAAGTTGATGAAGGTCGGCCAATGCGTGCGCTTTGAGGCGCCACCGGCGATGGTGTTTGGTGCCGCCGACAAGGGGTCAGACCTCCCGCCCAACTCAACGACCGTTTGGCAGCTTGAAGTCGTGCGCGTCGTCGCGCCGATGCCCGTTCCGGCTTTCCCCGCACCCAATGTCGTGACGATGTCCAAGACGGCCTCGGGCTTGCAGTACCAAGTTCTGGCCGAAGGCGACCCTAAGAAGCCTAGTCCCAAGATGGGTGCAAGCGTCAGCGTGCATTACGCAGGCTGGCTCCAAGACGGCACCCTTTTCGACTCCTCATGGGGACGCGGTGAACCGACTGAATTCAAGCTAGGCCAAGTCATCGCGGGTTGGAATGAAGCCCTCATGATGATGCACCCTGGTGCATCGATTCTCTTGGTGATCCCGCCGAATCTTGCCTACGGTGCGCGCGGCTCGGGTCCGAAGATCGGCCCTAACGCGACCCTCGTCTTCCGCATCGACCTCCTCGACGGAGGTTAGGTGCGGATCTTGAGGCGGAAGGGGACCATGGGGAGGCCTTTCGCGTCGGTGACGTTGGCGTCTTCGGGATTGTC
>CAMARR010000023.1 GCA_945860915.1 Candidatus Kuenenia stuttgartensis
AGCAAGGTGGCGAAGAGCCTGCCGATGCCAAATGCGCGCGTGGTGGGGCAATACCCGTGTCCCGGGAGTGCGACGAAGGCGACGATGGATGCCATCAAGATCGCTGGGATGATGGGATGTATGTCCAGTTGAGCATGCAAGACCAGTGCGGCGGTGCCCGCAAACAACGCGCGATCAAATGCGGGGGTCATCACGGAAAGGTGAGCGACGGCTCGCCACGTCGCGATTCCAAGCGCCGTGAAGATCATGGCGTCCACAAGAACGGGTGCTGCGAGTTTCGGCGGGAAGAACGAAATCAGTGGCTGCATCAGCACGGCGAGGAAAGTCCCTAACGCGAGGCCTACGCCCCAGGCCATCGCGTTAAGGGGCTTGGGAGACCGGGTGGGATCGATGGTCAGCGCGCTCACGAGCCCCGAGGCAGACGCGCACGAGGCCCGAGCCGCGGCGAGGCGCCGCCACAGCACCCATAGGAGCAGCGCCAGGAAGGGAATGCCCCATTCGAGCGCTATGGAAAGAGTTGATTGGTGAGGGTCGCGGCTGAAAGGAACGTTGGTCGCGCTCGCGGCAATCATCTGCGGCCCGACGGAGTTCGGCCCGCCACCAGTGAGCCAGGCAACGCCGTGCGAGAGATCGTCGAGTCGGAGGGCTCGCCATGCGGTGCTCCAATAACCAAGGCGCTCGTGCAACGTCGCTAACTTGGCTGGTAGGTCGCCGCCGCTGAATGCCAAACCCACCACCGCGAGGGCGCCGATTGATAGCGCACTTGCGGTGACCACTAGCAGCCGCCGTCGTGGCGTGTTGCCTTCTGTCAGGGCAAAGGCCCAGGAGGTGCCAAGCAGAATGGCCGCGAGCGATCCGGCGGAACCAGCGGAGGCGAGGGCGCCCAGGCCGATGATGCCAAACCCCGCAAGCGCCGCTCGCGAATGGCGTCCGAGAAGCGCCGCGAGTAGGCATGGCAAAAGCGTGATGAGCAGAAATGATGCAAAGACGTTCGCCGACGTGAAGACGGTGGAGGCCCGCCATGCAGTGAGAAACGCCTCTGCCATGGCGCTCGACTCAAGCGGATGTCCTGTGCCGAGGACTTCTTCCGCTATCGCGGGACGCAAGTAAAGCGTTTGTGCGATGCCGAAGACGCCGAGCATCGTGCCACCCGTCACCAATGTCCGCCGCAGGAGCGACATGGCCCCGCTCGACACAACAAGATCGCGCAGCGCAAACGCTGCGACGGACATTGCAAGAAGGTGCGCCGCCCGAGCCCAGGCGCCAAGCGAATTGGTCCCGAGGTGCGCCGCAAAGACCAGGGGAATCACATAAGCAACTCCGCGCGCGGGGAGCTTCCACTTGTGAGCGCGGTCAGCAAGGACAAGCCCGCCGCCTAAGAGCATCAATCCCGACGCAAGCCCCTCAGCCATGGTGGCGTCGCCGCCCACGAGAAACGCCCGCAAAGCAACACCGGCTGCGAGAGTTCCCGTGGCTACCTTCGGCAACCACGCGATCGCCGGCGTCGCCGCCTCGCTCACGCGACGCTCCCGTGGGCTGAACTGGTGCTGCGCGTCGGAATCCGCGGCTCGGAGAGAGCAACTTCGTTGGGTGTCACGCGACGCTTCCTCGGCGGCGGCGCATCCAGACGATCACCGCGAGGACAGGCAGGAACGCCACATCGGCGCCCGAGCGTGGCGCGCCCGAACAAGCGTTCGCCACCAAGACACCGATCCACGCGATGGTCCAGAGGCCCATCGTGGCCTTTTCGCGCGAGCCAACTCCCACCGCGATGCGATGCAGAAGGTGGTCGTGCCCTGCGGTGAAGGGCGAGACACCACGCGAGAGCCGCGCGAGCGTTACCAACGCGCCGTCAATCACCGGCACGAGGAGGAGAAGAGCGGGTAGCGCCAACGCTCGCCACGGCGCACGACCATCGTCGTAGCGCAGCATGATGGTGAGTCCGGCGAGGAGGAATCCGACTAGGAATGCTCCGGCATCACCCATGAATAACCGGGGCTTGGGGAAGTTAGCGGGCAGAAACACAAGCAAACCGCCTAAAAGACACAGGGCGACAGCCGCAACGAACCACTGGCCATGGCCGATCGCGAGCACCAAGATTCCTGAAGCTTCGATCGCCGCAACACCGCCCAAGGCGCCGTTGGCATTGTCGATGAAGTTATGAGCATTGGTCACGAGAACGACGAAGAACACCGTCACAATCGCGGCGACGATGGGCGAGGGGATCCACGCGGTTGCCTTGAGGTCGGCGAGGACCAAGAGTGATGCCGCGATCACTTGCGCCGCAAGGCGCGGCCATACCGGGAGCTTCTTCCGATCGTCGACATACCCGAGCACCGTGAGCAAAATCGCGCCCCCTAAGAGCGCAAAGACCTGCGGAGCGCGATCGCGGATGCCATGAAAGTGAATACTGACTTCCGCCGGGACCCATTCTGGTGTCGACGGCAAGAGGGCAAGTCCGAGACCGAGAAGCGCCGGCAGCGCCACAGCGGAAAGGACGACGAAGCCGCCTCCGTAGGGCGTGGCCCGCGGGTGGTCCTTGCGCCCTTCGGGGATGTCGACGTATCCCGTGCGGACCGAAGCCCGAATGATGGGCTCGATGAGCATGTAGGCCGCAGCGATCGCTGCCGCGAACACTGCGATTCCCGTCGCGAGGAGTGGAGTCATTCCTGTCGCACCCGAAACGGCGCACCTAGGCCAATGAGAACATCGCGCGCGCGAGTTGCGACATTCACGGCATCGTAGGCATGTCGCGAGAGTTCGACGGAGAGGATCCGGTTGTAAGACACGGCCTCAAGGGCATCGAGGACCGCAGGCACATCTAGGTGGCCTTCGCCGAATGGCAGATGCTCATGACGGCCGCGGTGCGTGTCTTCGATCGCGGCCGTGAAGATGCGCGACGCGTTGTCGCGGATTACGGTCGCTGGATCGCCCTCGCCTGTCGCCAAGACATGTCCGATGTCGAGACATAGCCCGAAGCGCTTTGGGCTACCCAGCTCCTTATCAAGCGCGCGCCATTCGGCCACGGTTTCGATTGCCATGCCCGGCTCCGGTTCAAACGCGGCGTCGATGCCGCAGCGCTCGGCCTCTTCGATGGTCGCAGCGCAACCCGCAACGAGGCGGCGTCGGGCTTCAACACGGTCCACGCCGGATGGGAGTGCCCC